>NZ_PVRE01000004.1:0-382000 GCF_002998605.1 Bacillus sp. MZGC1
ATCAGGTTGATAGGTCTGAGGTGGAAGCGTGGTGACACGTGGAGCTGACAGATACTAATAGATCGAGGACTTAACCTATATTCTAATGTGAAGCATGAACATTGTTATCTAGTTTTGAGAGAACATTCTCTCCATCAGGTTTGGTGGCGATAGCGAAGAGGTCACACCCGTTCCCATACCGAACACGGAAGTTAAGCTCTTCAGCGCCGATGGTAGTTGGGGGTCTCCCCCTGTGAGAGTAGGACGCCGCCAAGCTTTTTGTTTATATCCTTCCAATGGAAGAAGTTACTTTATCATTCCGCAGTAGCTCAGTGGTAGAGCTATCGGCTGTTAACCGATCGGTCGTAGGTTCGAGTCCTACCTGCGGAGCCATGCTTCCATAGCTCAGTAGGTAGAGCACTTCCATGGTAAGGAAGAGGTCAGCGGTTCGAGCCCGCTTGGAAGCTTTCCTCTAAATTATAATGATTAATGTTTAAGGTTTCTCGATGATGAGAAGGCTTTTTTTGTTTGTTTTCATATATATTAAATTCGTTCATGTTTAACTACAAACAAGATTGCTATACGAATGGAGCAATTTGCTTGGAAGCTTTGCATTAGGTTTCTACATATGCCTTTTTTCGTTCTTGATACTTCAGTGCCTTTTTATGCTTACTAAAGTGATGATATCCTCTCTAACAAAAGACTCTGTACGTTCCTCTTTCCCCCGAAAGTGAAGCATTGTTTATTTTTCCTTTCTTCATCTTCAGGTTTGGTTGATCTTCTTTTCTTGTTCGGTATGTATATAAAAAGGAGTAGATGGTTTGAAAGATTTATTTGTAAAGCAAGAATGGTTTGGGCATGTGCGTCAGGATGTGCTTGCGGGTATTTTAGTGGCTCTGGCTTTAATTCCAGAGGCGATTGCGTTTTCGATTATTGCGGGCGTTGATCCGAAGATCGGGTTGTATGCTTCGTTTTGTATTGCAATTGTGATTTCGTTTGTTGGTGGACGGCCAGGTATGATTTCGGCCGCTACAGGGGCTATGGCTCTGGTCATGGTTAATTTGGTTGCCGATCATGGATTGCAATATTTGTTTGCAGCTACGATTTTAACAGGTCTGATTCAAATAGTGTTTGGACTCTGCCGAGTGTCTCGTCTGATGAAA
This sequence comes from Bacillus sp. MZGC1, assembly GCF_002998605.1. Taxonomy (NCBI): domain Bacteria; kingdom Bacillati; phylum Bacillota; class Bacilli; order Caryophanales; family Bacillaceae; genus Bacillus; species Bacillus sp. MZGC1. Next base: position 1,143 of record NZ_PVRE01000004.1, read on the forward strand.
TTTATTCCGAGGTCCGTGATGGTTGGTTTTGTGAATGCGTTGGCTATTATGATCTTCATGGCTCAGCTTCCACATTTCGTCGGAGAATCAATGGCCATGTATATCATGACAGGTGGCGCCTTGTTGATTATTTATTTATTGCCGATGGTGATAAAGGTGATACCTTCCCCACTCATTGCGATTATTGTCATGACGATCATTGCTGTATTTGGACATATTGATGTTAGAACGGTTGGAGATATGGGAGAGCTTCCTAGTTCTTTGCCTGCTTTTCTGATTCCTCAAGTACCGTTTAGCTGGGAGACACTTACTATCATTTTTCCTTATTCTTTAGCACTTGCGATGGTTGGTTTACTTGAGTCTCTTTTAACTGCACAGATTGTCGATGATATGACGGAGACGTCTAGTCGTAAGAACAAGGAAGCGAGAGGTCAAGGGATTGCTAATGTGGTTGCAGGATTCTTTGGTGGTATGGCTGGCTGTGCGATGATTGGTCAATCAGTGATTAATACGAAGGCAGGCGGGCGTGGCCGTCTTTCTACCTTTGTAGCGGGCGCATTTCTAATGGTGCTGATTTTTGTACTCGGAGATGTGGTGGTTCAAATTCCGATGGCTGCTCTTGTGGCTGTGATGATTATGGTCTCCGTTGGGACATTTGATTGGAGTTCCTTTCAGCAGCTAAAAAAGAATCCGAAAACAGATTCTATTGTCATGATTGTCACGGTCGTGACTGTGGTGTTGACTCATGATTTATCAAAAGGTGTGTTTGCAGGTGTGCTGCTTAGTGCGATATTCTTTGTAGCAAAAATATCAAAGCTTCATATTACCTCTACAGAAAGCCAAGCGGGTATTTGGGTGTATCGAATTAAAGGGCAAATTTTCTTTGCTTCTGTCACTGATTTCATCCAAGCGTTCCATCAGGAGAAAGATCTCCAAGCCGTTGTGATTGATTTGTCTGAAGCGCGTATATGGGATGAATCAGGCGTGGCAGCGATAGAACGTGTAAAGGAAAAGTATCAAGCAGCTGGTGTACAGGTAGACGTAGTTGGAATGGATACCTCGAGTCGAAAGCTTGTGAAACAGGTGAATGGTTCTTAAAAAGATCTTTCTGTTTGTTACAATAGAAAAGGTAAGAAAGTGAAGGATGGAGGTGGCCGGCATGCTTGTGCGTTTGAACCAAGTGCTCGGCCGGATGATGCCGCTTATTACGCCCATTAGTGTGTTACTCGGTGTATTATTGTCGGCCTATTTAAAGGATTTTACGTTTATGGTGCCCTGGGTATTTGCCATGATGACATTTTCAGGGAGCTTGTCATCTACTTTTTCAGCTTTAAAGCATACGGTGATGCACCCATTGCCTTTGATTTTATCGTTTATGATTTTACATGTGCTGATGCCCCTTTATGCCTGGTCAGCGGGGCATTTGATATTTGCGGGTGATTCCATGACGATCACCGGTTTGACGCTTGCGATGGTGATTCCAACAGGTGTTTCTAGTTTAATATGGGCGGCGATGTATAAAGGGAATGTCGGGTTAACGTTATCTATCATTTTAATTGATACATTGCTTTCGCCATTGATTGTGCCAGTAAGCTTGTCACTCTTCGTCGGTACACAGGTCCATATGGACATGGTTGCGATCATGAAAGGGCTGTTTGGTATGGTGGTACTGCCCTCTATTTTAGGGATGCTCGTTCGCCAGTATGCAAAGCCATCGGTGACGAAAACAATTAGTCAGACCCTGTCTCCTTTTTCAAAATTAGGCTTGTTTGTTGTCGTATCGATTAACAGTTCTGTTGTCGCCCCATATTTGCGTGAACTGGATGTTGCATTTTTTAGCAAAGCAGCGACTGTCTTTTTCATTGCGATGAGTGGATATGCTTTTGCATGGTTGATTGGAAAGGTGATGAAATGTACTCAAGGGGAGATTGTGGCCATTGTGTATACGGGCGGCATGAGAAATATTAGTGCCGGAGCTGTGCTTGCTATTAGCTTTTTCCCGCCTGCTGTTGCTGTCCCTGTTGTGATTGGCATGCTATTTCAGCAAGTGCTTGCTGCCTTGTTTGGTTTCTTACTCAATCGTTTTGAGCTGAAGGCGCCTGCTGTGACTAAATCTTTATCATGAAAAGACCTCCATCTTATGAGATGGAGGTCTTTTTGCGAATTAATAGATGAGATATTTCTTCCGTTTCTTTTCGAACGATTTGAGGTCATGATGATAGCGCTTCATGATGTGTTTGACGGAAGTACCTTGATTGATTTCTTCTTTGATCCAACCATTTCCGATGAGTTTATCAAAGCTGCCTGTTTGAAGGAACTGAAAGTCTTTTGGATATAAATCATGTATGGCTTTGATGATGGATAACCCTGTTTTTACCGCTTCAAATGAAGAGCGGTCTGTGACGTATAGCTGCACACCGTGTGATAGCTTACCTGCATGTTTAGAAAAAGTGGGGGTGAATGATACTGGTCTAAATTGTACACCCTTTAGTTTTAACTGATTTAAATGATCTGCTAGTTCGCTGCTATTGATATATGGAGCGCCAATGAGCTCGAACGGTTTTGTTGTTCCTCTGCCTTCAGAGACATTTGTTCCTTCAATTAATCCTGTGGCGGGATATACAAAGGTACTATCCACTGTCGGCATGTTAGGTGAAGGAAGGACGAACGGCAGCTTCGTGTCATCAAACGTCATGGAACGCTTCCAATTTTTCATTTTGATGACTGTGACATCAGCATTGATATGAAACTCTTTGTTAAAGAATTTTGCTAGTTCACCAGTGGTCATTCCATGTCTTAATGGTATTGGATAGAGCCCTACAAATGAAGCGTGCTCAGGTTCTAAGACAGGGCCTTCTACTTTTAGTCCGCCAATGGGGTTTGGACGGTCTAGGACAACAAAGGGAATGTTGTTTTCTTTAGCGGCCTCCATCGCATAGGCCATCGTATAAATATAGGTGTAATAACGAGCGCCAACATCTTGGATATCAAACAGCAAAACATCTACATCTTTAAGCATATCAGGCGTTGGTTTTCTTGTTTTTCCATAGAGAGAGTAAACAGGGAGACCCGTTTTTTCATCGGTATAGGATTCGACGCCTTCTCCTGCTTGTGCATCGCCGCGCACACCATGTTCTGGTCCATATAGAGCAGTAAGCTTGATATTTGGATGCTCAAATAGGAGATCGACACTGCTTTTCATATTTGCATCAATACCAGTTGGGTTCGTAATGAGGCCGACCCTTTTCCCTTTTAACCATGAAAGGTTGCCTGAGAGTAGTGTTTCAATCCCTGTTTTGACGGCTGCTTTTTTTCCTTTTGTATCTGTTCGTTCTTGGTTTGCGGGGGAGGCGGCGGTCAATGTGCTCATAATGAGAATGCTTGCGAGTATCAAGCTTGCTGTTTTTTTCAAGAGAATCCCTCCTATTTGATCTGTTTCCCTTTCAAGTTGAGTCCATAGCCGAATGGATACAGGGTTTGATTTGGATGAGTGACAGATGGGATATCCACAGGCAATTTGCCCTTAGGTGATGCAGCGCCAAATATCACTTCTAATCCAGCAGGAATATTTGGCTGATTGAATTGCCCGTTTGAGTAGCCTTTAAAACCGTAAACGGCTAGTAAGGCATCAGCCTCCTCAAAATTTGCCGCATCGTAAGGATTTCTTAGACTCATGATGACCATTTTTTTGTTTTGTGCTGCTGCTTCTTTCATAACAGCACGAGGGAAGGCAGTAGCCCATTTTTTCGGGTCCTGTACATTGTCATCAATCACACCATCATTCACAGCTGGGTCATTTTGGACAACGTAAGAGCCGGTAATCACATAGTCAGCATCTTGAATCAGTTTGGCTGTTTCTTTGGTGAAGGTCTTATCCGCAAACGCATATGATTGGATACGTACAGGCTTGATCTTTTTTTGTTTGATCAGAGAGTCAATTGTGACAGACATGGCTTTTGTCTGATCTTCGTAAGGTGCCATGACCAAGATCTTGTTATTCTTTTTAGGCTTGAATGGTAAGGTCTTTTCGTTGTTTTTAAGCAGGGTGATCCCTTCACGTGCCATTTTTTGTTCTGCTTTCCGGTGCGACTTTTTCCCAACGACTTGAGTGGCTTTTTTGATTTTTTTCTCAAGGGTGATGGGTTTCTTGGAAGAAATGATGCCGCGTTTGATTTTCAATTGAAGAATTTTTTCGACAGATTGGTTGATTTGAGACATCGGAATTTCTTTCTTTACAATCGCCTTTTTTACAGCATTGAACACATTCTCTAGGTTTTTTTCTGTTTTTAGAGAGGTGACTGGTGCTGGCATAAGGGCGATGTCGACACCTGCCTTAATAGCCATCACCACGGCTTCTTCCTGCCCAAAGTTATCTGCAATCGCTTTCATATTTAGGGCGTCTGTTACCACAACACCTTGAAAGCCCATCTCTTCTTTTAATAAGTGTGTGATGACTTTTTTCGATAAGGTTGCTGGAACCATAATGTCCTCGCCATCTTTTTTGCTTTTGTACGTTGTGTGGTCAATGGCAGGGAATTGAACATGAGCGGTCATGACCATATCCGCACCAGCGTTGATGGCTTGTTGAAACGGATACAGCTCCACTTTTTTAAGACGTTCTAGGTCATGTTCTACGAGCGGCAAGCCATAGTGACTATCGATGGCTGTATCACCATGTCCCGGGAAATGCTTTAGTGTGGAAATGGTCTTTTCCTTTTGAAGTCCTTTCATGGTTTGAAGGCCAAGCCTAGTGACAAGAGCAGGATCAGAGCTAAAGGAACGGACACCAATGACGGGGTTGTTTGGGTTATTATTCACATCAAGCACAGGAGAGAAGTTTGTATTGATCCCTAGTGCGTTTAGTTCTTTGCCGATGATTTTACCTGTGTCGTATGCATTTTTCTTACTTCTAGAGGCACCAATCGACATATTTCCTGGGAAATGTGTTCCCTTTTGTAATCTTGTGACGATTCCACCTTCTTGATCAATTGAAATGAGTAATGGAATCTTTGGTGATGCTTTTTGAAATTCATGGGTGAGTTTGACGGTTTGTTTCGTATCAACGACATTCTCCGCAAATAAGATGACACCGCCTAGATGATATTTTTCAACAAGATGTGACACTTCTTTATTCATCTTTGTTAAGCCTGTAGGTGCAGATTCATCTTTTGTTTGCCAATTGCGAAAGTCTGGCATGAGCATTTGACCTATCTTTTCATCCAGGGACATGTCTTGCACCATTTGTTTTGCGGTTGGAAGAGGGGCAGAGCTAACCTTTTCCGTTGGAATGGAAGAGGTTAGCAGGGCCAAAACCAGAGTAGCGGGGAAAAGAGCTTTTAACATCGAATTCCTCCTTTTACTTAAAAGATTCGTAGATTGCGGTCATGATGCTTCCATAAGTACCAGTTGGGAAAAGGTCACCTTCAAATTGATTTGGGTTGGTTTCAGGTGAAACGACAGGCGAATGTTTCTTATTTGTCAGCAAGACGATACCTAGATTATGTTTTGGATCAATCAATGTCATGGTTCCGGTCCAGCCAGTATGTCCATAGGCTTCGTTACTTGCATATTTTCCAAACATCCATTCCATGTCAGTATGACCGTTTTTACGCCAGCCTAGCCCGTAAGTTGGGTTTGTATCAGAAGAGGCTGTAAAGAGATCGATAGAAGCTTGATCAAAGATGGTTTTTTTTCCATAGCCTCCTTTGTTCAGCATGAGCTGGAGCAGCACGGCCATGTCTGATATGTTAGAAAAAAGTCCAGCATGACCAGAGATACCTGCCATTGAGTAATATGCTTTCTCATCGTGGACTTCGCCTAGCAGGGTGTACCTGCGAATGTTTTCAAAATCAATGACACCATCTCGCGAATTACCTAAACGTTCGGTTGCTGCAAAATGCTTTTGTTTGAATCTTTTTTGCAGTGGATTGAACATTGTATGTTTGAGACCTAGCGGCCGATAGATTGTCGACTCTACATATTGATCAAGAGGCATACCTGTTTTTTTCTCAATGATCATGCCTAACAGCATGTAATCAATGTCACTATAAATGTGCTGGGTGCCTGGTTTGTATTGCAGCGGCACCTTCGGCAGCCATTTCATCGTTGTCTTTCTATCTTGAGAGAAAAAGGTGCCGGCTGCTTCTTTGCTATAAAATAAGACACTGGAAGGGAGACCGGCAGAATGGGTCAGAAGATCTTTTACACGAAGTTGATTTTTACCGGTTACCTTTGCATCTGGTTCATCTTTAAAATCTGGCAGGATGGATTGTATTTTTTCGTTCACATCCAGTTTTTTCTCGTAGACGAGCTTTTGCAGGGCATAGTTGGTCGCATACATTTTGGTGTTGGATGCCAAGTCGAACAGTGTATTCTTTTTCATTTTCTTATATGATTTAAGTTCAGTTGTGCCTTCGTATTTTTGCCTGTAGCCATAGGCTTTTTGATGGACGATTTTTCCGTCTTTGATAATGATGAGTGCGCCTCCTGGAAATCCTGCTTTGATGTCGTTTTGAATCATGTGATCAACCTTCCTAAGCTGCCTGGAAGAAAAACCTGCTTGTTCCGGTCGTTTTGCCTTTTTTAAGACGGGATATTCTTCAGGTGCTGTTTTAGACAAAGACGATACAGGATGGGAGCTAGTTGCAAATGTTTGTACGGGTAATCCAAGGAGCATGAGCAGACTTGTTATTAAGAGAAAGTATTTCTTCAAGAGTTAGACCTCCTATTGCTTATTTTTCCTCAAATTCAACAGCCATATCATCATGAAAACCAAATAAGTATGTGAAAATAAATCCAGCGACATATGCAATAAAGAGTCCGATTAAGTAAAGAAGCATTTGATGTGTGTGAACAATAAAGGTTAATGGGAGACCTGATACACCAATCGCCTTCGTTGCAATTTGGAAGTAGGCTTGAAATGCGCCGCCGATTCCAGCGCCAAGACAAGCAGTGAGAAATGGTCGTCCCAGCGGGAGTGTAACACCGAAAATGAGTGGTTCACCAATGCCGAGCATCCCTGAAGGAAGTCCACCTGCGATGGCTCTTTTGAGTTTTTTCTTTTTTGTTTTCATATAAATGGCGAATGCCGCACCTACCTGTCCTGCACCGCCCATAGCGAGAATTGGCAAAAGCGGGTCATCTCCAATGGAATTAATGAGTTCCATATGAATTGGTGTCAGTCCTTGGTGAAGTCCTGTCACAACAAGTGGAAGGAAGGTCGCACCAAGAACAAATCCAGCGAAGATTCCGCCCATATTTAATAGATAAGTTAATCCTGAGGTGATGGCATCAGATATAAATCCGCCGACTGGCATGAAGACAACGTACGTAAAAATACCTGTAATGAGTAGTGTGATGGTTGGTGTGACGATGATATCAAGTGATTGCGGGACGAAGCGTCTAATTTGGGTTTCCACAAGTGCCATAAAGATGGCGGCTAGAAGAACACCGATGAGCCCGCCTCTGCCTGGTAGAATATTTGTGCCAAATAACATAATGTCTGCGGAGGCTGGGTTAATAATGAGGATACCAGCTAATGCGCCTAATGCAGGAGAGCCTCCAAACTCCTTTGCGGCATTTGATCCGACTAAAATACCGAGATATGCGAACAAGCCTGAACCAATAACGGTTAAAATGATCGCTGCTTGAGACTTTTCATCGAGCCAGCCTGCTTGCACGATTGCTTTCGTAATCCCTGTAATAAGACCTGATGCAACGAGTGCCGGAATGATAGGAATAAAGATGCTGGCAATCCGTCGTAAGAACAGCTTGAACGGTGTGCGGTTCTTTTGTGAAATGGCTTGCTTGTTTTTTTGTGCTTCATTGTTTAAATCATAAGAGCCAGAGGCATTTAGCAGCTGTTCAAACGCACTTGATACTTGGTTGACAACACCTGTACCTAAAATGATTTGAAGCGTTTCTGCCTCAACGACACCAATGACGCCATCGAGTTCTTTGATTGCTGTGATGTGAACTTGTTCATTGTCAATCGGTGTAATTCGGAGACGCGTCATACAGTGTGTATGGGAAGAGATGTTTTCAGAACCACCACAGAGAGAAAGAATGTCTTTCGCCAACTGCTGATATTTCTTTTGATGACTCATGTTGAATCCCCCTTTGATTTTCGTTTCATGGAGCGGATGGCATGTCTTGTCTTGTCAATATATTGCGCTGTCTCTTCATATTGACGGGAAGCTAAGCTGAGGAACAAGACATCAATTAAGTAGAGCTGTGCCATTCTAGAGGAAGTGGCTGCACTGCGAAAAGGTGCTTCATTGGAACCGGACGTCGATAGGTGAACATCACTTAAGGCAGAAACGCTTGTTTGACCAGGATGCGTTAAGGCAATGGTTTTCACTTGATTGTCTTTTGCGAGCTGAAGGGCTTGAATGATGTCTAACGTTTCTCCTGAAAAGGATATACCGAACACGATGTCATTCTTTCCTGCATTTGCGATGACCGTTGATGCGATGTGCATGTCAGTGAAGGCAGTCGCTGCATAATTGATTCTGAGAAATTTCTGCTGGGCATCCGCTGCGACGATGCCAGATGCACCGACGCCGATAAAATGGATTTGGTTTGCATGCAGCAGTAATTGAACAGCTTTTTCTAATGCTTCTGCATTTAAAATAGAAGCGGTGTCCTTAATCGATTGAATCGAGTTTCCTGCTGTTTTTTGAATAATGGATTGAAGCGGTTCATCTTGTTCGATATCACGATAGCCTTGTTTATCGTCGTGCATCAAGTCTCCAGCGATTCGCATTTTTAAATCGTGATAGCCATCTAGCCCGAGAGATTTACAAAGGCGGATGACAGCAGAGCTGCTTGCTCCGGCTGCCTGACTGATCTCGTGTACTGTGCTTTTAATGACTTTGTCAGGATGGGCAAGGATATAGTCTGCAATGATTTTTTCAGATTGGGGGAGCTTTGCTTTCATTGTGTGTAGTAGGGTGAGTCCACCTGCTGACATGAGCTCTGCCTCCTTTAGGATTGATGATGAGAGATGGCTTTGTCGATATGGCCATTCGCTTTGTTGAGTAAATCCTTGGCTGTTTTTTTGTCTGTGTTTGTTTGGAGCATGACGATGGCGGTTTTGACTTCTAAGTCTGCTGCTTCAAGAGTCTTCACGGCTTGTTCATAGGAAGCGTTTGTCACATGTTGAATGATGGTGATGGCGCGTTCTTTTAATTTATGATTGCTGACTTTTACATCAACCATCAGGTTTTCATATACTTTACCTTGTCTGATCATGACAGAGGTGGAAAGCATATTTAAAATCATTTTATGAGCGGATGCGGCTTTCATTCGTGTTGACCCAGTGATGGCTTCTGGTCCTACAATGACTTCAATGGCGCAGTCTGCCAGCTCGCTAATTTCTGCTTGTTCATTGCAGCTGAGGGCTACTGTTTTTGCGCCGATGGATTTAGCGTAGTTTAAAGCGCCGATGATGTAGGGTGTCCTGCCGCTGGCGGCGATACCGACGACCGTATCTTTTGATGTCAGGTGAATGTGTTCTAAATCCTGTTTGCCGGCTTCTTCACTGTCTTCCACATCTTCGGCAGCATGTGAAAAAGCAGAGTCGCCGCCTGCCATGATACCGACAATCACATCAGGTGAGACGCTATAGGTAGGGGGACATTCAACAGCATCCATCACGCCAAGTCTGCCGCTTGTCCCGGCTCCTAAATAAACGAGTCTACCCCCATTTGAAATGGATTCATAGGCGAAGTCACTTGCTGTTTTGACATGTGGTAGGACACGGTTCACTGCTTGAGCGACCTTCATATCTTCTTCATTGATCAGCTGGAGTATTTCGAGCGGATCTGCTTGTGATATTCCCATTGTGTTAGGGTTTCTTGATTCTGTTGTCAAAGAACGCAATTGAGATGGCTGCATGCGACATTCCTCCTTATTTCTTCATTTTCAGTATATTCAGTGTGATATGAAATTTCAACATTATATTTAAATATTGAAATTATATTTCACTCGAAACGTTGTGCTAACTGGAGGTAAATAATTAGAAAATAAAAAAAATAAAAATCCCCTTTACAAAAGGGGGACAACCTGTATATAATAACTTTTGTCAGCTTCACGGAAACAGCAAACTTGACAAACTGGCCCGTTGGTCAAGCGGTTAAGACACCGCCCTTTCACGGCGGTAACACGGGTTCGAATCCCGTACGGGTCACCATGATGTGGAGGATTAGCTCAGCTGGGAGAGCATCTGCCTTACAAGCAGAGGGTCGGCGGTTCGAGCCCGTCATCCTCCACCATATGCCGGTGTAGCTCAACTGGTAGAGCAACTGACTTGTAATCAGTAGGTTGGGGGTTCAAGTCCTCTTGCCGGCACTGTTTTTTCTTTATCAATTCCATATGTGGAGGGGTAGCGAAGTGGCTAAACGCGGCGGACTGTAAATCCGCTCCCTCCGGGTTCGGCGGTTCGAATCCGCCCCCCTCCACCATTTTTGGGCTATAGCCAAGCGGTAAGGCAACGGACTTTGACTCCGTCATGCGTTGGTTCGAATCCAGCTAGCCCAGTTAAGACACCTTTTACAAAAAGGTGTCTTTTTTTATGTTGGCAGACGGAATGTATAACTATTCAAAATATTGTTGAGTTGAGTCAGAAGGCATCGAGAAAGTAAAATATAAGCATGAACGGAAAGGGGATGTACATATGGGAGATCAAAAAAAGGTCACGATTGTCGGAGTTCCGATGGATTTGGGTCAAATGAGAAGGGGCGTCGATATGGGACCGAGTGCGATTCGGTGTGCAGGCGTAAAAGAAAAAATGGAATCGCTTTCATTTGATGTGGAGGATCTCGGCGATATTTTGGTTGAACAAAGAGATGATGAGAAAGGTTTATATACAAGTGAAAAGCTAAAAAATTTAACGGAGAATGCTAGTGCGAATCAGCTGCTAGCTGAGAAGGTTGACAGTATTGTGCAATCAGGCTCATTCCCGCTCATTTTAGGCGGTGATCACAGCATTGCGATAGGAACACTTGCGGGGGTAGCCAAGCATTATGAAAACTTAGGTGCCATTTGGTATGATGCACACGGTGATTTAAATACAGAGGAAACCTCTCCTTCTGGAAATATACATGGTATGCCGCTTGCAGTCAGTCTCGGTCTTGGGCATGCTGATTTAACGAACATTGGTGGTTATTCCCCTAAATTGAAGCCTGAGAATGTTGTTATAATTGGTGCTCGATCCTTAGATGAAGGAGAGCGGGCATTGATTAGAGAGAAAGGCATTAAAGTGTATACGATGCATGAAATAGATCGTTTAGGGATGACAAGGGTGATGGAGGAAGCCATTTCATATTTAAAGGAAAGAACAGATGGTGTCCACCTGTCGCTTGATTTAGATGGACTAGATCCAGCGGAGTGCCCTGGTGTAGGAACTCCTGTGGCGGGTGGCATTAGTTACCGGGAGAGTCATCTTGCCATGGAACTTTTAGAGGAAGCGGGTATTTTGACTTCAGCTGAATTTGTTGAGGTGAATCCGGTTTTGGATGAAAAAAATAAAACAGCCGAGGCAGCTGTTGCGTTGATTGGTTCGTTAATGGGCGAAAAGCTATTGTAGAGCGGGACTTGTTCCCGTTCTTTTTTGTTTTGGAGAAATTTAAGGATATATTAAGGTTTTTACCGGTGGATATGCGTAACACGCTGTCAAAAATTTGTTACACTATTTTTTAGAGGAGAATGAAACCTTTTGGAAAGAGATTCGTATACATAAAGACCGGTGAAGGCAGAGGTTGAATATACTATGGACACAATGATTAAAAAGAGAATTAAGCAATTGAAAAAAGGCGACCAGAACGCATTTGCAGACATCGTAGACCTGTATAAAGACAAAATTTATCAGCTGTGCTATCGTATGCTTGGGAATGCACACGAAGCAGAGGATATTGCACAGGAGGCGTTTATTCGTGCCTATGTGAATATTGAAAGCTTTGATGTGAATCGTAAGTTTTCTACGTGGCTGTACCGCATTGCAACCAACCTGACCATCGATCGTATTCGCAAAAAAAAGCCGGATTATTATTTAGATGCAGAGGTGGCAGGAACAGAAGGATTGAATATGTATTCTCAAATTGCTGCTGATGGCATTTTGCCAGAGGAAGAGGTGGTGTCTCTTGAATTATCGAGTACCATTCAGCAAAAAATTCTAAGATTACCCGATAAATATCGTTCGGTCATCGTATTAAAGTATATTGATGAACTCTCGTTAAAAGAAATTAGCGAGATTCTGAATATACCCGTTGGTACGGTGAAAACGAGAATACACAGGGGTAGAGAGGCTCTCCGGAAACAGTTGAGAGACCTTTGAGTGAGGTGATTTTGATGAGCTGTCAGGAAAAAATCGTCCTGCTTATGCATCAGTATTTAGACGGGGACATTGAGCCCCAAGACGAAAAAGAATTAAAAAGCCATCTGCAATCGTGTGAGGAGTGCCGTACTCATTTTCAACAAATTGAGAAATCCATCGCGCTTGTGCAGAGTACATCTCATATAGAAGCACCATCTGATTTCACTGCAAAGGTGATGGCAGGTCTTCCAAAGGAAAAAAAGCGTGTGTCGATTCAAAGATGGATCAAAGCTCATCCGCTGATGGTGGCCGCTGCCCTCTTTCTCATTTTGATGGGAGGCAGTCTGTTTACAAGCTGGAATACCGATCATAATTTCAGTGTGTCAAAACAGTCGAATCTCGTCGTTGTAAATGATACAGTGACCGTACCTAAAGGGGAAACCGTAAAAGGTGATGTCACTGTCAAAAATGGCAAGCTGATTGTAGAAGGCAAGGTTGATGGAAATGTCACCGTCGTCAATGGGGAACAGCTGACTGCTTCTGCCGGACAAGTCACTGGTCAAATTAATGAAATTAATGAAGTGTTTGATTGGATTTGGTACAAAATGAAATCCACAGCACAAAATGTGATGCGGGTCATTGGACCAGAAGAGCAAAAGTAATCATACGGGTCGAGAGCAGTCTCTTTATGGGGCTGCTCTTTTTCTATATTATAGGTCAGAATGTATGCGAACTAGCACGCCAGCCATATATGGCAACTGTTTTCCTTGCTGAAACAAAATGTGGTATAATAGCCACGCTATGTATTTACACATAGTCTCTTTTTTTATTAAAAATGCATCAAACGAAGAATAACTGAAAATTCTGGAGGACGAGGAAATGGCTTTAGGGGATATTCCTTTTTTGCAGTACCTCGGTAATGCTGTTGATGTTCTCGTTGTTTGGTATGTGATATATAAATTAATGATGGTCATCCGCGGAACAAAAGCGGTTCAGCTTTTAAAGGGAATTGTGGTCATTGTTCTTGTCAGGATGGGAAGTGCGTATCTCGGTCTTAACACACTTCAATGGCTGATGGATCAAGCGATTACGTGGGGATTCCTTGCGATCATTATTATTTTTCAGCCAGAGCTAAGGAGAGCGCTTGAGCAGCTTGGGCGCGGCCGTTTCTTCTCAAGAAGCGGGACACCTATAGAGGAACAGCAGCAGAAAACGATCGAGGCAATTACAAAAGCAATTAAATATATGGCAAAACGCAGAATCGGCGCGCTGCTGACAATTGAGCGTGATACTGGGATGAATGATTACATAGAGACTGGAATTCCTTTGAATGCAAAGGTGAGTTCAGAGCTGCTCATTAATATTTTCATTCCAAATACACCGCTTCATGACGGTGCTGTCATTATGAAGCGTGATGAGATTGCAGCTGCGGCTTGTTATTTACCGCTGTCAGAAAGTCCTTTTATCTCTAAGGAACTGGGGACGCGTCACCGGGCGGCAGTCGGAATTAGTGAAGTGACAGACAGCTTAACCGTCATCGTTTCTGAAGAGACAGGCGGCATTTCTGTCGCAAGAAATGGTGATCTCCACCGAGAATTGACAGAAGAAGCGCTTGAAGAAATGCTGATTGCTGAATTTAGTAAGAACAGCAAAGATGCTTCCTCGACCAAATGGTATTGGAGGGGCAAGAAAAATGGATAAGATTTTGAATAATCGCTGGGCCGTAAAGCTTCTTGCATTGGTCTTCGCTTTATTGCTGTATGGTGCAGTCAATTCAGCGCAAGCGCCCACGCCGAAAAAAATCGGTGAATCCTTTTTCCCAACATCGACGACAGATGAAGCAACTTTAACCGACATTCCTGTTAAGGCGTATTATGATGACGAGAAGTACGTCGTTACTGGCGTGCCGCAAACAGTCAATGTGACGATTAAAGGGTCAACGAGTGCTGTGAAAACAGCAAGACAAACAAAGAACTTCGAAATATATGCAGATATGCAGAATTTATCCACAGGTACCCATAAAGTGGAGCTGAAGGCAAGAGATGTATCAAAAGGGCTCACACTATCGATCAACCCATCTGTGACGACGGTGACGATACAAGAAAAAACAACAGCAGAATTTCCTGTTGAAACTGAATTTTATAATCAAAATAAAATCAAAGATGGCTATTCACCTGAACAGCCTATTGTGAATCCGAAAAAAGTCACAGTCACTGGTTCAAAGGACGTAATCGACAAAATTTCTGTCATTAAAGCATTTGTGAACCTAGAGGATGTCGATCAGCAAATTGAAAAGGAAGCGAAGCTCACTGTGTATGATAGCAGCGGGAATGAGCTGCCAGTCGAATTGAGTCCGTCTGTGGTGAATATTACAGTTCCCATCTCAAGTCCAAGCAAAAAGGTTCCGTTTAAAATAGAGCGGACTGGCAGTTTGCCGGATGGGATCAGTATCTCAAGTATTGAGACAAGCCCGAGTGAGGTCACAGTGTACGGCTCTCAAAAAGTGCTGGATTCGCTTGATTTTATTGATGGCGTCAAGCTGGACCTAAGCAAGATCAAAGATGATACGGAGATTGATGCCGACATTCCCCTGCCAGATGGTGTGAAAAAGGTATCGCCCGAAACCGTCAAGATCAAAGTGAAGGTTGCAACAGCGCAAGAAAAAAAGATCGATAATGTACCAATTTCTGTCGTAGGTCTGAGCAAGGATCTCACCTCTGATTTTGTGAGCCCATCTTCTGGACGACTCACGTTAACAGCAAAGGGATCAAAGAGTGCGATTGATAAACTAAAGGCTTCAGACGTTGAAGCCTATATCAATGTTGGGGACTTGAACGAAGGAACACATGAGGTCACAATTCAAGTGAACGGTCCTCAAAATGTGACGTGGACATTATCGAGATCAAAGGTCAAAGTGAAACTGACTTCTACTGAGACAGAAGATCAGCCAGCGTCTACGAATGATCGCAAGGATCCATCTTCTGATGACGATGATCAGGATGAGAAGAGTAAAGAAGAATCCACGCAAGATAAAGCAAAGAAAGAATCAAGTCAAAGACAGCGGATCAAAGAAGATAAAAAAGAGGACGAAGCGTCCTCTTGAATGGTAAAAAAGGAGCGATTGAAACATGGGCAAGTACTTTGGAACTGATGGTGTAAGGGGTGTGGCGAATAGCGAATTAACGCCAGAGCTCGCATTTAAAATTGGGAGATTTGGCGGCTATGTGCTCACGAAGGATAAAGAACGTCCAAAGGTACTCGTTGGACGAGACACACGTGTATCCGGTCATATGCTAGAAGGAGCGCTCGTTGCAGGCTTACTTTCAATTGGCGCTGAAGTGATGCGTCTAGGTGTGATCTCAACACCTGGTGTGTCTTATTTAACGAAGGCAATGGACGCAGAAGCGGGTGTCATGATTTCTGCTTCTCACAACCCAGTTCAAGACAACGGAATTAAATTCTTCGGCGGTGACGGCTTTAAGCTGTCTGATGAACAGGAGAATGAAATTGAGCAGCTGATGGATCAGCCGGTCGATCAATTGCCACGCCCAGTTGGAGCGGATCTTGGAACGATGAATGACTACTTTGAAGGTGGTCAGAAATACTTGCAATTCTTGAAGCAGACAGCGGACGAGGATTTCACAGGTATTCACGTGGCGCTTGACTGTGCTCACGGTGCAACCTCTTCTCTAGCGACACATTTATTTGCGGATTTAGATGCAGATGTGTCCACAATGGGAACATCACCAAACGGATTGAATATCAATGATGGTGTCGGCTCAACTCATCCAGAGGCACTTTCTGCTTTTGTGAAGGAGAAGGGTGCAGATATTGGTCTTGCGTTTGATGGTGACGGAGACCGTTTAATTGCTGTCGATGAAAAAGGTGATATTGTAGACGGCGATCAAATTATGTACATATGTGCACGTTATTTGAAGGGTGAAGGCCGATTAAAGGATGACACCGTCGTGTCCACGGTCATGAGTAACCTAGGCTTCTATAAAGCGCTGGAGAAACAAGGCATTAAGAGCATCCAAACCGCTGTTGGTGACCGCTATGTGGTTGAAGCGATG
The DNA here is from genome assembly GCF_002998605.1 of Bacillus sp. MZGC1. Classification (NCBI taxonomy): domain Bacteria; kingdom Bacillati; phylum Bacillota; class Bacilli; order Caryophanales; family Bacillaceae; genus Bacillus; species Bacillus sp. MZGC1. The sequence goes on from NZ_PVRE01000004.1 coordinate 17,529, forward strand.
AAAAAGGATGGCTATAATGTCGGCGGTGAGCAATCAGGCCATTTGATTTTCCTTGATTACAATACGACAGGTGATGGCATGCTTTCTGCGATCATGCTTGTCAATACACTCAAAGCAACAGGAAAAACATTGTCAGAGCTTGCAGCTGAAATGGAAAAATTCCCGCAGCTTCTAGTGAATGTGAAAGTGTCTGATAAATATAAAGTAGAAGAAAATGAAAAAGTAAAAGCAGTGATTCAAGAGGTCGAAAAAGAGATGAACGGTGATGGCCGTATTCTTGTTCGTCCATCTGGAACAGAGCCGCTTGTACGCGTGATGGCAGAGGCGAAAACAAAAGAGCTGTGTGATGAATATGTGACTCGAATTACCGCTGTTGTGAAAGAGGAAATGGGTATCGAGTAATAGATGAAAGCAAATCGCCAGCGGCGGTTTGCTTTTTTTTCGAATAAACGTCATAAATGGATGGATTTGTACGAATCTTATCAGCGAGGGCAATTTGCTGCCTTCATACATAGGAGAGCACATCAAAGGTAGAACGTGACAAGCCTCATCGCATATAGTGTATGGAGGTCTCACTTTCTTGAGCGGGATCACCCGCTAAATTGTGATTGACGGAGGTCAGACCTTATAGTACAATCATCCTTGTGTTACTGGATTTTTATTCTATCAGGAAAGGCAGGGTAGATGTTCAGCAACTCTCTTATAATTATAGCGCCCGAACTAAGCGATCGGACGAAAGATGCTTAGTTGACGAGGATGGAGGTTATCGAATTTTCGGCGGATGCCTCCCGGCTGATCAAAAAAGAGATCACAGCCGTAAGTGTTTCTTTAAAGCAAAGAGGTGACTCTTTGTACAAAGGGAATACACATGATCTCCCAAATTAAACATGTAGAGAGGGACGAAGAAATGTCCCTTCTATTTTAGTAGGCTTTCTTTGTCCCTTTCACATGATCGGGAGGAAGAATATTTATGTGTGGAATCGTAGGTTATATTGGTCAGAATGATGCGAAGGAAATCTTATTAAAGGGTTTAGAGAAGCTAGAGTACCGCGGGTATGACTCAGCAGGTATCGCTGTGGCAAACGAAGAAGGCGTGCATGTGTTCAAAGAAAAAGGACGTATCGCTGAGCTTCGTGAAGTTGTTGATGCAAATGTAGCATCTTCAGCTGGAATCGGACATACACGCTGGGCAACACACGGTGTACCAAGCCATCTAAATGCGCATCCGCATCAAAGTGCTTCTGGCCGTTTTACGCTTGTTCATAACGGTGTCATCGAGAACTATGTACAATTGACACGCGAATATTTACAAGACGTCACACTAAAAAGCGACACAGATACAGAGGTTGTTGTTCAAGTTATCGAACAATTTGTGGACAGAGGTCTTGATACAGAGGAAGCTTTCCGTCAAACGCTTCTTCAACTAAAAGGCTCTTACGCAATTGCCCTTTTCGATAACGAAAACAAAGAAACAATCTATGTGGCGAAAAACAAAAGCCCATTATTGGTTGGTTTCGGAGAAGATTTCAACGTTGTAGCTTCTGACGCAATGGCGATGCTTCAAGTAACAAACGAATATGCGGAATTAATGGATAAAGAAATGGTCATTGTCACTAAAGACGAGGTGATCATCAAAAACCTTGACGGTGATATCATGACACGTCCTTCTTATATCGCTGAGCTAGATGCAAGCGACATCGAGAAAGGCACATATCCTCACTACATGTTAAAAGAAACGGATGAGCAGCCGCTTGTCATGCGCAAAATCATCCAAGAATATCAAGACGAAAACGGCAAGCTGTCAGTCGCTGGCGATATCGCAAGCGCAGTAGCAGAAGCAGACCGCATTTACATCGTGGCTTGTGGAACGAGCTACCATGCAGGGCTTGTTGGTAAACAATATATTGAAGACTGGGCGAAAGTACCTGTAGAAGTCCATGTAGCAAGTGAATTCTCTTACAACATGCCGCTTCTATCGAAAAAGCCGTTGTTCATCTTCCTTTCTCAATCTGGGGAGACTGCGGACAGCCGTGCTGTACTTGTTCAAGTCAAAGAGCTTGGTCATAAAGCATTAACGATCACAAACGTACCAGGTTCAACGCTTTCTCGTGAAGCGGACTTCACATTGCTTCTTCATGCAGGACCAGAAATCGCAGTGGCTTCAACAAAAGCTTACACAGCGCAAATCGCTGTTCTTGCGATCCTTGCATCCGTTGCAGCTGAATTAAATGGTCAATCTCTTGACTTCGACCTTGTGAAAGAGCTTGGGATTGTAGCAAACGCAATGGAAGCCCTTGTCGATCAAAAGGATGAAATGGAACAAATCGCTCGTGACTTCTTCACAGTGACACGTAACGCATTCTTTATCGGAAGAGGACTTGATTACTATGTGTGCCTTGAAGGTTCACTAAAACTAAAAGAGATCTCTTACATCCAAGCAGAAGGCTTTGCTGGTGGAGAACTCAAACACGGAACAATTGCTTTAATTGAAGAAGGCACACCGGTCATTGCCCTTGCAACGCAAGAGCACGTGAACCTCAGCATTCGCGGTAACGTCAAAGAAGTCGTTGCACGCGGCGCAAACCCATGTGTCATCTCACTAAAAGGCCTAGAAGACGAAGGCGACCGTTTCGTCCTTCCAGCTGTACACCCAGCACTTGCACCACTTGCATCTGTTGTCCCATTACAGCTCATCGCTTACTACGCAGCCCTTCACCGCGGGTGTGATGTGGATAAACCACGTAACCTTGCGAAGAGTGTGACGGTGGAGTAGGGTTAAATTAAATCGGATTTTTGATACCCCTTTAGATATCATTTTCTAAAGGGGTATTTTTGTGTCAAATTAATTTGTATATAAAAATAGAAAAGATAATGTTTGACTTAAGAAATCTTTAACTTAAATTGGTATTAATTCAATGTTTATAAGCTTTTCCAATGCCCATTTATCAGAGGCTTTAACCGAGTAGATATTATGGGAGGATTTTTGTACTTAAAGTCGAAGTGTCAAACATGTATTATTTATTGAGTTTATATAAGTGTCTGCAAAAAAATTACTGAGAGGATACGAGAAATAGTGAACAAGGAGATTTTTAATAAATACGAAAATATAACTTATGAAAGAATCAATAAGGTTTGTAAAAACGTTAATACTTCTGTATTTCCAAAAGTCAGATTAGCAGATATTTTTTCTATTACGAATAGTGGAATCTCAAATGAAGAGTATTCTTTTGCCTTAAAATCGCACTTTGATTTTACTGTCTATGACAACAAGACATTTCTACCATTATTTTCAGTTGAATTTGATGGGAAATATCATAGAACAGGAACTCAAAAATTTCGAGATGATATTAAAAATAGATTGGCAGATAGATTTGATCTTCCTTTATTGAGAATTAACTCTCGGTACTTAGACACAAAATATCGTAATCTTGATCTTTTGAGTTGGTGTGTTGATGTTTGGTTTTTAGCTGAAGCCTTCTATAAAGCACAAGAGAATGGAGCAATTCCATATGATGAACCATTTTCTCCGGAATCAATTTATTCAATAGGTGACAATAAAGAAAAGTTTCCATTATTTTTGACCCTTGAGATTAGAAATGAGATTAGAAAGCTTTCTGAACAAAAAAAAATCAAAAGTCTAATTCCTAATGTTTGGATTGGTAAGGATGAAAGTGGAAATTATTACGGAGTTAGCTGGTTGTATATAGACAATGAGAAGGGTTTAATTACAGTTAGTGGCATGAAGGCACAGAGATTTCCTATATCTGAAAGTGAATTATTAGAGGAAATAATGATATTTGATTTGTACGAACAGTTGGTAGAATTTCTTGATAATAAAAGAAAAAGTGTTTTGAATCAAGAAATTTCTAAGAGAATTAATCATTTTGAGAAAAAATATCTATTGGCAATATTTAGTGGTGGCATTTAATAAGTAAAAACTTGTAGTTATAAATAAAGATTGAGATTCTTTAACAAGCAAGCCCAGTGAACGCACCTTCACTGGGCTTTTTTATAACTTATAGACCATTCGATCGATAAAAATAAAATCCATTTGAACGAATTCACTCTTCATGTCGTCAAAAGAAGTGATATCAAAACAAATTGGTTATGAAAAAGGAGTGGCGTGGATGGATTTGAAGATGATTTTACCTCTCGTTTTGCTGCAAGCCATTTTAATGGTGATTGGTTTGTTTGATTTGCTGAAAAGAGATCCATCTAGGATCAGAGGAGAGGTGAAGTGGGTTTGGGCTTTGGTGATTGTGTTCGTGGCGAGTGCCGGTCCTATTGCGTATTTCATTTTTGGTCGTAAACAATCTTAGTAGGGGGGATTTGCTTGAATATGCTGGAGTGTCAAGGGCTGACGAAATCGTATGGTCGGCATGAAGTTTTAAAAAACGTTTCGTTTTCTGTTGGGGAGGTCGGATGTGTAGGGTTTTTAGGAGCCAATGGAGCAGGTAAGACAACGACGATTCGGATTTTGACGGGGCTTGCTCGTCCTACGTCTGGCGTCGTGAAGGTGGCGGGTATGGATGTGACAAAGGACATGGATGACATTAGTCATGTGATTGGCTATTGTCCGCAGCAGCCTGCATTTTATCAGGATATGACAGGTCAGGAGTGGATGCATTGGGTTGGCGGGTTATTTCATTTAGAGAAAAAAATCATTCGTTCCAAAACAGAGGAACTGCTGAAGCTTTGCCGTGTGTATGAGGCGAAGGATCGTACCATTGGCAGTTATAGCGGAGGGATGAAGCAGAGGCTCGCCATTGCACAGGCGCTCATCAACAGCCCGAAGGTTCTTATTCTAGATGAGCCTGTGTCTGCACTTGATCCCATGGGGAGAAAAGACGTCCTGACTTTGATTGAGCGTCTAAAGCATGAGATGCTGATCTTTATGTCGACCCATATTTTAGATGACATTGAACGAGTGGCGGATCATATTATCATGATCAACAGTGGAAAAATTGAAATGTCCTCTTCCATGAAACAGATCAAAGAAGACTATATCCAGCCAGTGATTGAATTTCAATTAGAACAAAAGAATACGAAATTAGTGGCTTTGTTAAAAGAGCAGGATTGGATGGAGGAATGCATTGAGACAGGGGACGGTTATCAGGTTCGAGTCAAAGATCAGCAAACGGCATTGAAGGAGCTGCCTTGTCTGATCACTGAATCAGGTGGTGTTATCCTCCATTATCGACTATCTAAGCTGACGCTTGAAGATATTTTCATGAAGGTTGTGACTGCATGATGATGTTGAAAAAGGAATTTAGGGAGTTATTCACTAGTTATAAAATGTTGTTTGTGCCAATCATTTTTACGATTTTAATGATCACGCAGCCTATTACGCTCAAAATGCTGCCGGATCTTTTATCGAAATCAGCTAATTTACCTGAAGGGTCCACATTTTATATACCAGAGCCTAGCGCTGGTGAGGCTTTAGCGAGTGCATTGAGTAAATTCGATTCGCTTGGTGTTTTTATTCTCATTATGATTGTGATGGGGACGATCGCTGGAGAGCGTGCCTCTGGGGTGACTGCGATGATTATGGTGAAGCCGATCAGTCGAATGAGTTATTATGTCTCAAAAATATGCGCCTATGCTGGTTTGACCTTGTTTAGTTTGGTGGTGGCGGTGCTTGCCTCCGTTTATTATGTGGACATTCAATTTGGGCATCTGGATTGGGTCAATGTGTTAAAAGGAACGCTTCTTTATTACCCCAATTTATTGCTGATTGTCGTGTCGACCATTTGTGCTTCGGCGTTCTTTACGCGTTCGGTCACAGCCGGCGGTGTATCGCTTGTGATCAACCTTATTCTATTTACTGTTCCTTCATTTTATGAGGATACATTAGGGAAGTTTGCGCCTAAAGGCGTGACAAGTGCCGCCGAGGAGATGATTCATAGAGGGACTTATTCGGATCAGGCGCTTACAAGCTTTCTAGGTGTATCGGTATTGATTGGTTTCTTTTTTCTCATCGGATGGTTTCTTTTTAGAAAACAAGAATTATAGGTTGTTGGACCCTTTGGAGCAGCTCGAACTAGCGTTAGAGAATGTGAAACGAAACGTAGAAGCGGCAGATATGGCCGTGGAAGATATAACGAAACTAGTATTTTATCTCGTGGGAGAGTTCGATGCTGAGAGTAGAAAACGAATCATGGGGCAGTTCTTAGGCGATCATCTCCCTTGTATGACGATGATTTATGTGGTGGCATTGGCTTCTCCTGCTTTAAAGGTAGAGGTGGATGCTTGGGCGTGTCAGGAGATGGTTTAGGGTGATGAGGAGGTTTGATCTTCTCTTATTGAAGGGAGAAAATGATCTTAAATAAAAATAGGGGATGTTATTTTGTTTCAATCCAACAAAGAATTAAAACGAAACGCAGTTTTTTTCGCAGGGTTTGGAGCGGTTTTGTTGATTTTAATGATATTGAAATGGTTTTCGATTCGTGCAGACTGGGAGTTAGCGTTGATTTTTTTCGGATTGGGGATTTTGTTTTATTTGAAACGTGTGATGCGGAAAGAAGAAAATCATCATTCATAATTCATCAGTAAGATACCTAGAATGTATATTCTAGGTTTTTTTATTAAATTTACCTTAAAACACATGTTTTTACATGGGTGTAGAGACCAATTTTTTGAAAGTGTGGTAGGATAAATATGCTTTTATATTTTCCGAAGGAGCTGTCGTGTTGAAGGGATCTAGGGTTGAGTTCATTGATAGTTTGCGTGGTTTTAGTTTATTAGGTATTTTGATCGTGAATATGCTTAATTTTCAATATGATTATGATTTTGAGAAAATGTTTGATTCGAGTTTTTGGGGGCAGGAATTCGGCGTTTATCTGACGGAAATTTTGTTCCAAGGGTCGTTTTATCCGATTTTCTCCTTTTTGTTTGGGTATTCTTTTATCAAGCTGATTGAATCAACGAAAGCCAAGGGACTAAATACGAATGCCATTGTCGTTCGCCGAGGCTTTGGTCTGATTGTGCTTGGGATGCTGCATTACATCTTTATTTGGAATGGCGACATTCTTCTTTATTATGGGGCTTGTACGTTTTTCTTGATGATGTTTTTGAGCAGCCGGATCAAAACAATGCTTATTTGGTCTGGTGTATTAGGGGCGTTATCTTTAGTCGTTGTGCCATATATGATGAACCTCGTTTATGGGAACGATGAACTTTTAACCGATGTGTATGCGAAGGGTGCATATGGGGATATATTGCTCAGCAGGGTTACAGTTGAAGACGATATGATGATTGTGACCATTATTCTGGCGATTATGACCATTATGTTCATGCCAATACTAGGGTTTCTTTTCGGTACGATGATGGTGGGACCGTTCGCCTTGCTAGGCATGGTGATTGGTAAACGAGGGCATCTCACAGAAGAAGATCGAGGGATGGCCTATCGCAAAGGCTGGGTCTGGGTCATTGTCGTCGGCCTTGCGCTAAAATGTACGACGTTCATTGATGCGCCTTGGAGTGAATTTGTGATGATTCTTGGTGGTTATGTGCTGGCGATCGGGTATATTCAAGCCTTTATTGTTTTCTACTATTCGAAGGCAGCCCAAGGCCTCAAACGTCTGCTTGCAGGACTTGGCCGTTTGTCTCTATCAAACTATTTGGCGCAGTCGATCATTTGTACAACGATTTTCTATTCTTATGGACTTGGTCTATTTGGACAATTGGGGTCAATGTTGGGACTGCTGCTCGCTGTCGGACTGTATACAGCGCAGCTGTTCATCAGCCATCTCTATTTGAAAAAATGGAGAAGAGGTCCGGTGGAGTGGATGATGGGAAAATGGGTGTATTGGAGATAAATTTTGTTGGGGAAGGCCGCATAGCTGAAGAGCTGTGCGGTTTTTTTAATTGAGTTGCAATCAAAAAGTGGTTGATTATTCTTCCAAAGTGTATATAATGTATATATAGTGTATATACATTATTTTGTTCCAAACACCAGTACAGAAAAAAGAGGTTTTTATATGCAGATTACGATTTCAAACCACTCTAAGGAGCCCATTTATGAGCAAATTACGAATCAAATCAAATCGATGATTTTAACGGGGGAGCTGGCGGAAGGCTCGGCACTGCCGTCTATTCGAAAGCTGGCGAAGGATTTGCAAATTAGCGTCATCACAACAAAGCGAGCATATGAAGAGTTAGAGAAGGCAGGATTTATTTATTCGATTGTAGGCAAGGGATCATTTGTTGCGGAACAAAACCTAGAGGTCATGAGAGAGAAAAAATTGAAGGTGATTGAAGATCAGCTTGGAGCGGTTGTCACAAACGGCAAGGAATTAGGCTTATCTTTTGATGAATTGCAGCAGTTATTAAAGTTCTTGTATGAGGAGTGAGAAGAGTGGAGCATGTGATTGAATTCAAAGGAGTATCAAAACGATTCAAGGACTTTTCAGTTAAGAGTCTCGATTTGCAGGTCAAGAAAGGCTTTGTTACAGGGTTTATTGGAGAAAATGGAGCTGGTAAGTCGACCACCATTAAAATGATCATGAATTTGTTAAAACCAGATTCAGGTGAGGTCAAGATTTTCGGATTAGATTATCACACCCATGAAAAAGAGATTAAGGAACGAATCGGCTTTGTTTACGATGCCAACGTTTTTTTCCCAGGTTTGAATTTAAAAGACATTAAACGGATTGTGGCACCTGCTTATAAACGCTGGGATGACCGTCTTTTCCATCAATATATTGAACAGTTTGGCCTGCCCCTGCATAAAGCAATCAAAACATTCTCAAAAGGGATGCAGATGAAGGCGTCACTTGCGATTGCGCTATCACATCATGCAGAGCTGATTATCATGGATGAGCCAACAGCCGGTTTAGACCCAGTTTTTAGAAGAGAGCTGTTAGGAACGTTACAAGAGTTAATGATTAATGAGAACCGGACCATATTTTTCTCAACACATATGACAACAGATTTAGACCGGATTGCGGATTATATTGCGTTTATACAAAATGGACAATTGGTCTTTCAACAGTCGGTTCATGAGGTAGCGGAGAATTATGCGCTTGTGAAGGGAAGCCTGGATTTGTTGGATCGAGACACAGAAAAGGCTTTTGTCCATATTCAGCGTACAGCAGCAGGGTTTGAAGCATTAACAGATCGGATCGGTGAAGTGAATCATATTTTTGGAGACGCTGTTGTGATCGAACCGGCGTCGCTTGAGGATATCATGTTTTATTTGAAAGGCGGGGTGGCGCATGTTTCATTTAATGAAGCGTGATGTGATTTTGCAGAAAAAGCAGCTGATTATTTTTCTTCCGTTTATCTTATTTTTTATTCTCATGGATGCGCATCCGGCATTGATTTTTCTAGTCGCTAGTTTCTTCATACCTTTTAACACATATGCGTACGATGAGAAGGCAGAAACGAATATTCTATTAAACTCTTTGCCTTATACACGTAAAGAAATTATCGCATCACGTTATCTTGGTGCCGTTTTCTATATGATTATCGCAATCGGGCTGACAAGTGCTGCTTTATTTGTTTTTGGGAAGCTGTTTTCGCTGACGGATATTGCGATTGGCAGCGGGCTGTTTTTATTGTTTGCGGCGTGTACGTTTCCATTGTTTTATATCTTGAAGCCTGGCTATATCACAACGGCAGTGATTATTGGCTTTATCCTTTTATCTGGTATAGGACCGCCATTTGTTGCCTATTTAGCGGAGCAATTCAGTGGGATCACAGATTTTATCATGAAATTATCGATACCTATTTTATATACTGGGTCAGCTGTGCTGATTATGCTTATCTACCTGCTGTCTTGGGGGCTTTCTACTGCTATTTATCAAAGGAAAGCGTTCTAGGAAAAATAGCTGAATCTATTCAAAGTAGATCATGACCGCAATTATGACCAAGTAGAGGTGAGCGAGATGATGTATAGTCTGTCACGCAAGAGGCGATTTTCTATTTTGAGTCGCATTTGATGGATGAGCTGTATTAGGGCAGGTGCCTGAAATAGTGGGATATTCTCATTTTCATTTCAATATGCGATTGTTTTAGATATCCCTTCTCACAGTGAATCCATTCATTTTGGTGTCTTGCTCAGCGGCAAGGGAACGGTATGGGCAGATGGGTTTCGATTTGAGGAAGTGAATGAGAAGACACCTACAACCAATATGGTGGAGGATTCTGCATTGCCAGATGTTCCAGTGAATTTACAGTTTGAGCTTGAGGAGACCGTGTGAGCGGTCTTTTTTATTTATTTTATATAAAGAACCTATATTGACAGTTTATCATGAAGTAGATTAAAATACATACCAACGGTCGGTATGTAAGAGGAGGCGTTTCATTTGGCCAGAAATAAGTATCCAGAAAAGACAATCAAGCAAATTTTAGATGTGTCGACGAAGCTGTTTCAGGAAAAAGGATTTGAAAAGACGAGTTTGCAGGATATCATCCATGAATTGAACATGTCTAAGGGTGCTATTTATCATCATTTCAAATCGAAGGAAGAAATATTACGTGCCGTGATGGATCGGCAATTTCGTCATGCGACAGAGAAGCTTGAAGATCTGATTGAGCATACAGAGGCAGTTCATGCAAAAGAGAAGCTGCAGCTTATTTTAGAGAAGCTTGTGGCAGATCCACAGTCTCACTCAATTGATGGAATCTTAGTTGATCAGATCAAAAACCCGCAGTTTGTGGTGGAAGGGATGAAGGCAGGAGTAAATCAGGATGCGCTTAAAATTAAAAGGCTCATTCTAGAAGGAATTGATGATGGTTCGATGAAGACTGCTTTTCCTGGTGAAGTGGCAGAAGTGTTTATGCTTCTCGTGAATATATGGCTGAATCCAACACTATTTGCTCGTGATGAGCAGGAAACTAGTCAGCGTTTGCTGTTTTTACAACAGATGATGAAAGGGCTTGGAGTGGATGTAGTGAGTGATCTATTTATTCAAAAGGTCACAGCGCATTATGCTGGAATTGGTGGATATGATCAGCCTGGAACCTAAATGGTCAGATAAAAGACAAAAAGAAAAATTCATTTCATAGGAGGATGCCTTATGCTTCACTTCATAAAACTTGAGCTAAGAAAAAGCCATATGAAACATTATATTCAATCTAGTATGATTGCAAGCATTGTACTGCTGGTGTTTATTTATTTTGTCGCGTTTGTTGCACAGGTTGAACAGGAAATAGGTTTTCAGCAATATCCGAATATCTATTTGTTGACCAGTATAGTATGGATGATCTTTTTTTCGATCGTCACAGCCTTGATGTATTGTCGAGTGATGGTGACTGCATTGAAAGAGCATGAACCTCATTCATCAAGTCTGAAAGCATCACTCCTTTCGAGAATGGTCTGGATGCTGTGCTTTTCTACGATTGCAATGCTGTGTAGCATCATTCCCTCATTTGTTGTGTTTAGTGTCACTGAAACGTTCTTCCCCTTTGTTCAGGATGCGCTGACAGCTGATGTGATGTTCACTGTGATCAAAACGTACCTAGTGTTTACTTGTTGTATCAACGGTATTGGCATGATTGCGATGAGAGTGGGGTTAATGAAGAAATCTACCTCCATGACCATTCTGACTGCGATTGTTCTATGTGCTGTTTTAGGAAACCTATTAATTGCTTTTTATGGAAATGATCAAATGAATTTCATTCTGTCAGGAGTCATGATCGCAGCCGTTCTCATTGTGATCTTGGAATTATGGGGCAGTATCATCCGGCTTCAAGAGAGATGAGCCGCGTTGAAAAAAGGAGGGAGACATTGTGGAGCATACGGTTCGAATTGAAGAATCGGTCGTAGAATTATCGCTGGATTGGCTATTGGGAGAGGTGCGTATTCATCATCATGATCATCCTTATCTATTCATTCGTCAAACGACCAATCAAGCTTTTCCCCAACGTTATTTGCTGCATCATCAGGTAAGAGATGGACGGCTGGTCATTCAAGATCGACGAAAAAAAATACTCAGCTTAGGGCTTCACCTTTATAAAACCGATGTAGCTATTTATCTTCCTAAACAACAATTACAGTCCATATCTCTTCGTTGTAAAGGAACAAATCTTCAGGCAGAGAGGCTGAAGGTGGAAAATGTCTCTTGTCATTTAACTTCTGGAAAGACGATGCTATCAGGTGAAATCAAACATCTCCATTTAGAGACAGTAGGTGGACTTATTTCTAGTCGGCAGCTGGTCGCGCAGAGATTATTACTGCACGCCACATCGTCAAAAGTTGAGTTGACGGGTGCTTTTTCGGACGTTGATCTGCATGTAACAGGTAGAAGGATGCAGATTCATTCTACTAAGATGCTAGATTCACTTAAATCTACTTCAACAGGAGCATATGTCAAAGTGGAGATACCGGAAAATGATGGGTTTACTTGTTATGTAAAGAAAAGATCCGGTGCTTTTCGGAATGACTTTTCTTGTCATCTAGAGAAGGGCAAAATGGTGCATAAAAATGGACTACGATCCTTTGAGATTGATATAAGAGGCGGTCAGTTTCTAATAAGTCATAAGCATTGAAGGTGACTTTCACTCGTTGATTCAATATATCAATATAAAACAATTTGAATCTCTTTTATCGTCGGAATATTTTGATAATAGTGTTTTCCTCAAAAAAACAATTGTTTTTTAAGGGTAGATTTATTATGATAATATACATCGAAAGATTGATGTTTCTCAATCAGAATGAACATTCTGATTTTTATTTTTTATGTTGTTTGTTGATGAGGGGGAAGAAAAGTGGCTCAAAAGGAATTAAAGAGAGGGTTAAGTGCCCGCCATATTCAAATGATCGCACTCGGCGGCACGATTGGTGTTGGCTTATTTATGGGGTCAGCCAAGGCCATTCAATGGACAGGTCCATCGGTTCTTCTCGCGTACGCAGTATGTGGTATCTTTATCTTTTTTATTATGCGTGCGATGGGAGAAATGTTATACGTTGAACCGAGTACAGGTTCATTTGCTACATTTGGTCACCAATATATTCATCCGCTTGCGGGTTATATGACAGCTTGGAGTAACTGGTTCCAGTGGGTCATTGTCGGGATGTCGGAAATTATTGCAGTAGGCGCTTATATGAAATATTGGTTCCCAGAGCTGCCAGCTTGGATTCCAGGATTAATTGCGATGATTATTTTGGGAGCGGCCAATTTGATTTCGGTTAAATCGTTCGGTGAGTTCGAATTTTGGTTTGCGATGATCAAGATTGTGACGATTATTTTGATGATCATTGCGGGTCTAGGCATTATTTTCTTTGGATTTGGAAATGGCGGAACACCTATTGGATTGTCTAATCTGTGGGCGCATGGCGGGTTCTTTACAGGTGGATTTAGCGGATTCTTGTTTGCATTGTCGCTCGTCATTGCTGCTTATCAAGGTGTAGAATTGATTGGAATTACAGCAGGTGAAGCGCAAAATCCGCAAAAGACACTGACCAATGCTATCAAAAGTATCATCTGGCGTATTTTGATTTTCTATATCGGTGCGATCTTTGTCATTGTGACAGTGTATCCTTGGGATCAGCTGAATACCCTTGGCAGTCCATTTGTGGCGACGTTTGCGAAAATTGGGATTACAGCAGCAGCTGGTATTATTAACTTCGTCGTGATTACAGCAGCTATGTCTGGTTGTAACAGTGGTATTTTCAGTGCGGGTCGTATGCTTTATACATTAGGTGTGAATGGGCAGGCGCCTGCTTTCTTCACCAAGATTTCGAAGAATGGTGTACCGTATTTTGGGACATTCGCTGTGCTGATTGGCTTAGCGATAGGAGTTGTCCTCAATTATGTTGCTCCACCAAACATTTTCGTCTATGTGTACAGTGCGAGTGTACTTCCTGGTATGGTGCCTTGGTTTGTGATTTTGATTAGTCATATCGGCTTTAGAAAGGCGAAGGGATCTGCGCTTGATCAACATCCATTCAAGATGCCGCTAGCGCCATTTTCTAATTATTTGACAATCGGTTTCTTACTGATGGTGCTTGTATTTATGCTCATTAATCAGGATACGCGTATTTCTCTAATCGTGGCCATTGGGTTCTTGATTCTAGTAGCGCTTAGCTTCTATGTCTTTGGGATCGGGAAACGGAAACCGATCGAAACAGCTTCTTCTGATCAAACGGTAAAATAATCAAAGGCCTTGCGGGATGGACCGCAAGGCTTTTTGTTTAAAGTGAAGCTTTCACACGCTGAAAAACATCTGGAAAGTTGGTGAAAAGACCGGTGACGCCGTATTGAAGTAGACGGGTCATGTCTGCTTCGTTGTTGACCGTATAGGGGTGGAGGAGGAGTCCGTGGCTTCTGACCTGTTGTACGTTTTCAAGTGTCAATGCTCTAAAATTCGGTCCGACACCCAATGCATAAGATTTGATGAAGTCGAGTTGATCATCTGTGATGGACGTCATTTGGGTTCTGTCTAAAAGCTGTACTTTGGGAAGGCGTGGATCTAATTTCTGTAGTTTTAGCAGGCTGTCTTGACTAAAGGATTGGATAATGACCTGCCCTTTTCTTGTGTGTTTCCCGAGAAGATGATGTTTTTTTAGGGTCGCCAATAGTTTTTCTTCCATTTGCGGATAGATGTCTGGTTTTTTTGTTTCAATATAATAATTTTCTCGTTTACCGAAATATCGCAGCACTTCATCTAATGTGAGGACTCGCTGTCCGATATAGTTGGCGTTTTGTCTGTCGGGATTGACTTCATTAAACCAAGTACCAGCATCAAGCTGTTTGATTTCGGCAAGTGTGAGGTCTTTGACCCAGCCTGTTCCGTTTGTGGTCCGGTCAACGGTTTCATCGTGCATGACGATGAGATGTCCATCCTTTGTCATTTGAAGGTCGAGTTCGAGGTAATCCGCATTCATCTTTGTGGCGAGTTTGTAAGAAGCCAGGGTATGCTCTGGTGCATACCCTGATGCTCCGCGGTGTGCAACGGTTAAAATACGATCTGGAGATAAAAGATGTTCATGTGCCGATATGGTGGTCGGCACCCACGCAAAAGACAGTAAAGCAAAAGAGAGCAACACGAAAGCAAGTAATCTACTTTTCTTCATATTTTATCCTCCTTTTACGGTAACTGCCTCCATCATAAGAAATAGATGTAAAGGGCATGTTGGGCGGATATGAATCTTTTATGTGATTTTTATGAAGCCTGCTCTACGCGCTTCCCTGTATTCCATGTCATCGCCAGGAAGACAATCGCAAGCACACAAGAACCAACCAGTAAAATGAAGCCTCCTGTCCAGTCGTAATGATCCACGACGACGCCCATCATTGCATTGGCAAAGGCAGAGCCGCCAATATAGCCAAAGAAGCCAGTGAGTCCGGCCGCAGTGCCAGCCGCTTTTTTAGGAGCAAGGTCAATGGCTTGAAGTCCAATGAGCATGACAGGTCCGTAAATCAAAAAGCCGATGCTGATAAGGGCGATGTTATCGACCATTGGATTGCCAGCAGGGTTTAACCAGTAAACGAGCACCGCAATTAATACCCCAGCCATAAAGAGGACGCCCGCTGGTGCACGGCGGCTTCTAAAGAATCGGTCGCTGATCCAGCCGCACAACAATGTCCCCGGAATGCCTGCATATTCATAAAGAAAATAAGACCAGCGTGAATGCTCTGGTGAAAAGCCCTTTGCTTCTGTTAAGTAGGTCGGCGCCCAGTCAACGACACCGTAACGGACGAAGTACACAAAGACATTGGCAATGGCGATATACCAAAGGAATTTATTGTTGAGTACATACTTAAATAAAATCTCTTTCACTGTTAATTCTTTTTCTTGATCTTCATACTGCTGTGCCGGATAGTCATTGCGATATTCCTCGATTGGCGGAAGACCAGTGGATTGCGGGGTATCCCGGACGAGAAGAATGATCACGAAGGAGACGATAATGGCAATGATGGCAGGGAAGAAAAAGATACTTTTCCACGTCGCAAACAGCACGATCCCTAAGGTGATGAGCGGTGCAAGAATTCCCCCGCCGATATTGTGAGCGACGTTCCAAATGGACATTTTCGTTCCACGTTCACTAACCGAAAACCAATGTGCCATCGTCCGTCCGCATGGCGGCCACCCCATGCCTTGGAACCAGCCGTTTAAAAACATGAATAAGAACATGATCCATACACTTGACGTCACCCATGGAAATGAGACAAATAGGATATTGATAAGGGCTGAAAGAAAGAGTCCGGTGGCTAAAAAGTATCTTGGGTTACAGCGGTCTGAGATCATCCCCATGATGAATTTACTAAAGCCATAGGCGATAGAGACAGCTGCGAGTACAAAGCCTAATTCACTTTTCGTGAACCCTTCTTCCTGTAGATAAGGAATAGCAAAAGCGAAATTTTTCCGCAGCAAATAGTAGCCCGCATACCCGATAAAAATGCCTAAAAAGACTTGCAGCCGCAGCCGCTTATACGTCTCATCTGTTTTGGCATCATCGAGCCTGTCGATATGCGGAGCGGGTTTAAACCATTTGAACATAAAGATCCTCCTCCTGTAGTTGTCCGATTGACTGAAGCAAAAGTACGAGATCGGCGTTTGATCTTGTACTTTTTAAGAGACAAAAGAATTGATAGCGCTTTCTTTTGTACTCCCATCATATCGGATGGAAGAGACGTTTATGATGAGGCTTTTGTCATTATTTTGGAAAAACAGTTCGTCAAGTAACGAAAAAAATCCGCACAATGGCGGATTTTTCTTAGCTGTTACAGAGATACATTAATTTTCGCAGATTTCTTTAGTTTTTCAATTTCTTTTTGTACTTCTTTCTGCTTTTCTTGAGATTCTAGCTGTTTTTTAATTTGTGATTTAACCTCTTTGTATTCAGGTGCTTTTTGCTTTTGTTTTTTCATTTCATCAGCGTATTGATCATAGTACGCTTTGACGTCCTTTTCAGAGACGGAGGCTGATTTGATTTCTTTGTCGACATACTGGCTGTATTTGATGCTGTCGGCAATGTCACTTTTCAGCTGATCCATTGTGAGTCCGCTTTTCTTAAGAGCTTCTTCAAATTGAGCGTTGTCTTTGAATTGTTTCTTTTCTTCTTTTAGCTGTTTATCTACCTGCTTGTCAGAGGCTTTGATGCCCTTTTTCTCAGCATCTTGCAGGATGAGCTCTTGACCTACGAGCGCATCAATGGTTTGTTTCTTGACTGCTTTTGCGCCTTCTTTAGATGTTGGGTCTTGCCCTGATTGCTGAAGCTGCCCTTGAATGGTTGATAGAGCGCTATTATATTCACTGCCTGTGATTTTGTCTTGGTTGACGGTCGCAACGACCTTTTGATCATCGATTTTTTGTGCGTCTAATTTCTTTTGCATCTCTTCCATTTGCTTTTGCTGCTCTTTTTGGTCAGCCTGTGTTGTTTCTTTGCTTTTGGCTGAATCGTTTTGCTTATCTTGTTTCGCATCGTTTGACGAGCAAGCTGCAAGCCCAACAGATAACAGACAAGCGATGAGTGTATATGATATCTTTTTCATCATTTTCTCTCCCTTCGGTATGAGAACGTCTAGTGCGCATTCTAACCGTTTTTTAGGAAAAATAAAACCTTACAGCCGATTTGTTAGCGGATTGACATGTTTTTTATCTGTTTGTCCTCATTTTGTCTTCTCACAGTCATCTTATGACAAGCTCAATCGTGGAATAATTGCCCCATCACCTCGTCAATATTGGTAATGGGCTGGCGGCAGCTGTAGTTTTCACAAATATAAACAGTGATCCTGTCGTCGATTGTTTTGTAATCTTTTGCAAAAGGTGCGATTTGTGCTAGATCATGTCCAGTTTCGGCGGTCAATATGATATCAAAAGGCATGAATCGTTTCCGAAGCGCCTGTAAAAGCCGTTCTTTTTGAGGGTCGCCATTTTTCCCAAGAATGATGATCTCTCTTTTTGTTGCATATTGATCAAGGAGCCCTTGCAGAAACGCTGTGTGCCCACTTGGATAGGAAGAGACATCGACATAAAAGGCTTTGAACATCTGCTCTAATGTGTCTAGCCAGTCCTGACGTCCGGTCAGTCTGCTTAGCGTGAGAAGCTGCTTGAGTGCGGTGCTGTTACCAGAAGGCATGGCGCCGTCGTACACTTCTTTTTCTCGAACGAGGAGCGCTTCCGCATCTGATCCTGAGAAGAAAAAGCCCCCTTTGTCCTTGTCCCAAAACAGCTCAAACATGTTCTCAGCTACTGTTGTGGCTTTTTCCAGCCATTCTTGTTCAAAGGTTGCTTCGTATAAGGACATATAGGCAGAAAGCATATGCGCATAATCCTCGATAAAGCCAAGATGCTTCACGTCACCTTCTCTATAGCGGACCATGAGCCGCTCATGTTGGACGAGGTGTGTTTCTAGAAAAGACATCGCCTGCTTCGCCATGCGGATGGCTTCCTCTGCACCGAATACCCTTCCTGCTTTGGCGAGCGCAGAGATCATCAGCGCATTCCAAGATGTGAGCACCTTGTCATCGACAAGCGGTGCGGGTCGCTGCTGTCTGACAGATTGTAAAATGTGCCGGGCTTCTTGCAGCTTAGACTGAAGCGTATGGTCATCAATCGAAAAAGAGGCTTTGATGTCATCAAAAGAGGTGGAAATAGTATGAGGGATGTTCGCCCCTTCAAAGTTCCCCTCTTCTGTGATGTGATAGACAGCGCAGAATAAAGCGCCAAGGTCCTCGCCTAAATGAGCCATGATTTCGTCTTTTGACCAAACGTAATATTGCCCTTCTTTCCCCTCAGAATCTGCATCTATCGCTGAATAAAAGGAGCCGCCCGGATTCATCATATCTCGTTTAATAAAGTGGATCAGGTGTTGGACAAGCTTTTCATACTCAGGCTGTTGAGTAAGCTGATACGCTTCTGTGTAAGCCTCCATGAGCAAGGCGTTATCATACAGCATCTTTTCAAAATGCGGCACAAGCCATTTTTCGTCTGTTGAATAACGAGAAAAACCTGAGCCGACGTGGTCGTATATACCACCATTTGCGATTCCATCTAATGTTTTCGTGACTGCATATAGCGCATTTTCCTGCCCAGTCCATTCGTAATAGCGCATCAAGAATGAAAGCATATGAGGTGCAGGGAATTTTGGCGCAGAGCCGAATCCGCCGTGCAGCGTATCAAAACTGCTCATGAGCTGATAATAGGCTTTGTGGATCGCCTCTTGGGTGAGCGTATTCTCTGTCTGCCCTGCTGCTTTGATCCGCAGATTATTTGTCGCCTTCTCTGCCAATGATTCGATATGATCGCGATCGTTGTGATATGCGTCCAAGAGTTGTGTCAGTGCCTCGATAAAGCCAGGGCGTCCGTAAGCACTTCTTTTTGGAAAATACGTTCCCGCATAAAAAGGCTTTTGATCAGGTGTGACAAACACGTTCAACGGCCAGCCGCCTTGCCCCGTCATCATCTGACAAACAGACATATACATCGAGTCGATATCTGGACGCTCCTCACGATCGACTTTGATTGAAATGAAATGCTCATTTAAGATATCAGCAACTTGCTGATCTTCAAAGCTTTCGTGGGCCATGACGTGGCACCAGTGACAAGTGGCGTAACCGATGCTGACAAGCACTGGCTTATTTTCACGTTTGGCTTTGTCGAAGGCTTCCTGCCCCCACGGGTACCAGTGAACTGGGTTGTGGGCGTGTTGAAGGAGGTATGGTGATTTTTCTTTGATGAGTGGATTGGGTGTTTGGTTGTTTGGCATGGGTCACCTGCTTTCATGTATTATTTTACTGTGTATTTTTCCTTTAGTGAGAATTCGTCTTTTTATAAAAAAAATCCTCTTAAAGTAGAAGAGGACAATAGGATGTATTTCTTTTGATATGAATAGTATATGTTACTTGAAGTAGTCAATTTCCACAATGAATTTCTCAACTGATACTCCATCGCTCCCAATCATATGGAGTTTAGGAGTTTTTAAATTTCTCTCACCATTATTTCCAAATGTAAAGGTGACTATACCGCTTATATATTGATGAGGATTTATATCTTTAATTCTTTTCCCTGTTTTATTATTAATAAAATCTATTGTCTGGGTTTCTTCCTCTCCCCTCATCATTCTATAAAATTCAGGATGGAGGGGTAGTTTATCGTTTGTTTTATTTTTTAATGTAAATGGTATGCGGTATTCTGTTATTTTATTTCTCATTTCATCAATGGTATTAATTTTCTTAGCTTTTTTAAACGTATGACTTATTTTTAGAAATTCAAATGTTTCATTTGTCGTAAGGTTTTTTTCTGTTACTTTATAGTTGGAGTATTCACTATTCACTTGTTGATAGCGGAGCATGCTGATTAAGATAAAAATTATAGTCATCACTGAAATTACTATTACTTTTTTTCTCATTTTTCTTTATCCCTATTAACAATCGTTTCTTTTATAATTTCACCAGATTCAATATCATAAATCGTATCTGAAACCTTTTGAAGAGTTTCTTTATCGTGGCTAGCAATTAAAATTGTTTTACCTTCATTTTTTAATGTTACGAGTAATTGATGTACTATTTCGACTGCTTTCTCATCTAAAGCATTAGTAGGTTCATCTAAAATGAGCAAATCCGGTTTTTCCATAATTGCTTGAGCTATTCCCAAACGTTGTTTCATTCCAAGTGAATACTTTTTAAACTTTCTTTTGTCATTTGGATCAAGCCCTACACGAGAAAGCACAGCAGAAATTTCGTTATCGTTAATTTTATTCTGAATCATAGAGAGTAATTTTAGGTTAGCAAAACCAGTATATTCTGGGATAAAACCAGGATACTCTATTAATATTCCAACATTTTCGGGAAATGAGATGTCTCTGTGTAATTGTTTCCCACCTACAGTGACTTTTCCATCACTTGGTTTTACTAATCCGGATAATACACGAAATAACATTGTTTTTCCGGATCCATTAGGTCCACGAAAACCATAAATATTCCCCTTTTTTAATGATAAGTTAATATTCTTAAGGACTTGGTTTTTTTTAATAAATTTGTTTAATGCCTCAATTTTAATATATTCTTCTGACATGAGTTTCACCTCGATTAACATTCTTTTTCATGATCAATGCCGTAATCATTTAAAAAATCTTGTTTGATAAAAATTTTATATGCAAGAAAAGTAAAAAGTAATCCAAAACCACTAAATAAATAAATCATTCTAGAAAATAAACCTGGTATAAGCCAAGATGTCATTTCTAATGACAGAGAGTCATTAATGAAAGAAAAGCCAAAATAAATATTAAGCATTTTATCAAGAATCACAGTAGATGAAATGATAATAAAGCTGTATATATAATTTTTACTTAACAAATAGCAAACCACAACAAATAGTCCGATCAGATAGAATACCAATAAACTTGTAATCAGATATCTAATTAACATGATATTAGATGAAAAATATTCATCTAAAGGTAGTTGATCGCCATAGTTTAAGTACGGAGCGCCTTTTGTAGACAGCCAAACGTTGTCCCACCTTCCTGACAGGAAGCCACCCAGAAGGGAACCACCGATTAGGTATATGAGAGTGAATATTAGACAGATCCAAAAGACACGTAATAATAACGATAAAAATACTCTTTCTCTTTTTTGATAACGAACAAAACGAGAAGAGTCAAAAAAAGGTACGATTCCAAATGAAAAAAACATTAGAAAAAGAGGTAATACTGGAAAAATAAATGTATAGGAAGAGAAAAATAAATTTAAAGATTGTGGTATTCCCATTATTCCATGTTGCGGTATACTTTCTTTGACTAAATATAAAATACAGAGCAAATAACAAAAAAACCAGATGAATAATCGCACTTTATAACGGTATATGTCGAGTAAAACGATATGTAGTTCTTTAACGAATAACATTCTTTTTAACCCCTAGAATGTATAATGAAAAACTTAACATAAATCCGATAAACAAGTGTAAAACAAGACTTGCTAGACTCACACCATCTGTAGCCTGTTGTTGCAAGAAGCTTGTTGATATCATTTCCTGATGCCCTAGTGTTGAAAGTACCATGTTTATGACATATAAACTTGCAAAAGGTGTAATTAGAACAACAAATGATTTTTTAATAAACATTCCAAATCCCAAAGCTATACTTGCGAACATACCAGAGAAAATACCAATCAATATGACATATAAAAGCATATGAACAAAGGGATGTGTATAATATAGATCTGGTAAGAAAGTATTATCAGAGTCTAAAGGCATCTCATTGTTAATCGCTCTATCAGGTTTTATATTTGGAAGTCTCATGAAAGACAAATAAATATTTAATAATAGAGGAAAGACAGCTGTGAGCATACCTGCTAAAAAGTTTATAAGAAACAAACTAAAGAAATATTGTTTTTGTTTTCCTCTAATCATTAAAAAGCGAATAAAACCAGTTGATCGATCTCTTGAGTACAGATCTGAAAATGGAAGTGTTGCTAAAATTGGTAATAAGAACATGTAAAGTGCTGGATAATCTGATATTCCACCAATCCCCATCCATTTTGTATAAGGGGTAAAAGAAATTCCTCCAGTAAGTTCTAAATGTTCTTTTAGTGGCATTTCTTCTGTCCAAAAATATGCAATTGCTAGAATTGCTCCAATGGCTAATGATATGTAAAAAGATGGGCGTTTTATTAATCGTAATATAAGCAAATAAAACATGTATCTCTCCATTTCGTTTATTTAAAAATAAATGTAGAAGCGACTCAGTTAATTCTGAGTCGCTGTGTCATATAGTTCTCTTTTGATTTTAAAAAGCCTAATAGAATCAAGGGCTTTTTTTATCGTAATCGGGACTCCATACGCCATTAGCATAACCAGCTGCATTCTTCTTAGCACCAATCGAAACAGGCGGATATCCTATTCCCAAGAATGTTTTTTCAACTGCCAAATTGTATAGGAGTTGTACTCCTTTATAATTTTTCTTAATTGTATAATAGTGGCCATCTGAAACATCTTTTCCTTTAGATCTGGCCCAGGCTACATAAGAAGTATTATTCTTTTCACTGTTCATATAATACCAAGATTTAGTAAATTTTGTTCTAGATGTTGTCTCATCATATGGATTTCCTTTTAGAAATCTAAAATTATAATTAGTATCTTTATAGTTGCCACTTGGTTCTCCTGCATAGACATGCACAATTCCTATAGTAGAAAAGGTTACTCCTAGAATTAAAGTTAGGGTAATGATTATTTTATTTTTCAACGGTCTTCTCCTCACTGTTTACTTACAACAAAATATTTATCTGCAACACCTATGCAATTATTATCTTTATTTAGCCAAATCATTCTTAATGCTATTTCTGCTTTCTGACCTTTGAATCTTGGTAAATTAATTAAAAAATCGTGATCAGCATCTGGGATATCATAAGATTGCTCCCATTGATGTGTAATACCCCTATCATCTTTCAATTTTCCTAAAATTTTTGTTGGGGTAGGTTCTTTTTGACTAAAGGTCATCGCTAATTCGTAATTTTTAGGAAGTGGTCCAACTTCGAGGTCCTCTCCTTTGAAAACATTCTCAATTGCGACATCATTATTCTTAATCTGACCTTGATAATAAAGGTCCTCTTTCAGGTTTTCCCAAAATATAACTTTGAAAAGACTTTGCTTTTGTTCAGTATCAAAATAGAATAGTTTTGGTTCATCCTTTGTACTATTATCCAAATCTTTTATACTTACAGAAGGATCTGGAGCTTTGTCTTTTATTGTGTTATTGAACTTATTTGATTGACAAGCACTAATCAAAGATATCATTAATAAAATTAAAAAAAATGTAAATATCTTTTTCACTATTTTCACCACTAAAACCATAATTTGTACCGGTACGTGAAGATTATACAATAAAATAAAGAAAAATACACCTTTTTTTGCATTTTTTTAACTTAAACGTTATGTTATGCTATGTTCTAGTTAGTTGATAAGAGAGGGTTTTATACATGATTGGTTTATTATTACTTTTTAAAAGAGATATGATTCTTGGGTTTCATAGAACTGCAAAGATCTTTATCATTATAGTTATTCTAGGCTTATTTAATTTTCTATACTACCTTTACTTTCTGCATATTAGCTTATCTAAAAGTAATGTTGCGTTTTGGGATATTATTGGTAAAACCTTTACGGGTGTTCCCTTTGAACTTGTCGAACAACAAACAATTGAATTTCCTTTTGGATGGATTATATTTCAATTAAGTGGTGCAATATTGGTAAATACTTTTATAAAAGAAGATCTATTTGCCCATAGTGCCTTTATTAGAGTTAGAACAAAGTCAATATTTAAATTATGGGTAAGCAAACTATTATTTTGTTGTACTGCAATATTGATCTTTTACATATTAATATTGTCCTTAACCTGTTTTGTATGGAAGTTGAGTGGGGGTACAGTAAATAATTTGACAGATTACGGCGAAAGTATTTTAAGATATTCCTCTTTTCAATTCTCTTATAGTCAAATTATTGTTTATTCAATTCTCTTAAATATAGCTGGGACATTTCTTTTCACTTTTATCTTTGCTTTATTATCATTAATTTTTAAAACAATTTATAGTTTCATAGTCTGTATCTGCATACTATTTCTTTCCATTTTCTCAGACAACCCAATGCTACTTGGAAATGCATTTATGCTGATTAGGCATCCTATGTTTGGTTTATCTCCAGTTGTCTCAATTACTATGACACTAATTATAGTACCTTTTCTTTGTATTATTCTTTTGATAGTTGGAGGAATATACTTATCCAAGTATGATTTAATAAGTAATACGGAAATAGAATGATATTGTAAAAGTGTGCATTGTCCTATAGGTTTGAAATCTACATTTTTATCCGTTCAAAGGAGGGAGGAAGTACTTAAACATGAGGAATTGCTGTGACATTCATCTCAGTAACTCTCTTTTTAATACAATCATCATGTTTGACGAAATACCTCTTAGGGTATACTATCTGTTCATACAAAGATTAGAAAGGAGTGCTTATTCATGGAATATAATCAGCAGATGAAGAACCGTCTTCGCCGGATTGAAGGGCAGATTAAAGGGGTTCTTGCGATGATGGAGCAAGGCAAGGATTGCCGCGAGGTGGTGACGCAGCTGTCTGCATCACGTAATGCCATTGATCGGGCAATGGGTGTGATTGTGAGTACAAATCTTGAGCAATGTGTTCGTGAAAGTCTTGAACAAGGCAAGGATACGGAAGGTCTTGTGAAAGAGGCAGTTGAGCTATTGGTGAAAAGCCGGTAAGAAATTCCTCAGCCTTTGGTGGTTGACGGATTTTTTTACTTGATGTAATATACCCTTACCGGTATATGTATATTTTTTATTTTCTATATACCCCTATAGGTAATTATTGAAGGAGGAGCAGAATGGAAGAACAGAAAAAACGCACGACGATTGTGTTATTCAGTGGAGATTATGATAAAGCGATGGCAGCTTACATTATTGCCAATGGTGCAGCAGCCTATGATCATGAGGTGACCATTTTCCATACGTTTTGGGGGCTGAACGCCTTGCGTAAGGATGAGATGGTACCGATGAAAAAAGGATTTTTAGAAAAAATGTTCGACAAAATGATGCCGCGCGGTGCTGATCGTATGGGGCTGTCCAAGATGAACTTTGCAGGAATGGGGCCGAAAATGATCAAGCATGTGATCAAAAAGCACAACGCCATGACCTTGCCGCAGCTTATTGAGATGGCGAAGGAGCAGGATATTAACCTCGTGGCATGTACAATGACGATGGACCTTTTAGGATTACAGGAGAAAGAGTTATTAAATGATATTCAATATGCTGGTGTAGCGGCATATTTAGCAGAAGCTGAAATCGGACGTGTGAATTTATTTATCTAGGGAGGTGAAGCAGGATGATGCAGACGATTTTACTCATCATCGTGATTGGATTACTCGTGAGCCGCTTTCTGCCGGTACGAGGTGTGAAGCAAATGGATGCAGCTCATATGAAAAAGAAGCTGAAAAGCAAAGGTCAACAGCTCATTGATGTGCGATCTTCTAGTGAATTTCAAACAAATCATATCAAAGGCTTTCAAAACATCCCGTTGTCTCATTTGAAGAAACGAGCTTCTCAGCTTGAGAAAAATGAAGAGGTCTATGTGATATGTCAAAGCGGAATGAGAAGTATGCAGGCGGCGAAAATATTGAAGAAGCAGGGATTTACTCAGATTACAAACATCAAGGGTGGCATGAATGCTTGGCATTAAATGCGCAATAAAATATACCCCTACCCCTATTTAAAGGAGGAGAAGACATGCAGCAACCAACTGTCATTTTAGATGCAAAAGGACTGGCATGCCCGATGCCGATTGTAAAAACAAAAAAACAAATGAATGAGCTCTTGCCAGGCGATGTGCTTGAAGTGCAAGCCACTGATAAAGGATCAGCAGCGGATCTAGCGGCATGGTCAAAAAGTGCAGGCCACGAATTTTTAGGAACAAAAGTAGAAGGCCAGGTGCTTCATCATTTGATTCGTAAGGGCGGAGAACAAGAGAAAGAAGGGAAGTCCATGATTTCGGAAATGTCTTTGGAGACTTTTCAACAGAAAGTAAAAGAAGATCCATCTTTGTTTATTTTAGATGTGCGAGAGCTGGATGAATACGAGGCGGGGCATATTCCAGGAGCTGTTCATATTCCTCTTGGTGAGGTTGAACAACGTGCGGAGGAATTGAGCCGGGAGACGGACATTTACCTGATCTGTCACTCAGGCAGAAGAAGTGAATTAGCTGCGCAAAAGTTAAAAGAAAAAGGATTTCATCAATTGGTGAACATCGTGCCAGGCATGAATAGCTGGACAGGAGCGATTGAAAAATAGGAGCTGAATGGAACATGACGGTAAAAGCGATGAACGCAGAGCAGTTAACAAAAAAGATCGTGAACAAAGAACCGCTCTTTTTGCTAGATGTGCGAAATCAAGCGGATGTTCAGGATTGGAAGATCGAAGGGGAAGCAATCGTTCATATGAATGTGCCTTATTTTGATCTCCTTGAAGGAGTAGAGGGCATTTTATCTCACATTCCTTATGACCGTGAAGTGTTGGTGGTTTGTGCCAAGGAAGGCTCCTCTATCATGGTGGCGGAGATGCTGTCAGAGACGGGCAGAACGGTCCATTATTTAGAAGGCGGTATGAAGGCGTGGAGCGAGCATCTAGAGCCAGTGAAGATCGGGGATTTAACCGGCGGTGGAGAGCTGTATCAATTTGTGCGTATGGGCAAGGGATGTCTGTCTTATATGATCATGTCGAATGGAGAAGCCGCAATTGTAGATGCAGCTAGAATGACGGATATCTATACCCGTTTTGCTAAAAAACATCATGTCTCTATCACGCAAGTGTTGGATACTCATCTTCATGCGGATCATATTTCTGGCGGGAAAAGACTGGCTGAACAGACTGGTGCCAGCTACTGGCTGCCGCCAAAAGATGCAGAAGAGGTGATCTTTGAATATCACCGTCTTGAAGAAGGGCAGCGGATGACGATTGGAGCGGCTTCCATTGATATTCACCCCCTTTACTCGCCGGGGCATACGATTGGGTCAACATCTTTTATCGTGGATGATCAATATCTTCTTTCAGGTGATATTTTGTTCGTGGATTCGATTGGAAGACCCGACCTCGCTGGAATGGCGGAGGACTGGGTAGGTGATTTGAGAGAAACCCTATATGACCGATATGGCGCACTTTCAAAAGAATTGATTGTGTTGCCAGCGCATTTCATGATCATGGATGAAGTTAATGAAGACGGAAGCGTTTGGAAGGAGCTAGGCGTTCTATTTGAAGAAAATCATGGACTGAATATTGATGATGAAGCCGTATTTAGAGAAATGGTCACGAAGAACCTACCTGCACAACCAAACGCCTATCAAGACATTCGTCAAACCAATATGGGGAAGCTGAGCCCAGACGATGAAGCGCAGCGTGAAATGGAAATTGGTCCAAACCGTTGTGCGATTCGGTAATGTCCAATAAAATAAGAGGAGAGGAACAACGAAATGACATCAGATCAAATGTTAGACGTCACAGGGCTTGCATGCCCAATGCCGATTATTCGAACAAAGAAAAAAATGAACGACTTGGCGGAAGGTCAAGTTTTAGAAATACATGCAACAGATAAAGGAGCTAAAGCTGACTTGGCAGCATGGGCGAAGTCAAGCGGACATGAATTGATCACGCAGACGGATGAAGGACATGTGCTGAAGTTCTGGGTGAGAAAAGGGTCCTAAAGGATGTTAGGGGTATCTGCTGAAGATCCCCTTTTCCTTTTGCAAAGGAGGAGACCAGCGTGGATTTTGCGTTTTTGATTACACTTTTTATCATCGGATGTATTGGTTCCTTCTTATCAGGAATGGTGGGGATCGGGGGATCTGTGATCAACTATCCTATGCTGCTTTATATCCCGCCACTGGTCGGTGTGATGGCACTATCGGCTCACGAGGTATCAGGAATTGGCGCTATTCAAGTGCTTTTTTCGACGCTCGGTGGGGTATTGGCCTACCGAAAAAGCGGGTATTTACATCGGTCGTTGATTTTATATATGGGGAGCAGTATATTGGCGGGCAGCTTATTAGGCAGTTATGTATCTCACTTTATGCCAGAGAATGGGATGAATCTCGTCTATGGATTGCTCGCGGTAGTGGCTGTGATCCTTATGCTGATCCCAAAAAAGGGACAGCGTGCAGACTCAGAGGGAGAAGTCACTTTTCATAAAGGGCTTGCGGCAGGTATTGCCTTTGTGATTGGCAGTGTTTCCGGGGTGCTAGGCGCGGGTGGAGCATTTATATTGGTACCGGTGATGCTGTCTATTTTAAAAATTCCTGTCCGGATGACGATTGCGTCCTCACTTGCGATTACGTTTCTATCTGCGATCGGTGCATCGACTGGAAAGGTATTGACGGGTCAAGTCATGCTTCTTCCTGCGGTTGTGCTGATGCTGGCAAGTTTAATAGCCGCTCCGATTGGTGCTAAGGTCGGTCAGAAAATCAACGCCGTCTACTTACAATGGGCACTTGCTGTGATGATTACGGCGACAGCGGTCAAAATTTGGCTGGATTTATTATAAAGAAAAGACCAACAAAGCGTGTTGGTCTTTTTTATTTGACGTCATCGTGCTCGATATATGTTTCAAGGGCTGGATGAAACTCTTTTTGATAATGAAGGTTGGGGCATGTTTTCACGACTTTGCCTTGCAGGGCATTGGACTTAGAGACTTCTAATGCTGTTTTACATTTAGGGCAGCGTTCGGCAAACAGTGAGGGCCAGCGCTTCATATATCACCACTCCAGTTAAAGTCTTAAAAACCGATTATATTAATATGAATTATAGGGGATCGTGCAGGTGAGGTCAATGGGTGTTTGGGTCTTTTTAACAAAAAAAAAGCATCGTAAAGGATGCTTCTCTTTCGTTTCGATTCTCAATAAGCTTTCGCCCAGAAGACCATATCAGATGCAGGCTTTCCGCAGCAGACACATGTGTCTGAAACGGATTCCTGTTCAAATGGGATACAGCGTGAGGTCGCCCCTGTTCTTTCTTTAATGTCGTTTTCACAGGCTTCGTCACCGCACCACATGGCTTTAATCAATCGGTTTTCTTCTGAAAGAATGTGCTCAATGTCTTCAATTGTGTGAGCTTTTGATGTTTTTTCATGTAATCGTTCTTTCGCCTTTTCGTACATTGTCCGTTGAATGTCTTCAAGCGTGGATGTGATGGTTTGTTCAAGTGCATCTAATGTGACAGCTTGCTTTTCACCAGTGTCTCGTCTTGCGAGCATCACCTGTCCTTTTTCGATGTCCTTTGGTCCTACTTCGACACGTAGAGGGATGCCCTGCATTTCACATTCGTTGAACTTCCAGCCTGGCTGTTTATCACTTGCATCGATGTCAGTACGTGCGATGCGGGTGAGTCGATCTTTCAACTCGTAGGCATGATCGAGTACGCCTTCTTTATGAGAGGCGATTGGCACGATTCGCACTTGGGCTGGCGCAATGTTTGGCGGAAGGACGAGTCCTCTGTCATCACCGTGCACCATGATCATGGCACCGATGATTCTTGTCGTAAAGCCCCAAGAGGTTTGCTGGACATGCTCTAGTTTTCCTTCGCGGTTTAAGAATTCGATGCCAAATGCTTTGGCAAATCCGTTTCCGAAGAAGTGAGAAGTGGCCGTTTGCAGGGCTTTTCCGTCATGCATCAGACTTTCGACTGTATAGGTGAAGCGGGCGCCAGCGAATTTTTCTTTCTCTGTTTTCCTGCCTTTAATGACAGGGATCGCTAGAAGCTCTTCACAAATAGACGCATAGATATGGAGCATTCTTTCTGTTTCTTCAATCGCTTCTTGCTCAGTCTCGTGACAAGTGTGCCCTTCCTGCCAGAGGAATTCAAGGGTTCTAAGGAATGGACGTGTTGTCTTTTCCCAGCGGACGACATTGGCCCATTGGTTATATAGCTTCGGTAAATCACGATAGGAGTGAATGATGTTTTTATAATGCTCGGCGAACAGCACTTCAGAGGTTGGTCTGACGCAGAGTCTTTCTTGTAATTCCGAATCACCGCCATGTGTCACCCACGCCACTTCAGGAGCAAAGCCTTCGATATGATCCTTTTCTTGCTGGAGCAGACTCTCTGGGATAAAGAGCGGCATATACACATTCTCATGCCCTGTTTCTTTGATTTGGCGGTCAAGTTCGTCGCGAATATTCTCCCAAATTTTAAAGCCATATGGCTGAATGATCATACTGCCTCTGACGCTTGAATAATCGACGAGGCGTGCCTTTGTGACAACATCTGTATACCACTGGGCAAAGTCGTCTTCCATGCTTGTGATTTTTTCAACAAATTGTTTCTTTGACATTGCATGTTCCTCCTTTGTAAAAACAAAAAAGCTGTGCTTTAAGTTAGGGACCATTCCTGGTGGTACCACCCTAATTTAAAGCACAGCTTTACACTCGATCATGATAACGGTATGAACCGCTGTATGAAACAGAACTAAATCGGCAGGTTCACTTGAAGATGTCAGTAGGAACTTCTCAGCACGGTTCCCTCTCTGTTAAAGGTCAATTCAAGCTACTATTCCAGATCTACGTTGATCAATGTTCGTTGATTTTTCATCAGTTTACCTGTAAATGCAGGAGAAAGCAAGTTGTACTGGGGTTTCTTTTCATGCTGTTCTGAGTGCTTTGTTTGATCGTGAATTTGCAGTCATTTCCTATTTTTACAGCTTGCCAGTTATGTAAGGCTATGCTAATATATTTGAAGAAAAAAATAGACTTGTATAACCTCAATAATATGGTTTGAGGGTTTCTACCAGGATCCGATAAATCCTGATTACAAAAGCGCGCTTTCCTTTTTTGTAATCAGGGTTTTTTTGTTTGTCTGCGCCCTGTATCAAAAGTGAAAGCGATGATATAGAGAAGGGATGTTAGACATGAACTGGAGAGTATATTTATTAGCCGTTTCTACTTTTGCGGTTGGATTAGTTGAGCTTGTGGTCGGGGGCATTTTGCCAAGCCTTGCAGAGGATTTGAATGTATCTCTTGCGACAGCTGGGCAGCTTATCACCGTATTTGCCATTGTGTATGCCATTTCAGCACCTGTGCTGCTGACTGCCACAGCTAAAATTGAACGAAAGCGTCTTTATCTAATCGCGTTATTGGTGTTTACAATAGGGAATGTATTCACATATTTTAGTTCGACTTTTGCCCTTGTCATGATCTCTAGGGTATTGATCGCAATGAGTACAGCGCTTGTCGTGGTGTTGTCACTGACGATCACTGCTAAATTGGTGGAACCAGCGCATCGTGCGAAGGCATTAGGGCTGATTTTTATTGGGATTAGTTCTTCACTTGTTCTCGGTGTACCGATCGGTATTTTTATTACAGAGAGCTTTGGCTGGAGAGTGATGTTTTTAGGAATCAGTATTTTATCAGCGATATCGATGGTGCTGATCTATTTCCTATTGGAGAAAATGCCTGTTGAAAAAGTGACACCTCTTAGAGAGCAAATACGTTCTTTAGGGCATCCGAAAATTTTTAGTGCACACTTGATTAGTTTGTTTATGCTGGCAGGTCATTATATGCTTTATTCTTATTTCACTCCGTTTTTAATGGAAGTTCTGCATATGACCCCGTTCTGGATTAGTATTTGTTATTTGGTCTTTGGGCTTGCATCTATTGGCGGGAATGGGTTTGGCGGCTGGCTTAGTGACAAGCTGGGTTCAGGGAAAGCCATTTTGCTGGTGACAATCGCGTTTGCAGTTGTGATGTTTATCATTCCTTATACAGCGGGTGTGTTTGTCCTCTTTATGATCATGGTTGTCCTATGGGGAGCGCTTAGCTGGGCATTAACGCCTGCCTTGCAGAGTTATTTGATTCAAACAGATCCTGTGACGTCTGATATTCAGCAAAGCTTAAATACATCGGCCTTGCAAATTGGTATCTCAATTGGATCAGCGGTTGGCGGTGTCCTGTTTACGATGACCGGTTCATCTGTTGATCTGGCGAAATTCGGTGCAGTGTTTGTGCTGATTGCCTTTAGCTGTGCGGTGATTTCGTTGAAGAGACCACCACTTTATATGGATCGTCAGCATCGTGCTGAATAGCTGCCTCATGATAGGCAGCTTTTTTTCTGTTCTATATTATTTCAACATCTCACGAAAAGAGCCTTTCTTTCCATGAATTATAGCAAATAAAAGAAAGAGGAGCTGTGACATGATGGGTCAACTAGTAGAAAAGTGCATACACCATTTTCAGGTCTGATGGCCTGTTCTTTTTCTCACACTGACATTTCTTTTGACTCCTCTTTTAATTATTAGTACCATTTTATTAACCAGTTAAGAGTGGAGGTTCAGATGGAAACTAAAGAGCAGATTGTATTAAAAGCGATTCAAGATCTGATTATGCATAGGGAAAAGAGACGGAATGATCCAACAGATCCACTGATTACCACGACTGATACACTCAAGCAAGATTGGACACTCACACAGCTTCACATTTTATCGATGATTCAAGCCAATCCAAACGAATCAAATAATACATTTCTTTCTCAACAACTAAAACTATCAAAGCCTGCCATTACAAAGGCTGTGAAAAAACTAATTGATAAAGGCATGGTGGACTATTGCCACCGGCAAGGGGATAAGAAATCTGTCTACTATTCATTGACAGAGAAAGGCACGCAATTGGCAGCGCTGCATGATGAACTACATGAAAAAGCCGTCGCGTCCTACTTAGAATTTCTCCAGCAGTTTCATGAAGATGAATTACAAGTAATTGAGCGCTTTTTGAAGGCATGGAAAGAAAAAATATAGATTAAAAAAACCGAAACCATCGTAGAAAATGAGATGATTTCGGTTTTTTATATGGTAAAATTAACATATATTGACGTTATTCCTGATCATGTTAAAAGGGAGGGAGCTTCTCTGGGGAAAGAAATGATGGAAAATTTTAAAAAGTCAGCAGCCATCATGCCGTTCGTAGGACTGTTTGTCAGCTTGCTATTATTTGTTTACTATTTTGGTATTACAGGAGTTGAAGAACCTGTTTGGGCGGCCGCTTTGTATTGTGCCCTGCCCTTTTTAGGGTACACGATCTTCTATCTGCCTGTATGTATTTATTTTAAAGTCAGTAAAAAACGCTCAATCCATAAAAATGAGGAACAGACGTGATTGTGGTCAGCGCTTGTCTTGCTGGGTTGAAGGTCCGGTATAATGGCAGCCATCGATTAGATCAGCGAATTGAAGAGCTTGTGCAGGAAGGAAAGGCTGTGACAGTTTGTCCTGAACTGCTTGGCGGCTTCTCTACGCCTAGACCACCGGCAGAAATCATTGGCGGAGATGGATATGATGTTTTACGGGGGCAGGCTGCTGTTGTCGATGTTCATGGAACTGACGTCACAGAGATTTATGTAAAAGGTGCAAAAGCCACGCTGGAACAGGTTCAGTCTCTGAAAGCAACAGCGGTTGTGTTAAAAGAGTACAGCCCTTCTTGCGGGAGCCGGCTGATTTACCAGGGAGAGTTTAACGGTAAGACAAAAGCGGGTGATGGTGTGACGTCCGCCTTGCTGAAACAGCACGGGATTCAAGTGTTCTCTGAGGAGGATGATTGGACTTCGTTGTTTCAATAGGTGTGGCGTGGATAGAAGGAGGAGCTAGGTTGAAAAAGTGGATCATTGGTGTAGGTGTAGTGGTTTTAATAGGAATAGGTATTTATTTTATGATCAATACCAAAACATACTCTTTTGATGATGTGACCTCACTGGATAAGAATAAGGTGACTTCGATTCAAATTGAGCATGATAATGAGCAAGTTGTGGTAGATAAGAAAGAAGATATTCAAAAGCTGCTGAATGAATTTTCAGGTATGAAATTAAAGAAGGCGAATGGCGCTAAAAAAGAAACAAAAGAGTCTTATTGGATTAGGGTGTTAGAGGAAGGCAATGTTACATACGGATTCGTCTTTTATGATCAAGCTTATTTAGAGACATATGATGGTTCTAAAACGAAAAATAAGATCAGCGAATACCAAATCGTTGACGCCAATCAGGTCGATATAGGACAATATATCAAATAACACCAACGCACATTCATGCATGATCAATAGAAAATTTGGGTATAGTGCTTGGTAAGCAAAAATGAAGCGGAGGTTTGTTTGATGAGTGGGTTAACAGATACAGTCACATTAGCAAACGGAGTAAAAATGCCGAAGCTAGGCTTTGGTGTATGGCAGGTAAAAGATGGGGATGAGGCTGTAAATGCAGTCAAAGACGCTCTTGAAGCGGGCTACCGCAGCATTGATACAGCAGCGGCCTATCAAAATGAAGAAGGGGTAGGCAAAGCCATTCAGCAATCAGGCATCTCTCGCGATGATCTGTTTATTACGACAAAGGTCTGGAATCGTGATCAAGGCTATGAAGCAACACTTGAAGCCTTTGAAACAAGTATGAACAAGCTTGGGCTAGATGTATTAGACCTTTATTTAATTCATTGGCCAGTTGAAGGTAAATATAAAGATACTTGGAAAGCACTAGAGAAGCTGTATAAGGATGGACGCGTTCGAGCCATCGGTGTGTGTAACTTCCATCAGCACCACCTAGATGATTTATTAGAAGAGGCAGAAGTTGTGCCAATGGTCAATCAAATCGAGCTGCATCCCAAGCTGACGCAGGAGCCTTTACGAGACTACTGCAAGGAGAAAGGGATTCATGTAGAAGCGTGGTCACCATTAGGCAGCGGGAAGCTTCTGAACCATCCTGTTCTTCAGGATATTGCGAAAAAACATGACAAATCCGTGGCACAAGTCATTCTTCGCTGGGACTTGCAGCATGGCATTATCACCATTCCAAAATCTGTGACGAAGAGCCGAATCATCGAAAACACACAAGTCTTCGATTTCGAGCTGTCCGCACATGAGATGGGTGTCATCGATCAGCTCAATGAAGATGAGCGCACAGGTCCAGATCCAGATAACTTTGATTTTTAATCGAAAGAAAAGCACAGGTGGATGCCTGTGCTTTTTTTTATTTAACGGTTTTTCGAGGCTGATACGTTTTCAATGACTTGAATGGCGTCGGCAATTTGCTCTTTAGAATAGTCTCCAATCAAGCAAAAGGTTTCGTCTTCACGTGCAGCATGGCTTGCCACTGTTTTTGCGGCTTCTTCCAGCTGAGCTGTGATGCCAAGCTCACGCATATTTCTAGGTAATCCGAGTGTTTCATAAAGCTCAAGTAATTCTTCTACTTCGCTCATTCGGTTTTCTGCGGCAAGCTGAACAAGAATGCCATAGGCCACTTTTTGACCATGTAATACGTGATGCGTTTCTTCAATAAATGTCAATCCGTTATGGATGGCGTGAGCTCCTGCCATTCTGCCGTAGCGTCCCCCGTACCCGCCGACCGTGCCGGCTAATGTAATAATGGTATCCGTTACATCCGCAAATGCTTGCGAGTGCTGCCCTGTTGTCAAGCTGTGGACGGCTTCTTCGCTATGGGAAAGAAGAATGTCTCTGACGATATCTTCTGGCTGGATCATTGCGTTCTGCTCCTTTACAACATCATATTTCATAAATCATCTCATTTTACAGAAAGTTCTGTCAAACAATCGATAATATGAGGAGAAAGACCCTTCCGTTTTATGGAATTGAGCCGCTGACATTGCCTTTAGGTATGTATTTCCTGTATGATAAAGAACGGTATGTTTTGATTAAATTTAAGAGGTGTTTATATATATGGAAAAACAATATCGTGTCTTACTTTACTATCAATATGTCCCCATTGAGGACCCAGAGACGTTTACAGCAGAGCATCTAGCATTCTGTAAGGAGCTTGGTTTGTTAGGCCGTATCCTTGTGTCAGCAGAAGGCTTGAACGGAACTGTTTCTGGTACCATTGAGCAAACGGACAAGTACATGCAAGCGTTAAAAGAAGATCCGCGCTTTGCGTCTATGCCGATCAAAATTGACGAAGCAGATGGTCATGCGTTTAAAAAAATGCACGTCCGCCATCGGAATGAACTAGTGAATCTTAGCCTTGAAGATGACGTGAATCCGTTAGAATTAACAGGTAAACATCTCAGCCCGGTTGAATTTTACGAGCAAATGCAATCACCTGATACCGTTGTGATTGATGCACGTAATGATTACGAGTTTGATGTCGGCCACTTTAGAGGGGCAGTACGTCCTGATATCGAGACATTCCGCGAATTACCTGAGTGGATTCGTGACAATAAAGAGATTCTTGAAGGGAAAAAAATCCTGACGTATTGCACAGGCGGCGTACGCTGTGAGAAATTCTCAGGCTGGTTAAAGCGTGAAGGCTTTGAAGATGTCTCTCAGCTTGACGGCGGAATTGTCACGTACGGAAAAGACCCAGAAGTTCAAGGAAAGCTATGGGATGGTCAATGCTATGTGTTTGATACCCGCTTAACAGTGCCAGTGAATCAAACAGAGCATGTAGTTGTCGGAAAAGATTTCTTCACCGGTGAGCCTTGCGAGCGTTATGTGAACTGTGCAAACCCTGCATGCAACCGCAAAATGATTGCAACAGAAGAGAGCGAGCATAAGTATATGCGCAGCTGCAGCCATGAATGCCGTACAAGTGAACGTAACCTTTATGTGAAACAGCACAATCTGTCTGAAGAAGAAGTGCAAGAAAGACTAGCTGTGATTGAAAAAGAACAAGCAATCTCACAAGGATAGAGGGACCCCTTTATCCTTTTTTTCTATACACGAGAGGGTTCAGAAGAAAGAGGGATTCATTTCCTCTTTCTTTTTTTGTTTTGTTTTTTTCAAAATAAGGGTAAAGGTAGTTATTCAGTCTAATAGATTGAATCGTTGAAAAAGCGCTTTCTTTAGAAATAAGCATGTTCGACTATTTCAGAAAATAGAGAATTGAGAGATAATAAAACAGGCGAAAAAATGAACAAGGGTAAAGATTTAATTGAAGAAATATTTGTCAATTGAATGAAAAGTGAGCTGCAAGTAAGAAAGATGCTTACTTGGGCACATGCTTTGTAATTTAATCGAAAGGTGTTATGAACATGAATCATTTGCATCGTAGAATGGGAACTTTCGCTTTAATGATGGTAGGTCTTGGCTCAATCATTGGTTCAGGATGGCTTTTCGGTGCTTGGCGTGCCGCTCAAATTGCCGGACCTGCTGCTATTTTGTCCTGGTTGATTGGGATGGTCGTGATTTTATTTATCGCTTTGTCTTATAGTGAACTCGGATCGATGTTTCCAGAGGCAGGCGGAATGGTGAAATATACGCAATATTCACACGGCTCTTTTATCGGGTTTATTGCTGCTTGGGCAAACTGGATCGCTATTGTCTCCGTCATTCCTGTTGAGGCGGTGGCTTCTGTCCAGTATATGAGCTCATGGCCTTGGGAGTGGGCAAAGTGGACAAGCCATTTGGTCACAAAAGGGGTTTTGACGACAGAAGGGCTCATGGTCGCCAGTGTACTTCTTGTGATTTACTTTCTGCTCAATTATTGGACAGTTGGGTTATTTTCAAAAGCGAATACATTCATTACTGTGTTTAAAATTGTCATTCCAGGATTAACAATTGGTGCGCTCTTATTCGTAGGTTTTCATAGTGAGAATTTTACTTCTGGAACAAGTATTGCCCCTAACGGCTGGGCGAGTGTGCTGACAGCTGTTGCGACATCAGGGATTGTGTTTGCCTTCAATGGCTTCCAAAGCCCGATTAATATGGCAGGTGAGGCGAAAAATCCAGGCCGATCGATTCCGATCGCCATTGTTGGATCCATTTTGATTGCGACTTTAATTTATGTGCTTTTACAAATCGCCTTTATCGGTGCTGTCAATCCGTCCATGATTGTGAATGGATGGGGCCATTTGAATTTTAACTCGCCATTTGCTGACCTTGCCATTGCGCTTGGGATTAACTGGCTGGTTCTGATTTTATATGCAGATGCTTTTGTATCACCTTCTGGTACAGGGATTACGTATACGGCGACGACGTCCCGTATGATTTATGGAATGGAAAAAAACAAATACATGCCAAGCGTGCTTGGCCGTCTGCACCCTATTTACGGTGTGCCTCGTCCAGCGATGTTTTTTAACTTAGCCGTATCGTTTATCTTTCTGTTTTTATTTAGAGGCTGGGGTGTACTTGCAGAAATCATTTCAGTTGCGACGCTCATTTCTTATTTGACAGGTCCAGTGACCGTTATGACACTGAGAAAGACAGGGACAGATTTATATCGTCCGCTTCGAATAAAAGGACTCAGCATCATTGCTCCTCTCGGCTTTGTCTTTGCCTCATTGACGCTGTATTGGGCGAGGTGGCCGTTAACAGGTCAGGTGCTGTTCATTATCCTCATCGGTCTTCCGATCTATTTTTACTATCAAGCAAAAGCGAAGTGGAAAGGCTTCGGCCGCAACTTTAAGGCGGGTGCTTGGATGGTCGTGTACTTGCTTGTGATGATGACGATTTCCTGCCTTGGCAGTGACAAATTCGGCGGCTATAACGTCATTCATTATGGCTGGGACATGGCACTTATTACAGTGGTTGCCTTGCTATTTTATATGTGGGCACTCAAAAGTGGATTTGAAACAGAATTTCTAAAGGATGCGAAAAAAATTAATGATGAGCTGCGTACTTCTCAGCAAGAAGCCGCATCATCCAAAGAATAAAGGAACGGCTGCCTGAATATCGCGGGCAGCCGTTTTATTTTGATAAATGATGGATCACGTGCTGCCTCAGCCAAGTGGTGACACCGCGCAAAACGGCTGCTGTGACAAATGAGATGAGCACATACTTCCAAAGCTGATTCATGCCTTGTCCACTAAGCAAAAACACGATTCCTAGAAAGACGAGTGTGAATAAAAGCACGAATAAAAATGATGCAGACCAGAAAAAAGCCTTCACTGAAGGTCACCTCCTCGGAGTATTGTATGCAGGCAATTGAATGATCAGACCAGCTATGAAGGGGTAGAATCATGATGAAATCTATTTCAAAAGTCAGATAAAAACACCAAGTGATTTGACAGTTGTGTTAAGATGAGAGCATATTTTGAGTGAAGATTGTGGGTCATAGACGGAGGTGTTTGGGGTTGCAGATACAAAAAGTTCTAAACAATAATGTCATTAGTGTGATAGATGAACAAGGAAAAGAAATCGTCGTCATGGGCAGAGGCATCGCGTTTCAACGACGGCCTGGAGACCCGGTGGACGAAGCGTTAATCGATAAAGTCTTCCGGCTGGAGGATCACTCCGTTCATGAGCGGATGAAAATGCTGCTTCTGGAGGTTCCGTATGATGTGGTCAAGGTAACCGAAGAAATGATTCAATATGCACATACAAAGCTGAACCGAAGATTAAACGAAAGTCTGCATGTATCGCTCGCAGACCATATTCATTACGCCATCGAACGATTGAAGAAAAATCACCTCATTGAGAATTCGCTCATTTGGGAGATTAAACGCTTATACAAAGATGAATTTCTTGTGGCAAAGGACTGTCTTGAGATGATTGAAGAGCGTCTTCATATTGAACTGCCTGAGGATGAAGCAGGCTTTATTGCGATGCATATCATTAATGCAGAGCTCAATGAGGACATGAATACAACGGTCAATATCACAAAAGAAGTAAACGCCATTCTCACCATTGTGAAATATCATCTCAATATGGAATTTGATGAAGACTCACTCAACTTTTACCGTTTCCTCACGCATTTGCGCTTTTTCGTCCAGCGTCTGATCAACGAAACACTGCTTGTCAGCGAAGATCAGGACTTGTATCAGCTGATCAAGGTGAAATATCCGAAGGCATACGAATGTGCAAAGAAAATCGCAGAATATGTCTATCAAACCTATCACCGAGATCTCACATCAGAGGAGATGCTGTATCTATCCATTCATTTGAATCG
Source organism: Bacillus sp. MZGC1 (assembly GCF_002998605.1). Lineage (NCBI taxonomy): Bacteria > Bacillati > Bacillota > Bacilli > Caryophanales > Bacillaceae > Bacillus > Bacillus sp. MZGC1. The sequence continues at coordinate 57,827 of NZ_PVRE01000004.1, forward strand.
ATTGATCAAACGAGAAAAATAAAGGTAGATTTTAAAAGAAAGCGTTGACATGAGAAAAGCTGAGTGGTACTATTTGCTCATAAACATAAAAGAATACGGTTTCACAATGATCGTCTTAGAGGATTGTGACTGTTCGGCAGGCAAAACCTAAACGTTCACTGAAAAAGCGCAATGGCAAGTTGCGACTATTTTTGGTGCCCGTTTAGGTTTTTATTTTGCCCAAAAACGTATTTTTTTGAAAAAAAGGGGGTTTTTGTATGAGTTATCGTCAATTAGCAGAAGACATTATCAAACACATTGGCACAGAGAAAAACGTTCATTCACTGGTCCATTGCGCTACAAGACTTCGCTTCACATTACATGACCGATCAAAAGCAGACAAAGCAGCCATTGAAAAATTAAATGGTGTTGTAACCGTCATGGAAAGCGGCGGCCAATTTCAAGTAGTCATTGGCAATACCGTACCAGAGGTTTATCGAGAAATTGGGGAGTTTACGAATCTATTAGAGGATTCCACTTCTTCATCTGCAAAATCAGGTGGAGAGAGTACAAGTCTTTTCGGAAAATTCGTCGACATTGTCTCTGGTATTTTCACACCACTTCTCGGTGTCATGGCGGGTGCTGGTATTTTAAAAGGTCTATTAGGCATCTGTATCAATGCGAAATGGTTATCACCTGAAGATACGTCGTATCAAATTTTATTTGCTGCGTCGGACAGTCTGTTCTACTTCCTGCCATTACTGCTCGCATTCACTTCGGCGAGGAAGTTTAAAGCGAATCCGTTTGTCGCTGTGACGATTGCTGGTGCACTCATTTACCCAACCATTCAAGAATTGTCAAAAGGCGGCGGAGATGTGACCTTCTTCGGTATTCCGGTCGTCTTAATGTCGTATACATCAACGGTTATTCCAATCATTTTGGCAGTGTTTGTCATGGGGTATATCGAACGTTTCTTTAACAAAGTCATTCATGAAAGTGTCAAAAACTTTATTACACCACTGATTTTACTTGTCACGGTTGTTCCGCTGACACTCATTGTATTCGGCCCATTTGGTGTGTATGCAGGGAACGGCATTGCAGCTGTCTTGCTGAAAATATTCTCCTTTAGTCCTACACTTGCAGGTGCTTTAATTGCGATGGCATGGCAGGTTCTCGTGATCTTCGGTATCCACTGGGGTCTAGTGCCAGTGATTTTAAATAATATCGCCGTCCATGGAAAAGATCATATCAAGCCGGCTACTGCGCCAGCTGTATTCTCACAAGCCGGTGCCTCAATCGGTGTTATGCTGAAAACAAAGAATAAAAAACTGAAATCATTGGCTGGATCGACAGCGGTTTCTGCCGTGTTTGGGATTACAGAGCCAGCTGTATACGGGGTCACGCTTCGTTTGAAAAAACCATTTATTGCAGCCGTTCTCTCTGCCGGTGTCGGCGGTGCGATCATCGGTTATTCACAAAGTATTGCGATTGCGTCAGGGCTTCCAAGTTTACTGACACTTCCGATTTTCTACGGACAAGGCTTTACAGGGTTTATCATCGGAATCTCGGTCTCGTTTGTTCTATCCATCGTCTTGACTTATTTGATTGGATTTAAGGATCCAGTAGATGAAGATGACACGCCAGCACCGATTTCCGCACCAACAATGGAAAACGAACATGGGGTCAAAGCAGCTCATGTGAAGAGTCCTTTAAAAGGCGAGGTGATCAAGCTGGAGGAAGTGCAGGATAAGGCATTCTCATCTGGTGCACTAGGAAAGGGTGCAGCCATCATTCCATCAGAAGGCAAGCTGTTTGCACCAGTATCAGGAGTCGTGACAACGGTGTTCCCAACAGGCCATGCGTACGGCCTCACCTCTGAAAGCGGAGCAGAAGTGCTCATTCACATTGGACTGGATACCGTCCAATTAGGCGGTCAGCATTTTGCCCCGAAGGTCGTACAGGGGCAAACCATCACAGAAGGTGAACTGCTTGCAGAATTTGATATTGAAGCCATCCAAGCTTCCGGCCTTTCCGTCACAACACCAGTGATTATTACCAATTCCGGTGAGTTTAGCGATATTATTGAAACAGAAGTAAAACAAATTACACCAGGACAATCATTTTTACATCTCGTTTAATCAAGAGGAGGAAGAAATTATGAGATATTCAACACTAGCACCATTTCCAAAGGACTTTTTCTGGGGCGGATCTACTTCCGCCTATCAAGTAGAAGGTGCGTGGAACGAGGATGGCAAGGGGCCTTCTGTCATTGATATGAGAGCAAGTTACCCTGAAGGGACAACGGATTTTAAAGTCGCAAGCGATCACTATCACCGCTATAAAGAGGATGTGAAGATGTTTGCAGAAATGGGTTTAAAGGCTTATCGCTTCTCTATTGCATGGACACGGATCATTCCAGATGGAGATGGGGAGATCAATCAAAAGGGGATTGAATTCTATCATTCTCTCATCGATGAATTGCGCCGCTATGACATTGAACCAATCGTGACAATGTATCATTTTGATCTGCCTCATGCGCTTCAAGTAAAAGGCGGTTGGTCAAATCGTGCGACAGTAGATGCGTTTGAACGTTATGCAGAGGTTCTCTTTAAGGAATATGGCCAGAAGGTAAACTATTGGCTGACCATTAATGAACAAAACATGATGATCTTACATGGATCGGCGCTCGGTACACTTGATCCAAATTTAGAAAATCCAAAAAAAGAACTGTATCAGCAGAACCACCATATGCTCGTAGCTCAGGCGAAAGCCATGACGCTTTGTCATCGTTTGCTGCCTGAAGCGAAAATTGGACCAGCACCAAATATTGCGCTCATTTATCCGGCATCTCCAAAGCCTGAGGATGTGCTTGCTGCGGCGAATTACAATGCGATCCGCAACTGGCTGTATCTTGATATGGCAGTCTTCGGCCGTTATAACAACCTTGCTTGGGCATACATGAAAGAAAAAGACATTCTTCCTGTTATTGAAGAGGGAGATATGGATATTTTGAAAAGTGCGAAGCCAGACTTCATTGCCTTTAACTACTACACATCTCAAACGGTTGAAGCGAGTAAAGGAGATGGCAACGATGAATTTGCACGCGGCGGAGATCAGCATTTAAAATCTGGTGAAGATGGCGTATACAAAGGCGGCAACAACCCGTTCTTAAGTAAAAATGCGTTTGGCTGGGAGATTGACCCTGTCGGCTTCCGTTCAACGATGCGCGAGATTTATGACCGTTATCAGCTGCCCCTTATTATCACGGAAAACGGATTGGGTGCTTTCGACAAATTAGAAGAAGATGGATCGATTCAAGATGATTATCGAATTGACTATTTAGAAAAGCATATCGAACAAATCAAATGGGCAATCACAGACGGCGTCGAGGTTTTCGGATACTGCCCATGGTCTGCAATCGATCTAATCAGCACACACCAAGGATGCTCCAAGCGCTACGGATTCATCTACGTCAACCGCGACGAATTTGACCTAAAAGACCTCAAACGAATTCGTAAAAAGAGCTCTTATTGGTACGAAACCTTGATTCAGCAAAATGGAGAGAACATCGGGGGGTAACAAATAAAAAAGCCAATCACCTTATGCGGGTGGCTGGCTTTTTTTCTTCATTCACTCTAATTAGCAAGATCATATTGTTCGAGTTGTTCTAAAATGATAGTCTAATTATATATTGTAAAATTTGGTTTAATATCCATTATAAGAGAGGGTCTGTTTATATGATGACGATTCTTTTTCTGTTTTTCTTATTGTTTTTCATTTTTTATGCTTTGAATTATATAGGTCAGAAATTAATTGCGAAGGAATACCCAATGAACCATGGTGTGATTGTGACTCTATCAGCTGTGGAAGGTATTCTTGTTTTTGTACTTGTTGGTGTTAATGAGAAGTTTCCATTTTTTTAGATCCAATCACATCTTGCTCTCTACTATTATTATACCGCGAATACAATCTCATTTACAGACTGTTTTCCGCCCAAATCAGGTCGTATACTGTTATACGCAAGTCAAAAACGATAAGGGGTGCGGCTGTATGAATGACAATGAGCAGGTTTTAGATCCTGGCCCATTTTTTCATGGGACGAAAGCAGAATTGAAGATTGGAGATCTGCTTGAACCGCTGTATTTATCCAATTTTCAGGATAAAAAATCAAACCATATCTATTTCACTGGAACATTAAATGCGGCCAAATGGGGTGCTGAGTTAGCAAGGTCTGATGCGAAAGAGAGAATATATCTTGTAGAACCGTTAGGCGAATTTGAAAATGATCCGAATTTGACTGACAAAAAATTTCCCGGCAATCCAACACGTTCTTATCGATCGAAATCCCCTTTGAAAATTGTCGCAGAATTAGGTTCATGGGAAAGACATTCTGATGAAGAAATTGAACATATGCTGAGCTCTTTGAAGAAATTAAGCGAAGAAGGGAAAAATGTCATATACGATTGATGATCCATATTCTAAATAACACGAAGGCCGCCTCATCAACAACTGGGCGGCCTTTGTTCTATTTTATTGAAACAATGCATCCATCAACTCATCAAATGTTTTTGCTTGCTTCAGGAAGTGAATGCGGTCTGGATTGTCCAGTAAATCGACGGCCTGTTCAAAGAATTGATTCATACAGACTGCGTCATCCTTATGAATGGCTAATAAAAAGACAAGTGATACTTGGTCTCCCTGCCAGTCAATTGGCTGTTTTAAGTGTGCGATGGCTACGCAGGATGTGCCTTCATTTGTGATGAGCGGGTGAGGCATAGCCATTCCTCTGCCAAGATAGGTAGACGACATTTGCTCCCGCTCAAGCACCGAGGACCGAAAAGAAGGCGATACTAGCTGATGCTTCTCTAAACGGCTGCATAGTGTGTCTAATACCTCCTCCTTGCTGGATAGGTCAGCATTCAATAAGGTCAATCGTTCTTGAAAAAATGCCATCAGCTCTTTAGAGGGAGTCCCATGTCCATTTAATAAATGAATGACCTCATTTACCCGCTGTACATCATGATGTTCAAAAAAAGCGCTGACCTGAATCACGGGTTTTCCCTTTGATGCGAGTGGGACGGTTGTAATGATGACATCACAGGGCAGGGTGGTGCTCATTAGATAATCCTGATAGGAATACAGCTCGACGATTTCCAGTTCGTGCTGAAAGGCTGCCTTCAATTTAATTTCAAGCAGTCTTGCCGTCCCTAGTCCAGACCCGCACACGATAATGGCTTTCTTTTTTTGCGAGGTATCGAGCTGACTTCTTTCAAATGAAGCAGCGATATGCAGAGCAACATATGCCGCCTCGTCTTCATTTGGCGTCCGTATCAGCTGTAAGGCATTCAGTCCGCTGACAGCCAAATCAAACGGGTAAGGATAGGACGCTTTGATCTCATGCAAAAGTGGATTTTGTAAGGATACGCCATATTGGATTCGATTTAATAATGGCTTCATATGAAGCATCAAGTCTTGCTGCAGGATGTTGTCATCTGCAAAGCGGTGGCCGCTTGTTTTCTCAATGTGCTGTAGAAAGACCGCAACCGCCTGCTGAACTTCCACTGTCGTCTGATGCTGGGCGGCTTCTTTCCACGTTTGATTCGCCAATAGATGCATCACTAAGTAATCTGTTTCATCCTCTGATAAGATGACGTGAAAGGTGTCACTTACCTGCTGTATGATCTTTTGGGCAATTCTCATTAAGACTTGCGATCTTTGTGTACGAGTGGTACTGGCGGATATCCGCTGGTTTTTTCGTGTCTGCTGAATCGCAATCGCTAAGTGAATGACTAAGTTTTTTAAGGCAATGTCTTTAATGAGCAATGACTCTTGATGCAGGTTCGTCAAGACAATAGATCGAATGGTTTCAAGAGAAATATCAGGAAAATGGAGCTGCTCCCGCTCGGTGATATGAGAAAGTGCAGGCTCTTCCTCAAGGAGTAAGTCTGCATAGCATGTTCTTTTTTGCAGCTCGTCTCCCTCAATCTTTAAGCCAAAACCAGGCTTTGACACAAGGGTCATGCCGTAACGGGCTAACAGCTCTCGTCCTTTTTTTAAATCACTGCTGACCGTCATGCGGCTGATAAACAGTTCTTCAGCCAGCTGGTCAATTTTTAAGTAATCCGGTTGAAGCAATAGCTTTCTCATCATAAATCGTACACGCTCTTCTGGCATGACGGGGACGAGAGAGCGGGCAGGAAGCTTCTGTTGATGAAGCCAAAGCAGGAAGGCGTCTTGGTCACTTGTTAATAGAGTGTATCCCTTTCCGCGGATCGTTTTAATCTTGGCTCCAGCTTCCTTTAATTGCTCATTTGCTTCTTTGATTAAATTGCGGATGGAGCGGTCAGATAAGCGAAAAGAGGCAGTGAGCTCCTCCAGCTTCACGAACCCCTTCGTTTCAAATAGCCGCTGAATCAGCTGATAGGTTCGAGGATCTGCCGTCATCATCATTGCGCGGCTCCTTGCGCCTGTAAGGCATCAGTACCAAGAGCGATTGCGCCCATTAAACCCGATAATCCATCAAAGGATGGCTTGGTGATAATTTCATTTAAAGGCTTTGGCAGCTGCAAATACCCGTGAAGCCGCTTTTCTGTTTCATCAAGAATGAGCGGCAGCATAGCGGGCTGTTTCATCACACCTCCGCCGAGAATGATGCGTTCAGGTGAAAGAGTGAGTAATAAATTGGCGGTCATCTGCCCGAGATAGTAGGCATGAAGTGACCAGGCAGGATGCTCCTCTGGCAGCATTTGCGCCAGTGTATGATAGCGTCCTTCTATGGCAGGTCCAGATGCCAGTCCCTCTAAACAGTCGTGATGTATTGGGCAGCAGCCTCCGTAGGAATCATGAGGATGCCGCTGAACGGTGATATGACCCATTTCTGGATGCAACAATCCGTGAATGAGGCGGTGTTCAATATAGGCACCGCCGCCTATTCCTGTTCCAACTGTGATGTAAACCAAAGAAGCAGGCTTTTGTGCTTCGACCGAAAAGCGGGCTTCTCCGAGTGCTGCACAGTTCACATCGGTATCAAGCTTCATCGGGAGCCCAAGGGCTTGTTTTAAGGTTAAGAGGAAAGGGAATTGGCGCCAGGCTGTTTTTGGTGTATCTAAAATCGTCCCATAGCTTGGGCTTTGTTCTTTTACATCGACAGGCCCGAATGCCCCAATGCCAATGGCATCGACAGGATGCTTTGTAAAGTAATCGATCACTTGCCGGCATGTTTCAATTGGGTTTCCTGTTGCAAAGGAAGTCATGTGTTCAATCGTTCCGTCTGTTGTTCCGTAGCCGCAGACAAATTTTGTTCCGCCTGCTTCAATGCCTCCAATTCGCATGATCAATGCCCTCCATTAAAGAGGGGCGGAATCCAAATGGACCCCGCCCCTACATGTTCATTTTTTCTTTACAATGTAGGTTTGTACCTGACAAGGTGTGAGCGGTTCAATGTGTAATGATCCATGTTGTGCTTTGAGTATATGTCCTTCAGGTGTTTCGCCTAAATTCGCTGTTTCTCCGTGTTGTAGAGATGAACTATTGATTGAAGCGGCTGTTTGACGCGTTAAATATGGATTGAAGAGACGGATGACAATGCCTGTTCCATGCTCTTCTTTTTTTAGAGCGCTTAGAATGGCTCCGTCTGTCTCAATGTCAAGCAGGCTATAAGTAGATTGTAAGTCTTCTTTTTCATCTCGGAAAGAGAAAATTAAACGACCGTTTAAAAAGTCTGCCCGTTCGTAGCATTGAACTGGGGTGGTATACCGCTTAGCAAGCTGCGCTAAGTGCCCCTCGCTGACAGCGTCCTTGCTATAGTGCATGCCAAATGAGAACGACAGTGCACCTTGCAGCTGAGCGTCAGGTGTCTCAACAATTTTTTCCCCAGATGCGCGGCCTGGACGGTAAAGAAGATTTTCTTTCCCCATTTTTCCGAAACAGCGGAAGAGCGTATACGCAATCGTTGTGTAGCCTTCTCCTGTGATCTGGTATTCTCTCACACAGTCGGTCAATAGAGCGACACCATATGCTTCATCACGAAGTGCAGTAAAGGATTGCATCGGTTCAATGGTGATCGGTTTTTCTTCCCAATGCTCATTGCTCCACCATTCAAGCTCTTGCGTGAGCTCTGTTGGGCGTTCGATGGTTCCAAACTGCTGATCGCTCAGTGATACCTTTGATGCGATGCCTGTATCAAAGAGGACACGCAGACGATGGTCTAACGCATGATTGTCGACATCGACATGAAAACGGATGACAGGCTCATCTTTGTTTAATGCCACCTTCGCTGTGATCGGGAGTGAAGTCGTGACCGATTGCTGAGAGCGCTCTTCTAAGTCATATGGGACAGTGAGAGTAAGCTGGATGGTGAGCTCTTCCTGCAGTCCGCTTTTAGAAACTGTGAGGTCTGCTGAAGAAAGATCCTTGGATGACACATACAGATCTTCGCGCGGCGGGGAATAGTTGTAAGAATCTCCATCGTCTCCATTGTCTTCAAAGGTCATTTGCTCAGAGAATGTCCGGCCTGTTTGTTTATCTGTGATATCCAGCGATCCGTTGTCATTTGCCGCTATGCGGTAATACGTATTTTCAATCGCGCGTCCTTCTGTTTGTTCCCATGCAGATTCGCTTGATTCATCGAAAACCATGCTGACTTGTGTATAACCAACGGACGGTAAGCTGGCGGCTTCAATCAGCAGAATGGCTTTCCATACTTGTTTTGGCATGTACACATCTTTACTTGGGTTAAGAGAAATTTGCTGTGCCAGCACATAATCTGTGACATCGGTTTTGCTTTTCACTGTGTAGTGAAGCGTTCTTCCGTTTGCATCCTTTAGTGTAAATGGACGTTCCGTGATAAAAGTTTCGACCTCAATGACTTCAGAACGCTTTGAAGGCAGTGTATTAAATAACGTGAATGTGATTTCTTGCTCAGTTTGCAGTCGAATAGCAATGAGACGCATGTGTAAGTCCACAAGATTCTCGGCGATTTCCTTTGCCTGCTTGTAGCGGAAGAAGACATCTTGATTCGTCGTGTCGCTATTGCAGCCGCCAATGCTGTCATGCGCTGCATTTTCAAACATGAGGTACCAAATATCACGAACCGTATCATGCGGATAGTCGTGTCCGAGTGAATAGCTGATCGTTAGGATAGGCTCCATCACATTGACGAGATAGTTTTCAATTTGATTGTTTAAGATTTTTAAATCAGCTCGTGTTGAAAAAATAGATTTGTGAATCCGCATATGCTTCGCATGAATGAGCTCTCCTTCTAATGTTTCAAAAGACGTCCGCTCTTTTTTCACTGCTGCAATGTAATCTTCTAAACTGCTGATTTGATAGTGGTGCTCGTTAAGTTCATTGGCTTTTTCCAATAAGTCAGGCAGGTTTTTGCGGATCGGTGCCTGGTCAAAGCCATTTGGGAAATAGACATTCTTTGTGGTTGCTTTTGCTTGCAGCGCTCCAATTTTTTCAGATAAAAAGGCTTGTAAGTCCTCATCCTTTTCAGGAATATTTCCACCGTAGTAGTAGCCAAATGGCAGGTTCACAGCAAAGACTTCACTGCCGTCAGCACCTTGCCAATTGAATTCAGTGTGATTCGTCATATGGTCTGAAACACCGCGCCAAAAAGCTGTATCCACAATGCCGAATCCACGGTAAATTTGAGGCATTTGCGCGGATTGACCGAAGGAATCAGGGACATAGCCGACTTTCATCACATGACCGAACTGCTGACAGCGTTCAATCCCATATTGCAGGTTCCGTACAATCGATTCACCTGAAATGACGAGCTGGTCGGTTTGGGTATACCATGGGCCGATGATGAGACGTTTGGCTGTGACGAGCTTTTTGATTCTATTCTCATCCTCAGGGCGCCATTTCAAGTAATCATCCAATAAGGATGCCTGTGCATCGAGCATGAAGTAATGGAACCTTTCATCTGTTTCAAGGGTGTCTAAAATGTCCATTACGCTTTTCATTAAGTAGATACGGGATCGGGAGGTGGTGAAATACCATTCCCGGTCCCAGTGAGTATGTGGAATCACATGTACATTGACAGTCATTGATCAACGACACCTTTCTATGTTCAAATTATCCTTCTAGCACAAGGTCAAAATCGTCTTCTTCTTTCTGCTTCTGGTCATGTTCAGGCGTTTTTGGCTCTTTTTTCTCAGAGAAATTCACAAGCAGGTTGGCGCCAATACCGATGACGAGTGCGCCAGTGAGGGCTCCGATTAAATAGGCCCACCAGTTTCCGACTGAGAAGAAGCCGTATAGCCCGCCAATTGGCGGCATGATGTCATGAACACCTAATAATGCAGCGACCCCGCTTCCAGCAGCACACGCGACAACATTGAGCGGAATTAATTTCAAAGGATTGACAAGGGTAAAAGGAATCGCCCCTTCCGTAATACCGATAATGCCCATCACAAGCCCGCCTCGTCCGGCTTCTCTAAAGGTTGGAGAGAAGTTGCGTTTTCGAATCAATGTCGCAAGCCCGTATCCAAGCGGCGGAATGACAATCGCAATATTGACGAGGATGGCAGGGAGGTAGACGCCTGATAGGAAGAGTGCATTACCTGCCATCCAAGCGGATTTATTCACCGGTCCGCCAAGGTCGAAGCCAATCATCGCACCTAGAATCAGAGCGAGTGCAAGTGTGCTTGTGCCGTCAGCGACCATACCTTTAATCCATTCAATTAATGCCGTGTTCAAAGCGCCTAATGGCCCGCCAAGCAGAACGGACATGAGAAGTCCGGTTAAGCCAACGGTAATAAGCGGTAAGATGAGCAGAGGAACGAGTCCGGCCGCGGAGCCTTGAATTTGAATTTTTCGTTTTACAAAAAGAGCGACATATCCTGCGAAGAAGCCTGCAATGACGGCACCGATAAATCCAGCATTCGTTGAGCTGGCAAGGGCACCACCGATGAAGCCGGCCGCAAGACCTGATTTATCCGCAATCGAATAGGCGATAAATCCAGCGAGCAGGACGTTCATTAAGCCAATGCCTGTCCAGCCAACCTGCTCCATTAAATAGGCGCCGTGTAAAATGCCGCCAGCATCCTTATAGGCGTTTAAATCTGAAACACCAAATCCTAATCCGACTAGTTTTGCTAAACCAACGATAAGGGAGGCGCCGATGATCACAGGAAGAATATAAGAAATACCGGTCATGAGATGGCCTTCAATGACTTTTAATTTTGCTTTCATTTTGCTTTGCTCCTTTCTATATGGCATTGCTCACGTTTATTGAGATTCAGATTTTTTCTTTTCAACAAGTGCTACGGCTTTTGTGATGATTTGCTCGGCATTTTTTAAGGCGCGTCCAATCTCGACACGTACTGTGGGAATGCCTGAGAAACGTTCCGCATCGTTGATATGCTGATTTGAGGCAATGATACAAAGGTCTGCCTGCTTTGCTTCCTCAGCTGTAATGCCATTCACTTGTCCCATAATCCCTTGCTGCTCGATTTTGATCTCGTGACCGAGCTGTTTACCCGCATTCTCTAATGCCTTTGCTGCCATTGGTGTATGAGCTAACCCTGCTGGACATGAAGTGACACCGACAATTTTCATTGTGTAATCCCCTCTTTCAATTGTTGTTCAATGACTTCGTAATAATAGTCAGCGGTTTGACCTGGTTGTATCTTTTCGATGAAAGCCGGTTCCATGAGGCTTGTCGCAATCCCTGACAGTAATTTCAAGTGTGTGACATTTGCTTCTTCTAATGGAACGAGCAGTGTAAATAAATAGCTTGTGGGCAAATCGTCGAAGCTTCCCCATTCAATCGGTTGTTCTAACTCTAAAAATAGAAGTGAAGCCGTTTGTACAGCGGAGCTTTTTGTATGAGGAATGGCGAAGCCTTGCTGAAGTCCTGTTGAGACTTCGTCTTCGCGTGTCAACAAATCGGATAATAACCCCGCCTGATCGTTTGTAATCTGAAGGTCTTCAGCTTTCTCGGCAATGTATTGTAAAATCTCATTCTTTGATCGTCCGTTTACTTGTGTGAAAACATGATCTTTTTGGAACAAGCTGATCCCTTCTCTCTTGTTTGTTAAGCGCTTACAAGTTGATTGTAATGTACTTTTCGGCATGGTTAAATAGCATCATTTTCCGTTTGAAATGGCAAAAAGTTTATGAAGCTATCTGTCATACTTTCTGGATATCTCAAATCCTAGCTTAAAACGAGTTTAATTATGTAAAAAACAGATTCTACTAAATGCATTTCTGTGATATTCTTCCAAGGTATTACAAAAGATAAGGGGGTCTTTTCATGTTCAAAAAGCAGGTCAAATCCTGTGTGATCGTACTCATGGCCATCATTCTCTGTATGGCGGCATTACCTGGATATGAGGCAGCAGCTGCCAGTAAAGGAACAACTGTCAATGAAGCCATTGGGTTAAAAAATGGTGAAGTGATTTCAGGTACATTACAGAATGAAAAGGAAGAGTCATGGTACCAAATCACGCCATCTGCACAAGAGGTGGCAAAACATACGCATATGAAAATTTCTGTAAAAAGTAAACAAGTGTTGTCCGTATCGGTCTATCCAAGCAAGGACAGAGCGATGAAGGATGACACTTATTCCAGATATCGTGTGGACACTGCAAGTGGAGAGACAGAGATCGACTTCCCGCATGCATGGTCAGGTCCTTATTTTGTCAAAGTGCTCTATTTAGGGTCGGAGGGAGACAGCCGTGATGAGGAAGAGGATGCGGCCTATACAATTGGGTATAAAGGAGCTAACCTTCCGCCTTCCGAACCCGTTTTCCCTGAAGACGATGAGCCTGACATCATTATTATTGAGAAAAAGTACGGGCGCGAAATTCTCCAATCGATGCGTACAATTGAAGATAAACGTTTTAATGAAACACCAAATGGTCAGAAGCTGAGTCGCCTGCTCCAAAAGACAAAGCCATTTCTCAAATCGAAGCTCATCAAACAAAAAAATGAGCAGCAAAAGGTATACAATCATCTGCTGACATTAAAGTCACTGCTAAATGACGTAGAGAAAAATGGTGCATTTAGCGGTCATATCGTGACAGAGAAAGAACAACAGGCGATCCGTTCCCTTTTTGATATGCTCAAAGGAGCAAGTCCTGCCTATTTAAAGAAGGAATTAGAAGCAGTGAGTCAAAATATTGGAATCGATCAGCTTGAAGGAAAATCGATCGGTTATGTATTAGAGAAGCAAAAGCTTGTAAAAGAAGAGAAAGTGAAGACGAATAAGATCATTTTTAAATTAAAGGATGGCCAAACGCTTCAATCTGCGAAAAAGAAGATGAAAAGCTATGGAATCCAAGAAAACCGCGTGACATCGCAGTCAGTAAGTCCTTTGTTTAAAGGAATGTATGTCTATGATGTACCAGCAGGGCAAGAATCAGCTGGGAAGACACTAAAAGCAGGCAAAGCTGTGATCAAAAGCACTGCAAGAAAGCTGTCCAGTATGCCGAATGTTGAATTTGCGGAGCCTGTTCAAACTTATCGTGCACTGAGCAATGACGTGCAGTATGGTTACCAGTGGCCACTGAAAAACAGTGCGCAAAACAGCGGGAAAAAAGGCGCTGATGTGAAGTTTGAACAAATGAATACACTGATTGGCACAAGCAAGATGAAGCAAACATTGATTGCAGTTGTGGATACAGGTGTAGACAGTCGTTTGACTGATTTAAGCGGGACTGTTCGTACGGACTTAGGTGCGAATCTCATTGGACGAAACAAAGATGCGATTGATGACAATGGACACGGTACGCATGTTGCCGGCATCATTGCCGCAAAAGCCGATAATCATTACTCCATGGCAGGTCTCAATCAACATACGGGCATCATTCCGGTGAAGGTGCTGGATGCCTATGGCTTTGGAGATACAGAGCATATTGCACTTGGAATCAAGCATGCAGTGGATAAAGGTGCAAAGGTCATCAACATGAGCCTTGGCGGCTACTACAGCAGGGTGATTGAATACGCAATGAACTACGCGGCTCAAAGAAATGTACTAGTGGTCGTGGCGAGTGGAAATGATGGCGTTCCAGAAATGGGCTATCCTGCGACATCAAAGTACGCAATGGCCATTGGCGCAAGCAACCGTATGGATATTGCCGCTGAATTCTCAAGCTACGGTAAAGGACTGAGCATGTCTGCACCAGGATCTGATATTCCAAGCTTAATGCCAGATGGGAATGTCTCATATCTGAGCGGGACATCAATGGCGACACCATATGTGGCAGCGGCAGCAGGATTACTGCTTTCTAAAAATCCATCCTTGAAGCCAAATCAAGTAAGGAATATCTTGCAAAGCACAGCAGATAAGATCTCCTTTACATCTGTTGATGGAAAAGATGACGTTTTCTATGATGAAAACGATGAGCCAATTGTCGATCCGAAAATTCCAGGTATTGATTGGATGACAGGTCATGGCAGACTGAATGCATTTGCTGCTTTAAGTGCTGTCGAACTGAATGCATCTGTGAGCAAAGTGGAGGATCAGCATCAAAAGGTGACAGGTAAAGCAAAGGCCGGCGCTGCTATTTCTGTGTATAGAGGCAAAACCCTGCTTGGAAAAGGCACAGCAGGCAAAAATGGAACTTTTAGTGTGAAGATCAAGCATCAGAACAAAAACAAAGTCCTTCACATTAAGATTTCAAAAGGAAAGGCCGCTACAACGCTCAAAACAGTCGTCAAAAAAGGCAAAGCACCAGCTAAGCCGAAAGTGGGCAAAGTAACGGTCAAAAGTAAAACGGTCAAAGGGACTGCGGGTGCAGGATTGACCATTAAAGTGAAAAACAAATCAAAGAAAGTCATCAAAACGGTGAAAACGAATAACAAGGGCGCATTTACTGCCCAAATAAAACCGCAAAAAGCCAAAACAGTCTTGTATGTGACCGCTTCTGATGTGAGAAAAAGAGAAAGCAAAGCGGTGAAGGTTGTTGTTGTGAAAAAGTAAGAGAAGAACTTCCCTTTCTAAAAAAGGGAAGTTCTTTTGTTTGTTACTGGAAAAATACCAATTAATGTCGATAGTAATATAGTAGGAAAAAAAGGAGGATTTATCGATGAAAAAAATGATGTTTGCTTTCTTTCTATCATTGCTTCTCGTATTCCCAACCTTTGCACATGCAGAGGAAACAGGAGCAGTACCAGCATCTGTACAAGTAACTAGTGTTACAGCAGCAGACGGAGGTATGGTTAATTACGGTTCTGGCAGTAAATATCGCGTGGGTTCTTATTATCCAGCTACGTTTAAAGGAACACTAAAAGATGCAAGTGGAAATCTCATGCCCAATCAGCCGATCCAGCTTTATTTTGAAGCAGCAATCAAATCATATGCTCAAACAGCGACAGGCACAACAGACGTAAATGGACAATTTTCACTGACGTTTCAAGTTCCTGCAGGTGCAGGCTACCAAACATACAATAATGCAGGCTGGTCTACACATTACTACGATATCGTTCCAGTGACGTTCACTTCAAACGACATCAAGCTATCTTCAAATGTCACAAGTGTATACCATTTGGCATATACATCACGTTACTAATCTGCTGGAAGAGGCGACTTGGTGAAAGCCCTGTCGTTTTTTTCATAGAAAAAAGGATGTCATCATTTGACATCCTTTTCTTTTTGTTAGCAAACCTGCTGGGCGGCAACCGAAAGAGTCGATAAACAAACACTCATGAGCCGTGACTCCCAGATTTGATCGAGCGTTTACCTTTTAATTCTGAGCTTTGATGGATAAGAACTTTCACACTTGAACGTTGATCCTTGAACCTTCAGCTTTGAGCTTTTATCAAGGATCATCCAGAGATGATCAGATGAGGAGGGAATGACCTTTCCCTCGGAGGTGTTTAGTTCTATCGATTTTCGGCTCACTAACAAAATCAATTAATCGATCTGTATTTTCGTCAGTGTATTGCTTTCAGACAAGGAAAAATCAACTTCCATTTGAAAATCCTCAATTTCGTTCGAAAGCTTTTCAATCTTCACTCGAAGACGAAGCGGATCGATGATCGTTGCCTCATTTTCAGCTAGGAACGACTTGACGATCTCTTGGTTGGCAGCCGCTTGTGTTTTTCCGTCTTTTCCAAACAAGGTTTCTAAATGCTGGTCGAGTCTCTTTTTCACATCTTCATTGGTTTGTTCTGCTTTGTCTACTAGTTCTGTGTACACCTTTTTTAATTTCCGTAAATAACGAATATCGTATTCAATGGACGTCTTCCGTTCAATCGCTTCTGCCACCGTCATGCTGACACCCGCTACATCAATTGTTGTGGTCGCATTCGACACAACAATGGCTGATTTGATGGCATTCCGGCGTTTGATTAATGCTTGAATCGATTGGTCATCAGCCTTCGCCTTTTTTTCGATTTCTTCTTGATTTTGAAACCCGTGCTGTATATGTTTCCCGATCATCAATCCACCAAGTACGGCTTCATCAACGGTTCGGTTGATTCTCTTATCTAACATTTTCAGTTCACTTAATGCTCTTGTAATGGTCATTTCCATATTAGTGACAACTCCCTTGGTTCATCCTGAAAATCATAGATTCCTATCATATACCAATGTGTGTTTCTTTTGCTAGCGATATCCTTTTTTGTCAAGTTGTTTATACTTTAAAAAACCTGGTGCTATACACCAGGTTCTTCTCGTTTTTTCTGAATCCAAGCTGTCACATAATAGGCAGCATAGCAGAGCGCGATGAAAGGAATGCCGCAGATGAGGGCAATCCGCTGATTTGGATCAAAGGCAATACCGATGACAGATGCAAAACACAGGAGGAAGGCAGCAATTGGAACCACTGGATAGAGCGGGGTTCGAAAGGAAAGATCATGGAGCTGTCCGCCTTCCTGTAAAAAACGTTTCCGAAACATCAACTGTGAGGCAGCAATCCCCATCCACACGATTACAACGGCCAGTCCAGAGATCGAAACAAGGACAAGGTATACCGTTTCGGGTGCGATGACACTTGATAACAAAGAAAGAATACCGCCGATCATACTTAAAATCAGTGCATTCAAAGGAATTCCTTTTGATGTCAGCTTTGCAAGTTTCTTAGGCAGTGTCCGTTCCTCAGAAAGTGACCAGAGCATACGGGATGACGCGTATAGTCCAGAGTTTGCAGCAGATAAGATCGCTGTCAAAATGACAAAATTCATGAAATCTGCGGCATACGGAATCCCGATTCGATCAAACACCACAACAAATGGACTTTTGATCACCCCGGCTTCTTCCACTGGGATCAAGCCGGCTAAGACCACGATCGTTCCAACGAAAAACAGGACAAGACGCAGTACGGTTGTGCGAATCGCTCTTGGAATGGTCTCGTCAGGATTGACGCTTTCACCCGCAGCAATTCCAATTAACTCCGTACCTGAAAAAGCGAAATTGACGGCCAGCATCGTCATTAAAATTGGTAAAAAGCCGTTTGGGAAAAGTCCGCCTTCTCCAGTGAAGTTAGAAAAGAACGGAGCGGCCTCACCGCCCTTTAATGGAATCAAGCCAAACATCGCAGCTCCGCCAAGGATAATAAAGAGAATAATAGCCATTACTTTAATGCTGGAAAACCAAAATTCCGATTCTGCAAAGAACTTAACTGTAAAAGCATTGAGTAAAAAGATGAGAAGAGCAAAAACGCCGCTCCACATCCAAACCGATGTGTCTGGGAACCAGCGCTGCATTAAAAGGCCTGCCGCTGTAAATTCCGAACCGAGTGCCACTGTCCATGTCAGCCAGTAGAGCCAAGCGACTGTATAGCCTGTGCCGGGTCCAATGTATTTTGTTGCATACGTATGAAAGGCCCCTGTAACCGGCATTGCGACAGATAGCTCGCCTAAACAGAGCATCACGAGGTACACAATTAATGCCCCGACAAGATAGGCAAGAATCGTTCCTGCGGGTCCTGCCTGATTGATGGTATACCCAGAGCTTAAAAAGAGCCCTGTTCCAATAACGCCGCCTAGAGAAAGCATGAACAGGTGGCGGCTCGTCATTTTTCGTTGATATTGTTGTGACTGATCTTTTGCTTGTTCCATGTCTTCCCGCCCTTTTGCTTAGAAGTATGTGTGATGATTCGTGGTGCTATGATGTGGTTTGTTTTAAGATGTCCGTGATATCTTCTGGGGTCGTCCGGCAGCAGCCGCCGATGATATGCGCGCCGTCTTTGTACCATTGATGCGCACATTCACCAAATGTATGCTGAGATGTATCCCCGCTCCATACCTTTTCTTCAGGATCATATAATTCTCCTGAGTTTGGATACACGACAATCGGCTTGCTCGTCCCCTTTTTCATCTCTTGAATGAGAGAAGAGATAAATTGCGGCGGCGTACAGTTTACACCAACAGCAGCGATCTGTTCATATGGTTCCAGTACTTGTACACATTCTCTGAGCAAATCACCTTCACTAATATGAAGGTCATCCTTCGCGCTGAAAGTAATCCAAGCACATACACCACTGAATTCATCTTGCAGCAGCTTTGCGATAGCCGTTGCTTCAATCAGACAAGGGATCGTTTCACATGCAAGAATGTCTGCACCAGCTTCTACTAATGCCTGAATTCTTGGTCTGTGAAAATCAATAAGTGCCTGCTCCGTGAGTCCGTAATTTCCCTTATATTCTGAACCATCAGACAAATAAGCGCCGAATGGCCCCACAGATCCTGCGACAAATGGTTTTGTCCGCCCTTTACGACGCGCTTCATCCTGCCAAAAAAGATCGCGTGCCTCTTTTGCTAAAGTGACAGATCGTTTCATTAGTTCAATGGCTTCTTCTTTTGTATAGCCTTTTTCAGCGAAGCCATCAATCGTTGTTTGGTAGCTCGCTGTTGTGGCACAGTCAGCTCCGGCTTGGAAGTAATCCAAGTGTACTTGCTGAATCAATTCTGGCTGTTCAATGAGTATTTTGGCTGACCATAAACGATCGTTTAAATCGCAGCCCTTTCGTTCAAGCTCCGTTGCAAGTGCACCGTCTAAAACCAAAGGTGCGTGAGGCTGTAAACGGCTTTGAATAGGATTCATCGGAATCGAACACCCTCCTTTTTAGTTGGAAATGATGGATATGATATGAGGCAGTAGTTTAAATGACTAAAGTGTTTTTGTCAAGGAGAGGAAAAAGCATGATATCGCGGAAAAACCTTGAAAACATGCGGGTTCCGGTGCATAAACATGCAGTCAAAATAATAGAAAACCAAGTCATTGACAGCCTCTAAAAAGAGATATATATTATGGAAAGGTTCATTTCAGAAAGCTTCATCAAAAGGCGCTGTCTTTTGATTTTTATTTTGTCCAACGACTGTCTTCTTTCGTGCAGAAAGAGGGTTTTTTATATGCTTAGAAAAGGAGGAAAGAAGAAATTGAAAAAATGTGTAAAAGATTTGGCTATGATTCTGATTGGTTCTTTTTTATTTGCTGCAGCAGTGAACATGTTTGTCATTCCACTTGAATTTGGTGAAGGCGGTGTAACGGGGCTGTCCATCATTTTCTATTATTTGTTTGAAATTGCACCATGGCTGACGAACCTGGTGTTTAATTCCATCCTGCTGCTTGTGGGGTATAAATATTTGGACAAGAAGACGACGATTTATACTGTGGTTGCCGTCGCAAGTAACTCCCTATTTTTACACCTGACCACAACATGGGTCGTGAATGTACATGAATTGATCATTGGAGCGATTTTCGCAGGAATTATCATCGGTATTGGAATTGGTCTTGTGCTAAGAGCAGGCGGTACAACGGCGGGTTCTGCCATACTCGGAAGAATTGCCAACAAGTATTTAGACTGGAACGTGAGCTATGCCATCTTGTTCTTTGATCTGATCGTCGTATTTGCTTCCTACTTTATTATTGGTGCGGAAAAATTAATGTTCACCATTGTGATGCTGTACGTGGCAACAAAGGTGATGGACTTCGTGATAGAAGGGCTTAACACGAAAAAGGCAGTAACGATTATTTCTTCATGCAAAGATGATATTGCTGAAGAAATCAATCACACTTTGGATCGAGGCGTGACGATTTTAAACGGACGCGGTCATTATTCAAAGGAATCGAAGGAGATTCTCTACGCAGTCATTCAAAAGCAAGAGCTCATGCGCCTAAAGAAAATCATCAAGAAAATTGATCGAGACGCATTCGTTGTTGTCCATGACGTGCGTGATGTGTTCGGAGAAGGATTTGTGAATATATAAACCTGAAAAGACCTTAACCGGGTCTTTTTTTATGCTCTATACCTCTTGTCACATCATACTATGTATTGTATAGTATAAATGGTTAGGAGTTGTAATCATGAATGCACAATTAAAAAAAGGTTTGCTGGAATTCTGTGTACTGGCGGTATTAAAGAAAGGCGATTCCTATGGTTATCAAATTATTAAAGATATGTCCCATTGTATTGAGATTTCAGAATCGACATTATATCCGATATTAAAGCGGTTAGAGCAAAACAACTATGTGGAGACCTATTCCCAGGAACATAACAGTCGATTAAGAAAGTACTACCGAATGACAAATAGCGGCCGTGAGCATATGGCGCAGTTTTTAGCGGAATGGGATCAAGTAATGGCGATTTACGACTTTATTTCTGGAGGACAGGGCAATGAATAAAAAAGAATTTTTAGCCAGCTTAGAGAAGCACCTGCATCGTCTAGGCGAAAAAGAAAGTGATCGGTTCATCGAATATTACGATGAAATGATCGAGGATTATCAGGAAGATGGCTACAGCGAACAGGAAGCTGTTCATCAAGTGGGTCAGCCTTCAATCATCGCTGAGGGGATTATGAAGGAACAAGGAATCAAAACTGCTCAGGTGCCGACGTTCGGAGAAAAAGCTACAAGGCTTTCCATTCTCATTTTGGGCTTTCCGTTATGGGGAAGTATTTTAGCAACGGTCTTTCTGCTGATTCTTTCTGTCTATATGGTGGTTTGGTGCGTTCCGCTCGTCACAGGTGCATTGACGCTCACTGGTCTGCTCGGAGGTTTTTGGAGCATCATTGGTTCTCCATTTATTTTTCAGGACGGTTTGCATGTGGTGGTGACGCAGGTTGGAGTGGGTATTCTTCTATTAGGTGTCGGATTATTATGCGGCATAGCCACGGTGTATTTGACAAAGCTATTTGTTCAAATGACTGTTCAAACCACTAAGGCATTCATGGGAATGTTTAAAAAGAAGGTCGTGAGAATATGAATGTGAATGATTTAAAAAAGCAATGCATCAAATGGGGGATCATCTTCACCGTTGTCGGAGGAATGATCATGGCAATTGGTTTTGGACTATCAGGCTTTGACCTAGATGCATATCACAACAATGACCAGAACAATGTGTTCCGCACTATCAATTGGAACAAGCCATAAATGAAAGACCCGCTTATGCGGGTCTTTTTTTCGCTCGAACCACAAAGAAGAAATAACAGCAAAATGCACCTAGTTCACAAAGCATAATGATCAGGCCCATTGGAAAGGCTGTTTGGCTTCCCGCTAGTCCGACAAGAGGTGTCATGCATGCGCCTAGCAGCATTTGTGCCACCCCGATGAGGGCAGCTGCACTTCCTGCATGCGCTCCATGATGCTGCATCGCAAGAGACGGCGCGGACGTACCGACAATTCCGACGCTTGAGACAACAAAAAACAATGGAATGAGAATGCCATACAATCCTGCATCAATGGAGATCATCAAAAATAAGGTGACGCCGCCTAAGGCAGCTGTCAGCAATCCAATGCGAAGAACTTTCTCTTCGCCGATTTTTACAGCGACACGGGCAAATACTTGTCCAGCCATGATGATGCCAAGACTGTTCACTGCAAAGGCAGCACTAAATCCTTGTGGAGAAAGGTGGAAAAGATCCTGGAGCACAAACGGTGAGCCAGAAATATAGGCAAACATCGCTGCGAATACAAGACCCTGCGAGAGGGCATACCCAACAAAGAGACGATCACTCGCTAAAATTTTCATGGCACCAACAATCTGTTGAAAGCCCCCAGTCTGTCTGCGCTCCACAGGTAAACTTTCTTGTAGTGAAAAAATGGATCTCAGCAGCATCAATGCCCCGAGAATTCCTAGTAGAACAAATACACCCTGCCATGTTGTAAAGCGTAAAATCTGTCCGCCCACAATAGGTGCCGCTGCCGGAGCAACCCCGTTGACCAACATCAGCAGTGCAAAGAATTTCGTCATTTCTGATCCTTCATAATGATCTCGCACAATGGCTCGTGCAATGACAATGCCAGCTGAACCAGCGAGCCCTTGAATCAATCTTAAGAGGATGAACATCCAAATCGATGTGACTACCGTACATAAAAGTGATGAGGCTATAAAAATGATTAAGCCGATCATCAGCGGTTTTCTTCTGCCGATCGTATCACTAATAGGACCTGCAATCAGCTGTCCAAGCGCCAGTCCAATAAGACAAGCCATAAGACTTAATTGGGACAAAGCCGTGCTTGCTTCAAAATCACGCGCAATATTAGGCAAAGCAGGTAAATACATATCCATTGCAAGCGGTGCAAGGGCTGTTAAAGACCCAAGCAATGCAGCAAGAAGAAATCGATTTTTTTTCGATTCTTGGGGATAAGATAAAGAACTCATATGATTACTACACTCCTCGTATACTTCCTCAAAACAGCATAATGAATCAAGCGTTCCTTTTCAATAGAAATTTTCAAAGATGGATTCCGTGCAAAATGATTGATCTTTCGAATGAGACTCTTTACATTGAATGAGTAGAGAAAAGAACAAGGTCATCGACATGCAGTATTTGCATGATACGTATATCTAGCAATAAACAACAGGAGGTGCTGACATGAAGCAGCAAGAGCTGATCATTCGTCAAGCAGTCAAAGAAGATCATGAAGCGATCAGGCATGTACTAATCAAATCCTATTCACAGTATGAGCCTCAATTTACAGAGGAAGGCTGGCAAAATTATTCTGCTGCGCTTGCAGCAGCTGTAGATAATCCGAACATGGAGCTGATGCTTGTGGCGGAGCTTGAAGGCAAGGTCGTGGGGACGCTTCAAATGTTTCGGTCATCAGAGCAAGCGTATGACAAACCCGAAATGGGCATTACATCAGCCATCGTCCGGTTTTTAGGAGTAGATCCCGATGTTAGGGGAAAAGGAATTGCAGAGTCATTGTTACGTAAAAGTATTGAACTTACGCAATCATGGGGCGAAAATGTCCTGTATCTTCATACATCTGATAAAATGCAGGCTGCCATTCGTCTATATGAAAGAATGGGCTTTGAGCGTGCACTAGATAAAGAATTTGTGAATCAAAATGGGACGCATGTCAAGAGCTATCAATATGTTATCCAGAAAGAACAGCCGGCAGGTTCATCACATCACTCGTAATAAAAGGAAGAGCAAGTCCTTCAGGGACAGCTCTTCCTTTTTTCAATTTATGCCCACAGTACAAGCGCCCAATATGATACCAACCACGAGATTAAACCGAACATAACAAAGAATTTTAACATGCGCTCATAAGGAGAAAGCTTTCGTTCTCTCTTCGTTTTCACCAGCCGCCAATAAAGGGCATAGCCGCAAAAAATGAGGATGATTTGTCCAAGCTGTGTAAGGTTTTCAAGAATCGTGATTCCGTTCATTTATTTCACCTCATCATAGGTCTTCCATAAGTAAATGCAGCAACCCTTTATTTCTTCAAAAAAAATCGGTGTATACTGGAAAGAGAGAAACTAGATGCAGAGGGAGTTGTGACATGTTGTTTTCGCTACATGCGGATCGTTGGGATGAAGTAATCGAGAGGAAAATCAAATACGATCAGAAGGTCGTGGAATATACTTGTCAGCTGTTAGACGCACAGGAGCAGCAGGCTGTGCTGTTTCACAAGATCGAAGACACGTTTACGATGAGGGCAGGTGATGGTGCTCTGACCATTCCAAAAGGGAGCTATACGACCGCTTATTATTGGAAGGATCGACCTTACAATATTTACTTCTGGAGGGATGATCAAGGGAAGGAACTTGGGTCTTATTTTAATATTGTGGGGAATACATGGTTCAACGGCCAGCTGGTCATATTTGAAGACCTCATTATTGATCTTCTCGTTCTGCCGAATGGTCATTTCTTTGTGTTGGATGAAGATGAATTGCCGGAGAGTTTAGCGGCTTTTGAACAAGGTTCAGTGCGCCAGGCATTAGAGGGTGTGATGGCTTCGTTAGAAAGCATACTCGATCAAGTGAGGGCAGATGCCGAAGGAAAATATCATCACAGCTTGTTTGAGCCGATGTTGAAATAGAAAAAACGATTCCTTTCAGGCGAGGAATCGTTTTTTTCTGTCAAACCTTGATACGGTTTAATCGTTTCTGTAAGTTGGTTTTCGTTTTGGAAGCTTTTAGCTGTTTGACAGCGGTTTGAGCCGCTGCTTTTGTTTTCTTTGTTCGTTTGGCTTCCGCTTTTTTGACCTTTTGTTTGGCGTCTGTCACTTTCTTTTGATAGGCGACCTGTTTTTTGACTTTGTCGAGCCGGTTTTGCAGGCTTGTTTTTTCTTTGCCTTTGTTTAGCTTTTTGATAGCCATTTGGGCGCTTTTAATGGCCCCTTGTGTTTTGCTTTTTTCGGCTGTTTGAACCTTTGCACGTGCGGAACGGATATCAATGGTTCCTTGTACCTTTTTCACCCGTTCGGTGAGTGCTGTTTTTTGTTTACTTGCAGTGAGTCTGCCAATTCTCGTTTTGGCTTGATTGACATCTGCCTGCTTTTTAGATGTTTCGGCTGTTTTGACAGCGCTGGTCGCAGCCTTCAAAAAGCTTGATTGTGGTATATATTGCATGCGGCCATAGCCGAATTGTGGATCCCTTCCTTTTGCGCCAAGATCCACTGTATAGCTGCGCAATAAGGTGCGAAGCTGTACATTTGTTTTCTTCGGATGAAGCTGTTTCAACAGTGCCAGCATGCCTGTGACATGCGGTGCAGCTTGTGATGTACCTGTTGCATACCAATATTCATTCTTTAAATAAGTGCTAATGACGTTCTGGCCAGGGGCAGAAAATTCAATGCCTTTCCCTGTATTTGAGAGAGACGCGAGTTTGTCTTTGTCCGTCGTTGCAGAAACGGCAATGACGCTATTGTACGCGGCAGGGTAGCTAATATAATTCTTCTTCCCATCATTCCCGCTTGCAGCGACCACAAGCAGTCCTTTTTTGTATGCCGCATCCACTGCTGAATGCAAGATGGGGATATTGTCTTCAAAACTTAGGCTTAAATTCATAATATCCATCTTGTTGTTAATGGCCCAATCGATTCCTCGAAGCAGGCTGTACAAGTCGCCTTCTCCCTTTTTATCTAACACTTTTACAGCATACAGCTTCGCACCAGAAGCGACGCCGACTGTGCCATAATCGTTATTGAGCGCACCAATCGTGCCTGCGACATGTGTGCCATGCCCTTGATCATCTTTATAGGAAGTTGTGTACTTCACAAATGATTTCCCGCCGGATATCTTTAAATCCTCATGTGGAGAAATACCAGTATCTAAAACAGCTACCTTCACATTTTTCCCCGTGACGCCTTCTTTTATCGCTTGCTTTACATTCAGCTTTTGCAAGTTGTAAGATTGTTGAACCAAAAAATTCTGACCCGTAGCGGCAGCGGTTTTTTTCATAGTAGAAGAAGCGAGTTTAACCTTTATGTTTTTTGAGACATAAGCGATGTTTGGATCTTTTTTGAGTGAGGTGACCGCTTGTTCATCTGCTGTCACAGCGACAGCGGGAAGATGTATGTACTGAGCGTTCACTTTTTCACTTTCTTCAATAGCCGTTTGCTTTCCTTTTTGGTTTTTATAGACGATGATGACATCTGTTTCTTTTGGCGGTGCAGCTGCCTGCGAATGGTAAGGCAAGGCAGTTGTCAACGCAAGAAGAAACGCGATGACTACGACGATTTTCTTTTTCAAGGCGATAGCCCCTTGCATACGATGACCTCCGTCTTTTTTTCTCTATTATATCGGAGAAATGAGAAGGATGGTTAGAAGAATCATATTGTTTGTCAGAAAGTTTTTTTATAAGTAACCTGAAATTGAAATTCATACAAATCTAGTAGACAATAGAGAGATCATAATAAGAGAAAGTAGGACATGCTGATGAACGTAAAAGAGTATATGACGTATGATGCGACTGGCTTGGCAGCACTTGTACGGAATAAGCAGGTAACGCCAGACGAGCTTGTACAGGCTGCATTTGCTAGATTGAATGAGGTCAATCCTGAACTAAATGCGGTGATTCAGACAAGACAAGATCAAGTATTAAAAGAAATCAAGACATTACATACGAATCAGCCGTTTGCGGGCGTTCCATTTGTACTGAAAAATATATCGCAAGGGATGGAAAATGAACCGCTGACAGCAGGTGCTGCATTGTTAAAGGATGTAAAGGCAAAAACGGACTCCCACTTTGTCCATCGATTGAAGCAGGCTGGATTTCTCATGATGGGGCATACAAACACACCAGAATTCGGTTTAAGGAATGTAACAGAACCTTCTTTACATGGTCCAACGAGGAACCCTTGGCATCCTGACTATTCCCCTGGCGGTTCAAGCGGCGGGACGGCAGCAGCTGTTGCAAGCGGCATCGTACCGGCTGGTGGAGCAAGTGATGGCGGTGGGTCCATTCGGATTCCAGCATCCTTTACAGGTTTGTTCGGTCTCAAGCCAACGAGAGGAAGAACGCCGGTAGGACCAGGCGCAGGAAGGCAGTGGCAAGGGGCTTCCATTGATTTTACACTCACAAAAACAGTGCGGGACAGTGCAGCCCTTCTTGATCTGCTTCAAGTCATTCAGCCTGAAGCGGCTTTCCAAACGCCGTTATACGACGGCAGCTATCAAGAAGATCTAGTGAAACGTACATCTTCTATGCGAATTGCTTACAGTATAGAATCTCCAGTAGGTACGAAGGTTAGTGAGGAAGCGAAGCAGGCGGTTCAGCAAACAGTGAAATGGCTGAGTGACCAAGGGCACCAAGTAGAAGAAGCGAAGCCGGCAATTGACGGGATCCATCTGATGCAGCAATACTACGTCATGAATAGCGGAGAAATGTCTGCATTATTCACGTCCTTGGCTCGTTCATTAGGACGTCCAGTCAATCCGGAGGAAACGGACATCGTCGCATGGGTGCTGGCGGAGGCTGGCAAGAATGTGACCGCTGCTGCTTATACAGAAAGTCTTGATGCGTGGGATATGGCGGCTGCACAAATGGCATCATTTCATCAAACGTACGATCTTTTTGTGACACCAGCTACTGCCTATTCAGCTCCAAAGATTGGTGAGCTGATGCATTCGAAAGAGGAAATCACTGAACTTTTACGTGTGTCATCCCTCTCAATGCAAGCGCAGCAGGATCTCATTTATGACATGTTCTTAAAGAGTCTGACCTACACACCATTTACACAGCTTGCCAACTTAACGGGTCAGCCTTCTATGAGTGTTCCTGTTCATCTCACTGAAGCGGGCATGCCTTTAGGGGTACAGGTGACAGCACCAAAGGGAAAAGAGGACTGGCTGCTTCGGCTTGCAGCAGAAATGGAGACATCCTCGATTTGGAAAGGAACAAATCAAATCATACGTTGAAACGACATTTGTCTATGGAGGGAAAGGAGTGTCACACGTGAGTACGAAGGACAGAATCATTCAAACGGCTGCACTTCTTTTACGAAAACAGGGGTATCATGCGACAGGATTGAATCAAATTATTAGAGAGAGCGGCACGCCTAAAGGATCTCTTTATTATTACTTTCCAAACGGAAAAGAAGAGCTAGCCATAGCAGCCGTTGAATATATTAGTCAAAAGGTCATCGATCGAATTGAAGAAAGTTTTGCCTATTCGGATGACCCTTATATCGCCATCGACCGTTTTATGACAAACATCATTCGGGGATTTATGGAGCAAGAAAGTGAAAGAGGGATTCCGATTGTCTTGCTGGCGGCAGAATCCAAGCCAGAACATACGCAGCTTCATGCTGCATGCAAACAAGAAATGATCCGCTGGCAAGAGCTTGTGAAAGAAAAGCTAATGAACAGCGGATATGAAGAAAACAAAGCTGATGAGCTGGCTTCTCTCCTTCATTCAATGGTGATTGGGGGTCTATCGATGACCACAGCACTCAAACAAACGACCCCGTTAGAACACGTAAAGTGTTACCTTAGACACTTATTTATGCGAGAAGAGTAAAATCTCTCGCATATTGTCTATCTATTATATCAATTGGTCTATATAATAAAGATAGTCAATTAGTCATGAGGAGTGATGGGATGTCGGAGCAACCGCAATCGATTAAGCAATCCGAGGATACCTATTTTTATACCGTGTCTGGATCAGGGAAGCTGTATGGGCTGGAAAATCAGCTTGTTCATGTACTGGCAGAAGCAAATCAAACGAATCAGCTGTTTGAGCTTGTCTTAATCACAGGTGGGAAAGGAGCTTATTTTCCACTTCATTGTCATGAGCACTTATTTGAAACCATTTTCATGCTGGAAGGAAAGCTTGAAGTGATACTGGACGGTAAAAAATATATGGTCACAGCCTTCGATTATATTCATATCCCGCCTAAAACGATTCATGGCTACAGAATGCATAGTCACAAAACAAGGTTTATTTCATATACGTTGGGCGGACAAATGACAGATGTCTATCAGCAAATTGGGAAGAGGCTTCAGCAGAACGAATGGCTGATGACTGATCATGCTTTCGATGCAGCCAGCTTTGAACAAGCTGAAAAAGAAAGCGATCTCATATTGATGCATGGTATCCGGCAGCTATCAAATACAACCAAGCCCTCCGTTTTATTTCATAGTCAGCTCCCTCAGGCGGTGCAGCCCTATGTATTAGAGGCTGGTGAAGGGAAGCAATATATCGTGGATGGTCAGCTTCATGAGCTGATCGCAACAACAGAAACAACTGGAGGCGGGTTCAGCCATTTTGTGATTGAAGGCGCGAAGGGAAAGTATTTTCCTCCGCATTATCATCAAGTACATACAGAAGCACTCTATTGCGTTGAAGGAAAAATGAACCTTCAATTGAACGGAGAGGATATTTGCCTGATGCCGGGTGATTTTGCCTATATACCGCCGGATACGATTCATTCTTATGAATTCGTTTCCCATTCTAATAAATTTTTGCTTTTACTGCTCCCTGGAAAGATTGAGCAGTTGTATGAGCAGTTTGAAGAATCACAAAGCCCGAGTATATGTCCTTATTTTATTCAAGAAGGGAACTTGATGATCGATCGAGAGACTTCCTCTCAATATGATTTGGTTTTTGTCGAAAAAGGATAAATATGTAACGCGTTACACATGATTGAATAAGCGCCTGTCGAACCCATCGACGGGCTTTTTTGTTTTTCAAATATTCCTGATCTGATGCATGAACCATCCATTCCAGGTGAAGCTATGTACAGATGATTTTCGCTAAAGGAGGAAATGCATGTGAGAGCTGTTACTTATCAAGGAAAAAATAGTATTGCAGTGAAGAAAGTAGATGCGCCATCTATTCAAGATCGGGAAGATGTGATCATACGAATTACATCAACAGCAATTTGTGGATCTGATTTACATTTGTATCAGGGGAACTTCCCGCTTCCAATCGGCTATGTGATTGGGCATGAGCCAATGGGGATTGTGGAGGAAGTTGGACCGGATGTCACGGTAGTAAAAAAGGGAGATCGTGTCGTTATTCCATTTACCGTTGCATGTGGTCAATGCCAATATTGTCATCATCATTTAGAAAGTCAATGCGACAACTCAAACCCGCACTACGATTCGGGTGGGCTTTTTGGATATAGTGAGAAATATGGGAATTATCCTGGAGGACAGGCAGAGTATTTACGCGTGCCTTTTGGAAATTACACCCCGTTTAAGATCCCAGATGATTGTGAGCTGGAGGATGAACAATTGCTGTTCTTATCGGATGTTCTTCCAACTGCCTATTGGAGCGTGGAGCACGCAGGTGTGAAAAAAGGTGATACGGTCATTGTGTTAGGCTGTGGACCTGTTGGGTTAATGGCGCAGCAATTTGCATGGCAAAAAGGGGCAGAACGTGTGATTGCGGTCGATTACATTGATTACCGTCTGCGACATGCAAAACGGATGAGCGGCGTAGAAGTATTTGATTTTACAGAAGATCCCGACATGGGAGAAACGTTAAAGGAGCTCACCAAGGGTGGAGCCGATGTTGTGATCGATTGTGTGGGAATGGACGGGAAGAAGTCACCGCTTGAAAAAATTGAGCAGAAACTCAAGCTGCAAGGCGGAACGATCGGACCCATTCAAATTGCCACAAAAGCCGTCCGCAAATGTGGAACGGTGCAGATGACGGGTGTGTACGGCGGACTATACAATATGTTCCCATTAGGTGCCTTTTTCGCAAGAAACGTCACCCTGAAAATGGGACAGGCTCCGGCGAGAGGCTACATGTCAAAGCTCTATCAAAAAGTGACAACTGGTGAAATTGATCCTAGAGCGATCATCACACATCAATTGCCATTAGATGATGCCGCTCATGCGTATCACATATTTAACGAAAAACAGGATGATTGTATAAAGGTCATCTTAAAGCCATAAAAAGAAGGCCCTCAGCATGTAGACAAACCCTCGCATTGGGTGTCAGTCCTGCGTGCCGGTGCTTACGAATGTAAATTCGCTCCGCTCCGGTACTCGTCCTTCCTAGGGCTGCAAAGGTTTTCTATCACGCTGAAAAGAAGACAAAGGGCATTTTAGCCCTTTGTCAAAAAATCTAAAGGCTTAGGAGTATTCCTAAGCCTTTAATGTGTGCTCGTCCATCATTTTTTCGATTAATTCAAAAAATGTTTTTTTATCTTCTTCTGAAAGATGGTTGAACAGCTGATTGACAAGCAGCTGGCGGTTATCAATCATTTGTTTTGCGATTTGTTCACCTGATTCAGAGAGTGTAATCCATACAGTACGGCGGTCATTATTATTTCGAGAGCGGATAATCAGCCCTTCATCTTCTAAGTGATTGAGAGCGGTTGTTGTTGCAGAGGGAGATAATGAAACTTCCTGCAGAATATTTTTCACAGTACATGATTGATGGCGATAAATGATGCGTAAAATAAACCCTTTCACATTCGTGACGTTTTTCGGGATGTTCTCTTCATCTATTTGCTTCGTCGCCTTTAAATACTTTGTCAGCGCATGGTCTAATAAACTTGCCTCTAGCTCGAAATGTTGCATTCTCCATACCTCTTTTCCTATTGCGTTCGCATTTTCCGATCAATTACTAGGTCTATCTTATCATAATAGTTATCATCATTTAAACCAAAATGGAAGACGGCTATAAAATTACCTATATTATCAATTAATATAAAGAACAATTCCAAAATGAAATGATTTTACTTTCAGCTGGTTTTATTTTAGAATGTGAATGAGATAAAATCTGCCAACCCCATTCACTGGAAATTGGCTATTGTAAATCAAACGTTTGGAGATGAAGATATTGAATACTTTACAGGCATTACTTAACGACAGAATGGAACGCTCTTCACAAATTGAAGCGGTAACTGGCGGGGGTGTGTCTTATACATTTGAAGAATATGCAAAACGCATTGACCAGCTCGCTCATTACTTATATCAAAAGGGGATTCGAAAAGGAGACCGCGTTTGCTTTATTTGTCAAAACCATCATCACTTTTCAACGATTATGCTGGCAGCCATCAAAGCAGGTGCAGTCGCAGTTCCGCTTAGCTGGCAGCTTACTTCTTTTGAGCTGGAAGGTATTTTGAAAAAAGCAGAGCCAAAGGCTTTATTTTTTGACCGTGAATTCCGTGACATCATTGCGGCAGTGAATGTGTCTTTAGAAGATTGTCTGATGGTGGAATCCGGTGCCAATGCGAAAACAACCCAGCTGTTTGAAGACATTTTGGCTTCAAATGATGGAAGTCATCTTGCTGATGAGGTATCAGAAGAGGATTTAGCGATGATTTTATTCACTTCTGGAACAACGGGCAATCCAAAGGGCTGTATGGTCGGGCATGGACGAATTTATCAATTTTTAACAAGACATGGGAATCGAGGATTTGATCTGAAAGGAAAACGGTACTTGGCGAGTCATCCGCTGTATCATATGAGTTCAATTAATCATCTGATCGCAGCTGCGATTGAAGGGTATACGCTTGTCTTCTTACATGATGCAACACCGAAACGCATTTTAGAAACGATTGAGAAAGAAAGAATTACGTTCATGATGGCTTTCCCATCAGCTTACACGTACATGCTAGAAGAAATGAAACGCGGTTCGTACGATCTCTCATCTTTTGAAATTGCGATTTCTGGCGGTACGAAGGTGCCGGTACGCTTAATTAAAGATTACAAAGAAGCAGGCATTCAGATGATGCATGGCTATGGAAGTACGGAAGCATGGATTGTCAGTGCGTGGCATCCAGCGATGGGTGAGGATAAAATGGGCTCTGCCGGTAAAGTGGATGCGGATGTAGATGTGAAAATCGTGCATCCTGAGACAGAGGAGACATTGCCAGCAGGAGAAATTGGCGAAGTCGTCATGAGAAGTCCATTTTATTTCCTAGGCTACTATCATCAGCCTGACGCTACTGAGAAGGTGCTGAAAGATGGCTGGTTCCATATGGGGGATGCAGGCTATCTAGATAAAGACGGTTTTCTTTTCATCACAGGCAGATACAAAGATGTGATTCTGTACGGCGGGGATAATATCTATCCTGACCAAGTAGAAGAGATTATTGAACAAATTCCAGGTGTGATTGAGTCAGCTGTCATCGGGGTACCGGACGAATTATATGGGGAAGTGCCAAGTGCGTATATCGTAAAAGACGAATCCTCCGATTTCTCCGAAGAAGATGTGGTGAACTATTGCCAGGAACGTTTGGCAGATTACAAAGTGCCCTCCATTCATTTCACACAGGAGCTGCCAAAAAACAAGCTTGGTAAAATCATGAAGAAAGATTTACGTGAATTGGTTGTGAATGCGTAGTACCTATTCTGCTATAATGAAATTTGAATGATTTTTTGTTTTTCTAACGTTTTGGAGGGAAAGGGTTTGCGACATATTCTTCGTAAGAAACACATTCACGATTTGTTAGAACAGAGCAGGCAGCAAAAGGTAAAGAGAACGCTGGGCGGGCTCGATCTCACGCTCCTTGGTATAGGGGCAGTGATCGGCACGGGGGTCATGGTGTTAACCGGAATTACAGCGGCTAAGGATGCAGGACCGGCTGTCATTTTCTCCTTTGCCATTGCAGCGATTGTGTGCAGTTTGGCAGCACTTTGCTATGCAGAAATGGCTTCAGCGCTGCCTGTATTCGGCAGTGCATACATTTATTCATATACAACGATGGGTGAGCTTGTCGGGCATCTAATGGGATGGACTTTATTGTCCGTTTATATGCTGACTGCTTCAGCTGTCGCCAGTGGCTGGTCGAGTTATTTCAACAGCTTGCTTGAGGGGTTTGGCATTTCGATTCCCCATCAATTTTTAGCGGGGCCAGAACAAGGCGGATATATGAATCTGCCAGCCATTATCATTGCCTTACTGATTGCGTGGATCTTATCTAGAGGAACGAAGGAAAGTAAAAAATTCAATAATATCATGGTGTTTGTGAAACTCGGTATTATTGTTCTTTTCATTGTAGTAGGCGGGTTTTATGTACAGCCATCCAATTGGCAGCCGTTCATGCCATTTGGTGCAGAAGGCGTCATTGCCGGTGCTGCTGCTGTATTTTTTGCCTTTTTAGGATTTGATGCGATTTCTGCTTCTGCGGAAGAGGTGAAAAATCCGCAGCGGAATCTGCCAATTGGCATTATTGGCTCATTACTCATTTGCACGATCATTTACATTGTCGTTTGTTTGATCATGACAGGTATGGTGCACTATACAAAACTGAATGTCACAGAGGCTATGTCCTATGTGCTGCAAAGTGTACATCAAAATAGCGTAGCCGGTATTATTTCTGTCGGTGCGGTCATTGGATTGATGGCTGTGATTTTCGCCAATAATTATGCAGCAACTCGAATTGCCTATGCGATGGGCCGAGACGGTCTTTTGCCTAAAGTGTTTTCGAAAACAAACAAAAGCGATACGCCTGTTGCAAGCATATGGATGATTGGCGGCATGACAGCTGTTATTTCAGGGTTTATTGATTTAAAGGACTTGTCGAATTTAGCGAATATCGGTGCTTTATTGACGTTTGCAATGGTGAGTTTATCTGTGCTCATTTTGAGAAAGACACATCAGCAGCTTGAGAGGGGATTCCGGGTTCCATTTGTGCCGGTCTTGCCGATTATCTCAATGGGCTGCTGCTTGTTCCTTATGCTCAACTTACCAGGCCGGACGTGGCTTTACTTTGGTGTTTGGCTGTTAATCGGTGTCGTCATGTACGCAGCGTATTCAAACAAACATAGTGAATTAGCGAAAGCTTCATGAGAAAAAGGTGCAAATCCGTTGACGATTTGTGCCTTTTTTCATACGATTTGGGATAAGCTATAAAAGAGAAGATGGACGGACAAGAGGAGGATGAAGGGTATGATTAGCGTTAGTCCTTATATTGTGGTAGACGATGTGAAGGAATCTCTTCAATATTATCAAGGAATTTTTGGCGGAGATATTCATATTTTAAATGAACATCAAGACCGTGTGCTGCATGCGGAACTTCACCTTGGAGAATCATTGCTTCACTTTTCAGATACGTTTGGCCGCACACCAAAGCCCGAACATCTCAGATTGATTATGCAGTTTGACAATGAAGAAGAACTAAAGGCAGTATATGAAGCGCTAGAAGCTGATGGAGATGTACTGGTCGAATTACAGGATACGTTCTTTGGCGCACTTCACGGACAAGTACAGGACCGCAAAAATGGGTTGATCTGGGTGCTGAATTATATGAAATAGATGAAGACAAAGAGCTAAATAAAGATCATGCAATGATATAAAAATAAAAAATGATTGTGGACACAGCAACCTCAAAAAACTATTCCCTTATATTTACCTTAAATCTATTGAATATCCAGGTGATAAATCTATGTATGATCTCTTTTCAGCAAAATTATTGTTTGAATCCATACCGTCTCCCAAAGTTAGACCTGATAAGATATTTGAAGAAAGAATCGTATTAATCAAAGCAAAAGATCAAGATGAAGTTAAAAAAATTATAGAAAAAAGTTTTCCAGAAGAAACATTTGGAAATGGGGATTACGGACAAACAACAAAAAAATTAGTAGCAATCCTAGATATATTTGAACTTGTAGACAATTTAGAAGAAGAACCACTTCACTTAAGTGAAGTGTATTGTCGTTATCTTTCATTTGATGAAGAAATATCTCCAAAAGAAGCAATAGAAAAATATTCTCTAGATAAATAAAAATCGTAAAAAAAGCAGACTGATTAGAGTCTGCTTTTTTAGTTATTTAGTCATTTAGCACAAATACATATCTTCTCTGTTTCTTTCGCAATAAGGCACCAATTCGCTGTTCAAGGATCCTTGGTCAAAATTCTAAGACCTTCACTATTGTGAAGGTTTTTTTGGGAGTGTTTTTATTTTCTGAAAAATGGAAAATATGCTATGTTGGAAGAATAAAAGAACAAGGAGAAGGGTGGCAAAGGGATGGAGCAAATTGAATTTCAATCGATCCAAACAAATGGTGTAACACTTCACACAGCAATGGCTGGACCTGAGAATGGCCCGCTGCTTGTACTGCTGCACGGGTTTCCTGAGTTCTGGTACGGCTGGAAGAACCAAATCATGCCCCTCGCTGAGGCAGGCTATCGTGTCGTCGTTCCTGATCAAAGGGGCTACCATCTAAGTGATAAGCCAGAAGGAATCGAATCCTACGTATTAGATCAACTGAGAGATGATATCGTAGGGCTGATTAAGACGCTTAGTCCGAATCAAAAGGCGATTGTGGGTGGTCATGATTGGGGCGGAGCAGTTGCTTGGCATTTGGCATCCACACGTTCTCAATATGTAGAGAAATTAATCATTGTCAACATGCCGCATCCGCGGGTCATGATGAAGGTTCTTCCGTTTTATCCCCCGCAGTGGAAGAAAAGCTCCTATATCGCTTTCTTTCAGCTTCCGAATGTGCCAGAGGCAGCACTTCAAGAAAATCACTACCAACGGCTGGATGAAGCCATTGGGCTGTCTGCACGACCACACCTATTTACAAAAGAAGATGTATCAAGATATAAGCTGGCTTGGACGCAGCCAGGTGCCATGACCTCAATGCTGAATTGGTACCGCGCCATCAAAAAAGGCGGCTTTGAAAAGCCGATATCTAAACGCATTTTAGTACCTGTTCGCATGATCTGGGGGATGGAGGACAAGTTTTTAAGCAGAAAGCTGGCGAAGGAATCGATGAAGATTTGCCCAAATGGTCAGCTGATTTTTGTCGATGATGCATCTCATTGGATCAATCATGAAAAGCCAGAAGTGGTGAACAAACTCATACTCGAATTTTTGAACTAAAGAAAAAAGCTCTGGTCAGACGACCAGAGCTTTTGTGATTTATCCGATATGATTCTTTTTCAACGAAGCAGGTTCGTCGTCCCAGCATTCAATGTTCTCATTGTTTGGAACGGCATTTTTATAAAAGACTGGATCTTTCCCCTCTTTTTTCTGCCGTGAATAATCCTTTAATGCTGCAAAGGCGACTTTAGACAGCATGGTAATGGCAATGAGGTTGACGATGACCATTAACCCCATAAACAGGTCGGCAAGATTCCAAACAAAAGGAACACTTGCTACAGCACCGAATAAAACCATGACAATTACCGCAATACGGTATCCAATCAACCATGCTTTGCTTGATTTAAGGAACTCAATGTTCGTTTCCCCATAGTAATAATTCCCGATCAGCGTACTAAACGCAAATAAGAAAACCATAATGGCAAGAACACCAGAAGCCCAAGGACCGATGTGTTCACTCAAAGATGCTTGAGTGAGCTCAATACCTGTTAATTTTGTCGTTTTATATGCACTTGAGAAAAGGACGATAAAGGCAGTACTTGTACAAATAATCAGGGTATCAATTAAGACACCAAATGCTTGAATCAGTCCTTGCTTCACAGGGTGGCTCGTCACGGCAGCTGCAGCAGCGTTTGGTGCGCTACCCATCCCTGCTTCGTTTGAGAATAGACCCCGTTTGATTCCTTCCATAATGACGGCACCCATCGTACCACCTGCAAACTGCTCAATACCGAATGCATGTGAAATAATAGTATGGACAACACCAGGCAGTTCAGTAATGTTTGTAATCATGACAAAAAGAGCAATACCAATATATGCGACAGCTAAGAAGACCACAATGTATTCTGCCATCTTGGCAATCGTTTTGACCCCGCCGAAAATGATGATACTAAATCCAATAGCCATAATGACGCCTACGACCAAACGATTTGTGCCAAATGAATTTTCAAAAGCAATGGTAATGGTGTTCGACTGTACAGCATTAAAGACAATACCGAAAGAAATGGTGATTAATACAGCAAACAAAATCCCCATCCAGCGTTTCTTTAAGCCTCTTTCAATATAGTAAGCGGGACCACCGCGAAAGCCTGATGCATCTTTTACTTTATACACTTGGGCAAGCGTACTTTCAACAAAGCTTGACGCGGAACCGATAATGGCTAGGATCCACATCCAAAAAATAGCGCCAGGACCACCCA
This sequence comes from Bacillus sp. MZGC1, assembly GCF_002998605.1. NCBI lineage: Bacteria > Bacillati > Bacillota > Bacilli > Caryophanales > Bacillaceae > Bacillus > Bacillus sp. MZGC1. Next base: position 95,426 of record NZ_PVRE01000004.1, read on the forward strand.
TGGCAATTGCGATCGCAATCCCAGTAATGTTCCCAGTTCCAACCCGAGCCGCCATACTAATAGCAAAGGCTTGGAATGGTGATACGCCAGATTTTTGTTTATTTGTTCCTTCTTTCAGAACGATCACCATTTCCTTAAGCATACGCACTTGAAGGAAACGAGACCTGAATGTGAAATAAAGGCCGACAAGAATTAATAGTGCAACAATAATATATGACCATAGAAAACCATTTGTTGTTGTTAATAAACCATTCATAACATCACCTCTTCTAATTCATCCTATTTCTTTAAAAAATACTGAGATCCCACTCTTTGGCGAGCTTTTTCAGCATCATGACACCGGTAATACTATTTCCACAATCGTCAATGGCGGGACCATAAATACCGATTCCACAGCCTGTCTGAAACGGGAATTCTCTTCTTGCGCTTGGCGGAACGCAAGCCATAATTCCTCCAGACACACCACTTTTGGCTGGTACGCCTACGAAAGCAGCAAAATTACCTGATGCATTATACATGCCGCATGTCAGCATCAATGCCTTTGTTAGTCTTGCGATATCTTTTGGGATGACTTGGACTTGTTTAAAGGGATGGTAGCCATCACTTGAAATAATTAGTCCAATCAAGGCGATGTCCTCAGTTGTGACCTCGATGGAACATTGCTTTAAATACACTTCTAATGTGTCCTCGACATCTGATTCTAAGTAATTGGTTTCTTTTAAGTAATAAGCAAGAGCACGGTTGCGGTGCGCAGTTGCCCATTCTGATTGATAAACCTCTTCATTAACAGATGGACGCTTTCCTATTAAGTTTTCGATTAAATCGAAAATATATGCTAGCTTTTCTGTAGAAGTCTTTCCGGGAAGGATGGAGGATACGGTAATAGCTCCAGCATTAATCATTGGATTAAAGGGCTTCCCCGGTTTATGCATCTCAAGGCGGTAGATGGAATTAAATGCATCACCAGTTGGCTCTACATCTACCCGATCCAAGACGTAAGGAACGCCTCTTCCTAAACAGGCAGCTATAAAGCTGATGACTTTTGAGATACTTTGCAGGGTAAAGGGAACGTCCCAATCACCATATCGTACAGATGATCCATCTGGGCCTATCACGCTGATACCAAGTTGAGAGGAATTCACTTTTCCGAGTGCTGGAATGTAGCCAGCATTCTGCCCGTTTTTGTAATACGGACGTATTTCTTCTGCCCATTGATCAACAGAAGACTGGCATGCGTGTTGTGTATTATTAGAAATTGCTGTTTTCATACGATTCCTCCAATCAAAAATCAAAAAGTACCCTATTGAATTGGCGGATGACAAAAAATGCGATCAAATAGGCACGAAAACATGTTACACATCTTCAAAGAACTTGTCATGCGCTGCTTGTACCACTCCTTTACACCTAAATATATGTTCAATTGAAGGCTTTGGCGGCGAAAAAACAAAAAGGGTTTTTAGTGAAAATTCAGAAAACGCTTACATATAGTTTCACTAAAATTGTTCATTCAATTTATCTTGGAAACTACACAATCTGACGAAAATCTACAGAAAAACTTACAAATAAAAAATCGGTTTGTCGCTTATTGTCTAAACAATTCCCATTATTGTAGACAATCTCCAAAATGCTGAATAGCTGAAAGGTCACCATGCCGCCTCGGAGAATAGTCATAAAAAAGGATTTTGGGGAAAGAAGGAGCTGTGAAAATTATTTTTTTGCACATTGTGAAGAAAAGAGTCTCCTTGTATACTGTGGCTATGCAAAAAGGGGAAGGGATGTCAGTCATTTGAGTTTAAACCAGCTTGTCAAAAAAGACGCATTCATTTTAATTTTTATGGTGGTTATTGTGCCGCTTGCAGGAGAACTGAAGTTTTATCCTGTGAATGAGACGTTCCGGATCAGCTTTGGCGCACCTGCGTTTTTCTTTTGTTTATTACTCTTAAGGAAATCTAGACCGTTTTTGCCTGGGTTTTTAACAGGCGCAGCCATTGTGCTTTTTCGAGTAGGCTTAGATCTGATTCAGCATCATGCTGATCTCGCTGCATCATTTTATCAGCAATTCCCAAGTTTCTTCTTCTATTTTACATATGCTTTCCTGTTTTTTGCCGTCCGTACGGGACGTTTTAAACAGCGCTCTATTTTTATTGGCATCATTGGTCTCATGATTGAATTAGTGGCTGATTTTGTTGAGCTCTTTGTACAATTTTTAGTGTTTGATACGACGATGACGCTATCAAAGCTGAGTGATATGTTTCTCATTGCGTTTGCTCACAGCTTTGTCGTAATCAGCTTTTTTAATATGATGAAGCTATATGAGGCACAATCAAGAGAGAAGCAAATCATGAAACAAAATGAGCATATGATGATGGTCATTTCAAATTTATACGAAGAAACGGTTCATTTAAAGAAAACGTTAAAACATACAGAGCACATTACGCAAGAATCATACAGGCTTTATCGTCTCTTGCATGAACACGAAGCAGGCAAGAAAGTGAGTCAGGAGCTATTGAAGCTTGCAGGAGAAATCCATGAAGTGAAAAAGGATAATCAGCGTATATATGCTGGGCTTTCGAAGCTAATTTCTAAGGAAAATATGCAAGACTATATGAAGGCAGAAGAACTCGTTCAAATTGTACTCCGCATTCAAGAAAAGTATGCGCTCTCTCTAGGGAAAAACATCTCCTTTATATCTGATATAAGGGGCATTCATTTGCATGATTATCATGTGTTCATTTTTTTATCGCTCATTAATAATTTAATGGCAAATGCGGTTGAAGCCATAAAGGATACTGGAATGATCTCACTCGTATTGAAAGGAAGTCATGATAAAATAGAGATTCGGATTGAAGATGATGGCCCGGGGATTCCTGAAAAAATGAGAGAAATAGTATTTGATCCAGGCTATACTTCTAAATTTGATGCATATGGAACACCATCAACTGGGATTGGCTTATCCTATGTGAAAGAGCTGGTTAAAGAGCTTGGCGGTCAAATTAAAATCGAACAAAGAGAAACAAAGGGAACAGCTTTTCAGCTAATCCTTCCTATACAAAATTTAATACAGAGAGGGTGAGTGTATGCGATTTTTCATTGCAGATGATGATCGTGCAATACGCTCGATTTTAGGTCAAATCATTGAGGATGAAGATTTGGGAGAAGTCGTAGATGAAGCCGATGACGGAGTTGGATTAGAAGCCCATTCATTGAACCTAAAAAAAGTAGACATCCTTCTGATTGACCTTTTAATGCCTGCTAGAGACGGCATTCAAACGATTCGTCATATTCACCCTGAATTCAAAGGTAAAATCATGATGATTTCCCAAGTAGAGGCGAAAGAGATGATGGCAGAAGCCTATGAATTAGGGATCGAATATTATATTCATAAACCTGTCAATCGAATTGAGATCGTCAGTGTGATTCGAAAAGTCATGGAGCGTATTAAGCTGGAGAAATCGATATATGATATTCAAGCTTCCCTTCGCCATGTGCTGCCGTTAGAGCCTGTAATTTCTTATGATACGACGGGTGCTGGGGCGAAAAAAAGGACGATGAAAGAGGCAGGGGAATTTCTCTTATCCGAACTAGGAATTGTCGGAGAGAGCGGTTCTAAGGATTTACTAGAGATCCTGATCTACTTACATGAAACACAGTCAGCCAATTCTCATGAGGTCAATTTCCCGCCGCTAAAGCAGCTCTTTATCAAAACAGCGGAGAGGAAGCTGGATCATGGAGCAACCGATGTAGAAGTGATGAGGGAAGTGAAAGCGGCAGAGCAGCGGATTAGACGAGCTATTCACCATTCCTTGAATCATTTTGCTTCACTAGGATTAACAGATTTTTCGAATCCTAAATTTGAGCACTATGCGTCGAAGTTTTTTGACTTTACCGATGTCAGCCAAAGAATGAAAGAGATGCAGAAGACCTCTTCATCCGCAGGATCGACGGGCAGAGTCAATACGAAGAAGTTTGTTCAAATCTTTTATTTTGAAGCAAAGCAGTTATTTGAGGGAATGAGCTGAAGAAAATCTGTTGGAATGATTGGAGAAAATAAACAGAAAAAGACCGCTATTCCTATGATCTGTCGTGATCTTTATGTATCTTTGTTATTTAACTGATCATTCTGATTTTTCTTTTTTCTTGAAAATAAAACTCTCCTGTGCAATCGTTTGTTAAAATAGTGAGGTTAGACTAGAATGTCGGAGGTTTTATTTTGGGAAAAATTAAACGAAATGCGCTCTGCCCATGCGGAAGCGGAAAAAAATATAAACATTGCTGTGGTCAAAAGTCAGGCGGAGAACAAACGTCTGAGCTTGTGTTTAAGGAAGCTGTACAAGTTCAAATGGATTTAATGAATTATGCTTTCTCTAAGCATCAAAGAGCCATCAATCAATTCATTAATGAGTTTTCTTTCCTTGCAGATATGGATAAAGAAACGCAACAAATTTCAGTTTTCCATTTGAGTGTATGGGGCATTTTCTTCCGTCCATTAACGGATCAGAAAGAAACCATCTTCCAAGAATTTCTGACAAAGAAAGCAGAGGATATTACCCGTCCGAAAACAAAACAAGTGGTTCAATCATGGACAAACATGGAACCATCTTTGCTTTTATTAAATGAAAAAACGGACGAGTCTCTTTACTTTGAGAATATGGTGACAGCTGAGAAGGTTGAAGTAGATGTAAAACCGGATCAAACAGTCTTGCCTGAAAAAGGAAGTCTCGTGCTTGGATTCCCTGTTCAATTTGAAGAAAAAGCAGAGTTTTTCATTCAATATACGATGTTTGCGAAAGAGTTTACAGATACGCTTCTTCTTCAGGTTCGTCAGCTTGTTGAAGCATATGAGGCAAATGGAGGGGCACGCAGTACATTTATGAGAGAATCATTCCCTGACGTGCTGAAGTGCATGTTTGCGAAGCAAGAAGTAGAAGAATCAGAAACATCTGCTCAAACAGAAGGCGATACTGGTCTATCAGCAGATCGTATGGACTGGGCAAGTGACGTTCAGCTGGAAACAGCTAAGCTGATTGAAGACGGAATGAAGGAACACGGTGATCAAAGCCTGACAGATGGCGCTTTAACTGTATGGAAAGCCTATTGTGATCAGAAATCACCTGTGATCCGTAAAGCAGCATCATTTGCTGCGGGAATCGAATATTACATTCATTCACTTGCAAGCGATGCCCCGCTTTCTCAAGCGCAAATAGCGAAAAAGTATGGCATTAGTGCGTCTACTGTATCGAGCCGTTTTAAAGATATTGAAAAAGCGGTGAAAGAAGAGCAAGAGGCGACTGTATAGCATAATAGAAAAGACGCGGCACCTTCATGGGCCAGCGTCTTTTTTGTTGATGCTTATCTTGTTTTAATAAAACCGCTCATGTACTGCGATGTATTATAATCGTTGAGGTCAATTTTCCACTGACCATCCCCATTACGTTTCATTTTCACTTCGTATTCAGCTGGGCTGGAGACTGGGGGAAGCTTCTCGAATTCAGACGCGTACATGTCTAAGCTTTTCTTATACAATTCTTCTTTAGAGCGGATCTTGCCGTTGTAAAACTCGTCTCTTTGCTTGTCTAGCTTGTCTTTTAAGTTAGAAGCATCAATGCCTGTTACTTGAGCGACAACCTTCGCCTCGTCATCAGAGATGGTTTTCACACTTGTTTCTACTTTGGCTTTATCCTTCATGGTGTTTTGAATGCGTTTATACATAGACAGAATATCACGGTCACTTACTTCATTTCCGTACATTCCGGCACTTCTTTTGAAGTCTTTGACAAACATTTCGTGGTATTTATTGACGACATCCGATTGGTTGTCACCTGTTAAATCGGCAAATTGATCGTTCTTTTTGTCAAAGACAATCATATCGGTATAAGCGGATAGCGCCTTTGCAGGGTTATCCAGCTTTTTCGCTGTATCCAGTATTTTGTTTCCATCTAGGTTGATTTCGATCGAATCACTGTTTTTCTTGATGCTGTCTTGGTACACGAACTGATATTTTTTCCCTTTGTCTACTAGGAAATAAAGAGCACCTGATTGTGATTTGCCTTTGTTCAATGAACCGAGGTCAAGGCGGTCTTTACTGCCGTAGAATTTTAAATCAGATACTTTGGCATCGTCCTGATAAAGGGAGAAGTCAGAGTTATATAATGAAAGGGCTTTGTCACCTTTGTTTGTGATCGTCAGGTTGACTTTTAGCACCAATTCATTGTCTCTTAGCGTAGTTGTTGAGTCTTCTGGTAACGTATATTCGTAGCTATTGACTTTTACCTCTGCTGTTTTTGTTGATTTTTGATCAGCGTTGCTTGATTTGGCTGAGCTCTGGCAGGCTGCAGAGATGATCATCACGAATGAAATCATGAGGAGTGCACTTATTTTTTTTAGATTCACAGTTGATGCTCCTTTGCTTTTCTTTCGTCATTTCATTCCCGCTATCTGACTATGAAAAAAGAAACAGATAGAATGGTATATTCGGGTGTTAAAGGGGAAAATCTCCTTATGACGATTTGCACTATTCATTCTATCGAAATTCAATCATGATGAGGAATAGGTTTTAATCCCTATCTTTGAAAGAAATTTACACAAACATCTTTAATAAAAGGAATTTTGTAAGTCTAATATACTAGTTAATAAGAATTAATTTATAGATTTATCATGGGTTTTAAATGTTTTTTAGGTAAAAATCTTGAAGTGAAGGTGTTAATGCTTTTAGAGAGATGACTATACGTCCCTTCATTTTTTCAGCATCTACCTGCTATGTTAATTTTCAGAGAGCAGGATACTTGAATGTTGAAAAGGATTCATGGGAAAATAAGGATGATTAAGCAGATAAGGGAGATGAGCTTTTGAAAAAGGTAACGCTTGGACGAACTGATTTACAGGTGAATCCGATAGGGCTTGGTACGAATGCGGTAGGTGGACATAATTTGTTCCCGAACCTGAGTGAAGATGCCGGACGAGAGCTTGTGGAGACGGCTCTTGATCAAGGTGTCAATTTCTTAGATTCTGCTTTTATTTATGGGCTGGGCCGTTCAGAGGAATTGATCGGTGAGATCATTGCCAAAAGAGGCGGCAGAGAAAACCTTGTCCTTGCGACAAAGGGGGCTCATAAAGAAGTAAACGGACAAATTGAACTGGATAACAGCCGGGACTTTTTAAGAGAGCAGGTCGAAAATAGCCTGAAACGACTGCAAACAGATTATATTGATTTATACTATATGCATTTCCCGGACGGCCGGACGCCGCTGGAAGAAGTAGCAGGCACATTAAAGGAATTGAAGGATGAAGGAAAAATCAGGGCAATTGGTGCATCAAACCTTGATTTTGAACAACTTCAAGCCTTTAATCGAGATGGCTACTTAGACGTGCTTCAGTCGGAGTATTCTCTGCTGAAACGTGAGGCAGAGCAGGATCTTCTCCCATACTGTGTCGAGCATCGTATTTCCTTTATTCCTTATTTCCCGTTGGCGTCAGGCCTGTTGACTGGGAAATTTACGAAGGATGCGACATTTGATGATATTCGAGCAAAAGACCCGCTTTTCCAAGGCGAGGCGTTCCTGCAAAACCTCGAAAAAGTAGACAAGCTGAAGGAAATTGCACAATCAAAGAACGCTGAAACGGCACACGTCGCACTGGCTTGGCTTTTAGCGCAGGACGGCATCGACGCCATCATTCCAGGTGCAAAACGAGCTGAGCAAGTTCTGCAAAACCTAAAAACAAACGATGTTCAATTAACAAAAGAGGAAATCAATCAAATTGACCACATTTTCTCTTAACATAAAAAAGGTGCTCAGCTGCACCTTTTTTTTATGACATCGTAAGGGGAATTTTGATGACGAGCCGCAAATTTGGAGAACGGTAAGTGAAATCAAGTTTACCGTCTGCCTTTTCAACAAGCTGATGAATGATATACGTCCCCATTCCTTGATGATCGCCGCCTTTTGTCGAGCGCCCATAGGTTTTGAACAAATGGTCTAACACGTGTTTTTCCATTCCTTTTGTGCTGTTCTCACAATGGATTAAAAAGAGCCCGCTCCGAATAGAGGTCGTGATTGAGATGCTTCCCTCGTTCCCGGCTTGCTTCGCTTCAATCGCCGCATCTAGGGCATTATCAAGCAGGTTGCCAGTAAAACTAACCTGATCCGCCTTAGAAAACGGAAGCGATGAAAAAGGTGCTTGAAGGTCTAGTGAAAGGGCAATGTCCTCTTTTTCAGCCCGCTCAAAAAAGGAGTGCAGGGTTGAGGCCAAATAAGCATTTTCTCCTTTAATCCATGGGAAATGTTTCACGTATTGCTGAATCAAATCCTTGATCTCATGTTCGTCGTTAGACGCGGAAAAGGCATTTAAATGTCTAGCTGTTTCATGATGTTTACTGCGCAGCTCAAGCAGCAATTCATTGGTTCTTGATTCTGCGTTGATCAGCTCTTGAAGCCGTCCATTTAACCGTCTCTCCGTCTGCATCATCTTCAATGAAAGGATATCTGCTGTCATGATGATTATAAAAGCCAAAAGAGAGCTCAGCCCATTTCCTTGCGTCAGAAAAAGGGAAAGACCTGCACAGGTGAAGAGCACAAAAGCGCCCAGCATCACATAACCACTCACATGAGGCAAAAACCTTTTGTACATGAAGAATGTATAAAGACAAATCACACAAAAGGTGAGGAGCCACAGCACCCCAGATGATAGCGGCAGAAAAGCTTCAACAGCTGCATGAAATGCAAGACCTAGCCATATGAGAGCATACATGCGGAATCCAAGATAGAAAGCGTTCACGTTCGTTCTCCTTAAAAATAGTATTTCTTAAAGTATTCTAATTGCTGCTTGGTCATCATGGCTTTTTTATCCGTACCTTCAAAAGACACGATAAACGAATTTTTGGCATACGCCGAGAAGTTCTTAATGTAATGAATATTGATGATAAACGATCGGTGGGAGCGGATAAAATCTCTTTCAGCCAGATCGCCTTTTAACTCGTTTAATGTCTGATATGTCTGGATATCTCCTGTTGTTGTGACAATGGTGGTTGACCGTCCTGTTCGCTCAACAAAAATGACATCCTTCTTTTGCAGCACATGAATATCTGACTGCTGCTTAATGAGAAGCCGTCCATGAATGCTTTTCTCCTGCTTGGTGGACAGATAGCGATCTAAGGATTTGGCAATTCGATCGGCTTGATAGGGCTTCATAATATAATCATGAACATTTAAATCAAACGCATGGACCGCATATCCGCTGTTTCCTGTCACAAATACAACATCGACATTCAGTGCGTGAGAGTGAATGAGATCCGCTAATTCATAACCGGACATTCCGGGCATTTCAATGTCTGCGAACAACAGGTCAATGTCTCCCTGTTTGACCTTCTCGTATGCATCCTCTGCTGACTGCGTGACAAAGACAATGTCCACAGCCTCCATTCTGCCCACAATGGCATGCAGCTTTTCTAAATCTACTCGGTAATCATCAACGAGACCTACTTTTATCATAAAAATCACCTGTGACTCTTCTTATTATTTGTCTATTTTACCATTTGTTTTTTTAAAATAGATCATTTCAAGACAGAAAAAGGACGTTTCGCGACATTTTTATGTCAGGGAAGCGTTATTTTTTCTATCATAGACTTAGAAAGTTGAAAGGGGCGAACCAAATGATTACTCTCAGCGATTGCAGCTGCTGGTTTAAAGATAAGAAAAAAGTCGTGAAAGCAATGAAACACATGACGTTCTCCGTGAAGGAAGGGGAAGTCGTTGGCATCTTAGGAGAAAATGGTGCAGGAAAAACCACATTATTGCGCGCCGTAGCCACATTATTAGAGCCTACGCACGGAACAGTCACTGTCGCAGGCTTTGATACGGTGAAAGAAGCAACTGAAGTGAAAAAGCGAATTGGTGTTTTGTTTGGCGGTGAGACGGGGCTTTACGATCGTTTGACGGCACGAGAAAATCTTGAATACTTTGGCAAATTATATGGCTTAGACCAGCATGAAATCAAAGCAAGAATAGAGGATCTGGCAAAGCGTTTTGGGATGAGACAATATATGGATCGCAAGGTGAAAGGATTCTCAAGAGGAATGAAACAAAAGGTGGCAATTGCCAGAACCTTGATTCATGATCCTGACATTATCTTATTTGATGAGCCGACAACAGGCTTGGATATCACATCAAGTAATATTTTCAGAGACTTTATTCATCAGCTCAAGCAGCAAAATAAAACCATCCTTTTTTCAAGCCACATCATGGAAGAAGTCAGCCAGCTTTGTGACAGTGTCATGATGATTCATCAAGGAGAGCTTGTGTACAAAGGGACACTTCCAGAATTATATACACAGGAACAAAGTGATGACTTGAACTATATCTTTATGTCGAAGCTCGCTAGGGGGATTTCATAATGTGGAAAACCGTATTTTTAAAAGAAATGACAGATGCGCTAAGGGACAGAAAAACCTTACTCTTAACAGTGCTGATTCCTCTTTTGACGATGCTTGGACTGGTGTTCTTTTATGAAAGCATGATTGCAGATCCAGGGGATGAAACCTATACGGTCGCAATCAATGAAAAGCTTCCAACTGAAATGAATCAAATGATCAAAGAGGTCAAAAACCTCACGCTTGAAACATTTGATGACCCGCAGCAAGCTGTCAAAGAAGGGAAGGCGAATGCTTACCTGGAAATGCCGAAAGAGGCTGACGACATGCTTCAGCATCAAAAATCATTTGCGATTAAAATTCATGGGTACACAACAGATGATGATTCGGTCATCGCGGTTCAAATGCTGCAATCCTTACTGGAGCAGTATCAAAACCAAATCGTAGAAAAGCGTTTAGCCGCTGATCAAATCAATACATCTGTTATTCATCCATTTCAGGTGCAGGCCGTTGATGTAGAAGAAGGCGATGAAGGGGAAAATGGAATGACCGCTATGCTTTTGTCGATTCTCCTTCCGATGATTTTGGTGACCTCCGTTATCTCAGGAGCTTTGCCAGCTGCGCTTGATATTGTAGCGGGTGAAAAAGACCGGAAATCCATTGAAGCGTTGTTCCTGACACCTGCCAGCAGACTTCATATTCTCATAGGAAAATGGCTTGCTGTCTCCATGTTCGGGATTTTAAGTGGAATTGTGGCGATCGGCATGCTGCTTTTATCCACGCTGCTCTTTACAGAAAAGCTAAAACAAGCACTGAACTTTGGTGATCAAATGTGGAGCATTATCGCCGTCATGTTTGCGGCGCTTATCATCTTCTCATTCATGGTATCGATGATTGAACTGCTGCTCAGTGTCGTTTCAAGCTCAGTGAAAGAAGCGCAATCGTACATGTCCATGATCATTACATTAGGTGTGATCCCAATGTTCTTTACCATGAGAGCAGGTGCTACGCAGCTAGATACGTACTACTTTGCTGTCCCATTCCTTAATATTCATGCATTGTGTAAGCAATTGATGTTTGGCATCATCGATCCGATGTCCATCACTCTGACACTCGGCTCCTCAGCCCTCGCAGTCGTCATCTTGTTTGTCATCGTGAGAAGCTTGTTTATGAAAGAAAAGTGGATGCTTGCAAAATAAAGAAACGCCCTCTATGATAGAGGGCGTTTTCAAGTGAATGCCGATCACCGTATGTTTTAGTTTAAGAAACCGAATTGATCCAAGTTCTCTAAATAAAATTGAAAATACTCGTTATGAATATCAACTGGATATTCTTCTAACTCATTTTCAATAATTGCACCTACAATTAAAGCATTTAAATACCTATCAAGCTTTTCGCAGCTAGCTCTTACTTGAGATTCTGAAATATATAATCCATCTTTACTTTCTAAAATGATATCAATTCTTCTACCTTCTTGTTCATCAAGCAATAAGTGATTATACTCCCATTCTTTGACTCTCTTGGGGTTTAAGGGATGTTCACGATTATCAAGTATTTCTTCACGATGATTCTTTTTTTCCTCATTTGAAAACAATTGAATCAATATACTTGGATCATCTATGACAAAACATTTATATATCTTATTATACTCAAAGTGATCATCATTTACTAAATCTAAAATTTTTGTTTTTGAAAATTCTCTAGCTTTAAATTTAGACGTTATCATCTCAGCAACTCGTTCTTTAGTAAAAATCAATTGATCTTTTTTATATAAATACTGTTTATATAGCTTTTCGTAATTATACATGATTCACCTCTATTAATTATTTAACAGGACCTCCGTAGAATGAATGAGCTTTTGGAGTTCTTTTATAGGGATGCCAGTGATAATAATACCATGAGAGCAGGAGCTACGCAGCTAGATACGTATTACTTTGCTATCCCATTCTTAATATTCACGTACTATGTAAGTAATTGATGTTTGGCAGCGTGAGAAGTTTGTTTATGAAAGAAAAGTGAATGCTTGCGAAATAAAAAAGCTAAAAACTTGTAGATTTTTTCTGCAAGTTTTTTTATATCCAGAGATTCATATAAAAGAGGTTCACGATCGGACAAAAGAAATGGCATAATAGAAGGCGAAATGACATTATGATCCTAATTTAATTAAAGAGGTGATTGGTGTATGTCTTATCAAACAGATGATGATGATGTGCTAGAGTTATGTAATATATATGCTCAACAAACACACCATTTTGAAGCGTTTATTTTGGGAAACAGGAAAGGGTTATTGGAATTAAGAAAAGCGATAGATGAGGCATTAGAAACGGGTAGTTCCGTTGCACATTTATATCCATCTGATTTTGAAGGATATGAAACGTATGTTGCTTTAGTAGATGATGAGCAAAAGTTTGAGAAATTAATGGACCCTTATGTAGAGGAATACGCACAAGAGGAGGATGCGGTTGATCCGGTTGAGGTGATAAAAGAGTATGAAGCTGTAAAAGAAAATCCTTCATAATAGACCGTATCTTACTTTCTTGGCTGCAATTCGGAACTAAATATAGGGATCAAACAAAAAACCCCCGGCATCGGGGGTTTTTCATTAGTTCTTGATGAACTTTTCAACTAATGAGCTTGTTTTGTAATCGTTCAAATCAAGTTTCCATTGGTCGATGTCATTTTTCTTCATGTTGACTTCTACTGTTTCTTCAGAAGATGAAGGTCCTAATTTTTTGAACTCTTCTGGGTAGATTGAGAGTAAATATTTTTGTGCTTCATCATAAGAGGCTGTGCGGTTTTTGCTGTAGAACTCAGTCGCTTTTTCTTTTAAACGATCAACAAGCGGGCTTGCGTCAATTGGTGTGAGAGTCACAGTCACGACGGCTTTATCACCGCTGATTGATTTTGTTTTTGTTGAAACTTTTGATTTTTCAGCTAATGTTTCTTTCACAGCTTTTAGCAGCTTATCAAGGTTTTCATCTTTCGCTGAACTAGAAGAAATACCTGATGACGTGATGTAGCCTTGTTTGAATGATTTATTAAATTCGTTGACAACGGTTGATTTGTTATCACCTGTTAGTTTTTCGAACTCGTCGTTATTCTTACCAAAAATCATCACATCAATATAAGAAGAAAGGGCTTTTGCAGATGCTTGAAGTGTATCTGCTTTTTTCATTAAGTCTTTCCCTTTAATATCAAACTCTAGTGTTTTGTCATCTTTTTTAGAACCAGTGCCTGGCTCTGTGTATACAAGCTGATAGTCTTTGTCTTTATCAACAACAAAGAAAAGACCGCCTTTTGATACTTTGTCTGCATTTAGAGAGCTTGAAGATAATACTTCGTTGTAGTCATCTGGAGAAATCGTAGACACCTGTGCGTCATCTTGGTAAAGCGTAAAGTTGCTTTTATCAACATTGAGAGGCTCTTTGCTGATATTTTTTACAGATACGTTCACTTTTAATACATACTGATCATCCTGTACAGATGTATCGTATTGAGGTGGTAATGTGTATTCAGCACTTTCTACCTTTACCTCTGCTGCATCAAGGGATTTTGTATCTTTTTCCTTTGCAGCTGACTTTTCTTTTCCACCACTACAAGCAGCAGCGACAACAGTGACACACAAGATCAGAAGAAACAGGGATAATTTCTTTTTAAACATGACGTGTTTTCCTCCTCGGGTTTATGATGAATTTCATTGGAAAGCTTTAGTTCATATCGTTCTTTTTGCACAAAAAGAAAAATACTGTATGTTTTTTACTGTAGAATGAAGCGAAAGTACTGTCAATACTTCAGTGCGTTTCAAAGGTCGCACAGCTTCAAGTAGTAAAAATGACACTAAGTTGAGAGGAGAAACTTGTAATTTATTATTTGATATCTCCTGTAAAAACTCAACATTTTATATTTTAAGGTTTTGAGTCGGATTATTGAATAGGTTCAAATGACTGTTTTTGACGAAGGTGTAGCAATTAGAAGGATTTTTATCACTTGTAAATGAGTCTATAGTAATGAATATTTTTTCCTGTTATGTGTATGATCACTTGGTTTGTGTGTTGTTGGCAGAGAGACACATGTCCAGCAAAATGTTGAGGTGTTTAGACAGGCTCTCGACACTGAATGTGTCTTTTCCCGTCAAAATGGCAGTCATCTAGACAGAAAGACCACATAAAATAAAAGAGAAACGAAATGGAGGTGGATGTATGGCAGTGGTAAGAGCGACAAGCTCTGATATTGATCTAATGGCCAGACTGCTGAGAGCGGAGGCAGAAGGTGAAGGGAAGCAAGGGATGCTGCTCGTAGGAAATGTAGGCATCAACCGGTTGCGTGCCAACTGCTCTGACTTTAAAGGGCTGCGTACGATTCCACAAATGATTTATCAGGAGCATGCATTTGAAGCGGTCACGCATGGTTATTTTTATCAGCGAGCACGAGAAACGGAAAAAGCACTAGCGCGGAGGAATATTAACGGAGAACGATTTTGGCCGGCAAAATTCAGCCTTTGGTATTTTAAACCGCCTGGAAATTGTCCACCGACTTGGTACAATCAGCCGTTTGTGGCAAGGTATAAGTCGCATTGCTTTTATCAGCCAACCGGTGAAACATGTGAAAATGTCTATAACACCTTTTAGCTTGATGAACAGCACAATCCTCTTAGTCAACGATTGCAGAGGGTTGTGTTTTTCTTTTTTTCAAAATGGGTAACCATTGTGTATCAACAAGATGAAGCACGTGATTGGGGGAAATGAAGATGTATCAAGATTTAAAAGGAAAAACAGCCATTGTCACAGGTTCTTCAAAAGGAATCGGACAAGCCATCGCATTACGATTTGGACTAGAGCAAATGAATGTGGTTGTGAACTATAAAGGCGATGAAGAGGGTGCTGAAGAAACGGTACAAGCTATTCAGCAGCGCGGAGGTCAAGCGGTGAAAGTACACGCAGATGTCTCCAAAGAGGAAGGAATTCAAGCCATCATGGATACAGCACTGGAGCATTTCGGTACAGTAGATGTGTTCGTTAATAATTCAGGCTTTAATGGCGAAGAAGCGATGCCGCATGAGATGACGCTTGAACAATGGCAAAAAGTCATTGATGTCAATATCACAGGCGCCTTTTTAGGAGCAAAGGCTGCGATCGCCTATATGATGGAGCATGACATCAAAGGGTCCATTTTAAATATATCCAGTGTCCATCAGGAAATACCGCGCCCGTTCAATGTTCACTATTCCACTTCCAAAGGTGGAATGAATATGATGACGAAGACGCTGGCTCTTGATTATGCGGAAGCAGGGATTCGGATCAATGCGATTGCACCAGGTACAATGGGAACCGAATCGAATGATGATTTGCAGGATGAACAGAAAAAACAAAAGCAGCTTGAAAAGATTCCGATGAGAGCCTTTGGCGAACCGAAGGAGATTGGGTCCGCCGCTGCATTCCTCGTATCTAAGGAAGCTTCGTATATCACAGGCACCACCTTATTTGTGGATGGAGGAATGACGCTTTATCCTTCTCAAATCAATGATTAATACAAAAAGCATCCGCCCGATCAGCCGGCGGATGTTTTTTGTTCGTAGCGGTGTGCTGTTTTGGCTGGTTTGCCGAGCAGCATCGGATACTTGCTCAGGAAGGAGATACACGGCACCATAAGCAGCAAAGTCCCGATTGTATAAAAGAGTGTCCAAGAGAGCTGCGCTGTATCCGCAATATTGATACCAAGTCCATAATAAACAAATGCTTTCATGATATCGATGCCGGCAAACTGCAAGACAAGAATAACAATAGAATTTCGTCCGAGATACGTCAAAATTGGGGACGTTTTGAATTTAAAGCTTAAATAAATCACGGCAGCTGAACCGAGCAGTGCACATGCATAGAAAAGAAAGAGATCGCCATAGTCGTTAACGCGCATATCGATCCGTGAATTCAAGCTTTGCATGTAAGCCGTCAGTACAAGCAGACCTGTACATAGAAGAAGGGTTGGATCTGTTTTTAATTCCACAAACCATTGCTTTGCCAAAAATCCAATTGAATAAAACACAACAGCCGTCAAGGCGACATTGGCATTCCAAGGAAGACTTTGGTCTAAAAGCAATGTAGAGACATATCCAGCACCTCCGCAAAAAACGGTCAGTAAGATCAGGACAGCAGGTTTCCCTTTTGTCAGACGGTGCATAAAGAAAAATATAATTTCCACTAAAAAGAGCGTCGTTAAAAACCAGATGGCTGGGTTATGCGTGAGTCTAGCTTCATCTGCATTGGATATAAAAATACCTGTAAACGGAACGAAAGGGTCAATATCCGTTTGTCCCTTAAAGGCAAAAAAACGAGTAACGGAGAACCAGAAAACATACGTAATGATGGAGAAATAGAGATAGGGTAAGAGTAAGCTCTTGGTTTTCTTCTGAATAAATGACAGAGCAGGGTGTGAGGATGATCGAAACATCATGCCTGATAGTAAAAAGAAAAGCGGCATATGAAAAGAGTAAATGAATTGCTTTAAAGAATCTGGAATGGGCACATGCGCCATGACCACGAGCAGAATGCCGATTCCTTTAGCCGCATCGACCCAATCGAGTCTCTTTTTCATGGCCTGTCATCTCCTTCCTTCTAGCGTCGTAAACGATTCTTTGAATATGTACCTCTACTATATAAAAGGTACACCCCTTATGCGTTTACAGTTCGCTAACGATTAGAAGACACATTTGCGATCAGATGACAGACGGAAGGATTTTGACATCTTGATGTTACATTTCCCATTTTCTATGACAATGATAAAAAGAAGCCAAGGGGATTGGCTTCAAAATAATTCTGCGATTCGTTTGAAGGAGCGCTGTTTTTCGATCGGATCAAAGGAATTGTTTAGAATCATGATGTCATCCGTTTGATAGCGGTCCATCAAGCTAAGTAATTGGTCTTTCACCGTTGCCTTTGAGCCAACAATCATCCGCTGGCGGTTTTGTAACACTTTTTTCTTTTCCTGCGTGGTGTAGTGATAGGAACTGGCTTCTTCTATAGAAGGTACGCGGCTGTCCAGTCCTTTTTCAACACGCAGCAGCCATAAATCTGTACTGCTGGCGATCTGGTCGGCCTCTTCATCTGTTTCACCACAGATGACAAAAACAGCAAACATAGCGTGCGGCTGCCCGGAAAAGACAGATGGAGAAAAGTGAGACCGGTACGTCTCAAATGCTTGCTTGCCGCGTGCAGGGTGGATAAAATGACCAAAAATATAGTTGATCCCAAGCTCCGCCGCCTGCATGGCACTATTTTCTCCTAGCCCAAGCAGCCAAACCGGCGGATGAGCATCAACAAGCGGAGAAGCTTTGACTCCTGCATGCGGGTGCCCAGAAGGCAGGCTGTCTGATAAGTAAAATAGAAGATCCTTCAGCTGGCGGTCAAACTGAGACAGGTCTTTATGCACGCCGTCCGTCAAAGCCAGTCTCGTCCTTTCAATCCCGCCCGGAGATTTGCCGACACCGATTTCAATTCGTCCAGGATAAAGGGCCTCAAGCTGCCGCGTGACCTCTGCTACTTTAAAAGGGCTGTACTGCGGAAGTAAAATGCCGCCAGACCCGGTACGTAAGGTTGATGTATGAGCGGCAATATGAGCCATTAATATTTCAGGTGCTGTACTAGCGAGCCCTCTTGTGCTGTGGTGTTCAGCAAACCAATAACGCTCATACCCAAGAGTTTCCGCAAGCTGAGCCAGCTGCGTTGTGTGAATCAATGTCTCTTGGGCTGTCTGACCTTTAGGAATAGCGACTTGATCTAATATGTGAAGTGATGGCATCATCAACATCCTTTCATCGACACGGTCAATGTTCTTCATCTCAAGTATAAAGAAATCCATGAATAGAAGGAAACGAAAGGGTTTATCTCTCGATCGCAAGCTTTTATATTTTCTATATCAACATATAAAACCAACGTGAAATGATGCCTACACTTCGTTCATTCAGCTAGAGCTGCTTACCGGGAACATTCGACAATGTTTCACATGAAACACTTCATTTACGACATGAACCATTTTCAACATGGATCTTTCGTTAAAAAAATATCATCTGTTTGAAACCTATCTTGAACATAGATCGTATATACTAGTAAATAGAAAAAAGAGTAAGAGGCTCCAATGTCATATCATGAATTTTGTCGAATTTTCATGTATGATAATTTTAATAGGGTCCATCGCTTAATAAATAGATTTTTATTATGCTGGAGGAGTGATTGATTTGGCGATTACATTAGAAAAAGGTCAACGTATTGATTTAACAAAAGGCAAAGCAGGGCTAACGAATATTCTTGTTGGACTTGGCTGGGACCCTGTATCACAAGGCGGCGGATTTTTAGGAAAGCTGTTTGGCGGCGGAGGCGGCGCTGATGTTGATTGTGATGCTTCAGTTCTCATGCTGAAAAATGATAAGTTTACGGAAAATAAAGATTTGATTTATTTTGGCAACTTGAAAAGCAAATGCGGCAGTGTCGAGCATACAGGTGACAACCTAACTGGTGAAGGAGACGGAGATGATGAACAAGTCCTCGTCAACTTGAGCAAGGTGCCAGGCAATGTGAATAAATTGGTGTTTGTTGTGAACATCTATGATGCACTAAGAAGAAATCAACATTTTGGTATGATTCAAAATGCGTACATTCGCATCGTGGATCGTTCAAACAATCAAGAATTAGTGAAATATAATTTAAAAGATGAGTATGCAGGGAAAACATCGTTAATCGTTGGAGAGCTTTATCGTCATGAGAATGATTGGAAGTTTGCGGCTGTTGGAAACGGTACAAATGATGCGAAGCTTGCCGATATTACGAGAAACTATATTTAATCAGAAGGGAGAGATTCCTAGTGGGAATTTCTTTAGCGAAAGGTCAAAAAATTGATTTAACAAAAACGAATCCAGGTTTAACAAAAGTGGTCGTCGGTCTTGGCTGGGACGTCAATAAGTATGACGGCGGACATGACTTTGATCTAGACGCAAGTGTATTTCTTTTAGATGCAGCAGGTAAGGCAAGCTCTCCATCGGATTTTGTCTTTTACAATCAAACAACTGGCGGTGGCGGCAGTGTCGTACATACAGGCGATAACCGCACTGGTGAAGGAGACGGAGATGACGAGCAAGTCAATATCGACTTATCAGCTGTACCAGCGAGTATTGAGAAGATTTCATTTGTCATTACGATTCATGATGCGGAAGCGCGCAGTCAAAATTTCGGACAAGTAACGAACGCATATGTGCGTATTTTAAATGCGGCATCAAATGAAGAACTCATTCGCTACGATTTGGCAGAGGACTTCTCCATCGAGACAGCGATTATTGTAGGTGAATTATACCGTCATGGCGGGGAATGGAAATTCTCAGCTGTCGGATCGGGCTATCAAGGCGGACTTGCCCGCATTGCAACGGACTTCGGTTTAGATATCGGGTAACGGCTAGTTTCATATTTTCAAAGACAGGAGAGGTACGAATATGGCGATTCAGCTTTCAAAAGGACAACGTGTCGATTTAACAAAAACCAACCCAGGGCTGACGAAAGTGATGATCGGTCTTGGCTGGGATACGAATAAATATTCTGGTGGAGCCGAATTTGATTTGGACGCTTCGGCTTTCTTAGTCGATGCAAACAATCGTTGTCAGCAAGACACAGATTTTGTCTTCTATAATAACCTTCAGCACCCAAGCGGCAGTGTCACTCATACAGGTGATAACCGGACGGGCGAAGGAGATGGAGATGATGAGCAAATTCTCGTTGATTTCTCAAAAATTCCTGCTAACATTGATCGTATCGGAATTACAGTTACGATTCATGATGCAGAGACGCGCAGCCAGAATTTTGGACAAGTCTCTAATGCGTTTGTTCGTGTTGTAAATGAAGAGGGCGGGGAAGAATTGATTCGCTTTGATTTAGGGGAAGACTTCTCAATTGAAACAGCTGTTGTGGTATGTGAGTTGTACCGCCACGGAAGCGATTGGAAGTTTAACGCCATCGGAAGCGGATTCTCTGGCGGACTTGCAGCTCTTTGTCAAAATTATGGGTTAGAAGTGTAAACGATAGAAACAAATCGATTCAAGTGGCGCTGCCAATGACTCATATGAGGGCCTTTTCCAAAGTGAGAAAGAAACAGCGGTCAAGAATAACAGCAGGCGAAAGCCTGCTGATGCTTCTACACTTATAGGAGGAAAACCAGTTGGATATTTTGAAACATATGTTGGACACGTATGCCTCGTTTTTTGATTGGCATATGTGGGCAGAGGTATTAACAAACCCTGTCTCTTGGGGGCTTATTGGGACCCTTGTTGTGCTTGAAGGATTGTTATCAGCAGATAACGCGCTTGTATTAGCTGTCATGGTGAAACATTTACCAGAAAAGCAGCGTAAAAAGGCATTAACCTACGGATTAATTGGCGCTTATTTCTTCCGTTTTCTATTCATTGGCGTAGGGATGCTGCTTATTAAGTTCTGGTGGATTAAGGTCCTCGGAGCTGCATATTTAGCATGGCTTGTCATTAAGCACTTCTGGTTAGGTGACGGCGATGACGAAGCGAAGGAATTGAAAAAAGAAGGCTGGATGATTCGTGTATTTGGCGTGTTTTGGGCAACTGTTATTTCTGTGGAAATTATGGACCTTGCCTTCTCGGTGGACAGTATTCTTGCGGCATTCGCTGTATCTGAGGAAGTATGGATTCTGCTATTAGGCGGAATGCTTGGAATTCTCATGATGCGTACAGTGGCACAGTTATTCCTTGTCCTCATTGACCGTATTCCAGAGCTTGAGAATACAGCGTTTATTCTCATTGGAATTATTGCCATCAAAATGGGCTTAAGTGCTGCTCATATTGAAATTCCGCATGTCGCATTCTTTGCAATTATTATCCTAGCATTTATCGGGACGTTTATTGTTCATAAAATCAATAAGAAGAAACATCAAGATGTGACAAACGAAGCTGCGGCTTCAAAAGAAGAATAGGACGATCAAAAAGGAATGGAGTTGACTAGCGGCTCCATCCTTTTTTGAATCATCAGGTCATTTATTTTCTCTAAACAACAGGAGGTGGCACAGCATGCGGTATTTTCGATTTTTATCAGAGGCGAGGCAGCACGATCTTTTTTTCAAGCGGCCAGGGGCGATGCATTCACTGACACCGAGGCATGTACTTGCGCATGCATTAGGTGCTACTTTGTATATGCCTGCGACAAGACAAGATATAGCAGATATGCTGCTGTCGCAGAAATATGAAGCGCTTTGCTCTGTTGTATTTTGCTTGGAGGATGCCATCGGTGATCAAGAAGTGGACATGGCCGAACAGAATCTAGTGACACAATTGGCCAGTCTCAAAGAGAAAGTAACGCATGCTCCTGAAACGGCTGAACAATTGCCTCTTTTATTTATTCGAGTTCGTTCGCCGAAACAGCTGCTTAAAATGGCAGACTTGCTCGGTTCCTCTCTTCAATTACTTACCGGTTTTGTGTTCCCGAAGTGTTCAGTTCATAATGCGAAGGATTATTTGGACAGTCTGAAACAGGCATCGTCCCAAACGCGGACAACACTTTATGGGATGCCCATTTTGGAAACACCCGATTTATTAGAAAAAGAAACAAGATATACGGTGTTGTCTGAGTTAAAGCAGATCTTGCTGAATGATGAAGAATATATTTTGAATATTCGCATTGGGGCAACGGATCTTTGCGGTTTGTACGGTATTCGCCGTGATCGTGACACGACCATCTATGAGATCAAATTGATTGCAGATTTAATCACAGATATCATCAATTATTTTGGGCGTTCCTTTGTAATTTCTGGGGCTGTGTGGGAGCATTTTGGCCCTGCTCGAAAGGAACAAAAGCCATTCATCCGTGCGCTTTCTCATAGGAGCGGTGAACCGTCTTTATCTGAATTTGATGACGTACAAGGTTTACTCAAGGAGACAAAACTCGATGTGGCTAACGGCATTCATGGAAAGACGGTCATTCATCCAACACATCTTAAGCCGGTGCAAAGTATGTATGTTGTGACGAAGGAAGAGTATATGGATGCATTAAGCATTCTTGAACATGCAGACGGTACAGTTGGCGTAATGAAGAGTACCTTCTCTAATAAAATGAATGAAACGAAGCCGCATTACCGGTGGGCAGAGCACATTTTAATTAAGTCAGATATTTACGGGGTGTTTCATGAAAATAGAAGCTATATCGACATACTCACAGAAGCACAAGCCGCATACGCTGAGCATCTTGGAACATATGGAAGTTGAGCTTGATCTCAAAAAAGGTGCGCTTCAGCTGGAAAAAGAGCATCTTTTTGACATGGCAGCAAGAGTGAACAAAAAAAGAGCCTTTTTATTCGTTAGTAAGGTGCTCGGTAAGCATATTCCTGTTCATCCAGTAAAACCGCTTCTTGTCTCGGGTCTTTTAGCCATGGCGTATGCACAAGAGCAAACAGGCAAGACGTCTCCGCATCAAGACCTTTTAGTAGAAGCACTCAAGACGGATGACCACACGGCATTAACTAAAGCCTACGAAGCACTCAAAAAAGAGAAGCTTTCATCAGGAAAACAGCCGATCGTGATCGGCTTTGCAGAAACAGCAACAGCACTGGGTCATGGTGTGTATGACGTAATAGAAGGAGCATCTTACATCCATACGACACGTGAACAGCTGCTGGACCTTGATCCTTCATTGGTATTTGAAGAAGAGCATTCGCATGCAACGGATCAGCTTTGTTATGCAGACGAAGCATTACTTCGCACAGACCGTCCCATCGTGCTAGTAGATGATGAAGTCACGACAGGCCGTACGAATATCAATATCATTCGGGACCTTCATGCAAAGCATCCGCGGCATTCTTACACGATTCTTTCTATTTTGGACTGGCGGACTGAGGAGCACGAGAAAGCCATGTGTGAGCTTGAAGAGGAGCTTGGTATTCACATCACATCATTGTCTTTATTAAAAGGGCAAATGGTCTTTCGGGGCAAAACGCTGGATGAGCCAGCTTATTCGTATGAGATTGCTGAGCAAAAGGATCTGCCAAGTCTCTCTGTTCACTCTCTTCAATCTTTCTTTAAGCACGAGCCGTATGCACTTTCTCATGCAGCAAATTCGGCGGGTCATTCGCCATATATACATGAAACGGGCCGTTTTGGTTTAAACGCAGCAGATACGGCAGCCATCGACCAAGCAGCTGCAGAGGCTGGGCTGAAACTGAAGAAGGAACGTAAAGGAAAGCAGACACTTTGTTTAGGAACAGGTGAGCTGATGTATGTGCCAATGAGACTGGCTGCACATATGGGAGAAGGCGTTCTCTTTCATTCAACGACGAGAAGCCCAATTCACCCTGTTGAAAAGGATGGATACGCTGTTCAAAATGGGTTTACCTTTGTGAGTCCAGAGGATGCCCGAATTCAGCACTACGTGTACAACATACCAAAAGATCAATACGATGATGTATTTCTCTTTTTTGAGAAAAAGGTCTCTCAGGAGGCATTGCGTCCGCTTGTTCACTTATTTGCCGAGCGGCATGTGAAGCATGTGCATATTGTGACTTTATCAGACGAGGTGAAGGTGAATGGCTAATGTGTATACAAAGATGGGAAGCTATCCAGAGCAGGATGTAACCTTCTTACTCAAAGATTTATCATCCATTGAGATGGAGAAAAGTACAGAAGAGCGGGAGCGTTCGATTCAGAGCGGTGCGCATTATTCAGAAATGCTGCCGATTGAGTATAAACCAACGGAATCTTATATGGATTTATTCTATCAATCTCTGAAAGAAAGTAAGGAAAAGGTAGCAGAAGCAGTAGCTGTGGTAGCAGAACAGATTGTGAAAAAGCGAGGCTTCCAAACGGTTCTTTGCAGTTTGGCTAGGGCGGGAACGCCGATCGGGGTGCTCATCAAACGATATATTCGAAAGACATATGGTCTTGAACTGCCTCATTACAGCATCTCTATTATTCGTGACCGAGGAATAGATGAGAATGCGCTGCATTATATGCTCAAGGAACATCCGGGCTTTGAGATTGCCTTTATTGATGGATGGACCGGAAAAGGTGCGATTTCGAGAGAGCTCCAAAAAGCTGTGATTGATTTTGAAAGAAAGTATGATATTCGTCTTTCTAGTGAACTGGCTGTACTAGCTGATCCAGGCTATTGTACAAATGTCTACGGAACGAGAGAGGACTTTCTCATTCCAAGTGCCTGCCTGAATTCGACGGTATCAGGACTTGTCAGTCGAACGGTACTAAACAACCGCTGGATCAATGCCGATGATTTCCATGGGGCGAAGTATTATGAAGAGCTGCTTGATGAGGATGTGTCCAACCTGTATGTGGATACAATTGAAGAAGCATTTTCTAGCCTCGAACCAAATGTACGAGAGAAAGCAGAGACCATCCTCACACAGGGAATGCCTGCGGACTGGCGGGGGATGGCTTCCATTGAAGCGATCGGTCAGGAGTTTCAAATTAAAAATACCCATTTGATTAAGCCGGGTGTTGGTGAGACGACCCGTGTGCTGCTTAGAAGAATCCCTTGGAAAATCCTGATTCAGCCGGGGTCTCAGGAGAAGCTGAAGCATATTTTGCTTCTGGCAGAGGACAGAGGCGTTCCTGTCATTGAATATGCCAATATGTCCTATACGTGCTGTGGACTTATTCGTCCGATGGAACAGACGTCATGAAGACATGTGCGTTTGCCAGTGATTTAGACCGGACGCTGATTTACTCACATCGAGTGCTGGACCAGTATGAGTATGAAGGAGATTATGATTTAGTTGAGGTGCTGGACGAACGACCGCTTTCCTATATGTCGGTTGAAACGAAAAAATCCTTGCAGACAATTCATCAATTAGGCTGGTTCATTCCAGTGACGACAAGAACGACTGCTCAGTATGAACGGATCACCTTCTTTCAGCAAGAGCTCCAACCGGAGTATGCCGTCACGACAAATGGGGGCTGTATCCTTCATCACGGCAAGCCGCTTGAGGATTGGCAGGCCATCGTTGATGAGAGGCTCAAAGCGTGTATGTCAGTCAGAGAGATGCTAAGAGCCATCTCCGACCTTCCAGTTGCGGCATGGGTGAAGCGTACCCGGACAGCAGAGGGGAAATTTCTTTATTTGATTATGAAAGATGAGTATTTGTCTCACATTCCACTTGCTGAATTGAAGCTGTGGGGCGAGGAGAGAGGCTGGCAGGTTTCTCTTCAAGGACGGAAGCTTTATTTTATTCCGGAGCCGCTTAATAAGTGGGATGCTGTTGCTTTTTTAAAGGAACGGCTGGAGCTTGAATATGTATATGGTGCAGGCGATTCCCTTTTAGATGCAGGTCTTATTCGTCAGGCGGATATGGGCTTTGCCCCGAGGCATGGGGAAGTGCTTGACTTTGACCCATTACTTGAGCCGACAGCAGCATCTGGCATGGCAGCAGCAGATGAAATCACCGCTTGTGTCATGAAGCAGATGACGACCGTAAAAAAGCCTTCGATTCGATAGCAGAAGTAGAAGGGTGAATGATATGATAGTAGTAGCTTTCGAGAAAATATAGGAGAAAGGAAGGAGCGGCGTGAGTTATAAAGAAATCGATGTCAACCATACACGGGCGGAGCAGGAAGCCTGGAAAAACGTGCTGAAAAAGCCGCTCCCTGAAAGAGACGGTTATGTAAAGGACGAGCATACATTGTCCTTGCCGCGTCTCGCCGCCCGGGTCCTTGGAACTCCGCATGATGCAACCGATTATTTTATTTATTTACATGAATTATATGAAACAGATGGTGTTCATATTTTAAGTGAAACGCTCAATCGTCATATTGAGCCGGAGCATTTTCAAGCGCTTCAACGCATTCATTTGATTAACCAAGAAGAAAAGGGATTGTCCGTGAATCGCTTTGTGGCTTTTTTAGATGGTGAACAGCTGATTGTACGCCATCCAAACCCTGTGATGAACCGGCATATCCGCCTTTCATTGATCAAGGTGTTTGAGCATTTCAAACAGATGCATGAGGGTGGATTTCAGCATCCCGATTTCCGCCGGGTTCTCCTGGATGTAGTGAAGTTTTCAAATAATCATCTAGGTCCATGGCTGAAGGAAGTCAATATAGAAGAAAAAATGCCGGTTGTCATTTGGTATGGAGAGGCGAATAAAAGTCAGCTTTATTTTCTTTACTATGTCATGCTGATTGGCTGTGATGTTGTGCTATTTCATCCAGAGGGCGAGGATTCGTTCCGCGAATTAGATCCAGAAGAAAAGCTGACTTTTATTGATCAGTATCCGGGAAATTCAAAGCTTGAACCGTTCCCTACTGAAAAGCCTGAGAGGAAATCAACGGTGGCGTACCGCTCGACAAGAGAGCTTGAAGAGGTGCTCCACACGGAAGATTCAATGCTGTATAAGCCGTGGCAATTCAGAGATCATACCCCTCATTCCATTACGCTGAAGACAACGTATGATGAGCTGTTTTTAATTGCAAAGGAACGTTCCTTTATTCGCCCTAATTTTCAAGCAGAACGGGACACGAT
This sequence comes from Bacillus sp. MZGC1, assembly GCF_002998605.1. Taxonomy (NCBI): domain Bacteria; kingdom Bacillati; phylum Bacillota; class Bacilli; order Caryophanales; family Bacillaceae; genus Bacillus; species Bacillus sp. MZGC1. The sequence goes on from NZ_PVRE01000004.1 coordinate 122,303, forward strand.
ACAGATTCCGAATCTCTTTGCGAAAATGATGGGGATCACACGAGACAAGCGTGAATACTGGGATCGTATCCATACGTTAATGGAAGGGAAAGAGACGAAGACCATTCGCCATTTTCCTTTTACGAAAGAAGTGTCTTCGAATTATCAATTTCATTATCAGCATGCCCTTTCTTCTGCTGGAGAGATTGATCCTGAATTATTAATGAAAAGCAATGTATGGCAGTTTTCTCATCTATATGAGGGCGCGCAGCGTGCGATAGCAGAGGCGATATCTCGAATCTGTCAGCATCCAAAGCTATTAAAAGAAGGCAATGAGACCGAATTAGATGTCCGTATTTATTTATTCAAACAGATACTGCATATCGGCCAGGAGCTCATTGAACTCATTCAAACCTTTGATTATGCACAAACCGTACCGAAAGTGATTTTATACCATACGGAATATAATGGTGAGCTGACTCGTTCTGATGCGGCTGCCCTCATTTTCCTAAACGAAATGGGGGTGGATCTCTTCGTGTATCATCCGGCGGGATACCAGTGTATCGAGCGGTATATAGATGACCAATTATTTGATACCCATTGGCTTGATGAGATGGTCATGAATCAGGAGTTTAAAGAGCCATCCATCGTCAGAAAGTTATTTCAATCCATTAAAAATCGATAAGGAGATCAAAGCTTATGACAAATACAAACGGAAATGACATCATTTCAATTGATAAAGAGGAAATCTCCATTGAGAAGGCAGACGATATCCGCGTTCAGCTTCGAAATGAACCAGAAGTGCAAAATATTGCGAGACAGATCGATGCGAAAAATCAGCTGGAGCTGCTTGAATACGGAAAGCAGCCGGCCGTTGAAATCTCTAAGTTCTCTGATCGTATTCTTTCGATGATGCGTTCAACAAGTGTCACTGACTCAGGAACGATGCTGACGCAGCTTGGAAAAATTATGGATCGTTTTGATAAAAATGATTTTGACGAGCCAAAGGGTGGTTTGTTGTCAAAAATCTTTAAGCGCGGCGGCAGCATGATTGAAAAGATTTTCAGTAAATATCAAACGCTCGGTGCAGAGATTGAAAAAATTAATGTAGAAATCAGTAAATATAAAGACGAAATGACTAAATCGACTGTGACGCTTGAAGAAATGTATGAGCATAACATTCAATACTATATGGAGCTTGAAAAGTATGTTGTTGCAGGTCAAATGAAAATCGAAGAATTAAAGCAATTGGTTCCTTCTTATGAAGAAAAAGCGGCTAGTGGAAACCAGCTGGCACAAATGGAGCTTGATACACTTCGTAACGGCATTCAAGCATTGGAAGAGCGTGTATATGACCTTGATATGGCACGGATGGTGGCTCTTCAAACGGCACCGCAAATTCGTTTGCTGCAGCGTGGGAATACGAAATTAATCGGTAAAATCAACTCAGCGTTCATCATCACCATTCCAATTTTTAAAAATGGGATCATTCAAGCTGTTACAGCGAAAAGACAAAAGCTTGTGGCTGATTCAATGAGTGAGCTGGATAGAAGAACAAATGAAATGCTGAAACGAAATGCTGAAAACATCTCAAGTCAAAGTGTGGAGATTGCCAAATTGTCTGGACGTCCAAGTATTGACATTGAAACGATCGAATCTTCCTTTAATACGATTGTACAAGGGATGAAAGAGACGAAACAGATCGAAGAAGAAAACAAACGATTACGCGAAGATGGAACAAAACGTATGCTTGAATTGCAAGATAATATTAAGCGGGCTGCCCTAGAGTCCTAAAAAATAAGCTGTCTGTAACTAAAGTTGCAGGCAGTTACTCATGAATTTTATTAAAATTTGAAGAAAAAAGGTTTTTATGTGACCATTTTCGGGTAAATCCTGTTCAGGGGAATGGTTCGCCCATGTTTGAAAAAGTCCGCTACGGTGAGGATTCGAGTTATTTTTTAGCACAATTAGGAATTTCCAGTAAAATATTGTCTGATGAGAGGAAATACCCCGTAAAATATGTAGTTTATGAAGCATTCTATAGGATTTACGAGTAATACGGCGTATAAACTCTAATCACCAGACCTCTATATGGAATTCATACATATTGTGCGGAAATAAGCGAATTCTAAAGATTGTTCGCATCATAACGCTTATGTTACGGTTATAAAGATGCTAATTTGGAGGGAAAATATGAATTCTGAAGAGAGAACTATCAAAATCAAGATAAATAATGTATCTAAAATTTTCGGTAAAAATGCTAAAAAAGCATCTCAAATGCTTGGAAAAGGGAAAACAAAAAGAGAGATTCTAAAAGAGACCGGCGCAACAGTTGGTGTCAATCGAGCAAATTTTGATGTGTATGACGGCGAGATATTTGTCATCATGGGGCTATCAGGGAGCGGAAAGTCCACACTTGTGCGGCTGCTAAATAGGTTAATCGAACCAACCTCCGGAGAAATATTTATTGATGGGGATATGATAACAAATATGTCAAAGGATCAATTGCGTGAAGTCAGACGGAAAAAGATCAGCATGGTCTTCCAAAACTTTGCATTGTTCCCCCACCGTACGATTCTTGAGAACACCGAGTACGGTCTTGAATTACAAGGTGTAGACAAAGAAGAGCGCCGCTCAAAAGCGCTTGAATCCTTAAAGCTTGTTGGACTTGAAGGCTTTGAAGAACAGTACCCAAACCAATTAAGTGGCGGGATGCAGCAGCGTGTTGGATTGGCACGTGCATTAGCAAATGACCCTGATATTTTATTAATGGATGAAGCATTCAGCGCACTCGATCCATTAATTCGTAAAGATATGCAGGATGAATTGCTTGAGCTTCATACATCTGTAGGAAAAACGATCATTTTCATTACCCATGATTTAGATGAGGCGCTTCGGATTGGCGACCGCATTGTGCTCATGAAGGACGGAAATATCGTTCAAATCGGAACACCAGAAGAAATTCTGATGAACCCATCGAATGAATATGTTGAACGTTTCGTTGAAGATGTCGACCTTTCTAAAGTATTAACCGCTGGTCATATTATGAAACGTGCAGAAACAATTCAGATCGACAAAGGGGCACGTGTTGCGCTCACGCTCATGAAAAACCTTGGGATTTCGTCTATCTATGCAGTAGATAAGAAAAAGCATTTATTAGGTGTTATTTCTGCACAAGCAGCGAAAAAGGCAGCAGAAATGGGAGCGTCGCTTGAAACAGTTCTCGATAAAGAATTCACGACAGTATTGGAATCTACGTATTTGACAGAAATCTTTGACGCAGTGTCTGATGCAGCAAACATTCCGATTGCCGTTGTCGATGAGAAAAACAGAATGAAGGGTATTGTGGTCAGAGGTGCATTAATTGGTGCGTTATCAGGTAATGATGAGTATATCAACATGTCTTCTAACAAACTTGAGGAAATTAAAACACAAGAGCCTTCTGCACAGGAGGTAGAATAAGATGTTTAGTATGAGTGATTTACCTAGAATTCAGTTCGCGGATTACATTGATCGATTTGTTGACTGGTTAACATTAACGTTTGGTGGTTTCTTTGATGGCATCACAAATGGATTAGCAGGCACAGTAAATGGAATTGTGGCAGCACTTGGTGTGATTCCATCTATTATTTTAACCCTTATTTTTGCCGGCATTGCCTGGTGGATCAGTACAAGAGGAGTTGCTCTTTTCACACTTATTGGATTTTTGCTGATCGACTATTTAGGCTACTGGCATCCAATGCTACAAACACTTGCGCTCGTTTTGACAGCTGTGGTCATCTCCATCGTGATCGGGGTTCCGATCGGTATTTGGGCATCACAGAAGGAAACTGTGCGTAAGATTGTAACACCTATTTTAGATTTAATGCAGACAATGCCTGCATTCGTTTATCTTTTACCAGCAATCTTCTTCTTTAACATTGGCGTTGTGCCTGGGGTTGTGGCATCAGTTATTTTCTCCATGCCGCCAACGATTCGTATGACGATTCTCGGTATTAAACAAGTACCAGCTGATTTAATTGAAGCAACAGAAGCATTTGGTTCAACGACATTCCAGCGTTTATTCAAAGTTCAGCTTCCACTTGCAACAAAAACCATCCTAGCTGGTATTAACCAAAGTATCATGCTTGCTCTATCAATGGTCGTCATTGCGGCAATGGTAGGTGCTCCAGGACTTGGTTCAGAAGTATATAGTGCGGTAACGCAGCTGAAAACAGGAATTGGTTTTGAAGCAGGTATTGCCATTGTGATTGTGGCGATTACACTCGACCGTATTACACAAAACATTAAAACGAAAAAAACCAGGGGGAATGCTTAATGTGGAAAAAGTCTCTCTACATTGGGATGACCGCCCTGCTTGTCTTTTTACTAGCCGCTTGTGGCGTGAAGTCAGATTCAAATGCGAGTGCAGCACAGCAGGTGAATAAAACCATTATCGGCATTGATCCGGGTTCAGGGATTATGGCGCTAACGGATCAAGCGAAAAAGGATTACGGCTTAGAGGATTGGACGGTTGTGTCTGCATCAAGTGCAGCTATGACCGCAACGCTCAAGAAATCTTACGACCGTAAAAAGCCAATTATTATCACTGGCTGGAATCCACACTGGATGTTTACTCGCTATGATTTAAAATATTTAGAGGATCCAAAGAAATCTTACGGTGAAGCGGAAGAGATTCATACGATTTCACGTAAAGGTTTTGCAAAAGATCAGCCGGAAGCAGCCAAAATGCTTAGTCAATTTAAATGGTCTCAAGATGACATGGGCGAAGTCATGATGGATATCCAAGATGGTATCAATCCAAAGGATGCCGCCGTTAAATATGTGAAGAAACATAAAGACCAAGTAGCGAAATGGACAAAAGGCGTGAAAAAGTCGAATGGTGACAAAGTTAATCTTGCCTACGTTGCGTGGGATAGTGAGATTGCAAGTACCAATGTCGCTGCAGAAGTACTGCGTGAGCTCGGATTTGAAGTGACCTTGACTCAGGTGGAAGCAGGTCCAATGTGGACAGCAATTGCAACTGGAAGTGCGGATGCCTCATTATCTGCTTGGCTGCCAAATACGCATAAAACGTATGCAGCGAAGTTTAAAGGGAAATATGATGATCTAGGCACAAGTATGAAAGGTCTTCGCATGGGGCTAGTTGTTCCGACATATATGAAGAACGTCAACTCGATTGAGGATTTGAAAAAATAGCCTATAGTGATGAGGTTCCCTTATAATAGAAGGGAGCATATGAAAAAGCAGTCTGCTCAAAAAGCGGCTGCTTTTTTCTTATATAAGGATGGTGGACGAGTTGTCGATGATGGATAAGCCAATCATGATTTTCCTGCATGGCGGAGGAGTCAGCAGCTGGATGTGGCAGGAGCAGATGGAAACATTCAAGGAAGCGTATGAATGCTATACGCCTGATCTGATTGGTCATGGGACAAGAGCAAATGAACAGTCATTTTCCATGCGAGAAAGCGCTCTTGAAGTCATCTCGTGGTTCAAGCAGCATGCGCACGGCCGTAAAGTGATACTCATTGGATTCTCTCTAGGTGCACAGGTTGCCGTTGAAGTGTTATCGAATGAGCCTGATATCGTAGACATAGCCGTCATCAACAGCGCTCTTGTGATGCCGCTGCCGTGGCTTTACTTGATGGTGAGACCTCTTTTACCTCTTACGTATCCATTATTAAAGAAAGATTGGTTTATCCAGCTCCAAGCTGAAAAGATGGGGCTTCCAAACGATGTACTGAATGACTATGCGTCGGATTCGAAGAGTTTGCAGAAGAAAACCCTTCTGACGATGTTTCAAGAAAATCTCCATTACAAGCTCCCAGACACGTTTCAACAAGCGAAGGCACGGATTCTTGTCACAGTGGGAGAAAAGGAAAAAGGTATCATGAAACGGTCAGCAAAGAAAATAACGACATCACATCCGAAGGCAGCAGGTGTCGTCGTTCCTGATATTGGACATACATTTACGTTTGAAAAGAAAGAACTGTTTATTGATATGATTCAATCCTTTATAGAAGAGCGTGCGTTACCAGTGGAATTAAAGGAAATCAAGTAGCCGAAAGTGAAGACAGGCATAAAAGAGGCAGTTAGATCTTAGAACCTATATGATATAGGCATAAAACGCTTACAGATGAGCTGCAGTCTGACTGAAAGCTCATGAGCTGTAGAAGGAGGAGCTATGAGTAAAAACTATATCATATTCGGTGCGAGTCAAGGCTTAGGGGATGCTTTTGTAAAAGGTCTTCCTTCAAGAGGAGATACAGTTTGGATTGTGTCTCGAAGTGAACCGAGCAGTTTGAACATAGATGACGGTGTACATAGAATTTGGCTGAAAATTGATTTATCAAGCCAAACCCACATCCCTTTTATGCTCGAAGCATTGGAGAATCAAACCATTGATGTTCTCATCTATAACATTGGTTTATGGGAAAAACGAGGCTTTGAAGATGATTATTCATTCGATCACGATCAGCCAGAGGATATCGCTCATTTAATCAATGTGAATGTCACCTCTACGATTACTTACATCCAAGCACTGCTTCCGCACGTAAGGAAATCGGAGAATGGAAAAATCATCGTGATTGGCTCAACGGCGGGACTAGATCATACAAACCTGCCGCAGGTTTCTTTTGTCGCTTCTAAATTTGGCCTGCGCGGAATTGTGAATGCACTGAGAGAACATGTGAGAAAAGATAAAATATCCGTCACCTGTATCAATCCAGGAGAGCTGGCGGCAGAGGTTCCATATGAAGATGGAGCCGAAAAAGCCATCATTCTATATGGTGAAACGAGAATCCCTGTACAGGATATTGTAGAGCTTGCGAGATGTGTGATTCATTTATCAAGGGTATCCTGTGTAAAAGAAATCAACGTCCCAGCCATGACAGATTTGAATGCATAATATAAAGCATACCACCCGTTTAAAGAAAAAACGGGTGGTTTTTTGATTTTATGATGAATGCTGCTGAAGGGTTTGATAGACAGCTTCCGTCAAGATCTCAATGCCGGTAAAGATAGCAGAGCGGTCGAATGTCATATATGGATGATGTAGACCGGGCTCTAGATCACAGCCTAAACCAAGCATCGTGGATTTGATATGCGGAACCTTTGCTGCATAAAAGTGAAAATCCTCTCCGCCTGTCGTGACGATCGGGGGATCGAGCTGCTCTTTGCCTAAAATCTGTTCAATTGCATTAGACATGATCTGGACAGCTTCCTCATTTAAGGTTGCGGCAGGCAGACGGTGATCGGTTGAAAGTGTAATGGAAGCGCCAAAGGCATCCGCTACAGCATGTACGGCTCTTTCAATTTCTTTTTCTAGTTCATCCATCACATCATTTGTTTGTGCCCTGACATCTAATGTAAAAGAAGCTTTGCCAGGGATGATGTTTGAACTGCCCCCGCCAGCATGTAGGTTGGTCATTTTTACAGAATGTGCAACTCTTGGGTCGACATGGATATGCGCGAGTCTCTGCACGAGGGTAGAAGCCACTTCAATGACGTTGACCCCAAGATGCGGGCGTGCACCGTGGGCTTCCTCTCCAATAATTGTGCCGATGTAATGATTACTCGATCCATGTAAAATTGCAGGTGCACAGCGTCCGTTTAATGTTTCTTGAATTGGGCGCACATGCACTCCGTATAAGTAATCAACGTCTGCTAACATACCTTTTTCAATCATTTTCAGCGCGCCGCCGCCTTTTTCCTCAGCAGGCTGAAAAATGAAGCGGATGGTGCCGTTCGGGAGCTCCTTTTCCTTTAATGCCATGAAGGCGCCGAGAGCCATTGTCATGTGTGCATCGTGACCACATGAATGATTGGGTTGAAACTCACCATCTACTTCCTGCCAAAGTGCATCAATATCGGCTCTCACAGCGACCACTGGTGCGCCTTCTCCAATTTCACCAATCACTCCTGTACAGTCGTCAAATGTTCGAGTCTTGCAGCCCATTTTTTTTAATATGCCTTCAAGATAAGCCGTCGTATTCGTTTCTTCCCAGCTTATTTCTGGGTGGGCGTGCAGGTGTTCAAAGATGTCTGTCACGGTCTGTTGCATTTCGTTTGTCAAAGTTGTCATGAGTAGCCTCCTTGCTGACAGAAAATCTGCCAAAACATTCTTTTAGTGAAATAATATTGATCTTAAATATCATCAGTGTTTATAATATAACACATCATTTGATTATTCTGAAAATTAAGTGAAATTCCGATCGGGACAAAGGGGTTTTGACACATGAAAACAGCGGCAGTATCAGCACCAGAGAAACAAAAACGAAAACTTCAAATGCCGGATGCGTATGTTCTCTTATTTATCATTGCGCTCATTTGTACCATTGCAACGTATTTTGTACCAGCGGGTGAGTTTGACCGAAAGACATCAGGGGAAATCACAACAGCTGTTCCTGGTAGCTATCACCGCATTGATCAATCACCCGTAAGTCCCGTTGGCTTTTTTACAGCCATTCAGGAAGGGATGGTAGGGTCCTCTTCTATTATTTTTCTCATTCTATTTACTGGCGGAACCATTGCCATTTTGGAGAAAACAGGTGCCATTAACGGAATGATTCACCATGTCATCAGCAGGTTTCAAACGAAGCAATTATTGTTTATTTGTATTGTTGGAGGATTATTTTCGGTGCTTGGAACGACCGGCATTGTCGTGAATTCTGTTATAGGATTTATTCCAATCGGGATTATTGTGGCAAGGTCCTTGAAATGGGACGCTGTGGCAGGAGCAGCGGTCATTTACATCGGCTGTTATGCTGGATTTAACGCAACCATTTTGTCTCCATCTCCACTAGGTTTATCTCAAACGATTGCAGAGCTGCCGATCTTTTCTGGCATTGGCCTGCGTGTCATTATTTATCTTTGCTTTCTTATATCTAGTATTGTGTACATCTATTTATATACAAGACGCCTGAAGAATAAAGAAAAGGGAAGCCTTCTTGGTGATCAATGGTTTCCTGCGAAGGGGCTTGGCGGATCTGATGCAGAATCTGTGGACAAGCCTGCATTTACCGGCAGACATAAGCTGATTTTAGCGGTGTGCGGATTGTCTCTTGGGGGCTTCTTATATGGCGCGCTTCAGCTTGGCTGGACCGATAAGGAAATGGCAGGTGTGTTCATTTTTATGGCCATTGCTGCTGGATTGCTTGGCGGATTAGCAGCCAATGATATTGCGAAAACATTTATTGTCGGCTGTCAAAGCCTTGTGTACGGCGCACTCATTGTCGGAATGGCACGCTGCATTTCTGTCATTTTAGAAAACGGTAAGCTGCTTGATACAGTGGTCAATGGCTTGGCGAGTATGCTGACAGGATTTAGTCCAATTGCTGGTGCGATTGGGATGTATATTGCGAGTGCACTTCTTCACTTTTTGATTTCATCAGGATCAGGAGAAGCGGTTGTCTTTATTCCAATTCTTGCGCCACTGGCTGATTTAATGGGCATCACAAGACAGGTAGCTGTTGAAGCGGTTATGCTTGGCGAAGGGGTGGTCAACTGTATCAATCCGACGTCAGGTGTGTTGATGGCTGTGCTTGCTGCAAGTGGTATTCCTTATGTGAAGTGGCTGCGTTTTATGGTGCCGCTTGCGCTCATTTGGTTTGTCATTGGTCTTGTCTTTATTTGTATCGGCGTTATGATCAACTGGGGACCTTATTAAACATGTATAAAGCTGCTGACAATTGTTTGGCAGCTTTTTTCTTGTGGAAATATGCATGGAGACAGCGCTTTGAAAGCACAATAAGTGTGTTCACAAATTCGCTACATATTTTTTTTGAGCAACCCCCTTGCAAAAGTTTGTGAAGTGTTGCACAATAAGAATGTGAAATACTTCACATACGAAAAACAACCTAGTTTTACTCAGGAGGATGAGATAAATGACAAACGAAAAAGTAAACAAAGTAGCACTTATTGGAGCAGGTTTTGTAGGCAGCAGTTATGCCTTTACATTAATAAATCAAGCGATCACAGATGAATTGGTTGTCATCGATTTAAATCAAGATAAAGCAATGGGTGACGTCATGGATTTGAACCACGGGAAAGCATTTGCTCCGCATCCTGTGAATACATGGTATGGAGATTATGAGGATTGTAAGGATGCAGACATTGTATGTATCTGTGCTGGTGCGAACCAAAAGCCAGGTGAAACGAGACTTGACCTTGTTGAGAAAAATTTAAATATATTTAAAGGCATTGTAGACAATGTGATGAAAAGTGGATTCGATGGTATTTTCTTAGTCGCCACGAACCCTGTTGATATTTTGACATATGCCACTTGGAAATTCAGTGGCCTGCCAAAAGAGCGAGTGATTGGCAGTGGAACCACACTTGATACTGCAAGATTTAGATACATGCTCAGTGAGTACTTTGAAGCAGCGGCACACAATGTGCATGCGTACATCATTGGAGAGCATGGGGATACAGAGCTTGCTGTGTGGAGTCATGCGAATATCGGAAGTGTACCCATTACAGAATTAATGAAGAGAAATGATCAATACAAACAAGAAGATTTAGATGAGATGATGGAAAATGTCCGCCATGCCGCTTACCAAATCATTGAGAAAAAAGGCGCCACTTACTACGGCGTAGCGATGAGTTTGGCCCGCATTACAAGAGCGATCCTGCACAATGAAAACAGTATTTTGACCGTCAGCACTTACTTAGATGGAGAGTATGGAGCAGAAGATGTCTACATTGGTGTACCTGCCCTTGTGAATCGAAATGGCGCAACAGAAGTGATGGAGCTTGCACTTAATGATACAGAAAAAGAACAATTCGCACACAGTGTGAATGTGTTAAAAGAGATTTTGGCTCCTCATTTTTAATCAAAAGCAACCTATCTGAGCAGAAAAGGATGAATCACTATGTGGCAGCAAATATATAATCCGTTTGGTAATGAGTTCGTGAGTGCATTGGTAGCAATGCTCCCAATTTTGTTTTTCCTACTTGCATTAACTGTATTTAAGTTAAAAGGTGTTTTAGCCGCTTGTTTTACCTTAATCGTCAGCTTTGTAACAGCTGTTTTCTTCTTTCATATGCCAATTGAAAAGGCATTATCTGCTGTGCTGCTCGGTATATCTAATGGGCTGTGGCCGATTGGATATATCGTCATCATGGCGGTATGGCTCTATAAAATTGCTGTGAAATCTGGTAAATTCGATGTCATTCGTTCTAGTATTGCAGGAATCTCTCAAGATCAACGTCTTCAGCTATTATTAATTGGTTTTAGTTTTAATGCATTTTTAGAGGGAGCCGCTGGGTTTGGTGTACCGATTGCGATCAGTGCTGCTCTCTTAACAGAGCTTGGGTTTAAACCGCTGAAAGCTGCGATGCTCTGCTTAATTGCCAATGCTGCGTCTGGCGCATTTGGTGCTGTGGGTATCCCAGTCATTACAGGGGCGCAAATGGGCAATATGACGCCGCTTGCGTTATCTCAAACCCTTGTGTATACGATTCCGTTTATTTCATTCTGTATTCCGTTCCTGCTCATTCTCATTGTGGACGGATTCAAAGGGATTAAAGAAACGCTCCCTGCCTTGCTTGTTGTAAGTGGAAGTTATGCCATTTTACAAGCTGTCACAATGGTGACAATGGGTCCTGAGCTTGCCAATATTATTTCAGCCTTAGCAAGCATGGGCATTTTGGCTTTATTTCTTCGAAAATGGCAGCCGAAACACATTTATCGTGAAGAAGGAGCACCAGCCATTGAACAGAAACAAACGTATCGCGGCATTGAAGTGCTGAAAGCATGGTCTCCGTTCTATATTTTAACCGCCGTTATTACGGTATGGAGTCTGCCAGCATTTAAAGCATTGTTTGCTGCAGGAGGCCCGCTCAACTGGACGACGATTTTAGTGAAGATGCCGTTTTTGCATCAGCAAATTGTGAAATTGCCACCAATTGCACAAACAGAAACACCCATTGATGCAATCTTTAAAATTGATGTCATCAGTGCAACGGGTACTGCCATTCTGATTGCGGTGATGCTGACAGGGTTGTTTAGCAGACATATTACATTAACAGAAGGCGCTGCCTGTTTAAAAGCATCAGTGAAAGAGCTTTGGGTACCTGTTCTTACCATTTGTTTTGTCATGGGCTTTGCCAACTTGGCGAACTTCGCTGGACTAAGTTCAGCCATTGGGCTTGCACTTGCCAAAACAGGCGATTTGTTCCCGCTTGTCAGCCCGGTGCTTGGCTGGATCGGGGTGTTTATTACAGGATCTGTCGTGAGTAACAACGCCTTATTCGGCAACCTTCAAGCGGTCACTGCTTCTCAAATCGGCTCACAGGCAGGTTTGTTAATCGGGGCAAATACAACTGGCGGGGTCATGGCAAAATTAATTTCTCCACAATCCATTGCCATAGCTACAGCAGCTGTTGGAGAAACAGGTAAAGAATCTGAGCTCTTCCAAAAGACTGTGAAGTACAGCTTCATCCTGCTCGTTATTGTGTGTATATGGACATTCATTCTTGCTCAATTTGTATAGGTTTAAAAAAAGACTGAGACAGCTCTCAGTCACAGCGTGTAGATAAACCCTCGCATTCTTTGTCAGGTCTGTGCTCCGGTGCTCACGAATGTAAAATTCGCTCCGCTCCGGTGCTCGCCTTTCCTAGACTGCAAAGGTTTTCTATCACGCTGCAAGAAGGAAGACAAAGGGCTAAAACAAAGATCATTTTAGCCCTTTGTCAACAAAAAAGACTGAGACAGCTCTCAGTCTTTTTTGTTTATGTCGATTCCCTTGTCACAAGCCGGGTAGGCAGATGGATATGTTCACGCTGTAATGGTTTTTGGTCTTGCAGGATCTCGATTATTTGCTGCACAGACCGCTGGCCAAGCTCTACGATCGGGATGTCAATTGTGGTGATTGTTGGAGCTGTCACCTCGCAAATGTCTTGATTGTCATAGCCGATCACCGCTAGATCCTTAGGGATTTGATAACCGTATGAAATGGCCTGTTTAATGAGCCCTGCTGCGACTTGATCATTACCCGTGAAAATGGCATCAGGTGCATTCTTCATGTCATGGATGACATCCATTAAGCGAAAACCGTCTTCAATGGTGAAGGCCTCCCCAAAAAGCCAATCGTCATGCAGCGGCAAGCCGTGTGCAGAAAGTGCATCAAGATAGCCCTGTTTCCTTTGTTTTTGTGCTTCACTGCTTTCAGTATCAAAGCAAAACCCAATCGATCTTCGCCCTGACTGAATCAAGTAGTCAACCGCTTTATAGGCGGCTTCCCGCTCATCGTATCCAATAATCGGGATGTCTGCTGTTTGATGATATTCGTTCGCCATGACAATAGGGCCGTTCGTTAAAAATGGCTCGATCTTTTCCCACGGATTTTCTAATGCCCCTAATATGACCCCATCTACTTCTCTTTTTTTTAATAATTGAAGCCCTTCAAGCTCTAACGATTCCTGATAAAACGTCTGAAGCACGATGGCTTTATAACCTTGATCCAGTACTTCCTTTGATATGCCTTTAATCAATTGTGCAAAAAAAGGATGGTCCACAGCCGGGACAGACACAGCAATGGTTTTTGTCTGATGTGAACGAAGAGTGCGAGCCGCTGAACTTGGTGTATATTCCATTTCTTTCATCACCTGTAAAATAAGCTGACGCTTTTCCTCTGACACATATGGATGATGATTCAGCACTCTGGAAACGGTGGTGGTTGAAACCCCGCAGCGTTTGGCAATTTCATAAATTGTACACATATTAACAAATCCTTTACACAAAGTTATTGTTCTGAAATCGATAACATCATTTACAATGTGAAACAAGTTAAATATTAACAAATGGAATTGATTAATTGGAGGGAATGGAATGCAAATATTGACGAAGATATCAGGTAAAAGCAAGGATTATCTTCCTTTGCTGGATATGATCAATCAAGGTGTTCAAGTAAAGTCTGATTCAGTTGAGAAGCACCTAGCAAATGAAAAGCTGGTGACGTTCCTTGAGCAAGATATAGGGCGCACAGGCTTGGAAAAAATTCTCTTCCATTATAAACAAAATAAGGAAAAAAAGATACCGTTTCTGCCAGTTGATAAACTGATTTCAGAGGATGAGATCGATGATATCATGCAGGTGTTGAAAGAAGTATTGAGTTCTGGCCGTTTTACTTCAGGGCCATATATTCCGGCGTTTGAAAAGCAGCTCGCTGAGTACTTAGGGAAGAAATATGTCATTGCCACGTCAAGTGGAACAGATGCCCTAATGATCAGCCTCATATCAGCAGGCGTCCATCCGGGAGACGAGGTCATTTTGCCAGCGAATAGCTTTGCTGCAACAGAAAATGCAGTGCTTGCGATTGGGGCTGTTCCGGTCTATGCCGATATTGATTCAGATACTTACTGCTTGGCACCGAGTGAAATTGAGAAGCATATCACAGATCAAACGGCATGCATTCTTCCGGTTCATTTATATGGAAAGCAAGCGGATATGAAGGCCATTTCGGCGATTGCGAAACAGCATGGGTTGAAAATCATTGAAGATGGCTGTCAGGCGATCGGCAGCAGCGGCCTTGGTGCATATGGAGATGGACTTGTTCTCAGCTTTAATCCATACAAAAACCTTGGCGTCTGCGGTAAGGCAGGGGCTATCGCCACAAATGATGAAGCCTTAGCGGAAAAATGCATGGAGATCAGCTATCACGGCTTTGAAGTAGGAAAGAAAAATGTCAAACGCAGTGACTATGGATTTAATTCTAAAATTGATAATTTGCAGGCAGCGATCGGACTCGAACGCATGAAGTATTTAGGATTACAAAACTTTAAACGCTTTTACTTAGCAAAGCGATACATTGACCAGCTGCAAACGCTTGAGGAAGAAGGATACTTGAAGCTTCCGAAGCTGACGGATGATCATGTCTGGCATCTGTTCCCGATCAGAGTGCTAAAGGGCGAACGAGATGAGCTTGCAGCGAAATTGCTGGAAATGGGCATAGAAACAGATGTTTATTACCCGATTCTATCGCATCAGCATCAAACAAATCTTGTTTCTCAAAAGTATAAACGTACGACACTTCCACACACGGAAAAAGCAGCACAGCAATTACTTCACTTGCCGCTGTATCCAGGCATGCCGCTGCAAGATCAGGAGAAGGTCATCGAGGGGGTTCATCATGTTATCAAGTCTTCCATTCAATAAAAAGCTGCTGAATCAGCCGGAAAATCCGAAGTGGATCGTCTTCTGTGACTTTGATGAAACCTATTATTCTCACGGAATGACCAATGAGCAGAGAGAGGATGTAAAGCGGCTGGAAGCCTTTGTGGCAGAAAAGAGCGAAGCAGGACAGCTCATGCTTGGCTGGGTCACGGGAAGCAGCCTCGATTCTGTCACAAGTAAAATGGAAAAAGGAGGTTTTCATCAATTCCCGCATTTCATTGCGTCGAACTTAGGAACTGAAATTGTGTATACATCGGAAGCCCGTTTTGGACAGCCAGATGCGGAATGGATGAAGCGGCTGGATGCGCAGGGCTTTTCAGATGAAAAAATTGAAGACATCCTGGAAACCGTACGTGAAAAGGGAATTCATCTCAGACCGCAAACGCAGCTGGGCAGCTCAGGGTATAAGAAGAATTTCTATTATCAGGAGCAGGATGAACGGACAGATCTTCATCATCTATCATTCATCCAAACACTTGCCAAAGAGCGCGGGGTGGCGGTCAACATTAACAAATGCAATCCGCTCGCAGGAGACCCTGCGGATTGCTATGATGTCGATTTTTTACCAGTCGGCACAGGGAAGGATGAAATTGTCCGCTTTATGCTGAACCAATATGATCTATCAAAAGATCAAGGCTTTGCCTTTGGAGATAGTGGGAACGATTTGCGGATGCTTCAATCCGTCACGCATGGTTTCCTCGTCCAAAATGCGACGGCCGAAGCCAAGCGGCACCATCATCAGATTTGTCATCATGGGTATGCAAAAGGAATCTATGAAACACTGAAAACAGTGATGTATAAACATGAGGAGGCACATTCATGAAGAAAATTGGAATTGTTGGAGCAGGGAATATTGCAAAAGCTCATGCAAGAGCATTATCAACAATCAAAGGTGCAGAGTTATCCGGTGTCTATGATTTGCACGAGTCAGTTGCACAGGGATTCATTAAACAGTACGGCGGACGTGTGTATTCAAGTATCGAAACACTAGCAGATGCATCTGATGGGTTGATCATTGCCTCCCCTAATTTTTGTCACAAAGACCATGCCCTTCAGGCACTAAGAGCAGGACAGCCCATTTTATGTGAAAAGCCGATGGCTGTGTCGCTGAAGGAAGCGAAGGAAATGGTGGAGACAGCCAAACAGTTCCAGGTTCAAGCCAGTATGGGCTTTAACTATCGTTACTTATCCTTTGTGAATATTTTGAAGAACTTGATTGCCAATGGTGAATTAGGCCGCATTTTGACCGTCAGGACTCATTTTAAGAAAAACAGTGCCCTCAGAAGAAAGACATTTTCATGGAGAGACGGCGGTGAGAGTCTGCGCACGAGCGGTGCATTAGGGGATCTTGGTATTCATTTAATTGATATGCTGTGGTACTTATTTGGCAGTGACATGAAGAAAGAATCACTTAATACCAAGATGCTGACACATGTAAAGGAAAAAGAAGAGAAAAAGGTGCAGGTGGATGATCATACAGAAATTTTCGGTCAGATGGAGAATCAAGTATTCTTTCACTTGGTCACATCCAAAAGCACGCAGCCTGAGGAATGCGGATTTAGTGTAGAAGTCGTTGGTCATGACAAGGTATTCAAATACCATACGAACATGAAAAACGAATATGAGATCAGTGATGGATTGTGTGTGGAGCGTCATCAAATGCCGCAAACCCTGCTGACAGATCCGCCAAATGAATTTTACGGATGGTCTGATACGTTCCGTGATCAGCTAATGCACTGGGTGAATACTGATCCATATCCATGTCATATGAAAGTGGCTGATTTTGTAGATGGGTATCGCGCACAGGCTGCGCTCAATACATGCTTCGAGAGGGAAGAGGCTGTCAAGTCTGCCCGGGCATATTAAAGAGGTGGAGCGGAGGATGTCATGACTCCGCTCCTTTTTAGAGGAAGTGAAAAGATGAAAAAAGTATTTTATTTTGGCTGTGTCTTTTATTTTTTTATTGGGACCATTCATGTGTTTTTTGGCAGCTTAACTCCTTATTTACTGTCAAGTTACGATAAGGGTCCCGGGGAATTATCTTCTTTAATCTTTTTTCAGTTTATTGGTTTTTTGACAGGTGTTCTGTTATCCCCCATTCTTGTGAGGAAAAAAGGCTATGGCGCTGTTCTGACCATGGGTCTTTTGCTGATGATCGCGTCACTTCTCCTTGGGCTTTTGGTGCCGGGCTGGACAACACTTGTACTGGCAGGTTTTTTTCTTGGGAGCGGTGCAGGCAGTCTTGAGACCACAGCCGGAGCGTATGTGATTTCGATGGCAAACAGTGCGAAGCGAATCAGCATCATGGAGGTCTTTTTTGGGTTAGGAGCGCTGTTATTTCCACTTGTGATTCTGCTCACTGTCACTGAACAGACGTGGCACTATGTGTTTTTATTTCAAGTCGGTGCACTGACTTTCTTTCTTATGCTCTGGCTTGCCTTTATGAACAAATTGCCTCGTGGGCAGATGGATTCTTCTTCCAATTCCAATAGGATGAGAAAACCGTCCTTACTTGTTGATCGAAACAATCGAATGATTGTGGTGCTCATGATCTGTTTTGCTTTTTTCTACGCAGGGATTGAAACGAACTTTGCGAACTTTTTGCCGTCGATCATGCTGGAAAAAGGGGGAGACAACTGGAGTCTTTTTGCGGTTTCTACCTTTTGGACAGCGATCGTCATTGGCAGAACTGTCATTGCGAGAAAAGCTGATCAGCTGCATCCGCTGCGTTTTTTAAAGCTAAGCGCAGCACTCATGATTCTGCTGCTCGTTGTATTTGCCCTGACAACCCACATCGCCGCGCAGCTGCTTCTCATCTTTTTCATCGGCCTGTGCGCAGCTGGCATGTTCCCAATCGCACTGACTGCATCTGCATTAATGATTGAAAATGCCATCGACGAGGCAACGAGTTACTTTATTGCAGCCGCAAGTTTAGGCGGAGCCTGCTTGTCCTTCTTGATTGGCTTTAGTCTTGAATGGGCAGGAGCAGCAAGTGCCGTCTTTGTTTTCGCCTTCTTAGCTGTTCTTCTGTTTGCAGCTGCGATTCAAATGAATCGTGCTAAGAAAAAGGATACGGTTCTGTCGCAGCAATCGGCGCTGAAAGCCGATCGGTAAGCAATATCCAATGTCTCCTTGAGTCCACCTGAAAAGATACAAAGGACTTGTACTAAAACACAGAACGTTTGAATAATATGTACAAGTCAGCATCAAAAGGAGGACGTCTATGTGGCGGTGTTTTTTGGTTATATCTTTTTAGGGTTGTCACTTTCAGCGCCTGTTGGGCCAGTCAATGCAGCCCAAATCGACAGAGGGATTAAAAGTGGATTTTGGCACGCGTGGATTTTTGGTGTGGGGGCGATGGCCGCGGATATTGTCTATATGCTCCTCATCTATTTTGGTGTCGCCCAGCTTTTGACTGCACCTCTAGTGAAAACCTTTTTGTGGCTGTTCGGCTTTTTTGTTCTGACCTATACGGGCATTGAAAGTCTGCGTAAAATCAATTTGCAGGAGAGCCCGAAAAAGGATGGTGGAAACACTTCGGTTGGTCAGTCGTTCATGACGGGGTTTTTCATTTCTCTTTCCAATCCGCTCAGTATTTTATTTTGGCTTGGCATCTACGGCAGTATTTTGGCTAATACGATTGAAAAGTATGGGGCATCTCAAATGCTGATGTACAGCATGGCTATTTTTATCGGCATGCTGATCTGGGATTTCAGTATGGCGCTTCTTGCTAGTTCGTTTAGGCGCTATTTAAGTGAACGTGTCTTACATGGCTTATCCGTTCTTGCAGGCTTATCTTTACTTGGTTTCGGCGCCTATTTTGGGTATCAAGGGATCATGGCGTTGATTGGGTAGAAAAACAGACTGATACATTCAGTCTGTTTTTTTGTAAGGATTGACAGACATAACACATTCTTGAATAATGGTGGGATATTGCCATCCGTATTTTTCTTCCAGTATTCAACTATGTGTGCATGCTGATCTTATCAGTTATCACAGCAACATTGTCTATCTATTTAGCTTTTGCTCAGCCCTCATTTATTGGGTGCTTGATTCTGTCTTTTTGATGAAGAACAGATCATAGGAATGATACAAAAGCGCTCTATTAAAAGAAGCAGTTTGACGGCTGCATACACTTGTCTGTTCATGCATCATGGAGTGAAAGACACACATACATGCTCAATTTGAACGAGAATATCCACCTCTTGCGTGCGCAAGGAAAGTCGTTGAAGGACAGTCACCACAGCCTTTTTTTCTCATAGGCTATGGAGAAGACGCTAAAACGAGGTGGAAGAAATGGCCCAGTTGTATGCAAAAAGTTGCCTTGATCAAAATCTACGATCACTAGAAGAATGGAAGCAGGATGCTTTTACTCAATTTGGAGAGATGGTAGGAGATGAGGCAGATACATTCCCTTGTGTACCGGGAAGACAGGGGTTTTTTCTCGATCATTTACGCTATGGGTTTGTTGGTGATCCGAGGAAAGAGGAAGCGGTTGATGAATTAGCCCAGCTGCTGAGAGAATATCAAAGCTGTGCGAAAGAAACGGGTCAATATGCTTCATTTATTTGTTTTTTTGAAACACCGCAGGATTTAAAAGAAAGTTCACTTGAACAGTTTGAGCAGCAGTTTTGGTCACTGCTTCAACGACTGCACCAGAAAGATGAAGTGCCATGGCCTGAGGATATTCCACTAGATACTCATCATCATGAGTGGGAGTATTGCTTTCACGGGGAAGCGTATTTTATTTTATGCTCCACACCGGCTCATAAGCTCAGAAAAAGCCGCCACTTCCCTTATGTCTTGATGGCATTTCAGCCTAGATGGGTGTTTGAGAAATTGAATGGATCGACCAAGTTTGGTCAAAAAATGAGCCAGCTCGTTCGCAAGCGGCTCAAAGCGTATGATGAGGTCAGCGTTCACCCATCATTAAAATGGTACGGTGATCCGACCAATCATGAATGGAAGCAATACTTTCTCCCAGATGAAGAGGCGGAGAAACCAGCCTCCGCCAAATGTCCTTTTACTGCATTAAAAAACATGATGAAATTATGATGCGGTCTGATCCTGCTGCTTCCACTTTTTTCTCATAAATAGCACCATGATGGCAATCACTGCAATGATCCCAAGGCTGATAAAAAAGCCAGGTCGTCCGCTTGCCTCTGTTAAAGTGCCTGAAATGGCGGCTCCAATCAAGAGAAGCGCAAGAATCATTTCGCACGTTTGGCGAGTGGATGGCTTTGATAGCTTTTTACTTGAGAACAGAATGAATACCCATGTGTACAGAAGGGTAAGGCCGGCTGCTGTTGTGAGATGCTCGTAGATGTGTTTAGACAAAAAGAGCGCAAGCAAAATCGAGACAATTAAGCCAGCAGCAGTTAAGATAATCGAAGGCCATCCGACATGAGTTGGGTCTTTTTGTTTAAAACAAGCAGGTGCATCTTGATGCTCCGACATTGAGCCAAGCAGTGTCGTGACCGCATAAAGAGAGGCAACCAATGTCGAAAAGCCGGCAATAATGAAGATGCCATTAAAGATATGAAGAAAGATCGATAAATGAAACGGCTCCAATGATGTAATAAATGGACTGCTGTTCTTGTCAAAGGCTGTTACTGGGACAAGCAAGAGAGCAAGTCCAATTGAGACGATATAGATGACCGCTAGAATGATCAGCATGACGCGTCCAGACTTTGCCGCATCCTTCGGGTCCTTTAAATGAACCGCCATCAGCCCCATGACTTCAATTCCCCCAAATGCATAAAACGCGTAAATCAATCCATTCCAAAGACCAAGCGGACCGAGGGGCATCCATTCGTGATCTTTGTTTGGCAGATGCGGGGTCGGTTTATGATCTGTCAGAATGCCGAATAACACAAGCACAGCAAGGATCATAAATAGAAAAATCGCCGCTGTCTTCAGTACTGCAAGGACATTTTCTGTCTTTTGAAAAGAAGAAAGCCCTATGATAATCACGAGCAGGGCAAGAGCGGAATAAATCGCAGAAAACACCCAGAGCGGAACAGATGGAAACCAGTGGCGGGTAAAAAGAGAAATCGCTGTTAACTGACTTCCCGTAATCAACATTTCTGCAAACCAATACACCCAGCCATTGCTAAACCCTGCCCAGCGTCCATATGCTTTACGAGCATAGGAACAAAATGACCCTTTATCAGGGTTATCGGCTGTCATCGCAGCCAAATGTTTAAAGACGAGATAGGTTCCGACCGCAGCAAGCAAAAAAGAAATGCAGACGGAAAAACCGGACTTTGTAATGGCAATGCTGGAACCAAGGAAGAAACCAGTGCCAATTGTACAGCCGACTCCGATGAGAGAAAGCTGCCACCAAGATAAAGTTTGTTCTTCTTTCAAAGCATGTGCAACACCTTTCGATTTCAATGACATTAGCTTGTGACCGCCGTCTTTTTTTATACATGATCAAGGGGACGTTTTGGGCATACTGACATGGAAAGGAGTGCATGTGATGAACGGAGAATATGTCATTTTACCAAAGGATGGACACGGCTTTCGCTTAGGAAAAGGCCAATGTATGCGGGTCGTTGATATTGAAGGTCAGCAAGTAGCAGATGTCATGGCCTATCATGAAAAGGATTTTTATGAAAAATTTGACCAAGGCGCGACAATGGACAGCCTATTTTCGTCAAAAGTGAAAAAAGGGGATAAGCTCTATTCTAATTTATATAAACCGATGTTTACGGTCATTGAAGACACAGTCGAATGCCATGATTTATACATGCCCGCCTGCCGGCAAGAAATGTATCAGCTTTTATACGGACGGACGCATTTAGAGGTCATGCATACATGCTACGATAATTTGCGGACTGCCTTTGAGCCATTTGGGATTCCTAAGGAGGATATGTACTATCCTTTTAATGCCTTTATGAATACAGTCATTGATGAAAAAGGAAAACTGTCTGTGGAGCTCCCAAAATCTCTTCCCGGTGATTACATTCGTCTGCGAGCCGAAATGGATCTCATTGTGGCCGTATCCGCATGTCCTTCTGATATTGGGAATTGTAATGGCGCAAGCTGTACATCTATACGGGTAGAAATTGATTGAAAAAGAAAAGGGCCAGTCCATATAGACATGGTCTTTTTCTTTTGTGAATGTTTGATCATTAATGAAATAGGGGAACGTCTAACAAAATGTTCTTCCTGAAAACATGGTATAATGAAGACTTAAAAAACGTTGTCAAACCAATGAATTCAGAGTAAAACCTGTTCTCTTCATGTAGAGGATGCTTAGGAGGAAAAGTGTATGAGTTTGCAGAAAAAGATCAGCCAAGAGTTGCATGTGCAGCCCTCAATTGACCCAAAGCAAGAGATCGAAAAGCGGGTTGGATTTCTAAAGGAATACTTGAAAAAAACTGGCGCAAAAGGATTCGTCCTCGGCATTAGCGGCGGACAGGATTCAACGCTCGCTGGCCGTCTTGCACAGCTGGCTGCATCTGAGCTGCGTCAAGAAGGAAAAGAAGAGGCAGTCTTTATTGCGGTGCGCCTCCCGCACGGTGTGCAGCAGGATGAAGATGATGCACAGCTCGCTTTATCATTTATTCAGCCGGACAAGTCGTGGAAATATGATATTGCGCCTGCCGTGACGGCATTTAGTGAACAATATCAAAAGGACACAGGCGGCCCGTTGTCTGACTTTAATAAAGGAAATGTCAAAGCACGTATGAGAATGATCGCGCAGTATGCTGTCGGAGGAGAAGAAGGATTGCTTGTCATCGGTACAGATCATGCAGCTGAAGCAGTAACCGGCTTCTTCACGAAGTATGGCGATGGCGGTGCAGATGTTCTTCCGCTCACAGGTCTGACGAAACGCCAAGGCCGGATGCTGCTAGAAGCGCTGCAAGCACCTGAGCGCCTATACTTAAAGAAACCGACAGCGGATCTGCTTGATGACAAACCTCAGCAAACGGATGAAACAGAACTTGGCATTACGTACAATGAAATTGATGATTACTTAGAAGGTAAGCCAGTGTCAGATCAAGCAGCAGAAGCGATTGAAAAGCGCTATGTTCAATCAGAGCATAAACGCCAAGTACCAGCTTCCATGTTTGATGACTGGTGGAAATAAGAAAATGCAAGAGACCTCTCCTGTGATGGAGAGGTTTTTTATAGTAAAAATACTGTTTGGAAAATATAAAATTATTTATAATGGTCTCTTATTGAATATGTATTTAGGATGATAATCAGCAACTTTAACCAGCAGATATTGCTTAATCATTTAAGAAATAAAACAAACCTATATTATTTACTAGAAAAATGAAATTGATTGTATTTTTATTTGAATAATAAAAATTTTCTAAAAATTTAGTTGACAATCTCCGTTATGTCATTTTATGATTGTTTACGTAAACGCTTACCGTAAACGTTTACTATAATCGAAAGGGGAGGAATTTGTTGATGAAAAATAAAGAAAAATGGAGCGGTGTATTCCCGGCTGTCTTAATTCCTTTTAAAGATGACTATTCAATTGATGAACCTGCTTTTCGTAAGCTTGTCCGTTGGGTGGCGGAGCACAAAGGGATTAACGGTATCGTTGTCAATGGACATACTGGCGAGATTATGACTTTACTGCCACATGAACGAGCTGAGGCTGTGCGCATTGCAGCCGACGAATTAAAAGGGGAAGTACCTGTCATTTCTGGGGTTTCTGCTGAAGGGACAATTGAAGCGATCCAACATGCAAAAGCCGTTGAAGAAGCTGGCGGAGAAGGTATACTTCTCATGCCGCCACATTCATGGCTAAGATTCGGTATGCAGCCTGAGTCACCTGTCCAATTCTTTAAAGAAGTTGCAGAAGCGATTGACATTTCAATCATCGTACATCAATATCCAACTTGGACAAAAACCTCATATACAACCAATCAATTACTAGAAATGTCGGAAATTGAGAATGTTGTCTCGTTTAAAATTGGTCAAAGAGACATGGCACAATACGAGGTCGATGTGCGGGCATTGAAAAAACATGCACCAGATGTATCGTTACTCACATGTCACGATGAATATTTATTGCCAACATTAATTCAAGGGATTGATGGAGCACTTGTAGGTTTCGGCTGTTTTGTGCCAGATTTGATCGCTGAACTTGTGAAATGTGTGGAAGAAAAAGATCTTGTAGCGGCCAATAAAGTTTACGATAGAATCTTCGAATTAAAGCATGCTGTGTATAAAATGGATGAACCTTCATCTACCTCTCATCTGCGAATGAAGGAAGCGATGTACCAGCGAGGTCTAATCAGTAGTTCGCTTGCTAGGAAGCCGGTCTTACCTTTAACTCATAAGGAGAAAGAAGAGATTCGCCAGGGCCTTCAAAGTGTTGGTTTGCTTAAGGAAAACGTCAGTAGATAACAGACCATTAATTTCATGATGAAGGTGAGTCAGGTTATAATAGAGGACAAAACAACAGACTCCCGGAGGTATGAAATGTGTCAGTAAGTATTAAAGATGTAGCATTGAAAGCTGGAGTGTCTATAGCATCTGTTTCCCGAGTATTAAGTGGTAAACCAGGAGTAGGTGCTCAAACGGCTGAAAGAATCAAACAAGTAATTGATGAATTAGGCTATCGTCCTAATTTAGGAGCTAGAGGGCTCGTCAAAAGGAAGACTGGGAATATAGCTGTAGTGGTTCCGCGTGGTTCATATATTTTGAATAATCCATTTTTTTCAACGATTCTAGATGGAATAGCGAAGGAATTAGATGAGACGGAATTCAATATGTTGATGTCGTTTACATCTGTACAACAGCAGCGATTACTTGAAACGCAGGCAGTAGATGGAGCCATTCTATTTTCACCAAGAAATGAAGAACTAAGCATGGATTGGTTAAAAAGTTTAGCCATTCCCATTATAGTTGTCGGAAGTTATCTAGAGGATTCTCCATTTCCATGTGTCAGGCCAGATGATGAAGAAGGTGTGTGTCAATCAATAACGGCCTTATTTGATAAAGGTCATCGAACCATTGGGCTGGTCAATGGTCCAATGAGTTCGATGCATAGTGTGAGGTATTACAAGGGATATGAGCGCACACTTAAAAATTTAGGGTTAACAATAAACAAAGAACTTGTGTTTGAGTTAGATGAATTTGATGGGGGAAAAGTAGTAGAAGTGGTTTCTCAATTTCTCCAAGGAAACCAGCACATGACTGGAGTTGTTTGCTCTTCAGATTTTTTGGCGATGGGGGTCATGAAAGCGGCAAATAACGCAAATGTGTCAATACCTCATGATTTGTCTGTCGTTGGTGCCGATGATGTGCCCATTGCAAGTTTTCTAACCCCTTCTTTATCTTCAGTTCATGTTGATTTAGTTGGAATGGGAAGAAAAGCTGTTTCTTTACTAACACAGTTATTGGAAGGAGAACAGTTAGATGCGATGGAACATATCTTCCCTATGTACTATATAGACCGGGGCACCACGGGAACGCCAAAAAAGAAATGATAGATGCTGAAAACTCGTATGAACGCTTTAGAATGTCTCTTGGTTTAAAATGTAAGCGATTTCTTTAGCGCTCTTTGGCATGTACTTTTGCATCATTTCCTCTAATAAGGAGGAGATAACATGACGTTAGAATTCAGCGGAAATTCAAATTCTCATGATGGAGAAGTTGTTGATAGAGCTTCACAATTATTGACTAGGATGGAAAGTGTACCTTTTTCTAGATGGCATTTAAAACCTCGTATCATTATGGGATCTGCTACTTTTTTTGATGCTTTTGATGCTCTATCTTTAGCGTTTGTTCTCCCAGTTCTCATCGGAATGTGGAGTTTATCACCTGCTCAAATTGGTCTTCTTATTGGGTCTGGTTATATAGGACAAGCGATTGGTGCTATTTTCTTTGGCTGGTTAGCAGAAAGGCGCGGCCGTGTATTTAGTGCAAAGTGGACTGTACTCCTCATGTCCGTCATGAGTATTGCATGCGTGTTTTCAGGTAATTTTATGGCCCTGTTTATTTTTCGTTTTATACAAGGGATTGGGGTAGGAGGAGAGGTGCCGGTAGCAGCCTCATATATCAATGAGCTGTCCCGGGCTCAAGGGAGAGGCAGATTTTTTATGCTTTATGAGATGATTTTTCCTTTAGGATTAATGATCTCAGCTCAAATAGGCGCATTTGTTGTACCTAGCTTTGGGTGGAAGTGGATGTTTTTGATTGGGGGCATTGGAGGTTTAATCGTCTTTGTATTCTTTTTCATGTTGCGCGAATCTCCAAGGTGGCTTATTTCGAAAGGCAGGTTAGATGAAGCCGAAAGAATTATTGAAGAAATTGAAGCTAGTACTGACAAACGAATGCCTGTAGCAAAGCAAGTATCTAGCAGTACTGAAAAAGGCGACTGGAAAGAGCTTTTTTCAACTTTTTATCGTAAAAGAACATTGATCGTATGGGGACTATGGTTTTCTGCCTACTTTGTTTCGAATGGTTTAAATAACTGGTTACCGAGTCTTTATAATACTGTTTACAATTTGCCAGTTGGAGATTCATTAAGGGCAGCATCTCTAACAAATATTTTACAGACCATAGGGGTATTCGCTTGTGCATTTTTAATTGATAAAGTAGGACGAAAGCGCTGGGCAACCATTGCATTTATTGTAACAGGTGCTTTATTAACTGCTTTATGGATCAGCGGAGCTAATTCTCCAGAAAGTGTTATATATTTAGGGTCCGCTGCTTACGGAATGATGGGGACAATTACAGTTCTTCTCTATCTATATACACCTGAAATTTATCCAACACGTATGAGGGTGATTGGAACGGCATTTGCTACAGCGTGGCTTAGGCTGGCCTCAGCGATCGCTCCTATTATGATAGGCTTTATTTTAGAGGTAAGCGGTGTTTCAACTATTTTTATTCTTTTCGCAAGTGTGACTGTAGTGGGAGCAATTCTTGCTTTTAAAATGATCGAAACGCGCGAGAAAGTATTAGAGGATATTGCACCGTGAGTTACGCACGCAGTGAAGAACTTATTCCAAAGAGGGTAGGTTCTTTTTTCTATGCAGATGATCTACGTACAATTTTTCAAATTGCCTATCTTTTCGCGCGCCATTTATCATATAATAGATACATTATGTAGCATTCCTTGTCGTAAGGAGGACGTGTCACGAATATGAAAAACAATAGAGAAATCCCTGTGAGACAGCGAAATATTGTCCTCATTGGCTTTATGGGTGTTGGGAAAACAACCATTGGGCAGCTGGTTGCCAAAAAGCTATATAGAGATTTTATTGATGTGGATCAGGAGATTGAGAAAAAGTATAACATGACGATTCCTGAGATCTTTCAGCAAAAAGGAGAAGCATTCTTCAGGCAGGCTGAAAAAGATTATATCGTCGATTTATGTGAACATACGCAGCTAAAGATCGTTTCTCTTGGAGGCGGTGCATTCAAACAGGAAGAAATCAAACGCGCCTGCTTGAAGCATTGTACGGTTCTTTTCCTTGATTTATCCTGGGAGAATTGGAAACAGCGGCTGGATATTTTAATTGAAAACCGCCCTGTTCTTCACAACCGGACGCTCGATGAGATGAAAGAGCTGTTTGAAGAGCGCCGGGAAATATATGCCCTTCATAACTCAAGAGTCGAAACAGATCATCTAGAAGCTGAGGAAGTCGCCAATTATATTGTGGACACACTCAAGCTTGGCTGGGATTTATACTCGAAATAAAAAAGTCTACCAACGAGGGTAGACTTTTTCTATAAGTTCAATTCTTCATTCCTTGAATGAGTGCAGCTTTTAAACAGAAGGAAATAGGCTGCTGCTGTGCATCGAATTGAAGTTGAAACAGCTGCTTTGTATCAGGGTCTGCGGATTGAAGATGGGAAACGATCTCTTTTTGAACATTCTCTGGTGTGCGTCCACGCATCATCCAGTCCTGATAATCAATTTGCAGATCCCAGTAACGCTTTTCTTTTTGAGTCAGTTGGTTGGCAGCGAAGAGCTCTTTCCATTCTGATAACGAGCTTTCTCGCACATGAGAAGGATCTCTGAGTCTATTTAAGTGATTAATGAATGAATCCTGTGCAGTGTTTTCGGGTGCGTAATGATCGACGAGCAGGAATGTGCCGCCTTTTTTTAAGACACGGCTGATTTCAGACATAGCTGCCGGCAGGTTTGGAAAGTGGTGAGCGGCAAAGCGGCACGTCACGATGTCAAATGATTCATCAGCGAAGGGCAGTGCTTCTGCGGCTGCCCGCTCAAAAGTAATATGTTTCAGTTGGCGTTCTTCCGCAAGTGCTGCTGCAACCTCGATCATTTTTTGCGTGACATCAATGCCGATTCCTTTAGAAATGATATCTGAAAAGGAAAAAACGGTATGTCCTGCCCCGCAGCCGATATCAAGTAAATGCTCGTGACCCTTCGTATTGGCTGTTGCTTTCATCCATTCCAGCTCTTCTCCGGCTGCAAATATAGGTGAATCTCGATAGTTCTCGGCATTTTGTGAGAATTGGTTTTCGGCTTTAGCATATGGATTCATTTCTTCTCCCCCTTTGTTGTCTCTTTATCGTAAAATTCATTTTGTTATTTGTCTAAGACATAAAAGATATGACATGAATAGTTAAAACCTATGAGGTGATGAAAGTGGATATACGAATGATGGAATATGTCATGGAAGTGTACCGGCAGAAAAGTTTTACAAAAGCAGCGGATCAACTTCACATTGCACAGCCTTCTTTAAGCCAACAAATGAAGAAGCTGGAAGAGGAATTAGACACACCCCTCTTTATTCGAAAGTATGGACAAGTCACGCCCACACCTCAAGGGAGTCGATTCATTAAAAGGGCTGAGAACATTTTGAAGGAAAGAGATGATTTGCTGCGTGAAATGGGAGAAGCAGCTTATGAGGTGGGGAAAGAGCTGAACATTGGAGCGCCAGCAGTCACAGGGGGCTATGTCTTGCCCGGTTTATTAAAAACCTTTTGTCGAACGTATCCTCATGTTCACGTTCAACTAATAGAAGAATCACCTCGTGAGCTAGAAAAACTTCTATTGGCTGGAAAGCTGGATTTGGCTATTTTATCTATGCCTGTCGAGCATGAATCATTGAAAACGAAACACATGCTGACAGAGCCGCTTCTTCTCGCAGTTCCGCAAACTGCCCAGCCCTGGTCAACAGATGAATTGAACGAAATCATCAATCAAGCAGATCAGAAAGGGTCTGTTCCGTTTCGCCTTCTGGAAGACGCCGCATTTATTATGTTGAAAGAGGGATATGGCTTTCGGCAAGTGGTCATGGAACTATGTCTTCATCATGGTTTTCAGCCGAAGATTACCTTTGAAACAAGTCATATTCAAACAGCGCAGGCATCGGTCAAAAATGGACTAGGTGTGACAGTTGTGCCGAAAATGGTGGCACAAGAGGAAAGGAACGAAGTCACTTATTTGAAAATTGATTCATGCCCAACCCGCACTCTTGTGTTTGCATATGTGGAAGAAAGGTATTTAACGAAAGCCGCTCAAGCCCTAATGGACCTTTACCAGAATCAAGCTTAAACAAACGTTTAATTAAATGCAAAAAGCAGGGGAGCACCCTGCTTTCTAATAGATATCCAGACGCTGATCCGTCATCACAGGAATTTGCTGTCTCACTTCATCCACTAGCTGAAGATCAATTTCCGCATAATAAATGTCTTCCTCATGGCTTGTTTCAAGCAGAATACGGCCAAGTGGATCAATCACCATGGAGTGGCCAGGGAATTCAGTGTCTCTGCTTGTGCCTGTTCTGTTAACAGCAATCATAAATGACTGGTTCTCAATCGCTCTTGCGATGAGCAGGCAACGCCAATGATCCACTCTTGCTGACGGCCATTGCGCCGTATTGATGAGCACTTTCGCCCCTTTGTTTACAAGTGTTCTGGAAAGCTGCGGAAAGCGAAGGTCGTAGCAGATCATCGCACCGATCTTCACATCCTCATCATAGTCAAATAAACCAAGCTGATCACCAGCTGTTAAATAGTTGTGCTCATCCATTAAGCGGAATAAGTGAATTTTATCATAATCCACTAAGAGCTCACCTTGGCGGTTAAAGACATACATCGTGTTGGTGATGTTGTCATCTTCTGTGCGCTTGTTCAATACACTTCCTGCGATGAGAACCACTTGGTGTTTGCGGGCAAAGGAAGAGAAGAGCTGTTTTGTGCGTTCACCGTTTACATCTGCAAGCTGCTCGGCTTGTTCAAGATCGTAACCGGTATTCCACATTTCGGGTAAAATGATCAGATCAGGCTGCTGATGGATGGCTTCTTCTAAAAACGCTTCTGCTTTTTGAAAGTTCACATTAGGTTCTCCAATTTGTACGTCCATTTGGACAAGGGCGATTTTCATACAGGTTCCTCCTTTATTCGATGGTGTAAATGTGAAAATCCATGAATGTCTATCGATTTGTTTTGCCTGAGAACATCTAGTCTTCAAGCCAGTTTCTTTATCATAAAGGTTTCAATCCTCTTTGCCAATAGAAATGTCAGAAGGTTTTGTCTTTTGTAGTGAAAATGACTTTCTAAGTCAAGAAAACAGTGATATGATACTCATAACTAATAAAACAAAGGGGAATAGTATGGTATGCAATTGTTCGATTTACCACTAGAAGAGCTAAAAGTATATAAACCGAAGAAAACAGCACGACCTGATTTCTCAGACTTTTGGAAGGCGTCGCTCGAAGAACTGCGCCAAGTGGAGGCTCAGCCAGCACTTGAACCTTATGATTATCCAGTGAAAGGCGTCAAGGTGTACCGCCTGACGTATCAAAGCTTTGGTCATTCTCGAATTGAAGGCTGGTATGCGGTACCAGATCAAACAGGTCCGCATCCAGCGCTCGTTCGTTTTCATGGCTATAATGCCAGCTATGACGGCGGCATTCACGACATCGTCAACTGGGCACTGCATGGCTATGCGACATTTGGTATGCTCGTCCGCGGTCAAGGCGGCAGTGAAGATAAGACAGTGACACCAGACGGGCAGGCTTTGGGATGGATGACAAAAGGCATTTTATCGAAGGAGACCTACTATTATCGAGGTGTTTATTTAGATGCGGTTCGTGCACTCGACGTTATTCAGTCCTTTCCGGAAGTGGATGAACACCGTATCGGCGTGGTGGGTGGAAGCCAGGGTGGTGCACTAGCGGTTGCAGCTGCAGCACTTTCAGACATTCCAAAGGTCGTCGTGGCAGATTATCCGTACTTATCGAATTTCGAACGTGCAGTAGATGTGGCATTGGAGCAGCCTTATTTAGAAATCAATTCATACTTTCGCAGAAACAGCGATCCAGCAGTGGAAGAAAAGGCATTTGAAACGTTAAGCTATTTTGATTTGATCAATTTAGCCGGATGGGTGAACCAGCCCACATTAATGGCCATCGGTTTGATCGATCAAATCACCCCGCCATCTACTGTGTTTGCAGTATACAACCATTTAGAAACAGATAAAGATTTAAAAGTGTATCGCTACTTTGGACACGAGTACATCCCGGCTTTTCAAACAGAGAAGCTTGCCTTCTTACAAAAGCATTTAACGAATTAAAAGAAAAGAGGCCGCTCGCTAGGAGGGCCTCTTTTTTAATAGCTCGTATTCTGTCTCGTTTTTTCATCAGGCACTAACGCGGTGATAATGAGAGCAAGGGCAGTGATGATATGAAGAATGAATCCGAGAATTGGAATCCAAGCAAGGCAGGATGTGACAATTCCGATGATGCTTCCAATCATTGGTCCCTGGTCTCGCTTCGATAAGACGAGTGTGATAATATGCAGAATAAGCATGACCATGAGCGGTGAATAGCCATTGCTGATAACGAATAGACCTCCGATCACAGGGATGGCAAGGCAGGCTTCAAAAATCCCGGTGATCCATTTCAAAATGCGAGATATAGACATCAGATCCAACTCCTTTTTTATATGTCTTATTCGTATTTTCCCAAAACGTGAAGAAGTCATGCAGAATTCTATAGAAAGAGTTGATGGATGTTGAGAGAGAGAATCAAGGAAGAGCTGAAAATCATCGAAGAAACGTATGACGTAAAGATTTGCCTCGCCGTTGAATCAGGCAGCAGGGCATGGGGATTTCCCTCGACTGATAGTGATTATGATGTTCGTTTTTTATATGTTCCCCGGAAAGAATGGTATTGGGCGATGGAAGAGCATCGTGATGTCATTGAACGGCCGATTGATGACGTGCTTGATATCAGCGGCTGGGAGCTTAGAAAGGCACTTCGCTTATTCAATAAATCAAATCCATCCATCATGGAATGGCTATCTTCTGACATCATCTATGCTGAATCTTTCTCTTTAGCAAAGCAGCTAAGAGAATTAAAGGATCGAGCGTTTTATCCTGCAGCATTGATGTATCATTACCTCAATATGGCGAAGCGGAATGAAAGCCGGCATTTACGAGGGGAGCAGGTGCGAATCAAGAAGTATTTCTATGTGCTTCGTCCGCTATTTGCCTGTCAGTGGATTGAACGCTACCGGACGGTTCCGCCGATGGACTTTCATGAACTGCTCGAGGAGCTAGTGGAGGAAGGCCCGCTTTTAACAGAAATTCACGAGCTGCTCAAACGTAAAATGGACGGAGAGGAAATGGATGTAGAGAACCGTCTCGCCTATGTCCATCCATTCATCGACAAAGAGCTGGCGCGTTTTGATGAATTGGTGAAAAGCTACAATCAGCCGAAAGACAATCTCACGCAAGAATTAAATGAGCTGCTGCAGTCTACCCTTGATGAGGTGTGGGCGTAGGAGGGAAGAGCCAGCCGGATAGCGGCAGGCTCTTTTTTAACTCTTATTGTGATAAAACCACAAAAAAAGTCAGAATTTTTGTCATCTTCAAATATTGTAGCGGACAGCTTATGAGCCTTACAATAAAGACATAGCTTACAAAGAGTGGGAGGTGCCCTTTATGGAGTCGGTCACAAGAAATTTCTTCTTGTTTTTGTCAAAGAGCAGTCTCTTGAACCATATTGCTCGTAATTGGGGAAGTGCTGTTGCATCTAAGAAAATCATCGGTGGGAAGGATTTTGAGAGCGCTATCTCTGTCATCAAACGATTAAATGATCAAGGGATGGCTGTAACAGTTGATCACCTTGGTGAGTTTGTCACAAAGGCAGAGATTGCAAATGAGCGGACGAATGAGTGTATTCAAACCATTCAGCGGATTGCTGAGGCGGGACTCAATTCCCACGTGTCACTCAAAATGACATCACTCGGCCTGGATATTGACGATGACCTTGTGTATCGCAATATGAAAAGCATTTTAGATACGGCAGAGAAACACCGTATCATGGTGACAATCGATATGGAGGATGAACAGCGCTGTCAAAAAACGCTGGACATTTTTAAAGAGATGAAATCTCAATATGAGTATGTCAGTACGGTCCTGCAGGCGTATTTGTACAGAACAGAAAAGGATCTTGATGACCTAAATGAGCTTCAGCCATTTTTAAGACTTGTAAAGGGTGCCTATAAGGAATCCGCTGAAGTGGCGTATCCAAACAAAAAAGACGTCGATCAGAATTATCAAAAGCTGATCGAAAAGCAATTACTCACAGGGAACTATACAGCCATTGCGACACATGACGATCAAATGATCGAGTTTACGAAAAATATTGTGAAAAAACACAATATACCGACAAGTCAGTTCGAATTTCAAATGCTGTATGGCATGAGGTCAGAAACGCAGCAGGCACTTGTGAAAGAGGGCTATCAAATGAGGGTCTATACCCCGTATGGACGAGAGTGGTATGGCTACTACATGAGACGTCTTGCAGAACGGCCGGCAAACATTGCCTTTGCTTTAAAAGGGATGACGAGAAAATAATTTGAAACGGGAGCGTGACAAAGATGACAACACCTTACAAACATGAACCATTCACGGATTTTAGCCAGGAAGAAAACCGCAAAGCGTTTGAACAAGCATTAGCAAAGGTAACAGAATCACTTGGTCAAACCTATCCGCTCGTGATTAATGGAGAAAGAATCGAAACGAAAGACCAGATTATCTCGATCAATCCAGCGAAAAAGGATGAAGTCGTTGGAACCGTATCAAAGGCCGGGAAAGAAGAGGCAGAGCAAGCGGTTCAAGCTGCGGCGAAAGCATTTGAAACATGGCGCTATACGTCTCCAGAAGAAAGAGCCAGCGTCATATTCCGTGCTGCGGCAAGCATTCGCCGTAAAAAGCATGAGTATTCAGCCCTTCTTGTAAAAGAAGCAGGTAAGCCTTGGAACGAAGCGGATGCAGATACAGCAGAAGCAATCGACTTCCTTGAATACTATGCCCGTCAAATGCTGGAGCTGGCGAAAGGCAAACCAGTGAACAGCCGCGAAGGGGAACGCAATCAATATGTTTACACACCAACTGGCGTGACGCTCGTCATTCCGCCGTGGAACTTCTTGTTTGCCATTATGGCAGGAACAACAGTAGCACCAATCGTTACAGGGAACACAGTTGTCTTAAAACCAGCGAGTGCAACTCCTGTGATTGCGGCACGTTTTGTGGAAGAGCTTGAGCAAGCAGGTCTTCCAAAGGGTGTGGTGAACTTTGTACCAGGAAGCGGAGCAGAGGTCGGAGATTACTTAGTCGATCATCCGAAAACAAGCCTGATTACATTCACTGGCTCAAGAGAAGTAGGGACACGTATCTTTGAACGCGCGGCAAAAGTACAGCCAGGTCAGCAGCATTTAAAGCGCGTCATTGCTGAAATGGGCGGTAAAGATACAGTGGTTGTAGATGAGGATGCAGACGTCGAATTAGCGGCTAATGCCATTTTCACATCAGCCTTCGGTTTTTCAGGTCAGAAATGTTCGGCTGGATCTCGGGCTGTCGTCCACGAGAAGCTGTATGACCAAGTGGTCGAGCGAGTGAAGGAAATCACAGAAACAAAAACAACAGCGAATCCTCTTTCTGCGGATGTCTACATGGGACCTGTCATTGATCAAGCGTCCTTTGACAAGATCACGGATTATATCGAGGTGGGCAAGGAGGAAGGCCGTTTAGTGACTGGTGGAACGAGTGATGATTCGGAAGGATACTTCATTCACCCAACCATTTTTGCAGATCTTGAGCCAACATCTCGCTTGATGCAAGAAGAAATCTTCGGACCAGTCTTGGCCTTCTCGAAAGTGTCTAGCTTTGATGAGGCACTTGAAGTAGCCAACAACACGGAATATGGTTTGACAGGTGCTGTCATTACCAATAATCGTGATCACATCAACCGTGCGAAGCAGGAGTTCCATGTAGGGAATCTCTACTTTAACCGTAACTGCACAGGAGCCATCGTGGGATACCACCCATTTGGCGGATTCAAAATGTCAGGAACCGATTCAAAAGCAGGCGGTCCAGATTACCTAGCTCTACACATGCAGGCGAAAACGATTAGTGAAATGTTTTAAGATGGAAAAGCATGAACCTGTGCACACGGGTTCATGCTTTTTTTGCTTGTCTACGACTTGTTTCTATACAAATCTGTCCGGAAAGAAGTATGATAAATGTATTACTTAATCAGGGAGCAATCGGGATGGAAGAGATATTAGAAAAGCTTCATACATTTTTTGATGTCGATAAGTTAATTGCATTTATTAGCGGGTATTTAAAAAAACCAGTCATTTTAGAAAGCACAGAGTGCCAGCTCCTTGCTTATAATTCTTACAGCATTCAGCAGTTTGACCCAGTCAACCAGCAAACGATTTTCTCAAAGGAATGCCCGGGGTCTGTAGTCGATTGGTTAAAGAAAACAGGGGTCATCGAGCGACTTCACACGGATTCAAAGCCTTTTTATGTGAGCGGTCATGACGAGCTCGGGTTTAATCGGCGGGTGGCTGTGAGCGCCAAGCATAAACAAGAAGTTGTGGGCTTTATTTGGGTGCAGGACATTGAGGATTCCCTCTCTCAGGAGGAGCTGCAATTTTTGCACGAAGCTTCCTTTCAAGTGGGAAAAGTGATTTATAAGAATAAGAAACAGCTGGAGAAAAAGGAAGGCAAGATTGAAGAATTTTTCAAAAAGGTCATGGATGATCATTTTTATACAGAAGAAGAACTGAAGTGGGAGGCTGAGAATTTAAGTATCCCATTGCCGGCAGTATTTACTGTCATGGTCGTACATGCTGCCGATAACAAAAGTGAGACGGCAGAAGACGTGAAGGATGTCATTCGAACGTATTTGCAGCTAGAAGATAAGGTGAATCACGTATACTCCGTTCAAGCCGACATTGTCGTGATATTGGGCAGCTTGTCAGACCGGCACTCACCGAAAGCAACTGCTGCCGACGTCATCGCTCATCTGCAATCGAAAACGCATGCCCATCCTTCGCCGCTGTATATCGGGATGGGAAGAGAGTATCGAGATGTCATGAAAATGAGTACAAGTCGATTTGAAGCGATAGAGGTCGTGAAGGCTGTGAAAATTGTTGGGGGACAAGAGCTGATTCCATATGATTACGAGAATCTGGGGGTTTTCCGGTTCTTAGACTCGATTTACAGCCATCAAAAAAAGAAAAATGATTTCAATCCAGATTTGTTACGTTTGAAGGAAAAAGACCGTGACAGCCAAACTTCTTTTTTAAAAACGCTTGAAGTCTACTTATTGAATAACTGCAAGCTAAAGCCTGCTGCAGAGCAGTTGTTTATTCATCAAAATACATTAAACTATCGAATGAAACAAATCTTTGATATGACCTCAATCGATTTAAGTCACTTCAGCCAGCGATGTGAGTTATTTATTGAATTGATGCTGATGAAAAAAGATCAATAGTCATCGAATCCGCAGGTGCCCGGGATCACCTGCGGGTTTTCATGTGAAAATGGCATACAACTGCTGCGTTACGTTGTATGATAGATAAGGATTTTATGAAAGGGGGGCCACCTTTGGGAGCAGTCACCTTGGCCATTTTGATTTTTATCCTGACCCTCGTCCTTGTCATTTGGCAGCCAGGACGTTTAACCATTGGATGGTCAGCATGTGGAGGCGCCATTCTTGCACTTGTCTTTGGTGTCGTTCATCTGGGCGATGTGTGGGAAGTGACGCATATAGTATGGAACGCGACATTTGCGTTTATTGGCATCATTATTATTTCGTTAATTTTAGATGAAATTGGGTTTTTCGAATGGGCTGCACTGCATATGGCAAAAGCCGCAAAAGGGAACGGTGTCCGCATGTTTATTTATTTAACATTGCTCGGCGCTGTCGTGGCTGCTTTTTTTGCGAACGATGGAGCGGCACTGATTTTGACCCCGATCGTCTTGTCTGTGGTGAGAGCGTTAAAGCTGGATGAGCGGATGATCCTGCCTTTTGTGATGGCGAGCGGCTTTATTGCAGATACAACCTCCTTGCCATTTGTGATTAGTAACTTGGTTAATATCGTATCAGCCGACTATTTTCATATTGGATTTCTAGAATATACAGCGAACATGTTCGTGCCAAACCTTGTGTCGCTTGGAGCGAGCATGCTAGTGCTTTATGTGTTTTACCGGAAGCTCATCCCAAAAACATACGATCTGTCACAAGCGAAAGAGCCGGCATCAGCTATTCGAGATATCCGCATGTTCCGCTTGTCTTGGTATGTGCTTGGCTGTCTGCTTGTCGGTTATTTTGCAGGGGAACTCATTGGGGTTCCGGTCTCCATCATTGTGGGCGGTATTGCTCTTGTCTTCTTGTGGCTGGCGAGAAGAAGTCCGCAAGTGGCGACAAAACGCGTCATAAAAGAAGCACCGTGGTCCATAGTCTTTTTCTCAATTGGCATGTATGTCGTCGTATATGGACTGAAGAATGTCGGTCTCACAGAAATATTGGCGGCATGGATCGAACAAGGCGCATCGCATGGCTTGCTTGGGGGAACGATGTTTATGGGCGTGCTTGCCGCAGTGCTGTCCTCTGTCATGAACAATCTGCCCACTGTGTTAATCGATGCGATTGCGATCGGTCATACAGATACAGCAGGCGTCATGAGAGACGGACTGATTTATGCCAATGTCATCGGCTCCAACCTTGGTCCGAAAATGACCCCTATCGGCTCATTGGCGACATTGCTGTGGCTTCATGTTCTCAAGAAAAAGGGCGTCCATATTTCTTGGGGTGCATACATGAAAGCCGGAATCATCCTGACCATCCCAACCTTGATCCTTACTTTACTAGGGTTATATGTGTGGTTATGGCTGATACATTAAAGCTAAATACAAAAGAGAGCAGATCCATGAGATCTGCTCTCCTTTATTACAGATATTTCGCATAGCGCTTTTCTAAAAAGTCTTGAAGCAATGAGACTACGCTGCAAATGCCCCAGTATATGAGTGCGACCAAAATATACATGGTCATATAATCGAATTCTCGTCCACCTACAATTTTTGCTTGCTGGAAGAGCTCCGGTACAGTAATCATCGCAGCCAGTGAGGAGGCTTTGATTAAATCGAGCATGACATTGGTCAATGGCGGCAGTGCGATGCGGACGGATTGAGGTAAAATGACACCGCGCATCGTTTGCCAATAGCTGAGACCTAGTGACTTGGCAGCTTCCACCTGTCCACTCGGAACAGAGGAGAGGGCCGCCCGATTGATTTCTGCAATATAGGCAGCGCTATTGAAGCTGAACCCAATAATGGCAGCGGTGACCGCTGTAAACTCAATCCCGATATAAGGGAATCCAAAATAAAGAATAAACAAAATCACCAGAATGGGCACGCCTCGCATGAATGAGATATACAACCGTGCAGGCAGGCGAAGCATCCACGTGTTCGCCATTCTGGCAAGCGCAATAAAAAAGCCAAGAATTGTACCAAAAAACATGCTCACAAAGGAAATGAGCAGCGTCAGCCAGATGCCTTTCATGACAAATGGAAATGACGCCTTTGCCAGTGCAGGATTAAATATATATTCTAAATGAATATCTCCCACGATTGCGGCTCCTTATTTAGAAATGTCGACATCTTCGACATCAGCATCTATTTTCTTTGAGACGTCTGCATGATGAAAGAATTTTTCGGAAATCTTTTTCATGGTTCCGTCTTTTTTCATGTCTTTTAAGACACGATTTAATTCTTTTTGAAGCTCTGTGTTGTCTTTCTTCATCACAAAACCTTGTTCGTTTGGCATGTATTTTAAGTCAGGGTGAATCGTAATATTTAATTTCGGGAATGCAGCAAGAGCTAGTGTCTGCAAGTAATAATCATTTAGAATGACATCTGTACGACCATTAGCGACATCCTTTAAGTATTGCTCGTTTGTCGCATTATCATAAATGACTTCATTCGCACCGTACTTGCGAGCGACATCCATGTAAATCGTTGTGGCAGCTCCAGCTGCTTTCTTTCCTTTTAAATCTTTTAACTTCTTAATGCCAGACAAATCATCTTTTCGTACGATCGCCGTGCCATAGGAATATTTATAAGGAGTTGAAAAGGCAAACTTATCTTTTCTGTCATCTGTGATGTCAATGTCGTTTGCAGCGGCATCCACTTGACCAGAATTAATGGCGCTCAGCATGCCATCATAGCCCATTTCTTTAAATTCTACTTTCACATCAAGGCGTTTAAACGCTTCTTTGACCACTTCCACTTCATAACCAGTCAATTGATCCTTGCC
Organism: Bacillus sp. MZGC1; assembly: GCF_002998605.1. NCBI lineage: Bacteria > Bacillati > Bacillota > Bacilli > Caryophanales > Bacillaceae > Bacillus > Bacillus sp. MZGC1. The sequence goes on from NZ_PVRE01000004.1 coordinate 162,026, forward strand.
ATTAGATGTATCATGATATGACGTTGGATAAAGGGTGCCTGAAGTAGCAACCACGATTTTCCCTTTCTTTTGAATCTCATCCCACTTTGAATCTCCAGACTGAGAAGAGCTTGATTGACTGCAAGCAGACATGACAAGTATGAAAGCAGACACAACAAGCATCAACCATATCGATTTTCTATGATAAAAACGACTCATTTAAGAATCCTCCTCTATTTTTTATACAAAACAAAACATAGCACGCTTTTTCTGTTAGGACAACGTTTTCAGAAGAAAAGCGAAAAAGTAAGAATATTATGTGCAATTTGCGTGGTGAAATAATGTATAAAAAAGGAAAGTGCGTACAAAATAATTGCGAATAAAGGAGGGAATAACAATGATGAAAAAAGTAAGTGGCTTAATCATATTATCGATGATGCTGTTGTCTGGTTTTTATATGGAAACAGCTTATGGTGAAACACCCCAAATGGAAAAGCGTCCAGTAACGCATCAAGTAAAATTAACGACAGAACAACAAAAACAAATTGAAATGCTTGAGCAGCAAATTCTTTCTAAACGAAAAGAAGTGATTGAGAAATACGTTCAATATGGTGTGTTAACAAAGGAACAAGGTACACATATTACCAAACGAATGGATGAGCATTACAATCATTTGGAAAATAACGGATTTGTTCCATTGCTGAAAAAACCACAGCACCATCGACCATAATGATGAAACCGGCAGCGAGGTGCCGGTTTTTTATTATTTATGAATCTTTTCAGAAGGTGAGACTTTCACCATCTTTAGGGACAAAAATGGCTTGATCTGCATGATGCTCCTGAATGTAAGCTTGTAAAGAAGCTCTTGTTAGCAAGCAATGGTTCACTGCCTCAAGGTGACAAGCGACAATTTGTGCTTTTGGCTGAGAACGGTGAACGTCTAAAATATCTTCCTTCGTCATGGTAATCGGATCGCCTTCTAAAAATTGAGCAGCTCCGCTATTAACCACAATGACATCTGGCTTGCATGTATTGACAACCTCCTTCGGCTCATCACACCAAATGGTATCACCTGCAATGTAAAGGGTAGGTTCATCAGGGTGAGAGAAAACAAAACCGCTGACCTGTCCCATCCGCTTCGCAGTTTCTCCTGTCCCATGCTGTCCACCTGTCCGCTTAATATGAACACCGCAAATGTCTATTTCATCTTCAATGCATGTGACATGCTGGAAACCGGCTTCTTCAACTTCTTTTTTGTCATTCTCCGATTGCGTATAAATGGGCTGGTCTTGAGCTAATTTTTGTTTTGCCTCGTCATCAAAGTGATCCACGTGCAAATGAGTGAGTAAGACAGCATCTGGGTGTAACATGTTGTCTAAGTCAATGTTTACAGGCAGATCAACAATAGGATTGTTCAAATGTTGATTGGCTGTATGAGGAAACGGTGGATATGTTCCTTTTGCTGCTAAAAAGGGATCAATGAAGAAAGTTGCCTGACCATATTGAAGGTATAAAGTAGCATTCCGAATGAGCGTGATTTTCATGAAAGGCCTCCTTTTTTTCTGATTAAGTTTACAGTATATTAAAAGAGTTCCATATGACAGAGGGTAATGAAAGTCTTTCAGCAGAAGGACTTGATTTTTGAAAGAGGTGAGTCAATGTTAGACCAAACCGATATGGATATATTAAAAGAGCTCTCTAAAAACAGTCGATTGACCATGAAAGCGCTAGGTGAAAAAGTTCATTTAACCGGTCAAGCTGTTGCAAATCGTGTGTTAAAGCTTGAAGAAGAGGGTGTGATTGAAGCATATACCATTTCGATTGACTGGCGGACTCAAAAGACCATCCAAACATTTATGCAGCTCTATACCCGCAGTCATCATCACGAACCACTTCTGTCGTTTCTCGACCAACAGGAAGAGATCAAGAACTTGTTTAAAATAAGTGGTGAGGGCTGTTATATGGCTGAAGGCCATTTTTCCAGTCATGATGAACTGGATCTGTTTTTAACGGAGCTGACAAATTACGCAAATTATAAACTGTCTATTGCGGTTAAACGTCTCATTCATCAGTAATAGAAGAGACGCAGGAGGAAAAGGAACGATGAAAAAATTAATCAAAAATCAAGCTGAACCGATGACAAAGGAAAGAATCAAAGCAGACTTGGTTCAACTTGGTGTGAAAAAAGGCATGATTTTATGTGTTCACTCATCTTTATCATCTATCGGCTGGGTAAACGGAGGCGCTGTTGCCCTCATACAAGCATTGATGGAAACCTTATCAGAAGAGGGGACACTGATCATGCCGGCACAAACGTTAGAGCTTTCTGATCCCGCTGATTGGATCAATCCGCCTGTTCCTTTTTCGTGGTGGAAATCGATCAAAGAGACGATGCCTGCATTTGATCCAGCATACACGACGCCAACAGCAATGGGAAAGGTAGCGGAAACGTTTTGGAAATACCCAGGCGTGGCGAGAAGCAATCATCCTCATTTTTCATTCACAGCCTGGGGCAAAAGGAAACATGAGCTTCTGAAACACCACGCACTTTCTTTTGGATTAGGAGAACATTCGCCTCTAGCCCGCATGTATGATCTTCAGGCTCAGGTGCTGCTGATTGGTACGTCATTTGAGAGCCTGACAGCTTTCCATCTTGCTGAATATCGCATCCCTCAGCAAGACCTCATGACAAGAGGAGCTCCCATCTTAGAAAATGGATGGAGGGTATGGAAAGAGTACCAAGATATTATCACAAGAGAAGAACTATTTGAGCAGATCGGTCGTGATTTTCTACAATCAGGAGGCACTCATGATCACGGTCAAATCGGACTTGCCAGTTCATATTTATTGCCGGTGAGAGAATCAGTAGACTTTGCGGAAAAGTGGCTTGATTTGTACGATCAGTCGTGATCTACACAGTTTGGAAATTTATATGATAAAGGTCTTGATCAGGCTGCTGTGAGGTATAGCAGGTGAGCTGATAGTCTCCCTTTGGAATAGGGAAAGATAGCACCTGAGCCATGACGCTTGTGATATAAACTTGATCGCTTGCATGCGTAAAAGGCACTGTAACTATTCTGTCAGCCGAGGCTGGGGGCATATCGCTATTTAAAGTTACGGTAACAGATGCTTTTCCGTTGTTGATCCCTTCAAAGGACACACCCTGATCTCCCATGGCGAATCCTTGAAGAATGTCATCATCTGACCAATCAATCACAGGTGGTGTTTTGCTTCCGGTGTATACGGTGATTTGGTGATAAGAGATAGATAGGGAATAGGCTTGGTTTAACTTATTCATTTAAAAAACTCCTTTATACATAGATTTTCGTTGGAATGTGAATGGTTGAAAGAATGATTCTTGAAGAGAATGTTAGGCAGCAAGACGATTGTCGCCGTCTTGCGCTTCTATTTGAGGAATCTAGATGTGAAATTGCGAAACCATTGCTTTTAAATCTCCTGCTAAATGGGCAAGAGCTTCTGATGATGCTGTTACTTCTTCCATTGAGGCAAATTGTTCTTCTGTTAAACCGGCTACTTGCTGTGAATGTTCACTCGTTAGTTTAACGCCTTCTGTGATAGTGGCAAAGGATTGTTTCGCATCGTTTGTATAAGCTGCGATTTTTTGTGATGCACTAGATAAATGTTTGATGCCATCTGCCATTTCTCTCATTGACTGTTGAATATCAATAAATGATTCTTCTGTATGAGAAATAAGTACAGTCCCTTGAGCCGCTTCCTCTTTTACTCGTTTGATGGCATTCGTCGAATGAGTCATCTCTTTTTGGATTTCAGAAATGAGATGGGAAATCATATTTGATGATGCTTGAGATTCTTCAGCGAGCTTTCTCACTTCGTCTGCGACAACCGCAAAACCTTTTCCATGCTCGCCTGCTCGTGCTGCTTCAATTGCTGCGTTAAGAGCAAGCAGGTTTGTCTGATTAGCGATGTCTGTAATAACATTGGAAATATGATCAATTTCAGCTGAACGTGTTTCTAATGCTTGAACGGCTGTCCCATTTTCCTCGATTGATTTTGCAATAGATGTCATTTGTGAGTTTACTTCCCCAATATTCTGTACACCTTTTAGGGCCATTTCTTGTGCAAATTGACTTCTTGAAGCCATTTGTTCCGCATTTTCCGTGATGTTTGCCAGCTCGTTAGATACTTGAATCATCGTGTGCTCACTTGTTGTCATTTGAGCTGATTGTTCTTCTGATGATTGAGCTACTTCTTGAATACTGTGGGTGATTTTTTCTGATGCTGCACTTGTTTCTTCTGCGCTAGCTGAAAGCTGCTCAGATGAGGTGGCCACTAATTCAGATGTGTTCATGACATTAAGAATGGTTTGATTTAATTTTTCCCGCATCTTATTGAAATGACCAGCCAGGTCAGACAGTTCATCGCCTGCCGTATCCGACACATTGATGGTTAAATTTCCTTCGCCTGCACTTTTAATGGCAGAAGCTATGCACTTGAGGCGTGACTGAAACCGCTTTGTGAAAATAGAAATAATGATAACTGCAACAATTAAACTTAACAACAGAACAATGACAAATTGAATATAGAATGACTGAAGCATTTGTGAAATCATGCTTTGATTGGCGCCCGTATAAAAAATACCAATCGTTTTGCCTGCTTCATTTTTGATCGGCATATAAGCCGTTTGATAGTCTTTCCCGGCAACATTTGCTGTGCCGTAATAGTCTTCTCCTTTATCTAATACAGCTGTCTTCACTTCAGGTGAGACTTCTGTACCGACAGCTCGTTTTCCGTTTAACATGACATTCGTCGCGACACGGGTATTCCCTTGGAAAATTGTGATGGTATCATCGGTATATTCAGCTAATTGGTCAACCAATATATCATGATCATTGATTTGGGTATCCCCTTTATAAAGCTTGCCATCTTTTATCTGCCACGAGCCTGCCACTTTTTCATCTAGGTAGGCATAGCCTAGCTTTAAATCACCTTTTGCTTTTTCAGTGGCCATGCGCTTGATGTTTTCTGTCATTTCACGATTCACCACATAACCAACAACTGCTGAAAAGATGATGAGGACACTTAAAAAGATCAGCAAAATTTTGGCACCAAGCCTCAGTTTTCCCTTTTTCTTCATGCTTTTTGACTCCTTTAGGTATAAGGTAGGTTAAACCTCCTTAAGGATTATCGGCATGAAAAAAATGTTTGAAATACCTGTATGCAGTTACGAGAAAATTTTTTTAGATAGAAAAAGGAAATGGCGTTAATCGATGATAAATTGTATTCTTGTGCCGTCAGGATCATCCGATAATTGATGACCGACCCATGAGCCTGCTCCCCTATTATCTGAAGGACTGATATATTTGACAGAAGCTCCTGTTCCTCCTTCCTTACACATCGCCATCGGCCATTCGTCCCGATCATACCCGCGCTTTGTTGGGATGCCATGAAGTGATTGGTCTCTCTGTTCATCGCTATGTTTACGGTCAATCGTACATACGGATGAATGGCCTTCATCAATTGCCTCTTCTATGTGCTTCGCGGTTTCTGGGTAACGATCTGATGGGAAGTGAATGGTTTTGTCATAAGATGAATTCGTCGTCTCTTGTTTACTTTGCTCCAGCTGAATATAGCCTGTTGTTACACCAACGACGATTAGTAAAAGCAAGAGAATGATTTTAAGAAGTTTCATAGATGCTAGCTCTCTTTCTTGTTTGCGTATTTTGTAAACAGAAGTATAGCAGAATTACTTACCAATTTCTCCTGGTTTTGAAAAAACGCCTTTTAAAGTTCGAAAAACGGTTTTTATCCGTTTTCTTGCTTTTTATATTTGTAAAAATTCATAAAAATTTTAATTTTGCTGGTCAAAAAAAGATTATGCTTTATCAAAATGGCTTTATCATTGCTTTTTGGGCTAATTTCAAGAATTTAACACACAGAAATTTTAAAAAAATAAAATTGACTAGACCGATATGCTTTAATAATATGGAGTCAAATATCAAAAAATGTCGTAATTTATCAAAATATGATTCTATTTACATTGCAGGAGGGGAGTACAAATGGCGGATGTCTCTTATCGGCTTGGTATAGACATAGGAGGAACATTTACTGATTTATCGCTGATGAATGAAGCAACAGGGGCGCTGACTGAACTCAAAACACCCACAGTGACTGACGACCCAGCCCAGGGAATTATCAATGGGCTAAAACTTCTAAAAGACAGAGGCGTTGATTTATCTAAAATCCAATATCTCGTACATGGAATGACAATCGGTCTTAATACATTATTGCAGCGGAAAGGAGCAGATTTAGCCCTTTTTGTGACAGAAGGCTTTCAAGACATATTATCACTACAACGTTTACGATTACCCATTCCTTATGACTTCAATTCTCGTTTGCCGGAACCATTGATACCACGAAAGCATGTATACCCAATCTCTGAAAGGTTGATACACGATGGTACGATCAAAAAACCTCTCCATCTGCAGCAATTAGATCATGCTGTCCAGCAGGTCATGTCTAAAAGGCTAGCAGGTATTGTCATTTCTTTTTTACATAGTTATCAAAATCCAGTTCATGAATTACAGGCAAAAGCCTATATCAAACACCATTATCCGCAATTAGAAGTTCTTACTTCATCTGAATTATGGCCTCAAATGAGAGAATACGAGCGTACTGTGATGTCTGTTGTCAATTTGTACATTCAACCAAAGGTAAAACAGTATTTACAAACATTGAAAAGCCGTTTGAAAGAAGAAGGTGTACCAATTTCTCCATACATTACACAATCAAATGGTGGTTTAATGGATGCAGAAAGTGCAGCAACCTCACCTGTTAAAACACTTTTTTCTGGTCCAGCAGCTGGTGTCATTGGTGCGGCAAGAATCGCAGCCTCTGCAAACGAATCCAACCTGATCACTTTTGATGTAGGGGGGACGAGTGCAGATATCTCCATTATTCAAAAGGGGCAGCCTACAATGGCTCAGTCTAATCAGCTTTCAGGTTTCCCTATCATTCTTCCATCTGTTGCAATGTATTCAATAGGGGCAGGCGGAGGTTCTGTCGCGTGGATTGATCAGGGCGGGCTTCTCAAAGCAGGACCAGAATCAGTTGGCTCACAGCCGGGACCAGCTTCGTATGGTAAGGGAAAGAAAGCCGCCTTAACTGATGCGTTCCTCATATGCGGTTATCTCAATCAAGAGCGTTTTGCCGGAGGACATTTACAACTACAGCTGTCCGCGGCGGAAAAAGCCTTTCAGCCAATTGCTGACCAGCTCAACAAAACGGTAGAAGAAGCGGCTGACCAGCTGATTCAAGTAGCTGTCGCCAATATGTACACAGAATTAAGCAATGTCATGGAGCAGCAGGGGTTTGACCCAAGAGATTTTAGTTTACTAGCGTTTGGCGGAGCAGGACCGGTTGTGGCGAATTTCCTTGCGCGAGAAATCCATGCGAAAAACGTGGTCGTTCCTCCAGGTCCAGGAACATTATGTGCATTAGGTGCTCTGACCGCTGATTTTATTCATGATGCGGTGCTGTCGAAGAAAATATGCTTACAAGACTACTCGATAGATCAACTAAAACAAGATTATGAGATGCTTTCGCGAAAAGCGACTGATTGGTTCAGTCGGCAGAACATTCAGCATATTAAACAGACATCCATTCTATTATTGGCAGATGCACGTTATCAAGGACAAGCCTTTGAGATTGAATTACCATTATCAGCTGAATGGCTGAAGCAAGAACAAGATATCCACCAACTCATTGAAGCCTTTCACAAACTGCATCAGCGTCAATATGGTCATAGAGATGATCAGGCGAACATCGAGTTTACTCATTTACGAGTTCGAGTCATAGGCGAGACGCCGCCGCTGCCTTTCACACCTGTTCATGAAAGCAGCGGACAATCTTTGAAGCCATATGAATACAGGCGAATCTTTATAGAAGAAAAAGAACATGAAGCAGCTATTTATTACAGAGATACTTTGTCAGTAGGTTCTGTCATCAATGGACCTGCCATTATTGAGCAGGATGATACGACAACATTGATTCTGCCAAATTGGACAGGCAGCATTGATCAATCAGGGAACTTGGTGATTTCAAGGGAGGCGGCTTTACATGAGAACTGATCCAGCAAAGCTTGAGATGATGCGCAGTTATTTTAATGCAATTGCGTCTGGCATGGGACATGTCATTGAGCGGACGTCTTTTACGACTTTCGTCAAAGAATCAGCTGACTTTGCGACAGCGTTAGCCACGCCTTCTGGAGATTTCTTTGTTTATCCGAAGACAGTGGGTGTAACGATCTTTTTAGGGCTGAGTCTTAAAAAAGCGATTGAAGAGAGCGGGGCGATGCAGCCGGGAGATATTATCATCACAAATGACCCTTATACGACAGATGGTTTAGCGACTCACCTGCCGGATGTCCATATCATTAAGCCAATTTTCGTAGATGGTGAAATTGTCAGCTATGCTTGGTCTTTTGTTCATGTGAGTGATGTGGGCGGACTTGTGCCCTCGAGTATTTCACCGACAGCAACAGATGTCCATCAAGAAGGATTAAGAATCCCGCCAGTGAAAATTTATGAAGGCGGGAAAGAGAATCAGGTCGTTCGTACCTTTTTAAGAGCCAACAGCCGAGCCAGTCATTTAAATGATGGGGATATCAATGCGATGATTGCTGCAGTAAATACAGCAGAAATTCGGTTAAAAGAAATGATCGGCAAATTTGGAAAAAATGAAGTGAAACAAGGAATGATGGACCTGCTGAAGCAAGCTGAGATTCGTGCAGGAAAGGTCATTGAAGCCATTCCGGATGGAACGAGTGAATTCGCTGATTATTTAGATGATGATATGATCTCGGATGTGCCGATCCGATTGAAAATCAAGTTAACGGTCAAAGGAAAGCGGCTGACGCTGGATTTCTCTGAGTGTGACCCGCAAGTGAAAACAGCTTTTAACCTTGTCACTAATGGTCAGAAGCATTCCTTCCTATATCAAGGGTTGATTAATTACATTATTAGTAAAGATCCCTTTATACCGATTAATGGCGGAATAACATATCCAATTGAAGTGATTTCACCTAAAGGGACGCTGGTGCATCCAGAATACCCGGCCTCTGTTGGTATTCGGCATTCGATTACGATGAGGCTGTATAATGTCGTGCTAGGCGCCATTGGTAAGCTGTTACCTGAAGCAGTGCCGGCAGCAGGTGCAGGTCAATCTGCTATTGTTGTTCTCTCTGTTCCTGATGATCAAACAGGTGGCAGGAAAATGTCTGTTGTCGAACCATTAGGCGGAGGCGGCGGTGCTCAAAATGGAACGGATGGAGTAGATGGCATTGATCATTCATCTGGCTTTTTGAAAAATACACCCATTGAGAGTTTAGAACAGCATATTGATATTCATGTTCACCGATATGAGCTTTTGCCGAACACAGGCGGGGCAGGAGAAAACAGAGGTGGACATGCGATTGGTTTGGAATTTGAAATGATCAAGCCTGAATCTATGGTGACCGCACGAGGAATGGAACGAATGAAGTTTCAGCCTTGGGGGTTAATGGGCGGCCGAGCAGGAGCTGTTGGTGAGGTCAAGCTGATCACAGCAAAAGGTGAAAAACAAGACCAGCCAAAAATAGATGTTCTGCGTCTTGAAAAAGGCGATATTGTGCAATTAATATCACCAAGTGGAGGCGGCTGGGGAAATCCATTTGCTAGAAATAAAGAAAAAGTCCTTCAGGAAGTGGAAGCAGGTCTATTAAGTGAAGAAAGAGCGCTGCAGCAATATGGCGTTAAAGTGTATCTAGACCAAAATGAATGGAAGATTGATGAAAAGCAAACGAATAAGCTTCGTGAAAAGGTTGATCATCCTGCTGATATCATGTGGGATTTCGGAGAACACAGAGAAGCTTATGAGAAAGTATGGACGGATGAAGCCAGCAGCGAGCTTGCTGTGCAGCTGCGTTCTTACCCAGCTAATGAACGTACGCATTATAAACATGCAGTTCATCAACATTTCAGTCATAGAAATGAGCCGTTAACAAAGAAAGATATTATTCAAGCACTTCTTCATATGGATGGACAAAAAGGGGGAAATCAATCATGAAAAGAAGATTAATCACTATTTTTGCAGGTGTACTATCAATGATTCTACTGCTGACAGCTTGCGGTGGAAATGGACAGGATCAAGGTAAACAGCAGCAGACTGTGATCGTTGGCGTATACGGAGGCGATTGGGAAAAGAATATCAAACCAATCCTCGAAAAGTTTGAAAAAGATACGGGAATTAAAGTCCAAACCGTCTCTGGAGCGGATTCTGAATGGTTTACGAAATTAAAAGCGTCCAATGGAAAAAATCCACCGTATGACCTGCTTATTTTACAGCCTGATACGATTCAAAGAGGCATTGCAGCAAATGTTCTTGCGCCGATTGACGAAGAGCAAGCACCGAATGTCAAAAAACTTTACCGTTCTGTCCAAAAGAAGCTCACTATTGATGGGAAACAATATGCAGCAGGCTTTAGCATGGGGCAGCTAGGAATTGCTTATCGAAAAGATCTTGTGAAGCAGGAACCAAACAGCTGGACAGACCTATGGAGCAGTCAGCTAAAAGGGAAGGTGGCGATATCATCTCCGACTTATTCAGCCGGTTTGCAATTTTTCTCTGCGCTTGTCCATGCTCAAGGGGGGACAGAATCAAATCCTAAGGATATTGATAAAGCCTTTAAAAGCCTTTCACAATTAAAAGGACATGTAGCTGCTTTTCCAGATAATCCAGGGTCTATTCAAACCTTGTTAGAACGTGGTGACGTGGCAGCAGTTCCATATTGGGATGGACGAGTATTTGCACTTGAAGAAGAAGGAATGGATATTGGTTTCTCATATCCGAAAGAAGGCGCTGTTGCAGCTGTTGCGAGCTGGGCTTTAACGAAGGGAAGTCAGCATGAAGAAGCGGCTTACAAACTATTAAACTATTTAAGTGGAAAAGAAGCTCAGGAGGCTTTCTCGGAAAAATCTTATTATGGCATGTCGAATTCTGATGTGAAATACGGTGACAAGATTAAGGGGAAGGTCAAGGTTGGAGAGAATTATTATAGCAAGCTGACTTGGGTAGATTACGAAACAGCAACTTCAGAGCTTGGCAATTGGACAAATCGATGGAACGAAGTATTAGGCGGAGGAAAATAGGTGATCGCATGAGTGGAATCCATTTAGAACATATCAGCCAGCATTTCGGCGAGCAGATTGCTCTTAACGATGTCAGTCTTACGGTGAATGAGGGAGAGTTTTTCTCCCTTCTTGGCCCTAGCGGCTGCGGAAAATCAACGTTATTAAACATCATTGGCGGTTTTTTAGAGCCAACAAAAGGTGTCGTCTATATTGGTGATCAGGATGTGACGACTTTACCGCCTTATCAAAGAAAAACGGGTATGGTCTTTCAAAGCTATGCACTCTTTCCGCATCTGACCGTATTTGATAATGTGGCGTACGGGTTAAAGGTTCAAAAGAAAAAGAAGGCAGAAATCAAAGAGAAAGTAATGGAATGTTTGTCTCTTGTGCAATTAGAGGCGTTTGCGAAACGTATGCCGCATCAATTAAGTGGTGGACAGCAGCAGCGGGTAGCGATTGCAAGGGCGCTTGCGATTCAGCCGTCTGTTCTTCTTCTTGATGAACCGCTCAGTAACCTAGATGCAAAACTTAGAAAAAATATGCAGACAGAGCTTCGAAATATTCAAAGGAATGTCGGAATTACAACCATCCTCGTGACCCATGACCAAGAGGAAGCATTAAGCCTTTCTGATCGGATTGGGATTTTAGGTGAGGGAAGAATCCAGCAGATTGGGACGCCTTTAGAGGTGTATCGCCAGCCAAACAATCGATTTGTTGCTGAATTTATCGGACAGGTGAACCTATTTGAAGCAGTATATGATGAAGCTAAAGCTGCATTTATCGTTCCTCATTTAACCCAGTCAAACGGGCAGCATGTTGAGTTAAAGGCTGCGGCACACCAAGAGAAGAAGGGGAATCATTTACTCATGCTCCGTCCAGAAAGAATCGGCATATCTTCTGAGTGGGAAGACGTTCAGCCCAACCATGTATCAGGCGTGCTGGCAGATGTCAGTTATATTGGTCACTCATTACGTTTGGTGGTGGGGCTCGATAGCGGTGAAATGATTGTCCATGCTTCTGATGCAGCATTTCCTGAACTGCCGAAAGCTGGAGAAGCTATTCATATCAATTGGCAGCCTGAAGATATTGTTTTCCTAGATTCGAAGGTGCACACGTGATGCGTATCAAGAAAAAGAATCAGCGATTTCATTGGTTCATGCTGCTGCCTGCGTGTTTGTTTCTTGTTGTATTTCTTCTAGCGCCGCTTGTGATGATGTTCGTCCTCAGTTTTCGCGATGTGGATTCAATGATGAATACATTACAAACATATAGCTTTTCTCAATATATTCATGTGTTCACGACAGATGCGTATGTGAAGGCGATTGGAAGTACAGTGTGGGTAGCCTTGCAGACAACGGTGATTTGTTTATTGATGGCATACCCCGCAGCATACGTGCTCGTCAAGGCACCTCATCCGCGTCTGCGGGCATTTTTCTATATCTTACTTGTCTCGCCGCTTTTGACAAGTGTTGTGATTCGGACGTTTGCATGGATTGTCCTTCTTTCGCAAAATGGTCTGGTCAATGGCATGTTATTAGATTTACATGTGATTGAAAAGCCGCTCTCTATGCTGTGGAATATGAATGCGGTGATTATTGCTTATGTTCAGGTCATGCTGCCTTTTGCAGTGCTGCCTATCGCGACGAGCTTAACCGATATGGATCGTCATTTACGACCGGCTTCTATGAGTCTAGGAGCTGGACGTATTCGAACCTTCTTTCATGTGACCTTTCCACTGACCATTCCAGGTATGGTGACTGGAGCTATTATTGTCTTTTCACTGGCGGCTGGGAGCTATATCACCCCGCTGTTAGTCGGCGGAAGGATGCAGCCTCTGCTGCCGCTGTCTATTTATCAGCAGGTCATGCAGGTGTATAACTTGCCTCTTGCTGCAGCGATGTCCTTTACGTTATTGGTTTGTGTGCTTGTGGTGGTCAGTTTATTAAGCTATCTATTGAAGCGTTGGGAGGCGAGGATGCATGCGTAAAAAATCATTAGGTGACCGCTTGCTTTCAATCCTGATTTGGACTGCTGGGTCATTGGTTTATCTCTTTTTAACCATACCTGTTCTTGTCATCGTCTTATCTGCTTTTAGTCCAAATGCCTTTCCTGAATTTCCGCCGACTTCGTTCTCCGTTCGTTGGTTTCAAGAGGTCGTGTCGAATCCAGAATGGATGGAGTCTCTGCGTATTAGTGTGATTTTGCTATTCATCGTAACGCCTCTCACGGTTCTTTTAGGCACGATGGCTTCGTATGCTTTAGCAAGGCTTTCCTTTAAGGGAAAGGAGGCCATCCAAGCCTTCATTTTGTCACCTCTTATGATTCCTCAAGTGGTGTTAGGGATTGCCATGCTTTATTTGTTTACGGCTATGGGGTTTACGGGATCTTTGTGGGCGCTTGTCATAGGTCACGTCATTATTGGCTTTCCCTATGTGGTTCGAACAGTAGGCGTCAGTGTCTCGAATTTGGACCCGCGGCTTGAGCTAGCTTCAATGAATCTTGGCGCAGGACCCATTCGCACATTCTTTCGAGTGACGCTGCCTTTGATTAAGCCAGGAATTATTGCAGGCGGGGTGTTTTCAGCTGTGACGTCATTTGGGGAAATATCGATCAGTTTGTTCGTTTCCTCTCCCCAAACCATTACGATTCCCATCAGGACGTTTAATTACATTGAGCAAACCTTTGATCCGAGTGTCAATGCGATATCTGTCATATTTATTATCATTTCTATCATTGCGTTGCTCATCATTGAGAAAACGATTGGCCTGTCTAAGGTGATGTAAATATAATGAAGAAACAAGGGAGCTGTCATTTGAAATGGCAGCTCTTTTTGTGTTGTTTTTACGGTAAATATTTTCAATTTTTCAGGGAATATAGTTCTTAAGATTTAAGAAATTTTGGAGAATGAAAGGAGACCTCTATCCTGCATTTTCGGTCATATTTGCAAATTTTAAGGGGAAACATGAAATTTTTGCGGTATTTAGTCGATTATTTTCGGTTGAACGCAACTATTATTAGTTATTTTCGGTAAATATCGTAAATTATCATGTGATTCATTCGGTATAACGCATGAATCTTTACACCCATTTTTCGGTGAAAAAAACAATAATTTCATATAAAGTGGACGTAAATAGAAAATATTTAAAAAGAAAAGAAGAAAAAGGCAAATCTATGGAAACGTAGAGACGCAAAGCCATGTCCTAAGGTAAATGTTGCTTTTTTACTATGGTCGGCAGGTTACCGAATCAAAATGGGAGTCCCTCCGTTTTATTCGGGGTGGGCTTCTTTCCGTATTGCGTCTATTTAATCAAATAGACTTGGTTCTTTTGATATAGAGGGTTCAGGGTGTCACATTGGTGGAGAAAACATAGAAGAGGCGGAGGATAAGAATGAATACAGTTTATTACCCCTTAACACATGCGCAAAAGCGAGTATTCTACACGGAAAGATTTTATCCAGGTACAAGTATTTCTAATTTGGGTGGATTCGCCAGATTGAGATCGGTATCAGGTTTAGATCCATCTTTAGTCGTTGACGTGCTTCAAGCGTACATTCGCCAAACTGACTCCCTTCGTTTGAGGCTGGTGTATCGACATGAGCAGGAGGAGCCTGTTCAATATATGAAGCCTTATGAAGAACAGCCGATTCGCATGGAGAAGGGCTGGAGTGAAGAAGAAGTGAGGGCTTGGGCGAATGAGCAAATCCGTGAGCCAATGCCGTTAATTGACAGCCCCTTGATTGAATTTACGGTCTTTCAAATCAGTGATCAAGAGTGCTGGCTGTTCTGTAAAGCACATCATATTGTGGCGGATGGTATCTCGATTATCTTGATGGGCAATCGCATTATCGACTTATACCAGGACATGCTGCACGGGGTAGACATCTCACCGGTTGAGGAGATTTCCTTCGTTGATCACATCATGAGTGAGCAAAGCTATGAAACTTCTAAACGTTTTCAAAAAGACCAAGCCTTTTGGAATGAGCAATTTGCCAATATTCCAGATTTCGCTTCTTTAAAACCGCATAAGGGATACGAGATGAGTTTACATGCGCAGCGATTTTCGGGGGATATTCCAGATTCTTTGAAGGAGAAACTTCGTGCTTTTTGTGAAGAGCAGAAAGTCAGTATGCTCTCGATGTTTATGTCCACTGTTTATGTATATTTACATCGTTTTAGCGGCATGGAGGATGTTGTTCTTGGAACCTTTATGGGCAACCGAACGAATGCCAAGGAAAAAAAGATGATTGGTATGTTTGTTTCCACGATTCCAATGCGTGCATCTGTTCAGGGGTCGCAAACATTTCTTGATTTCGTAAAACAGGTCATGGCGGATCAAATGAAGATCTTGCGTCACCAAAAGTATCCTTACAATCTCCTCATGAATGATTTGCGAGAAAGAGAAGGGTTTACAGGGCGCCTTTTTGATATTTCTTTAGAATACCAGGTCATGCAGTGGCAGAAAAAAGAGAATCTGTCTTTTATTACTGAACCGATTTTTAGCGGGAGCGGAATGAATGATATTTCAATCCATGTAAAGGACCGCTGGGATACAGATACATTGACCATTGATTTGGACTACCGTACAGATGTATTCACCGAAGAAGAAATCAGTAAGATGTTTGATCGATTTTTGATCATACTAGAGGCGGCGGTCTCTCAGCCTGACCAGCTGATCGGGACACTTCCTTTACTTCCATCAGATGAACAAAAGGAACTGCTGCAACTATCTGAGAGAATCCCGTTTGAAAAACCAGCTGAAAAACCGGTTCACCACATGTTTGATGAGACAGCAAATAAGTATGCAGAGCGGACAGCCGTTGTAGCGGAAAATGGAGCATTTACTTATGGAGAGCTGTATCAAAAGGCAGAAAAGCTGGCGCGGTTTTTACAAATGAAAGGTGTCTCGCGTGATGTGCCTGTTGCTGTCCTAATGGATCGGAAGGCAGATGCTATGGTGGCGATCTTCGGCATATTAAAGGCTGGCGGGGCATATGTACCGATTGATCCGGCATTACCTGAGGAGCGCATTCAATATATTGTGGAGGATTCTGGTGCTTCCATTGTGTTAACAGAGGAATCGTTCGTTTCAACATACCGTGCCCTCTCGGAAAAAATGGTCGTTCAGCAGCAAATCGAATTAGATGATGGTCTGCTGCCTGAGCTTGTAAATCAGTCGGCACCTGAGGATTTGGCTTACATGATTTATACATCAGGTACGACTGGAAAGCCGAAAGGCGTCATGATTGAGCATCTTCAGCTGCATCATTTGGTCCATGCCTTGCATCATGAGATTTATCAAGGGGCGAGTGAGCTTCAAATGGCGCTTCTTGCACCATTCCATTTTGATGCATCGGTGAAACAAATCTTTGCTGCTCTTTTATTTGGGCATACGCTTCATATCATCCCGCGAGAAACGACGAGAAATGGTGTTCAATTAGCGGCTTATTATAAAAAACATCAAATTGAAGCAGCAGACGGAACACCGGCGCATGTGCAGCTTTTACTTGCAGCGGATTTGGACGGGCTGTCATTGACACACATGTTGATTGGGGGAGAAGCATTGCCTGCGAAAGCAGCACACTCTCTTATCGAAGCGGTTCGTATGAGTGAGCCTGATTTTACTTTGTGGAATGTGTATGGTCCGACTGAGACGTGTGTCGATGCGGCGGTTCATCGTCTGGAACTAAGTGAGCTGCGCGAATCATCTGAACAGCAGCGTTATGTGTCGATCGGAAAACCACTCGGTCATCACCGTCTTTATATTTTAAATGACCATGATCAATTACAGGTGCAGGGGGCTATTGGAGAGCTATGCATTGCAGGGATAGGTGTTGGACGAGGCTATGTGAATCAGCCTGAATTAACGGAGAAGGTATTCACGGCAGATCCGTTTTCTCCACACGAGCGGATGTATCGAACGGGGGATCTAGTCAGATGGCTTCCGGATGGCACCATTGATTATCTTGGCAGAATGGATGATCAAGTAAAAATAAGGGGTTACCGCATAGAAACAGGCGAAATTGAAGCAGTGATGGAGCAGGTAGATGGAGTCGATCAAGCTGTCGTACTTGTGGTTGATGAAGCGGATGGGGAAAAGGCGTTAAGTGCTTACTATCAAGCTCGTCAAGAAGGTGTGTCAGTTGACATGCTGCAAGCCGCTATCAAACATCAGCTTCCAGCTTACATGATGCCGCTCTATTTCAAAGAGCTCGATGCATTTCCACTCACAGTCAGCGGCAAAGTCGATCGTCGTGCACTTGCTGCTTTAAAAGGCGACAAAGCAGTTCATGCTGTATATGTTGCACCTAGAAACGATCTCGAAACGAAGCTTGTGCGTTTGTGGGAAGAAATCCTTGGTCAAGAGAAGATGGGTGTATATGATTCTTTCTTCGAGCGAGGTGGTCATTCACTTAAAGCGATGACAGTACTCACACATGTTCAGCGAGACTTTCAGGTGGAAGTGCCGCTCTCCATTTTATTTGAACAGCAGACCATTGCTGCTTTGGCTGCCTACATTGAGCAAGCGGAAACATCTTCTGAAACGGTGATAGCAAAAGCGCCGGCAGCTGACCACTATCCATTGTCACCTCCACAGCAGCGCGTTTATATGGTGAGTCAATTGGAGCAAAGCACCGCATACCATATGCCAGCTGTTGTGAGGTTAAAAGGAACATTGCAGCGAGAGAAGCTGACTGAAGCCTTTGAAAGACTCATCACACGTCATGATATGCTGCGTACTTCTTTTCATACGTTGAAAGGTGTTCCATGTCAGCAGGTAGCTCCATCAGTGCCATTTCAAATAGAGCAGCTGACAGGCGGCACGATGGAAGAAAATATGCAGCAATTTGTCAGACCTTTTGACCTTGAGTGTGCACCACTTCTTCGTATTGGCTTGAAGTCATTACATGATCAGGAGCACCTGCTCTTTTTCGATATGCATCATCTCATCTCAGATGGTCTTTCGATTGATTTAATGCTGCGTGAGCTGTCAGATGCTTACGAGGGATCGGTCAAAGCACCATTGAAGCTTCAATATCAAGATTATGCTGTTTGGCAAGAACAACAAGATTTTCAAAAAGAAGAGGCATTCTGGCTGCAGGAATTTTCGGGTGATCTTCCTGCTTTACAGCTGATGACCGATTATCAACGCCCAGCGGTCCAGTCTTTCACAGGGGATCGTGTGATCAAAGAAATAGATGAAACGTTAAAGGAACAATTGCAGGAGCTTGCGGCAAAACACCACACGACACTGTATACGGTTCTGCTTTCTGCTTACTATACATTGCTTGCGAAGTACACGGGTCAAAAGGAATTCGTGGTTGGAACACCGGCGGCAGGGCGTGTGCATGCAGACCTGGATGACATGATCGGCATGTTTGTCCAGACACTTGCTTTGCGGTCAGAGGTTGATCCGAATGGAACCGTGTCGCAGTTGATCGAGCAAGTTAAGGAAAAGACGATGCATGCATTTGAGCATCAGCAATATCCATTTGAACGGCTGCTTGAAAAGCTGAATGTACCAAGAGATTTTAGCCGTCATCCTTTATTCGATACCGTTTTTACACTCATGCCAGATCATGGAGCAGCCCAGCATATTGGAGAGATGCAAGTTGAAATTGAAGAAACCAATTTCCATATTGCAAAGTTTGATTTAACGCTGCAAGCGATGGAGTCAGATCAAGGTTTATCCTTTGTCCTCGATTACAGTACGGCGCTATTTAAACGAAGTACAGCCGAGCAAATGCTACATCATTATATGTATTTGCTGGAGCAGATGGTCCAATCGCCGGAGGAAGCGATTCGATCCTATCGATTACTGTCTGAACAGGAAGCGGAAGCTCAACTGAATCTGTGGAATCCGTTACCGACGCCTTATCCGGCAGAAGAAACCATTGTGACGCAGTTTGAAGCACAGGTGCAGGAGCATGGTCATAAGTCTGCACTCCAATGTGAAGGTGTGATTCTTTCTTACCAAGAACTGAATGACCGAGTGAACCAGCTGGCTCATTATTTGCGTGAACATGGGTTTGAAAGAGGGATGAAAGCGGCCTTATTCTTTGAACGATCCAATGAAATGGTACTCTCTGTTCTAGCTGTACTTAAGGCGGGCGGCGTCTATGTACCAATTGATCCTGATTTCCCTGATGAGCGCGTGAAGCACTTTTTGACAGACAGCGGTGCGCGATTCTTATTGACACATCAAGTGCTGCGCCATCGCTCGGTACTCGCTTCTTTCGAGGGAACCATCATCGAAACAGAAGATCAGGCAATTGACCAGCAATCAGACAGCCCTATAGATGTTGGTATTTTACCAGAGGACTTGGCGAATTTGACCTATACATCTGGTACAACAGGAAAACCTAAAGGAAATATGGTGACACACCGGAATATTTTGAGAACGGTGAAGCAATCAAATTATCTTACCATTCATCATGAAGACACGGTGATGAGTCTATCAAACTATGTATTTGATGCTTTTATGTTCGATGTGTTTGGTGCTTTATTAAACGGTGCGAAACTGATTGTTCTGCCAAAGGATCATATCTTAAACATGAATGAGCTTTCTGGAGCGATTGAGAAGGAAAAAGTCAGTATTTTAATGATCACGACAGCTCTTTTTCACTTACTCATCGATATGAAAAAAGACAGCCTGAAGAACGTCAGAAAAGTTCTGTTTGGCGGAGAGCGAGCTTCCGTGCCTCATGTCATGACTGCACTTGAAACGGTGGGGGAAGGCAAGCTTGTTCATATGTACGGTCCTTCTGAAAGCACGATTTTCACTACGTATTATCCAGTGAATCACATTGAGAAGCAGGCGTTATCCATTCCAATTGGAAAGCCAGTGAGTCAAACGGCTGTTTACATTGTAGATGAATTTGGACATGTGCAGCCGCCGGGTGTTGCGGGAGAGCTATGTGTCGCTGGTGATGGACTGGTGAAAGGATATTATGGGCAGCCAGAACTCACAAGCGAAAAATTTGTGGAAAATCCTTTCCGCCCTGGTGAGGTCATGTATAAAACGGGTGATCTTGCACGATGGCTGTCAAATGGAGAGATTGAATTCATTGGACGGATTGATCATCAAGTGAAGATTCGAGGTCAGCGTATTGAACTTGGAGAAATTGAGCATCAGCTGCTTCGCCATCAGCAATTGAA
Source organism: Bacillus sp. MZGC1 (assembly GCF_002998605.1). Lineage (NCBI taxonomy): Bacteria > Bacillati > Bacillota > Bacilli > Caryophanales > Bacillaceae > Bacillus > Bacillus sp. MZGC1. Next base: position 182,309 of record NZ_PVRE01000004.1, read on the forward strand.
GGAAGCCGTCGTCATTGCAGCTCCAAATGACACATTATGTGCATATTTTACAGCCGAAGGGTCCGTCTCATTAACTGATTTGCGCGAGCAAGCAGGGCGTGAACTGCCTGTGTATATGATGCCGTCGTTCTTCATGCAATTAGACGAGCTTCCGCTGACGAATAACGGCAAGGTAGATAGGCGCGCCTTACCGGTGCCTGACCTAAGTGAGCAGGGGGTAAATGAGTACATCCCTCCTCAAACCGAAACAGAGCATCACGTAGCGCGCATTTGGGAGGAAGTTCTTGAAGTGCCGAGAATCGGCAGGGACGATCATTTCTTTGAATGCGGTGGCCATTCGCTGCGCGGCATGAAAATGCTGAACAGGCTGTATGAAGAGATGCACGTGGAGCTCACTTTGAAGTCTTTATTTGAATCTCCAACATTAGAGGCGTTTGCCTTTGCGGTTGAACAAGCGGATCAAACGGAGATCAAGCGGGTGGAGGTTGCAGAAGAAGCGGCCTATTATCCAGTGACATCTGCTCAGAAAAGGCTGTTTGTATTGGAGAAAATGACCGATGCGGAGCAAAGCTATCATATGCCGGCTGCTTTAAAGCTGGAAGGGGCCTTTGATGAAAAACGATTTGAAAAGGCGATTGAACAGCTTGTCCATCGTCATGAAGCATTCCGAACAAGCTTTGATTTCGTTCAGAATGAACCTGTTCAGCGGATTGAAACAAATATCTCTGTAGACATTGAAAAAATCGAAGGGAACGGACGAGACATACAGGAATTGATGAATGACTTTATCCGTCCATTTGATGTAGGAAAGGCGCCTTTACTCAGAGTAGGTCTAGTTTCTGTTTCCATAAATGTCCATTATTTACTGATTGATATGCATCATATCATTTCAGATGGCGCATCTGTTGGCATTTTAATTGAGGAGCTTTCAGCCTTGTATCGAGGAGACAAACTAGAGGAATTACCTGTTCAATATAAGGATTATGCGGTTTGGTCAAAAAGTGAGACGTTTGCTGCACAAAAAAGAGCTGAAGAGGCATTTTGGCTGGAGCAATTACAAGGAGAGCTACCTGTACTGGCACTGCCGGAAGACCTGCCAAGACCAAAAGTGCAAACATTCGCAGGAGCGCGCGTCTCATTTACAATCAATGGGCCGCTTAAAGCGAAATTGGATGAGCTGGTCAGAGCGCTCAACAGTACGACGTATACAGTCCTACTCACTTGCTACAGTACCCTTTTAAGCAAGCTATCAAGACAAGAAGATATCATCATCGGTTCACCGATTGTGGGCAGAACTCACCCTGATATTCAATCTGTCATTGGTATGTTTGTGAACACGCTGGCACTTAGAACAAAGCCAGCAGGACATCTGACAGCTGCAGAATTTGCGTCAAATGTTCATCAACTTGTGTTAGAGGCAAATGAGCATCAGTTGTACCCATTTGAAGAATTGGTAGACCAAGTACAAACGGTTCGAGACACTAGCCGTCACCCAATCTTTGATGTGGTGTTCTCGATGGAAAATGCGGATATCCGTGATTTAACGATGGATGGACTTCACATCGTTCCAGAGCCATTTGAAGAAAATATCGCCAAATTTGATTTGACCTTAACTGGAAACGAATCGGCTGATCACATTGAGCTTGTGTTCGATTTTAATACTTCTATCTTTCAACAGTCTTCGATTGAAAAGTGGAAGGAGTTTTTCCTTCATTTATTGGAACAAATGGTATCAGCGCCAGATCAATCGCTAGATCAAATGCAGCTATTATCACCGAAGCAGCAGCAAAAACTGCTCAGTGAATGGTCAGGTCCTGTCCTAGACGTTCCGTCAGATCAAACCATTCATAAACTGATCGAGGCTAAAGCATTTGAAGCACCACACCAAAAAGCGGCAACCTTCTGCGGAACAAGCTGGACGTATGAAGAACTGAACAGTCGGGCGAATACAGTCGCTTCAAGGCTCATCTCAAACGGCATAAAACGAGGAGATCGCATCGGCATTCTCACCCGTCCGTCCCTTGATATGACGGCAGCTGTCCTTGGCGTCTTGAAGGCAGGTGCGGCATTCGTTCCAATCGATGCGGATTATCCGGATCAGCGCATTACCTACATGCTGGAAGACTGCGGGGCAGAGGTTCTTTTGATGCAAAAAGGATTGACTGCACCATCTTCATTCACAGGTCATTTCCTATTGATAGAGGATGCCGTAAAAGGTGAAGCGCAAGAAATTCAGATTCATATGAAACCGACTGATCTCGCCTATATGATTTACACGTCTGGAACAACAGGACAGCCGAAGGGTGTCATGGTCGAGCACCAGTCCCTTGTAAACCTAGCGTTTTGGCACAATGATGCCTTCCAAGTGACCAATGCGGATCGAACCGCCAAATATGCCGGCTTTGGCTTTGATGCCTCCATTTGGGAAATGTTCCCGACATGGATCGCCGGCGCAGAGCTGCACATCATCGATGAAGCGATTCGTCTCGATATGATCAAGCTCAATGCGTATTTCAATCAAGAAGGTATCACCATTGCGTTCCTGCCGACCCAGCTATGTGAGCAGTTTATGTCGATGGACAATCACTCCTTGCGTTACTTACTAACAGGAGGAGACAAGCTAAAACAGGTAAAACCAGTTCCATATCAACTCGTGAATAACTACGGTCCGACGGAAAATACAGTCGTGGCGACAAGCGGGATTATCAATCCAGATCAAGGAACGCTTCCAATCGGAACAGCGATTGCCAATACACGTTTTTACATTATGGGTTCGTTATATGACCTCTCGCCGCCAGGCGTACCGGGTGAGCTTGTGATCGCAGGAAAAGGACTGGCTAGGGGGTACTGGAATCTTCCGGAGGAAACAGATAAACGATTTGTCCCAGATCCATTTTATCCAGGTGAGCGCATGTATCGCACAGGCGACTTAGTGAAATGGACAGAGGATGGCGAGCTGATCTATCTCGGCAGAAAAGACCATCAGGTCAATATCCGAGGCTTCCGTATTGAACTGTCAGAAGTTGAGGCGCAGCTCCTTGCGCTGGCGGAAGTCAAAGAAGCAGTCGTGACAACGGTCAAAGATGCCAGCGATCAAGATGCCCTTGCCGCTTATGTCATCACGGATGAAGAAACGACAGATCTCAAAGAAAGTCTAAAACGCACGTTGCCAGACTATATGGTGCCTTCATGGATCATCAAGCTAGACCAACTGCCGATGACGGCAAATGGCAAAGTCGATCTGAAAGCATTGCCAACACCAGATATGGAAGCCAACCAAACGGCTTACGAAGCGCCAAGAGACGAAGTCGAAACGCTTCTATGCGGCATTTGGGAAGACGTACTTGGCGTGAGCCAAGTCGGCATTCACGATCACTTCTTCTTCCTTGGCGGAGATTCGATTAAAGGCATTCAAATGGCAAGCAGACTCACACAAGCGGGCTGGAAGCTCGATATGAAACTACTATTCCAGTACCCAACGATTGCAGAGCTACGCCCATATATCGAAGAAGCTGATCAACTGACAGCCGACCAGTCACCTGTCGAAGGGGAAGTCATTTTCACACCGATTCAGCGCTGGTTCTTTGAGCGAAACTTTACGAGTCAGCACCATTGGAACCAATCGGTTATGCTCCAAGCGCCAAATGGTTTGGATGAAACCATCGCTCAGCAAGTGTTGGAGCAGCTTATGATCCATCACGATGCCTTGCGAATGGTGTATCCGATTGAAGAAGGACGCGTGATCCAGCGTCATCGAAAAATCGAAGAAAACTTGGTGGCTGTTGATGTAATGGAAGTACGAGGGGAACTGTCGGAGCAAATCCTGCAGGTAGAAAAGCTGGCAAATGAAGTGCAGGCGAGTATATCGCTAGCAGAAGGACCTTTAGTAAAGCCAGCTATTTTCCGAACGGATCAAGGGGATCATTTACTGCTCGCTGTACATCATCTTGTCATCGATGGTGTGTCATGGCGTATTTTCCTTGAAGATTTTATGGCTCTTTATGAACAGTCGAAGCGCGGGGAAATCCTGACACTTCCTGAAAAAACACACTCTTTCCAAGAATATGCCCAGAAGCTGACGGAATACGCGATGTCAGATGAGTTGCTGTCGGAAAGAGCCTATTGGAAAAAGGTAATTGCGCATTCCGTTACACCGATTCAAAAGGATTATGTGACAGAAGATCAGCGGATGCTTCATACACAGACCATTCGTTTTACATTGTCTGAGGAGGAAACACGCAGTCTGCTGACAGATGTACATGAAGCATATCAAACAGACATCAATGATATTTTGCTGACAGCACTTGGATTGTCCATGAAAGAGTGGACAGGTGAAGACAGACACTTTATTCATCTTGAAGGACACGGGAGAGAGAACATCCTCCCTGCAATCAATGTATCACGGACGATTGGCTGGTTTACAAGTATGTATCCTGTGTTACTGGATATGTCGCATGCAGACGAACTTTCTTATCAGATCAAGCATTTAAAAGAGGAACTCAGGCACATTCCGAACAAGGGAATCGGCTATGGCATATTAAAATATTTAACCCCTGACAAGATGAAGGACGATATCTCATTTGATCTCGCGCCAGATATCAGCTTTAACTATCTTGGTCAGTTTGATGAACAGATCAGCGGTGAGTTAAGCCGCTCAACGTGGCATCCAGGACAATCGCTGAGTCCTGAATCAGAGAAACCTCATGCACTTGATATTGTGGGATTCGTCGAACAAGCCATGTTCCATGTGACGATTTCTTATCATCAACTTGAATTTGAAGAACGTACGATGGAACAATTCAAGGATCTTCTTGAAAAGAATGTGAGGGCGCTGATTTCACATTGCGTATCACAGGAGGAAACCCAGATGACACCTAGTGATGTAGGGGATGAAGATCTCACGATGGATGAACTTGAAAAGCTAATGGATATATTTTAAGCAAACGAAGAGGTGGACATATGAGCAAGCAGAAGATTCAGAAGGTATATCCTTTAACACCCATGCAGGAGGGCATGCTGTATCATGCCATGCTAGACCCTAATTCCTCCTCTTATTTCACACAGCTTGAGCTTGGAATAAGCGGAGAGTTTGATCTCGCTCTTTTTGAAAAAAGTCTCAATGAGCTCATACGGACATATGACATTCTCCGTACAGCCTTTGTCTATCAACAATTGCAAAAGCCTCGTCAGGTTGTACTGGCTGAACGTCATCTAGATGTGTATCGAGAGAATCTATCTCATCTGAATCATCAAGAGCAGCAAAAGGTATTGGGTCAATATAAAAAGCAAGTGAGAAAGCAAGGATTTCACTTAACAAATGATCTGTTATTGAAGGTCGCTGTTTTTCAACTAAATGAAACAAACTGGCATCTAATTTGGAGCAACCATCACATCATCATGGATGGTTGGTCTATGGGTGTTTTAATGAAAAAACTGTTTCATTACTATGAATCTTTTCGGAACGATCGAACGCCGGATCGCTCACAGGGAAAGCCTTATGCAGATTATATCCAGTGGCTTGGAAAGCAAAATAAACAAGAAGCGGAAAGTTATTGGCAGGAGCGTCTAGATGGAGCGGTTCAGCATCAAGGGCTGCTGCAGCAAAATGAAGCGAACGGACAATACGACCATCAGGAATGGACGTTTACATGGGATGCTCAAACGGTACAAGCCATTCAAAATGTAGCAAGAAAATGCCAAGTGACAGCCCCGAACCTGTTTCAGGCTGTCTGGTCTGTTCTATTAGGCACCTATCATGCAGCTGATGATGTCACATTCGGCACCGTTGTATCGGGCAGACCTCCAAGTGTATCTGGAATTGAGCGCATGGCAGGGCTGTTTATCAATACGATACCCGTTCGAGTGACATTGGATCAGGGGCAGACGTTCAAACAGTTGTTTCAAAAGGTTCAGCAGCATGCACTGGAAGCGGAAAACTATGATTTTATGCCGCTTTATGACATTCAGCAAAAGACAGCTGCTGGAGGGCAGCTCTTTGATCATTTGGTTGGGTTTGAGAACTATCCTTTAGATCAGGAGCTGTCTGGTGATACCATGTCTGCACGGCTTGGTTTTTCCATTGATGTAAAGGACGGATTTGAACAAACGAATTTCGACCTAAATGTCCTTGTTTATCCAGGTGAAACGTGGACATTGAAAATCAAATACAACGCCATAGCTTTTGAAGAAAAGATCATTGAAAACATATCAAAACATCTGACCAATCTCATGAAGCAAATCATCCAGAACCCTGATGTACGCCTTCATGAAGTGACATGTATCACAGAAGAGGAGAAGCAGCAGATTGAAGCTTGGAATCAGACAGAGCGAGATTATCCGAAGCATCTGTCTATTCCTGAGCTGCTTAATGAACGTATGAAGGCGCAGCCTGACCATCTGGCATTAGTTGAAGGCGATCGAACATTCACGTACGAGGAGCTTGGACAAGAAATCCGTCGTTTAGCCGGCAGTCTTGTTGAAAACGGCGTACAGCCCGGAGATGCTGTCGCGGTGTATATGAACCGATCAGCAGATGCGGTGATCGCCATTTTAGCAGTTCTGCACGCAGGGGCAGCTTATGTGCCGATTGATCCTTCCCAGCCTGAGGAGAGAATCCGATGGATGCTTGAAGACAGCGGCGCATCCATTTTGCTGCATGCTGACAATCAGCCGCCAGTTGATGAACATATCAAGGCTGTACATGTGACCAGCATGCCTCATCGCTCACACGTGGATTTCTCAGTCCGGACGTCTCCATCTCAATTGGCGTATATCATGTATACATCAGGATCAACTGGACAGCCCAAAGGGGTTCAAATTGAGCATCAGCATATTGTGAGATTGGCTTGCTCTCAGGAGAAATTAGGCTTGACCAAGTCGGATCGTATGGCGCATACAGGGGCCGTCAGCTTTGATGCTATTACCTTTGAGATATTTACCACGCTGCTAAATGGGGCGACGCTTTATCCTGTTGACCGTGATACTTTATTGGATATCCATCGATTCGAACAATTTATCCAAACACATCAGTTGACGGCGCTCTTTTTAACAACTGGATTATTTAATCAGCTCGCTCAGCAGCGGCCGCAAATGTTCGAAGGATTAACCACATTAATTACAGGCGGTGACGTCATCAATGTGAAGAGTGCGGAGCTTGTGAAACAGCATCATCCAGCACTTGTTTTACTGAATGCCTATGGTCCAACTGAAAATACAACCATCTCGACCATTTACGAAGTAACAGGAGATGAAACGGGTCCGATCCCAATTGGTCAGCCGATCAACCATTCGTCGGCTTATATTTTAGATGATGATCAAAGATTGCAGCCAATTGGAGCGCCAGGAGAGCTGTATGTTGGCGGAGATGGTGTCGCAAGAGGGTATCTCCATCGTCCGGATTTGACCAATCAAGTGTTCATGGCAGATCCTTTTAAACCGTCAGGCCGTTTGTATCGAACAGGGGATTTGGCTAGATATGGCGCGGATGGCCAGATCGAATTCCTCGGCCGGACAGATGATCAGGTGAAAATTCGAGGCTTCCGTATTGAGCTTGGTGAAATTGAAACAGTGCTTCAGCAAAAAGCGGGCATAGATGATGCGGTTGTGCTTGTCCATTCGTTTTCCTCAGATGAAAAGGAAATCACCGCTTACTTCACAGGGACAATGACAGAAGAAGAGGTGCGGGATTTATTCAATCAAGAGCTGCCAGCTTATATGGTGCCGCACCATGTGATGAAGCTGGATGCTTTTACGCTCACATCGAACGGGAAGGTAGATCGAAAAGCTTTACCAAAGCCGGACGAAGCGCATCAGGAGAAAAAGGAAATCATTTCGCCTGAGACGGAGACAGAAAAGGCACTCGCTCAAATTTGGGAGGAGCTCCTTGGGAAAACGGTAGGAGTAGATGAACATTTCTTCATGGCTGGCGGGCACTCTCTCAAAGCAATGATGATGTCCGCGAAAATTCAAGAGGTGCTTCAAAAGGAAGTACCGATTCAAGTGATTTTTGAGAAGCCGACGATTCGTTCATTAGCGGCATATATCGATCAGGATGGTCAAGAAGAAAAAGGACATCCCATCTTACCAGCAGAGCAGGCGGACGAATATCCGGTATCACCAGCTCAGCGCCGTTTATACATTTTGCAGACACTCGAACCTGACAGCACGAATTATCATATTCCGATCATCTTAACGCTTGAAGGGGCACTCGAATATCAGCGGCTCAGATCAGCGTTTGATCAGTTGATCCAAACGCATGAAATCTTAAGAACGAGTTTTCATATAAATGGAGAAGACATCGTCCAAAGGGTGAATGAATGGACTGCATTTGACCTTCCCGTTCATGACATCAAAGAAGAAGAGGCAGAGGCATTCCTTTCTGAACGTCAAACACCATTTGATTTAACAGCTGCGCCTCTATTGCGAGCTCAGTTGTTGAAGGTCAGTGAGAACCGTCATCTTCTCGTCTTGGAAGCACATCATCTCATTACAGATGGCAGCTCCATGAAGACGTTCATTCAAGATTTGGCGAAGGCCTATGATGGAGAAGCTCTTGCAGAAAGAGCCATTCATTATAAAGATTACGCTGTCTGGCAGTTAAGTGAAGAAGAGACGGAGAAACAGAAGGAGCATGAAGCATATTGGTTGAAGCAATTCGAAGGGGACTTGCCGGTATTAGAGCTGCCAACTGATTATCCGCGTCCAGCGGAACGTGATTTTTCCGGGGAACGATTCATGTTTGGCTGTGATCAAGCGACGACTCAGCGGATTCATGAACTGCTTCAGAAAACAGATACGACCATGTACATGTTCTTGTTATCTGCTTTTCAAGTGCTGCTTGCCACTTATAGCGGCCAGGAAGATATCATCGTTGGTTCCCCTGTTGCAGGACGGACACACCCTGATATACAGGACATGCCGGGGATGTTTATCAACACTGTTGCGATGCGCGGAAAACCAGAACAAACGAAGACATTTTTACAGCTGCTTGAAGAAATAAAAGAAACGAGTGTTGACGCTTTTGCTCATCAAAGCTATCCACTGGAAGAGTTAATTGCACGTCTTCCGCTAGATCGTGATACAACCCGAAGCCCGCTCTTTAGCGTGTCATTTAACATGCAGAACATGGAGGTTCCGGCGCTAATGCTCGGCGATCTGCACATTTCGCCTTATTCCATTCAGCATCACTCTGTCAAATTTGACTTGTCTCTAGAAGCATTTGAACGAGAGGGAGCATTAAAGCTGAGCTTTGACTATGCAGCGGCATTATTTAAAGAAGAGACGGTCCGCAGGTTCGGAACTCATCTTCTAGCGATTATTCGTGAAGCGGTCCAACACCCGGATGAACAGATCGGCTTGCTCCGTATCCTTGATCAGCATGAGCAAATAGAGCGATTGGAGAAAAAAGACGAAGTGCAATCGAATCGTCATGAGCCCTTCCATGTCCAATTTTCGCGTCAGGTAAAGGAAACACCAGATGCCATTGCGGTGATGGATGATCAACGGAAGCTCACTTACCGCGAGCTGGAAGACATGGCAAATGCGCTTGGCAGTGAACTGAAGGTGCGAGGCGTCGAGAAAGAAAAGACTGTAGCACTGATTCTTGACCGCTCTGTCTATGTCATCGTCTCAATGCTTGGTGTGATGAAAGCAGGTGGTGCATTTGTACCAATTGATCCGGCCTTCCCTGCGGAACGTATCCGTTACACATTAGAAGATTCAGGTGCACAAGTGATCGTGACAAATGAGTCTCTTGCAGGTTCCTATCAAGATCACAAGTCGATTCAGGTGGTGCAGGTTGAAAAAGCAGTGCAGCAAAGCCGCTCGCTAGATCTGCCGGAAGGCTCAGCCGATCAGCTCGCTTATGTAATATACACATCTGGTACAACAGGGAAGCCGAAGGGTGTACAGCTCACGCATCGTAATCTATCACACTATGTCAACTGGCTGACAAATGAGGTGACATTGCAAGAATGCGATCGGACGGCACTGCTTTCTTCTTATGCATACGATCTCGGTTACACAAGCATTTTCCCTGTTTTAAAAGCAGGGGGGACACTCTATGTGTCTCGTGAAGATGTGTATACAGACCCGGTGCGTCTCATGCGTTTGATTGATGAACAAGAGCTGACGTATATCAAAATGACACCATCCTTATTTCATATGATGGCAGATTCGAAGGATCATGCATTTAATGCTTTACGCCTTGTGATACTTGGAGGGGAACCGATTGTCTCTGAGGATGTTGAAACGTTTATGGAGCAGCACCCATGTGTGGCAGTGATGAACCACTATGGCCCGACAGAGACAACTATTGGGACTGTGACCAAGCTGATCACACCGCAAGAGCTAGGCGCTTTGAAGGATCGCTCTGTGATCGGGCAGCCAATTGCTCACACAAGAGCGCTCGCACTCAATTGTCAGCAGCGCCTTGTCCCTTATGGCGCACCTGGAGAGCTTTATATATCGGGGGAAGGTGTATCGAGAGGGTATTTGAATCAGCCTGAATTAACAGCAGAGCGTTTTCTTGAAAATCCATATTATCCTCAGGAGCGAATGTATCGCACAGGGGATTTGGTCAGACAGCATGCAAATGGAGACATTGAGTTTCTCGGAAGAATAGATGATCAAGTGAAAATCCGCGGTTATCGTATTGAGAAACAGGAAATTGAGCATGCCGCGCGTGCACGATTATCCATTCAAGAGGTGTATGTCAAAGTAATTCACATGTCCCGTTTACCGGAGCTTGCACTCTATTACACAGCGCCTGAGCCAATTGGAACACTGACGTTTAGAGAAAAGCTTGCGGAGACACTGCCGGATTATATGATTCCAACGTACTTTGTCAAAGTCGACCACATTCCGCTCACACAAAACGGAAAGGTAGATGTGAAGTCTATGCCGCTTCCGCACGAGGTGCATATGAACCGCGCGGTGCATGCAGCACCAGAAACGGCACTTGAGCAGTCGCTGTGTGACATTTGGTCAGAAGTACTTGGGGTTGAACAAATAGGTGTTCATGATCACTTCTTTGAATTGGGAGGTCATTCTCTCAAAGGCATGGTGCTCATTTCGAAGGTACAAGCCAAGCTGAACAAGCATGTGCCGCTCAAAGTCCTTTTTGAAAAGCCAACGATACGGGCGATGGCAGCCTATTTGGAAGAAGTGGATTCTTCGGACATCACATCCATTCATCCGGCGGAGAAGCAAGATTTCTATCCTGTCTCTTCCGCTCAAAAGCGGATGTATGTGTTACAGCAGCTGCATCCAGAAGCAGTTACTTACCATATGCCAGTTGTTTTGATGATGGAAGGCAGCCTTGATGAGAAGCTGCTAGAAGAAGCGCTGCAAGCCTTGATCGAACGACATGAATCATTGCGGACAGCCTTTGTAGAAATTGACGGCGTACCAGTTCAAAAAGTCTATCGCCGAATGCCGTTTACGTTAGAGGTTGTTGAAGTAGAGAGAGGTCATGAGCAGCCTGTCATAGACGCATTCATCACCCCATTCTCATTACATCAAGCACCATTAATGAGGGCAAAGGTGGCGAAGCTTTCTAATGAAGAATATGTGTTCATGATGGATATGCACCATATCATCGCAGATGGTGTCACACGCAGTCTGCTCATTCAAGAATTGGCAGAGTTGTATGAGAAAAAGACATTACCGCCAATTCAGCTGCACTACAAGGATTATGCGGTATGGCAGCAGGAAGAAAAGCAGCAAGCGCTGCTCGAGAAACAGCGTCAATATTGGCTAGAGCAATACGCTCAGCCGCCTGAAGATTTGGCGCTGCCACTTGATTTTCCACGCCCTCATGTTCAGTCATTTGAAGGAGACCGAGTCGATAGATGGTTATCTGCTGAAAAGGTGCAGTCCATTAAAACGCTCATGGCTGAAAAAGGTGTAAGCTTGAACATGGTCATGCAAACGGCATTTGCCATTTTCCTTTCCAAATTAACTGGGCAGACAGATATCGTTATAGGCGCTGTGACAGCAGGACGTACGCATGCTTCAATGGAACGGGTTCCGGGCATGTTTGTGAATACACTGGCTCTTCGACATGAAGTGCAGCTGGAGGAAACGACAGCACAATTGCTTGAAAAAATGAAAGATCGCAGCCTATCAGCCTATGAACATCAAGATTTCCCGTTTGAGGAATTGGCGGCACAGTTAGATCTTCCGAAAGACACGAGCCGCAATCCATTGTTTAGTGTCATGCTGACAACGGATGACCGAGACCTGACGTTACCGGATCTGGATGGACTCAAGCTTTCGCAAAAACAGCAAGAGACAGTTCAAGCAAAATTTGATGTAACGCTCGGTGTATTTGAAGAAAAAGACCAAGTGGGCCTGCGTTTTGAGTATGCAGCGGCACTGTTTAAAAAGAAGACCATTCAGCGTTGGAGTCAATATTTTGAACAAATCATAGACGAAATGCTGGCTAAGCTCAATCAGCCAATTTCAGCGCTATCGATCTTAACTGAAGAGGAAAAACGAGAACTGATCAATGAATGGTCAGGTCCTGTCCTAGACGTTCCGTCAGATCAAACGATCCATGAACTAATTGGAGCTAATGCGCACAAAGCGCCTCACCAAAAGGCGGCGACATTCTGCGGAACGAGCTGGACATATGAGGAACTGAACAATCGGGCGAATGTAGTTGCTCAGAAATTGATCTCTCTTGGCACAAAACCCGGAGATCGCGTCGGCATACTCACCCGTCCATCGCTTGACATGACGGCAGCTGTCCTTGGCGTCCTGAAGGCAGGTGCGGCATTCGTTCCAATTGATGCGGATTATCCGGCTCAGCGTATTGCGTACATGCTAGAGGACTGCGAGGCAGAGGTGCTTCTGATGCAAAAAGGACTGACTGCACCAACTTCTTTCACAGGTCATGTTCTGTTGATAGAAGATACGGTAGAAGGAGAAGCACAAGAAATTCAGGTACATGTGAAACCAACGGATCTCGCCTATATGATTTACACATCGGGAACGACTGGACAGCCGAAGGGTGTCATGGTCGAGCACCAGTCCCTTGTCAATCTTGCTTTCTGGCACAATGATGCCTTCCAAGTGACAAATGCGGATCGAACCGCCAAATATGCCGGCTTTGGCTTTGACGCCTCCATTTGGGAAATGTTCCCGTCATGGATCGCCGGCGCAGAGCTGCACATCATCGATGAAGCGATTCGTCTCGATATGATCAAGCTCAATACGTATTTCAATGAAAAAGGGATCACCATTGCGTTCCTGCCGACCCAGTTATGCGAGCAGTTTATGTCAATGGACAATCATTCACTGCGCTACCTACTGACTGGCGGAGACAAGCTGAAACAGGTAAAGCCTGTTCCATATAAACTCGTCAATAACTATGGCCCAACAGAAAACACAGTCGTAGCGACCAGCGGGATCATCAACCCAGATCAAGGCACACTTCCGATCGGAACAGCGATTGCCAATACTCGTTTCTACATCATGGGTTCGTTATACGACCTCTCGCCGCCAGGCGTACCGGGTGAGCTCGTGATCGCAGGAAAAGGACTGGCAAGAGGGTACTGGAATCTTCCAGAGGAAACAGAGAAACGATTTGTCCCAGATCCATTTTATCCAGGTGAGCGCATGTACCGTACAGGCGACTTAGTGAAATGGACAGAGGATGGCGAGCTGATCTATCTCGGCAGAAAAGACCATCAGGTCAATATCCGAGGCTTCCGTATTGAACTGTCAGAAGTTGAGGCGCAGCTCCTTGCGCTGGCGGAAGTCAAAGAAGCAGTCGTGACAACGGTCAAAGATGCCAGCGAACAAAATTCGCTTGTGGCATATGTCATCACCGATGAAGAAACGACCGACCTGAAAGAAAGTCTAAAACGAACGTTGCCAGACTATATGGTGCCATCATCCATCATCAAGCTTAACCAACTGCCGATGACGGCAAATGGCAAAGTCGATCTAAAAGCATTGCCAGCGCCTGATATGGAAGCAAACCAAACGGCATACGAAGCGCCAAGAGACGAAGTTGAAACACTGCTTTGCGATATTTGGGCAGATGTCCTTGGCGTGAGCCAAGTCGGCATTCACGACCACTTCTTCTTCCTTGGTGGAGACTCAATTAAAGGCATCCAAATGGCAAGCAGACTCACGCAAGCGGGTTGGAAGCTCGATATGAAGCTATTATTCCAGTACCCAACGATTGCGGAGCTGCGCCCATATATCGAAGAAGCCGATCAATTGACAGCTGACCAATCACCAGTTGAAGGGGAAGTCATTTTGACTCCAATTCAACGCTGGTTCTTTGAGCGAGCATTCAGTGACCAGCACCATTGGAATCTCTCGATGATGCTTCATGCGCCAAACGGATTTGACCTTTCGATTACAGAACAAGTGATGCAGAAATTACTTTCACATCATGATGCACTGCGTATGGTATACAGGCAGGAGCATGATGACATTCTGCAATACAATCAGCGGGAGCTCACGGAATCGATTGCGATTATTTCTCATGATGTCTCTAAAGAGCACGACGTGAAAAAGGCCATTTCCACATATGCCAACGAGTATCAGCGTCAGCTGAACCTCGAAACAGGTCCACTCATGAAAGTGATTTGTTTCCGTGCAAAAGATGGCGATCACTTACTCATCGTGACACACCATCTTGTCATTGACGGTGTCTCATGCCGAATTTTACTAGAGGATTTTATGTCTCTTTATCAGCAGGCAGCTCAAGGACAAACGCTCGTCCTTCCGCCAAAAACCCATTCCTTTAAAGAATGGGCAGAGGCAATCGAACGATACGCACAGTCCAAGCCGTTAAAAAGCCAAAGTGAGTACTGGACAGAGATTGACACTCTGCCATTGACCACTTTACCTGTTGATCATGAAGTAACGAAAAGAAAAGTTGCTCAAACAAAAGCAGTACAGATGCAGCTTTCAGAGTCCGAAACCGAGCATCTCTTAACCGATATTCATCTACCGTACACAACGGAAATGAACGATATTCTTCTATGTGCTCTCGGGCTTGCCGTTCAGGAGTGGACAGGGAAGTCCCATGTACATGTGCAGCTTGAAGGTCATGGAAGAGAGGATATTTTATCAGGGCTGGATGTCTCCCGCACGGTTGGCTGGTTTACGAGTATGTATCCAGTTGTTCTTGAAGCAAAGCCGGATCAGACCATAGCTGATGCTATTAAAGGAACGAAAGAGATGCTGCGGCGTGTGCCAAATAAAGGAATTGGCTACGGGATTTTGAAATACATGACAGCCACTGAGCCGTCAGGACAGCACGTACATCCTGAAATCAGCTTGAACTATCTTGGGCAGATCGATCAGGAAGTGACGACAGAACTCTTTGGACCGTCCACCTATGATATGGGACGACAAGCAAGCCCTGATTCAGAAGCTGTCTATAAGCTGAACCTCAGTGGTCTTGTTCAACACAATCGATTCATGTTGTCGTGTTCCTATTGTACAGATGAATATGAAGAACAAACGATACAGCAGTTCATGGCATTGTTGAAAGAAAAAATCCAATCCATCATTACCCATTGTTTAGCGCAGCACGAAAGAGAATTTACGCCAAGTGACTTCTCTGCGGCTGATCTTGAAATGGATGAAATGGACGACATTTTTGACATGCTTGAGGAAAAATTGACCTAACAACACGAGATCAGTCATACAAACGGGAAGGGAGGATGAAATAGATGAGTTCATTTAAAAGGGATCAAGTTCAAGACATGTATTATCTGTCACCGATGCAAGAAGGAATGCTGTTTCATACCCTCCATCATCAAGAAAAGGGCTTTTATGTAGAGCAAATGGATATGAACGTAAAGGGCACACTGCGTCATGACTTACTTGAGAAAAGCATGAATGTCATCGTGGAACGGTACGATATTTTTCGTACCGTATTTCTCCACGAAAAAGTGAAGCGCCCTGTCCAAGTTGTGCTGAAGAAACGCCCTTTTACGCTTGATGTGGTGGACATGCAGGATCTTTCTGAAGACGAACAGCTTGTACGTATTGAGACATTTAAACAACAGGATCAGCTGAGAGGATTTGATCTCTCGAAGGATTCTCTCATGCGGGCATCCGTTTTCCAAACGGGTCCTGCCAGCTATCGCTGGATATGGAGCTATCACCATATCCTCCTTGATGGCTGGTGCTTTGGGCTTGTGGTGCAGGAGTTATTTGCAATTTATCATGCACTTTTGCATGACGTCCCTTACAAGCTGGAACCGGTTAAACCATACAAAGAATATATTCAATGGCTGGAAAAACAAGATAAACAAGCATCACTTCAATATTGGCAGCAATCATTAGCCGGGTTTGATGGACAATCAACCTTTAAAGAACAGAGAAAACAAACGAATGAACATGAATTAGGCGAAATGGAATGGTCGATGAGCAAAGAAGAAACGGCTGCTTTATCAGAGTTAGCGTTGCAGCAAAATGCCACGTTAAGCAGCGTGCTTCAATCGGTGTGGTCAATTCTGTTGAGCAGATATCAGCGTTCAAATGATGTGTTGTTTGGCACGGTTGTGTCGGGACGTCCGGCAGATTTGGCTGGTGTTGACAGAATGGTTGGCTTGTTCATCAATGTCATCCCAAGAAGAATTCAGCTGACAGATGACATGACATTCCGTTCTCTTCTATCAGAGACTCAGCAGCAGTCTCTTGCAGCCGAGCCGCACCAATATATTCCGATTTATGATATTCAGGCAAAGACAGGTCAGCAGCCACTCATTGATCATATTGTCGTGTTTGAAAACGTCCCAGCCGCAAAGAAGGACGAGCAAGAGGCGCGATTAGGGTTTACTGTGGAAAACATGAATGTGTATGAAAAATCGAACTATGATCTCAATTTGCTGGCATCACCAGGAGAACAATTGCAATTGAAGCTGGCCTTTAACCAAAAAGCATTTGATCCTCAATTTGTCCACCGGTTAAAGGAGCAGCTGAGTCTATTGATGAGCGAGGCGATCAAGCATCCTGATCAATCGGTTCATACACTTACACTCGTCACGAAACAGGAAAAGCAGCTGATTCTTGAGGAATGGAATGCGCCTGAGCTTGAGCATGACCAGCTGTATTTGTCGAAATGGTTTGAGCATAATGTCCGCAAACAGCCGAATGCAGTGGCATTATCAGCAGGTGAGCACACGATGACATATGCGGAGCTGAATGAACAAGCCAATCGATTGGCAAGGCATTTGCAAAAAAATGGGGTCACGCATCAAACGGTCATCGCCATTTTAGCCGACCGCACGCCTAAACTTATTGTCAGCCTGCTGGCTGTCTTAAAAGCAGGCGCAATCTATGTGCCAATTGATCCCGATTATCCAGAAAGCCGCATTCAATACATGCTTAAAGACAGCGGGGCAACGCATCTTCTGACTCACTCATCCTTTATCGGTCAGGCGAAGGCACTTGCGTTTGATGGTACGTATCTGTTTGCGGATGATCAGGAAATTTCACTGATGAGCTCAGAGAATCTTCTGCTAGAAGCAGGCTTACACGATACGGCTTACATCATGTATACATCTGGTACAACAGGTCAGCCAAAAGGCATCATGACGACCCATTCCAATATTGCCCGGGTGGTCAAAAATACGAACTACTTAACCATTTCAGAAACAGATACACTGCTGTCACTATCCAACAGCGTATTTGATGGCTTTACATTTGATGTATATGGCGCACTTTTAAACGGAGCAAAGCTTGTCTTGCCGAAAAAAGAGACCATTTTAAACATGGGCGAGCTGACGGGGTTGATTAAAAGGGAAAACATTTCTGTCATGTTTGTTCCGACGGCATTATTTAATCTCCTCGTTGATGAAGAAACCGACTGGATGCGCAGTGTGCGCAAGGTGCTGTTCGGAGGAGAGCGGGCATCGGTACAGCATGTGAGGAAAGCCTTTGATGTCATGGGGAAAGACAGACTGATCAATGTCTACGGTCCAACCGAATCAACGGTCTTCGCCACCTATTATCCAGTAGATGAGGCTCTGCCGGTAGAGACGCGTTCGATTCCAATCGGAAAGCCGCTCAACCAGACGGGTGCTTATATATTGAGCCCGCACGGACAGCTTCAGCCGATTGGAATGGTCGGAGAACTATGCCTGAGCGGAAAAGGGCTTGCGAAGGGGTATTTGAATCGTCCTGATCTGACAAAACAAGCCTTTATCGCCCATCCATTTGCTGCGGGAGAAAGGCTGTATCGTACGGGAGACTTGGCCTATTTTCGAGCAGACGGTTTGATTGAGTATGCAGGCAGAGTGGATGACCAGGTGAAAATTCGCGGTCATCGAATTGAGCTGACAGAAATTGAAGCCCACCTTCTCATGCATCCAGGCGTAAAGCAAGCTGCCCTTATAGCTGATCAGCATAACACGCAGCATACAAGGCTGCTCGCCTATATGACGTGTGAGGAGGAGTGGAAGGACAAACTCGATGTGATCAAGTCAGGGCTGAAGGAAAAACTTCCGGCTTACATGCAGCCTCATGAGCTGATCAGACTTGAGAAAATGCCGCTTACGCCAAATGGAAAGGTTGATAAACGTCAGCTGCCAAAGCCAGAGGCGCCTCAAGGAAACCGCCATGTGAAGCTTCCAGTAAATGAGGTAGAACAAAAGTTGCTTGTGATGTGGAGGGAAGTGCTTGAAAGAGATGATATCAGCACAGATGACCATTTCTTTGAGCTTGGCGGGCATTCATTAAAAGCGATGTCGCTTTTATCCAAGGTGTCGAAGGAATTCGATGTTCAGGTGCCCATTCATTTGCTGTTTGAGACGCCTACCATTGAAGCAATCAGCCGTTATATTCAACAGCAGGATCAGGAAGCCGCAGGCTATCTTGTGTTCAATGAATCTC
This sequence comes from Bacillus sp. MZGC1, assembly GCF_002998605.1. NCBI lineage: Bacteria > Bacillati > Bacillota > Bacilli > Caryophanales > Bacillaceae > Bacillus > Bacillus sp. MZGC1. The sequence continues at coordinate 201,176 of NZ_PVRE01000004.1, forward strand.
AAACGCCAACAGTCTTTGCTCTCCCGCCATTACCAGGCTATGGCTTTATTTATCAGGAAGCCGCAAAAACGCTTGATGGTGTTCGTTTGATCGCCTTTGACTTTATTGAAGCCGATCATCGAATTTCGCAATATGTTCAGCATATCCAGCACCTTCAGCCTGAAGGACCGCTGACTTTGATGGGATACTCTGGCGGGTGCTACCTAGCCTTTGAGCTTGTTCAATCGCTCGAACAAGCAGGGCGGACCGTCGAAAAGGTCATCATGATCGATTCCTATAAGAAAATAGGAGAAAGTGATTTAGAAGGACGATCCATTGATGACGATATAGCAGCGATCGTCCATCAGTCGCAGCAAAGTGAACTTGCCCAAGCGGAGCTCATCCAAGACGCGCTGGCTCAAAAAACGAGAGCCTACTATGAAACTTTTGTTAAGGGGGTGAACCAAGGAGAGATACAAGCAGACATTGACTTCATCCAATCCGAAGAGCAAATTGCGATACCAGACTGGATGGAAAATTGGGAAGCTGCGACGACCGGCGCTTATCGACAATATCAAGGCTATGGTCAGCACGCTGACATGTTCAAAAACAAAGAATGTGCCGCTCAAAATGCACAGCTGATCCAAAAGATAGTCCATCATAAAAATAGAGAAGCAGTCTTGTAAACTTTAGATTAGGCAGGGGTGCACACTGGCAGCCCTGCCTGACAAAAAAGGAAAGGAACTCATATGAAACCATCAACCATCAATCAATCGAATGTACATGAATCAATGGATACGATTTTACAAGATGTACAGAAAACCATTTTACAAACCAACGAAATCGAACGCTTCGCTGTTTTTTCTCGTGAAAAAACCATTCGACCTCGGCCATATCACCTCTCTCATTTATTTCTCGACCATCACATGGAGCAGGAGGCCGCAGTTGAATGGATACAGACGCAAATGGCTTCGCCTATTTTAGCGGACATGCCCCCAGCCATTTCCTATGGGGGGGATATAGATGTTAGTGCAGGAGCTCAAACCTTGCAGGACGCTCTAACTGAGGCAGCCAAAACGACAAACGGGCTGACTTATATCATCAATAGTGAAAATGAACTCACGCAATCCTACGCACAGTTAAAGGAGGATGCCGAACGGGTTCTGACGGGTTTAAGGGCACTAGGGCTTGAGCCAGGTGATCCTGTCTTCTTTCAATTTTCATCGAATCATGCGATGGTCACGGCCTTTTGGGCATGTGTGTTAGGCGGATTTGTCCCAACACTTGTATCGGCAGCCCCGACCTATCGGGAAATGAATGCCTCAGTGAAGAAGCTTCATCACGCTTGGAACCTGCTGGAACACCCGCTCATTCTCACGGATGACTCGCTGATTGATGAGGTGCAAGGCTTAGCTTTACTGTGGCATACAGATCAATTACGTGTGGCAGCCGTTGAACCGATGCTCACTTTAGAAAGAGATCTAGAAGCACATCCAGTCACGCCTGATGATTCAGTCTTTTTTATCTTAACGTCTGGAAGTACGGGGATGCCTAAATGCGTAGAGCATTCTCATAGAAGTGTGCTGGCGAATGTCAAAGGGACAGTGGCAGCCAATCAGTTTACACAAGAGGATGTCTCGTTAGACTGGATGCCATTAGATCATATTGGCGGCATTGTGATGTTCCACCTTGTCAATGTGTACACAGGCTGTGAACAGATTCGGGCAAGGACAGATGACTTCATCGCTCAGCCGCTGCGCTGGCTTGACTGGATGGAACGCTATCGTGCAACGAAGACGTGGGCACCTAACTTCGCATTTGCGATGATCAATGATTATGAGAAAGACATTTCTTCAGGATCCTGGGATCTTTCTGCCATGACGTGCATGATCAATGGGGCAGAAGCGGTCGTACCGAAGACGATTCACCGATTTTTACACCTGCTCGCTCCGCACGGCTTAAAGGGAGACGTCATCAGACCGGCTTTCGGCATGTCTGAAATCTCATCAGCCGTTGTCTTCTCTTTTGCGATTGAGCGGGGAGATGAAAACAGCGGGGTTCTGACCTTTGAGGAAACGTCGCTGACAGAGCAGCTAAGACCAGCGGAGGCACGTGAGACAGGAACCGTCAGCTTTACAGAGCTGGGGAAACCGATTCCGGGTATCACGATTCGTATCGTCAACCATGAGCATGAGCTTCTTCCCGAAGATCATATTGGCAGCGTGCAAATCAAAGGGCCGACGACAATGAAGGGCTATTACAAGAATGACGAAGCGAATCAAGAGGTTTTTCAAACAGAGGGCTGGTTTCACACGGGTGATTTAGGTTTTCTGCACGAAGGAAGGCTGACATTAACCGGTAGAGAAAAAGACATGATCATCATCAACGGGAAAAATTATCACAACTATGAGATTGAAGCCATGGCTGAGGAAGTACCAGGCGTAGAAACGAGCTTTGTGGCTGCTTGCTCCGTTCGGATGGAGGCATCTGCATCCGATGAACTGATTCTCTTTTTTACACCGAAGCTGTATGAGCCTGCTTATATCATGAGGGCTAGCCAGCACATTAAAACCCATATTGCGACAAAAATGGGTCTGTCTGCATCAAAGGTTATCCCTGTCCAGAAGCATGCCTTTCCGAAAACAAGCTCTGGAAAAATAGAAAGGGCACAGCTCAAGACAAGGTGGCAGGAAGGTGAATTCGACGAAATCATCAAGGAACTGGACATCAGACTTGAAAATGAACACACCTTGCCTGATTGGAGTTATCAAAAGAAGTGGACACCTGCTCCGCTTCATGAAACTGAAAAGCAAACAGCAGGGGACATGGTGATCTTTGCAGATGCATTAGGGCTGGCAGATCAATTGAGATCCCTCTCAAACAATGAACAAACCTATATTACGGTTGAACCGGGTCAAGCATTCACACAACTCACACATACTCACTTCATCATCCACCCGAATCGGCCGTCAGACTACGAACAACTCTTTGAGACGCTCCGTTCGTATGGCGTTTCGGTGAAACAAATCATTCACCTTTGGAACTACACAAACAAGGAAGACACACTTCAAGCGGCAATGGCGAAGGAAGCGCAGAAAACTGGCAGCATGAGTGCATTATATGTAACAAAAGCGATTGCCACCTATGAGGAACCTGTAGAGATCACCTTTGTCTCAGCTCATGCGATGAATTTGCCAGAAGATCAAACGCATCATGTGGAAAAAGCAACGACAACAGGATTGATGACAGCTGTACAGCATGAATGGCCGTTTATCAAGGTGCGATGTCTTGATTTTTCTCTAACAGAACCGGCTGACCGTTCTCATGCATCAGCGATCATGACAGAGCTTACACATGACACAAGCCATCATATCGCTGCTTACCGCGAAGGTGTTCGTTATATTCCTCTTTTATCACCGCTGCATCTGGAAAAAGATCAAAAGAGGAAGAAACCGCCATTTGAATCATCTGGGCTTTACGTGATGACAGGAGGGCTTGGCGGCATTGGGCGGATGCTGAGTGAACACCTTCTGACGTCCTATCAAGCGCATCTTGTGCTGCTTGGAAGAAAAGCACGAAAGGCTTTATCTGCGGAGCAGCAAGACGTTTTGACCTCACTTGAGAAACAAGCGAAAGACCATGGCGGCACAGTTTTTTATGAAGAAGTGGACATGACGGACGCAAAAGACATTGAAGCGCTCATCTCAAGACAAGAGGCGGCTCAAGGAAAAAGGCTGCATGGCGTGATTCATTTCGCTGGCATCATTCAAGAGGAGCTGCTTGCTGACATGACGTCTGCGTCCTTACATGCGATGTACGAAGCGAAGGTATATGGCACGATTGCGCTTCATGAAGCGGCTTCTAAACGGCAGAACGTCTTATTTCTATCTAGCTCGTCTGCACGAACGTTAAAGGGCGGGATGACCGTCGGCGCTTATTGCGCTGCCAATGAGTTCGTTGAACAATTTGCTCATTATCAAAGGCTGACATCTACAGTGAAGCCGTATTGCTTTAGCTTTAGCATGTGGGATGAGGTCGGCATGAGCGAGGGTTCGATGATCAAAGGCATGTTAAAAGAAAGAGGCTATCTCCCGATTCCGAAGCGGGCGGGCTTCCAGACAATGCTGTCATGTTTGATGACAGATGCGCCACTCATTTATATGGGATTAGATCGGTCAAAGCAGGACATTCAAGAAATGAGCCAAGCGGAGAGGCAAACAGAGCAAGCCATGTATGTCTTTTTTAAAACCGACAAAACAAAGGCTATTGAAGAACGGCTGTATCAGTCCATTTATACGTGTTTGCAGTCTCATCTATCTGGTGAATATTCCGTACATCTATTTCCTGAGGAATACTGGAAAGAATCAGAGGATGGCATGCCGGATGAAGCGTATTTCAAAGCATTCATTGAGGAAAGTGGACAGGAGGCAGAGGACAGAGCGCCTCAAACGGAGACGGAGAAACTTTTGGCAAACATTTGGTCCGAGCTGCTTGATGTCTCAAATGTCAGCTGCGGTGATCATTTCTTTCTACTCGGGGGTCATTCGCTCAAGGCAACGCAAATGCTGTCTGCGGTGAGACAAAGAATGGGATTTGACGTGCCGCTCGCTGTTCTTTTTGAGCATACGAGACTTGGGGAATTAGCGGAATGGATCGATTCGCATGCAAAAGTGGATGAAGCGGTTCCGATGCGGAAAATGGAAAAGGGTCAGGAGATTCCGATGTCTTATGCCCAGCAAAGGCAGTGGTTTCTCTATCAATTACAGCCCGATCTGCCATTTTATAATAATACAATTTCCTTTCGGATGAATGGACCTTTAGATGTGAAGGTGCTTCAGAGGAGTCTGCAGCAAATGGTGCAAAGGCATGAATCGCTCAGAACTTCCTTTACCATGAGCGGCGATGAACCAGTGCAGATCATACATGAGCATATGACTCTTCCAGAGCTTGAAGTGGTGGATCTATCAGATCTGACAGCACAGAAAGAAAAAGAACAAAAAGCGGCTGAATGGGCAAAAAGAGAGGCGGGCACACCTTTCCGCTTAGAACATGATCCGCTCTTTCGAGTGAAACTGATTCGGCTGTCGGAAACAGATCATTTGCTGCTGATGTCCATTCACCACATTGTGTCAGATGGCTGGTCGGTTGGGATTGCCGCAAGAGAGCTGTCTGAGTGGTATACAGCGATGATTGACAAGAGAGCGCCTGATCTTTCGCCGCTGCCGATTCAATATGCGGATTACGCACTATGGCAGAAGGAGTATTTGACTGGAGAGACGCTGCATAAGCAGCTTTCCTATTGGAAGGAGCAATTTGCGGTTCCTGTAGAAGATTTGGTTTTGCCGTATGACTACCCGCGGCCAGCCGTTCAATCCTACAAGGGAAAAACGAAAAAATACCACTTGTCGAAGTCGCTATCTGAGCAGCTGGCTGCCCTTTCTAAAAAGACAGACAGCACCCTTTATATGACGTTACTGACTGCCTTTTCTACCTTGCTGCATCGATTGTCTTCACAGAATGAGTTTGTGATTGGATCAGTCATTGCTGGGAGAAATCGGACGGAGATGGAGCATCTCATCGGATTTTTCGTAAATACGCTGGCACTTCGGATCGATCATAGCGGGAATCCTGCTTTCACTGAACTATTAGAGCGGGTGAAAGAAACAACAATGGGCGCCTATGCGCATCAGAATGTGCCGTTTGAGATGGTCGTAGATGAGCTGAATATTGTACGTGAGGCTGGCAAGCAGCCGCTGTTTCAGGTCATGTTCGTTCTGCAAAACCTACCGCTTGAAGCTTCTCCGATGGGGGAGGCGACATCCGTTTTAGCCATTGAAGATAACGATACCGCCAAATTTGATCTATCCCTGTTTGTTTTTGAAGGGGCGGAGGGTCTTCAATTAAAACTGGAGTATGATGTGGACTTATTTTCTGACGACACGATGGATCGGTTCCTTCGGTACTACGAGCATCTGCTTGCGTGTATTTGTGAAAATCCAGCACAGCCGATCAGACAAATGAATTACCTGCCAGAGAAAGAAAAGCATCAGCTGCTCTATGAATGGAGCGGTAAAACCAATCAGCCTGCAGGCCCGCTTCTCATCACGGAACGGTTTGAAGCGCAGGTGAGAAAGTCACCCGATGCGATTGCTCTCGAATTCGGGGAAGAGCAGTGGACGTATCGTGTGTTACAAGAGAAAGTCGACCGGCTTGCTGCTTCTCTGCAGCAGCGAGGTGTGACGCCGCATGAACCAGTAGGGCTGCTCATCGACAGGTCGCCTCAAATGATTCTTGGGGTGCTGGCGATTGTGAAAGCAGGAGGCGCCTACGTGCCAATTGATCCTGAATATCCAGATACACGGATTGATTATATGCTGAGGGATACAGGTATTAAGCTGTTACTAACAAAAAATGAATGGCTCAAAAAGGTGTCAATCAGTCAAACCGAACTCATTTGTCTTGATGAGGGATATGAAGAGTTTTTATCAGAAGCAGAACTCATACCTGTTGCCCTAAAACCTGATGGACTCGCTTATATCAATTACACGTCAGGATCAACTGGACAGCCGAAAGGGGTTTTGATCCCGCATCAAGCAGTCATCCGGCTTGTTTGTGAAACAGATTATGTCACCCTTGATGAACATACGCGTATTTTACAAATCGCCAGCTTCTCCTTTGATGCCTTTACGTATGAAATATGGGGAGCCCTGCTAAATGGGGGAAGGCTGATCCTGACCGATCGAGATACGATTTTATCAATGGATACGCTGGCTGACACGCTGACATCATACAAGATCACAACAGGATTTCTGACGGTGCCGCTGTTCAACCGGTTAACAGAGGAACATCCTGAAGCCTTATCTGGATTCGATGCATTATTGGTTGGTGGTGATGCGCTCTCAGCTGCTCATATCCGCAAGGCACTGCCGTATTTACCTGAAGGGCTTTTAAACGGCTATGGACCAACTGAGAATACGACGTTCTCCTGTGTGCATCACATTCGCTCATTAGACGAAGGGCAGGCGACAGTTCCTATCGGTCAGCCAATTGCTTATTCACAAGCCTATGTATTAGACGACCAGCTGCAGCCGGTTCCGCAGGGTGTTATTGGAGAGATCTACGTTGGCGGAACAGGGCTGGCACTCGGTTACCTTGGAGATGAAGAAAAAACATCGCAATCATTTATCCCGCATCCTTTCCAAAAAGGAGCGCGTTTATATAAAACAGGCGATATGGGCCGCTGGCTCCCAAATGGTATTATCGACTGCCTTGGAAGAATCGATCATCAAGTGAAAATACGCGGACACCGCGTCGAATGCGGAGAAATTGAAGCCGCTATGCTGAGTGTTGAAGACATCATAGAATGTGCGGTCATTCCGCATCAGCACGAAAGTGGTCATAAGCGGCTCATCTGTTATTTTGTCCAAAAAGGTGCATGGACCCAGCAAGACATTCGCGGCGCCTTGAAAGACATGCTGCCAGATTATATGGTACCAAGTCTATTCATAGAGCTAGAGGAACTGCCGCTCACGCCAAACGGCAAGGTAGACCAAAAGCGTCTCCCGCCGCCAGAGTGGAGACAGGAAGAAGCAGACAAACCAGCAGATAAGGCACTCAGTGAGGAAGAACGAGTGCTGGAAAAAGTGTGGACTCAGCTTCTTGGCACTCCTTCAATTGATGTACATGATAACTACTTTGAACTAGGCGGAGATTCCATTATTGTCATACAAATGGTGGCACGCCTAGCACAGGAAGGCTACATCATTCAGCCAAGAGATGTATTTGAAAAACAGACCATTTCACAGCTGGCACGCGCTATGAAAAGAGCGGATGTGTCTGTGTCCTATGATCAATCGCCTGTTACAGGAGAAGCTCGTCTGCTTCCAATCCAATCTTGGTTCCTTGAGCAATCGATGACAAACCAAGATTATTGGAATCTATCAGCGCATATTGAATTCAAGCTATCCGTACAAGCCGAACAGTTGTCACAGGTTCTCTCAAAGCTTGTCGACCATCACGATATGCTGAGAGCCATTTATACAAAAGCAGCAGACGGCACATGGATTCAAACCATTCGTGCGCCTGGCATCATCCCTTGTGTCACATTCTTTGATTTGACGGATGTTTCTCACGAGGAAGCGCTGGAGCAAATTCGTTTGGAGACAAGCGCTTGTCAAGGAACATTGTCATTAGAGCGGGGAGAAGTGATCAAAGCCATTCTTTTTCAGACAAGTGATCGTACGTCTGAACTCTTTATCGCAGCCCACCATCTTGTGATGGATGGAATATCGTGGCGCATCATACAGGAAGATTTATTAAATGGATTGAAGCAGCTTGCGGCACGGCAGGAGATCGCGCTTGCAAAGAAAACCGCTTCCTATCAGCAGTGGGCAGATGCACTCTATGAATATGCACAAACCGATCAATTACAAGAGCAGGTTCCTTTTTGGCAAAAGATCATGGATCAAGAGGAAGAAGGTTCTCCTTTTCAAACACCTGCGCTTTTCAATATAGAAGAACATGCAGAGATCCTGACTGTTCAATTGACGAAGGATCAAACAGACATTTTACTAAGGCACGCATCACAAGCGTACCGAACTGAGGTCAACGATTTACTTTTATCAGGACTTGCGCAAGCTGTTGGAAAGCCAATATTGATCACGTTAGAAGGGCACGGACGCGAGGATTTATTTGAACAGATGGATTTGTCACGGACAGTCGGCTGGTTTACAAGCTCTTATCCTATTTTTATTCCTTTTATTCAAACCGATGTGGAGAGACAAATCAAAGATGTCAAAGAAACCTTAAGAGCTGTGCCGCAAAAGGGGATCGGTTATGGCTTGCTTCAATACATGACAGCATCTCGCTTACTCAAAACGGCAGCGCCGCAGATGAGCTTTAATTACCTTGGACAGTTAGATCAAATAGATGGTGAGGCAAATCTGTATTTAGCAGATGAACGAAATGGACATGTACATGATCCAAAAGCAGAAAGACAGCATTTAATCGATGTGTACGGATACGTTGTCAGTGGTCAGCTTCAGATGAATTTTATGATCAATCGTGAACTGCTTCAGCATGAAGAGGTGCGTCATTTACCTGAACGGTTCAAAGAAAAAATGGAGGACATTCTGACGCATTGTGTAGAGACAAAAGGCGGCTTTACGCCATCTGATTTTCCAATGGTCCAGCTGACGCAAAAGCAAATAGATGAGCTTCCAGATCATGTGGTGGATGTGTATCCACTATCTCCGATGCAGCAAGGGATGCTGTTTCATGCACTGTTAGATCAAGCGTCACAGGCTTATTTTGGTCAGGTGCATATGACGCTCGAAGGCTTAACGGACGGCGAAGCCTATGAAAAAGCATGGAATCTGCTTGTAGAACGTCATTCGATTTTGCGGACAAGATTTGCTTGGGAGGGGCTAAAGGAGCCTGTCCAATTGATTCAATCAGAAGGAAGCATTCACCTCACTCAGCACGATGTGCGCCACCTGAGTGAAACGGATCAGAAGAAAACCATTGAGCGTTATTTACAATCCGATCGTTCAAAGGATTTCGAATTAGAGGATGCGGCTGAACCGCTCATTCGTATCGCTTTATTCCATCGTGACGAGAAAACATGCACGTTTGTTTTTAGCTTTCATCATATTTTAATCGATGGCTGGAGCCTGTTCGGCTTGATTGAGGAATCCTTTTCAATGTATCGCTCTCTTGTGGATGAACGAGAGATAAACCTTCCTGTTGTACGTCCGTATAAAGATTTTATCGAATGGCTGCAAAAGCAGGATCAAGAGAGGGCGCAAGAGTTCTGGAAACATTATATGTCAGGAGTGGAGGAAGCCACACCACTTCCTGGGGACGGAGAGCAGACTTCGAATGAAGGAGCAGGTATTGATCAATTTAGTATCAAACTGACGCCTGAAATGCAGCAGAAGCTGGAGAGGATGACAGGCACACAGAAGGTCACGATGAGCACACTGATTCAGGCGGCATGGGGGCTGCTCTTGCACCTTCATTCAGGCTCAGAGGATGTCGTGTTCGGTGTCACAGTATCTGGGCGGCCGGCGGACTTACCAGAGGTTGAAAGCATGACAGGGCTCTTTATTAACACCTTGCCGCTCCGTTTGCCGATCACACCAGACAGGACCATTGCCGAGCTTCTGGCACAGACGCAGGAAACGGTTTTTCACATGCGAGAATTTGAGTATACCGTACTGCCAGATATTCAGCAGATGACCCAAATCCCGAATGGAGAATCATTGTTTAACAGCATTGTCGTGTTTGAAAACTATCCGATTGAATCTGTAGAGCCGTATGGTGTACGGATATTAGACATTGCAAGTCATGAAGAAACAAACTATGACCTGACCCTTGTGGCTGTCCCAGGAGATACGCTGGAGCTTCGAGTCACATACCGCTTCAATCAATATACAGAAAAACAAATACAATCGCTGATGCAGCAGCTGATCCACACACTTGAAGCCATGACAGAACAAGTGGAGACACCACTCTCTGATTTCACGATGGTGACAAATGAAGAAAAAGAGCGGATGATCACCGATTGGTCGAAAAACGCACAAGTCAGCGTGCTGTACCCAGACCAAGAAGAGGTCTACTCAGGTGTGCACGATCCTTCCTGTGAGACGGAAATATTTGTGCTAAGCGAAGAGCATCAGCTCATGCCGGTAGGATTTTCTGGAGATATTTTTATCGGCGCGAAGAATATCAAAGCACTTTGCGGGGAGCTTGCCGATTGGATGGAGACGCATAAAATTCCGCATCCATTCAAACATCAAACAGGCGAATACCTCTATCCGACAGGGGATGTCGGCGTTTGGACTGAAAAAAACAAGATTCAGATTTTGGATTGGATGTAGGAGGAGAAGAACGATGTTAGTTAGTAGACGAAAAGGACATGCAGCAAATCATATCGTCAGAATCAACGGAAAACGAATCGATCTGAAAGCATTAGAGCAAGTCATGATGCTTCATTTTCCGCTAAAGGAATGTGTGTTAATCCCTAAGAAAAATCAAGAAGGCAGCCTCTCGCTTGTGCTATTTGCACAGGCGAAGGACCCTTCGCTGACAAGAGAGGACTTGATGAAAGGCCCGCTTCATCCTCATGAAGTACCAGCCGCTCTCGTCTTATTGCCTTCCTTGCCAAGGGCAGAAAGTGGAGCCATCGATACAGAAGCACTGCTTTCGATCGACATCATTGATGAAGAGGGTTTAAGAAAGATAGAAGAGCGTACGAAAGCCATAGATGGAGTGGAGGAAGCGGCCGCTCTCATTGAAAGTCAGACAGAAAAACAAATGCCTTATCACCTAGATGATCTGTTTCCTAATCGGCAGCGTGCGCAAGGGAACATATCGATCTCGAAGAATGAAGAGGGCGAAACAAAGCAAGCATCCGCTCATGAAAAGCCGCCAGCACTTGTGTATGGCGGGGATGTCATCAAAAAACCAGGCACACCTGTCACACTGACAGAGGTGCTGATTCGATCAGCCTTTATGTCACCTGACCGCGGGGTGATCTATATCAAAGAAGGCGGGCGCACGTTGACCCAAACCTATCCTGAGTTACTCACAAACGCAGAACGGGTTCTGTCTGGTTTAAGGAAAGCAGGCCTGACAAACGGCGATCAAGTGTTACTTCAATTAAAAGATCATCACGATTTCATCACTGTGTTTTGGGGCTGTATTCTCGGTGGCATCATTCCGACTCCAGTCTCTGTGCCGCCTGTTTATGATGAGATGAATCAAGGAGTGAACAAGCTCAAGGGCGTGTTTCAGCTGCAAAATGAACCGTTTATTATTACAAACGAAGCAAGTGCTGAAGACATTGCTGGGCTGCGTGAGGCATTTGAGGCAAAAGACATGCCTATTTTAACAATCGAAACATTGCTCTCGTGTGAACCGGATGAACAGCATTATGAGCCAGAGCCGGATGAGCCTGTGCTTCAGCTGCTCTCTTCAGGAAGTACGGGTGTGCCTAAGTGTATCCGTCACAACCATCAAAGTATTTTATCTCGGATCATCTCCTTTGAGCAGACAAATGGCTTTACGCATGAGGATGTGTCGCTTAACTGGATGCCGCTTGATCATGTAGGAGGCATTGTCATGTTTCATGTGCATGACGTCTACCTTGGCTGCCAGCAGATTAGTCCATCCATCGATCAATTTATCGAGCGGCCGATGGTGTGGCTGGATTGGGTAGAAACATACGGCGTCACAAGGACATGGGCACCGAATTTTGCTTTTGCCATGATGAATGAATATGAGGACGACATTCGCAAGGGGAGCTGGAATCTCTCCACACTGACTTATATTATGAATGCAGCCGAAGCGGTTGTTCCAAAAGTGACGCAGCGCTTCATGCATATCATGGGTCAGCACAGATTAAGCCGCCATGCGATGGTGCCGGCGTACGGCATGTCTGAAACATCCTCAGCCATTGTTCAATCAAAGAAATTCATGCGGCATGATGATCAGGATGGACAGCTGACGATTGATCAGACCTCGTTAACAGGTGAGATCCAATACGTGGAGCAAGATCATCCGCACAAAATGACGTTTACAGAAGTCGGCGTACCTATTCCGTCTGTATGGATTCGGATTGTAGACGAGCATCATCATGTGCTGCCAGAAGATCAGGTCGGGCGCTTACAGGTGAAGAGTCCAACGATTATGATGGGCTATGATCAAAATGAGGAAGCCAATCAAGAGGTATTTGCGGAAAATGGCTGGTTTCACACAGGGGATTTAGGGTTTATTCACGAAGGGCGTCTTGTTCTGACAGGCCGGGAAAAGGACATCATCGTCATCAACGGAGCCAACTATTTGAATTACGAAATTGAAGCGGTTGTGGAAGAGGTGGACGGGGTTGAAGTCACCTTTGCCGCTGCGTACGGCATTTACAATCCCGAATCAAGCAACGACACGCTTGCCGTCTTTTTTGTCTCGCAAAAAGATTCGATAGAGGAACAAATCACGATGATTCAGCAGATTAGAGAGGCCATCATCCGAAAAATCGGGATAGAGCCTGATCACATCATTCCGGTGAAAAAAGACCAATTTCCGAAAACAGAGAGTGGGAAAATCCAACGTGCCCAGTTAGGTGCAGCGCTAAAAGAGGGAGTATTCCGTGACATTGAAAGGGCACTGGATCTTGCTTCTGAAAATGAACAAACACTCCCAGATTGGTTTTTCAAACGCACTTGGGCAAAGGAGCATATTGGTCCGTCTCAGCCTTCTGCTGATCATGTACTCGTTTTCGAGGATGAAAAAGGGCTGTACCAATCGCTTTACGCACAATTAGAACAAAGAAATCAGTCCTATGTTTCTGTGAAAAAAGGGCATGAATTTTTGCGTCTGTCCAAAGGAATGTATCAAATGAACCCGAGAATCAAGGGGGATTATGTCAGGCTCGCTGCAGCACTTGAAGCAGATGAATTAAAGACCGGGCAGGTGCTCCACCTGTGGAATGTGACAGACAAAGAAGCCAGCGTTGAGCCTGCGCAGTTCAAAGAAATGCATGCGAGTTCCAATCAATCTATTTTGTACTTGTATCAAGCATGGAGACAAGAAAACAAAGAGCCGATCCGGCTTGTCGTAGTGACAAAGGGTGGTCAATTTGTAAGCCCTGAAGACGATCTTCATGTGGAGAAAACGTCGCTCGTTGGTTTATTAAAAACCATCCTGCAAGAATGGGAAGGAGCAGAGGTGTCCCATATTGATATTGAAGCGGAGCATGTGGAACAGGATGCAAAGCACATTGCTGAAGAGCTGTCAGCGATTCATATAAAAGCGGAGGTGTCATACCGAAACGGGCACAGGTTCGTACCAAAGCTGGAAAAAGTCAATATGATGAAAGCACCTCAAACAGAAGGGTTTTTAGAATATGAAGGTCTTTATTTGCTGACTGGAGGTCTTGGCGGTATTGGATTTGAGCTGTCTAAGCAGATGCTCCAATTTGGCCTAAAGCTCGTATTGATTGGAAGGACATCTCTGGAAGGCAGCTTGGAAAAGAAAGAGGCGCTCTCACAGCTAAAAGACTTCGGTGACGTCATCTATGTACAAGCGGATGTGACCGATTTAGCTGATGTCGAGCGGGCGATTTACAAAGCAGAAAAACATTTTGGTCAATCGATCCGAGGCGTGCTGCATTTAGCTGGGGCTGGCAATGTGTCAGAGCATTTTCAGCATGCGGATAAGTATGCATTGGCTCATACGTCAGAAGAGGATTTCACAAAGGAGCTGTCAGGGAAAGCAGACGGAGCGTTTGTCCTGCAGGAAGCCTTCAAGCATGACCCGGCAGTACCACTCGTCTTTTTTGGATCGGTGAATGGCTTTTTTGGCGGCACAACATTCGGGGCATACTCTGCAGCCAACAGCTTTTTAGATGGACTTGCGCACGCTCTCACCTTTCAAGAAGGAAGACGGGCGATCTCTTTGAACTTCAGCATGTGGGATAATCTTGGTTTGTCTAAGGGACATACCGGCGCAGCGCTAACCGTTCGCAAGGGATTTCAATTGATTGGAAAGAAGCAAGGTCTCCATTCATTATGTCTAGGTGCCCGGCTGAATGAAGCGCATCTATTTATCGGCCTAGACGGAGCCAATCCAGAAATCGCTGAGTATCTTCAGCCAGCACCAATACCGACTTTTGAGAAAAAGCTTTTTTACACGGTTCAGTCTGGCAAAGAAGTGCATCTTGAAGATATCGCAGGCGTAACAAAAGGTGACTGGGATATTCAGCAAGTACAGGAAATACCGAAAAAACAAGATGGCTCTATTGATCATGAAGCCCTCAAGCTGAATCATCACAAAAATGGACAACCCCTTGAAAAACAATTGCCAGAAACGAAAACAGAGCAAATTCTTGCTGCCATATGGGAGGACATTTTAGACGTAGATCGTGTGTACAAAGAGGATCAATTCTTTGACCTTGGCGGGCATTCATTAAAGGCGACTCAAACTATTTCTCGGATCAATCATGAATGTTCAATCAAGGCGCCTTTAAAAATATTATTTGAAAGTAAGCATCTGGCCCATCTGGCGCAAATGGTTGATGACATCAAAGGGGCACCGGCTGTTCAGGAAGCCAAGATTCCAAAGCTTGAAAAGCGAACAAGCTATGAGCTGTCACATGCTCAGAAGCGCATTTGGTTCTTATCCACATTAGAAAAGAGCCATCATTACAATATATTAGGTGCTTGGAAGCTGACAGGACAACTGCACATTCAAGCGTTAACAAAAGCGATTGGTCTCTTAACGAAACGTCATGAAGCACTGCGTGCAACATTTAAATCGCTTGGCGGCAAGCCAGTTCAACTGATACGTGAAGACCTTCCGCCATCCGTCACAGTTGCGAATTTCTCATTATTTAATGAAAAAACGAGAACGAGAAGACTCAAGCAGCTTATTCAGCAAGAGGCAAACCGCGTCTATGATTTAGAAAGAGGACCTCTTGCGCAGTGGACGATTGTGGATATGGGCAATGAGGAATTTTATCTTCTTTGCGCGCAGCACCACATCATTTCAGATGCATGGTCGCTCAGCCTGCTCATTCAGGAGTTAGAAGTGGCATATGACGGGCTTCTTTCAGATGAATCGCCGCAGCTCCCGGCGTTGGAAATCGAATGGACAGATTATGTTCATTGGGAAAATGAGCAACTAACGCATCATCAAGCAGACCAAACCTATTGGCTCGATACCTTACAAGGTGAACTTCCAGTGCTAGAGCTGCCGTTTGACCGCCCTCGTCCGCCGGTTCAAACATTTAACGGCGCTACAGAGCAAATCGTCTTGGAAGAACCGCTTATCCGCCGTTTGCAGGCTTTGTCCAAGCAGCAGGGCACAACGCTGTTCATGACGATGCTGTCAGCATACTACGTCCTGCTTCACAAGCTGTCCGGACAGACAGATATCATCATTGGCTCGCCGATCGCAGGGCGAGATGCCAAACAATCAGAGAAGCTCGTTGGGATGTTTGTGAATACACTTGCGCTGAGGCAGGATATCTCCACAGCAGATACGTTTGCTGATGTCATGGAAAACGTGAAAGAGCTGACGTTAAAAGCATTTGAGCATCAGCGTTATCCATTTGACAAGCTTGTCGATGATCTTTCGTTGGATAGAGATTTAAGTCGATCGCCTATTTTCCAAGTGGCCATGGGGTATGTAACAGATTCGCTCAATGTAAACCTCAAAGGGCTGACAAGTGAACATGTGATGGTCCATCATACAGTGTCTAAATTTGATCTCACCCTGCATGTATTTGAACAGGGAGATCAGCTGTCGATCCATGTGGAATACAATACAGATTTATTTGATCAAGAGACCATCCATCGTTATATGAATTATTATCTTCATCTGCTAGATGGTATGACGGCTCAGCCTGAACGTACATTTTCTGACTATTGCTTAATGGACAAAGCGGAACAGGCCGCCATGATCATAGGAAAAAACCAAACGGCTACATCATATCCAAAACGGACCCTTCAAGAGCTGTTTGAAGAACAGGTGCAGCGTGATCCGCACCGTATTGCCTTGTCCTATTTGGAAGAGCACATGACGTATCAAGAGTTGGATGAGAAGGCGACACAGCTTGCTGCTTACTTGCAGTCTAAAGGAGTTGGACCAGGTTCACTGGTACCGATGCTTTTTGATCGTTCCTTTGACATGATTGTCTCGGTGCTAGGTATCGTCAAGTCTGGTGCTGCGTATGTTCCGATGTCGCCTGAATATCCAGATGCACGCATCCGCCTCATCGTTCGCGATACGCAAAGTGATGTGATCATCACTCAGTCTCATTTTGCGAGTCGTCTAGTAGGCTTTACAGGTACAAAGATTAACATGGACAAGCCGTTATCAGAAACAGATGCAGTGTATCAAAGAGAACAATCGATCATAGGGGAAGCCCAGCTGGCCTATGTCAACTACACATCAGGCTCAACAGGTACACCAAAAGGCGTGATGCTCCCTCATGCAGGAGTTGTCCGCCTGGTTAGAGAAACAAACTATATTGAACTAGGTCCAGATGACAAGATGCTTCAGCTCTCAAACTATGCTTTTGATGCCTTTACATTTGAATTATGGGGAATGCTGCTGAATGGCGGTCAGCTGATTCTGATCCCAAAATATGCCGCACTGAATATGGATGAATTATCACGGTTGATCAAAACGCATCAAGTGACAGCCAACTGTCTGCCAACCCCATTATTCAATCGGCTGGTGGAGCACGATCCAAAAAGTGTAGCAGGCTACCGCACATTACTTGTTGGCGGAGAAGCGATGTCTAGTGAGCATGCACGAAAGGTACTCCCACATATGGAGGGTGTGCTCATCAATGCTTACGGTCCAACAGAAAATACGACCTTAGCAACAACACATCAAGTCACGCACATGCCAGAGGGTGCAAGATCAGTTCCAATTGGTGTTCCGGTATCGAACTCAACTGTCGTCATACTAGATGAAGCGCTCAACCCAGTGCCAGCAGGCGTCAAAGGAGAAATCTATATCGGCGGCACAGGGCTGGCAAAAGGATACCTTCATGATCCAGAGCGGACGCAGGAGCGTTTTATTGACAATCCATTTCCTGAACTAGAGGGAGACAAGCTGTATCGTTCAGGTGATCTTGGTACATGGCGTTCAGATGGCACCATTGAATATCTCGGCCGAAAAGACAACCTCGTAAAAATTAGAGGTTACCGGATTGAATGTGGGGAAATTGAAACAGCTCTCCTCAAGCATCCGCAAGTAAAGGAATGTACAGTCATCGCCAAAACGTATGGCAGCTCTAAACGGCTGGCAGCCTACCTTGTCACAGACGGGGAGAATCCTGTTCCGGGCTGGAAAGCATTTTTGCAGGAAAGCCTGCCAGGCTACATGATTCCAAGTTACTTTATTGTAATGGACGAAATGCCAGTCACAACGAACGGAAAGGTTGATCAAAAAGCACTGCCAGAGCCGACAGAAACGATCTCTCTTTCCCAGGGTGATGACAAACCAATCACCGAAACGCAGCAGCGGATTGTCACAGCTTTCAAGGAAGTGCTTGGTGTCAAACAAGTAGGCATGCATGACTCCTTCTTTGATTTAGGCGGCGATTCGATTATGAGTATCCAGGCTGTTGCCAAATTAAAAGAAAAGGGGATTCGTGTTGATCCAAAATGGATTTTCATGCATCCAGCACCGGCTCAGCTAGCCGCACATGTAGACGCAATGCCAGAGGCCGGGGAGCATGTCGAAAGGTCTCCGAAGGACTATGTGATTGAGCTGAAAAAAGGCGATCCAGCTGAACCGAGAATATTCTTTGCACCGCCTGCCGGTGGAACGGTCATGGGCTATATCGATGTTGCTAAGCTGATGACACATCAAGGCGCTGTTTATGCCATGCAGTCTCCTGGCTTATATGAGGATGAAGAACCGCAATTCCTTCATTACACAGAGCTTGTCACCATTTTTATTGAAGCCATTGAGACCTTCTATCGACCAGGCATTGACTATCTAGCAGGGCATTCAATGGGCGGGCATCTTGCCTACGGAATGAATCAGCGGCTCTGCCATGCAGGAAAAGCGCCGAAAGGATTGATCATTTTAGATACGGTGCCCGTGCTAAGAGATGAGGCAGATCAGGCGCTCCATGCCGATATGAACGAAGAAGAAGTGAAAATGCTTGCGCTTGTCCTTGGAATGGGAAATCTCGTCGGCATCCAGCCAGAAGCATTACAAGGGCTGAGCTTCCAAGAAGTGAAACAGACAATACTCAAAGAGGCAGAAAAGGATGAAGTGGTTCATCAATTTATGAATGATCAATATTTAGATAAATATTTGCAAATGCAAACGCATAATACGATCATGTCACAAGCCATTGAATTAGAAAAAGAACCATTCCCTGTGCCGTTTTATATTGTACAAAGCAGTGATCACGCCATCGATTTCCAGAAGAAGTTCTCAGACTGGGAGGCTTATACGAAAGGAACGTGCTCGTATTATCACATCAAAGGAGACCATGTCACCATGATGAAAAGGCCGCAGGCAGATGAACTGGCACGGATTCTTCAAACGATTATAAAGGGGTAAGGACGTATGAATCAGTTATTTAAAACCTTTGAAAAAAAATCAGACCTTATTCAGCTTATTTGTTTTCCTTTTGCAGGCGGTTATTCCGCCTCGTACCGTCCACTTTTTGAACAGCTAAAAGGCTCTGCCGAAGTAACAGCAGCAGAGCCCCCAGGACATGGAACCAATCTCATGCCGCTCG
The DNA here is from genome assembly GCF_002998605.1 of Bacillus sp. MZGC1. Lineage (NCBI taxonomy): Bacteria > Bacillati > Bacillota > Bacilli > Caryophanales > Bacillaceae > Bacillus > Bacillus sp. MZGC1. The sequence continues at coordinate 220,425 of NZ_PVRE01000004.1, forward strand.
AAACGAGCATTGACCAATTGGCTGAGCTGTACAAAGAAGGGCTTACAGGCAACCTGAACCGCCCATTTATCCTGTTCGGACATTCCATGGGAGGACTTGTCGTGTATAGACTGACGCAGCTGCTAGAAAAGGAAGGGGTCTATCCGGCAGCAGTTGTGATCTCGGCCATTCAGCCGCCGCAAACAAAACGGCAGATCCTGACCCATTTATCCAATGAAGCATTTGTTCAGCATATTGCCGAAATGGGCGGGATTCCAAAGGAATTATTAGAGAACAAACCAATGATGGATTACTTTACGCCGTCCTTACGTGCAGACTATCAGGCGCTGGAAACCTTCCAGCACAAAGATCAATCCGTCATCGAAACACCGGTTTATTTATTCAATGGAACACAAGATGAAAAATGCATGCAAGATGCAAACGGCTGGCTGCCATGGGCAAAGACCATCAAACGCACCAATTTCGATGGAGGCCACATGTACATCAACACACACCTCGAGCACTTCGCAGAACAGATGAGACATGTGATTGACCTTGCAGTCAAACAACAATTGATAAAGAAATAAGAAAAAACGGCCCATATTGGGTCGTTTTTTACTGAGGAATAATACTTGAAAACGCTGATATGGCCAAAGAAAATAAGAATAATAATACGAATGGGATGTAAAATTTATAACTTCTATTTTCTTGATTTTTCACGTAGGAATAGCACCATACACTAAATGAGACTATAACAAAAATATTAATATTCCACAAAAATGGAATTGTGATCGTGTGTTCAGCATTAGGTACATTAAAGAGGTATAAAATAATGACAATCAAGTTACCTATTAAGATGAAATAGTAAGATAATACCCCTCTTTTAAATATACTTTTATAGGAATCTTTTATTCCAAAAATTATAAAGCTTAGAAAAATGATTAATGAAAAAAATAAAACTTCTACTATAGGCTTGAATACTTCTCCAATAACAGCAAGAGAAATACCTATCCACTTACTAAATTCAATTATATCTTGATTTCCTTCAAGTTGCAGCTCAAGTAGATTTTTATTTATTTCATCCATTTTTAATATAGAAAGGATAAAAGCTATAATACCAGAGAGCATACATACTAATAAAATGTGTTTTTTCATAATAACACCCTTTAACAATATCAAATTTTTATGAAATAAAATTCAATAATAGAAGCAATAAATAAAAAGAAAACCCCGGTTATGAGCTGACTGAAATAGATTTTCCCTTTTGTTTTAAAAGAGATTTTGTCTTTAGATAGTATATACCGCATAATTTGCCTTGATATATCAAATGAGACAAAATAAAAAAGAAACAACCCGACAATTTCCACCGGAGAGTGGAAAATAATATAGTATAGTGCTATGTCAATTCCGTATATATACGTATACGATATGAAAAATGCACCTAGGAAAAACCCATTTAAAAAAATAATAATACTAGATAACAAGCCTAAACTAACTATTCCAGAAACTAATATAAGAATTGACACAAAAAGGTTATTAAAGAAAATTTCTTGATAGCTGTCAATATTTATGTTGTTTTTAAAATCAATACTATCTATAAATGTTGAAGCAAAAACACTTAAACTAAAACCTCCTAAAAAAAATATAATAAAAACCAAAAAAATTTTAAGATAATTTTTCAAAAAATTTCTTTTCGAGTTGATCTTCATGAAAAGTCACTCCTGAAGATTTTTTTTCTGAGTGAATAATAGTACCATTATCAATAAAAAGGATTTCATCGCATAAGTCTGCTGCAAATTGAATGATATGAGTGGAGAGCAAAATGATTTTGTTGGCTTCTTTGAAATTTCTTAAATGTTTCTTCATGTCAGCCATGTTTGTAGGATCCAAACCTGTAAATGGCTCATCTAATAAAATAATGTTTGGATTATGTAATATTGTTAGAATAAAGGACATTCTTTGTCTCATTCCTCTTGAAAGAGAAGAGGAACGCCGATGTGTTTGCTCTTCTAATCCATAGTTACGCAACATCTCATTGATCTGGTCATTTTCTAAAGGTTGTTCTACAAGCATAGATTGATATTTTACCAATTCAAAACAAGTTAAGTTTTCAAATAGAGTTGGATCGTCTTCCATATATCCTATAGATGAGAAATTTTGCTTGCTATGATTTATCAATATTTGGCCTTCATCAGGTTGTATTAACCCAGCTATCATTTCTAGAATAGTAGTTTTTCCAGCACCGTTTTTACCTAATAAGCCAATTATTGAACCTTCTTTGAAATGCATCTCAGAAATCATAACTTTAAAGTTAGAATCTTTATATTCTTTAGTTAGATTATGAAGTGATAACATACAATCCCTCACTCAAATAATGTTTTAAATGATTTGTAGTTTTTATTTATTGTTCTATCCCAAAATCTAATTATTAAAAATATAATAATAAGTGAACTAGTGACCATAACGATATTTGTTACAATAAAATATACTGTGCTATAGGATGAAATTACTGATAAAGCTAAAATGAAACCATAACAAATATTTAAAGTCAATTTACTAAGGGAACTAGGAACTTGATAAACAAATTCCCACTTGAAGTATGGAAATACGACAGTAGAACCTACAGTGCAAATAGCTACAAGTATACAGGTGTTTACTAAAGTGATTATCACGTATACAGGCTCATCTAGTTTTATTGTGAAACTTGAAAAAATGGTGTATAAAATACAAAACAACAAATGTAGTATGATAGATAAAATAACCTTATTTTTGATTTTATTTTTAACTAAGTTAGGTAATTTTCGTTTTAAAGGGAGAATGGGACCGTCAATATCAAAAGAAACATACGGTTGTATTGCATTTGATATAAAAATCATAGGAAAAATAACACTAAAAATAAATAAAAAATCATTTTCTATATTTAATGTTTCAAGTTGGTTCGTATTAACACCATAAAGAATTAAACCAAACAGTCCCCCGGATATTGTTAATATAAATAATAATACTGACCATTGAATAGGGGGATTTCTCATGAGGAGTGTAATTTCATAAAACAATATATGATTAAATTTTCTAGATGTCCCTTTTTGTTCTTTCGCTTTTTTCTGGAAATGGAAAATTGGCACATTACGAACGTTTCTTCTCCAATAAATCACTAAAAGTATACTAATGAATGTGAAGCCTAAAATAATATATATTGAATAGCTAGATAAAGAACTTTTTAATAAATTGAATTTGAATACAGTGAATACCCAAAGTGCAATGAGACCTGTAGTTATATATCCAATAGTTGATGAAATTGCGAAAAATTTGGGGTTTGAAAGTAGTAACAATACATGCAATCTAAGTAGGTAACCTAAGATGAAAGAAGTGATGGCCAGAGCTGCTAGTGTTAAAGATCCTTGAAACCCATGTATACTTAAATTTGTTAAGTAAGAACCTAGAATGAAGAATAATAATCCAACCATAATACTAAAAAACTTACTCATATCTTTACCGAAAATATATTGATCTAGCTGGAGTTTTAAAATAGCCATCTGTTTTTTATCTGAAGAGAAAAGTATCCTCATTAAACTCTTATCAATATTTACTGTGAACATTAATATAAACAACGATAGATAGATTATTGATAAATTTTTAACTAAGTAAGTAGTTAATACACCTAGTAATAGGGGAGTAATTATGTATAAGAAAGAAAAAAATACAAAAATGAGAGCATTATTACGTTGATGTCTTCTTAAATCATTGATTAACAAGATTTTTGTGTATGTTAAATATTTATGCATTTACAACACTTCCATTTTAAAGGTGTAAAGAGAAGGCGTTTACACCTTCTCTATAAAAATTCATTTTTTAGAAAGCAATAGCGTATTTAACCCCATATTTCCTAGCATAACTAATTACTAGAGAGGCAATAGCACCAAGTCCAAAAGTACCTAGGACAGCAGCAATAGCACCAACTGTACCAGCAGCATTTAGAATTGCACTAATAGAAGTTAATGCCCAAGTAGGTATTTGAGGATAGTTTGCTGCTAGATTTGCAAAAGGTGTGACTGGTTCAAGAGTCAATAAAATCATAGTTGTTAAAGTTAAAGTGAAAATAAGACTCAAGCCTAGGATTGCGAACAATCTATTTTTTAAACCCATTTCCATATTTAACACCTCCCCCCTTGCTTATATACCCATATTATACATAAAAAGGATTTTAGATAAATGGGTTTTTTGTACTGTATTTTCCAATATAATGGAATATTCAGATTTATTTTGATGAAATAACAGGACTGATGGCGAATTTATTCAGAAAATAACACCTCATAAACTTGTATTTTATTAATTTGATAATGATAATACTTCAGTAACTATCTATGAAGTGCGAAGTAAATAGAACCATTATGTAATTCTAACTATTTTGTTACAATATTTCTCGCTTGGATAAATAGAGGAAGGTGCATTGACCTGACAAGCAATCAACACTTCATCAGACATTAAAAAAAAGCGGTCCTCGTTTGAGAGACCGCTTTTCTTATGAATTCCGCTTCTTCACTACATTCCCACCAATCACTCCGCCAATGACCAGCACACCTCCGATGAGATGATACCAATCGATTGTTTCATGTAAAATGAGAACCCCAGCGGCGACCGTAATAAACGCAGATAAATTGTTAAAGATGCTGACCTTTGCCGCTTCAAGCTGAGAGAGGGCATAGTTTGATAAATATGCCGTGAGAAGTGAAGAAAGAATGCCTAAAAAGAGCATCGACCATACAAAGGATGCTTGTGTAAATGGGCTGAAAAATTGCGGCATTGTCCCGTTAACCGAATGCCGAATGAGCGCAGCGGCATTGAAGAAGACAAACCCAAAGAATGTCATCACGAAGGTGAGTTCAATCACATGGAAGCGCCGTGTAATCACCCGGGCAAATACACTATATGCACTGGAGGATAAGGCTGAAAGCAATATCAGCACATAGCCGATCATGTGTGAATGCTTTACATCAATTCCCTTCATGACAAAGAGAAGCATCACCCCGCACACAGAAAGAAGGGTAAACAGTACTTGTATCCATGTCGCGCGTTCCTTTAAAAACCACGCGGCCAGCACCATCGTCAGAATGGGAATCGTTGCCTGAATAATACCAGCCTCTGACGAAGAAGTATACATCAGCCCCCATACTTGAAAAGCAAAAAACAACACAGGGTAAAGCAAGGAAAACGGTACGATGTAGAGAAGGTCACGCCATTGAATGGAGAAGCGGTTCTTCTTTCGTAAAAATGGATACAGCAATAGTGCGGCTGCAAAAGAAATCGTAAAGCGGTGTGCCAATAAATCGATCGGGTTTGCTGATTCTAATGCAATTTTGACAAACAAAAATGAAAAACCAATAATCGTGGCGTAGCCTATCGCGGCAGCATACGCTTTCTGTTTTGAAATGTTCACAAGTTGACTCCTTACACGAGCATGCATGCTTCAGTTGAATTGACCGGTTCTGTTCTTCTATCGTAATCGGATCATCTAAGGTGTACAATAAGAGAACATGTTATCTGTACCGGTACAAGGAGGAAGCGGTGTGAGGAAATATGATCAGCTTATTCTCAGCTTAAAAGAGAAAATGGCGTCTGGTGAATACAGTGCTGGCATGAAGATCCCTTCCATTCGTCATTTAGTGGCTCAATATGGAGTGAGTAAAAGCACTGTCATCAAAGCACTGGACACATTAGAACGTGAACATCTGCTGTATTCTGTAGAAAGAAGCGGCTATTATGTCGTGAAAACGAAGCAGTCAGCGGGTAAACAGGATAGCACATGGATTGATTTTGCTTCATCTGCACCTGATCCCGTTGTGTTTCCATATGTCGATTTTCAGCACTGCATCAACCAAGCGATTGATTTGTATCAAAATGACTTGTTTATTTATGGCACAGCCAACGGCTTACCATCGCTGCTGCCAGTCATTTCTAAGCGATTAATGGATTATCAAGTATTTGCAAATCCAGAACAGATCGTCATGACCTCTGGTATTCAGCTGGCGTTATCCATTTTAAGCACCATCCCTTTTCCGAATGGAAAACAGACCATACTAGTCGAACAGCCTGGCTATCACCTATATCTCCAATATTTAGAGAAAAATCAACTGCCTGTGCGGGGGATTCAGCGGACGGAAAAGGGAATTGATCTTCAGGAATTGGAGCGTATCTTTCGAGAAGAGGAGATTCGTTTTTTCTATACGATGCCAAGGTTTCAAAACCCGCTTGGAACGAGCTTGTCAAAACAGGAGAAAAGAGCGATTGCAGCCCTTGCTGAGAAATATGATGTCTATATCGTTGAAGATGATTATATAGCCGATTTAGAATTCGACGCAAAAAGAGACCCGATCTATTCGTATGATCAGGCGGGTAAGGTCATTTATTTAAAAAGCTTCTCCAAAATCATCTTTCCAGGACTTCGAACAGGAGCAGTCGTTTTACCTGAGGAACTGATTGGACCTTTTAGTGAACACAAACGGCTCATTGACATCGACAGCTCCATGCTGTCACAGGCAGCCTTAGAAATATATTTAAAAAGCGGGATGTTTGAACGGCATCGAGACAGAATGCAGACAACCTATCGCAACCGATCCAAACAGCTGGTGACTTGTCTGAAAAATGATCAAATCGCTTATCAACTGGGAGAAGAGGAGCCAGCTACCCATACACATCTTCGTGTCGATCGATCAATTCCGATGAATCAGCTCATTCAGCAGCTGAAAAAGGCATCTGTTTCCGTTCAGTCAATCGGCCGCCACTACCTGTCGACCCATCAAAAAGACCCCATTCTTCAGCTGAACATCTGGCATGTGAAAGAAGACCAAATCACACGTGGAGTCGAATTGCTAAAGACAGCACTTCAGCAAATTGGGCGATATTAAAGACGGGACAGTACATCTTTGCAAGAGAGTATCTCAACACGTTCAGCCGCAGAAGGTTTTCGTGTGCACACCGCCATTTGGTAGGCAGGATCGAGTGAGTATGTTTGAACAAAGCAGGGCGCTTCATGATCAGGTAATGTCAACGTCGCCTGTCCATCCTCTGACAGACGGGCTGTAAAGGACGAAAGACCATAAGATAATCCCTTTCCAGTCAGCTTGATAAAGGCCTCCTTCATTGACCATAGATGAAAGAAGTAGGCTTCCTGCCGTTCTGCCGGTTGTGAAAGTAAATCCTCATACTCATCTGCTGAAAAAAATCGTTTAGCAATCGCTAGATCAATCGGTTTGATCTCCTCAATATCAATACCTACAGGTGCATCATCTATTACGCATACGACCCAATCACCAGAGTGAGAAAGATTAAAGTGAAAAGAAGGAATGTGCCGGACGACAGGCTTGCCATTGCCCTCTGTTGCAAAAACGATTTGATCAATAGGCAGATCGTACATATCATGGATCATTTGACGAACCAGCACCTCACCTAACAGGGTCCTTCTTGCATCGACCAAAAAACGAAAGCGCTCAGCCGCAGCACGCTTTGCAGGTGATACAAAGGGTTTCAGGCAATCGATTTGTTGTCGTGCACCTATTTCATCTAAGTGTAGTAATTGGATAGCAAATATCTTCATAAGAACCTCAATTTTTTACATTGATTGTAACATTGGTGAGCGCCGTACAAAAGGGAAACAGCCTCCTTTTCACTGAAAGCCTAAAATGACAGATGTAGGCTTATTTCATCTTATGAATATAAGAGAAATCTGTTTATTTATTTCAGCACAAGAAAAGCCATTCTTTTTGTAGAATGGCTTGTTCTTATCTGATAAGCGTTTGAACAGGTTTCTCTGCTGTTTTAGTAATAAGCAGCTGCAGGAGCCGTGTAGACTGCGGCAAGGAGAAACGAAGGACGATACCTGTAAAAATAGCAGTCAGAATCGTGCCAATGCCAATCGGTCCGCCGAGCATCCATGCAAATAAAAGCACTGTTAACTCAATGCCATTTCGAACCCACTGCACGTTCAATCCTGTTTTCGCTGAGATGAGCAGCATTAATGAATCTCTTGGCCCGGCGCCAAGATTGGCTGAGACATAAATGCCAACACCATACCCTGATACCACAACGCCTGTAATAAACACATATAAAGCGGGTAAATACCCATGTGGTGCAGGCAATACCGCATTAAAGAAATCTATAAACACGCCAATCAGCACCATGTTCAATAATGCGCCGATCTTTGGAAATGATTTCGTAAAAACAGAAGTCAGTGTCACGATCAGTGCACCAATAATGATGGACCACTGTCCAATCGTGAGTCCAAAGTGCTGAAACAGTCCGTAGTGGAAAGCGTCCCAAGGACCAATCCCAAGAATCTTTCCTTTCACTGTCAGCGATAATCCAAAAGCTAGTACGATCAATCCAACAAAATAAAAAAACCAACGTAAAAGATGTTCCCGCTTCAAAAGCATTCCCTTCTTTCTTAAACACTCGAATTCAATCGTAACATACTCCCACGCCCCTTTAAATGGCTTTGCTCAATTGTAATCGCTTACTTTTAAAAATATGAAAAAAGGCTGCTCTCATCACGTGAGAACAGCCTTTTTTCATCATACTGGATTCAAAATCCGGTTTAAGAATTGTTTTGTTCGTTCTTCCTTCGGTCGTTTGAAGATTTCTTCCGGAGGGCCTTGTTCGACGATGGCGCCGCCATCAATAAAAATCACTTCGTCTGCCACTTCTTGGGCAAACTTGATTTCATGTGTGACCACTGCCATGGTCCAGCCTTCTTTCGCTAGATCCTTCATGACCTTTAAGACTTCCCCGACAAGCTCAGGGTCAAGTGCAGAGGTTGGTTCATCAAAAAGCATGAGCTCTGGCTGAATGGCAAGTGCACGGGCGATCCCGACACGCTGCTTTTGACCGCCTGAGAGCTGGAATGGATACAGATCCTTTTTATCTTCAAGACCGACCTTTTGCAAGAGCTGGATGGCTTCTTTTCGAACCGTTTCCTTTGGACGGCGCTGTACTTGAACAGGACCTTCCATCACATTTTCAAGCACTGTGCGGTGTGGAAACAGGTGATAATCCTGAAACACCATTCCTGATTTTCGGCGAAGCTTCAGCAGGTCAGCTGATTTATTTTTTTTCGAAAAATCTATCGAGAAATCATCGAAGGTAAAGGAGCCGCCATTTGGTGTTTCAAGTGCATTTAAACAGCGAAGCATCGTTGTTTTTCCTGAACCTGATGGGCCAAGAATGGCTACAACCTGCCCTTTGTTGATCGTAAAATCTATTGACTTTAAAATCTCATTTTCACCAAAGGATTTCTTAAGACCTTTGACTGTTAGCATGTCGTTCCCTCCTTACCTTGCGACATATCGATCAAGTCGTTTTTCAATTTGATGCTGAACGAGCGATAGAATGAAGCAGAATACCCAATAGATCAGGGCTGCTTCCATATAAATGAACAATATCTGATCCAAGTTCGCTGCAGCAATTTCCTGAGACTTACGGAAAAGCTCTGCCACGAGGATTTGAGAGGCAAGAGATGTATCCTTCACCAAACTAATGAATGAATTAGATAGCGGCGGAATCGATACACGCACAGCCTGCGGTAAAATGACGCGGACGAGTGTTTTACGATGCGTCATCCCGATCGAATAACCAGCTTCCCATTGTCCTTTTGGAACAGACAGGACGGATGCACGAATAATTTCCGATGCATACGCACCTACGTTTAATGAAAAAGCAATAATGGCACTTGGATATGGATCCAGTGTGATATTAAATGTCGGAAAGAAATAGAAAATAATAAACAATTGCACAAAAAGCGGCGTTCCGCGAACGGCCGACACATAGATGGAGAAAATCCATCTGAGGGCTTTGATTTTAGACATTCTAGCAAGAGCTGTCACAAGCGCGATAAAAATACCAATGATAAAGGCAATGATGGCGAGGGGAATTGTATAATAAATCCCCTGCATCACCATTGGCCAAAAAGATTGCTGAAGAAGATCCCAAGGAATGGCGACTCCCAGGGTATTACTTTGTAACATCTTCACCAAACCATTTCTTAGAAATCTTAGCAAGTGTACCGTCTTTTTTCATTTCTTTTAATGCGCCATTCACTTTGTCAACGACTTCGCCGCTGCCTTTTCTGAATGCAAAGTAAGTTTCTTGAGGATCTCCTGTTTCAAATGCAACTTTTAGGTTTTTGTTCCCGCTTGTTTTCAAGTAATTCAATACAGCCAGCTTGTCATTGAACGTCAGATCAGCACGTCCTTGCTGAATCAATTGAATCGATTGTGCAAGGCCTTCAACGCCTTCAATTTTAGCACCAGCATCTGTAGCTAGTTTATTGTAATTACTTGTTAAAGATTGTGCTGCTTTTTTGCCTTTTACATCAGATAGTTTCTTGATGTCGTTGTTATCTGATTTTGTCACAACAATGGCTTGAGACGTTGTGTATTTATCAGAGAACTCATATTGATTTTCACGTCCAGTTTTACCAACTTGGTTCGCTACCACGTCAAAACGTTTTGAATTCAGTCCAGCAAACATGCTGTCCCATTGTGTTTCTTTGAATTCAGGTTTTAAGTCAAGACGTTTTGCTACTTCTGTGATGACTTCTACATCGTAGCCAGTTAATTTATCTGTCTTTTTGTCATGGAATGTGAAAGGAGCATAAGTACCCTCTGTTCCGATCGTCAGAACACCTTTATCCTGAATGGATTTCCAAAGGTCACCTGATTCCTTAGACCCAGATTGTTTATTCGCGTTGTCGCTTGCACCAGATCCACATGCCGTGATCAATGCAACACAAGCGCCTAACATAATGGCAAAGAACATTTTTTTCATTTTATTCCCCACTTTTCTTGTTGGTATTTACAACATATGATCTTACAGAGAAGCAACCTAAAAGTAAAGCATTTGAAACTAGCTTGAGCGAATCTCACCAACTTTATGCCCGCAACCCATTTCTTTCAAACCTCTAACGTCTATAAAGCCTATCATCTTTTATTTGTGCGAACATTACTAAAATAAAGACTTTGAGACAGTGACCATAGAAGGAAGAATATTTATTATAAAAGATGTATAATTAGTAGGTTGTTTTGAAAATGGAATGAATCACATGGAGACATGTTTTGATAACTGAGCATCTTAGAAGAAGGAGGGCATCATTGTGGATGTTGGACAAAATCAGCCCGAACAACTGAAAAGGGCGATGACCTCCCGCCATTTATTTATGATTTCACTTGGCGGTGTCATTGGGACAGGCTTTTTCTTAGGAACGGGCTATACGATTGGACAAGCAGGGCCAGTTGGAGCCGTTCTTTCTTATATTGTGGGCGGATTGATTATGTATTTAACCATGCTGTGTCTTGGAGAGTTGTCGGTCGCACTTCCTGTGTCGGGGTCGTTTCATACGTATGCGACGAAATTTGTCAGCCCTGCAGCGGGTTTTGCTGTCGGCTGGATTTATTGGCTTGGCTGGGCGGCAACGGTCGCCCTAGAATTCTTATCAGCAGGACAGCTGATGAGGCGCTGGCTCCCGCAAGTGGATGTGTGGATTTGGTGTCTCATATTTGGAATGTGTCTTTTCTTATTAAATGCCCGGTCGGCGAAAGCGTTCGGGGAGTCGGAGTTTTTCTTTTCAACCATTAAGATTATTGCGATTTTACTCTTTATAGGTGTAGGCGGAGCGGCGATGTTTGGTTTTATTGAAACAACGAGCGGTGAACCTGCCCCTTACTTCAGTCATTTTGTGAGTGATGGTTTGTTTCCAAATGGATTGCTCGCCGTTGTGGTCACGATGATCACCGTGAACTTTTCATTCCAAGGAACAGAGCTGATCGGGATTGCGGCAGGGGAAAGTGAAAACCCTGAAAAAACCGTTCCTCGTTCGATTCATCAGACGGTTTGGCGTACACTCGTCTTTTTCGTCTTATCCATCTTTGTCTTAGCGGGTATGGTGCCTTGGAAGGAAGCGAGTGTGCTGCAAAGTCCATTTGTTACTGTATTTGAGAGAACGGGAATTCCTTTTGCGGCAGACATCATGAACTTTGTCATTATCATCGCTTTATTATCTGTTGCCAACTCTGGCTTGTATGCATCGACGAGAATGCTGTATTCCTTATCGAAGGAAGGAATGGCAGGAAAAGCATTTAGACGCGTGAATCAGCGCGGTATTCCGATGAATGCCTTACTGCTCACATTCCTGTTTACAGGGATTTCGCTATTATCCGGGTTCTTTGCAGAGAAAACAGTATTTGCCTGGATCGTGTCCATTGCCGGCATGAGTGCCCAGACTGGCTGGATCACCATTACATTATCACAGATGCTTTTCCGCAGAAGATATCTTAAAGCAGGCGGAAAGCTGGAAAACTTAAAATTTAAAACCCCTCTCTATCCGGTTCTGCCAATTATTGCGATTACACTCAACACAATCGTTTTAATCAGCCTTGCCTTTGATAAGGAACAGCGCATTGGGTTATATGTCGGCGTCCCTCTCATGATCATTGGGTATGTCGTCTATCACCGCTATGTGAAAAAGCATCAGGCGAAAAGTGAACCGCTTAAGCTGCAAATCCATGGAGATGATGAGATCCGGTTTTAAACCAGAAAAAGAAGCCAACCCAATCGGGAGGCTTCTTTTTTCATTTAATGAATGCCTTTCATTGCTTTCTTGATCACTGGTGTTAAGAGCAGCATCACACCGCATAAAACGATGGCAAGCATTCCGATGATACCGAAATAGACGGTTTCTGGCACTTTATCAAACAGTTTGACCACTTGCGCATTGATCGCCTGTGCCATCGCATTTGAAAGGAACCAAAGGCTCATCGTTTGCGCTGAGAAGGCAGCAGGTGCAAGCTTTGTTGTTGCTGACAGCCCAACTGGTGATAAGCAGAGCTCTCCGATCACGACAAGGAAGAAGCTCAGAACGAGCCATAATGGGCTCACAAGTGTATTCGGACCAGACATGTAGGCAGGAATGATCATGATGATGAAGGATAATCCTGCAAACAGAAGGCCAAGTGAGAACTTAATCGGGGTAGACGGCTGTTTCTTTCCAAGCCTAATCCACAACCAAGCAAACACAGGAGACAGCAGCACAATAAAGATTGGGTTCAATGATTGGAACCACGAAGAGGCAAGTGTCATCCCTAGGAAATTCAAGTTTGTTCGTTGATCTGCATATGTGGCTAAAATGTTTGAGCCTTGTTCTTGAATTGCCCAGAACATCACCGCAGCAAGGAACAATGGAATATAAGCGAGAACCCTGGATTGCTCCACTGAGCTCGTCTTTTTACTGAAATACATGACGATGAAATACACAATCGGAATGAGCACACCAAGCACACTGACAAACCAAGTGAATAGATTAATCGTGAGTGCGCCTGTTTGAATGCCAATGACAACAAAAACAGCGAGCACAATGATGATCAATGTTCCGAAAATTTTGAAGTTCTTGCGTTCAGCAGCTGATAACGGATTTGTCACATAAGTGCCGGCAAGACCAAGGTTCGGTTTTTTCGTGATCACAAATGTAATAAGTCCAACAAGCATCCCAACGGCAGCAAGTGAGAATCCGAGGTGGAAGTTCACTTTTTGACCGAGTGTTCCGACAATTAATGGGGAAATAAAACCACCCATGTTGATGCCCATGTAGAAAATACTAAAGCCAGAATCCCTGCGAGGGTCCGTTTTGGTATACAGGTCGCCAACAATGTTTGAAACGTTCGGCTTCAAAAGGCCCGTCCCAATAATAATCAGTCCCATACTAATAAAGAGCGCTGTTGCTCCGCTTGGCAAAGCTAAAATGACATGTCCAAGCATAATGAAAACCCCGCCATAAAAGACCGTACTGGACGAACCGAATACTCGATCGGCGAGCCATCCTCCAATAATGCCTGACATATAGACAAGCGCACCGTAGACAGACATGATCGAATTGGCTGTCGTCTGATCAAAACCAAGACCGCCTTTTGTCACCTCTGTGTACATATAATAAATAAGCAGTGCACGCATGCCGTAATAAGAGAAACGCTCCCAAAATTCAGTGAAAAACAGTGTGTAAAGTCCTTTAGGATGTCCAAAAAACCCTTTTTGAGGAACACTTTTAACAATTTTATCGTGGTCAATTGTAGACATGGCATAGATCCTTTCTTAAAAAAAGAGATATGAGAAAAATGATATTCTTGTATAGTTCTTGTGTCAATATAAAACTATTCTAAAACAGGAAAATGTTAGTTCAATAGGCGTAAAGACTCAAAAAAATGAAACATTCTTTCAAGTGAGAATGGTCAGAAAGTTATATCGGAAGAATTTACTTAAAATTTGAAGAATTGTACAAGCAAACCTTTTACACATGCATAGGATGACAAGAGGACTTGTGTGAAAAGGAGGGATTTAGGTTGGGGGAATTGAATGAATCTGATCTAAAAAAACCTGTTGTCAATGTACAAGATTTTGGTGTGATTGCGGATGGGGAAACGGACTGTACAGCGAGGCTCAATGAATGCTTAGAATGGACGAAAGCACAGGGGTATTCCCACGTCTGGCTGCCGAGCGGCACGTATGTAATCGATGCAGTGTACAGAGGTGATCGATTTTTTCCTTTCCGAGGTGCAGGCATACGGGTGCCAAGTCATATGTACATTGAGATGGCGCCGGATGCCGTGATTAAGGTAAAACCAAATGATTCGTGGGGATATGCGGCCTTTTATATAGGAAAGGTTCAGCATGTGACCATCAGGGGCGGGCGAATCGAAGGGGATCGTCATGAGCATGTGTACAAGTCGCTTCCCCCTGAACGAAAAACCCATGAGTGGGGCTTTGGGATATGTATTGAAGGGGCCTCCCATGTGGAAGTGAATCGTGTGCAAATCAAGAATTGTACGGGAGACGGCATCATTGTCAGTCCCCACGGTTTATTATCACAAGCTGAATCGTACTCGCCTGCTTCATCTATTCATATTTCTGGCTGCCACATCACAGATTCAAGACGAAACAATATCTCGATTACAGGCTGTGATGGGGTCATTGTGGAGGACTGTCTGCTGGAGAGAGCAGGAGTAAACGGAGTCGAGCCGAGAATGGGTATTGATATTGAAGGCTACGGAGAAAAAGCAGTTAATATGGAAGAACCGCTGAATATTCAAATTCGAAACAACATTGTAAGAGGTGGTGCTGCAAGTTCCATTTATAATTTCAACGGCTATGGTGTCATCATTGAAGGCAATCATACAGACAGCAGTATCTCCTATGGCTTTGCCACCGAAACAATCATTGCCAACAATTTGATCCGTGCAGTGGGAGGAGGCGTTACAAAAGCAGGAATTACGAGCTTAGGTGTCTCTCTTGGTCAAACGGAAAACAATGTGATCATTATTGGCAATATGATTGAGGGATTTGAAAAAGGGATTGATGTGAGGGGCGACAGCGTTCACATTACAGGAAATAAGATCAGTCTATTTGAAGATGCGGCTGTGTCCGTTTATATGGCGAATCGTATTCTAATAGAAGGAAATCATATTGAATCGGGGACGAATACAGGGCAAAGAAGCGCAGCGCTGCGTATCTATCAATCGGATAGCGTCGTCTTTTCAAACAATACAATCTACTCGGTGATCGATGGGGCGATGGTGAGAGGAACGAATATCCTGATCCAGCACAATCAATTCAAAGATTTCAGCAGAGGGATATGGGTGCAGGAAGGGGAAACTGGAATCAACGGCAACCACTTTATTCAAGAAGGACACCCAGAGCTTGCGTCTTCGTATACGATCAGTATCACTGGGAGTGCAAAGGCTTTCATCTGGCAGAATCGCTTTAAGCACTACCAAAATTACGCCTTATACAGCAGCACGACGGGTCCATTAGAAATTAAAGATAATTCCTTTGAAGAAACATCTTTATATGTGGTGATGTATATTAAAAATGGTTCACCGCAAATTGGAGATAACCGCTTTTATTTAAATCGTTCGTTCGGACAGCCGACGGCGATCTTTATCGATCAAGCCGCCTCAGCCCGTGTGCTGCGGAATAACATCATTAATTTATCTCCTCAAAAAGCGATTGCCGTCCGCACTATATCTTCCACTCATTCCGTGATCGCCCATAACATGCTGGAACGCAGCCAATTGGTCACACATACCACAGACCGGCTCATCGGAAATATTGAAATCGACACACCATGATGAACGGGTGAAATCCCTAATTTTGGAGGTTCAGAAGGCGGTTGACAATCCTGTAAAAAGGGCATATAGTAATAATTATTTTTCATTTTTCGCAACATTTGCCCTTTTTTTATTGATAAAACCGATTAATTCAATCAGAAAAATGTATCTTCTGAGGACCTCAGTTTGATACAGCAGGATATAGAAAGGATGAAGAACAAGTGTCACAGCCGAAAAGGAAGCTCAAGCTAGGCGTATTCATCGCAGGAACTGGACATCATGTTGCCTCTTGGAGACATCCGAACGCCGTATCAGATGCAGCCATGAACCTGGATTATTTTAAACAATTAGCGAAAAAGGCAGAGGAAGGAAAGTTGGATTTGCTCTTTTTAGCCGACAGCTTATCCATTAATCAAACCTCTCATCCGAATGTACTCACGAGATTTGAACCGCTCACCCTGCTTTCGTCCATTGCTGAGTCTACTTCATCAATTGGTTTAGCAGCAACAGCATCTACTACATACAGTGAGCCTTTCCATATTGCAAGACAGTTTGCCTCCCTTGACCATTTATCAGGCGGAAGAGCGGCATGGAATGTGGTCACATCTTCTATTGAAGAAACAGCGAAAAACTTTAGCGGAGAAGAGCATTTAGCACACCATAAACGGTATGAGCGAGCAGAAGAATTTGTCGAGGTCGTGAAAGGTCTTTGGGATTCTTGGGAGGAAGACGCCCTTGTCAGAAACAAGGCAACGGGAGAATTCTTTGAATCTAGTAAGCTTCATGAGCTCCAGCATAAAGGTGAGTTCTTCTCAGTACGGGGTCCTCTCAACGTATCACGCACGCCTCAAGGGCAGCCAGTGATCATTCAAGCAGGATCATCCGAAGATGGTCAAAAGCTTGCAGCGAAAACAGCTGAGCTCATTTTCACTGCACAAAACGATCTCGAAAAAGCGAAGGAATTTTATCAAAGCTTGAAGGAGAAAGTTGAGGCTGCTGGTCGTGCTAGAGAGGACGTCAGCATCATGCCGGGTATCTTCCCGATCATTGCTGATACAGAGGAAGAAGCCAAAGCAAAATATGAAGAATTACAGGAGCTGATTGTTCCTGAGATTGGGCTGAGCATTCTGCAAAACTACTTAGGTGGGATTGATCTGTCTCAGTATCCTTTAGACGGACCGCTTCCAGAGATTGATCCAAGCACGTCAAATGCGGTGAAAAGCCGCTTTGATCTTGTGATGAATATGGCGAGAAAGGATAACCTGACCATTCGCCAGCTCTATCAATCGGTTGCCGGCTCTCGTGGTCATAATATTTTCATTGGAACACCAGAGCAGCTAGCAGATGTGATGGAAACATGGATCAATGAAGAAGCAGCAGACGGCTTTAACGTCATGCCGCCGCTCTTGCCAGAAGGGCTGGATGTGTTCGTAGACCGCGTCGTCCCAATCCTTCAGGAAAGAGGTCTATTCAAAACAGAATATACAGGACAAACCTTACGAGAAAATCTAGGATTAACACAGCCAAAAAATCGCTACACGACATAAGGGTGAGGTGACTAACGTTGGGATACACATTTCGTCTGGCAACAGAGGCAGATATAGAGGCGCTGCTTGAACTGACAACAAGAGCCTATGAGCCAATTCGTGAGCTCGGCATCCAGTTCCAAGCAGCACATGCTGATTTCGCTCTCGTGCAGAAAAATGTACAAAAGAATCTTTGCTATGTGATGGAAGAAAACGGAGAACTTCTCTCCACCTTGTCGCTCCGTATGCCTTGGGGAGAGCAGCCAGGACCGTTCGGCGTCCCTCACATTTGGTGGTTTGCTTCAGAGCCTTCCGCCAAAAAAGGGACAGGCTCTGTCTTGCTGGAATGGGTGGAAACTGAAGTGCTAAGGGATACCCTGAAGGTGCCATACGTATCTCTAGGTACAGCTGATAAGCATCCGTGGCTCATGGACATGTATGAGCGCAAAGGCTACGTCAGAGCAGGAGAAAAGGATTTAGGCAAGGGTCACATCACGGTTTATTTTAAAAAACAACTAAGGTCAGATATGACACAATTATAAGAAGAAAGAAGGGTTTACGAACATGAAAAACAAAAAGTGGCTAGTCGTTCTATTTGCAGCAATGATGGCAGTTTTAGCAGCTTGCGGCGGCAACAATCAGAGTGAAGGCAAAGAAAAAGTGTTAAAAGTAGGCGCCACAGGACAAAGCTATCCGTTTGCTTATAAAGACAATGGCAAGCTTGTTGGCTTCGATGTCGAAGTAACTGAAGCCATCGCAAAAAAACTCGGCTACAAACTAGACTGGCAGTTGAGTGAATTCAGCGGACTGATGGGACAGCTGACATCTGGTAAGCTGGATACAGTGTCAAACCAAGTCGCAGTCACAAATGAGCGTAAACAAACGTTTAACTTTACAGATACGTACGCTTACGCAGGAACACAAATCATCGTGAAAAAGGACAACAACGACATCAAAGGTCTTGATGATTTAAAAGGAAAAACAGTGGCGGCGGTTCTTGGCTCTAACCACGCCAAAAACCTAGAGAGCAAAGACCCGGACAAAAAAATCAATATTAAAACATATGAAACGCAAGACGGTGTATTAAATGAAGTGGCAAATGGCCGCGTAGATGCTTATGTCAACGGACGCAGTGTATTACTTGCTCAAATTGAAAAAACAGGTCTGCCGCTCAAAATCGTTGGCAACCCAATTGTGTATGAAGAAGTAGGCTACCCATTTGCCAAAGATAAAAAGCATGACAAGCTAAGAGAAGAATTTAACAAAGCGATCAAAGAATTAAGAGAAGACGGGACACTGAAGAAATTGTCTGAGAAGTATTTCAAAGACGATGTCACAGTGCCAATTAAAAAATAACGACAGCGGCGGTGAAGAGCAGACATGAACAAAATTGATTGGCAGTATATGGTGACGGTTTTTCCGACATTGATTCAATACTTGCCGATAACGATCTTCATGGCGATTGTCTCCATGGTATTTGCCATTATCATTGGTGTGGTATTCGCTCTCATTACGAAAAACCGGATACCTGTTTTATACCAATTTGCCAAGCTGTATATTTCTTTTTTCAGAGCGGTTCCAACCTTGGTTCAGCTCTTTCTCATTTATTTTGGTCTTCCGCAGCTATTCCCTGCGATGACCTCAATGGATGCCCTAACAGCGGTCATTATCGGATTAAGTATTAAAAACTCAGCATACTTAGCAGAAATTTTCAGAGCGGCCCTCAATTCTGTAGATGAAGGGCAGCTAGAGGCATGTCTATCTGTCGGCATGACAAGATGGCAGTCTTACGTCAGAATTATTTTCCCGCAGGCAGTCAGAAATGCGATTCCAGCGACGGGGAATACCTTTATCGGTCTTTTAAAAGAAACATCTCTTGCCTTTACCATTGGGGTGGCAGAAATGTTTGCACAAGGAAAGATGATTGCGTCCGCGAACTATAAATACTTTGAAACCTATTTAGCCGTAGGGATTGTGTATTGGGTGATGACCATCATTTATAGCTTCCTTCAAGACCTATTTGAACGAAAAATCAGCAAACCTTACCGGAATTAAGGAGGTGTGGACATGATCAAGCTCACCAATTTGAAGAAATCATTCGGCGATCTTGTTGTCTTAGACGGAATCAATCTCGACGTGCAAAAAGGGCAGGTTGTGGCCATTATCGGACCTTCTGGCTCCGGTAAATCCACCTTGCTGCGCTGCTTAAATTTATTAGAAATACCAGATGAAGGCATGATTGAAATTGGCGATGCGAAGCTCGATGCGTCCAAGTATACACGTAAAGAAGCCCATCATCTGCGTCAACAAACGGCCATGGTGTTTCAAAACTATAATCTATTTAAAAACAAGACAGCACTGCAAAACATCACAGAATCACTGCTTGTGACGAAAAAAATGACGAAGCAGCAGGCAAATGAGATTGGGATGAAGCTGCTGAAGCAGGTAGGATTAGAGCAAAAGGCTGACAGCTATCCAGTCACGTTATCTGGCGGACAGCAGCAGCGAATTGGAATTGCCCGTGCGTTAGCGGTTGATCCACATGCCATTTTACTCGATGAACCAACGTCAGCGCTTGATCCAGAGCTTGTCTCAGGTGTACTTCAAGTTATTAAATCCATTGCGATTCAAGAAACAACGATGATCATCGTCACACATGAAATGGCGTTTGCAAGAGAAGTGGCAGACCATGTGATTTTCATGGCGAATGGTCATATTATTGAACAGGGCACACCAACTGAGTTATTTGATGAAACGAAGAATGAACGGACAAAACGATTTATCCAAAAAGAAGCAGCGGCTGAAGAAGCATAAGCTGCTTTTTACTCTTTAGAGGGGTGAGTATCAGTGAAATCAATAGGAAATGAAGCTTTAAACAAACGTTTAATTAACATTCGCCGAGCGCTTCATGAACATCCAGAGCTGGCATTTGAAGAATATGAAACGACAAAAAAACTGCGCAGCTGGTTAGAAGAGGAAGGGATCACCGTACTCGATTTTCCAGCTCTTCAAACAGGAATCGTCTGTGAAATCAAAGGAGAACAAGAGGGACCAACGATTGCCCTGAGAGCTGATATTGATGCACTTCCGATTGAAGAAGCATCAGGCGAACCATTTTCCTCAAAGGTACCTGGGAAAATGCATGCATGCGGTCATGATTTCCATACAGCTTCTATCTTTGGAGCGGCTCTTTTATTGAAAGAGCGGAAACACGAGATCAAAGGAACGGTCCGCATTTTGTTCCAGCCGGCTGAGGAAGTCGCGCAAGGAGCGAAACACGTCATAGAGGCAGGCGTATTAGATGGAGTGGATGCGATTTTTGGTATGCACAACAAACCTGATCTGCCAGTAGGCACCATTGGTATTAGAGAAAAAGCATTAATGGCAAGTGTTGACCGATTTGAAATCGATATTAAAGGAACAGGTGGCCATGCAGGTATTCCGAATCACACGGTGGACCCGATTGCCATCAGCGGGCAGATCACAAGTGCTCTTCAGCAAATCGTCAGCCGCCGCATCAGCTCATTGCATCATGCAGTAGTCAGTATCACACGCATTCAAGGCGGTACTTCATGGAATGTGATTCCTGATCGTGTTGAGATGGAAGGAACCGTTCGGACGTTTGAGCCTGAAGTGAGAGCGATGATTCCAGATCTCATGAAACAAATCGTGAGTGGGATTGCCGAAGGATTTGGGGCAAAAGGCGAAGTGAAATGGCATCCGTATTTGCCTTCTGTGTTGAATGATGAGCGTTTGACAAAGGTGGTCGAAGAAACGGCAGATGCGCTGGATCTCACAGTAGTTCAGGCAGAGCAGTCACCGGGCGGAGAAGATTTTGCCCTTTATCAAGAACACATTCCAGGCTTTTTCGTATGGATGGGGACAAGCGGTACCGAGGAATGGCATCACCCTGCCTTTACATTAAATGAAGAAGCACTCCCTGTTGCCGCTGCCTTCTTTTCCGAGCTTGCTGTTCAGGCATTGGAGTCACGATCATGGAACTAACAAAAAAATTGGCAGAGGCTGTGCTTGTAGCTGATCCACTTCAAGATCAGCGGGCGGTAGAAATGGCTCGAAATGGTCTGTTAGATGCTGCGGCGGCGGCGCTTGCTGCGAAAGAGGATGAAGGAATTCAAAAGCTCATGGCACTTGTGGAACAAGAAGGCGGAGCCGCTCAAATTCCTGTCATTGGACAAGGGAAGAAGGTCAGCCGTCAAGCCGCAGCCATGCTGAACGGCTACTTGATCCACGCCCTTGATTATGATGATGTGCACTCAGATGTGAGAGGACATCCCAGTGCGGTGATCATCCCAGCATTGCTTTCACAGCTGACAGACAGCAAAGGGTATGGTGATCGATTTTTAGCAGCCTACATTACAGGCGTTGAAGTGATGGCAAGGCTTGGCGAATCCATCGGCAAGGCGCATTATGAGCGGGGCTGGCATAATACTGGAACCCTCGGAGCCATTGCAGCAGTATGTGCCATTGGGTATTTAAAACAAGTCTCGCAGGAAGAGCTGGCGAAGGCAATCGGCTTTGCCGGAGCGCAATCAGCCGGAATGAGAAAGCAGTTCGGTTCTGATATGAAACCATTACAAGCCGGCTTAGCGGCTAAAACAGCCGTCTGGTCTATGGACTTAGCTTGTTCAGGTTTTGGCGGGAATAAATCGGTTCTTGATGGTACGCTTGGTTTCTTTTCTCTCTATGGAGATCAGGAGCGCGCGGAAAGTCGTTTACTAGAGGGATATGGTACAACGTGGCGAATTGTCTCGCCGGGGCTGTGGTTCAAAGTATACCCGTTCTGCTCAGCTGCGCATCATGCAGCCGATGCGATTCTATCCTTAATGAAAGAGTATACTTTCTTATCGGATCAGGTGAAACAAGCAGAGGTCCTATTCCCGCCTGATGGAGATGCAGCGCTTATTGAGCGGACACCTTTGACGGGCGAAGAAGGACGATTCAGTGTCGAATATGTCATCGCACTTGCCGTATTTGGACAGACGCTTACGCTGGATGCCTTTACGAAAAAAACCATTCCATCAGACATGCGCACATGGATGAAGCGGGTGAGCAGAGAATATGATCAAACGACAGAACCCCATCCAGAGGCTGTCCCAAAAGGTCGCTTTACGATTGTGAAGCTTACCTTATCTGATGGCACCATCATTAGCAAACGAGTCGATCTTCCGCGGGGCGCACCAGGCCATGCACTATCGAAAGAAGACATCATGCAAAAATTAAACAGTATCACAGACACATCGCATGCACAGCAGATTTTACAAGTTATTGAAGACGGAAACGATTCTTCTTATTTGCAGCTGCTGGCATGATTTAAAAAGAAGAAAAGGGCTAAAATTTATTTAGCCCTTTTTGTGTATCATTTCTTATTCCATTTTAGTAAACGTCAAGCCAATATGAGCAAGTGCCTGCGGCAAGTCTTTCCGGATGGTGATGTCTTTAAATGAAATATTCGACTGAATCGCACTTAGAGCAAGATCTTGTTTAATCCCTGTTAAAACAGCCGAAATTCCTAAAAGTCTCAGCGTTTGTGCATAGCTGACCAAATATTGAATGCTCTGTTCATTCAGGCGTTTTGTTCCCGATACATCAATGACCAAATGAGAGAGCGACAGTCTGTAACTTTCCTGTAAAATGGTTTCTAAAATATGCTGAGCACGTGTCTCTTCGATATCACCTAGGAGAGGAAGCACGGCGACACCGTCAACAACTGGGACGATCGGTACAGATAATTGCTGAATCTGCCGGTTGGCACGGTCGAGTTCGAGGACGTAGCTTAATAGAGAAGCCATCGTTTCAAACATATGCACATGCTCTTCTGTGAATTGCTGCGGCCTTAGATCAAGCCCGCAAATCGTTCCGTAGTTTGTGCCATCTGTAAAATTAATCGGCACTCCGATGAATGATCCGCCTTGAAGACGTTTCGTGACTTCTAAGTATTTAGAACGATCATCCAATGATATATCAGGAATCACAAGCGTATCCTGATGATCGACCGCCAGTTTGCAAAATGTCTTCTCGTAAGGAATTTCTTCTCCTTCTTCAAGAAGCTGCTCATCATGATTCAGCACCTTTACAATCTGATTGGTGGTTTGATCGTTTTTAGCAATAAACAGTGTGTTTACATCAGTGAATTGACTCATCATATTTAAAATACTCGTAGAAGCATCATGAAAATTGCGAAACTGTTTTAATAGTTGTTGACGAGGCATTGTTTTAGGACTCCTTGTAGCTCCGATCATAGGCCGGAACAATAGTTGGTTTGTCTCTATCATACAAAATGAAACGAGAAATAGATATATTTTAATGCGCAAATCCATGTGAATCTGGCGAGAACAAAAAGGACTGCCGATCCTGAGATCTGGCAGCCTGCTTATTAAAGGGAGACAGGGACGGTAGACATAGAGAAAAATTCTTCATACAACGCTTGCACGGCTTCTTTTTCTTGAGCCGCTTTGACGCCAAACATCATGCTGACCTCTGAAGAGCCTTGATTGATCATTTCAATATTGACCTTCGCTTTTGACAGCGCCTCTGCCGCTCTTGCTGTGGTTCCAACATTGTGACGCATCGCTTCTCCTACAACCATAATGAGTGAGAGATTCGGCTCTAAAACGACCTCATCTGCATCAAGCACGAGCTTCAAGCGGTCGAGCAGCTCTTGTTCAATATGCTGCTCCTCCAGCTGATCCTGTCTTAAAATAATGTTCATATCATCAATGCCAGAAGGGACGTGTTCATACGTAAGCCCATATTCCTCTAGTGTTTGCAGCACCTTGCGTCCAAAACCGACTTCTCGGTTCATCAAATACTTGCTAATATAAATGCTGCAAAATCCGCTGTCTGAGGCGATTCCGACAACGGGTCCATTTGTATGATCTCGCTGGTTCACGATTTTTGTGCCTTTTGCCGAGGGATTATTGGTGTTTTTAATTTGCACAGGAATGCCTGCACGGAAGGCTGGAATGAGTGCTTCATCATGGAACACAGAAAAACCAGCATAGGACAGCTCGCGCATTTCCCGGTACGTCAGCTCTGTAATCTCCTTCGGCTCATGAACGATCGTTGGATTAACAGCGTAAACAGCATCCACATCTGTAAAGTTTTCATACACTTCTGCCTTCAAACCGTTTGCTAAAATGGAACCGGTAATATCGGAGCCGCTGCGAGAAAAGGTGACAATATCTCCCGATAGGCTAAAGCCAAAAAAGCCAGGGAATATGATGATGCCAGAGCGCCCTCTTAATTTGTACAAATGATCATATGACTCCGGAAGGACTTGCGCTTGGCCAGGCTCATCGCTCACAAATAAACCAGCTTCCTTTGGATTCACATAGTGAGCTTCGACACCTTGATGGCGGAAATAGGCGGCAATGAGCTTTGCGTTATTGTCTTCACCGCTTGCTTTGATGGCATCAAGATATCGCTCTGGACGAGACGAATCAGCCTGTAAGAGGGCGTCTAGATCTTGCCTGATGGTGTCAATCACGTCATGACTTAATCCGAGTTCATCCGCAATGGAGGCATACCGTTCGATGACGGCTTCCTGTAAATCGTGTGCTTCGCCTAAACGTAAATATTGCTCACCGCAGCTAATTAATAGATCGGTGACCTTCGTATCCGTTGAATGCCGTTTTCCTGGTGCGGAAACAACGACTGCTTTTCGAGCTGGATCTGCTGTTACAATGTCAAATACCTTTTGCAGCTGCTTGCCAGATGCAAGTGAACTGCCACCAAATTTAACGACCTTCAATGCATACATCTCCTATAGTAAAAATTTTCTCACAAATTGAATAGTTCCTATTATCAACTCTTTTCTTTAAATTATCAAGGTTTTTCTTCGCTGTAAATACAAATGTCCTTTTGGAGAGGACGATATAGCGTGAGTATATGAAAAAAGAGCCGGCAATATGCCGAGCTCTTTTCTTATGAAGAAGATGAGGAGGAAGATAGCTCCTGCTTCATCACTTTATTCTCGCGTTTTTCCTTTAAGAAAAAAGAGAGGACGAGTCCAAGGACCGCAATCAAACCAGACACGATAAATGATGTGTTCATGCCGTGAACGGCTGATTTTAATGGGCTGGCTAATTCTGCATTTGCAGCAGAACTGCTCATGATGGAGACAAGCACAGCCGTCCCAATGGAGCCGCCCATTTGTCTCATCGTGTTATTCATCGCTGTCCCATGCGGGATCAAATGAGGCGGTAAAGAGTTAATACCTGCTGTTGTCAGCGGCATCATGATCATCCCAACCCCGATTAAGCGAAGCGTGTAGGCGACCGTAATGAGGGCGATGGATGAATCAAGGGTGAGCAGCATAAATGGCAGGGTAGTAACAGTAAGTATCGTAAACCCGCCTAATGCCAGCCCTTTTCCACCGACTTTATCAAAAATCCGTCCAATAATTGGTGAGAGGAGCCCCATAAAGAGAGCACCAGGCAATAAGATCAGTCCTGTATCAAGAGCAGACAATCCTCTGACATTTTGCGTATAGAGCGGCAGAATCGTCTCTGTCCCAATCAATAAAGCAAAGACAAGCATCCCAAGGAAGGTCGTTAAGCTAAAGATCGCAAACTTAAAGACACCAAATTCAAGCATCGGTCTTGTCAAATTCGACTGGCGCAGAATAAAGAAGAACAAGCTCACAGCGCCGACAATCAGCGATATGAGGACAGTGGCACTCGTCCAGCCATATGTTCCGACACTAGAAAATCCGTAAAGCAGCCCGCCGAAACCGAAGGACGACAAGATGACTGATAAAACATCAATACGTGTCTCTCTTTGCTGCGTTACATTTTTCATTAAGAAGAAAGCAAGAATGAGATCAATGATACCGATTGGCAGAACAATATAGAACAAGAACTTCCAGCTGAAGGAATCAACAATCCAGCCGCCAAGTGTCGGCCCAAGCGCTGGTGCGAACGAAATGACAAGACCGACCATGCCCATCGCCTGCCCGCGCTTTTCTTTCGGGAAAATGGTTAAAAAGATCGTTTGCATCAGCGGCATTAAAATCCCTGCGCCGGCTGCCTGCACAATACGCGCTGCAAGTAATACAGGGAAATTCGTTGCAAATGCGGCAAGAATTGTACCGGCTGTAAAGATGCTAAGCGCCGTTAAAACTAAAGAACGGCTTGAAAATTTCTCGATTAAGAAAGCCGTGATCGGGATGAGAATCCCGTTTGTCAGCATAAAGGCTGTGGTGAGCCACTGTCCCTTGCTGACATCAATATTGAATTCCTCCATGATATGTGGGATCGCTGGAATGAGCAGCGTTTGGTTTAAAATCGCGACGAATGCCCCAACGAGGAAAATCCCCACAATCACAGATCGATTATACGATGTTGTTGATTGGTTCATGTTATCCCTTCTTTATCTATAGAATGATGCTTTTCAGCTGTGACACGTTTTGTGATAAAACGCTGTTTTTACCTAAATAATCGAGCAATGAGCTGATTAAAAAGGTTCTCGGTTGGTCCTTTGATAATTCTTGGCTCAGCAGCTCAAACGCAGAGAGGAGATCGTCCTTTTCTTCTCCGTTTGGCAGTGCGTGAAGCTCTTGTTTGATCTTCGTTAAGGACGAGATGACAAGCTTTTCTTCATCATATTCGTCCTGTGAAGAAAGCAAATAAGAGTCCATCAGCTGATCTGTTAACACAGGCTCAATGGAACAAGGCTTTTTCGACACACGGTCCATCACGCCGATAATCATTTCGGCGGCATTTTCTAATTGGATGTTCTTGTGCTCAATCGCCAGCATTAAGATGAATTCTCTCATTAATCCGTTGAGGACGATCACAAGATCCCAGACATAAGGCGCAACAGATTCACCATATGTGCTTAAAATAATGTCTCTGTGCCGCTGCATGATAATGGAGCGTGTCTCACGTAAATGCTTAATGACAATGGGCGAATGCTGCGAAAAAGCTTCAAAGGACAGCATATTCAAAAATTTATGATTCTCTTTAAACTCTTCAAGCTCAAGCTTAATCTTCTTTGTGAATTTTTCCTTCTTGGACAGCGTCGTTTCTGAATGAATGATCTGAGAAATCTCTCTCATTTTGCACTGATTGTATTTAATCAGTTCTAATAGAAGAGCTTCCTTTGAATCAAACAGTTTATAAATGGACGCTTTTGATATTTTACAGGCATCGGCAATTGACTGCATGGAGACACTCATATAGCCTTTTTGAGAAAATAATTTCTTTGAAACCCGCAAAATCTCTTCTTGCTTTTCGTTCATCTTCATAAGTCCTTTCCGAATCGGTAAAACCATATGGTCACAATGGAAACCGAGTGGTCACTTTTGCAATGATAACAAAACCAATGACCCATGACAAGAAAAGAAACTTAAAAAATACCTATCTATATGACAGGTATTTTATCCTTCCGCATGTGCGGCATATATGATGATCTGTCCGTTAAGTTCGACGATCAAAAGGTCTTTTCGCTGCTTTACACAGTATATAGCTTTCCCTTTTTTTAACCTGGAAGCTGTGCCGTGATCAAAATTCTTGGCAGCTGTTTTCTGAATGACACCTACTTGCTGATCTTTAGTGACGGTTAGTTGATGGGTCCAATCTACATTTGCTTGATAGACAGTTCCTTCCCTTCAAGACAGCTTTTATATAGTCATAGTCGTTTCCAAAGGATGTATCGTTACTTTGTATGAGGCGAGTCATGAGATTGTATGTTGGCACAAAATACGATACATTTATCGTATGAATAATCCAATCCATCCAACTCAAGAAGACATAAGACTGATTTCTGTGCTGCACGCATTGGCTGATCCAATCCGGTTAGAAATTGTCCGCTGCTTAGCAGAAGCGGGCGAGAGGACATGCGGTACGTATGAGATGAATATTGCCAAATCTACGCTTTCTCATCACTTCAAAGTGCTGAGGGAGGCAGGCGTCGTGAAAGTGAGAATTGACGGTAAACACCGCTACTATTCTTTAAGAAAAGAAGACATCGAGACCGCTTTTCCTGGACTCGTGTCATCCATTTTAGCCGTAGATAAAGAGCGGTGGTAAGCCAGCTGTCTGTAAAGCAGCTGGCTGTTTTATTTCCCATAAATCGACTCATACAGCCTTTTCACCGCCGGCTCAATATCCTCTGGCCGCATATGAGAGAAGCCGAGGACGAGTGGAACAAAGCCTTCCTGATGCCCCGGCAATTGCTCATCAAGGGTAAAACGGTCCATCCCGTACATTTTAAGCTTTCTTTCTTTGGCTCGCTGTAAAATCTCATGCTGCGTGCGGTTTGAGCGGAACTCTGCGATAAAATGAAGTCCAGCATTTTCCCCAATAATCCGTACATTGTCAGTAAAAACCGTGTCGAGCTCTTCAATGAGCTGCTTCCGCTTTTCCTCATATAAACCATTCATCCTCTTAATATGCCGCTGATACGCCCCATCTTTTATAAAATGAAGAAGGGTGTATTGTGTAAAAAGGTTGGCTGTTTGAATGAAGAAGTGCTGTTCTTTCTTATAGCGTCTCAATAAATGCTGCGGGAGCACCATGTAGCTTAGTCTTAAGCCTGGCAGCAATGACTTTGAAAAGGTCCCCATATAAATGACTTTGTCATATCGATCCAAACTTTGCAGCGCTGGAATGCTGTCTGTACCATACTTGAATTCACTGTCATAATCATCCTCAATGATATAACGACCGGGATGATCGGCTGCCCAGTTTAAGAGCTGAATCCGCCGGGAAATCGGCATAATTACCCCTGTTGGGAATTGATGTGAAGGGGTAATGATTAAGACATTCGGCTGTTTTTTGTGAATGTCACTCATCCGCACCCCTTTTTGATCAATGCCAATCGTTTCAATTCGGTGATGATTGTTTTTCAGCATTTGATAGAGCCGGCGATAGCCAGGGTTTTCTAATCCGTATACTTGATCGGCTGGAAGAATGCTTGATAAAGAATGGATAAGTGACTGCGTGCCTGCGCTTAAAATGAGCTGTTCTGGGTAGCATTTGACCCCTCGCGCAAGCCCGATCAACCGGGCAATCGTTTCCCGAAGCTCGTACACACCTTGTGGATGCGGAAGCTCACCAAACGCTTCTTGATGGAGGCTGATCGCCTTTTGTTCACTTTTCAGCCAGCTTTTAAATGGAAAATTGGCTGTATCAACAGAGATATGTGAAAAGGAATACCAGTCGTCCCGTGCAATCGGCTCCTCCTTTAAATCTGCTGGAAGGGACGAGGGTTTCAGCTGACCTGACTCATGAAACGTTTCTAATGACTCCACAAAAAAGCCTTTGCGTTCGACCGAATATAAATATCCCTCAGCAAGCAGCTGCTGATACGCGCCATTCACTGAATTCACGCTGACGTTTAATGTATCTGCTAACTCTCGTTTAGAGGGTAATTGATCGTGCGGCTGAAGGTTTCGATTTAAAATTTCACCTTTAATTTTCGTATAAATTTGATGATAAATAAATCCGTTTGCCCCTGTTTGATCTAGTTGAATTGTCAGCATCTCGTCATTCCATCCTCTCTGGTACCATGAAAAAAATGATATTGGTACTTTCTATCATACCAAAAAATATTCAGAATAATAAAAAAGACATAAAGGGGATGGATGACAATGAGTCAAACGACAACAAACCGTTTTTCAACAGAAGAATGGCAGGGGAAAAGAGACCAATACGTCGCAAGAGGCGTGAGTAATGGCAACCGTCATCTTGCAGCGAAGGGGAAGGGAGCCGAGCTGTTCGATATCGATGGGAAACGTTTTATCGATTTTGCAGGCGCTATCGGTACATTAAATGTAGGCCATTCACATCCAAAGGTTGTGGAAGCCGTCAAAGCACAGGCAGACAGTCTGATTCACCCAGGATTCAACGTCATGATGTACGAATCGTATATTGAATTGGCAGAGAAGCTATGCCGCCTCACACCAGGCGATCATGACAAGAAAGCCATTTTTCTCAATTCAGGTGCAGAAGCTGTTGAAAATGCGGTGAAAATTGCACGTAAATATACGAAAAGACAGGCCGTTGTGTCGTTTACAAGAGGTTTTCACGGCAGAACGAATATGACGATGAGCATGACGAGCAAGGTCAAGCCATATAAATTTGGGTTCGGACCATTTGCGTCAGAGGTGTATCAAGCACCGTACCCTTATTACTATCAAAAGCCAGAAGGATTAAGCGATGCAGCCTACGATGAGTACATCATTGATCAATTCAATCAATTCTTCGTCGCAGCCGTTGCA
This sequence comes from Bacillus sp. MZGC1, assembly GCF_002998605.1. Lineage (NCBI taxonomy): Bacteria > Bacillati > Bacillota > Bacilli > Caryophanales > Bacillaceae > Bacillus > Bacillus sp. MZGC1. The sequence goes on from NZ_PVRE01000004.1 coordinate 251,315, forward strand.
CCAGAAACCGTTGCATGTGTGGTCATGGAACCAGTCCAAGGGGAGGGCGGATTCATTGTACCATCGAAGCGTTTTGTTCAGCATGTTGCTTCATTCTGTCAGGAGCACGGAATTGTGTTTGTGGCAGATGAGATCCAAACAGGCTTTGCGAGAACAGGGAAATATTTTGCCATTGAGCACTTTGATGTAGTGCCGGACTTAATCACGGTGTCAAAATCTCTTGCCGCTGGATTGCCGCTAAGCGGTGTAGTAGGCAGAAAGGAAATGCTTGATGCGGCAGATCCAGGTGAGCTCGGGGGAACTTATGCAGGAAGTCCATTAGGGTGTGTGGCAGCGCTAGCGGTTCTTGATATTATTGAAACAGAACAACTGAATCAACGATCTGAACAGATCGGACAAGTTATTGAGGAGAAAGCAAATGATTGGAGAACAACGTATCCATTCATTGGGGAGGTCCGCCGGTTAGGGGCAATGGCGGCGATTGAAATTGTGGAAGATCAAAAAACGCGTACACCAGATAAGAAAACAGCCGCAGCGATTGCAGCATATGCAAATGAGCACGGGCTGCTCTTATTAACGGCAGGGATTAATGGGAATATTATTCGCTTCTTAACACCACTTGTCATCACAGATGAGCTGCTGAATGAAGGACTAGGGATCATCGAGGACGCCTTCAAAGCACGCTAAACAACAAAGGGGGATGGTTGTATGCAAAAACAACAAATGGCAAAAACCATGTCGCAGTCTGACGTACTGTTTTTATCCATTGGTGCAATGCTTGGATGGGGCTGGGTTGTACTTTCGGGAGATTGGATTTTAACAGCAGGATTTTTAGGCAGTGTCATCGCCTTTGTCATCGGCGGTATTCTCGTCATCTTTATTGGACTCACGTATGCTGAGCTTTCGTCTGCAATTCCAGAGACGGGAGGAGGGCTCGTCTTTGTCCAGCGGGCATTTGGGATGAAATCAGCGTTCGTCTCAGCATGGGGCGTATTGTTTGGTTATGTGTCCGTCATTACGTTTGAAGCTGTTGCCTTGCCGACTGTCATTGATTATGTCATTCCAACACAGCATGTTGGCTTCCTATGGAATATAGGGGGATGGGACGTTTATTTCACATGGGTGTTGATTGGATCTGGTGGTGCATTGTTTTTAACAGCACTGAATTACATTGGGGCAAAGCCTGCGGCCATTTTTCAGTCTGTGTTCACTGTAGCGATTATTTTGACAGGCTTTCTCCTTTTAGGTGGCGCGACATTTAATGGAGATTTTGCAAACCTTGAGCCAATGTTTCAAGGCGGGGTTGGCGGTCTTATGGCCGTGTTAGTCATGATTCCTTTTTTATTCGTTGGATTTGATGTGATTCCGCAAGTAGCAGCAGAGATTAATGCGCCAAAGAAAATCATTGGGAGAATATTAATTATCTCCATCGTGAGTGCGGTCGTATTTTATCTGCTTATTGTCTTTGGGGTAGCTGCGGGGCTGTCAAAAGGACAGCTTGAAGCCTCTTCATTGGCGACAGCAGATGCGATGGTGCAGCTGCTCGGTCATCAGGCGTTTGGAACAGTGCTTGTCATTGGCGGTGTAGCAGGGATTGTGACGAGCTGGAATGCTTTTATCATCGGTGCAAGCCGTATTCTATATGCGATGGCGGAAAGAGGCATGATTTCCAAATGGTTTGCGTATATTCATCCAAAGTATAAAACGCCGACAAATGCCATTTTATTTCTTGGTGCTTTGGCTTTTTTTGCTCCATTACTAGGGCGTCCTGCCCTCGTGTGGATTGTCAATGCGGGCGGTGTCGGAATTATCGTTGGGTACTTAATAGTGTCCATTGCCTTTATGAGACTTCGAAAAGCAGAACCAGAGCTTGAGCGTCCATACCGCATTAAGTATTGGCGGACGACAGGCGTTTTAGCTATCGGGCTGAGTCTCCTTTTTCTTTCATTTTATTTTCCAGGAATGCCGGCCTCCTTATCATGGCCAGCTGAATGGATATTGCTTTTAGGTTGGGCACTCATTGGGTATATACTATATGTAATGAATCCAAGAACGAAGGAGACGGTAGAGCATGACAAACGAACTCAAAGTGTATAATCCTGCAACAGGAGAAGAAATTGCTTCAGTTGCTCAGCATACAAAAGAACAGATCGAAGACGCCATTACCCGCTCACACAAAGCATTCAAAGCATGGGCAAAAATGTCTGCGCATGAACGTGCCAATATCATTCGCAAGTGGTTTGACCTCATGATTGAACATAAAGAAAGGCTCGCGAAAATCATCACGGAAGAAAACGGGAAGCCGTATCAAGAAGCATTAGGCGAAATCGTCTATGCAGCTGGATACATTGAATGGTACGCAGAGGAAGCCAAACGGATATACGGCAGAACCATTCCGTCACATACGACGAACAAACGCCTTTTTGTCACAAAGCAGCCAGTTGGTCCTGTTGCGGCCATTACACCGTGGAATTTCCCAGCAGCCATGATCACGAGAAAGGCTGCACCAGCACTTGCAGCGGGCTGTACGTTTATTGTGAAACCTGCTGAAGACACGCCGATGACGGCTATTGAACTTGTGAAATTAGGCCACGAAGCTGGAATTCCAGAGGATGCACTGCAATGGGTGGTTGGAGATGGAAAAGAAGTCGGTGAAATATTCACAGATAGTCCATTGATTCGCAAAATCACGTTCACAGGCTCAACGCCAGTCGGAAAGCATCTGATCAAAAACAGTGCGAGTACAGTCAAGCACGTATCAATGGAGCTTGGCGGTCATGCTCCGCTCATCGTAGACAAAGATGCCAATCTTGAACTAGCTGTCAAACAAGCAGTGGCATCTAAGTTCCGTAATGCAGGACAAACCTGTGTCTGTGCCAACCGCTTAATTGTACATGAAGACATTCATGAAGCATTTGCTCAAGGCTTCAGCAAAGAAGTAGAAAAGCTGAAAGTGGGAAATGGCTTTGAAGAAGGCACATCCATCGGCCCAATTATCAATAAGCGCGGCTTTGATAAAATTGTCGGTCAAATTCAAGATGCAGTCGATAAAGGAGCGAAAATTCTTGTCGGCGGAGATACGCATTTCGATGATGAAAAGTCGTATTATTTTGTCCAGCCAACGGTTCTCACACATGTAGACCCTTCAATGAACATTATGCATGAAGAAACCTTTGGGCCAGTGGCGCCGATTACGACGTTCAAAACGCTAGATGAAGCGATTGAATTAGCGAACGATACACCTTTTGGTCTTGCAGCTTATTTCTTTACAGAAAATTATCGAAACGGACTTTACATGTCAGAGAATCTTGATTACGGGATAATCGGCTGGAATGATGGCGGTCCATCGGCTGTTCAAGCACCATTCGGAGGAATGAAAGAAAGCGGAATTGGCCGTGAAGGCGGCATCGAAGGCATCGAACCCTATTTAGAAACCAAATATGTATCCATTGGTTTAGACGAATAAACGTGAAAAAGACTGTCCGAAGAAGGAATCTCGGCAGTCTTTTTTATGTTAAACAGCCGGCGGAAAAAGCTGCTCCACTGTTTCTTTTGTTTCTTTCAGAATTTCGTGGATGTAATCTGCTGGTGCCTGCTCCATGCTGCTGAACAAAAGTCGTTCAACAGGCTCAACACCAATAAAATTGAAGACTTCTGTATCTGTTGTCATGCGATGGGAGGCGGAAATGATCCGCTTAGAGTCAAGAAAGGTCCTTGGAGCATCGTGCGTGTTGATAATGACACCTTTTTTGTGCCGAAGCAGGTTTTCAATAGCCCCCTGCTCATTGATTTGATAAGCGAAGCCCTCAGAAAAAACGCGTTCTACATAGCCCTTTAGCATAGCGGGTAAGCCTGTCCACCAAATGGGAAAAATAAACGTTAGGACATCTGCTTGCTGAATCAGCTTCTGCTCTGTTTGAATGGCAATTGGGACATTACCCCGTTTGATCGCAGCCTTTTCCAACATGCTTAGCTCTGGCGAAAAACCAAGAGCATAGACATCACGAACAGTCACTTCATGACCATTGTTCAAAAGAGTGCTGACAACAAGATCTAATAAGGTTTGATTTAAGCTTTGCTGGGGATGAGCAAATATAATTAGATGGTTCATCTTATAGCCTCCTAGGTGGTCATGTGTCTCATTATGGCATGCACCATTACCCTATTCAATCCTATGTTGGTAATAATAGGTTGGGGAAATGGAAGTTGATCGTCCTAGTTTGCAGGCAAAGCCTTGCATCTCGTGTTCAAATAAGGTGGATAGAAATGAAAGCGATCGTTTCCGTGAAAACGATCGCTTACGAATCAATTATTTCTTTCTAAAAGCAAGTCCCAGTGCAATCAGTGCTACGACTAGAGCAGCAATGGACAACCCTAGCACAAGTGGTGAGGAAGAGTTGGAGGCTGTTTCAGATGCCTTTTCTTCTTTTGGTTTTTCTTGTCCATGTGAATCCGTTACCGTATTAGATGCCACAATGTTTGTGATGGAATGCGGCTTATCAGCATCTTTATCGCCTGTCCATTCAACGACCGTTCCATCTTTATAATATTGATATGCATCCCATGCAGCTTCACCTGCTTTTTCAGGGTTTTTCGCTACAAAAACGAATTGCTGGAACTGTCCGGCAAGCACGCCTTTACCCGTTGCTTCCCAAGTCACTCTTGTCACCTTGCCATCTTTTTCTTCAGTTGACGTTTTCCATCCAGGGACTGGCTCATATTGCTGGAATTCTACACCTTTAGGTATTGTCACGACAACCTTAGTGGTTGGACTGTCACTCTCAGAAGGAACTTTTAACGTATAGGTTTCCCACGCATTTGTCGCAGACGTATCAGGCTTGACTGTGACATGAGCACTCACAGGAATCGCCAATAAAAATGAAGCGAGAAGCATTGGTAATAAAGCTTTAACGTATTTTTTCATATGGTATGAACTCCTTTTAGTTTCTTCTAATAAATGTGGTATCGATATTTTCAAAAGAACCAGTTAATGCATGGATTTCAATTTTCCAAGTACCTTTTTCATTTAACAAGAGGTTTTCAGCAGAGAAATGACCATTTTTTAATCGTTTCAGCTGAAATTCACTCGGTTTCTCTTCCCCGAATAAGGCGACTTTATGGATCTTGGCTGACACAGATTGAATATCTGTAATCGTTTGTCCATCCTTCTTCGTAAATGCGACCTCGAATGTGTTTTTCCCCGGAGCATTCGGGGTAATGCTCATGGACACAATGTCACGATGCTCCACTTGGTTTGCGCCGAAGAATGGCTCAGGTGCAGGCGGAGGAGGGCTCGGAATATTGGTAAACACAGCCGTTAATAACAAAATGGCGATTCCGATAATCCACTCAGCTCGTAACGAAACGTTTTGTTTCTGTTTCTTTTCCCATCTCAGCATCAAGTAATGGACAAGTCCTAGAAGGCCCATCAAGATAAATAAACCAAGCTTGATTAAAAAGGTTCGTCCATACGCTGATTCGAAAAGAGCATCAAACGATTGCAAAATGAAGATGGCATTCACAAATCCTGAAAACACAATGAGTCCAACAGAGAGCAGCGCCCAAGGGTGAAACGCTGTTAACGTACTCCGTATGAGCGGCTGATCTTCATTTGGCAGCTTCTTCAACAATAAAAGCACAATGGCTGTTAAACCACCGACCCAGATCGATGCAGAAACGAGATGGATGAAATCAAGTGACGTTGTCAGTATTTTATTATCGGTTGCTGCTGGATGTCCGATTTGTGCCTTCAGCCAGAGAAGCACTGCGAATAAGAGCAGTGGAAACAACCAGACCCGAAAAGATGTGAAATCCCCTTTTTTCATCGCGACTATGCTCCAAATGGTCAGAAGAACAAATGACACCATGAGCATCATCCACAAACTACCGCCAGAAGTCGACGCAATGGTTTCTTGTAAGAGGGATGGTTGAAATGCCCCCAAAAAGGACACGTCTGCCGCTGATTTTGTTTGAATTGGCAGCTGGAACACGAGTGCTCCGCCCATCATGATCAGTGACAAAGTCAAAAGCCGTTTCATTCGTTTCACTAATACAGGAGAAATGGCTGTTTTAAACCAAAACAGTCCAAACAAAATGGTCCCGAGAAATAAGCTAAACGACGTATAAAGTAAGGCTTTATCAATGGTCGAGGCTACATCGATGGATTCATTCGTTTGACCTTGATCTAATTGGTCAAAACCGCCACCCGCTTTGCCGATACTAAACGGGATCATGCCAGAGACAGAGTGTCCGTCTGCTGATACCGCATTCCACTGAATGGTATAAATCCCCTTTGGTAAATCCTTTTTTAAAGCAGCTTCCATGATTTTTTGATCTTTAATGACCGTATCTCCTTTATCCACACGATCACCTTTTGCATTTAGCACCTTAATGGCATGAAATCCACTTTCGATTCCTTCACTAAATGTGATAGAGACTGAAGGAGGCTGCTTCTCCAGCTCTTCATTTGCCGCTGGATTTGAGCTGACGACGTATGCATGAGCAACTGCTTCCTTTGGAATGAAAAAAGCGAACGTGACGATAAGGAGCAGAATCCACTTACTATGTTTCAACAAGATAAATAACCGCCTTTCTACCTATGAAAATGTCTCATGTATCAGAAAGAAAGCGGCAGTAAACTGTGAGTCACAGAAAAAACCGCTCCTCCTATTGTGCCGCTCACTCTAAAAGGTAAACGAAACAAACAGCAAGATGGTTCACTTTTTCTGTGTCATGTCTGCGCAGACATTTCTTGATTGAATAGGTTTGATCATGTATAAGCCTAGTCGATTTAAGAAGAGGAAACAAGAAGAGACTATTTGAAAGTTGTGAAATTCCAATGAATTTTGCATCAAAACCACGGCGCGTCAACCTTTTTACTCCATTTGTCCTATGCTCTGACAGAGAATTCACATCATATTTCAATTTTGTCACACACTAAGTGACAAAGTGACATTTAGTTTCAATTGAAGGGAAAGTGAAAGCGTTTTACGATAAGGTTAAGGGCTTCACTGACACTTGTTCTTATATCTTTTGACCTATAAAGCCCTGAATAAAGGGAGAGAAGAAAGGAGTTTTCATAGATGCAGGAAAAAAGCGGATTCCGCGTAAAAGTACAGCGCTTTGGAAGCTATTTAAGCGGCATGATTATGCCGAATATTGGAGCATTTATCGCTTGGGGACTCATTACGGCATTGTTCATTCCGAGTGGCTATTTGCCAAATGAACAATTAGCTTCACTTGTTGGTCCAATGATCAACTACTTACTGCCGCTCTTAATCGGTTACACAGGCGGTAAGCTCGTATACGACCACCGAGGCGGGGTACTCGGTGCAACCGCGACGATTGGGGTCATTGTCGGTTCGGACATTCCAATGTTTTTAGGTGCCATGATCATGGGACCACTTGGCGGTTACTTGATTAAGAAAATTGATCAGCTGTTCAAAGATCGAATCAAATCGGGCTTTGAGATGCTTGTGAATAACTTTACGGCAGGGATTCTAGGTGCCATTCTTGTCGCGATTGCCTTCTACGCCATCGGCCCAGTGGTACTTGGTCTAAATAAAGCCCTTGCAGCAGGTGTAGATATCATTGTGAATGCACATTTGCTTCCGCTGGCAAGTATTTTCATTGAACCAGCGAAAGTCTTGTTCTTAAACAATGCGATTAACCAAGGAATTTTAGGTCCTTTAGGGGTGGAGCAAGCGGCAAAGACAGGGCAGTCCGTTCTGTTCTTGCTTGAAACAAACCCAGGACCAGGGTTAGGTGTTCTACTTGCGTACATGTTCTTTGGTAGAGGAAATGCGAAACAGTCTGCACCGGGTGCGATTGTCATTCAATTCCTAGGAGGAATTCATGAGATTTACTTCCCGTACATCTTAATGAAACCAAAGCTCATTTTGGCGGTTATTGCAGGGGGAGCAAGCGGCGTTCTGACCTTTACCCTGTTAAATGCAGGCTTAAAGGCTGTGCCGTCACCAGGAAGTATTATCGCCCTCATGCTGATGTCACCAAAAGGCGGACACCTTGCCGTTCTTGCAGGTGTTGTCGTGGCAGCCGTCGTATCATTCCTTGTCGCTTCTGTGATTTTGAAGGCTTCAAAAGCTGTTGATGAGGATCTAACAGCAGCAACAGAAAAGATGCAGGACATGAAAGGGAAGAAAAGCGCTGCAGCCGCGGCTCTTACAGCTCAAAAAGAAGATGCTGAAGCAAATGAGCAAGCAGCATCTCCAAGTGATGTCAATCCAGATGACGTGAACAAAATCATCTTTGCCTGCGATGCAGGAATGGGCTCAAGTGCGATGGGCGCATCCATCTTAAAGAATAAAGTCAAAAAGGCAGAGCTTGATATTGATGTGACAAACACATCCATCAGCAACATCCCAGATGACGCCGATGTGGTCTTTACTCATAAAGATTTAACAGACAGAGCCAAGGCGAAACTGCCGGGCGCTGTGCATATCTCAGTTGATAATTTCTTAAACAGCCCGAAATACGATGAGCTGATTGAGAAATTGAAAAAATAACATGACGAAACGGGTTGAGTTCAATTTTTCTTTATTGAACTCCCCGTTTTGGTTGTTTTTCTGATTTTCCATTCTAAAAAAGGTGTGTGATCATTCATGAAACAAGTACTTTCAAAAGACAATATTTTTCTAAACGAACAAGCAGGCTCAAAAGAAGAAGCCATTAAAAAAGCGGGCGAGGTCCTAGTGGCAAACGGCTATGTCACAAGTGATTATGTTGACAAAATGTTTGAAAGAGAAGATATCTCATCTACATTTATGGGCAACGGGATTGCGATTCCTCATGGAACAGAGGATGCGAAAGCGGCTGTCCTTCATTCTGGGATTTCCATCATTCAAATTCCAGAAGGTGTTGAATACGGAGAAGGAAATATCGCCAAAGTTGTCTTTGGCATCGCTGGTAAAAACAACGAACACCTCGATATTCTTTCTCAAATTGCGATTGTCTGTTCAGAAGAAGAAAATGTAGAACGCATCATCCATGCAAAGGATCAGGATGAACTGATCGCCATCTTTAACGAGGTGAACTAACATGAAGGCACTTCATTTTGGAGCAGGAAATATCGGCAGAGGGTTTATCGGATCTTTGTTAAAAACATCAGGCTTTGAGCTTGTCTTTACCGATGTAAATGAAGCGGTCATCAACGAGCTGAATGAAAGAGGAGAATACACGGTTGAACTCGCAGCGCCAGGTCAAAAACAAGAAGTGGTCGGCCCTGTGACAGCGATCAATTCTGCACAAGACACAGCGGCATTAACAGAGGCCGTCGCATCAGCCGATTTAATTACAACAGCTGTTGGACCAGCCGTTTTGAAGATCATAGCTTCATCGATTGCTGAAGGATTAAAACAGAAAAAGCCTGACCATATCATCAACATCGTGGCATGTGAAAATATGATTGGAGGCAGCTCTCATTTAAAAGAAGCCGTTTTCTCTCATATAACAGAAGAGGAACAAGAAGCGTTGTCACAAACAGTTGGTTTTCCAAACGCTGCTGTGGACCGCATTGTTCCGATTCAGCACCATGAGGACATTCTGAAAGTATCAGTCGAGCCTTTTTTCGAGTGGGTCATTGATGAGACTGGCTTTATTGGTGACGTTCCTCAGATTGAAGGAGCAACCTTTGTAAAAGATTTGACGCCGTATATTGAGCGCAAACTCTTTACTGTCAACACAGGGCATGCACTAGCTGCTTATGTCGGGTATCAGCAAGGCGTTCAAACGATTAAAGAAGCCGTCGATACACCAGAGATTCGCCGAGTTATTGAAGGAGCACTTCATGAAACAGGCAGTTATTTAATCGACACATATGGCTTTCAGAAAGAAGAACATGATGCGTATATTCAAAAAATCATCAAACGATTCGAAAATGCTTTTATCTCCGACGAAGTCACTCGTGTCGCACGATCTCCTCTTAGAAAGCTGGGAGCAGACGACCGTTTAATCGGTCCAGCGAAAAAGATCAAACAGCCAGTGTACTTAATCAAAGGCATCGCTGCAGCTCTCGCTTATGACTTTGTCGAAGACGAAGAAGCGGTTCGTTTGCAGGCATTAAGAAAAGAAAAAGGAATTGAAGGTGTGCTGGAAGAAGTATGTGGCCTCACACCAACAGACGATCTCTATCAAGCCATTCTGAAAGAAACAGCTCGATAATCAGAAAATCCCTTTCCAACGAGTGAAAGGGATTTTTTTATGACTTTTTTAATAGTTTTCCCCGCTTGACGATATATGATGTAAGGGGGAATTTGTATATGAAAAAGAAAACGTTTGCGTCAAGAAGTGTCTTTTTTCAATTAATGTCTGCCATTATCGTGATCACGATCTTAACCGGCGGACTTGTAGGCACAACGGGGTATTTGTTAGCGAAACATGTCTTAATTGATGCCGGGAAAGCAGATTTAAAGCACATCGTCAGCGGAGCAATGGCTACACTTGCACAGTTGAATGATCGTGTAGAGAAAAAAGAACTGACGCTTGAACAGGCACAGGAACAAGCCCGTATTTACTTGAGCGGGCCTAAAAATGACAACAGGAAAGGGTACCAATTTCAAAAATCAGATTTTATTTATAAAAATAAAGGCTATCTCGTCGCATATGGAGCAGATTATTCCTCTCAAGTCCATCCTGTCAATGACATTGGCGTCATTCCAGATAATACGATTAATCGTGAAAAAATGGTCGCTGGAGCCAAATCAGAAGGCGAGGATGCACACTATGTGACCTATTTAGATAAGGACGATGCCACCGGGGAAGAAAAACAAAAGCTTGCCTATATGAGTCAGTTCACGCCCTGGAATTGGAGTATCGGTATCGCCGTCTTTCAGGATGAATTTTATAAAGAATTAGAGCAGATGAAGCTCTATATCATGCTCATTACAGCAGGTGTTGCTCTTCTCAGTCTTGGCGTCTTTTATTTAGCTGCTCGAGGAAAAGTCAGGCTGCTCAAGCAAGTCACTGCTGCTTCAAAAGAAATTGCGGCGGGGAATCTTGAACGCACGAGTTTAAAAGAAACAACAGATGAAATTGGACAGCTGGCAAAAGGCTTTAATCATATGTCAGGAGAACTCAGGACACTTGTGAGCGGTCTACAGGAAACGAGCAGCCAGCTTGTTGAATCAGCGACAGATTTATCGGCGATATCTGAAGAAACCTCAGCCAGCAGTGAAGAAATTGGCCGAGCCATTGGCGACATATCGACCGGAACGCTTCATCAGGCATCTGACCTTGATGCAGCCAATCAACAAATGACCCAGTTCAATCAATCCATCGAAAATGTCAAAGAACAAAGCGATCAAATTAAACGAATCTCTGACCAATCGAGTCAATCATCGCAGCAGGGCCAGCAAATTGTTCAGCAATTAAAACAATCAAATGAACAATCCATACAAGCGTCTCAAGGCATTAGAGCAGGCATTGAGCAGCTAAGTACAAAAGTACAGGATATCTCTAAAATTACAGATACGATTGAAAGCATTTCAAATGAGACAAATTTACTAGCGCTGAATGCAAGCATTGAAGCAGCACGTGCAGGAGAGCACGGCAAAGGCTTCTCGGTTGTGGCGAGTGAAGTGCGGAATTTAGCTGAGCAGACAAAGCAATCAGCCGTTCAAATTCAGCAAATGGTACAAGGCATTAAAGAAGAAACGACGGCAACAGCCGGTATGATGTCCAAGACAATGGATCGTTTTGCTGAGTTAGATAAAGCGGTACATGCCACAGAACATGAATTCAATGCCATCTCTACGTCGATTTCACAAACCATCGTTGAAACAGACGCAATGGCAAAAGAGCTGAATGCATTGCTGGAGCAAAACGACCTCATCACAAAAGCCATGCAAGGCGCAGCCCATATTTCTCAAGAAAATGCCGCTGCGACCGAAGAGATCACCGCATCCACAGACGAACAAGTGACAGCCATCTCCAATGTGGCAAAAGCAGCAGAAAGACTCAATGAACTAAGCATACGATTGAATCAGGACATTGCACGTTATCGTCTATAAATCATTTTGACTGTGTGTCACTTGTCAGGTACTATGTAGTTAATCTAAAAACCTTGCTCACGCAATCAAAAGGAGTGTACCGGTCATGAAAAAGAAAATATTGATGTTCTTACCTTGTGGCTATGGATACTCCACTGCTGTTTTCTTTTAGAATAGATAGAAATTGGTGAAGTCTGTCTACATGAGGAAGAATCTAGCAGAAAAATCAAAGTGAGTGAGGGATATAACATGGAAAAAATCACGAGAAAAAACCCAGAAAGTATGCCGAAGCCCGTTGGCAGCTATAGTCATATCACAAGAGTACCAAAGGGCGCGGGATTATTTGTTACATCGGGTCAAGTCGGAACAGATATGGTTGGACAGGTACCATCAAGTTTAAACGACCAGGTAACCAATACGTTTGAAAATATCAAAAAAATCCTTGAATCAGAAGGATTGAACGAAGAGCATGTCATCAAGGTCAATATATGGGCAACGGAAGAAATCGACTGGGACCATCTATATCCTCAGTGGGATACGATCTTTAAAACAGCTTACCCATCAATGACGGTTGCTTATGTATCAGCTTTAGGATGGCCCGAGCTGAAAATTGAAATTGAGCTATGGTGCGCCGATATATGATCAAAAAAAAGAACAGTGCAAACTGTTCTTTTTTACTTGAATCGAAACCGCTTTGTCATCCATGCAGCGATCAACGTAAAGACGGTGTAGATGACGACCCAAATGAGAAAGGATTCATCCCCGCCAATGTATGTGTACATAAGAATGACGCTGGCTAACAGGACAATCAAAGTTGGCATCCAAACATTCTTCAAAAGTATTGTGCCAAAAATGCCAATCAGCACGGAAATAATGGGGAAGCCAAATACAACGAATAAGACAAAAACAGCCATATCACGAACTCCTTTTAACAAGTGTTTACATCAAAACATAAAAGATCGACACTGCCATGTGCGGAAGTGCAAAGATCATAATGAGAAAGGCCGTATCAAGACGCCATATGCGGTGCTCTTTTGTTTCAGAATGATAGGTTGCTCGCGTCTCTTCCCCGCTTGTCCAAGCCCCCATTAGAAGTCCAGACATCATGACGCCAATAATAGAGATTCCACCACTGATCCACCCTATCCACTCATGGTGCTGCAAAATAATAGCGGCACTGCAAATCACAATCATTGAGCAAACTCCGGCGAAAAAGGCATGTTTTTTTCTCATGTTGTTCACTCCCTTCAAAGGAGATTAGGAGATGGCATCACATATTTCAATGAAATGCCCATCAGGATCAGCGACATAAGCGACGGTTTGACCCCATGGTTTCTTTGCAGGTTCTTTGATGATCGGAAGAACCCCTTTTTCCTTCATTGATGCAATGGTTTGATCCACGTCATCCACAACAAACCCTATCTCAAACGTTTGAGAGGATTGATTTGCTTCAGGGACAGGCAATCCAAGTGCATCTTTGACATCCTGGCGTGAATTAATTGATAATGTCACGTCCCCCGTGTCAAACTCAACATAGGATTCAACCCTGAGTTTCATAGGAAAGCCAAGTACATGTTGATAGAAATGAATACTTGCCTCAACATCGTTTACATATAGAATGGTATATTTCATTTTCATGTGAAAAACTCCTCTCTTCATATACGTGTCAAAAAAGGAAAGGTTCCCCACTCATTGTACCATATAGGAGATAAAGCACTTTATATTCCAAAAAAATCTATTTTATAAGCACAATAGTCTTGAAAAACAAAAAGTGGTGACATATGATAAAAATGTAAAAATAGAAAAAATAGGGGGATCATACATGTTGAAAAAAATCATGGTGGCTGTCTTGTCATTAGGTCTTTTACTAAGCTTTACACAAGTCGACACCCACACTGCAGATGCAAAAACGGTCAAGTCCTACAAAAACTGCAAAGCACTGAACAAAGTCTATAAAGGCGGCGTGGCAAAAAGCAAAAACACGAAAAACAAAGGCGGCAAAACAAAGTACAAGCCGTATGTGTCAAAAGCACTTTACCAAAAAAATATGCGACTTGACCGTGATAAAGACGGCATTGCGTGTGAACGCTAAGCCAATGCAAAGAGACCTGTAACAAGGTCTTTTTTCTATGGGATCAAACTCGTCCCTTTGTGCCAGCTTCCTCTTTATATTAAAATAAAGATAGTTACAAAAAATGATACAAAGTGGGGTACTCAATTTGTCCATACAAGCTGATAAGAAAGACATCCGATTGATTGCCATTGATATGGATGGCACGCTGTTAAACAGTGAACACGTCATTCCAGAGGAAAATAAACAAGCCATTAAAGATGCTGAAGCAAAAGGGGTCCATGTGGTGATTAGCACAGGGCGGACGCTGATGACATGCCGAGAGCTGGTTGAGCCGCTTAAGCTGTCTTCTTACCTTGTGACAGCAAATGGAAGTGAAATCTGGGATTCAAACTTCCAACTGATCGAACGAGATCTGCTGCATCCTGATCACGTCCAAATGATGTGGGATCTAAAAAATAGGTTCGAAACCGATTACTGGGCTTCCACTGTGGAGAAAGTGTGGAGAGGTGAATTCCCAGAACGAATTCATGACCATGAATGGTTGAAATTTGGCTTTGATATTCATGATGATGACGTTCGTGAGGAAGTACTTAATACATTGAAAGCAAATGAGCATCTAGAGATCACAAATTCAAGTCCGACCAATATCGAAGTCAATGCGGCAGGGATTAACAAAGCTGCGGCTCTTGCAAAAGTAGCAGAACGCATTGGCTGTACGATGGACAATGTCATGTCACTTGGCGACAGCCTAAATGATATGGCCATGATTCAAGAAGCCGGATTAGGAATTGCGATGGGAAATGCGCAAGAAGTGGTGAAAGAAGCCGCTGATTGGATTACAGCTCCTAACACAGAACATGGTGTAGCAAAAGCCATCCAACATTGGGTGCTATCTAAATAAAGAACATGATGAAAAAGCGAGAGGCGATATCCTCTCGCTTTTTTAATTTCTCCTAGTTCTATTGTTATGTTTTCTGACAATGTCATGTGCAATCTATCCAAAATTGATATAATCAATATAAATTCGAATATTCGGACTTTATATTCCGTTATTCGGAACAACAAGGAGGGATCCTATGTATCAAGTGGATATCAACTGTGATTTGGGAGAAAGCTTTGGTCAATACACAATCGGTGCGGACGAACAAATTCTTGAATATGTCACGTCAGCCAACATTGCTTGCGGTTTTCATGCAGGAGATCCAACGGTCATGAGAAAAACGGTCAGAATGGCGCTGGATAAAGGGGTCCAAATTGGTGCGCATCCAGGTTTGCAAGATTTGGTCGGCTTTGGCAGACGTCCAATGGCGATCTCGGCAGAGGAAGCCTATGATCTCGTCGTCTATCAAATTGGCGCTCTATCAGCCTTTCTCAAGGCAGAAGGCGGCACGATGCAGCATGTCAAGCCGCACGGCGCCCTTTACAACATGGCGGCTAAAAATACTGAATTATCTGAATCGATTGCAAAGGCTGTGTATCATGTCGATCCAAGTCTTGTGTTATTCGGTCTCTCAGGCAGTGAACTTGCGTTAGCAGGTGAGAGAATTGGCCTTCAAGTGGCTCATGAAGTATTTTCTGATCGGACCTATCAAGCAGACGGGACGCTGACATCCCGCCGCGAACCACATGCACTCATTGAAGATGATGAACGGGCAGTTCAGCAGGTCGTTCGTATGGTGCGAGAAGGGAAGGTTCGTACCGTTCAAGGGGAAGATATTTTGCTTAAAGCAGATACGGTCTGTATTCACGGAGACGGCAGTCATGCGCTTCAATTTGCCAAAACCATTACATCAAAACTAAAAGAAGCGAGCATTCATCTCAAAGCCTTTCAATAAAAATCGTCATCAAAGGGGGAAACAGCATGAAAAAAGAGGAAGTCAAGCACACGAAGGCACCAAAGGGGAATCGTTCTATGCTGATGGGCGCAGCCTTTTTAATGGCGACGTCCGCAATAGGACCGGGATTTTTAACACAAACGACTGTCTTCACACAGCAGCTTGCGGCTAGCTTTGGGTTTGTCATTCTCATCTCTATTTTGTTGGATATTTTTGCACAAACGAATGTATGGCGCATCATCGCCGTGTCAGAAAAGCGAGGTCAGGATATTGCGAATATGGTTCTGCCGGGGCTCGGTTATGTGCTGGCCTTTTTGATTGTCATTGGGGGACTTGCCTTTAACATCGGAAATATCGCTGGTGCTGGTCTCGGTTTTCAGGTCATCTTCGGAGTCGATCCGCGAATCGGAGCAGGGGTCAGTGCTGTCATTGCCATTCTGATCTTTGTGATCAAAGAGGCTGGAAAAGCGATGGACCGTTTCACACAGGTAGCAGGCTTTGTCATGATCGGCCTGATGCTGTATGTGGCGATTTCAACAGCGCCGCCCGTTGGGGAAGCAGCACTCAGAACATTTGTCCCAGAAGAAATTGATATTCTATCGATTGTGACACTTGTCGGGGGGACAGTTGGCGGCTATATCGTTTTTGCTGGCGGACATCGTCTATTGGATGCTGGAATTAAAGGGAAGGATGCACTTCCTCAAGTGACAAAAAGCTCTGTTTTCGGCATCCTGATTACATCTGTGATGCGTGTCGCTTTATTTTTAGCCGTGCTAGGAGTGGTCTCAAAGGGTTTACAGATTGATCCAGCGAATCCGCCTGCTTCTGTATTCCAGTTAGCGTCTGGAAATGTTGGATATAAAATGTTCGGGATCATTATGTGGGCTGCGGCGATTACATCGGTTATTGGAGCGGCTTACACATCTGTTTCTTTCTTTAAAACCTTCTCGCCAAAAATTGAGCAAAATCAACGTGGCATTATCATCGGCTTTATTGCCCTCTCGACTATTTGTTTTATTACGATCGGACGACCTGTGAACATATTAGTTTTAGTTGGGGCGATCAATGCATTGATTTTACCTCTCGCACTTGGCACCTTGCTGGTTGCGGCCTATAAGAAAGAAATTGTCGGCGATTACCGTCATCCATTCTTTTTGACAGCGTCAGGTGCATTGGTTGTCATCATCATGGCTTTGATGGGCGGATATACCATTATGACTGAAATCCCGAAACTATGGAGTTGATTTGAATGAGTATTGATCAAACATATGAGCCTTCACAGATCAGAGAGTTGATTCGTAAAAAAGAAATCACAGGACCAACGGCGGGTTTAGCAGAGGGATATGCTCAAGCCAATTTAATGATCGTTAAAAAGGAACTTGCCTTTGACTTTCTTTTGTTTTGTCAGCGCAATCCGGCTGCATGCCCCTTGCTTGATGTACTGGAGCCGGGTGATCCAGTGCCGAGACGGTCGGCACCCCAAGCGGATATTCGTACGGACTTTCCTAAATACCGTATTTACCGAAAAGGGATTCTTCAAGAAGAGGTTTCAGATATCTCTGCTTATTGGGAGGATGATATGGTTGCCTTTCTCATCGGTTGCAGTTTTACGTTTGAGCATGCGCTCATGCTGAATGATATCCCTGTTCGCCATATTGAAAACGGTCATAACGTTCCGATGTATCAAACGAATATCTCTTGTGAAAGAGCAGGGGTGTTTCATGGCCCGATGGTTGTCAGCATGAGGCCCATTCCGGCGCATCAGATTACAAGAAGTGTACAAGTGACGTCTAGATTCCCGTCAGTTCATGGCGGCCCCATCCATATAGGCGACCCAGCGATGATTGGAATTGCCAATGTGGATCAGCCGGACTTTGGAGAACCATCTTTGATCAAAGAAGGAGAAGTCCCGGTGTTTTGGGCATGTGGTGTGACGCCGCAGGCCATTGTCATGCATACAAAACCAGACATTGCGATTACCCATGCACCTGGGCATATGTTCATCACAGATCAAAGAGATCAACAGCTCGGTGTGCTTTAGAAAGAGAGGGATCCTCAAGTGGCATTTTCAACGATAAAAGATTTTATCACCTTCCACCCGCTAGGAGATGCAGCGATCGTTATCCAAGCAGGAGCAGACATATGTGAAGAGATTCATGAGCGTGTTGTGCAGCTGTTTTCGTGTATTGAGCAGCATCCATTTGCTGGATATGTGGAAGCTGTTCAAGCCTTTACAAACGTGACTGTTTTTTACGAGCCTTATACTGTTCATCAATCTGCCCACCTTCAAAAAAAGGACTTGTCTCCGTATGAATGGGTGAAAAACTATATTGAAACACTTCTTGAAGAGAAATGGCAGGAGGGGATTCAGTCGAAGCGCCGCATCATCGATATTCCAGTCTGCTACGGGGGAGAGGTGGGACCTGATTTAGAAGAAGTCGCCCGGATCAATCGTTTAACACCTGAGGAAGTCGTGCGTATTCACACCGCAGGGACGTATCTTGTTTATATGATTGGATTTGCCCCGGGGTTTCCATTTTTAGGCGGGCTGTCTGAAAAGATCGCAGCCCCGCGCAGGGAAACACCGAGAATGTCCATTCCAAAAGGATCTGTCGGCATTGCGGGAAAGCAGACCGGCGTTTACCCCATTTCCACACCCGGCGGCTGGCAGCTCATTGGACAAACCCCGCTGCCACTCTTTTACCCAGACGAGAAAGTCCCAAGTCTATTGAGAGCAGGGGACGAGGTCAGATTTGTCCAAATGTCTGAAAAGGAATTTTTCAGCATGAAGGAGGCAGAACGTTGAGTATTCATGTCATCAAGTCAGGAATGTTCACAACCATTCAAGATAAAGGGCGGAAAGGCTATCAAAAGTATGGCGTCTTAACGAGCGGCGGCATGGACCCGCTCTCACTTAGAATTGCCAACATTCTCACAGGCAACGAGGTAAACGAAGCCGTGCTGGAAATGACATTAATGGGGCCGGGTCCTGTGTTGACGTGTCAAAAGGATGAGCTTATTGCAGTGACTGGCGCTGATGTGGAAATCGACATCGATGGAGAGCCAGCCCCTTTATGGAAGCCGCTCTTTGTTCGATCAGGAAGCACGATCACCTTTGGTCCTTGTAAGAGAGGCTGCCGCGCTTACCTTGCTGTGGCAGGTGGTTTCGATGTGGAGCCGGTCATGCAGAGCAAAAGCACCTATGTGAGAGCAGGAATAGGTGGACTGAACGGACGTCCGCTTGAAAAAGGAGACGTCCTGTCCATTGGAAAGCCTTCAATCGTAGCGGATCGATTGTCTGATAGGCTCAAAAGCGAAGTGAAACAGGCGGCGTACAGCGCACCCGATTGGACTGTAAGTCATACGCATTTTTTGCCGCTGCGGAAATCGCCCGTGATTCGGGTGCTGCCAGGGAGACACCTTTCTTTTTTTCAAGAAATATCTCAACACACCTTTTTCGAACAGCCTTACCAAGTCACGCCTCAATCAGATCGCATGGGCTGCCGCTTGAAGGGGGAGCCGGTTCATTTAAAAGAAAAGCTTGAATTGATTTCAGAGGCGGTTGCCTTTGGTTCTATTCAAATTCCTCCTGACGGCCAGCCGATTATTCTGCTGGCAGATCGGCAAACAACAGGCGGATACCCGCGTATTGGAGAAGTAGCGACGGTCGATCTGCCGCTCATTGCACAAGCGATGCCTGGGGCGAATCTGTATTTTAAGCGAATCGATCATCAGGACGCAGAGCAGGCGCTATTTAAGCAAGAAGCAGAATTGAAGGAGCTGGCTGCCAGAATCAAGCTGGAAGCATTCGTTTAGAAAAGGGGATGGACATGCAAAATACAAATAAAACCGTGGTGAAATCAATGGAGATTTTGCGGCTGTTTATCGCTCGTGACCAATTAACGTTAAATGAAATGATCGAGCTCTCCGGCATGCCGAAAACGTCTGTGCACCGCATGGCGAGCTCGTTAGCCGATATGGGATTATTAGAAAAACATGATTCAGGTGTTTATCGTTTAGGCCTGATGTTTCTTGAATACGGTCAGCTTGTGGCGGACCGCCTTGATATTCGGAGAATTGCAAGACCATTTATGGAAGGCTTGCGGGATGAAGTGGGAGAAGCTGTACAGCTCATCGTTCGTGAAGGAGACGAAGCCATTTACGTGGATAAAATCGAAGGGACGCAGCCTGTTCGTCTCTACACCGCCGTCGGCAGGCGCTCTCCCCTATATGCGGGTGCTTGTGCAAGAAGTATTCTCTCCTTTTTGCCAGAGCACGAGAGACTCGCTTATATTGATTCGATTGAGCTAGGGAAAATCGGAATCGGGACCATTACAGATAAAGAGGTTCTTCGAAACATACTGGATGAATCAAATGAAAGGGGCTATACGTTAAGCTATTCGGAGCTTGAAAACTATACCGCTGCGGTTGGAGCCCCTATTTTCAATCACCTTGGAGAAGTCGCAGCAGGTATTAGCATTGCAGGGTTTGAAGCAGGCTATCAAAAGGAACGCCTTCCATATTTAATTGAGCAGGTCAAAAAAGCCGCGAGTGGTATCTCTAGAGAGTTAGGCTTTCATCTAAACAAATAAAAAGCCAATGACCGTTAAGATCATTGGCTTTTCGCGTTCAGTTTATTAGAAAGTTTTTCCTAAAGCTTTTGCACGTTCGATCGCATCTGCTTTAATTTGCTCTGCTTTCGCAGGTTCAGCATTGTGACCTTCAACGATAAGACCTTCGAAGGAAGGAATTCCGAAGAAGCTCGCAATTGTACCAAGGTAACGGTGGCCTGCTTCAAGTTCAGCAGCAGGACCTTCAGAATAGTATCCGCCACGTGCTTGGATGTGTAGAGCTTTTTTGTCTGTTAATAATCCAACAGGACCTTGCTCAGTGTATTTGAATGTTTTACCAGCTACAGCGACAGAGTCGATGTATGCTTTAAGAACTGGTGGGAATGAGAAGTTCCAAAGTGGTGAAACAAATACATATTTGTCAGCAGAAACGAATTGATCGCTTAATTCGTTTAGGCGAGCAACTTTCGCTTGCTCTTCAGCTGAAAGTGTATCGAAGCCAGCACCTGATTGCAGCTTGCCCCAGCCAGCGAATACATCTGCATCAATGTGAGGGATGTTTTCTTTGTACAAATCGATATGTACAACCTCGTCACTTGGGTTTGCTTCCTTATAAGATTCGATAAATGCTTTAGCAGTAGCCATACTGTAAGAAACTGTTTCATCATGCGGATGTGCAGTGATGTATAAAACTTTTGCCATGTTCATTCAATCCTTTCTATTTCAGTGTTTTTTTTAGTGTATCCCAAAGATACACTGAATATGTGGCATCTTTAATCATATTGGAATGCTATGAAAAAGATGTAACAAGCACAGTTACATAAAAACTGATATTTTCATTGTAATCACAATGTAGTTTGAAGTCAAGGTATAAAGTCTCGAAATCAAGATAAAAAGTTTGTAAATTTTTCTGAAACGCTTGGAGATACGGATTTCATCATAAAAACCTACTCCTATTGAACAAAAAAACAGTCGATCTCACAAGTAAAGAGATTGTAAAGACGTCTCATGAAAAAAAGATGAATGCCCCTAAGCCATCTGCTACAAGCATCTGTTCTCCGATTTCGTATATATAAGAGAAGGCAGGAGAGAGTGAGGGATAAGAGTGGGACGATCCTATGTTGCGATTGGAGATTCCTTAACAGTGGGAGTGGGGGCACGTTTATTTGGCGGAGGCTTCGCTGAGCGGTATCAATGGATGCTTGAAAAAAAGACACAGGCGTCAGTCGAGCTGTCCGTATTTGCAAAGTCAGGGTTAACGACGGATCAGATTTTACAGCTGTTCAAACGATCTGATGTGAGGCGTGCTATTGCACCAGCTGACATCATCACCATCACAGGCTGCGGGAATGACCTTGTTCAAGCTGTTCAGCAGTATGAAGAGGGTGAAGATGAAAAGAAATTGCTGCAAGCGACCTTGCATTGCCAAGCGAATTTTAGCAAGATGATTCAAGAAATCGCTCATATCAAAAGAGGGCAGCAGCCCTATTGCGTGTATCTCATGAATTTATATAATCCTTTTCCGCAAATACCAATAGCCGGGCGGTGGCTTCAGCAATACAATCATCAGCTTCGCTTGCTTGCTGCAAATCCGCATGTAGAGGTTGTGGATGTGTACCGGGCGTTTGAGGGACATGAAAGAGATTACTTATCGATTGATCAATTTCATCCGAACCATAAAGGATATGAAGCAATGGCAAAAGCATTGTTTCAACAATCCTGTAAACAACTGTAATCCGTTGGGGTTGCAGTTTTTTTCATCCTTTTCAATAAATGACGGTTTCGATATGATAAAAGAAACGAAGGCGAAAGAGGTGTGCAGGCATGGAGGAGATCAGTGCATATTTTCATGAAATGACAGGAACCGCTTATGAAGTAGGAAAGCAGCAGGCTGTCTGGCTTAAGGAGAACCCGTTGCTACAGACACAATATATTCGAACAGAACCGCTAGAAAAAGAGGCCGTGAAGGAAACGAAGCAGCTGATGCGCCCTTATCTTCCTCAGTTAGAAGAAGAGATTGCTGGATTTTGTGATGAACTGCAATTAGATGAGCGTTATTTGACCTTTTTCTATTCATCTCATCTTCAGCCAGGCTGTTCCCACTGCGTGAGGCAGGGGAATATGGCGGCCGGTCAACAAACGGTCATGCTGCGTAACTATGATTTCTCCCCGATATTTGATGATATGCGTCTTGTGACGACACATGTGAAGAGCTTGGCATGTCATACAGGCTCGTCGCTGCTCTTGTTTGGCAGATCTGATGGGATGAATGAGCATGGTCTTTCTGTCACATTCTCTGCTTGTGGTCCGCCGGTTGGAAATGAAGCCGGTTTAAAGGCTCCAGCAGTTGCCGGTTTGCAAGTGTATCATGTGATTCGATCTGTTCTGGAAAACTGTAGAACGGTTGAGGAAGCCATTCACTCTATTCAGGAAATGCCCGTTTCCTCAAATGTTCACCTCATGCTTGCCGATCGAAAAGGAGAAGCGGCTGTGATTGAAATCATTGATGGTCGCAAAATGGTCAGAAGACCGGAGGCAGGTTATATTGCAGCCACAAATCATCCGATTGCTGATCAAACAGCAAAAGGGATGACAAAACATCATTCTATTGTCAGATACGACATGTTAATGAAGGCTTTAGAACAACGACGACCAAGTGATTCTCTTGCTAAGCTGTTCCAGACAGAATATCCTGATGGTCTGGCTGTGCACAATTATGAGGAGCTGTTCGGAACAATGCGAACCGTCATCTTCCGCCCGGAGGAAGGAACGATGGATTATTGCTTTGGCTCTCCAGTATACAACCCGACGTATTCTTTAAAAGCTGGGGGTTCACTGCCTTTTCATGAACAAAAGGTTCAATTTCATCAAAAGGATCATGGACCGTCATTTTGGAGAAACGTATGATCGGACGTTGTATTTAATTTTGTCACAGCCCATTTGCCAAAGTCAGATCAACTTAAGATTGCATCGTTTGTTGAAAGCGTTTTATATTAAGGTGTGACAATAGACCTATTTTTGCAGAAGGAGGCATTTCATGTACATAACGGCACGAGAACAGAAGATCATCAAATACATCATTCAGCAAAATCGTTATGTCACCATTCGTGAGATAGCCGATTCTGTTCAGGTGAGCACAAGAACCATTCATAGAGAACTAAAATCGATTAAGCCCATATTAAAGAATTATGATCTTTCACTAGATAAACAGCCGGGGAAAGGCTTGAAGGCAGTCGGTGAACAAGAGGATAAACAGCGGCTTCTTGCTCATATGTCAAATGAGGATCAAATTGAATATAGCTCTGACGAACGGAAGCTCTTAATATTATGTGCCCTGCTTGAAGCAAAGGAACCGGTGAAATTATATACACTCGCAGCCGATTTGCAGGTAACAAATGCGACCATCAGCTATGACTTAGATGAACTGACGGAGTGGATCGCTCCTTACGGTTTGCAGCTGATCCGAAAACGCGGGTATGGCATTGAATTAAAAGGACCGGAAGAAGCAAAACGAAAGATTGTCGGGAACCTCATTGTTGACCGGCTGGATATTCAATTATTTTTAGAAACAATTGAAATGAATATCAAACATCGAACGAAAGCGACGGAAAAGGTGTTTGGCGTTGTCAGCAGAGGGCAGCTGCTTAAGGTAGAAAGACTGCTCTTTCATTTGAAAAATAGACTGTCACTCTCCTTATCTGATAGTGCCTATATTGCCCTTGTCGTTCACTTAACCTATGCCATTGAACGGATTCAGCTTGGTGAAACCATTCGAATGGAAGAGGAAGAGCTGCTTGAACTAAAGCGGACGAAAGAATTTGAATCATCTCAGCGAATCGCAAGAGCACTTGAACGCATGTTTAATGTGGAGATCCCTGAAGCAGAGGTCGGATATATGACCATCCACCTGCGCAGTGCCAATCGCAGCTTTGGGGCAGAATACCGTATTGATGAGATCGAGCTGGATATAGCGATCAGAACGAAGAAGCTCATTGATTTTATTTCAAATAAAACCGGCTACCATTTAAATGAGAATGATTCATTGTATGAGGGACTCGTGTCTCATCTTGAACCTGCCATGAACCGTTTAAAGGAAAAGATGAGAATCTATAATCCGCTCACACAACAAATAAAAAAAGACTACTTTTTGCTGTTTATGGCGATTGAAGAAGGAGTCGAGCGTTTCTTTCCGGAGATTGAATTTCCAGAGGATGAAATCGCCTTTATTGTGCTTCACTTTGGCTCAGTGCTTGAAATCAAAAAAGAAGAAACAAACATTCATGCACTAGTCGTTTGTTCAAGCGGGATTGGTTCCTCCAAAATGCTCGCCTCGCGGCTAAAAAAAGAATTACCGGAGATCGCCAAATTCGATTTATCCTCCTTAATGGAGCTAAAGGAAATTGATGCATCGAGCTATGACATGATTGTATCGACTGTTCCGATCCCATATGACCATATCGATTACATCATGGTCAGTCCGCTCCTAAACGAGGATGACGCCATGCGTGTGAAAGCTCATATTAAACGGAAGATCCCTTATATGATCGAGAAAAAAAGAACAAAAGAAGCTGTTAAAGAATCTGTGCAAGAAACGGTTGATATGATGGCGGTTGCAGAGCAGGTGACGAATTATATGTCTGTGATTCGCAGCATCTTGTCCCATTTTACCATCGAAAATAGAGAGACGCTGCCGCAGCATGAGGCAACAATCAGGCAGCTGCTTCGTCAGCTTGAAGAAGAAGGATCTATCACACATGCGGATGATGTAGCGAGCGGCTTACTGGAACGTGAACAGCAAGGCGGTTTAGGGATTCCTGGTACAGAATTTGCTCTTTTTCATTTAAAGCATGTATTCATCAAGGAACCAATCTTTCATATTTACGATCTTGATCAGGCATACGAGGTGAAAAGCATGGACGGCGGGCAGCAAATGATGTCACGAATGCTTATGATGCTGGCGCCGCAAAATCTTGGCAAGGAAGGGTCTGAAATGTTTAGTCTGATCAGTTCATCCATCATTGAAAGTGAGGAAAGCATGGTGCTTTATGGACAGGGATCAAAGGAAGAGATTGAACAGAAATTGCATCAGCTGTTCTATCAATTTGTAAAAGAAGCAAAATGGTAAGAAAAAAAGCCGAGAGCTTATTCGCTTCTCGGCTTTTTGGCTGTGACACAGACAGCAAGTGTTGGACGAATTTCCTCATACTCAACAGAAAAATGGTCAAACCCCGCAAACTGTAAGTCATTCAATATGTTTTCACCCATCTCTTTTGTCCGGCTCGCATCAGCACCTTTTTCTCTTGGCTGCATCACAATGACGAGTTTTCCGCCTGGTTTCAACGTGTGATAAAGGTTGAGTAGGCCAGTCTTTGGATCATCCCAAATCGTAAAGTTGTTGACAGACAGTACTTTGTCATACTGCTCTCCGGGCAAGCGTGTTTTCTCGATTTTCCCTACATACAGCCGGACCTGTTTGTCTTTTGACCGTTTGCTGACGCGGGACTGTGCTTGCTCCTGCATGGTGGCGGAGGCATCTAGACCATCAATGTGAAGATCTTCATAATGCTTAAGCATATGTTTGATGCTGTAGCCGGGCCCATAGCCGATTTCCAAAATGTTTTCACTATCTGTCAGATCTAAGTGCTGGATGGCCCACTGATTCAATGCTTTATTTTCATTTGCCATAATGAAGCCTGCGATGCTTCCGAGCCAGCCTTTTGGTCTGCTAAAGGTTTTCGAAATGGTTGACAGCATTTGAGAACGCTCCTTTTTAATGATCATGTAACCGATTTTTCCCATCTTGAAACATGCCAATTTACAAAACGCATCTGTGCAGTTTAGGGATGTTTGAGTAAAAAAAAGAGGTGGTAATGAAAGGATACATCAACAAATCAAGGAGGAGCTTACACATGGATTTACGTGAATACTTAACAAATGGCATTCCGCGCCAAACACAGGATCAGCAGCCAGGCAGTGAAAGAGAAATGAATCCTGCGCCGATCTTTGAGGATGAATCATATCAAGGATCTGGCAAGCTCAAAGGGAAAGTCGCACTGATTACAGGCGGAGATAGTGGAATTGGACGTGCTGTATCTGTTGCCTATGCAAAAGAAGGTGCACACGTCGCCATTGTGTACTTAAATGAACATGAGGATGCAAAGGATACGCAAAAGCGCGTAGAACAGGAAGGCGTTAAATGTTTAACGATTGCAGGAGATGTCGGTGACGAAGCCTTTTGCGAGAAAGCGGTAGAAAAAACAGTTGAAGCCTTTGGGCAATTAGATATTTTAGTGAATAATGCGGCTGAACAGCATCCGAAAGAACGGATTCAAGATATTTCTAGTGAACAGCTTCACCAAACCTTTAGAACCAACTTCTATTCTTATTTTTATTTTACGAAGAAAGCACTGGATTACTTAAAACCGGGAAGTACAATTATTAATACAACATCCATTAACCCATATCGAGGCAACAAAGTGCTGATTGATTATACGGCGACAAAAGGGGCCATCAACGGCTTTACGCGTTCTATGGCACAGTCGCTTGTGAAAGATGGGATTCGGGTGAATGGTGTAGCGCCAGGTCCAATTTGGACGCCGCTCATTCCATCTACATTTGATGAGGATAGTGTGGAAAGCTTCGGGGCAGAAACCCCAATGGGAAGACCAGGACAGCCTGTAGAGCATGTCGGCTGCTATGTGCTGCTTGCTTCTGACGAATCGTCTTATATGACAGGACAAACACTTCACGTCAACGGCGGTTCCTTTATGAATACATGATCAATAGCGCCACCGCCCAGCTTTGATTGGGCGGTGTGTTTAGTATTTCTTGCGATTCTTCTGCACAGATGAGACAGACCATACGATAATGCCCACAACAACTGCCGCAATGACAAGTGAACTCAAATGGAACATCGTTTCATGATGCATGTTCAACTTCTCCCTTCATTGAGCCTGTTTTCTATAGCATCAGCCAGAAGATCTCTTTTTATGAAAAACACATTTCTTTGTTTAATGAATGGATTGTCGTGGAAACCTAAGAGTACGGATGAAATTTGAAGGAGTGAAACGATATGTCACAAGAAGAATTAAAACAAAAGGTACTCAACCTATTAGATGAACAAAAGGTCGGAACACTGGCGACCGTTGAACAGGATAAGCCGCATACCCGCTACATGACTTTTTTCCATGAAGGGCTGACATTATATACACCAACGAGCAAAGAAACACATAAAGCAGACGAAATTGAAAAAAACCCGAATGTCCATATTCTCATTGGTTATTCAGGTGAAGGATTCGGTGACACGTATGCAGAAATCGCAGGTACCGCAACATTAACCGATGATCCAGAACTGATCGACCGCCTTTGGTCTGAGGAGATGGAGAAATGGTTTAAAGGAAAAGATGATCCGAATCTAGTGATTCTGAAGATTGATCCAACCTCCATTCGTTACATGAATGAAGGAAGCCGTACGCCAGCAGAATTATCACTTTAACACTTGCGTAAGCTGGGGGTATGTGTTATAATTTTATATTAAGTGTTGAAATAAGCAAATAAATAAAGAAAGTAAACTTTCTTTTTTCTATGACATAATGAGAAGCAATAGAGCTTCTACTTGATAAGAACGAGACGCTGTCAAAGCGAACAACTTATTCTTTTCCTTCTGCACCCGCCCCCTATAAAAGCGGAAGAGTGGAAAAAAGACGTTTTGATTTACAATTCACACTGGCACGGCTTCGGAGCCGTAAGGACGAATGAGAGGTAGGGCTTTCGTTGTCTTGTTATCCAGAACTTCCATGGCGTTTACTTTCAAACGTAGGTTCACTCGGAACACATATGACACACTGATATGATCGAATCTTAATTCATACACTCCGTAACGGAGATCACACATTGATTATTTATTTGCATGAAAAGAGCAAGGAAAAGGCTGCCATCTATTTGGCAGCCTTTTTCATTGGGTTCATTTCATGATCACTCACTTCTTCCTTTCTTCTGATAATGCCAAATCCGCCCGATAAAAAAGAACATCACTGCAAACAAAATAGAAAAGACGAACATGTCCAAGAGTGTCACGCCTCTATTTGGGTGCACAATGCCAAACCAAACCCATTGCAGAACAAAAGAGATAGCAAAATAACTGATGGATTCTTTCATGATTTTCCCCATTTCACTTATTTTTTTGACCTTTTAGCCACAACATCCAAATGAAGAAGGAAGCAATGACACACGTAAGCAAAGTGATGGGCGGCAAGGTATGCCAGCTAGTCAGCCCCTTTACAAAACACATATAAAAAAAGAAAATGGAAATGGATACGAGCACCCATTGCTTGAACCAACGAGGAACACGCAGCCAAGCCGCTAGAAAGATAGAAGATAGCTTATCCAATGAGAAAAACTCCTTTTTTGAATCTGATTGGATTTTATCGCAAACAACGAAGTTTGTAAAATATGGAATTCGAAGGCTGGAATGGTATTCTTCTAGCACGAAACATTCTCGCTGCACTAACGTATAAGGTAAAGGAACCTCATGAAAGGAAGCGATCAAGTGAAAAGAATACCAGTGATTTCCCTCAGATATATTGTCTTCTTTATTCCAGCAATCATTCTTAGTGTCTTGGTGTGGAACCATTACCAAGATGATTTGTCAGCAGGGAAAGCGACGCAATATGACGTCAAACGAATTTTTACATTTGATGAAGGAAAACGAGTGGTGAGTGCTGTATCAAAAGACCAGCAGCTCCATTTTGGAATGTATGATCCTCAATCAGGAAAAAGAATCAGTGAATGGACCACGGAAAGCGATACGTTTAATGAAATGTTTCCATCCATTCAAGGTAACAATCTCTTACTTGCTTTAAAAAATAAAGAGGGGCAGCTGTTGATCGAGAAAATAACGCCAAGTGGAGAAAAGAAAGAGCTCGTTAAGCAAAATCTACTGATCCCCTCATTTTTAAAAACGAATACATATCAATGGAATGGACAGCTCGTGTTTACAGGAGAAATGGAAGGCGCCGCTGCAGTCCTCGGTGAGCTAAAGAATGGTCAGTTTCATGTGCACAATCTCAACGAGCTAAAGCTGCCAGCAAGGCCAGTCTCCATGGATGTCGTCATGAATTCCTTTAGAGGGCAGACGCCTATTCCTATATTTGAATTGACTTTGAAAAATGACCAGAAGGCATATGTTAGCGGTATCTCAAACGAGAAGCATCAGCTTGGTGTCTATGTCTCCAAAAACGCTGATCCGTTTAGCCTCATTGAAGATACAGTTGAGCAGAGGCTGCAAAAAAAGATTGGATCATCACAAAACTTTGCTGTCGCCGTAGAATCGAATTATCCAAAAAGGGCAAGGAAAGTGAATGCAGAGGGAAGGCTTGGGAAAGTCGTCCCAACACCAAAACCAATTTATCAAACCTATATCTACCAGCTTAATGAAGAAGAAGTTCTTATTGCAGGCTCTACTGCAAAGGACGAAGCAAAAGGCAAACTGACTGGATATATTTATAACCATCGCACGAATAAGGCGACGTCTGCCAGCAAGCTTTTTCAATCGTTGTCATATGAATCCTTACAAAGAGAAGAGCTCACTTTCAATAAAAATGTGAAGAGCGATTGGATCTATTATTCATTCGACAATCAATTAACGGGTGCATATGAGACGACGAGCAGCCAGCTAAAGGAATTTCCTTTGAAAAAAGTCATCTCAATCGAAAACGCGAGTCCTGCTCACCAAACGTCTGTTGACACCTTTATGCAATATGTCATGAAAGGCGGGCCACTCATTCTCAACTGGGCGATATGGCTGTTTATTCCACTACTGTTATTTGTACTAGCCATCTTCCTGCCGCCGATTTTGAGACTGGTGAGAAACAACAAGATTAAAGACAGTGTCACATTAGAAGCCAATATTGTATCTGTCAAAGAAACGGGCACCTACATCAACGAACAGCCGCTTGTCAAAATGCAGCTGCAATTTCAATATGATGGGGAAAACATCGAGAAGACGGTTAAAACAGTTGTATCCTTTACCCAGATACCGCAGCCGGGTCAGCGTATCGCCATTCTCTACAATCCGAAGAAGAAAAAAGCGATGCTCTTAAAAGAGGGGGACTTCTCACAGACAAGTGAGCCAAAGTTCATCAAAGGCGCTGTTTTAAGAAATATAGAATCATATGAAACCGTAGGACGAGGCACTGTCTTATCGCTTACATTTGAAGCAGATCAGAAAAGGTATACCATTCCGATGATTCAAGCCGCTGGTTTTGAATTTAGAAAAGGAGAAAAAGCCGATCTCGTCGCCATCAGCGGTCAGTTGAAAATGGCAGCCTATGGCCATGAAGTGCGGAATCGATCGGGGAAAGATGTGACGTTAACAGGAACCATTCAGCGAGTGAAGCAATATCCAGTCACGATTCATGGACAAAAGCCTGTCATGCTGGATGTGACGGTTTCAAGCGGAGATCAGTCTATTACAAAAACGGTCAGCCAATTCATCCCTGATCATATGCAGGTCGCATCAGGAACTCCAATCACGATCCAGACAAAGAAAGAAGAGCTGGATAGAGAAATCGGTCTCATGCAAGAGAAACAAGGAAGTGCAAAAGTGACCCATGTCGCATTTGCTGGCGTCATCGGCAACCAGCCGCTAGCAATCATTCAGATTGAGAGAGATGGCATGCAGTATGAAGTGAAACAGCCAATCGATCCAATGACTAGTGTACTGCCAGGTGATGAATTATGGGTGGCGTATGACGAAATGACGCGTCAAGCAGCCATTGTGAAATATGCATCAATTTAAAAAAGCGTTCCTTTAACAGAACGCTTCAGCGTGTAGACAAAGGGCTAAAACGACATTCGATTTAGCCCTTTTTTGATTAAGCCTTTGTATCGTACTGGCGGAGCACCTTATCATAGGCGAAGTTGCCGAAAGGAATGAACGCTGCAAAAAAACCAGCGATGGACCATTTCAAATGCCAGCGAACTTTAAAAGTCACATATGCCAAAACAAGCATATAGATGACAAACAATGCGCCATGAAGAGAGCCTACAATGGTGACTGCCATCGGAATATCCGCAAAATATTTCAG
The DNA here is from genome assembly GCF_002998605.1 of Bacillus sp. MZGC1. NCBI lineage: Bacteria > Bacillati > Bacillota > Bacilli > Caryophanales > Bacillaceae > Bacillus > Bacillus sp. MZGC1. The sequence goes on from NZ_PVRE01000004.1 coordinate 282,887, forward strand.
AGGCATGGCAATTAAAAGAAGGGTTAAAAGAGACATACCCTCAATAAAACCCGCCTGTCGAAGACGGCTAATACTTGTATGCATATACAAATCCTCCTGTATAAAAGCTAGTTTCTCATCTTCTAATATAAACGAAAGATCGTCTGGACATGCTAAAATCTACGAAAAATTCAAAATATGTTCATGTAATGCTTAAAAAATGGGAAAAAGGAAAAATCACTTAATCCTTGTTTGTTTCAGAGAGTACTTGCTTTAAGTGCATCACATCATGTAATAAATGATCCGTCATCGCTTGAACGGCTTCTGTGGAGCGGCGCTCTTTCATTTCAGAATAAATGGCAGCATGCTCTTTTTGAATCGTCTCAGCACGCGCTCCGCCGCTAAAATGAAAGATACGGCAAAAATGAATGAGTGCATTCACATGATTCAATTGTTTACATAAGCGGTGATTGTGACTCGCTAGAATAATTTTTTGATGAAAGGCTTCATGTAACTGGACGATTTCTTTAGATGGCAGCTGCTGCTTGATTGCTCCGTCTGCCTGCTTGAGGACCTGCTCAATATCATCCAGCTCTCTTTGCGCGGCTTCCTTGCATGCAAGCTCAACAGCTAGCGTTTCTAGGGCGATTCGAACTTGATAAAGCTCCTCGACATCTTTTTCCGTTAACGTATAGACAGAGTAGCCTGACCGATGATCAGCGATCAAGAGCTCATCTTTTTCTAAAAGCCTCATCGCCTCTCTAACCGGTGATCGGCTTACACCAAATTGTTTGGCAAGCTGTGTCTCATTGATGCGTTCCCCTGGCTGAAACTGCCCATCAAATATCATTTGCTTCAGCTGTTCATAAAATTGCATATGGTATGGTGCTGGTCTTTTCATCTCGAATGAATTCATCCCGTCATTCCCTCATTTACACATCATCTTTTGTCTCATGTTATCCAAGTTTTTCCCTCTAGGCAAGCCTGCATCGGAAAAGTCAATATCGTACAATTCAAGAGAAAAAGGGTGTGCTACACTAATGATCAGTTCAGTGAAAGAGGGGATCGACATGAAAACACAAGAAGAACGAACGGTACATTTTGATCAGGACTTGCAAATAGAGGCGTATCGCTTTCATGGCATCATGCAAAAGTTCCCGAATCATTTTCATACATACTATGTGATTGGATTTATTGAGGACGGTCAAAGACGTTTGATCTGCCAAAATGAAGAATACATCATTGAAAAGGGAGACATCCTTCTTTTCAATCCATATGACAATCACGCTTGCGAGCAGATTGATCACAGGACACTAGATTATCGTTGTTTAAATATAGAAGCAGATGTCATAGAGAAAATGTTTCAGCACAAGCCACATTTTAAAGCCCCTGTGTTTTCACAAAGTGAACTGACAAAGCCATTATATGATCTTCATCAAATGATCACAGAAGAAGCTCCAGCTTTGAATAAACAGGAAACGTTTTATTTCTTTATGAAGCAGCTGATTGAAGCCTATGCTGATACATCAGAGGAAAAAGCGTCAGCAGCGCATGCCGCCGAACAGAAAGTCCAAGATGTACAGCAATATATTGAAACATACCGCACGGAAAATATTTCGTTAGACGACTTAGGAGAGCTTGTGTCTATGAACAAATACTCCCTTCTTCGTGCTTTTACAAAGTACAGAGGGATCACGCCGTATCGTTATTTACAGACAGTGAGAGTGAACTATGCGAAGGAGCTTCTCGCCCAAGGAGTGAAGCCTGTAGATGCGGCAGTCTCCGCTGGTTTTTCTGATCAAAGTCACTTGAGTCATTTCTTTTCAGAATTTATTGGGCTCACCCCAGGGCAATATCAGCAAATTTTTGCAAAGCAGGTAACAGCAGATGAAAAATAAACAGCTGCTTGGTCATCTAGCGGCCATGTTCACTATTTTTCTATGGGGTTCGACCTTTATCTCAACCAAAATATTATTAACTGCTTTTTCTCCCACAGAGATATTATTTTTTCGCTTTTTTATTGGGTATCTGGCTCTGATGATGATCTATCCGGTCACCATGAAGGTGCAGCGTAAAAAGCATGAAGCGATGTTTGCGCTCGCAGGATTATGCGGTGTGGTCTTATACTATTTTTTAGAAAATGTCGCACTCACCTATACGTTCGCTTCGAATGCAGGTGTCATCAGTTCAGTTGTGCCATTCTTCTCATTTTTATTGGCTTATTTTTTATTGAAAGATGAGCCGCTGCATCGCCGATTTTTCATAGGCTTTTTTATCGCGATGACAGGCATTGTGCTGATTAGCTTTAATGGAATGACGACGTTCCAATTGAATCCACTCGGTGATGTGCTAGCATTAACGGCGACCATTGTCTGGGCCTTCTATTCTATTTTATCGAAAATGATCAACCAATATGGATACCATATCATTCAAGTGACGAGGCGTGTCTTTTTTTACGGCTTGCTTTGGATGCTTCCCCTGATCTGGCATTTTAAGATTCGTTTAGACTGGGAGCGATTGACGAACCCGTCGTTTGCCTTTCACTTGCTGTTTTTAGGCCTGTTCGCATCTGCCATTTGTTTTCTAACATGGAGCTTTTCGGTGAAAACGCTCGGTGTGGTGAAATCGAGTGTGTATATTTATGGCGTTCCTATTATTACGATGGTCATTTCAATGATCGTTCTTCATGAGAGATTGACCCTCATGTCTGTACTCGGAACGGCACTGACCTTAGGAGGACTGCTGCTTTCAGATAAAAAAGATGCGGGGAGGAAGAAACAGAAACCCTCGATGCTTTTCCAGGATAAACAGGCGCTTTGATCAAAAAAGCGTCTTTTGTCCATTGAAAGAACATGAACTCTCTAGTAAACTCAAATTTAAACGGTCGACGGTCGACCGACGATAAAGGGGGAGAAATGAATGAAGCATGTTTCAATTGCGGCGATACCAGGTGACGGGGTTGGGAAGGAAGTTGTACCTGAAGCCATACGAGTATTGAAAGCGGTGTCAGAATTACATGGCGGTTTGTCTTTTACCTTTCAGGATTTTCCGTGGAGCTGTGAATATTATTTAGAGCATGGCGAGATGATGCCAAAGGATGGATTACATCAACTGAAAACCTTTGACAGCATTTTCTTAGGGGCTGTCGGAGATGCCAATTTAGTGCCGGATCACGTATCGCTTTGGGGACTGCTTATTAAGATTAGGCGGGAATTTGAACAGGTGATAAACGTCAGACCTGCAAAACAGCTGAGCGGCATTCGCTCACCGCTTACGCAGCCAAAGGATTTCGATCTTCTAGTTGTCAGAGAAAACGGTGAAGGTGAATATAGTGAAATTGGAGGCCGTATTTATCAAGGAGAAGATCAGCTTGCTGTTCAAAATGCAGTGTTCTCAAGAAAAGGGACAGAGCGTGCGATGCGTTTTGCCTTTCAATTAGCAGAAAAAAGACGAAAGCATGTGACGAGTGCAACCAAATCGAATGGGATCGTCCATACCATGCCTTTTTGGGATGAAGTGTTTCAAGACGTAGCAAAGGATTATCCAGAGGTGGCAGCAGACTCTCAGCACATTGATGCGCTCTCAGCCTTCTTTGTAACAAGACCAGAAAAATTCGATGTGATTGTGGCCAGTAATTTGTTTGGTGATATTTTGACGGATCTTGGGGCAGCCATTATGGGGAGTATTGGCGTGGCGCCTGCCGCCAACATCAATGTAAATGGCAAATACCCATCCATGTTTGAGCCTGTACACGGATCAGCTCCAGACATTGCGGGAAAAGGAATCGCCAACCCAATCGGTCAAATTTGGACCGCTAAACTGATGCTTGATCATTTCGGAGAAGAAGAGCTGGGTACGCACCTTCTCAGCACCATCGAATCAGTCACAGCAGACGGCTTTTTAACAGCGGACATCGGCGGATCCTATCAAACACAAGAAGTCACAAACGAAATCATCAAACGATTGAAGAAATAATCCGTCATTAGAACTGCATCTCCACGTCTGCTATAATAAAAGGATGGATAGAAGAAAGAGATGTGAAATCTAGTGTCAAAAACAGTTGTATTAGCAGAGAAACCTTCAGTAGGACGTGACCTTGCGCGTGTGCTGAAGTGTCATAAAAAAGGAAATGGTTTTTTAGAAGGAGATCAATACATTGTGACATGGGCGCTTGGCCATTTGGTCACACTGGCTGATCCAGAAGGCTACGGAAAAGAATTTCAATCCTGGCGTTTAGAGGATTTACCAATCATTCCAGAGCCGCTTAAGCTTGTTGTGATGAAAAAGACAGGAAAACAATTCCAAGCAGTGAAAGCGCAGCTTGCGAGAAAAGATGTCAAAGACATTGTCATTGCAACAGATGCTGGACGTGAAGGGGAGCTTGTCGCAAGGTGGATTCTTGAAAAAGCACATGTGAAAAAGCCCTTGAAACGACTATGGATCTCATCTGTCACGGACAAAGCCATTCAAGAAGGCTTCAAACGATTAAAAGACGGCAGAGAATACGATAACCTGTATCGCTCAGCAGTTGCACGTGCAGAAGCAGACTGGATTGTCGGCATCAACGCAACAAGAGCGCTGACAACCAAGTTCAATGCACAGCTTTCCTGCGGACGGGTACAAACACCAACGATTGCCATGATCGCCAAACGAGAAGAAGACATTCAGCAATTTCAGCCGAAGCCGTTCTATGGATTGATTGCACAAGTAGATGGACTGACTTTGACCTGGCAGGATGCCAAAACAAAGCAAAACCGGACATTCCAAGAGAATGTGATCAAAGAGCGCTTGGCAGCATGCGAAGGAAAACCAGCAGTGGTTGATGCGTTGAAAAAAACAGCGAAAAAAGCTTTTGCACCGGGCCTGTACGATCTGACTGAATTACAGCGTGATGCGCATAAACGCTATGGCTTCTCAGCAAAAGAAACATTATCTACGCTTCAGCGATTGTATGAGCAGCATAAGCTCGTGACATATCCACGTACAGATTCACGGTTTATTTCAGCGGATATCGTTCCTACATTAAAAGATCGTTTAAAAGGAATGAACGTCAGACCATATGCGCAGCATGTGAACCGGATTTTACAATCAGGTGTAAAAGCGCACAAAGGCTTCGTCAATGATGCAAAAGTGTCAGATCACCATGCGATCATTCCAACCGAGGAAGAGCTGTATCCAGGTGCATTAAGTGATAAAGAGCGTAAATTATATGACCTTATTGCCAAACGATTCCTTGCGGTACTCATGAATCCTTTTGAGTACGAAGAAACAACGGTTATCGCCAAAATAGGCAGTGAAACGTTCACAGCAAAAGGGAAAATCGTGCAATCAGCTGGCTGGAAAGCCGTGTACGATGATTCCTATGAAGAAGAGGAATCAGCCGAGGTGGATCAACATTTGCCGCTGCTTTCAGAAGGACAGTCACTAGACGTACGACAGCTGAAAGAAACAAGAGGAGAAACGAAACCTCCTGCACGTTTTAATGAAGCGACCCTATTATCTGCCATGGAAAACCCAGCGGCATTTATGCAGAAAGAGGAAAAAGACTTAGTGAAAACCCTTGGTGAAACAGGTGGTCTAGGGACAGTAGCAACAAGAGCAGATATTATTGAAAAGCTGTTCAATAGCTTCCTAATCGAGAAAAAGGGCAAAGACATCTTCATCACATCGAAAGGAAAGCAGCTGCTCTCTTTAGTGCCTGAAGACTTAAAGTCTCCTGCGTTAACAGCGGAATGGGAACAAAAGCTTTCTAAAATCGCAAAAGGGCAATTGAAAGCTTCTCAATTCATGAGTGAAATGAAATTATATGCGAAACAATCCGTATCTGAAATCAAACAGACGAACCAGACCTTTAAGCATGACAATGTCACTGGCACCCATTGTCCAGACTGCGGAAAACTGATGCTGAAAGTGAATGGAAAACATGGAACGATGCTTGTTTGCCAGGACCGGGAATGCGGCCATCGTAAAAATGTGGCGAAGAAAACAAACGCACGCTGCCCGAACTGTCATAAAAAGCTCGAGCTGCGCGGAGAAGGCGATGGCAAAATCTTTGCTTGTGTGTGCGGCCATAGAGAAAAACTGTCTGTCTTCGAAAAACGCAAATCTCAATCCAATCAAAAGAAAGCCAGTAAGCACGATGTGTCTAAATATTTGAAGAAACAAAAGAAAGTGGAAGAACCAATTAATAATGCACTAGCTGAACAATTAAAGAAATTAAAATTAGATCAATAGTTTTATAAAAGCCCGTGCGGAAACGCATGGGTTTTTTAGTTTTACCGAGCATATCGATATATTGTTTTTCTGAAAATGGGAATAAATGTGCGAAAAGACTCGTAATTTGGTATAAAATATTTATTTAAATTTATACAAAAACGCTCTATAATAAATCGTTAGATGCTTAGAGAACGGGGAGTTGAAAGGGGACACGAATGCATACACGCATATATCGTACAGCAATTGTTTTACTCATTGTCATTCTACTAGGCGGATGTACCTGGAAACAGCAGAAAGAATCAGCTGATCCAGTATCAACACAGCCTGTTTTGCCTGGAGAATATTTTATCACTCACCACTTAATGACAGATGAAGGCTTGATTCGTACCTCTTTTGCAGAGGAACATATCTACTTATCTGAATCACTTGGACTTTGGATGGATTATCTTGTTCGAAAAAAAGATCAAAATTTATTTGACCAACAGTTGAGTGTTTTACAAGATCAATTTTTACTAGACCATCATCTTCTCAGCTGGCAAATTGAATCTGAACAAAAAAGTAAGGCCAATGCTTTAGTTGATGATTTACGTGTAGTGGCGGCACTTCAAAAGGCAAATCGTTTGTGGAAGAAGTCAGCGTATCAAACGACAGCAAAAGAAATCGCTCAAGCGTTAAAAGAAAAAAACATGTTCAAAGGCATATTGTCCGATTACTATGATGCATCAACAAATCGAACTTCACACACAATCACACTCTCTTATATAGATCCAAAAGCAATCAAAGAATTGGAATCCCTCCAAATATTCACGAAACAAATGACCAGTAACCAATTAGCCATTCTAAAACAAGCACCGAGAAAAAAAGGATTCTTTCCTAAGTCCTATGACATAAAGAAAAAAACATATTCATTCGACCAAGAAATTAATATGATCGATCAACTTTATACAGCTTTACATGCACACCATGCAAAGGTAAATACGTCCGAGATCATGAAATGGCTTAAAACGTCGTTTAAACAAGAAGGAAAACTGTACGGAAGATACAAACTGAGCACATTGCAGCCATCTGTCACATATGAATCGCCTTCGGTATATGCACTCGTCATTTTGTATGCCCTTAAACAAAATGAGCTGAAATTCGCAAAGACTGTCTATCAACGCATGAAAGAATTACAAACCCAAGATCCTCTCAAGCCTTATTACGGAGGATACATGAACGAAAAAGAGACACACTCATTTGATAACTTATTGCCTCTAATTGCAGAAAGGGAGCTCCTAAATGAATCGGTTGTTCAGTAACACGTATCGCTTGTACTATTCTCTGCTCCTCACGTTTGCAGGCCTTATTTTGTTTATGGGCTACCTTAACGTACAAGATGCAGAGAGCTTTATGATCATCGCACTGACATTTGTCGTGTTAGGCTGCGGTATTTTATTTGGTATCCTACCAGCATTAATTTTCACCTTACTGATTTTGTTCTTTATAGGAAGCGCCATGTTCTTTACAGAGCTTGGCCATGAAAATTCCCTTTTTTCAAATCAAACATTGCAAGATGTAGTGATTTGGGGCGTAGCACTTCTTTTTTTCGCTATTTCAGCGGGAAGCTTGCATGAACGGATTAATACGCTGCGTCACATCATTGAACAACAAAAGCAGGCCATCAAACAATTTGTGGCGATTGACTCGACAACAGGATTTGACAATGCTGAGCGGATGAAGCTCGAATTGTCTGAGGAAATGAAACGGGCAGAACGGTACAAACAGCCATTTGTCTTTATCCTTCTTCATATGAATTACGCAGCGGAATTCAAATCGTTATATGGAGAAAAAGAAATGCAGCACCTATTTCAGCAATTAAGTCTCAAGATTCGTGAAAGCGTAAGAGAAACCGATAAGAAATTTCGATTATCCGAAGAGCGAATAGGCTTGCTGTTAACTCATACACCAGAAGAAAATGTGTCAGTTGTCCTTGATAAGCTAAAGGGTAAATTGCAAACGCATGTCCTATTAAACGGTCGTGAAGTGACCTTGACATTTCATGTCTGTCATTTAACAAGCAGCTCGGATTATCGTACGCCACAGCAGTTTTTAAAAGAACTAGAAAAAGAGATGATGATGAATGAACTGTAATTCTTTGATGAAATGTTGTTTGATGATCACGCTTTTTACGATTCTTTCGTTTAAACACATTACTTCAGCCGATGCTCTTGTCACGCAGCCAAATACACTGATCGTTTATTCCACACCATCTGGGGAAGTGACTCCAGCCGTTCATATGCTGGATCTACTCGCCGGTCATTTTTCAAAACAGACGACGATTGTATCCGATGAACATTTGGCTGAAAAGAGGATCAATGAATTTCAGCAAGTCATTTATCTTGGTGAAATAAAGAGAACCTTGTCAAAACAAACCATTCGTGCGATGAACGAATCACAGCAATTCATCGCCATTGGATACAATGCGGAACAGCTTCGCCCATTCTCCAAGCTTACTTTTCACAAACAAGATCATATCAGTCAATTGAAACATACACATGATCAGACATACCGTCAGCTAGAGAGAAGTATCAATGTGTTAACGGTTCGAGGGGCGGACTTGGAAAATGAATTTCTAGTGAAGAAACGTCAATCTGATCTGCCATTTGTGACTCAAACAAAAGAAGGTGCAGCATATATCGGTATCTTAGATGTCGTGCAGCACAACAAGCTTCTTGCAGAAGTGCTAGAAAAATACATGCCATCTTCTGCGCAAATGGCGACAAAATACTTAATGCTCGGGAACATCAGCCCAGCAAGTGATGAGAAAAAGCTGCTTGAACTTGGACAATACGTATCCGCACAGCATATTCCTTATCAAATTGCAGTGACCCCTGTTTGGATAGATCGAGCAACAGGTGATGAAGTCACACTGAGTGACCGCCCGAAGCTCGTGAATGTGTTAAAACAAATGCAAGAAAATGGAGCGAGTATCATTCTTCATGGCTTTAGCCGTACGTATCGAACGGAGGAATCTGGTCAGGGATTTGAGTTCTGGGATGCAAAATATGATCAGCCCATCGCGTCAAATGACCCCAAAAAAGCTGAGAAGAAACAAAGTAAAAGCCAATTCCCAAATGAAAAAGACTTTCATACGTATACCAAATCGTATCAGCAGCAAGAAATCGCCTATACAGAAGAAAAACTGACAAAGGGCATTGAGCTTCTTGCTAGGCAAGGCTTATATCCTCTTGCGTTTGAGGTGCCGCATGATGCGATATCACAACAAGGGTATGAAGTAATTTCAAAGCATGTGTCCAGTCTATTTGGACAGGTGCAGCTGTCAGACCGCACTTGGAAATCAGTCAGCGCATCGCCGCTTGTGACGTCTCCTGCCATGTTACATGGCATGACTTTATATCCTCAGCAGCAAGTTGAGCAAGCGTCTAATAAAGAAGGTTCAAATGTTTTAACTGAACAGACGATTCAATCCGTGCAGCATCTGCAATCAGCCGCAATGGGCCTGTCCTATGACATGGAGTTGGGGCTAGCAGGATTACAGGATTTGATCACACAGATGGAGGCAATCCCTTCTAGCGAATGGCTGGATGTAAAAAAAACAAAACAGACGGTCCAAACTGCACATGTAAAAATCCAAACATCACGGAATGGACATATTCAAGTAGAGGAATCCAACATCGCCGAAACAAAAACAATCAAACGAAGCGGCATGGAAAATATGCTGCGAATTCTTACAGTCGTGGTGATGCTATTTATTGCGGCATTTGCTTTATACACATTGTATTTAAGACTGACAATGAAAAAACGAATTTTTAAGGAGAGAAAATTAGGTGGCTGATGTCTTATTTTATCTTTCATTACTACTGATTTGGACTATGCTCCTATACCACATGTTTCTCATGCAGGGCGGCTTTCAGCATTACCTCACCTATGAAAAAGTGCTGCCTAAATGGACAAAACAAGGGAAAGAGCTGCCAACCGTCAGTATCCTGATTCCTGCTCATAATGAAGAAGTTGTCATTCGGCAGACGTTAAAAGCGATGGTCCAGCTATCTTATCCTAAACACCTCCTTGAAATCATTGTGATTAATGACAATTCCTCTGATCGCACAGGAGATATTGTGCAATCATTCAGTGAGCAATATGATCATGTCCATATGATTGAAACGAAGCCGCCATTTGCAGGGAAGGGAAAATCTACTGCACTGAATGAAGGATTGAAGGCTTCGACAGGAGAAGTGATTTGCGTATACGATGCAGATAACATGCCGGAACAAAAGGCTGTCTATCATTTGGTTCTTGGGTTATTGAATGATCCAAAAGCAGGCGCCGTTGTCGGGAAATTCAGAGTGATCAATGCAGCCCAAAATTTACTGACCAAATTTATTAATATTGAGACCATCTGCTTCCAATGGATGGCGCAGGGCGGGAGATGGAAGTGGTTTGGGATTGCGACAATACCAGGCACCAACTTCGCTATCCGCAGGCACATTTTAGAAGAACTCGGCGGCTGGGATGTCCAAGCTTTGGCCGAGGACACCGAATTAACGATCCGTGTGTATAACCTTGGATATGTGATTCGATTTTTCCCAGCTGCGATCACATGGGAACAAGAGCCTGAGACATGGAAGGTCTGGTGGCGGCAAAGAACGCGCTGGGCTAGAGGTAATCAATATGTTGTACTCAAATTTTTAAGACAGTTTATGAAGCTGAAACGAAAACGAATGATTTTCGATTTGTTTTATTTCTTCTTTACGTATTTCTTATTTTTCTTCGGTGTTCTGCTCTCAAATGGCATCTTTATTGTGAACCTATTTGTTGACCTTCACTTATCTGTAGGGGCTGTCGCACTGATCCTGTGGGGATTAGCCTTCTTCCTCTTTCTAACAGAAGTGATGATTACATTAAGTATTGAGAAAACAGAGCTCACCAAACAAAACATTCTCATTGTGGTCCTCATGTACTTCACCTATTCTCAAGTATGGATTGCGCTTGTCGTGTACTCCTTATGTGTAGAGGTGAAGAGCCGATTATTGAAACAAGAAGTGAAATGGTACAAAACGGAGCGTTACGATCAACAACAAAAGAAAAGCGGGTGACAAATTGAAATCGGTCAAATGGATGATTTTTATATTAGCGCTATCCCTTGCCATTCAGCCTTTTTTCATGGCAAGTCAAGCAATGGCGCAATCCAATCGAGTACAAGTGAAAGACGATTGGGTTCGCTCATCAAAAGGAAGTCAAACAGAAACGCAGCATCTATCAGAAGATGTGGTGACCTTGTATGGACAAGAAGACCGCACTGAATTTTCCTATCAAATGGAGAAAGAAAAAGTAGAGTCTAGCACTCTTACATTAAATATAGAGGCTTCACCATTACTCATTTCGCCATCGTCTTTCACAGTGATGATCGATGGAGAGATTGAAAAGACAATCCCTGTATCAGGGAAAAACCAAAAAAAATCGATTCAAATCAAATTGAACAAAGCGCAATTGAAAAAAGGATCTCATCAAATTCAGCTCGCATTTTATGGTGTGTTAAAAGAAGGTGTGTGTATCAACCAAGAGACACCTGCCAATTGGCTGAAAGTATATCCTGAAAGTGAGCTGGCGTTCAAAGGAGCTCAAACGAAAGACGTGACGTTAGACAGCTTCCCTTCACCTTTTATTCCATCAGGTGAGCAGAAAGAACAAACAGATATTGTGATTCCAAATACACCGGAAGCGGCTGAATTAGAAGCGGCTATGAAAATCTATCGTACGTTGAAAAACAAAGACCGTCTAGCAGACCTCAAACTCGTTCAAGAAAAGGACCTCAAGCAAATTGCGCATCCAACCATTGCTGTGGGAGCAAAAGGAAGCTGGAAAGGACGTATGAAATCGATCGAGCAAGCTGCGGGCATTAAAACAGAAAGCAATCAACTTACGTTAGCGGTGAGAACCCTGACAGCAAAGAAAAAAGAACAGCCCATTTTATTTGTCTCTGCTGAACAGCCAAGGACAATTGCTGAAAAAATCAATGTCCTGACTCAACCAGAACTGACGGGTCAGCTCACTGGTACCGACTTGCTGCTGCAAAAGGTGACAGCTAATGCTTCTAAGCCATCGCATCATATTCGTTTAATAGATTTTGGCGGAGATGATGTCACAGTTGGAACCAAAAAGACGGCATCTGATCACTACTATTATCCGAAAGCATTAATCGCTCAACAAAAATCAGGTGCAAAACTAAATCTATCATTTAAAAAATCGGATCCAGCGAACAAAGCGGAACGTCTAACAGTGATGATCAATAACGAACCGCACGACATACCGTTAACAAAACTAGGAAACAAAGATGAGAATGGATTCTATCATGTGTCCATTCCAGTAGACTCGCAAGTACTTCAAAAGAACGAGTATGTGGACTTGCAATTTGTCACAACGGGTTTTAAAAGCATGGAATCGTGCAGACATACGGATGAAGAAGGCTGGATTTACATTGACAAAAACAGCTCTCTTCAAATACCAGAAGGAACAAATAGTGATACACCGGATTTAGCCGCATGGCCGCTTCCTTACACTTCAAAAACGCAGCAAGGAAACACATTGATCATTATGCCAGATCAAATCAATCAAGCAACGATCAATCAAATGGCGATGCTGACAGAATCATTTAGTCAGCCGGAAGCTGCTCAATATCATTTGGTCGAAGCATCGAATGTGACAAATGAACAATTGAAAAATAACTCTCTCATTTTTATCGGGGGCATCCAGACATTCTCTCTTTTAAAAGAAAAAGCAGACGATCTCATCGTTCCGGCGAAAAAGGGTCAATATGATGTATCCTCATTTGGCATGATCAACGAAACAACAGCTCGTATTGTATGGACGCAGCCATCTGTATGGAATAAAGAACAAACCATGACCGTTTTTGCAGGAATGACGGCAGCTGACGCTGATGTATCAAATGAAGTGATACGTTTCCTTCAAACAAATACGGAGACCGCAACAGTTGCAATAGAAAGCAAGAACAAAGATATGTTTTCTAACAATCAAACAGTCAGCAATGCAAAAAATGATCTTAAAAAAGGTGAAAAGCAAGGCGGCGGTGAGTCTTGGATTTACTTTGCCTGTATCGCTGTACTGATCATTTTTGTCGCTTTGATGATTGTTTATTTCGTACGAAAAAACCGCAAAAAGACTGATGAATAAACGGTCAAAAGACCTCGAAAAAATCTCTTTACTTTGGTGTCAAACGGGAGTATGATCTCTTTTATAAAAGACCAATCGCTGAATCATTTCGATGAGCGGGGGAACCAATTGTGGTGCAAGGCACCACGTGGGGTGAATCCTTTTTAGGTAGGGCAAAGTCTCATGCGCCCGAATCCGTCAGCTAACCTCGTAAGCGTTAAAGAGAGCAAAGACCAACCTGTGATCTAAAGAATAGGCACAGGGGCATTCTATTGCCTCTGTGTCTTTTTGGCGATCCATCTTTTGCAACTTAAATCGTTTGACACTAAAGGAGCGGGCATCACATGTACAGTTTGATGAAGCGTATTTTAATTGGTAAACCATTAAAATCACAAGCAGCAGGAGAACAAAAACTATCAAAAATCAAAGCGTTGGCATTATTGTCATCGGACGCATTGTCATCAGTTGCATACGGTACAGAACAAATCTTAATTGTTCTTTCTGTCGTTAGTGCAGCAGCATTTTGGTACTCACTCCCGATTGCAGGTTGTGTATTAATTCTTTTAATGGCGTTAATTCTATCTTACCGCCAGATCATTTATGCTTATCCAGAAGGCGGCGGGGCATATGTCGTCTCTAGCAGAAACCTAGGTGAAAAACCAGGATTGATCGCTGGTGGGTCATTGCTTGTAGACTATATTTTGACTGTAGCAGTGAGCATATCAGCGGGTACTGATGCCATCACATCGGCTTTTCCAGTACTATATCCATATCATGTTTTGATCTCAATTGTATTGGTCATCGTGATTATGGTGCTCAACCTTCGTGGATTGACAGAATCGGCATCTATCCTGGCTTATCCTGTATACTTGTTTGTATTTTCACTCCTTATCTTAATTGGAGTAGGTGGCTTCAAATTATTAACAGGAGGCGTACCACCAGCACCTGAGCATACAGCGGTAGGCACGCACGTACAAGGCATTACATTATTTCTGTTATTAAAAGCTTTTTCATCTGGCTGTTCTGCTCTGACTGGAGTAGAAGCCATTTCAAATACCATTCCATCCTTTAAAAAACCGGCTGCTCAAAATGCAGCAAGAACATTATTGATGATGGGTGGATTATTAGCTGTTTTATTTGTGGGAGTCACATTACTTGCGTTTGGTTTCGGCATCTCGCCAAAGCCAGAAGAAACGGTTGTATCACAAATTGCATCAGACACTTTTGGGCGTACGTTTTTCTATTACGTGATACAGGCAGTCACAGCGCTAATCTTAATATTAGCGGCAAATACCGGCTTTTCAGCCTTTCCGTTATTGGCTGTCAATTTAGCAAAGGATAAGTATATGCCGCGTATGTTTACTGTAAGAGGAGACCGGCTTGGTTACTCTAATGGCATTATCTTTCTAGGCGTAGCCTCTATGCTGCTCATCTGGTTGTTTGATGGAAAAACAGAACACCTTATCCCGCTATATGCTGTCGGTGTTTTCATTCCATTTACTCTGTCGCAGACCGGCATGTGTGTGAAGTGGATTCGTGAAAAACCGCGGGGTTGGAAAACGAAAATGCCAATCAATATCGTCGGAGCACTGATTTCTTTTACAGTTTTCATGATTCTCATTTTGACCAAGTTCCATCTCGTATGGCCAGTATTTGTTTTCATGCCTATTGTTCTATTTATCTTTCATTCCATTAAAAAGCATTACCTGTCTGTTGGAGAACAACTGCGTTTATTGAATGAAACAGAGCCTGTTGAGATTAAAGGGAATGTGGTCATCGTACCGATAGCAGGTGTAACACGTGTCGTCGAACAATCTGTCCAATATGCAAGGTCTTTGTCAGATCAAGTCATAGCGGTTCATGTATCCTTTGATAAAGAAAAGGATAAGAAAATTGAAGAGGATTGGGAAAAACTAAACAGCGGTGTACGGCTTGTGATGCTGCATTCTTCCTATCGAAGCCTCATTCACCCGCTTGATAAATTTCTTGAAACCATTGAGGCAAAAGCAAATGCGCATCAATATAAAGTGATGGTGCTCGTGCCTCAATTTATCCCGAAAAAAAGATGGCACACCATTTTGCATAATCAATCTGCCTTTTTATTAAGATTCCGCCTATTATGGAAGCGTGATATTGTGGTGGCGACCCTCCCATATCATTTTAAAAAGTAGCAAAAGCAAGTTGAAACGTTTGATTAAAAGGATGCGGTGGTATGGAGTAAGAAAAAAGGAGTTTTCTCACATGCCGCAAAGAACCGCAGGAAAAGAAGTAACAGCGCTACTGGAAGAGTGGGGCGTGAAACATATTTATGGAATGCCCGGCGACAGCATAAACGAATTGATTGAAGAACTTAGGCATGAATCAAGCCAAATACAATTTATACAAACGAGACATG
The DNA here is from genome assembly GCF_002998605.1 of Bacillus sp. MZGC1. NCBI lineage: Bacteria > Bacillati > Bacillota > Bacilli > Caryophanales > Bacillaceae > Bacillus > Bacillus sp. MZGC1. The sequence continues at coordinate 298,647 of NZ_PVRE01000004.1, forward strand.
AAGAAGTGGCAGCACTTTCAGCGGCGGCTGATGCCAAACTAACAGGTAAACTCGGTGTCTGCTTATCAATCGCTGGGCCGGGTGCTGTCCACTTATTAAATGGACTATATGATGCAAAAGCAGATGGTGCACCAGTTTTAGCAATTGCAGGACAGGTTGCTTCGGCCGAAGTAGGCAGAGGCGCATTTCAAGAAATCAAATTAGAGCGGATGTTTGATGATGTCGCTGTCTTTAATCAGCAGGTACAGACGGCAGAAGCGCTGCCTGACTTATTGAATCAAGCCATCAAAGCAGCTTATACCCATAAAGGTGTGGCAGTTCTCACCGTATCGGATGACTTATTTTCTCAAAAAATTAAGCGTAAACCCGTTTATACATCTCCTCTTTATGTGGAGGGAGAAGTACGGCCAAAGAAAGATCAACTGCTAAAGGCAGCTCAGCTGATTAACAATGCGAAGAAGCCAGTCATCTTAGCAGGTAAAGGATTAAGACATGCAAAAGAAGAGCTTCTTTCATTTGCAGAAAAGGCAGCTGCTCCTATCGTCATCACACTCCCTGCAAAAGGGGTTGTGCCAGACAGGCATCCATACTTTTTAGGTAACCTAGGTCAAATTGGAACGAAGCCGGCATATGAAGCGATGGAAGAATGTGATCTCTTAATTATGCTTGGAACCTCCTTTCCATATAGAGACTACTTACCAGAGGACACGCCAGCCATTCAACTGGATATTAAACCAGATCAAATCGGTAAAAGATATCCGGTAGATGTGGGAATCGTGAGCGACAGCAAGAGTGGTTTGCATGAACTGACTTCCTACATTGAATATAAAGAGCAGCGTGGTTTTCTTGAAGCTTGTACAGAGCATATGATGAAGTGGCGAGAAGAAATGGATAAGGAAAAATCCGTTGCTACTTCACCGATTAAACCACAGCAAGTCATTGCTAGACTAGAAGAAGCAGTCGAGGACGACGCCATTCTTTCAGTTGATGTTGGTAATGTGACGGTCTGGATGGCACGTCATTTCGAAATGAAACAGCAGGATTTCATTATCTCCAGCTGGCTTGCCACAATGGGCTGTGGTTTACCTGGTGCGATTTCGGCTAAGTTAAATGAACCGAACCGACAAGCCATTGCTGTCTGTGGTGATGGAGGCTTCACAATGGTCATGCAAGACTTTGTGACAGCTGTAAAATATAAGCTGCCGATTGTTGTCGTGATCTTAAACAACAACAATTTAGGAATGATTGAATATGAGCAACAGGTAAAAGGAAACATGAATTATGGTATAGAGCTGGAGGATATTGATTTTGCTAAGTTTGCAGAAGCATGTGGCGGCAAAGGGATCTCTGTGTCATCACATGAAGAATTAGCGCCAGCCTTTGATACAGCCCTTCAATCTGATAAACCAGTTATTATTGATGTCACTGTCGCCAATGAACCCCCGTTACCTGGGAAAATCACTTACACCCAAGCAGCAGGCTTCAGTAAATATTTATTGAAAAAATTCTTTGAAAAAGGTGAGTTGGATATCCCTCCACTCAAGAAAAGCCTCAAACGCTTTTTCTAAACACAAGGTAGTCGGTCTTCTGAAAAGAAGGCTGACTTTTTTTTGTGATGATTAGGGGAAATCATTTCAATTGTCACTTGCTTTCATCTCTATTGAAATTAAAGGATATTATTTTTGTAACTTAAAGCCTATTTTTCCAATTCGTTGATAAAGGTAAAATAGACTTTATGATCAATAATGGAGGGAGTGACTTCTTCTGGGCAAGATACTTGATGCAAAAGCACTAACAAGTGCCATGGACACAAGGGCAAAACACTACCAGGAACTCCGCGAACAAATGGTAGATTTAAAAAAAGCATTACAAGGTGTTTCTAATCTCGGTGACGACTTCACTGGGAAAGGTGCCGATAACATTAAAAGCTTCTACAAAGAGCTCGCTGGAAATGTAGACATGTTTATCAGCTTCATTGATAAGCAAAAGGCCTTTCATGAAGGTGTTTCTGGGACACTCGATGATACAAACTTTGGCGGCGATACCTTCGTAGAAGAACACTTTTTAGACAACGCAGTACATATGGGCATCAAAAACGCCAAAAGCATTGTAAAGGATCAAAAAAAGGCACTTAAAACCATTTTTCAGGACATTGATGACCTCATTTCTCTAGAGGTATTTGACAGCAAAACCTTTGATGAAAAAATTGCAAATGCAGAAGATGAACGAAAAAAGACAGTAAAAGACCTAAGAGAGCTTGATCAAAATTTAAAAGATGAATATGCTTTGTCAGAGACGGAGCAGCAGGCTACATTGGCATTGTACGCAGAAATGATGAATGCCACAAATGACGGAAAAGCGATTTCGCCTATGAATTTTGACAAGAAAGCGTATCAAAATAGCGAAATCTACAAGGCAAAAAGCGATATTGAGAAGCAAACTTCTGAATATCTCAAAATCAAAAAAGAACAAGAAGAAGCTAGAGAAATCGCAAAGGAACAAGAAGCACTCGCCAACCGCCCTTGGTATGAAAAAGCACTTGATTATGGTGGAAATATCGTGAATGAACTGACTGGAGTAAACGATGCAAAACGCGCCGCAACGGGCGTTGACCCGATCACAGGCGAAGAACTTACCGCAGGACAGCGCGTCGCCGCAGGCGGCATGGCAGCAGCGGGTTATATCCCAATCGTCGGCTGGGCAGGTCGCATTTTCAAAGGCGGAAAAGCTGTTTATAAAACAACTCAAGCCACCTCGGCCGCAGTCAGAGCAGTCGATATTTACAAGACATCGCAAAAGTCTTTTGACGCCTTAAAAACATCGCAAAAAGGCTTATACGGCCTCACCGCCACCAACGGATTCAGCGAAGCAATTACAGGTAGAGACATGTTTGGGAATAAGGTCTCGAAAGAACAGCAGGAAGCGAGCATGAACGCGGCGCTGGGAATGCTTTTGCCGTTTGGGGCGAAAGGGTTTCATGGGAAGATGGGGATAAAAGAGACTGAGAAAAGGCGCATCGACTATTTGAGAAATAAATATGGGAAGATTGATTCCAAAGAATTAAATGAAAGAATTAATTTACGTGGAGAAACGATAAAAGAACTAAATAAATTAAAAGATAGTGGTATTAGCAAAAAGAAAATGGGACCCGCCTTTGCTGGAGTTTATGATAAACAGACTGGGAATTACTCATATGCAATAAATGATTATGATGGAAAGTTACCAGAGTTACACCCCTTAATAAATGCCAAATATGATAAAATGCCAAAAGAGGTTATAGATTCATATACCTTTACAAAAGGTGCGGGGTCACATGCAGAGGTGATCGCATTGAATAATGCCTTAAAGGCTAACCCAGGCGCTAGTTTGGATAATTTTATATTGAATGTTGTTAGAACAGGTCAAAGTAGAGTGAAACCGGCGGGAATGATGTTTCCAAGGTGCCCTCATTGTGCTTACCTTACAGATGGGTCTAAAATTATCACGGAGGTTCCCAAAAATGTTAAATGATATATTGCAAAAAGATTTTATTTTAGAAAACGGCACTGAGTTTGAAGAATGCTTAGAATATGGAGGACCTTACGAACTAGCAATAGTGAGATACACTGAGGATGGTAAAGAAGAACTGTTTACGGGGTTAGCCTATGATATATATGAAAACGGGAATATTGAGAGTTACTTCTATGTAGAACAAGGAGTTAAACAAGGGAAGTATGTTGAATTCTATCCGAACGGAAATGTCAAGAAAATAGGACATCTAAGTAAAAATGCCGCAGATGGATATCAAGTTGAGTTTTTTGAGAATGGAAATAAAAAGTATGAATCTGAATGTGTTGCCGGTCGAGAAATGAATTATATAAAGTATGACGAGAATGGAAATGTTTTAGAGGAAAAAGCAGAACCTAATGAATCCGACTTGAAATATGCCGAAAAATTCAACAATTTATAATGTGGTTTGTATGAATAGTGAGGAAATGAATGAGTTATTAGAAAGATTTAAAAGTGAACAAAACGCTCTCTTGCCTAAAGTGCAATTAAAAAATAATTTTCAACTAGAGAACATAAGGTATATTGCAGGGGTAGATGTAGCTTATTTTGATATTAAAGGGAAAACAAATGGTGTTTGTTGTATCGTCGTCTTTGATTTGATAGAAAAACAAGTGATAGAAAAAGTGCATAGCCATGGAGAAATAAGGGTTCCATATATAGCAGGTTTTCTTGCTTTTCGTGAAATGCCATTAATCAAAGATGCAGTAAAAAAGCTAACGAAACAAGTGGATGTCTACATGTTTGATGGAAATGGTTATTTACATTATAGACATATGGGTATTGCTACCCAAGCCTCTTTTTTCTTAAATAAGCCTACCATCGGTGTGGCAAAAAGTTATTTGAAGATTAATGGAATAGATTTTACCATGCCTCAAAATAAAGAAAATGAATACACAGATATTGTTATAAATAATGAAATATATGGGAGAGCCCTCAGAACTAGAGTGAATGTTAAGCCTATTTTTATTTCATGTGGTAACTGGATCGATTTAGATACAACTACAGAAATTGTTATGAAACTTATTGATAAGAACAGCCGATTGCCAACCCCTGTAAGATTTGCAGATATTGAGACTCATGCTATTCGAAAAGAATTATTAGCAAAAGAATAGAGAAATTGTGAAAATACACATTCTATAGCTTTATTGAAAAGGTACCAAAGACACCAACCACCACAAAAAAGGAGAAAAAACCATGCTATGGATCCTCACACAAAACCAGCAAACTCTGATTCATGTCCAAGAAGTCTCAGTAAGCGGCAAAAAAATTGAAGGGATGATCTTGGGAAGTACTTCTTGGGCAAAGATGCTCGGCAAGTATGACTCAAATGATCGCGCAGCCGAGATTCTTCAAGACATGATGAAGACGATTGAAGAACATCCAAATGCCACGATGACATACCGAATGCCACTTCAATAAAAAAGAAACCACCTTTCATCGCGAAAAGGTGGTTTTTGTTTAGGATGGTGTTTTTCCAAAGGCTAAGAATAAAGGGATGCCTGTGCCGACAAGGGTTGTGGCAAATAGGAACATACCGCAAATAAATAGAAAATGGCTGGCTGAAAAGACGAGTGCCAGAATGAGAAAAACGATGCTGAGTCCTACCATGCTATAGGATGGGACAAAGCGGCGTTTGTAGGTGGCTTTCTTTGTTAGGAATGAGAAGAAAATACCAAATACCAAAGGGACAATCCATAAGTAAAATAAAATAATAAGAGACATACATCATACCTCGATTTTTCCTTCTATTTTATCAGATGCCGATCACAACGGATACTACAAAGCTTCACTTTGTAAAATAATTCATGCAATCGACACAATTAAGTAGGCTGATTCATCGAATACGTTTTTTGTTTCATATATTCAGGCTGTAAAAGGGCGTACACACAATGATCGGTAAAGCGATTGCCCAGCCATTCACATTGCCTTAATATTCCCTCAAGCGAAAAGGATAATCTCTCTGCAATGCGTCTGCTTTTCTGATTGTCAACAGCAGCCCTAATCTCAATACGGTGCAGTCCGCACTCTTCAAATAAATAGCGAATGACCGCTTGACAGGCTTTTGTCATGATGCCTTTTCCTTGATAGCCTTCTCCGAGCCAATAGCCGATTGAAACGGTCCTATTGATCCAATGAATTTGATGGGTGCCAATGATGCCGACGAGTTCTCCATGTGACCAGATGCCCGCTTGAAAACCGTTGTTCTGCATCGCTTGCTGCATGGCGCCTTGGATAAACGCCATACTGTCTTCCTCTGTCTGCGTTGAATCCACCCAAAGCATCCATTCACGTAAATGCTCTCTCGACCGCTGAATGAGCAAATACAGACTTCTTGCGTCTCTTGGCTCAAGCAGCCGCATGGATATCTCTTGATCCTGATAAACAAACATGAACCCACATCCTCTCAGGGGAATTCTACCATAACCAAATGGAAAGAAAAAGACAGCTCAACACTGTCTTTTACATAAACGTATCTACAATTAAGAAAAGATTAAGTGCTACAACAAGAGCTGCTATCACCCAAGATATTCCTGTCACCCAGCGGGCATTCGTTAATTCGCCCATAATTCGCTTTTTACTTGTAAATAAAATGAGCGGAATTAAAGCAAAGGCAATACCAAAGGATAAGACGACCTGACTCATCACAAGCGCGGAGGTCGGGTTCACCCCAGATGCAATGATCGCAATAGGGGGAATGATGGTAATCAGCCGGCGGACATATAGCGGGATTCGGTATTGAATAAATCCCTGCATAATGATATCGCCTGACAGTGTGCCAACAGAAGAGCTGGATAGTCCGGCTACAAGCAGACCTACACCAAATAAGATGGCTGATACAGGCCCTGCGAGTGTATCAAAATGCTGAAACGCAACATCCAGATCTTCAACAAAGAGACCATTTTTATAAAATAAAGCGGCTGCCACAATCAACATGCTGGCATTGATGGCCCCGGCGACTATCATCGCAATGAGGATATCTAAAAACTCAAAGCGGAAAATCTGCTTTTTCTCCTTTTCCGTTCTGCCGACGACTCTTCTTTGGGTTAAAGCTGAATGTAAGTAGATTGCGTGAGGCATCACAGTGGCGCCTAAAATTCCAGCTGCAAGCAGCACGCTGTCTGCGCCATCAAATTTTGGAATGAACAGTCCGCCAGCGACACTTGCGATATCTGGTTTGGCGACAAAGGTTTGCACAGCGAAAGCGATCACGACAACGAACAGCATGCCTGTAATACCTGCTTCTAATGCTCGATAGCCTCGTCTTTGCAGCTCTAATATCGCAAATGAACCGATAGCGGCGATAATAGATGCTTCAAGCAGAGGGATTCGAAAAAGCAAGTATAAACCAAGTGCCGCCCCGATAAACTCAGCTAAATCCGTGGCAATAATGACGAGCTCTCCCTGAATCCATAAACCGATTGAAACGGGTTTTGGAAACTCTTCACGTGCGATTTCAGGTAAGTTTTTACCTGTCGCGATTCCAAGCTTTGCGGATAAGGACTGGATGAGCAAAGCCATGAGATTTGATATGAGAATGACCCATAAAAGGAGATATCCGTATTTGGAGCCAGCCGCAATGTTGGTGGCGAAATTTCCTGGATCAATATATGCAATGGCTGCGATAAAAGCAGGGCCGAGAAAAGGAAGGAGCCTTCTAAATCCTTTGACCTTTCCTTCAAGTGCACGCTCAGCTGCCGCTGACATGTGTGCCTGTGCCTCGATGTATTTGTTTGTCATATGTCATCACCTAGATTCTACAAAAGTTTTGCTTTGGCACAAAAAGTTTCCTTGATGCAATTTTTAATCATCATATGCCCATCTTCATGAAAAGTCAACTATCTGAACTAATAGGTTTGTTTATCATATGTAAGTGAAAAAAATAGATACCTTGTCAATCCATCACATAAAAAACACCGCCTCTTAGACGGTGTCCCTACTGCTTCCTCTGTTATTCGTTTTTTTTAAGATACCCTTGATCCCACACTACGGAAGATCAGGCTTAAGATAATGACAAAGATCGCTGCTCCTAAGATTGCTGGAAAGATCGCAAAGCCTGCCAGACTAGGACCCCACGTTCCAAGTAATCCATGACCAATCCAAGCACCTGCAAGCCCGGCAATCATTGAACCGATCCATCCTCCTGGTACACTACCTCCAGCGAGTGCACTGCCAATAAGGCCGATGACAATCGCCACAACTAATGAAATCAGAAATCCTAACATGTTGATCACTCCTCTTTTTGTTTGTGTATTAAGCAATAACCGTTTTGAAAAAGTTTCAAACCTTTCGAAACCGCTTCAATGTTCTATACGTATGATGAACAAGGATTGTGTATAATAACAAACAAATACTTGAGCGGCATCTAAGGAGGCAAATGGCATGGAGGAAAGAGAGTGGCTAAAAGCACAATTAAAGGAGATTGAACAGTGGGAGAAAGACCAGCAAAAGGTATGGTTTTGGGAGAAACTCAGCCGCCTTCCATTTCAAATGCTGGACAAGCTGACGCCTGCCTTTATTCAGAAAAAAATTGGTGTACTGCTAGATGAAATGGGGCATTACATTCAATCAGGCGGTGCCTATTTGACATCAGAAAAAGGCATCATCCATCAATTTCAAAAGAAATGTGCTGATGATTCCATTCAGCGCATAGAAGATATTGAAAAAGCTCCTATTGAAATCATGGATGCCATTAGTGAACATATGGGGAAAAACAGGACGAACCTCGCCACGGTACAAGGTGCGACAACTGGTGTCGGCGGTATGTTTACGCTGGCAGCAGATATTCCTGCGGTACTGGGTCTTTCCCTTAAAACATTACAGGATATTGCCGTCACCTATGGCTATGATCCTAAAAACAAGGAAGAGCGGGTCTTCATCATAAAATGCTTACAGCTGAACTCTGCTGATGTGGTGGGGAAGAAATCTATATTAAAAGAGCTGAGGAGCTATCAAGCTTCAGAAGGAAAGCACGAAAACATGATTTCCCAAATCCAAGGGTGGCGTGAAGTGGTGTATAATTACCGGGATTCGTTTGGCTGGAAGAAACTGTTTCAGCTTGTTCCCATAGCAGGCATTTTGTTTGGCGCAGTCTCCAACCGCTCACAACTAAAAGGTATTGCCGAAACAGGCATGATGCAATACCGAAAGCGAAGAATTGTCACAAGATTAGAAGAGCTCACGCAGCAAGAACAGAGTGAATCTGGTGCATAAAAATCCCTTTCTCAAAGGGATTTTTTATTTGGTCTCATCCTCATCTTGAAAAGCATGGATAGGAGAATGTTCATAACGCGCACGCAGCTCGCGAATCTGCTTGATTAGGGTGGAACCAATGGTTTTTTCGGCTTCCTCATACAAAGGATCGAGGGCTTTCACCCATTTTTGTCTTTCTGCTGGCGTCAATTCATGAATGGCAATCGGCGATTCCCGTTTAATGTCCTCTAGCTGATCTTTGTTCATCTGTTCTGCATGTTTTTCATTCCAAGCTGTTGTTTCTTCCATGGCTTCAAGTAAAATTCGTTTCGTTTCAGGTGTCTGGCGTTCAAAGAAGGATTGATCTGTTAAGACCACATAGCCCAAATACCCGTGATTACTGATCGTCATATAGTCTTGTATATGATAGAATTTTTTTGAATAAATATTTGAAATGGTATTTTCTTCACCGTCTACTTTTTTTGTCTCTAATAGCTGGAACGTTGAATTAAACGATTCCTGATAGGGCTTTGCGCCAAGAAGTTTGAATTGTTTTTCAATCATGTCGCTTTGCATAATGCGGAGAGATTGGTTTTTTAAATCACCAGGCTGTTTGATTGGACCTTTATTAGAGGTGATTTGCTTAAAGCCATTTGTCCAATAGGCCATTCCCTTTAGCCCGTCTTTTTGCAGGGTGCCAAACAATCTTTGGCCAATTGCACCGTGCAAGCCTTCTTGAACCGCATCATAATTAGAAAAAGCAAAGGGAAGGTCAAGAGCCAGCCACTCAGGGGACAGCATGCCGAGCTTCGAGGTAGACGGGGCGATAAATTGAACTTGATTCTCTTTAAGTGCATTAATTTCTTCTATATCAGAATAAAGACTCCCGTTGGAGAAAATCTGAATGCTGATCTTCCCATCGGATTTTTCGTGCACAAGCTCAGCAAATTTCTTTGCGGCAAGTCCTTTTGGTGTATTATCTGCCACGACATGGCTAAATTTGAACACAAGCTGATCCTTCAGCCCTGTCTGTTCATCATCAAAGGTCGTCGCTGATTTTGGCATCATATGATAAAAACCAAAGTATAAAGCGGTTACAAAACCGATTATGAGCAATAGTGTATAGGCGAGTAAATTCTTCATGCGTCCGATCCCCCTTATGTCAAGCATACTTGACCGAGGAAGAATTCGTAAAGATACAGGTGAAAAAATGATGAGAAATCGATTGAAATTACAACAATTATCTATTAGATGGAAGCTCACCATTCTCACATATTTCGTTGTCATTTTCGCCCTTTTAATCGGAGGAATTGTCCTTGTTGGGGGAATCCAGCAAACAGAGGAACGAGAGCTTCGAAAAAGGCTCATGAACACGGCGAGAACAGTGGCTGAGATGAATGAGGTGAAGCAGGCGTTAGCTGATCAAACAAAGGAACGTAACCGATTACAGCATGCCATCGAAGAGATTCGGATTATTCAAGATGCTGACTACATTGTCGTCATGGATATGGATCATGTGAGATTAACGCATCCAGTAAAAACAAGGATTGGTCAGCGCTCGGAGGGGACAGATGAAGAGCCTGCTTTTGCAGAGCATATTTATTTCTCAGAAGCAGAGGGAGAGCTTGGGACAGCCATCAGAGCCTTTTATCCAGTGAAGGATGATCAATTTAATCAAACAGGGGTTGTCCTTGTAGGGAGAACGCTGCCAAGTATGATCGATATATTAGGAGAAATGAAGCGGGATATCCTCATGATCCTTCTGCTGACGCTCAGCTTTGGGCTTGTAGGCTCATTTTTGCTCGCCCGTCATATTAAACAGCAAATGTTTAAGCTGGAGCCGCATGAGATTGTCAGAATGCTAGAGGAGCGCACCGCAACCTTCCACTCTATTAATGAAGGGGTCATCGCCATTGATAATCAGCACATGATCACCATTTTTAATGAAAAGGCGAAGCAAATTTTTGGTGTGACAGGGGATGTCGTAGGCCGGAATATTTGGGATGTGCTGTCTGACACAAGACTCCCTGAGATCATTGATCGCGCTGAACCCGTTTACAATGAAGAAATTCATATGAGTGGAAAGCGGATTATGAGCAGCCGGATTCCGATTGTCATGAAAAAGAAAATTATCGGAGCGGTCGCCATTTTTCAGGACCGGACAGAAGCGGCAAAATTGGCAGAGGAGTTAACCGGAGTCAAGAACTTTGTTGACGGTCTGCGGGTGCAAAACCATGAGCATATGAACAAGCTTCATACGATTGCCGGGCTGATTCAGCTTGGTAAACCCGATCAGGCGCTCGATCTAGCCTTTCAAACGACGGAAGAACAGGAACATGTGATGGACTTTCTTCACCGCGTCATTCAGCATGATGCCGTTGCGGGATTATTGATGAGCAAAATCAGAAGGGGCAAGGAGCTAGGCATAAAGGTCGAAGTAGACGAACATAGCTGTCTGCGTGATTTCCCTGAGCGTCTAGATCAGCATGATATGACGAAGCTGCTTGGCAATCTGATCGAGAACGCCTTTGCCTCGTATGATACTGTAGAAAGAAACACAAAACGCATTTCTATTAGTATTGATCAAACCGAGGATGTCCTCGCGATGTTAATTGAAGACAATGGCTCCGGGATTGAAGAGGAAATGATTCCTTATATTTTCGATAAAGGTTTCACACACGGCAAAGAAGGCGGAACAGGCTATGGCCTGTATATTGTAAAAACGATTATCGACAAAGGAATGGGAAATGTAGAAGTCACATCAAGCATCGGCATTGGTACCACCTTCTCAATCGAATTCCCAATGACAATAGAGGAGAGAGACAGATGACTCAGATTAAGGTGCTATTAATTGAAGATGACCCGATGGTGCAAGAAGTGAATAAAGAATTCATTAAGAGTGTTCCTGGCTTTCAAGTTGCGGCAGTCGCAGGTAATGGGGAGCAGGGCATCCAGCTGATCAAAGAAATTCGTCCAGACCTTGTTGTCCTCGATGTATATATGCCAAAAAAAGATGGCGTGAAGACGCTTCAAGACATTAGAAAGCAAAAGATACAGGTGGATGTGATCGTTATTTCTGCGGCAAAGGACAAAGAGACCATTGGCATCATGCTTCAAAATGGCGCACGAGATTATATCATCAAGCCGTTTAAGTTCGAACGTATGAAAGAATCACTTGAAAACTATAAAGCGTTTAAATCTAAAATTCGCACAGCAGCAGAATTTTCTCAGGAGATGCTGGATGATATCATACGAAAGCCTGCTGTTAAGCAGGAGGATACTTGGCTCCCTAAGGGGCTGAATGTGCATACGATGAATGAAATTAAAGCCTATATGGGCTTGCAGGAAGGCCCGCAGTCTGCAGAGGAAGTTGCCAATGCACTCGGCATTGCCCGTGTCACGGCACGCCGGTATTTAGACTTCTTAGTGAAAGAAGGCGAGCTGAAATTAGATATGCAATATGGCGGGGTTGGCCGGCCTGTCAATAAATATATCGTACATTCTGACTAAGAGACCAAAAAGACCAAAATGTACGATATGTCCATAAGCTTCACAGCCTTTGGTGAAATCGCTATCATTTAGCTACAGATAACAGTTAAGCGTTTACATCAAAGGGTGAGGGAGTTGATTTTTTATGAAGAGGCTTTTGAAGAACCTGACATTTCAGGTGATTGCAGCTGTCATTATCGGGATCATTGTCGGGATGGTTTGGCCAAACGTCGGAAAAGAAATGAAGCCGCTTGGTGACACCTTTATCAATGCCGTTAAAATGGTCATCGCGCCAATCATTTTCTTAACCATTGTTCTTGGTATTGCCAAGATGGGGGATATGAAAAAGGTTGGAAAAGTTGGGGGAAAAGCATTTATTTATTTTGAAGTCGTCACGACGCTTGCTTTGGTCATCGGTCTTTTTGTGGTAAATATCATGAAGCCGGGTGCAGGTCTGGACTATAGCAAGCTTGAAAAAGGGGATGTTTCACAGTATACCCAAAATGGGGGACAGGGTATCGACTGGATGGAATTTGTCACACACATCGTACCATCTAATATGGTAGATGCTTTTGCAAAGGGTGATATTTTACAGGTCTTATTCTTCTCTATTTTATTCGGTGTTGCGCTTGCTGCACTTGGCGAGAAGGGGAAAGGAATCATTGAGTGGCTTGATAAGCTGTCACTTGTTTTCTTTAAAATCATTGGATATATCATGCGTGCTGCGCCGCTCGGTGCATTTGGGGCAATGGCTTATACGATCGGACACTTTGGTTTGGCATCGATTAAACCGCTAGCGAGTCTGATGCTCTCCGTATATATGACCATGTTCCTGTTCATCTTCGTTGTGCTGAACATCATTTGTAAAATGTATGGCTTCAGCCTGTTCGGTTACCTGCGGTTCATCAAGGATGAAATTTTAATTGTTCTTGGCACAAGCTCATCAGAATCCGTGCTGCCAAGAATGATGGATAAAATGGAACGCTACGGGTGCTCTAAGTCTGTGGTTGGTCTTGTCATCCCAACAGGGTATTCCTTTAACTTAGATGGAACCTCGATCTACTTATCGATGGCTGTGGTCTTCTTGGCACAAGTGTTTGGTGTAGACTTGTCCATCGGTCAGCAGATCACCATCATCCTTGTCCTGATGCTCACCTCAAAGGGAGCGGCTGGGGTGACAGGAAGCGGATTTATCGTGCTGGCTTCTACACTCGCTGCACTACAAGTCATTCCGCTAGAGGGGCTTGCACTGCTGCTTGGGGTAGATCGATTCATGAGCGAAGGAAGAGCCATTACAAATCTTATTGGAAATGGAATTGCAACAATTGTTGTTGCGAAAAGTGAAGGTGAATTTGACGAAGCGAAGAGTAAAACAGCCCTTCAAGAAATGCGCAATATGAAGCAAGCTGTATAGTATAAAAACAACCTAAAAACCGAAACCTTATGTTCTACATGGGGTTCGGTTTTTTCTTGTGCTGAAAAGAAAAAACATTAAAGCTTGATAAAATTAAAACGAATCGTAAGACCTTATTGACCTTTTATTATATAATTTACAGAAAGATCCGATATAATGTATATCAGATCCGATGAAAAATAGACTTTAGTCCTGGCAGGTGTGTAACGTAATGGCGGCATTTTTTAAATTGTTCGAAAAACCCGGTGTTAAGCGGTTTTCTGTATTTGTAGTATTAGCCACAGCCTTATATCTATTAAGAGGAATGATGAATTTAATTCTCTTGACCTTCATATTCACCTTTTTGATGAATCGGTTAGAAGAGGTCATTAGAGGTTTTTTAAGTCACTTCCTGAAAATAGGACAGAAATCGGTTATCACCATTTTGTATATTCTTTTGGCTGGTGGATTGACGTTTGGCGGATTCGTGTTTGTGCCAATTATCGCCAAACAGGTGGAGCAGCTATTTCATTTAGGAAAGAAAATTGCAGATCATCCACAAGATTTACCCTTCTTTGATGTCATCACCAACGTATTCGGAGATTTTAAAATATCAGCTTACTTTGAGAAAGGGTTTAATTTCCTCTATACATACTTAACAGATTTCAGCACGTTCAGTATCCAGGTCATTATGTCCTTAATATTAAGCATGTTCTTCCTGTTCGAAAAGGAACGCCTCATTCAATTCATGAACAAGTTCAAAACGAGTAAAATCTCAGTGTTCTATCATGAAATAGCCTTCTTTGGACGTAAATTTTCCAGAACGTTTGGAAAGGTACTCGAAGCACAGTTTATTATTGCAACCGTTAACTGTGTCTTAACAACCATTGCGCTAGGCATTATGGGATTCCCGCAATTATTTGGATTAGCGGTCATGGTCTTTTTGCTAGGCTTAATCCCAGTAGCGGGTGTGGTCATCTCACTTATTCCACTCAGCATCATTGCGTATACCCTTGGAGGCGGCATGTATGTCCTTTATATTGTGCTGGTGATCGTCATCATCCATGCCATTGAAGCCTACTTCTTAAACCCGAAACTCATGTCAGCAAAAACAGAACTCCCTATTTTCTTCACATTTATTGTGCTGATCTTCTCTGAACACTACATCGGGATTTGGGGACTCATTATTGGTATACCAATCTTTGTGTTTATCCTAGATATTTTGGAGGTCACCAACAAGGAGGAAAGTAGTTAAAAAGTTCATTTGAACCTGTTTACAATTTTCTAAAAATAAGGTATAAATAGTATGAAAATATCATAATAACCACACGCTTAATCCTTCTAAAGGAATGGGGGACCCACTATTTTGGGGTGAATTTTTCTCTGTTGAGAAAAAAGGACATCTCTTCGTCCTAACCCGTCAGCTAACCTCATCGGCGTGAAGAGAGTAAACGGTGGTATATGTAAGGACACGCAGACCCACGAGAAAACTCTCTCGTGGGTCTTTTTGACGAGGAAGGGGAGATTTTATTGAAGCTGGCTACAAAAATTATTATTGCCCTTATTGCAGGTGCAATCACGGGACTTTTGCTTAACATTTTCGCTCCAAATGTATTCAAAGTGTTAGATCCTTATCTATTCACACCTCTAGGTCAAATCTTCTTAAATCTAATCAAAATGCTGGTTGTGCCAATCGTCTTCTTTTCCATTACACTTGGTGTGGCAGGCCTCGGAGATCCAAAAAAACTAGGCCGTATTGGAGCAAAAAGCATCTTATATTTTCTACTGACCACAACCTTCGCTATTATCATTGCGATGTCTTTAGCATTATTAATTAAACCGGGTTCCTTTGGTTCATTCGATACAAAAGGGGCAGAATACGAACCTCAAGAAGCACCATCTACGACAGACACTTTATTAAACATCATTCCATCAAATCCAGTTCAATCTTTAGTTGAAGGAAATATGCTGCAAATCATTGTTTTCTGTGTATTCTTAGGACTAGGAATTGCAGTGCTAGGCAAAAAAACAGAAGGATTACTCAAAATATTAGAACAAGGCAATGAACTCATGATGTACCTTGTAGGAGTGGTCATGAAATTTGCTCCATACGGGACATTTGGCTTAATTGTGACGGCTATTGGGAGTCAAGGTCTTGATGCCATTAAAGCCATGGGACTGTATTTTACAGTGGTGTTAGTAGCACTATTGGTGCATTTCTTTCTCACATATGGCTCAACCTTGGCTTTATTTGCAAAACGAAATCCATTTACATTCTTTAAAGACTTTTCGCCTGCGATGGTCGTAGCCTTTAGTACGTCTAGCAGTAGTGCGGTTCTCCCTGTATCAATGGAAACCGCTCAAAAGAAACTGAAAGTACCTGAGCCGATTTCTAGTTTCGTGCAGCCGTTAGGCGCTACGATCAATATGGATGGGACAGCCATTATGCAAGGGGTTGCAACCATCTTTATTGCACAAGTGTTTGGTGTGGAGTTAACGCTGATGCAAATGCTCACAGTTGTATTAACCGCCGTATTAGCCAGTATCGGGACAGCCGGCGTACCGGGAGTAGGCTTGATCATGCTCGCAATGGTCTTGAACTCGGTTGGGCTTCCTGTTGAAGGTATTGCGCTCATCCTTGGCATAGACCGCTTATTAGATATGGCAAGAACCGTTGTCAATATTACAGGTGACGCCGCATGTGCGGTGATTGTGACAGAAACTGAGAAAAAACACGAGAAAGACGCAGCATCACCGAACCTATCCATGTAATGTAAAAGAAGGGCTGACTCGATCAGCCCTTTTTTTCATGGGCCTCTTGTCTTGCGTGATATACTTTTAAAAGAATGAGCGGTCTTATTTGCCGCCATAGGCTTTACATCAGAAGGAGGAAACACTTTGCAGTCTGCTGTTCTAAAAGTAGAGAAAGTCGATAAACGAATTGGCCGGAAATTGATCTTACAAGATATATCTATAGAAATAGGGAAAGGAGAAATCGTCGGCTTACTAGGACCAAATGGGTCTGGAAAAACAACCTTAATTCGCTTGATCGTTGGTTTGATGAAAAAAAACAATGGCCGAATCATGATCAATGGATATTCACAGGATGAGGATTTTCTACACGCAATGTCATCTGTTGGTGCGATCATAGAAAATCCCGAATTTTATTCTTATTTAACAGGCTTTGAAAACCTTGAACTATATGCGGCGATGCACGATGGAGTGACGGAAGAACGCATGCAGGAAGTGGTGAAAAGAGTTCGTCTGGAGCACGCCATTCATCAGAAGGTGAAGACGTATTCACTGGGGATGAAACAAAGGCTTGGGATTGCACAAGCCATATTACATCAGCCGAACCTGCTGATTTTAGACGAACCGACAAATGGACTTGATCCTGCAGGTATGAAGGAATTCAGGGAGCACTTGCAAATGCTCGTACGAGAAGAAGGAACGTCCGTGTTATTTGCCACACATTTATTGCATGAGGTAGAAGAGCTATGTGACCGCATGATCATCATTCAAAAAGGACAGATCAAAGCCAGTGCGAAGCTCCGGGACATGGAGGGGAAAGAACAGATACTCATGAATATTCAGCCAGTGGAAAAGGCGGTTTCGTGGCTCGACACGCAGGCCTATACATATGAACGAAATGGAGCGCGTTTATTACTTCATTTGAACAAAGAACAAGTGCCTGAGCTGAACAAACAGCTTGTTATGGCTGGGTTTGATGTACTTGAAATGACGCCTCAAAAGCCATCAATTGAAGAGGCATTTATGAAATGGACGGAAGGCGGGACGGCAGATGCTTCAACTCATCAAGAATGAGCATAAGAAAATGATGAGGAAAAAGATCACATTCATTGCTCTTGGATTGATCGTTGTGTTTCAATTGGCGATGGCTCTAGCGTTGAAACGAGTCATTTCCAGCTTTGGTGGACAAGACACTGTCGCCAACTATTTTGCTTATTCCACGAATGTCGTATTTATTTTACAGGTGCTCGCAGTTGTCATTGGCGCGACCTTGATCTCAACAGAATTTCAAAAAAGAACAATCAAGTTTTTATTGATCCGGCCCAAAACAAGGCTGCAAATTTTTCTGTCAAAATACATCACACTTGTGCTGACGGTCATATATTTGTTTGTTTTTTATTATTTATTAGCTTTTTTATTTGGCTTTATTTTCTTTGGTACTGAATTTGATGAAAGTACGGGACGATTATTTCAGCATACGTTTGCTGTTATCGGATCTCAGTGGGTGGAAGTGATGATGATGGCAAGCTTCGCTTTTATGTGTTCCAGCTTGTTTAGGAACAGCCTCGTTGCGCTTGTGACCTCGTTTTTTGTTTTATATGCGGCGAAATCACTTGTGCCTATTATGTCTCTTTTAGAAAATCAGTGGGGGAAAATCCTGCTTTTTGCTAATACGGACTTTACTCAGTACAGCTTTCAAGGACCGCCGCCCTTTCATGGCATGAGTCCTTTGTTTTCTCTATTTATGGTAGGGGCGCATTTTGTTTTCTTTGTTGGCACGGCTTGGGTTCTTTTTTGGAAGCGTGATGTAAATGTGTAAAAATTGTGTCAAATAACAAGAAAAATTCGTGACATCTTTGTGAAAACGAGTCTGCATTTCACGATAACCGGCTGATTTTGTCTTATAATAAGAGGGAGTCTTGGAGGTGGCACTATCGTGAAAAATTTCATTACGGCTTTACCCATTTTGTTGTTGCTGTCGTTTTCGTTTGTGTCTTTTGCCTTCCAGTTTGATCATCTTATTTATTTCAGACTAGCGCTGGGGATCTTTTCGTTAGCGGGTCTTTTCTTTCTGTATACACTTAAAAGAAACATGAAATGGTTCATGGTTTATTTATATGCGAGCTGGATCATTCTTGCTGCCGTCACAACCTTTGAGGAGCCTGTCTTTTCTCAGTTCTTCTTCGGTGGTTTAACAATGACAATGGGTTATCTCACATATATGCTCATTTATTTAGGAATGAAGCAGGACCGTGTAGCGAAATCACATTAAAACAAAAGCCGATAAAATCACATCATAGATTTTATCGGCTTTTTTCTTTTTGTTGAAAAAGACAAAAGAGCCGAGCAGCCAGCTGTGACTGCTCGTCTTATGTTTATGATTCACGTCCAGCAGCTGCAAGCTGCTCCTGATGCTTTTTGTCGATTGTTTCGTATATACTTTCCATCATTTTAGGGTCGCGCATGATGGCCTTCTTGTTCTCTTCAATCAATTGCTGATATGTTTTGATTTTCTTCTTAGACATGTGACTCATCGCTCCTTTATATAAGTATAGACGTCTATAGGATTTCATATAGATGAAATTGATAATCATTATCAATTAGCAACTCTATTATACAAAGCAAAATGTCAGAAGTAAAGAATCTATTCAGAAAATTCACGTAACCGACAAATTCGAAGCCTAATCGACGCTCATTCTTTCCCAGGAAATAATTCCTGTCATTTCTTGTCGTAAGTGAAACATCTATATAAAACATTCTTTTGCTCATTGAAACGTTTTGGATGTGCAACTCGTCTTATGGAGAGATTTGATGTAAGAGATGGGGAAGAAAAAAGACACCAGCAAGCGTTTGCTGATGTCCTTCGTTTAACCAATTAAGAAACGTGCCCTTGAAGAAACTCTGTCACTTCTTCAGGTGATTTTGCGTTTGCGCTGTGTAAATGACCTGTTTTTTCGCCATTTTTGAAAATCAACAGGCTTGGAATACCCATGACCTGATACGTTTCTGCTAATTCAGGGAAATCATCTTTGTTTATTTCAAACCATTCATGGTGAGCATAAGCCTCTAAGATGTCTGGAATGAACATGTCCATTCTTGTACAGTCAGGACACCATGTTGCAAAGAATTTAACGATGACTTCTTTGTCAGATTGAATGATTTCATTGAATTGTTCAGTACTTGTGATTTTTTTCAATTTGTCACAACTCCTTTTCAATGTCATTTTAATATAAAATAATGGCGAATGACATACAAATGCTCGGGAGGCGCTTACAACCTTTACAAATCATTTCAATTCCGTAACAACAAAAATTAATTAGAGCATTTTTGCTTGAAAGTGATAAGATAGTAAAGATGAATTTTAGTGGGGGGAGTATCCATTGAAAATAAGTTTAGGATTGATTTACGGCGGAAAGTCAGCCGAACATAATGTATCACTGCAAACAGCCCTTGCAGTTACAAAAGCACTTAACACTGAGAAGTTCGATATACATCCAATTTATATTACAGAAGAGGGCGAATGGCTAAGAGGAGAAAAACTCACTGAACCAGTTTCAAACGTCAAAATGCTTCAATTTGAACAGAACGCAAAGACGTTTTTACCAACTTCTTTAAATGAGAGCATGTTCCCGCAGCCTGCATCTGCTGATGAGAAGATTGATGTTGTCTTCCCATTGCTGCATGGGCCAAATGGTGAAGATGGAACGATGCAAGGATTACTTGAACTGCTAAATATCCCGTATGTCGGCAACGGCGTTCTTGCTTCTGCCGCGGGTATGGATAAAGTCATGATGAAAGATGTTTTTGCTCAAGCAGGACTTGCACAAGCAAAGCACCTTTCCTTCAATAAAAAAGACTATGAAAAGGCCACACCAGACAGCTTAGAACAGGTGGAACAAATACTTGGCTATCCATGCTTTGTGAAACCTGCCAACATGGGGTCAAGTGTTGGAATTAGCAAATGCCGCAGCAAAGAAGAGCTGCAAACCGCATTCGACTTGGCTTTCCAATATGATCGTCGTGTGGTCGTCGAAGAAGGCGTCGTTGGAAGAGAAATCGAAATTGGTGTATTAGGAAATGACGAGCCGAAATGCTCTGTCGTTGGTGAAATTGCACCTAAAACAGATTTTTATGACTACAAAGCAAAATATGAAGATGGCGATACAGATTTGATCATTCCTGCAAGCGTGTCAGAGGATGAATACAAGACGATTCATGATATGGCGATTAAGGCATTTAAAGCCCTCGATGGATCTGGTCTTGTACGTGCAGACTTCTTCCTCACAGAAAAAGGCGAAGTGTTGATCAATGAAGTGAATACAATGCCTGGATTCACACCATTTAGTATGTTCCCGCTGCTTTGGAAACACACTGGTGTAGAGTATCCAGAGCTGATTGGAAAGCTAGTGTCACTTGCAATTGAACGCCATCAAGAAAAACAAACCATTAAAACGACTTTTTAATGTGAGCAACAAGCAGACACTATCCTTAGGTAGTGTCTCTTTTCCTTCAAACGTGAAATGAGAAAGAGAGGCGAAAAAATCATGATCAAACGTACAGTGAAACAAATCGCCCAAATGGCTGGTGGGACACTATCTAATCAAGCTTTTGGCGAAGAGCAAATTCACGGAGTGACAACAGATACACGAAAAGTATCAAAAGGTGCATTGTTTATCCCCCTAATTGGAGAACATTTTAACGGTCACACATTTGCTTCTAAAGCAGTGGAGCTTGGAGCCGCAGCTGTTCTTTGGAATCAAAAAGAAGCCAATCCACCGTTCGGTGTACCTGTCATTCTTGTAGAGGATACACTGGCAGCACTACAACAGCTGGCAAAATCATACTTGAAAGAAGAAAAACCTCGTGTTGTCGGTATTACAGGAAGTAATGGGAAAACCACAACGAAAGACATGATTCATTCCGTCTTACAAACGGCTTATCAAGTTCATAAAACAGATGGTAACTTTAATAATCATATCGGTCTACCGCTCACCATTCTTGCAATGCCGGAAGGAACAGATATTGCTGTGTTGGAGATGGGGATGAGTGCAAAAGGTGAGATCGAGTTTTTGTCAAAACTCGCTGAGCCTGATGCAGCAGTCATCACCAATATTGGAGAATCTCATATGCAAGATTTGGGATCAAGAGAAGCCATTGCTGATGCAAAATGTGAAATCACAAAAGGATTAAAAGAGGATGGCATCTTTTATTACTTAGGAGATGAACCCTTGCTGCGCGAGAGAGCGACTGCACTTTCGCAGCGTGTGAAAACCTTTGGAGAAGCAGAAGACTGCGATATCAAGGTAACGCATATCAACCAGCTTGCAGAAGGAACTGAATTTCAAGTCGAAGGGTATGCCCAGGGGTTTCTCATTCCTGTATTAGGGAAACATAATGTAAAAAATGCCCTTGCTGCAATTGCCATAGGCCAGCACTTTGAACTGAATGAAAGACAAATCGCCCAAGGACTCATGCAAACAAAGTTGACAGGGATGCGTCTTGAGCTGTTTAAAACAGAGAAAGGAATCACTGTTATCAATGATGCGTATAATGCAAGTCCTACTTCCATGAAAGCTGCAATTGATCTTGTAGGAGATATGGACGGCTTCGCTAATCGCATTCTTGTCCTTGGAGACATGCTCGAGATGGGCAGCGAAGAAGAAAGGTATCATTATGAACTAGGCCGCTACATCAAGCCTGAATTTATTGATCATGTGATGACGTATGGCCGCCTAGGTGCATTCATCGCTGAAGGAGCAAAGAAATCATTCAGTGACGCGCGCGTGTCCTCATTTATGGACAAAGAGGAACTGAAGAAAAAACTTGCTGACGTAGCAGGTCCTGACGATGTTGTTCTAGTCAAAGCCTCACGCGGCATGAGATTAGAAGAAGTCATTACTGCACTATAAAGAGTGAGCGGCAAAGAAGGTGACAGAATGATTGGCTGTCTATGTATACATGGATTCACTGGCGCGCCCTATGAAGTGGAACCGCTGGCGCAATATTTAAAGCAGAAGACAGATTGGAACGTTCAGTCAGTCACGCTTCCGGGGCATGGAGATGAGCTTCAGCTCAAAGGCATTTTCTATCAAGAATGGATTGCAACAGCTGAATTAGAACTGCTATCTCTTTACCGAACATGCGACACCATTTTTTTGATCGGCTTTTCCATGGGGGGAATGATTGCTTCTTATCTAGCAGCGAAGTATCCGGTTGCTCGTCTCGTTCTTTTAAGTGCTGCGGCTAAATATGTGAATCCAAAACAAATGATTCAAGACACAAGGCAGATGTTGAAGGAATCACTGTCTGGGCTGATTGATACGAATCCTTTGTATGATAGATACCGCCATAAGCTAACGAGCACGCCGCTGTCAGCTGCTGTAGAATTTATGAAGCTGGTGAAGCAAACGAAGAGCTCCCTTGAGAAGCTTCACCTCCCTGTGTTAATTGTTCAAGGTGAAAGTGATGGGATTGTGCCCGCTTCAAGTGCAGAATTTATTGATCATAAAATCCCGTCTCGTCAGAAAGAAATGTTTTATTTACCTGATTGTAAACACCATGTTTGTCACGAGCCATGTGCACAGCAATTGTTTGAAAAAGTAGAGCAATTTCTAAAAAAAACAATTTAATCTATAGAAAAGCGAAAATGTGGCTAAACTAATATAAATTGAATCCCACTTGTTAAAAATTGCATCATTTTTGTCGAATGAGTGACAAGCCTATGGTACAATAGGAAAGAAAAGGTGGTTGATTCGGTTGTTTCATTATGACGGAAAAACCTTTGTCCCGCAGTCTAATTCGAGTAACGGAGAAGTATCGGCAGGAACCATATTTCAATATCGTCAGGACGGGAATATATTAACGGGCACATATCAAGGCGGCAGTATTGTATCTGGTGTACTTGTAGGAACTGTGAATGAGGATGGAACACTTCATTTTAGGTACCACCATGTCAGCAAAGACGGCAGCATGAGAAGCGGGTCTTGCAATTCTACACCTAAGCAGTTGGATAACGGAAAAATTCAACTGTTCGAAAAGTGGAAATGGATGGATGGAGATCAAAGTGATGGTGAATCTGTCATTGTGGAACAGTAGATATATCCATTTCTGTCTTGTTGAAAAACAAATAGTGTAATGGTAAGATATAAGGTAGGGTAATTCGGGCTTTGTATATAATGGACCTGTCCTTTCGGAAAAGGGCAGTTTTTAATGATCATTCACGAGATTACTGAAACAGCAATTAGAAGGAGTTTGAATAATTTGACTATAACGTTTCAAGATTTTCAATTAAGCGAAAGTCTCATGAAAGCTATTAACCGCATGGGATTTGAAGAAGCAACACCGATTCAAGCGGAAACAATTCCTCTCGGTCTTCAGAATAAAGATGTCATTGGACAAGCACAAACAGGAACAGGAAAAACTGCAGCATTTGGTATTCCTCTTGTAGAAAAAATCGACCCAGCGTCTCCAAATATCCAAGCGATTATCATTGCGCCAACAAGAGAATTAGCGATTCAAGTATCTGAAGAGCTATACAAAATTGGCCAAGACAAGCGTGCGCGCGTACTTCCGATTTACGGTGGACAAGATATCGGCCGCCAAATCCGTTCGCTCAAGAAAAATCCTCATATCATCGTAGGGACTCCAGGACGTTTACTCGATCACATTAACCGTCGTACAATGCGTCTTCAAAATGTTGAAACAGTTGTGCTTGATGAAGCAGACGAAATGCTAAACATGGGTTTCATCGAAGACATTGAATCGATCCTTTCAAATGTACCAAGTGAACACCAAACACTTTTATTCTCTGCGACAATGCCTGCACCAATTAAGCGCATTGCAGAGCGTTTCATGACAAACCCAGAACATGTAAAAGTAAAAGCAAAAGAAATGACTGTCTCTAACATCCAACAGTTCTACTTGGATATCCACGAGCGTAAGAAGTTTGACACATTGACTCGTCTTCTTGACATTCAATCACCTGAGCTTTCAATTGTCTTCGGCCGTACGAAACGCCGTGTTGACGAATTGACAGAAGCGCTTAACCTTAGAGGTTATACAGCTGAAGGAATTCATGGTGACCTGACACAAGCAAAACGTATGGTTGCGCTTCGTAAATTCAAAGAAGGTTCAATCGATGTGCTTGTAGCAACAGACGTTGCAGCACGTGGACTTGATATCTCAGGCGTAACACACGTGTATAACTTTGACGTGCCACAAGATCCAGAGAGCTACGTACACCGTATTGGACGTACAGGACGTGCTGGACGTACAGGTATGGCGGTGACATTTATCACACCGCGTGAAAAAGATATGCTTCGTGCGATTGAGCAAACGACTAAACGTAAAATGGAACGTATGAAAGAACCAACTCTAGATGAAGCAATTGAAGGTCAACAGCAAGTAACCATTGATCGTCTGCGCACAATCATCAGTGAAAACAACTTAAACTTCTACATGACAGCTGCTGCTGAATTGCTAGAAGATCATGATTCTGTCACAGTGGTTGCGGCTGCCATCAAAATGATGACAAAAGAGCCAGATGCAACGCCTGTTCGTTTGACAGATGAAGCACCAATGATTTCAAAACGCAATCGTAACAACCGCAGCTCTTCTAAACGTAGAGACGGTGGCGGCGGAGGCGGCTATCGCGGGAAAAGCCGTTCATCTTACGGTGATAAAAAGCGTTCTTCAAATGACCGCAATCGTTCTTCTAACGATCGTCGTCAAAAGAAATCTTATAACAACTAATTCAAGAGCGAATCCTTTGCAGGATTCGCTTTTTTTAACAGGTTTGTTGAAACTTTTTAGGCTTTGTTTCGTAATATATTGATAGAAAAGTAAGAGAATGGGGGAAGAATGTGAGAAAACAGCCGCAACGTCAAATTAGTTTAAATGGTTTAAAGGTATGGCGTCTTCAAAATGGAATTATCTCATTGATTTTCTTACTCATCATCATTGGGGTATTTGTTGCTAGTTATTATCTTCAATGGCCATATTGGATTGGCGCCATCCTCGCCGGTTTATGGGTCTTACAGGTCATTTTTGGCATTTGGCTTATACCGAAAATCCGTCATCGCATCTGGCGCTACGAAGTATTCGAAAATGAAATTGAAATTCAGCATGGACTCATTCGTGTCACACGTGTGATTGTGCCGATGGTGCGAGTCCAGCATGTCGATACATCGCAAGGACCGCTTTTAAGGCGCTACCGTTTGGCATCTGTTCAAATATCGACTGCTGCTACAGTTCATGATATACCGGCGCTAGAATTAGAAGAAGCAGATGAGCTTCGTGATTACATATCTCGTTTAGCAAGGGTGACGGAAGATGATGTCTGAACCAAAACGTGTACATCCAATCTCGATGTTCATTGATTTTATATCAGATGCCGTATCCATGATCAAAAACTTCATTATCCCTTTTTTCGTGCTTATTTTTGTGAACTCGAATTCGAGCATTCGTTTTTATGCATTTATCATTCTTGGTGTGCTTCTTTTATGGAAAGCTGTTTCAACCGTTTTAGCATGGAGGCGATTCACCTACCGGATGGAAGATGATGAATTTCGCGTGGAATCCGGCGTCATCACAAAAAAGAAAAAATATATTTCGTTAGAACGAATTCAAACGGTGAATACAAGTGAAGGTATCTTCCAGCGGATTTTCGGCTTGGTGCGGGTCCAAATCGAAACAGCAGGCGGAACGGACGGTCCGGAAGTGAGCCTGACGGCGATTACAAAAGCAGAAGCGGAACAATTAAAGCAATCAATTTTCAACCGGAAGAAAAGCTTGCAGCAAGAAGAGGTGTTGGATGAAAATAGGGATGTTCCGCATGATCCTCTGACAGCGCAACAACCTGTAGAAGAAGAAATGAATGTTTCCTATCGGATGGGTGTACCAGAGCTGCTTTTGGCTGCGACCACTTCAAGCGGAATCGGAGTCATTATTTCCGGGTGTCTTGCCATTTACACACAAATAGATGAAATTCTTCCTTTGGACGGATTCTTTAAGCGGTTCTCTTTTTTAAGTCATGCGAGTGTTGAGATTTATGCGATTCTCATATTTCTTGCCGTATTGATTGCGTGGATTCTTAGTGTTGGGGTAACAGCCCTTCAATATGCGAATTTTACCGCAAAACGAAAAGGGAAAGACATCATCATCACAAGAGGGCTCATCGAGAGGCATCAAATGACCATTCCACTTGCGAGAATTCAAGCAGTGAAAATCAAAGAAAATATTCTCCGTGAGCCTTTTGGCTTTGCGACGGTGATGCTTGTGAGCGCAGGAGGTTCTATTACAGAAAAAGAAACCTCTTCCGTCTTATTTCCGCTTATTCGGAAGAAAAAAATCAACGAACTGCTGTCTCAATTCACAGATCATTATCACTTGGCGCCAGAAGCTGAACTGAAAAAGGTGCCAAAGCGTTCACTCAAACGCTACCTGATCTCTTTCGGTTTTGTGCCATTACTTGTCGGCGTGATCCTATCTGTACGTTTTCCGCCATGGGGGTATTTGGCACTTATTCCGCTTCCTATTGCTTTGGTTTTTGGCTATTTAGCTTATAAACAATCAGGCTATACGATCAAAGATCCATTGATTCAACTGACATCAAGAGGCATTGGCAAAACCACTGGCATTGTCTTGAGAAAACGAATGCAAAACTATACGATGACGCAATCTTTCTTCCAAAAGAAAGGCCGATTGGCGAGTATTCACACCTTTGTGAAATCCTCTGCACTGCTTGATTCCTTTGGTGTGCATCACCTTGAGGAAGAAGATGCTGCACGTGTAATGGATTGGTATTCGTATGAAAAAAATAAATCTTCTTAAACAAAAAATGTCGATCAGCTTCCCGTTCATAGGAGTGATCGACATTTTTTATGAGGTTAGTAGCGTCTTTTTTTTGAATGGAAAAATAGCGTAAGAGGTGCTAGGAGCATGCCGCCGATCAATCCAAATAAGTGAGCCATAATATTGATGTTTGAGTTAACGAAAGTCATGATGACAGAGACTGCAAGAATCGTTATGATCACCTGAGAATTGCCGCGGTCCATCATGTGCGGTTTAAATAGAACAAGGTATAAATAAACGCCAAACAAACCGAAGATGGCACCAGAAGCGCCGACATGTACATACTCTAAAGGCTCTACCCAATAGGTTCCGAGATTGCCAATGAACCCTGCACCAAGATAGATGATCAGAAATCGAACCTTCCCAAGCAAATACTCAAGCGCTGGAGCGAATAAGAACAAGGACATAGAATTGAACAAAATATGGGTCAGACTTCCGTGAAGGAAAATAGGTGTGACGAGCCGCCACCATTCTCCGGCAGCTACCCCATAATTGAAACCGACGAGATGGTCGTGACCAAGCTGTATAAGAGGGATAGGAATCGCAAATATAAGCCACAGACCAATTTGCAAAGCAAGGATCGTTGTTACGATTGGATACGATCTAATAAATTGTTGAAAGCTCTCCGTTCGAATAAACATAACAAACCCCTTTTGACTAGATAATGGTAAGTTTATAGTAACACGTTTATGAAGAGAACATCCAAATTAGTACGAGTATCATAGGAGGTACCTCATGATTAAAGGAATAGGCATTGATATTGTAGAAATCAACCGGCTCGCGCGAGTGCTTAACAGACAGCCTCGTTTACCAGAACGAATTTTAACGTTAAGTGAACAAGACATCTTTAACGAACTCAGTGAAAAGAGGCAGCTGGAATTTTTGGCGGGAAGGTTTGTAGCAAAGGAAGCTTTCGCTAAAGCTTACGGAACGGGAATCGGCCGGCATTTAAGCTTTCATGACTTGGAAATCCAGAAAGACGAACATGGAAAACCTTTCATCAAAAGCAAGAAAACGATGGGCGACCAGGTTCATGTGTCCATCACTCACACGAAAGAATATGCTGCTGCACAAGTTTTAATTGAAAGGTTGTCAAGCTAGTCTGCATATTGTTTGTCCCCCCTTCATATATTGGGTAGTGCGATAAGGAAGGGCGAGTTGCTAACAGGCTTTGATGGTTCGCGGTACGCAGTTAACTCTTGAGGCGTACTGTTAAAGTCAAACAAGCGGTTTCTTCCTTTTAACACAATTAACGAAGGGGTTGAAAAGGGTGAGAAAAAGCTTTGTTTTGCTTGTAACGGGAATCCTTTTTGTACTGATTCTCTCCGCATGCGGTCAAAAATCTCAGCAGGATATCGTTGGAGATTTAAACAAAAAGGCAGAGGAAATGACATCATACAAAGCCAAAGCAAAAATGACCATTGAGACAGGAAATGACCCGCAGGAGTATCGAGTAGAAATTTGGTACAAGAAGCCGGAACTTTACCGTGTCTATTTAGAAAATCCGAAAAAGGATCAGAGTCAAGTCATTTTAAGAAATGGCAATGGTGTGTTTGTGCTGACACCTTCATTGAACAAGAGCTTCCGTTTCCACAGTGATTGGCCAAATAATAGCAGTCAGGTCTACTTATTTGAGTCACTCGTGAAGGACATTAAAAATGACAGTGCAGCTCAGTTCAAAGCGAAAGATTCAAAGTATGTGTTCGAAACCAAAACCAATTATCAGCACAACCAAATGCTGCCTACCCAAGAGATTACCTTTCATAAAAAAACAATGGCGCCTGCCAGTGTGAAAGTACTGGATAGCGACAAAAAGCCAATGGTGAAAGTGGAATTCTCTCACTTTGAATTCAATAAATCCTTTGACAAAGATGCATTTGATGAGAAGAAAAACATGACACTCTCTCAAATGGATGTAGCCACAAGTGCAGACTCATCTGACAGCTTTGCGGTGAAAACGCCAGTTGATATGCCAGAGGGCGTGAAGAAGATGGAAGAGAAAGAAATGATGACAGATGCTGGGAAACGTTATGTGATGACGTATGGCGGTAAGAAATCCTTCACACTCATTCAGGAAAAAGCGAGAGTAGCTGAAGCATCTACGCCTGTGACGATGAACGGCGAGCCAGTCGACCTTGGCATGACAGTTGGGGTTCTCACAGATCAATCCCTTTCATGGACATCTGACGGAGTGGACTACTTGATTTCTTCAAGTGATCTATCGAAGGAAGAGCTCTTGATGGTTGCAAAGAGTGTAGAAGGCCAGTCAGCTAAATAAATATCTCAGGCGAGAGCCTTGGAAATGAAACATCAGCCCTATGCAAGGGCTGATGTTTTTTGATTTGTTTCACATTATTCTTGATTTTTAGTATCATAATGAAGGTATTGAATCATTCAATAGGGAAGTGTGACGGATGGACACAAATGCCTTTTATAGAGACACATGGGCAGAAATTAATTTAACAGCAATTAAGCATAATGTTTCACATATGAAAGATCATATTGGTCAAAGTGTTCAACTGATGGCTGTGGTGAAAGCCAATGCATATGGACATGGAGATATAGAAGTGGCAAGAGCTGCCCTCAAAGCAGGAGCAGACTTATTAGCCGTAGCCTTTTTAGATGAGGCCGTTTCTTTAAGAAATAAAGGCATCAAAGCACCGATTCTTGTACTCGGCGCCGTACCGCCGGAATATGTCAAAGCCGCCGTTCGATACAATGTCATCATGACCGCTTACTCCATCGATTGGCTGAGAGAAGTCACCACAATGATGAAAGGGCAGATGGGACAACCTATACGTTTTCATTTGAAAATAGACAGCGGAATGAACCGATTAGGTGTGAAAACGATAGAGCAAGTGAACGAAGTGAAAAAGCTTGTCAGTGAACACTCTTATTTACAGCTGGAAGGCGTATTTACTCACTTTGCGACAGCAGATGAAAAGGATGAGGCCTACTTTGATCGGCAGGTCGATACCTTTCAAACATTGCTCGAGCCGCTTCATACGGACAAGCTGCTCGTTCATTGCGCCAACAGTGCAGCAGGTCTAAGGTTTAAAGACGTTTTGTTTAATATGGTTCGCTTCGGCATCAGTATGTACGGGCTGTCACCGTCAGAAGAAATCAAGGATGAATTGCCTTTCAAGCTGGAAGAAGCCATGTCTCTTCATACAAAGCTTGCCCATGTGAAGCACATTCAAAAGGGTGAGAGTGTCAGCTACGGGGCGGCGTATACAGCCAATCAAGATACGTGGATCGGCACGGTTCCAGTCGGCTATGCAGATGGGTGGATCAGGAAGCTGGCAGGAACGGAAGTGCTCGTTGGCGGAAAGCGCAGGAAGATCGCAGGAAGGGTTTGCATGGATCAATTCATGATTGAACTGAAAGACAATCTTCCAGTAGGGGAGCCGGTCGTTTTAATTGGTAAGCAAGGGGGAGACATGGTATCAGTCGATGAAATCGCAAAAAGGCTTGAAACCATTAACTATGAAGTCACTTGCTCGATTGGCCACCGCATCCCAAGAGTATATATGGAGGACGGCAAAAGAGTGCATGTACGGAATCCGCTGCTTCAAAGCGGGCCAAGCTTTTTATAAACAGTGTTCAAAAGAACGATGGTCAAACTGACTTCGTTCTTTTTTATTCGACAAAAGTAGGGTAAACATTCTCCCTTTTTTAGAGATTTTGGAAATACCGTATGATTTTCGGAAAAAAGCGTATAATGGGAAAGAGGAACTCCATTATCATCTTGATTTACGGGTGGCGAGCCGCTTCATGTTCTAATAAGAAATCATGAAAAAACAGCTTTGCTTGTGCATTGAATAATGGTATGATTAGTCTTGGAATGGATCGATACGGTATCCGTAAGTTTTGTGGAGGTGTATGTTTTTTGTCTGAATCCAGCGCAACAAACGAAATGAAGATTCGACTGCCGGAGACTTTAATGTCTGAGATCGAACGAGTAGCAGAGCAGGATAAGGTAACAAGAAATGAATTGATCTACCGAGCGACAAAAACGTATATTCGTGAACGTAATATTCGACAAAATCGTGAATCGATGAGACGCGGCTACATGGAGATGGCGAAAATTAATCTGAATATCTCTTCAGAGGCACAATACGCAGAGTTTGAGGCTGAGAATACAGTTGAGCGATTAGTCAGCGGGGGTTAAACATTTGATTGTTAAACGCGGTGATGTTTACTTTGCTGATTTATCTCCTGTTGTTGGCTCCGAGCAGGGCGGGGTTCGCCCAGTATTGGTGATTCAAAATGACATTGGAAATCGCTTCAGCCCGACTGCTATCGTTGCAGCCATAACAGCCCAAATACAAAAAGCGAAATTACCGACTCACGTCGAAATCAATGCAAAGCGCTACGGCTTTGAACGAGATTCTGTCATTCTTTTGGAACAGATTCGTACAATCGATAAACAAAGATTGACAGATAAAATCACACATCTTGATGATGAGATGATGGAGAAGGTTGATGAAGCCTTACAAGTTAGTTTGGCTCTTATTGATTTTTAATATGGTGATATTTGGTTGCTCTCCTGTGAGCAACTTTTTTTTGTGTTCAT
Organism: Bacillus sp. MZGC1; assembly: GCF_002998605.1. Taxonomy (NCBI): domain Bacteria; kingdom Bacillati; phylum Bacillota; class Bacilli; order Caryophanales; family Bacillaceae; genus Bacillus; species Bacillus sp. MZGC1. The sequence continues at coordinate 330,446 of NZ_PVRE01000004.1, forward strand.
TTTTTATTAAGGCTATAATGGAGAGAGAATGAAAGTTATTGTTTTTTATGTATGTAGGGGGTAAAATATGTCGAATCATATCGTGTTAGCTTTTGCGAGAGCGCACCAAAAGGAATTAGAAAAAGAATGGACTGACATCTTCAAACGACTCGGAGAAGAAGAAACGGACATGATGCTAAACGATAAAATGTATGAAACGATTTGTTCCGAATATGTCCAGCTTATTCTAGCATCCCTTTCAGAGGCGAATGCTGAGGATTTTGAAGAAAAAGTGCAATCTTTTGCTTTAAAAATTGTACAAATGGGTATATCACTTAAGTTACTGGCAAAAGGGCTAACGGAAATCCGTTCACACTTATATCACAAAATGAACAGTGACAAAAATACTGAACAAGGAAGTAATGAGCTCATATGGGAAATTGATCGGTTCATCTCACCAGTTCATAACGAAATATTGAATCACTACTCCATCTCATGGGAGAAAACCGTCAACCTTCAAAAAATTGCGTTACAAGAACTTTCTGCTCCGCTGATTCCGGTGTTTGAGCACATCACTGTCATGCCTCTTGTCGGAACAATTGATACAGACCGTGCGAAGAAGATCATGGAGAATCTGTTAAATGGCGTTGTGAAGCATCGGTCACAGGTGGTCTTAATCGACATCACCGGTGTACCTGTCGTCGATACAATGGTGGCACACCATATCATTCAAGCGTCAGAGGCTGTGAGATTAGTAGGTGCAAAATGCTTATTAGTCGGTATTCGTCCAGAAATCGCCCAAACCATCGTCACCCTTGGAATTGATTTATCTCAAGTTACAACAAAGAATACCCTTCAAAAAGGAATTCAAACTGCTTTAGAAATGACAAATCGAAAAATTGTTTCATTGGAGGGGAAACCCAGTGAGAAATCACCCGAAGATTCCAATCTTAAAATTATATAATTGTCTTCTAATTTCGATACAGTGGGAGCTTGATGACCAAACAGCCCTTCACTTTCAAGAAGATTTGCTGAATAAAATTCATGAAACAGGAGCGAACGGCGTTGTCATTGACCTAACATCTGTTGATATGATCGATTCATTTATCGCAAAAGTATTAGGCGATGTCATCACGATGTCAAAGCTCATGGGGGCAAAAGTTGTATTAACAGGAATACAGCCGGCAGTCGCTGTAACACTCATTGAACTTGGTATATCACTGGAAGAAATTCAGACAGCATTAGATCTTGAACAAGGGCTTGAGACATTGAAGCGGGAATTGGGGGAATAGATATGAAAGACCAATCCTGTGTGAAAATTTTGACGGAATGGGACATAGTTGCGGCAAGACAACTGGGACGAAATGTTGCTAAAGAATTAGGCTTTGGAACAGTTGACCAAGCAAGAATTACGACGGCTATTTCTGAATTAGCACGAAACATCTATTTATACGCTGGTAAAGGTCAGATTTGTATAGAAGAAGTGATGGAGCGCGGAAAGCGTGGACTCAAAATCATTGCAGCCGATGAAGGACCTGGCATCATGGATATACGTAAAGTGATGGAAGACGGTTTTTCTACATCAGGCGGACTCGGAGCAGGTCTTCCGGGAGTCAGAAGACTGATGGATGATTTTAAATTAGATTCTACACAAGAACAAGGAACGGAGATACAAGCTGTCAAGTGGCTTCGCTAGGAGGGAAACCATGGATTTTAAGGAGGTAATGGAGCAGCGGTATCATCAGCTGCTCAGTCGTTATATCAGTGATCTAACTGAAACATCGCTTTATCAAGCTCAAAAATTTAGCCGAAAAACCATTGAGCATCAAATACCTCCTGAAGAAATAGTGAGTGTTCACCGAAAAGTGATTCAGGAGCTATACCCTGATTTGCCGGAAGATGTCTTTCATTCACTAGACTTCTTAATTGAAGTCATGATTGGGTACGGACTTGCCTACCAGGAACATTTAACACTCAGAGGCATCCAGCAAGAAATTAAATCAGAGATTGAAATTGCTGCAAATGTTCAGCAAACCCTTCTGGAAACGAAAATACCAGAAGGTGACACCTTTGATATTGGTGCCATTAGTGTGCCGGCAAAACAGATGAGTGGAGATTATTTTCACTTTGTCACCGATCACGATACAATCAATATCGCGATCGCAGATGTGATTGGGAAAGGCATCCCGGCTGCGCTCTGTATGTCGATGATTAAGTATGCGATGGATTCCTTGCCGGAGTCAGGGAGCGGCCCAACAAAGGTCCTAAAAACCCTTAATCGTGTTGTCGAACAAAACGTAGACCCAAGCATGTTTATCACCATGTTCTATGGCAGCTATAATACAGAAACACATGAATTTAAATACGCATCGGCTGGTCATGAGCCGGGCTTTTTCTATTGCAAAAAAGAGAATCAATTTTACGATTTAGATGCTAGAGGACTTGTCCTTGGAATCGCACCAGACTTTGACTACAAGCAGTATGAGAAGCACTTGGACGCAGGAGATATGGTGATCTTATTCTCTGATGGTGTCACAGAATCTAAGTCAGAGGACGGTTTCTTAGAGCGGGAGGATATCAAAGCGCTTATAGCAGAGCACCTATCCTACTCAGCTCAGGAAATGGTCGATGCCATCTATGCCAGCTTACTCAAGCTGCAAGATTTTCAGCTTCACGATGACTTCACTTTACTTGTGCTCAAAAGAAAGGTTTAGAAAGTGAAGATGCGGGTATATAAAATTCTAGGAAACAAGAATTTCGAGGTGAATGCATAATGAATATGACAGTGAAAGAGCATCAAATAGATCAAAAAACGAAAATTAGTGTCAGCGGAGAAATCGATGTGTACTCCGCACCTGAGCTAAGAGAAACGCTCATGCCTAAAGCCGAGGCGGGAGAGCATCTTGAAATCTGTTTGAAGGATGTTACGTATATGGATAGTACAGGATTAGGTGTATTTGTTGGGCTGTTTAAAGCGGCTCAAAAAGCAGGTGGAACATTAAAGCTTGAGAACTTGTCAGATCGGCTTGTAAGGTTGTTTGAAATTACTGGACTAAAGGACATCATTGACATTTCTGCAAAGACAGAGGGTGGGGTACAATGAACGAATCAGTAGATCTAATCGAGATGAAAATCCCAGCGAAACCAGAATACGTAGGCATCATTCGCCTGACTCTTTCAGGCGTAGCAAGTCGAATGGGCTATGTTTACGAAGAGATTGAAGACTTAAAAATTGCCGTCAGTGAGGCTTGTACAAATGCAGTTCAGCATGCCTACAAAGGTGAACATGGCGAAGATGGAGAGGTAGCTGTTCGCTTTCTTGTCTACGAGGATCGTCTAGAAATCATTGTCGCGGACAAAGGCGGTAGCTTTGACTTTAAGCAAAAGCAGGAAGACCTAGGACCGTACACATCTGCTCATACGGTCGATCAATTGGCAGAAGGAGGTCTTGGTTTATACTTAATGCAAACATTGATGGATGAAGTCGAGGTGCAAGCAAACTCCGGAGTTACCGTTGCGATGACAAAGTTTTTAAACAGGGAGCGAGTTGACCATGACACAACCATCCAAAACTATGAAACTAACTAAAGATGAAGTGGATCGTCTCATCCAAAGCTATCAATCCAATCAAGATGAGCAGGCGCAGCTCACGCTGGTCGAATGCTATACAAACTTGGTCGATATGCTGGCAAAAAAATATTCCAAAGGAAAAAGCTTTCATGAAGATCTCAGACAAGTTGGAATGATTGGTTTACTCGGCGCTATTAAGCGATATGACCCGCTCGTCGGTAAATCATTTGAAGCCTTTGCCATTCCAACCATCATCGGAGAAATCAAACGCTTTTTACGAGATAAAACATGGAGTGTCCATGTACCAAGGCGAATCAAAGAGCTTGGACCAAGAATCAAGATGGCAGTTGATCATCTGACAACGGAGACGCAAAAGTCACCTAAAGTTCAAGAAATTGCAGAATACCTAGATGTCACAGAGGAAGAAGTACTGGAAACCATGGAGATGGGCAAAAGCTATCAAGCGCTGTCTGTTGACCAAGGCGTAGAGGCTGATTCTGAAGGAAGTACAGTCACCATTTTAGACGTTGTCGGCTCACAAGAAGAGGGCTACGAACGTGTAAACCAAAAAATGATGCTTGAGAGTGTGCTTCATGTTCTGACAGATCGAGAAAAAGAGATTATCAATCTGACTTATTTACAAAATAAGAGTCAGAAAGAAACAGGCGATTTACTCGGGATATCCCAAATGCATGTATCGAGACTGCAACGGAAGGCAGTTAAAAAGCTACGAGATGCATTATCAGAAGATGCGTCTATGGAGCTAGGGTAATGAAGCAGATTGAACAGCATGAGCATGTGAATGCTATTATCTATCAATCGAATAAAGAAGGGAAATCATGCTGCGGGGACAGTTTTTTTATTAAAGCAGATGATGAAGAACTAATTTGTGCTGTGGCAGACGGATTAGGCAGCGGTCAGTTCGCCAATGAATCATCTTCTTTAGTCAGCGAAATTGTCGAAGAATATGGACATGAGGATATGACGACCCTCATCGACAGATGCAATCAGGCTATGAAAAATAAACGCGGGGCCACAGTTGCGATCTTAAAGGTGAATTTTTCCCAGCAGCAATTTACCTATTGTTCGGTTGGTAATATTCGGTTTATCTTGAATGCCCCTTCTGGCGACTATATTTATCCACTTCCGACATCAGGATACTTATCAGGGAAACCTAGAAAATATAAAACTTACACCTATTCCTACGAAAAAGGATCGACATTCATTATGTATTCAGACGGACTGAATGTGCCAAACATGAGAATGTGTTTAAAGCATAGTCATTCAGTTGCAGACATTGCCAAACAGCTTGAAACATACACACAAGACAAGAAAGACGATCTCACCTATGTACTTGGTCAGCTCATGTAAAATAGCTGACCTTTTTTCTGTTTTGCCGGTTTTTTTGATACACTAAAAGAGAAGACACAGTGAGAGGATGCAAAGTATGAAGACATCTGACTTTTTATTGAAACAAATTGCAACAGAATTAAAGCTTTCAACAAAACAAATTGAAAGTGTCATCAAGCTCTTAGAGGATGGCAACACCGTCCCGTTTATTGCCCGTTACCGGAAAGAACAGACAGGCTCACTGGATGAGGTGCAAATTCAAACCATTTCAGAGCGCTATACATATATCCAAAATGTCATGAACCGAAAAGAAGAAGTCATTCGCTTAATCGCTGAACAAGACAAACTGACGGATGAATTAAAACAAAAAATTGAACAAGCTCATAAACTGCAAGAGGTCGAAGATTTATACCGGCCATTCAAACAAAAACGTAAAACAAAGGCGAATGTAGCCAAAGCAAAAGGGCTCGAGCCGCTGGCGGAATATGTACTCGTGCTGCCAAGCGATGAGATCGAGAAGAAGGCTGCTTCTTTTATCAACGAAGAAAAGGAAGTAAGAAGTGTAGACGAGGCACTTGAAGGCGCGCAGCACATCATTGCTGAACAGCTGGCTGATGATCCTGATATGCGGAAATGGATTCGCAGTGAAACGTACCAAAAGGGCAGTCTGGTCACATCAGGAAAAGACATCGAGAGCGATGAGAAAAACGTCTATGAAATGTATTACGATTATCAAGAGCCCATCAAAAAGATAGTGCCCCACCGTGTACTAGCGGTCAATCGTGGAGAGAAAGAAGGCATCTTAAAGGCAGCCATCGAACCACCTGCTGAAAATATTCGTTTCTATCTCGACAAGCAAGTCATAAAAGGCAAGCAGACGACGGCGAGACCGTTTATTGAAGCGGCAATTGATGATGCCTATAAGCGCCTCATTCAGCCTTCAATCGAACGAGAAATACGCAAAGAGCTGACAGAAAAGGCAGAAGAGCAAGCGATTCATATTTTTGCTGAAAACTTAAGAAAACTGCTTCTTCAGCCGCCGATGAAAGGGAAGCGTGTACTAGGAGTCGACCCTGCATTTCGTACAGGCTGTAAGTTAGCCGTCGTGGATGATACGGGCAAAGTCTATCATATTGGCGTCATTTACCCGCACCCGCCTGTGCAGAAAAAAGCGGAAGCCAAACAAAAAGTCAAAGAGATCATTCAATCATCAAACATTGAAGTCATTGCGATTGGAAATGGAACAGCCTCAAGAGAGACCGAACAATTCATCGCAGACCTGATTCAAGAGCTGGATCAGCCGGTGTCCTATTTAATCGTGAATGAAGCAGGAGCAAGTGTATACTCTGCGTCTGCACTGGCGCGAGAAGAGTTTCCAGACCTGCAAGTCGAAGAACGAAGCGCCATTTCCATCGCTCGAAGATTACAAGATCCTTTAGCAGAGCTTGTGAAAATTGATCCGAAGTCTGTCGGGGTGGGCCAATACCAGCATGACGTGAGCCAAAAGCAATTAAACAGCTCGTTAACCTTCGTGGTGGAGACTGTCGTCAACCAAGTCGGTGTGAACGTCAATACGGCCTCACAGGCGCTGCTGCAATATGTGTCAGGTCTTTCAAAAGCTGTCGCAGGAAATATCATCAAGCGCCGCGAAGAGATTGGGAGATTCACAAGCAGAAAAGAGCTCAAGGATATTCCAAGACTTGGTGCTAAGACTTATGAGCAGTGTATCGGCTTCCTCCGCATCGCAGACGGACAAGATCCACTTGATCGTACAGGCATTCACCCAGAGAGCTATAAAGAAACAAAACAATTCTTACGCATGATCAAGATGACGCCAGACGATCTTGGCACAGAGCAGTTAAAGGAGAAAATTGCAGAGGTCAAACTGGACGAAGCAGCAGAGCAGCTTGATATTGGTATCATTACACTTCAGGATATCATCGATCAGCTGACAAGACCTGAGCGTGATCCGCGCGATGAAGTCCCAAAACCTCTTTTGAAAACAGATGTGTTGAAATTGGAGGACTTGAAGCAAGGAATGGAGCTGCAAGGAACGGTGCGAAACGTCGTAGACTTCGGCGCATTCGTTGATATTGGTGTAAAGCAGGACGGGCTTGTACATATTTCAAAGCTAAGCAACCGTTTTGTGAAGCATCCGCTTGACGTTGTATCAGTTGGTGACATTGTAACTGTATGGGTGGACTCCGTTGACCAGGCAAAAGGCCGCGTTGCCCTCTCCATGCTGAAACCAGAGTAAACAAAAAACGAGGCGCACCTTAGGATGGGGTGTGCCTTGATGTGACTGAATGTTTTTTTCTGTAGAAGTACCAGCATTGATTCAGCAATTTGATTTGGTAATGATTTTTTTCAAAAAATGCCTTCTGCATCTGATTTTTCAGCCAGTTGGGCATCGCCCATTCCTCCTTTGATCGAAACAGTGGGTGTACCTTCAATGTATGCAAAGGGGAAATTGTCCCGTTCGAGGTTTTTATAGAAAGGAACGATCTTGATTGAAGGAGAGGGAGTTACAGCAGTTAACAGAGCATATTTCTGAGCAGTTCTTTGGTAAGGCATTCCGCCATCAAGCTGTTTTTAATGACCGTCTCAAAACGACAGGCGGAAGATATTTGCTTGGTTCACACAATATTGAGTTAAATCGCCGATATTTAGAGGAGCATGGAAGAGACGAATTGATCGGTATCATTAAGCATGAACTGTGTCATTATCATCTGCACCTTGAGGGAAAGGGCTATCAGCATCGTGACCGTTCCTTTAAAGAGTTATTAGAACAAGTAGGAGCCCCGCGTTTTTGTACACCGCTAAAGACGGTACAAAATAAACGGCGTGTACAGAAACGTCATGAATATGTCTGCACAGGATGCGGTCAGTATTTTATCAGGAAAAGACGATTTGATACCTCTCGCTATGTATGCGGCGTCTGCAAAGGAAAATTAAAATGGCAGCGTACAATCGATACAGAATGAAAAGCATTCCTTTATGGGATGCTTTTTTTTGTGTCCAATGGAACTGATCATCGTGATATGTAGGAGATGAAGTAGACATATTGAGACAAAAAGAGACGCAAGTCTCATTTTGTCTCTTTTTTGATCGGTGTGAATCGTTCAAAACCTAAGTTTTCAAGTGCCATGATGTTGGCACGTTTTTTGCTTGTATATAAGTGCAAGCAAAAAAAGATAGGAGGTTTTACCATATGGAAATGGCACTCACAAAAGAAAAAGCCGTTTGGATGTATCAAAAAATGCAGGAAATCCGCCAATTTGAAGATCAAGTACACACGCTTTTTACAAAAGGGATCTTACCAGGTTTTGTCCATCTTTATGCTGGCGAAGAAGCTGTTGCTGTAGGAGTCTGCGCTCATCTGAATGAACAAGACAGTATTACAAGTACACACCGCGGCCACGGCCATTGTATCGCTAAGGGCTGTGATCTAAAAGGAATGATGGCAGAAATCTATGGAAAAGCCACAGGTCTTTGTAAAGGAAAAGGTGGATCCATGCACATTGCAGATTTTGATAAAGGAATGCTCGGTGCCAACGGAATTGTTGGAGGCGGCTTTCCACTTGCGTGCGGGGCAGCCCTCACGGCTAAATATAAAAAGACAAACAATGTAAGCGTTTGCTTTTTTGGGGATGGTGCAAACAATCAAGGGACTTTTCACGAAGGAATCAATCTCGCCGCCATCTGGAAACTGCCTGTCATTTTCATCGCAGAAAACAATGGTTACGGGGAAGCGACGCCATTTTCCTATGCTTCAAGCTGCAAATCGATCGTGGATCGAGCCGCCAGTTATGGCATTCCGGGTATTCAAGTAGATGGAAAAGATGTGACAGCCGTTTATCAAGCAGCAGAACAAGCGATAGAACGAGCAAAAAATGGAGAAGGTCCGACATTGATTGAATGCATGACATATCGGAATTATGGACATTTTGAAGGAGATGCCCAGCGCTACAAAACAAATCAAGAAAAAGCAGAACACCAAGAAGAGAAAGATGCCATCGCTCTTTTTAAAAATGAATTATTAAAGAAGCAGCTGCTGACGAATCAGGAGATATCAAGTATTGAAGCGGCTGTAGCAGAAGCGATAGATGAAGCCGTTAGATTCAGTGAAGAAAGTGAATATCCAGATCATACCGAATTACTGACCGATGTGTATGTTTCGTATCAATAAATCAGAAAGGGGAGAGGAAAATGACAAGAGAAATCAGCATGTCTAGTGCTTTGAATGAAGCGATTAAACTGGCAATGAGAAGAGACGAAGATGTCATTTTAATGGGGGAAGATGTTGCGGGAGGCGCTCATGTAGATCACTTACAGGATGATGAAGCATGGGGCGGAGTTCTTGGAGTAACAAAAGGAATCGTACAGGAGTTTGGACGTGAGCGTGTCCTAGACACACCGATTAGTGAAGCTGGCTATGTAGGCGCGGCCATGGCAGCTGCTTCAACAGGGCTAAGACCAATTGCGGAGCTCATGTTTAATGATTTTATCGGTACTTGTCTGGACCAAGTGCTGAATCAAGGCGCAAAATTTCGATACATGTTTGGCGGAAAAGCAGAGGTGCCGATCACGATTAGAACGACACATGGGGCGGGTTTTAGAGCAGCTGCCCAGCATTCGCAAAGTTTGTATGCGCTATTTACAAGCATCCCTGGATTGAAAGTAGTTGTGCCTTCTTCACCTTATGATGCCAAAGGGCTGCTGCTGGCAGCCATCGAGGATCAGGACCCTGTCATCTTTTTTGAAGACAAGACGCTTTACAATATCACAGGAGATGTGCCGGAGAGGTATTACACATTGCCGCTTGGTAAAGCAGATGTGAAGAGAGAGGGTTCTGATGTAACCATCTTTGCAGTAGGCAAACAAGTGCATACAGCACTCGAAGCGGCAGAAGAGTTAGCTGCTCAAGGTATTGAAGCGGAAGTGATTGATCCAAGAAGCTTGTCGCCGCTCGATGAAGAGGCCATTCTGACTTCGGTAGAAAAAACAAATCGGCTTGTCATTGTGGATGAAGCAAATCCAAGGTGCGGAATTGCCGCAGATATCTCTTCTTTGATTGCAGATAAAGGATTCGATTTACTTGACGCTCCAATCAAAAAAGTGACGGCTCCTCATACACCAGTACCATTTTCACCACCTCTTGAAGATATATATCTGCCGACACCTGATAAGATTGTGAACACCGTATTAGAGATGATTGGCAAGAGTCATGACAAGATCTTGAACTAAAGAAAGGAGAGAGGGAGATGGCTGTCGAAGTTGTGATGCCTAAATTGGGTATGTCGATGAAAGAAGGAACGGTATCTGTCTGGAATAAGGAGGTCGGTGAGACCGTAAATAAAGGGGAAAGCATTGCAAGCATCAACTCCGAAAAAATTGAAATGGAGATCGAATCACCTGCTGAAGGAACCATATTGGATATAAAAGTGTCTGAGGGAGAAGGTGTACCGCCTGGCACGGTCATTTGCTATATCGGTGAAGGAAATGAACAGGTGGAGGAAAAGAAAGAAAGAGACGTCCAGTCAAAACCAAAGAAAGAGAGAAAGAAAATCTCCCCTGTTGCTCGTAAAATTGCGAATAGCGTAAACCTAGACATTGATACGCTGGTGGGGACAGGACCGGGGGGAAGAATTACGAAAGCGGATGTGCTTCATGCGCTTCCAGAACGGGCAGAGAAAAAACAAAATGAGACAGAGCATCAACCTGTTAACACGATGCGGAAAACAATTGCCTCAAGAATGATGGAAAGCCTGCAAACAAGTGCACAATTAACCATTACGATGAAAGCGGACGTGACAAAACTTACAAACTTACAACAACAGCTTAATGAAACAGCCATAGCCCGTCACGATACAAAATTGACCATGACCGATTTTGTAGCCAAAGCAACGATCCTTTCATTACTCGAACACCCTGCGATGAACAGTCAATATCAAAATGAAAGAGTGGAAACTTTTGAGTATGTTCATCTTGGGATAGCTGCTGCTTTAGAAAACGGCTTAGCTGTGCCAGTTATTCGACATGCGGAGAGACTAGCGCTCATTGAGCTAGCGAAGACCATCAAATTGTATGGCAAAAAAGCACGTGAAGGCAAACTTCTTCACGATGAAATCGAAGGCTCTACCTTTACGATCACTAACCTAGGTGCATATGGTGTAGAGCATTTCACTCCGATTTTGAATCCGCCGGAAGCCGGTATCCTTGGCGTCGGAACAATGTATGAAACCCCTGTTTATCGAGAGGATGAATTGTGCAAAGGGACCATCCTGCCACTCAGTCTTACGTTTGATCACCGCGTGCTGGACGGAGCGCCGGCATCCGCATTTTTATCAACGGTCAAAGCATATTTAGAAGAACCAATATCCATTCTTTTATAGGAAGAAGGTGAAAGTATCATGACACTGGTCATTATAGGAGGCGGACCAGCAGGTTATGTGGCGGCCATAACAGCCGCCCGTTTTGGCAGGAAGGTTGTGTTAATTGATCAAGGTCAGCTGGGGGGTACCTGCCTCAATGAAGGCTGTATTCCGACGAAAGCACTTTTGCATAGCGCCGAAATGTTTGAGCATGTGAAATCGGCTGTACATTTTGGAATTGAGCTTCCAGAACATGAGCCTATCATCCAATGGGATGCCGTCCAAAAACGGAAACAGTCTGTCGTCAAACAGCTGACTGATGGCGTTCGCTACTTGATGAATAAAAACAAAATCAGCGTGGTGAATGGGAAGGCGTCATTTCTATCGGCACACGAGCTATTGGTAGAAAGTGAAGGGAAGTCTGAAATCATTCAAGCAAAACAAATCATTATTGCATCAGGGGCAGCGCCTGCTGCTTTACCTTTTGCACCTTTTGATGGGGAATGGATCATTCACAGCAAGGATGCCATGTCACTTTCTTCGATACCAGATTCGCTTTGTATTATTGGGGGAGGGGTGATCGGCTGTGAGTTTGCAAGCATATTTAGCAGAATGGGGACAAAAGTTGTCATGGTTGAGCGGGCAGTGCACATTTTACCTGAAGAAGATTGTGATATAGCACAATGTCTTCACGAGCAACTCGAAGAAACGGGTGTAGACATTTTGACGTCCGCCGCAGTCAAACAGCTTGATTCTTCTTCAAGAAAAGTAGTGGTAGAGAAAAATCAAGGAGAGCAGTGTGAAATCCAGTCTGATCGTTGCTTAGTGGCAATTGGCAGAACTCCGCAGCTTGGAGAGTTGAATCTTGATCAGGTCGGCATTGAATTTGACAGAAACGGAATCTACGTCAATGAACATATGCAAACCAATCTCCCACATATCTATGCGTGCGGTGATGTGACAGGTGGGGTCCAGCTTGCTCATACTGCTTTTCATGAAGGAACGGTTGCGGCATCCCATGCATCAGGTGAACATGTAAAAGTCAATGAACAAGTGATTCCAAGATGCCTCTACACCTCTCCAGAAATCGCCAGTGTTGGTTTAAATGAAGAGAGTGCTAGAAAACAATATGAGGAGATTCGGATAGGGACATGTGCATTTTCTGCAAATGGAAAAGCGTTAATATTAAATCAACCAGCCGGTCAAGTAAAGGTCATTGTAGAACCGCAATATCAAGAAATTTTAGGTGTATCAATCATTGGACCGAATGCAACAGAACTGATTGGACAAGCGGCGGTGATGATGCATACAGAGCTGACCGCTGATACATTAGAGCAGTTTATTGCGGCACATCCGACACTTTCAGAGGCGATACACGAAGCCTTGCTGCAAACAATGGGACGAGCGGTGCACTGCTGAAAAAGACTCTATTTCTATCCGATTGACTTCTTGGGTTAGCCAATGTTAATTGAAAGCGCTTTTATAATTATCTATAATGAATAAAAAGCCCCCAGAGGAGAGGATGGAATGAATCCGACGCCTTGTTATTTAAATACGTGGAAACGTTTTGTTCGTGAAGGTTTGCTTGATCAGTCTCGTCTGAATAAGAGAGTGATGGAATCATGGCACAGGTGTAAACAGGCAAATGTTAATCCGTATTTAGATAAAGGACAGTCGTTGTTAGAAAAGGAATTATTCAGTGCCCAAAAAAAGAAATACTCATTATTCCTCAATGCTGCTCTTCCTTACTTAAATAAAATCAGTCAGCAATTAAAAGAATCTGACATGCTGGCCTTACTTATCGATGCAGACGGTTATGTGCTAAGTCTGACAGGAAGCGAAAGAACGATGTTGGAAGCAAGAAAAATTAATTTTATGGAGGGGTCGCGCTGGACCGAAACAGATGTAGGGACGAACGCTATTGGAACGGCACTCGTCATCGGGGAAGCTGTGACGATCAACGGAACTGAGCATTTTTCTGTCGCCTCTCACCATTGGAGTTGTTCAGCCGCTCCTATTCGTGATGCAGACGGTACGATCATAGGGGTGATTGATATCTCCTGTATGGCGGATAACAAGCACCCTTTTATGCTTGGAATGGCTTCAACGGTTGCTTATGCCATAGAGAGAGAAATTCAAGTCCAGCAAAAAAGGAGAGAGATGGAGCTGATCACTCATTGTCTCCAGCAGGTGGAAGCAGACGAACCGTATGTGGTCTGTAATGAAAAAAAGCAAATTGTTTCTGCAAGCCGGTCGATTAGAGAACGATTTTCTGACTGGTACGGAATGGAAGTCGAGCGGCTTAAGGGTCATCCATTTGTTATCCGGGGAACGCAGATCATTCAATCAGAGCAAGATGGAAAGATGCTGGGCATGTCCCTTTCCCTTGAAGAAGCAGCGAAAAGCAGCATCACCGTTTCCTTTGCTCAATTTCCCGGGGAATCTGGAACAAGTAAGGTGTTTCAACAGACGCTCAGTGAGATGAAGAGAGCGGCACAAACAGATGCCAATGTATATATTTGGGGCGAAACAGGTACAGGGAAGGAACTGGCCGCTAGAGCTATTCACTCAGCCAGTGAAAGGCATAGAGGACCGTTTATTCCTGTTAATTGCGGAGCCATTCCTGAAAGCCTGTTAGAAAGCGAATTATTCGGCTATGCTGAAGGGGCTTTTACAGGGGCAAAACGTCACGGAGCTAAAGGGAAATTTGAACAAGCTCATAAAGGAACACTCTTTTTAGACGAAATTGGCGAAATCCCATATGCGATGCAAGTAGCACTTCTTCGGGTGATAGAAGAAAGGAAAGTCGTTCCGCTCGGCGGGACACACGAAATCCCTTTGGATATTCGAATCATTACAGCAACACACCGTAATATGAACGAACTGATGAAGGAAGGAAAAATACGAGAAGACTTGTATTACCGTCTTCATGTCTATCCAATCAACATCCCGCCGCTTAGAGAAAGAAAAGAAGACATTCATGATTTATATCGTTATTACCAAAAGAAGCACCACTGGAACGCGGCGTTTCCTGAATCATTTTTTCAGACATTGCAGGAATACCACTGGCCGGGAAACATACGAGAGCTTTTTAATCTGTTTGAACATCTAAGGGTCCTCTTTCCGAAAGGCGGATGGATTGGTGAATCGCAATATGCTTCAGTATTAGAGACGATTGATCAGAAAAAGCAGAAGCTGCATCCAGCAGAGTGTACCGAGATTCCAAAAGAACTCACGTTTAGGGAGCGCATTCAAAAGCAAACAGTGATAGAAGCACTGCATAAAACAAAAGGTCATGTGTCAGAAGCAGCGAAGTTAGCAGGGGTGCCAAGAAGTACTTTTTATAAGTGGATGCGAAAGTTTAAGCTGTCTTAGTCTCCTGAGGAAGGCTGCATCAAGGCCCTTGGTCTACGTGAAGAGGTCGGGGGCTTTCTGCCAAGTTAAACAAATGGCATGGAAAAAGGCTTGACTGTTATATTAGTATATGTTAAATTATAAAAGCCGTCGCAAATGGGCCAGGAATGAAACGCTTAAAAATTCTTGACACATTTTTCTGGCATATATATAATGAAACATGTCTTATTATTCCGCAGTAGCTCAGTGGTAGAGCTATCGGCTGTTAACCGATCGGTCGTAGGTTCGAGTCCTACCTGCGGAGCCATAATGGAGAAGTACTCAAGTGGCTGAAGAGGCGCCCCTGCTAAGGGTGTAGGTCGCGTAAGCGGCGCGAGGGTTCAAATCCCTCCTTCTCCGCCATTATTGTATGGCCCGTTGGTCAAGCGGTTAAGACACCGCCCTTTCACGGCGGTAACACGGGTTCGAATCCCGTACGGGTCATGTTTTGTTTTTTGATTCGTTGGGCTATAGCCAAGCGGTAAGGCAACGGACTTTGACTCCGTCATGCGTTGGTTCGAATCCAGCTAGCCCAGCCATTTTTTATATATGTTTTTCTGCATAGCAGATGAGCCATTAGCTCAGTTGGTAGAGCATCTGACTTTTAATCAGAGGGTCGAAGGTTCGAGTCCTTCATGGCTCACCATTGTCACGCGGGTGTGGCGGAATTGGCAGACGCGCTAGACTTAGGATCTAGTGTCTTTATGACGTGGGGGTTCAAGTCCCTTCACCCGCATTGTTTTTTCAAACAGTGCACTTATGAATATATGAGCACATCATACACGCGGTCGTGGCGGAATGGCAGACGCGCTAGGTTGAGGGCCTAGTGGGTGAATAACCCGTGGAGGTTCAAGTCCTCTCGGCCGCATCCCAATAATACCAAGGGTTTAACCACCTTTGGTATTATTTTTTTGTGCAGAAAATACAGCTATGGGAGAAGACTTGCTTACGAATATTGCTAGTAAAGTAGTAACGGTTTTTTTCATAATATCTTTTAGCATAATCAAACGCTATGTCATAGGATTTAGATCTAGTATATCCTACTGAAAGAGTTATAGTCTCTGATTAATTTGGAAACAAACTTATATGTACCTCCAATAGCTAGTCTTGGTACTGGTGAAAAGACGATCTATATTTTAGCGGCTAAAGTCCTGAATGCATCAGCAAATTGAGTTGATCTCAATGCATCTAAAGCCAAGCCTGATAACGCCGCAAATGGGGCACGCATTTTACAAGAAACTAGCGGCCATTTTATCCTGAAATGATGGCTTATTTTTTATCAAGTAAATTTATGATGCGTTTTCCTCGTCCACCTCCAGCTTCTAAGGAATGATGAGCTTTGGCAACATCAGATAAAAAATAAATGCTATCAATAACTGGTCTGACCTTGTTGGAATCTACATAAGATGCTAATTCTTTTAGAAGTTCATTTTTGGGATTTGCACTGAATGTGCGAACTCTACGAGAACCGAAAGTAGTTGAAGCTAATATATATATTAAGGACGAAAAACTAGGAAATCCAATAGTAACCATTCTACCGTTCTTTGCAAGCAAGCGCCTATAATGTTTGAGGTCAGTTCCCACTGTGTCCATGACTACATCAAACTTTTTAAGATCAGTAGGAGATGTTTTTTTATAATCAAATACTTCGTCTGCACCTAGCTCTTGAAGAAAAGTAAGATGTTTTTCGTTTGCAAGAGCAGTTACATGAGCACCCAACATTTTGCCAATTTGAATCGCAATGCTTCCGACTCCTCCACTTGCACCACGTACAAGTAACTTTTCGCCTTTTCTAAGTTTAGTTTTATATTTTAAAGCAATAATTGCAGTAGCACCTACGCCAGGCAATGCCGCAGCTTGTAAGAGATCAACCTTTGTAGGAATTTTAGATATTTTCTCAGGTGATATAGCTACATATTCAGCGGCACTACCAATTTGGCTCCTTAATTTCATAGGAAGAACTCCCCACACTCTATCACCTAATTGATAATTTTTTACGTTCGATCCTACCTCAACAACCTCACCAGAAAAGTCTGCCCCTGTTCCTTTAGGGAATTGATTACCCGTTAATAGTTTCATCTTGCCTGATCGAAATAGCGTATCCATAGAGTTTACACTCGACCCATGTACACGAATGAGTACTTCTCCAGTTTCTATAACAGGTTTTGATATAGAATCTTCAAAAAGAACATTCGGTGATCCATATTTAGTATATTGTGCAGCACGCATCTTTTCATTTTTCATTTACTCACTCCATTTCCTAGAAAAAGTATGAACTTGAAGGGTTTTAAAATCAATTTAGCTCTCTAATACATGGGTGACATGGTTTACATATTTGATTATAATAAATGGAATTGATTTAACAAGTACTCAATATAAACTGACTAAGTAAGGAAAAACTGACTAAGGAGTGGATAAAATATGACTGAAAGTGAGCTAAATAAAGCGATAGCTCCAGCAAGTTATGCCTTAAATATATTAGCGGGAAAATGGAATTTAAAAATCTTAGCTGTACTATGTAGTTACAATGATATTCGATATAATGAGTTAAAGCGTAAAGTGTATGGAATTACAGGAACAATGCTCAATCAATCATTAAAGGATCTGATTGAAAACGGAATTGTTCAACGAGTTCAGTATAATGAAGTTCCATCAAGAGTAGAATATTCATTGACTGGGGCAGGACTAGAGCTGATCCCTATATTTGAACAACTTCTTTTATGGGGCGAAAACCAATTAGAAAAATCAAAATCAAAATAAAATGAATATAAAAAGAAAACTAGATTATCCAAGGGTAACTTTTGCAGTGCTTGATATGGCTGGCCACAACCTGCAAATTGAACAACCCGATGTATTTAACTCATTAGTCCATAACTGGTTAAACAGACTTGAGGCGGAAAATGTTAAGTAGTTTTTCTCTAAATGACTGTCCACTCATCTTAAGTAAGTGGACGTTTTTGTTTGAGAATAATATTTTTATATAATGCAGTCCAATCATCCCCATACCGTTTGAAAGGTTTTTTTTGCTATCCATCGAAATGCTTCAACTATTAGTAAGATTTATATGTTTTCTACCGATTTGACCTATGTTAAAAAAGTCTAACTAAACAATCATAAGGCGGGTTGAGTAAATGCTTGGATTACCAAGAGGGGAGGTTTTTTTAGTTCCTTGGTCTGTTGAATGGGTCAAAGAATTTGAAATGGAAAAGAAACGAATAGTAGAGGTTATCGGTCAGTACACAGTGAATGTCCACCATATTGGAAGTACAGCAGTAAAGGGTTTAAGTGCGAAGCCAATTATTGATATTGCAATTGAAATAGATGATTTTCTTGACGGAGAACAGTGCGTAACAGCTTTGGAAGGGCTAGGTTATTCATATAAAGGAACCAATGTTTTACCTGAAAGACACTATTTCAACAAAGGAGAACCACGTACACACCAAATCCATATGTATCAAACAGGCAATAGGTATTTACTCGAACAGTTAAATTTCAGGGATTATTTAAGAAGTAACGAACTAGTAAGAAGTGAATACGAGCAGCTCAAACTGAACCTATCAATTTTAAATAAAAATGAAAAACACAAATATGCAGAGGGGAAAACTGACTTTGTTCAGTCGATTTTAGAGAGAATTTAGAAAAGATTCTCTCTTTTGGTGATCAAACTAACTGATTTTATGCACAAGTGGACTCGCTACAAAGGGGAGCTTCTTCTTTTTAACCAAAATCAACATTATTCTTTAACATAGCTAAATTAACAAGGGTGAGGGATATGAAATTTGTTTATTCGTTTCATCATTAAACCCCCTGTCTTATTTGTGTCACTATAGCACGTTTGGTGCTCTTTTAAATCCTAAATTGCAATTATTTCCGATTCATGTTACAATAAGAATAATTATTTTTGTTCGGCGTAAAGGATAGCATGAAGAAAGACTTTTCGTCTTGAGGATACTTTGGGCAAGGATAGTATAATACATTGTGTGGTAAACGCACTAGGAGGCAACAAACATGGAACAAGGTACAGTAAAATGGTTTAACGCAGAAAAAGGTTTTGGATTTATCGAACGTGAAGAAGGCGACGATGTATTCGTACATTTCTCAGCTATCCAAGGTGACGGATTCAAATCTTTAGACGAAGGTCAAAAAGTAACATTTGACGTAGAGCAAGGTTCTCGTGGAGCTCAAGCTGCTAACGTTCAAAAAACTGCTTAATCTTCATTTTTAAAAACAGGTTCTCTGTAGAGAGCCTGTTTTTTTGTGTTTTCATTTATTTCTTCAATAAAAAACCCTACTCAGCGTACAAGTAGGGAGATGTTACAAGGTAATCGTAAAAAAATTCATGCTTCAAAGGTTTATCAACAGTATAGCATATTGGATTTACAATATGCGGAATTTGCCTAAATAAATTCTTTTTTCTTTCATAAGTTGAAGGGTGGATAGGTTCTTAGAGAACATGTAATCAAAAATGGTGAGGGGTGCCCAAAAGAGTGGCAGAGTTCTTAACAGAAACTTTTTATTTGCTTTTCTGTAATCCCTTTGATGACTTCTAATTCACTTAGCAAAAATTCATGGGCATCATCTAGCATTTTCTTTTCACTTGCATTTAGTGCTTTCTCTTTCTTCATACGCATCAGGTCACGTACAACTTCAGCACCGTCTTGGATGTTACCCGTTTTTATTTTGTTTGTATTAATTGTATGACGTTCTTTCCATGTCAGTATTTGATCTGATTTGCCATGCTGGAAAATGTGTATCACACTGTTTAATGCCAGTATATCTGTAACAGGTCTAATACGTGAACCCGACATTTTCCGTGTTGGAATCATCACTTTCATATGACTGATTGACATATTAATCACATAATACTGTTGTTTTTCATCAGAAAATTCTTTTTCTTCTATGGCTTCAATTATACCTGCTCCATGCATTGGATACACAATGTTATCACCAATTTGAAACATATCATCCACCTCCATATTAAGTACCTACTATAAGGGTACCACAAATCGATCCGAAATAATCAAATTTTTAATAATAACATGTTTATTTATTTTTTGTCAATAAATTTAGTTCTAAAAAAGAGAGATTATTTTGAAGAAATTTTGGGTGTGATTGTTTTTTTATTATCCATGATTTTTGAACATATCCTCTAGAATCCTCGCTATAAGAAAAACAGGATATCCACCATTAAAAAAGACCAGCCATTGAGCTAGTCTTTCAAAATAGAATCCGATCATAATGTCGAAATATCAATGACAAACCGATAACGCACATCACTTTTCAGCACACGTTCATACGCTTCATCAACTTGACTTGCGTTGATCACTTCAATTTGTGGTGCGATATTGTGAGCAGCTGCAAAATCGAGCATTTCTTGTGTTTCTTGTATGCCTCCAACGAGTGAACCGGCAATGCTGCGACGGCCAGTAATCAATGAAAAGACGTGGAATTGATCTGGCTCAGGTGGTGCACCGACGTTCACCAAGGTTCCATCCACACGAAGTAGGGACAAATAGGCGTCTATATTGATATTGGCAGAGACTGTGTTGAGAATGAGGTCATACTGACCGGCTAGTGTCTGAAAGGTATGAGGATCACTTGTAGCAAAATAATCCTTTGCACCAAATGACAGCGCCTCTTCTTTTTTATTCAAAGAGCGGCTCAATACCGTGACTTCAGCGCCAAGTGCACGGGCGAATTGAATGGCCACATGACCGAGTCCGCCCATCCCGACGATGGCAACTTTTTTACCTGGCCCTGCTTTCCAGTGCTTTAACGGTGAATAAGTTGTGATTCCAGCGCAGAGAAGAGGACTTGCGGCATCAAGGGATAGTTGATCTGGAATGCTGACGACAAAGCGCTCTGTCACGACAATCTTCTGACTATAGCCGCCGTAAGTCGGTTCCCCGTTATAATCGAGGTTATTATAAGTTTGGACGACCCCTTTCGTGCAATATTGCTCGTCTCCATTTTGGCAATATTCACAGGTGCCGCAGGAATCAACAAAGCAGCCAACACCTACACGGTCTCCGATCTGAAATTTCGTCACATCATCACCAACAGCGGCAACGACTCCAGTAATCTCATGACCCGGAACCATTGGGAAAATACCGCCGCCCCATTCATCAAAGGCACTGTGGATATCTGAATGACAGATCCCGCTAAATTGAATATCGATTAAAATATCATGTGGACGAAGCGCTCTTCGTTCAATGGTTGTCCGTTCAAAGCTCGCTTTTGCATGTGAAACACTTAAAACGTTTGAGTGGTGCGTCTGACACATTCTTGATCATCCTTTCAAGTAAGATTCTTTACTTCTATACTGTACGTCTTAAAGTGAACTCTAAGTCAATAGAGAACCCTCTTCAAGCTTTTCAACATCCTTAAATAAAGAATTGAGCCAAAAGCATCTTGCGTTCTCTATCAAATTGGAGATGATGAGAATAAGGAATTTCATAAGGTAAGAGAAGAAGAGAAGGGTGAAAACAATGAAAATAGCACAAGCCGCAAAGCAGCTCGATTTATCTACTGCTACGCTCAGATACTACGAGAATATTGGTTTAATTCGACCGATCCGGCGTGATGGAAACGGAGTTCGTGATTATGCTGAAGAGGATATTCAATGGATTGAATTTATCAGATGTATGAGAAATGCCGGTCTCTCAATTGATGCACTTCGAGAATATACGGCTTTATTTATCGAGGGCGAGGATCGTACCCTGTCCTCGCGGAAAAGTATTTTGGTCAATGAGAGAGAAAGACTTGTAGAAAAACAAAAGGAAATCGAAGAGACGATTAAGCGGTTAGATTACAAGATAGAAAGTTATGAAGATATTATCCACAGCTATGAACAAAAGCTGGTTCATCAACTAAAAACCAGCTCAATTTAAATGAAGAAAAACCTGTGACTTTTCACAGGTTTTGTGATGTGGTTATCTTTTTGTGTAACGCACCCAGTTATAATGTGCGTGGAGCGGTGTAACACCGTTATAGGAGCCGAGCCATTCATCGACACCTGCACCATTCCAGAGGTTCATCATAATCTTTCCTGGAGTTTGAGGGATTTGAGTAGTGGCAGTATGTTTTAATTGTCCATCTACATACCATTTAATCGAGTTAGGCTGCCAGTCAAATGCATACGTGTGGTAAGAGTTTGCTGCATCAAAACCAAGGTTGACGATCTTTTCATGATTTCCTACACCATTGGTATAGTAATTAAACTGAACCTTTGTCGTATCTTTTCCAAGAAATTCGATGTCAATTTCATCCCAAGGCGTACCATCAGTCGGTCCCGTATAAGTAAAGAACGAAGACACGATCCCGACATTTTTGGCTGGTTTCATGCTGACTTCATATAGACCGTAGCCATATGTTTGAGTGGAGCGGTTTTCTCCGCAGTCAAACTTATTATAGGAGGGACTTGTGAGCGATAATCGCATTTCACCTAATGACGTCATGGAGACATTATTTGCACGCCACGTACAGTTAAACATGTTTCCATTCGAGTACCCATCGGCTTTTTGCCATAACCCCGTATTATAGTTGTTAAAAGGCTCGTAAAACGACCCGCCTGTTTGTGCCGAGGCACCCGCAGTAAATGTGGACAAACTCAAGACTAATCCAGTGACAAGCAGCATCAACATTCGTTTCAAACGGTAAGACATGTAGGCATTCCCCTCTCCCTTTTTGAAAGCGTTTTCTTAATTGATCATACATGATTCTCTCAAAATGGAAAATCGGTCTAATATATGATATTAAAGAGGATTTTTTGCTAGATTCTTCTCTTATTTCATAGGAAGTTACTAAAGAAAATGGTATAAACAGCAAAAGATCATCAAAAACTCATTCGTTAAAATTGAGTTTTTGATCTTTTCATGCCATTTAATAAAGAATGATTGACAAAGCGGACAGTTGTCCGTAAGATAATATCGGGACAATTGTCCTAATGAGAATCAAAAGAGATGAGATTTAACACATAGAGATAAGTGCAATATGGATGAAGGTAAAGAAGGTGAGGCATCATGGAAAAGGATATTGGAAAGGAAATTGAAGAGGTCGCTTTTTCTTTGTTTCAGGAATTTGGCGTGGAAAATGTCAGCATGCATAAAATTGCCAAAACGGCTGGTGTTGGGCAGGGCACTCTTTACCGCCGCTATGCCAATAAAAGTGATTTGTGCCTTTCTATCCTTGGAGAAAGATTTGAACAGCTGATCCCTGCTTTGCATCTTTACTTGAGCAAAATCAGTGACCAGCCGGTTCGTGAACGTTTGCGTTATGTGCTCGAAGAAATTCATCTCATCGTCGGTCATCATTTAGACTGGATTCGGATGCTTACAATCTCTGGAAATTTAGAGCAGACAAGTAAAGTGTATGATTGTCATTACAGTCAATCGCTTAAACAAATCATTCGTGATTTGCTGGAGGAAGCAGAAGAAAAAGGGGAAGCGAACATACAGGATATTGAGCTGACGACATTATGTATGTCCTCTCCGATGACGCCTGAACTGATGTTTTATATTTGTGAATCTGGTTATTCAATCGAAAAAATCGCTCAATTCGCTGCAGAGAAACAGATTTTATCTGTTTTCAATAGACATTGAAGTGGCTCATTTCTGACCAGCCTGACTTCCTATGATTGATCTAAATTGAAAAAGAAAAGGAGCCAACCTACTATGAACAAACAGCAAGCAGCAGCTTCTCATATTCGAACGCTGCCCATTATTATCTCATTTATCACAGCTGGTTTTATTGGCCTGTTCAGTGAAACGGCACTAAATATGGCGCTGAGAAGCTTAACGTTAGACTTTGGTATTGAAGCAACGACAGCTCAGTGGCTGACAACAGGATATTTATTAACACTTGGTATTCTCGTACCAATTTCAGGACTCATTCTTCAATGGTTTACAACAAGACAGCTTTTCATTACGTCGCTCATCTTTTCGATCATTGGAACATTTATTGCGGCGGTTGCGCCAGTCTTTAGTATTTTAATGGTGGCACGTGTCGTACAGGCAGTCGGTACAGCATTGCTTCTTCCATTGATGTTCAATACGATTTTGGTGATCATCCCGCCTCATAAACGAGGCAGATCAATGGGGATTATAGGTCTTGTGATCATGTTTGCACCAGCTGTTGGTCCAACAGTCTCTGGTCTTATTTTGAAATCGCTGACTTGGCATTGGATTTTCTGGATTTCACTTCCGTTATTAATAGCTGCACTCGTCTTTGGTTTTATCTTTATGCAAAATATTACGGAGCCAACAAGACCAAAAATCGACATTTTATCGATTGTGCTTTCAACCATTGGTTTCGGAGGAATTGTGTATGGCTTTAGCAGTGCCGGTGAAGGCGGCGGCTGGAGCAGTATGCATGTTATCGTTGCAATTGTAGTAGGTGTCATTGGGATTCTTGTATTCTCTCTCAGACAGTTGAATATGAAGGAACCGATGTTGAACTTAAGTCCGTTTAAATATCCGATGTTTGTCATTGGGTTACTGCTGATCTTAGTGTGTATGATGGTGATGCTGTCTGCTATGATGATTTTGCCATTGTATCTGCAAACATCCTTGGCACTAACGACATTTACAGCAGGTTTAATGCTATTGCCTGGTGGAATTATCAACGGTCTGCTATCTCCAATCATGGGTGGGCTATTTGATAAGTTTGGACCAAAATGGCTTGTGATTCCAGGGCTTGTCATTGTCGCAGCGACGATGTTTGGCTTCACGAATTTAAGTGTGAATACATCGATTGGATACATTGTGACCCTTCATATTACGTTAATGGTCGGAATCGCGATGATCATGATGCCTGCACAAACAAATGGATTAAATCAGCTGCCGCCAGAGCTATATCCGCATGGTACAGCGATTATGAATACATTGCAGCAGGTGTCAGGAGCTATTGGTACTGCGGTCGGTATTTCGATCCTTTCATCAGGGACCCGCAGCTTTATGGAAAATGTGGCTGATCCCGCAAATCCGATGAACCAGCTGCTCGCCTTTACAAATGGCGTCCAGCATGCATTTATCTTTGCTGTGATCATGACCGTCATTGGTTTGATCATCGCTTTCTTCATTAAACGAGTGAAAGTAGAACAGCAAGTTTCATAAAATAGATGAAAAGCACTGAGGACCTAGCGCCGCAGTGCTTTTTTGATTTGCCCAATGCTTGTTTCAAAGAGAGCGAAAATGGGGAGATAGATAAAAAGTGAACCAATGAGAATGTGCTGCTGATTCAGTAGAAGGAAAAGAGGAAAAAGGAACGAATGAGTTAGAAGAAATGAATAAGATAGGAGACTGAGATCATGAACTTAGAAGAACAAATCAAAATCGCTGCGTCATTACGTCAACCAGCTGAAGGTTCATTACCGAGTCAATCGGAACTAAAACCAGTCCATCCTCCTGAAGTAAACAAAATGGAATATGACATTCCAACAAGTGCTGGCGAAACAAAGGTATGGGTATTTAAGCCGGTCAACACATCAAAGCAGCCGCTTCCTGTTTTTGTGAATTTACATGGCGGAGGATTTATCCTAGGCAGTGCTGAAATGGATAACCACTGGTGTCCGGTCATTGCAGACCGAGCGCAATGTATCGTCGTCAATGTGGAGTATCAGCTTGCCCCAGAGCACCCTTTCCCGGCCGCTCTTCATGAATGCTACGATGTGCTGAAGTGGCTGTATGAACACCCTGATGAGCTTCAAATAGATCCCAAAGCAATAGCCATTGGCGGACATAGCGCAGGAGGAAACTTGGCAACGGCTGCTTGTCTCTTAAATATTCAAAAAGGGAACAAACTCCCGATTGTCTATCAAGTGCTTGATTATCCGCCGCTTGATTTAGCCACTGATCCAGCACAAAAACCAGCGTTTGAAGAAGCGATCCCAGTTGAAATGGCGAGACTCTTTAATGCCTTCTATCTGCAAGGCCAAGATCCGCACAATCCGCTCGTTTCTCCGATCTTTGCCGATCGTTCATCCTTGGCACAAATGCCACCAGCTCTCGTTATCACAGCTGAAAGAGATTCGCTAGCTCAAGAAGCCGAACAATATGCGGAGAAGTTAAAAGAAGCAGGGGTAGATGTCACGTACAGACAGTTTAAAGGAGTCCCTCACGCCTTCACGCATGCCGGAGATTTAGCAATAGCTGAAGAGGCTTGGCATCTGATGAGTGATCAATTGAAGAAGGCATTTGAATAAGATAAGAACAGTGATGTAAAAGCACAGAACCCAGCGGGTCTGTGCTTTTATTGTTGTTAAGTGAATGAAAAAGATCAGATATCTGCCTTCATTGTCGATATAATAGAAAGAATAGAAGAGGACTTAAAAAAGGAGCGAATCTAATGGAAAAAGAGAAACTACAGGCATTTTGTCTTTCTTTAAAAGGAGTAACCCATGATTATCAGCCAGAATGGCATGCAGATCGTTATCATATTGGTGGAAAGATGTTTGCTATGATGGGCGGAGATGCGAATCGAAAACCTGTCATCACTTTAAAATGTGACCCTCAACGAGCTGAAGAACTAAGAGAGGCGCATGAGGGGATTATTCCGGGCTATTATATGAATAAGACTCATTGGAATTCGATTTACCTTGATGCGGACATTCCATCTTCATTTGTAGAGGAGTTAATCGAACATTCCTACCAATTGGTTTTTCACAAATTAACAAAAAAATCTCAACATGACATCCTCCAACATGATGAATGAAGTGAGACAAGTTAATAAACCGTGTGATTCTCTTCAAAATTGACTAGAGCGAAGTGCTGTCGTTATAATTTAACCAGTTAGAAGACGTTAATAGGGGGATATAATTGAGCTATACAGTCATTACAGGAGCAAGTTCAGGTATTGGGTATGAGGCGGCGCTAGCCTTTGCAGCACGAGGCAAAAACCTTATTTTAGCTGCACGCCGGCTCGAGAAACTCCAAGAACTGAAGAAAGAGATTCTTGATCAATATCCCGAGATCAAAGTAAACATACAGTCTGTCGATTTAACCGACATGGAGCAAGTGTATTCATTTTATGAATCGTTGGCTGAATATGAGCTTGACACCTTCATTAATAATGCAGGGTTTGGCCATTTCGGTTCAATAGGAGAACAGGATGTAAGTAAAATTGGGGATATGCTTCATCTGAATATCGAAGCCTTAACGATTTTATCCACTTTATTTGTTCGTGATTATGAGCAAGTAGAAGGGGCTCAGCTGATCAACATTTCTTCAAGAGCGGGCTATACAGTCGTCGGCAATGCCGTCACCTATTCAGCCACGAAGTTTTACGTGAGTGCCTTTACAGAAGGACTGGCACTAGAGTTGAAAGAAAAAGGAGCTAACTTACAGGCAAAAGTATTAGCGCCTTCCGCGACAGAATCAGAATTTGCAAAGCGTTCATTAGATGTAGACCAATTTGAATATGAAGGCAATATCAAGAAATATCATACATCAAAAGAAATGGCAGCTTGTCTGCTCGAGCTTTATGATCATGAAAAAACAGTCGGTATTGTTGACGGCAAGACATTCGACTTTGAATTGAAAGACCCGATTTTTACACATGCTGGTCCAAGTATGAAATAGAAATGACACATCACTGAGGGCAGATTTCCTCGGTGATTTTTTTATGGCATGATTGACTGTGTGGTAACCACATGGTTTAGAATGTGTACACAAGGAGGGAATCTAGTGACGTATGTAACAAGTGGAGAAGTATGTAAGCTATTAAACATCACAAAGTATACGCTTCGTCATTATATAGAACAGGATCTCGTACGTCCTGCGAAGATCGCTCAAAATGGATACCAATTATTTGATGAAAAAGAGATTTACACCCTTTATCAAATCCTCTTCTTAAAAAAGGCGGGCTTCTCTTTTTGAATGAACAAAGTATCACTCTGTCCTACCAAGAAATGCTGGATCAGGTCGAGAAGCAAATACAGGAACTAAGCGAAGTGAAACAGCGTCTGGAGCATATGCTGTCGATTCAAAACAGCCTTCAGCTTAATAAAACAACCATCCAAGATCGGCCAATTCGGTATTTAAAACAGATCCCGCATCATCTTCTAAAGGGTGAAACAGAGCTGGACTTTAAACAAATCGTTCATCAAAAGGAGCTGGATCTGTCTCTTTTTGAGGAGAGATATTATGTGATCAATCTGCAAGATGACACAACAATTTCTTATTATGTATCAAATGAACGTGATTATGATGTGAGACTGGATGCAGGTTCTTACGCGGTCAAAAGCTTTTTAGCTGGAGATGAAGAGAAGGTCATTGAAGAAATTGAGGCTTTTCTACATGAAGTACCTTTTACACAAGAGAGTGCACAACCTTCTTCTATCATCTTATATGAGAATGTACCAGTCTCTGTCACGTACCAAAATTCAATGGTGTACACAGTTGAACAAGGAGCGGGGAATAGAAGATGAAAAAAAGGATTTGGCTGATCATCGCAGCAGCAGTACTCATTTTCATCGCAGCATTTGTAGTTTATGAAAACAGCTTTGCTATGAATGAAAAGGAAGTCGTCATGGAGACTGAAAATGGGACATTATCAGGTATCGTGACCACGCCTAAGAAAGCGCCAATCAAAGGAGTTGTGCTTTTTGTACACGGGGATGGTCCTCAAAATGCCACATATGACGGAGGATACAGACCCTTAATGGAACGCTTTGCAAAGCAAGGCTATGCATCTATATCATGGGATAAGCCCGGGGTGGGTCAATCAGAAGGAAACTGGCTCCATCAATCCATGGAGGATCGTGCAAAAGAAGTAGACAATGTGATCAAATGGGCGAAAAAAGAGCCTGATCTTCAATCAAAACAAATCATCTTATGGGGAGCAAGCCAAGCAGGCTGGGTGATCCCAAAAGTAATGGCTGATCGAACAGATATCACAGCCTCCATTCTTGTCGGGCCTGCTGTCAATTGGATGAGACAGGGAAGGTACTATACACTTCAAACATTAAAAGAAGCGGATGCATCTAAAGAACAAATTCAAAAAACACTCAAAAAAGAAGATGAGCAAAACAAATTATTAGTAGAAGGCGCAGCATTTCGCACATATCAAAAGAAAACGGACGATCAAGAGATGACAAAAGATCGATTTGAATTCATTCAAAAGAACATGAAAGCCGATGCCACTTCAGATATCAAGTGCATCCAATCACCGACCTATTTGGTTTTGGCGCAGAATGACCGAAATGTAGATTCTGCTGAAACAAAAAGGATCTACGAAAAAGAAGTAGCACCTAAATGGTTGCATGTTCAAACAATTAGAGGCGTAGAGCATTCAATGCTGAATCCGCTCATTCATCATTCAAATACCCTGGTCACATTAGCAGCGATCGCCGCACCGAAAGACTTCCTGCTTAGCCAAGCGTACTTGGATCACTGTGAAAACATACTAGAGCAGCTAAAAACACCTTTGCATTAGGTGTTTTTTTCATGCGTTCTTTGATAAAACAAAGAATCAAAGATCCAGTAGATGAGACTGCTCATGATGACGATAGGCACAGATGCCGAGCTCCCAATACCATCAATGACAAAAAGCATGACAACCATTGAAATCAGTAAATAAGCGGCTAAATAAAGAGGATGGAAAGCCTTTGGCTGCAAAGAAAACAACAACTGCAAAGGAACCGCAAAAACGAAATAATAAACAAAAAAGATGGGAATGTAAAATACCAGAAACGCAGGCTCTCCCTGAATCGGTGGATAGAAGCATACGAACAGACTGAGTAAAATCGAACTAAGGAATGGTGTTATTAGGATTTTGTGAAATGATTGAAGCATTTGCAATACGTATACTCCTTTTTTGTAAAATTTACTATATTTTATCATAAATTGATGATCTAGTATTGTTTACTTTTATTGATTGAACAACCTCAATATCTCCTCTTTTAAAAGTAAAGTTAGGTATTTAGAAGTAAATAAATGATTGTGATAATGACCATTTTTCCTTTATTTGGTTCTGTATCTTTCGCCTCATGCCGATGAATGAAGGAATGGTATAAAGTAAACCCTATAGAAAGAGATCTAGCTTTGAATCCATCACATTTAAGAAGAGAGATGATCGAATGAACGTAACAAAATGGTTAGGTGCTGTCCTTCTTTCTGTTTTATTACTGTCGACAGCAGCTTGTGCCAATACAAGTACCCAAGAGAAAAATCAAAGCGAAAAAGAAAGCGCAACTAATCAATCAAAGGACAAAACGACAGCCGTAGAAACAGGGAATAAGTCCTTATCTAATATTAAGGTATTAGCGACAGGCGGGACGATTGCTGGCAGTTCGGACAGTGATACAGATACGACAGGATATAAATCCGGTTCACTTGGCATCGATAAAGTCATTGCTTCAGTTCCTCAGCTAAAGGATATTGCAAACGTTACCGGTGAGCAGGTAGCGAATGTTGGCAGTGAAAATGTTGATAATGCCCTTCTTTTAAAATTAGCCAAACGAGTGAATCAACTCTTAAATGATGATCAGGTGGATGGCATAGTCATCACGCATGGAACAGACACACTTGAAGAAACAGCTTACTTTCTACATCTGGTTGTCAAAAGTGATAAGCCAGTTGTGGTCGTTGGCTCAATGAGACCAGCGTCTGCTATCAGTGCGGATGGTCCGCTGAACTTGTATCATGCTGTCAAAATTGCCTCTATAAAAGAAGCAAAGGGCAAAGGTGTCATGGTCACGTTAAATGACCGAATTGCATCAGCTCGATTTATTTCAAAGACAAACACGACCACAACCGATTCCTTCAAGTCTCTTGAGCATGGCTACATTGGAGAAATTGCTGGTGAAGTGGTTTCCTTCTATAACGAATCAACAAGAAAACATACGACTGAAAGTGAATTTGATGTATCAAAAATAAAAGAATTACCGCAAGTTGATATTTTATACGGCTATCAAAATGATCATAAATACATGTATGATGCAGCAGTAAAAGCAGGAGCGAAAGGCATTGTCGTTGCCGCAGCAGGAAATGGAACGATGTCAACAGAAGCCATCAAAGGGGCAACAGATGCAGTGAAGAAAGATGTGGTCCTCGTGAGATCAAGCCGTGCGGGAAATGGAATTGTGACCCACGAAAAAATGGATGATGAACATCACTTTGTGTCATCGGATTCATTAAATCCACAAAAAGCACGCATTCTGCTTATGCTCGCTCTAACGAAGACAAAAGATCCAGATAAAGTACAGACATATTATGAAAAATATTAATGAAGAAAGGGACCCGAAGTTTCGGGTCTTTTTTTATGCATGTTCCTGATGATACTTTTCAGCACGTGTTTTTAAAGAGAGTAAAATATCTCGCCATATATCGTCTACATCTGTAAGAAAATGTCCCGCTTGATCTATATAATAGGTTTTGACGTTTGGAATCGTTGGAGCCATTTTTTCTATTTCTACAAATGGAGCCATTGTATCCTCTTTTCCATGCCATACATCAACAGGGATTTGTATATCTTTCATATCGAATGCCCATGGCTGCGAGAGCAAATATGGTTCATGAATACATTCATCCACCGATTGACGAGTGGCTTCGTGTAAATGCATCATCATCATCTCTAACTGCTCATCGGTTTGAAGGAATTGACGGTCCCATGGATGTAAATGTTTGTTCCCATTTTTGGCCAGCTTCTTAAATTTCTCTGGTTTTTTCTCAATCATTTTTTTCTGGGAACGATAGCTTGCTTTCAATAGCCAAGGGAACTTCTTACTGAGGAAAAAAGCCAATTTGTTCTCTTTCAGCATACTTTTAGGCGGTTTTCCGTCCTGAAAAGGAGTTGTACTTGAGATCAAAGCGGCTGAAAGGACTCGATTCGGCAATTGGTAGGCACAGCCAGCAGCGAATGCGCCGCCTCCAGATACACCCATCACTGAAAAATGGTGAATGCCTAGATGATCTGCTACTTCCAGCACGTCTTTTGCCCAGTCTAAAATCGTACGGTCAGGTTGAGGGGTAGATAAACCAAATCCAGGTCTGTCTAGACAGATGAGGCGAACACCGAGCTCTTTAGAGATTGGGTCATCATCTAAAAACATGACTCTTGATCCAGGTGTTCCGTGAAAAAAGAATACTGGAAACCCTTCAAGATCACCGTATTCACACAAACCAATATGACGTCCATCTTGTAAATGAATCCTACCCATATTTTCATCCCCTTAATAGTTTATCTAGCTTAAATGTTGATGAGAGAAACACCGAATTAAGGCGCTTCTTTTGCAATCTGATAGATTTTTTCGTATAGAGATAATAATGTTTTTAAATCTTCTTTTGGAAGCCTTGCATAGTATTTTTGAATAAGGTGCAATTGAATTTCTTCCGTATTCTTGTGATAGTCATGACCCTTTTGAGCAAAATCAACAATGATTTCTCTTCGGTTATGTGGATTAATTTCTCGTTTGACATAGCCAAGCTGCTCAAGCTTTGATACAAGCTGGCTAGCGGCACTTGCCGAAATTGAAAAGTAATCAGCTAGTTCGTTGATTGTTCTCGTTTTTGTCCGTAATAATTCAAGTGTCAGCTCTTGTTTGGCTGATAAATCTGCATACTCATGTTTTAAAAATCGTTGATACTCTTCTACATAGATAGAGCCTAGTGCATTTGAGTATTCAATGATTTTTTTACCGTAATGAATGATTTCCTCATCCAATGACATCACCTCTATTCTATTATAGGCAATCCTTATTGTTAAGTGAAGTTAAATATTAAGAATTATTAAATGATGAGAGGGCATAAATGACTGTATTGTTTGTTTTCACATGATTCACTCCTTATGAATTCGATGACTTTTTCATTGTATTTTGAAAAAGATCCATTTATAATAAAAAAAATAAACCAACTGGTCGGTTTTGATTTGTCCTTGCAAAGAAAAGCAAGGTAGAAGGGATTGTGAAAGATGACAAGTACACAAAGCGGGGCTGGAAAGAGCGAGAAGACGAAGCAAAAAATCGTCACCGCTTCTCGTGATTTATTTGCGAAAAAAGGATATTCAGAAACATCCGTGCGGGATATTCTAGAGGCTGCTGAGGTTAGTAAAGGCAATCTCTATCACCATTTTAAAGGAAAAGAGTTCTTGTTCCTTCATATCATGGAAGAGGATCACCGTTTGATGATGGAGACGTGGCATCAGGAGAAACAAACGATGCACCGGGCCATTGATAAGCTCGCCGGATTTGCAGAGCTGCTCAGTCAAATGGGGATTAACTACCCATTAATGAGAGCGAGTGAGGAATTCTGTGCAAGTGCCTTTACATCAGACGAGGTCATGGAACGGCTGAACAAGATTGATGCCGATTTTGATGATGTGATGAGAGACATCTTACTTGAAGGAAACGAAGATGGCAGCTGGTCAATTCAGCATGTGGAGTCAAAAGTGAAAATATTACTTTCCGTTTTTTACGGATTAGACGTGTTATATAAAAGTGACACCATCCAACAGAAGAAAGAGTTACAAAAAGAGGCGATCTCATTGTTTATTCACGGAATCAACCATCATGAGTAACAAGTGAGTCAGTAAAGGAGAAACAAACATCATGCAAAAACCGATTCGTGAGCAAAAAGCTGTACTCGTTATTTTATTAAGTAATATATTTATTGCGTTTTTAGGCATCGGTCTCATCATTCCTGTCATGCCGCTATTCATGAATGTAATGCATCTAACAGGGAGTACGATGGGATACCTTGTGGCGGCGTTTGCCGTGGCTCAGCTCATTGCTTCACCTATTGCAGGGAGATGGGTAGACCGCTACGGAAGAAAGATTATGATTGTGTCAGGACTGTTTCTATTTGCGTTATCAGAACTCGTCTTCGGTCTTGGGACACACGTGTATGTGCTGTATTTTGCAAGGCTGCTAGGCGGCATTAGTGCGGCATTTATCATGCCGGCTGTCACTGCTTATGTCGCAGATATCACGACCGTTCAAGAAAGATCAAAGGCAATGGGCTATGTGTCAGCGGCCATTAGTACCGGTTTTATTATTGGCCCGGGCATTGGCGGATTTATCGCAGAATATGGCGTACGCCTGCCATTCTTCTTTGCAGCAGGGATTGCGTTTATTGCCGTCATTTCGTCTATGTTTATGCTGAAGGAGCCATTAACAAAAGAAGAGCGAGCGAAACAAATGGGTCAAGTGAAGGAATCTACTTTCTTTAAAGATTTGAAAAAATCGATTCATCCAAGCTATCTCATCGCCTTTATCATTGTGTTTGT
This sequence comes from Bacillus sp. MZGC1, assembly GCF_002998605.1. Lineage (NCBI taxonomy): Bacteria > Bacillati > Bacillota > Bacilli > Caryophanales > Bacillaceae > Bacillus > Bacillus sp. MZGC1. The sequence continues at coordinate 364,330 of NZ_PVRE01000004.1, forward strand.
CCTCGCTTTTGGACTATCTGCGTATGAAACAGTCTTTAGCTTGTTTACAAATCATAAGTTTGGATTTGGACCAAAAGATATTGCCGTCATCATTACCGTCAGCTCGATTGTGGCGGTCATCATCCAAGTACTTGTGTTTGGTAAACTGGTTAATGCCCTAGGGGAGAAAAGAGTCATTCAGCTATGCCTGATTGTCGGAGCGGTCCTTGCTTTCGTTTCGACAGTCGTTTCAGGCTTTTTGGTTGTACTGATTGTCACATGTGTCATTTTCCTTGCGTTTGATTTATTGCGACCAGCATTAACGACCTTCTTATCCAAAATCGCTGGAAACCAGCAAGGATTTGTCGCAGGGATGAACTCCACCTACACAAGCCTAGGTACGATTTTCGGCCCAGCACTTGGCGGCATTTTATTCGATCAAAATATACATTTCCCATTTCTATTCGCAGGAGTTGTCTTATTTCTCGGATTAGGCTTAACCCTTATTTGGAAGGGGAAGGCAGAAGAGCCTGCGGCAGAATAACAGACAAGAGACCTTTATTGAGGTCTCTTTTTTTATGACTGTGGCTTCAGACGATTCAATGCCTGTGCCATTTTTTGATTTTGATGCTTTTTGTAAAACAGAAAGGCGATGATATGACCAGTCAGTGTCAGAAAGGCAATGCCGTTGAAATAAGGCATAATCAATTGCAGTAAAGCAGTCGAATATAACGCGGCCGCCCCTAATTGAAAGGCTAAATTGATGGCGGTGGAGATGAGAATGTTGACAGGTGCAGGGATGGTAAAGTAGTTCCACAGTAAAGGGTAAAAAGAGTCACTGCATGCGCGCAGCTTTTTATTTATAATGGAAGGAAAGAACATGTTCGTGAAAGGAGGGAGCACTTTGCATCTCTTGGAGAAGCAAAGGTCACCATCGATGAAAGAAGGAATTCGCCAGATCGACCCGGCATATCCAGTGTTTGTAGATGCGGTCATGGATGGTTTCATACAAGGGCATCTTTATGTAGATGATGTAGAGCACCCTCTTGTTTTTTTTCTTGAAGCTGCATGCGGCATTTATTATGTTGCAGGCAAGAGAGAAGCGGAGCTGTCACGCTGCTTGGCCTTCATTGTGGATGTTTACGAAAGACAGAGAAGACAAAACGGCCGGTTTACCGTATTTTCAGCGAATCAATCAACAGATGTGATGATGAAAAAATGTCTTGGTTCACATCTAAATGAGATGGAAAGACATGCGTACGTTTTTCCGCAGGCACATTCTTATGTCGATGTGCCTCATCCGGGCTATAGAGTAGAGCGGACAAATGAACAGGTGATCAATGCAAGCAGGGCTTTTCCTCCTAGCTATTACGAAGCCTATTGGGGGAGAGCGGCGCGCTTTCTATCAAAAGGAATCGGAGTTGCCATCTTAGATGGAGAGAACGTGGTGAGTGAATGTGTCTCCATTTTTTCAAGTGAAGATCGTGTGGAGATCGATATTTGGACAGAAGAAGCCTGCCGGGGGAAAGGTTTGGCGCAGCTGGCAGGTCAGCAGATGATCAGGAGCTGTCTTGAAAATAAGAGGACACCGCATTGGGATTGCGATGTCCATCACCTAGCTTCGATCAAACTGGCAGAGAAGCTAGGCTTTCAGCGGACAAAAACCTATCGAGTGTTTTATGGCTCATGATGAGAAGGTTTTGAGATACCAAGCATCCATCGCAGAATGCTCAGAGCCATCAATCGGTTCAGAGAGAAGAGAAAAGCCATATCGCTGATAAAGGCCGGTGGCTGCAGTTAATTCTTGGCGGGTTTCTAAATAACATGCTTCGTAGTATGTAGAGGCATATTGCAGCGCCGTATCCATCAGTTTTTTGCCCGCACCTTTTCCTTGTGCCTTTGGACTTAAATAAAGCTTTTGTAATTCACAGATGTCGTTTGTAAATGGAGCAATGCCTACGCCGCCTACAATGTCACCATTCTCTTCAGCAATCCAATAGGCTGCATGAGTCAATGATTGATAGTATTCGAAAAGCTGGTCAAGGTGGGGATCAGTGTAGGCGGTTCCTTCAATCGCCAAATTCGCCGATTCTAGTGACTGGCGGATAATCGCTGCGATATACGGATTGTCTTTTTGCTCAATGGGTCTAATGTTCATTGGAAGTACCTCCATTGTTATAAGATAAAAAAGAGAATGGGAGTTGAAACAACATGTTTTGGCTGCAAACCGCTATTTTTACAATCGTTGTATTGTGTCTCTCATGGTGGGCAGGGAAAAGACGCAGACACCGTCATGCGGGGCTAATCCTCCCTATATGCTTCATTCTATTTGGATTGGTTTTATTGATATCCAGTTTCTTCATTGGCAGATGGGAAGGCATGGCGCTTAGTATATCAAGCGTCTCTATCGTTCTCTCTTCCATGATTTGTTTGACCATCGTCACAGCGATTCAATTTTTTAAAAAAGATGACCCTTCTTAAGCGGGGGCATCGCCACTGTTCATCTGATTGTATTCTTCACGAAGGATGCCCATGATGATCACATCTGAGTAGGTTCCATTGAAATAGAGTGCTTGGCGTCTTTTCCCTTCATATTGAAATCCGGCTTTCTCATAGCTTCTGAAGGCTCTTGGATTATGGGAAAAGACTTCGAGCTCAAGACGATTGAGTTCTAATGTATCAAAGGCGAATGCTTGAACCATCCGGACAGCTTCTGTACCATAGCCCTTTTGGAAATGTTCTGGTCCATGAAGCGCAATGCGGAAGCTTGCCGTATGATTAATTGGATCAATGTCCACAATCGCCGCATCCCCAATCATTTCTTTCGTGTCTAGCAGACAAATGGCGAAATCTCGTCTGCTGTCATCTTGTAAAAATCGGGTATAGGCTGAACGAATCTCTTCTAGTGTGAACGTTTTGCGTGTGCCAGTCATATAAAGAGTTTCTGCATGCTGGCATCCTCTTTGAATACCAGGATAATCCTGCTCTTCGATCGGTCTCAAAAATAAGCGGGTCATGACGGATCACCCTCCTCTATATATCGAGAAATTTCAATTAAATTCAGATCAGGATCACGGATATAAACAGATTCAATCGGACCTAATGTACCTGTGCGCCTGACTGGCCCTTCTTCAATAGGAACCACTTGCTTGCGAAGGTGCAGCAGCAGACTATCCATATCTAAATCGGTGATAAAGCACAAATCACTAGAGCCAGGAAGTGGGTGAGCCGCTGCCCGCTCAAATTCATGACCAGCTTCATGAAGGTTGATCTTCTGTAAACCAAAACGAAGCGCTTTACGGCCTTCTCCAAAGGTTTCTTCCTTCATTCCTAATACGTTTGTATAAAAGCGAATGGTGTCCTCCATATGTTGTACAGTCAACACGATATGATCAAGTCGTCGTATCATCAGTCTCTCCTCCAAGTATGATCATTGATTGAACTGACTTTATTATATCATTACCTGAAGAGGATACCTTATTGAATCACGGTGTTGAAGACATGAAAATGGAAGATGGCAAACCCTTGTATCCTTTGTCTTTCCTTTCTGATACAATGAGGATAGAATATATGTTCTTATTTAGGGTAAGGAGTGATGGGATTGAGTCAGAAAAGGAAGCTGCTTTTTTATGGGGCGATGAGTATCGATGGCTATTTAGCGAGAGAGGATCACCGGCTCGATTGGCTAATAGGGACAGAGGGTGAAGAAGATACGAACTATGATGACTTTTATGCGTCAGTTGATACGCTGATCATGGGGCGCAATACATATGAACAGGTTCTTCAGCTGTCACCAGATGAGTTTCCGTATGAAGGAAAGACTTGTTATATCATGTCACGTACTTTACAAGACAGTCTGAAAGGAACTCATATCATTCGAGAAGATATCTTATCATTTGTGAAAAAATTAAAAGATGTACCAGGTCAGCATATCTGGATTGTCGGCGGCGGGGAACTGCTTCAGTCTTTCATAAAAGCAGGATTGGTTGATGAGCTTTACCTTCAAATCGCACCTGTCATGATTGGGAGAGGCATTCCTCTGTTTTCCCCAGCGGATATGGAATCCAGGTTTTCATTAAAAGAAGTACGACAATACAAGCAGATAGCTGAAATGCATTTTGTCTTAAAAGAAGAGGATCACTGACCTGAGGTGGTCTTTTTTTTATGAAACAAACTCGTTGACAATAAAATATCCTAGTGTTAGGATAAATTTATCCTAGTTTTAGGATTTCTTGAAAAAAGGAGTAGTTGCCATGGTGAAGCATGAATATGAATTAGACTTAAGGCTATTCCGCGTGTGGATGAAAGCCTATCAAGCTCTTTTTACAAATATCCAAACAGACATTGAATGTTATGATATCGGATTTGAAAACTTTCAGATCCTTGAATTGCTCTATAGTAAGGGGCCGCATCCTGTCCAAAAAATCAGCGACATCCTGTCAATCCCAAGTGGAAGCATGACATATGTCGTGAACAAACTAGAAAAACAAGAGCTGGTGAAAAGGCAATGTGCACCCTCTGATAAACGTGTATTTCATGTATTGCTGACGGAAAAAGGAAAGCAATTGTTTGACGACATTTTTCCTAAACACACTGCTGTCATTTCGCAAAATCTATCCTTTATTGAAAAAGAAGAAAAAGAACGGCTCATTGAATTACTAAAAAAAATCGGTTTAGGTGCAAAACAACTTCACGAAAAGGGGAAACACGATGACACTCAGCTTTGATACATTGGTACGTGAAAGACGATCCGCATCAAATTTTTTGCCAAATATCTCGATTTCGAGAGAAGAGCTTAACAGCATATTTGAAGAAGTCAAAATGGCACCATCTGCTTTTAACTTACAGCACACACAATATGTCGTCGTCCAAACAGAAGGTCTCAAAGAACAAGTAAGAGAAGCTGCATTTGGACAATATAAGGTGCATTCCGCCTCAGCAGCAATTATTGTACTTGGAGACCCAAATGCTTATCAGCAAGCGGGGAACATCTATGAAGGTCTGAAAATGCTTGGCATTTTAAACACGCAGCAATACGAAGAAATGGTCAGAGAGACGATGAGCTTTTATGAACAGAGAGGAGCGGATTTTCAGAAAGAAGAGGCGATCCGCAATGCTTCATTATCTGCGATGCTGTTTATGCTCGCCGCCAAAAACAAGGGATGGGACACGTGCCCAATGATCGGTTTTGACCCTGAAGCAATGAAAAAGGTGTTGAACATCGATTCGGATTTGGTTCCTGTGTTAATGATCACACTCGGAAAAGAAAAAGTAGAGAGCAGACAAGCGAGAGGCTACCGAAAGCCTGTCTCTGAATTTGTGACATATTTATAAGATAGGGGGTTCCACTCATGGAACTAGGAATTAGTACATTTGTAGAAACAACACCTGATTTTCAAACAGGAAAAACAGTCAGTCACGCACAGCGTATTCGAGAAGTAGTCGAAGAAATTATTTTAGCAGATCAAGTCGGCCTTGATGTATTTGGAGTGGGTGAGCATCATCGACAAGATTTCGCTGCATCGAATCCAGCTGTCGTCTTAGCGGCTGCGGCAACACAAACAAAGAATATCCGCCTGACAAGTGCAGTGACAGTCCTTTCATCAGCAGATCCTGTTCGTGTCTTTCAGGATTTTGCAACATTAGATGGACTATCCAACGGGCGTGCAGAGATCATGGCAGGCCGTGGTTCATTTATTGAATCATTCCCGCTCTTTGGCTATGACCTGAATGATTATGAAGAATTATTCGAAGAAAAGCTTGATTTGCTGCTCAAATTACAGCAGTCCGAGCGTGTAACATGGAGCGGACAGCATCGCCCATCTATTCAAGATGTTGGGGTATATCCAAGACCCGTTCAAGATCCGCTTCCAATCTGGATCGGCAGTGGGGGAAACCGTGAATCTGTTGTACGTGCTGGATTATTGGGGCTGCCGCTAGTACTTGCTATCATTGGCGGGAGTCCTAGACAGTTCGCACCGCTTGTACAGCTGTACAAGCAAGCGGCAGTGCACGCTGGACATGACCCAGAGAAATTAACCGTAGCGTCACATTCGCATGGATTTGTTGCGGAAGAAACAGATCTTGCAGCAGACCAATTCTTCCCTTCCACACAGCATGTGATGAACACATTAGCAAGAGAGCGAGGCTGGGGTCCATATACTCGTTCTACATTTGATGCAGCGAGAACGTTAGAAGGCGCCCTGTATGTAGGAGATCCAGATGCAGTGGCAGAGAAAGTGATTCACCTTAGAAAAAATGTAGGAATCACGCGTTTTATGCTTCATGTACCGGTTGGTTCCATGCCGCATGATCAAGTATTAAAAGCCATTGAGTTATTTGGAAAAGAAGTCGCTCCTAAAGTAAGAGAAGAGATTGCCCGCTGGGAAGCAGAGCAAGCATAACGAAAAAGGTCGATCAAGCCTATGCACTTGATCGACCTTTTTGATGCTTAAGGATCAATAACACAAGGTTTCACTGTAGGACATGAAGCAGCAGAAGCAAGTGGTGTGGTCGTCAAGGTGAAGAGGAAAACAAGTTGAAAACAGATGAGCCATTTTTTCATGAAATCACCTCCGTTCACAATTGTTTGACGGAATGAGATGAGGATAAAAGCATAGAAGTATAGAACACTCTCTATCCAACATAAGACAATCATATCATAATTTTCAAAAAAATGAAAAAATAACTTATAAAAGGACTAAATTATGGTATGGTTAATATGTTCAACAAAAAAAGGGAGGGATTTTTTTTATGAAAAAGGTCATGTCTTCAGTTTTGGTTGGAGCAATTGTCTTAACAGGTGCCGGGGTCACAGCTGCTCCAGTGGAAGCAAAGGAGCAAACAAAAAGTGAAATAACCGTTCAGGCGAGTCGAACTGTCTCAGAAACAAGAACGTATACGACCTCGAACATCCCAGAAAGTATTGTCTATGCAAAGGATGGCTGGGTCGGTATTTTAAAACAAACCTCTATTGAAGAATTAGGATTAGGAAAATACAGAGTCACATTTACTGGAACGGTTGTACGTGATCCGGGATTTAATTAAATAAATCGCAAAGCTGACAGGTGGACAAGCCTGTCAGCTTTTTTCATGAGGATAATAAAGAATCATTTGCAGCCGTACCATTTGTTCTCCGGTTTGTTTATATGCATGCGAACGGTCCGCTTTAAAACGAATGGAGTCGCCGGCCTTTAAGCTGTACTGCTCATCACCAATGGATATATCAAGCGCTCCCTCAAAAACAGTGATCAATTCCTCTGTTCCGCCAATATGTTCATTCGCATGCAGCGACCCGCCAGGATCAATTTCTACTCGGTACACTTCAAATTTTCCCCGGTCATCAAAGGGAAAAGTCGTATACACGCGATATCTCCCGTCATCTTCCGTTAAAATCTGTGCATCTTCCTTGCGTACCACCTTGATTTCAGGCTGTGGTGCGTAAATGAGCTCACTAAAAGACACCTTTAATCCGTTGGCGATTTTCCACAAAGTCGTGATGGTAGGGGTTGATTCTCCTCTTTCAATTTGTCCAATCATGGTTTTACTGACACCAGTTAATTCTGCCATCTTTTCTAGGCTTAATTTTTTTTGATCTCTAAGAAGCCTCACATTTTTAGAAATAATCGATTGTACATCTTCCATGAAAAAACTCCTTTCTCTATTTACTTTATAAAGACCAAACGTTACAATAAAACGTAACATACGTAATAAAGTAATTAAAGTCTTAATAACGCACGAGGGAGGCGGCAACTTGATTCTTTCTATGTTGATCTATGCTTTTGTGAGCAGCTTTACCCCGGGGCCAAACAACATCATGGCCATGGTCTTTACGAATAAGTATGGGGTCAAGCAAACATTTCGATTTTGTTTAGGTGTGGGTATCGGATTTCTCGTCATTTTGTGTTTGAGTTGCTTCTTTAATATCATTCTTTATCAAGTGATGCCGAAAATAGGCTGGGTCATGGCGTTCATCGGAGCCGCATACATGATTTATTTAGCTGTCAAAATCATGAAAAGTAAAGGCGGGGATGACGAAACCCTTGACCGCTACAATCATTTTGTTCCTGGTATGATGCTGCAATTTATCAACCCAAAAGCGATCTTGTATGGGTTGACCGTGATTTCAACCTTTGTTTTGCCATATGGACAATCTAATATGCAGTATGTGATATGGACATTGATTCTCGCACTTATTGGCTTTCTCGGTACATTCAGCTGGAGCCTATTTGGCTCTTTATATAAGCGCTTTTTGACTGCTTACGAAAAACCGTTCCAGTTTGTCATGGGGCTGCTTCTGATATACAGTGCGATTTCAATGGTATGGGGCTATGTGATGTAAGTAGTCAGAAGCTTGGCCTCTGCCTGCCCATCACAACAGTATTGTAATAAAGTCCATCTGCCAGCCGTTTATCATTTTTTAATACCCCTTCAATCAGAAAGCCATGGCGCTCATATAACCGAATGGCTTTTTGGTTGGTTTCCAGCACGTGAAGTGACATCTTCTGGATGCCTTGCTGATCAGCCCAGTCAATAGAAGCGGCTAAAAGCTCTTTGCCAATGTGATAGCCCCAGGCATCCTTTTGTATGGCGATGCCAAATGTCATTTTGTGAGCAGAGCGCTTGAGTGAATGTCCCTCACATCTAGAGAAACCGACAATCTCTCCTTCAATATCAGCGACCAAAAATAAATGCCTGCTTTGTTTGGCATCCTCTTGAATCAAAACCTCAAAATCTTTTTCATGAAGAAAGGCTTCGCCTGGTTCACGGTCTAAATATTCTGTTTCACCATCAATTTTCAGTCTGAGAGCTGATAACTGCTTGGCATCGCCAATTGCAGCAGACCGAATACGATAGGTCAAACCACGAACGGTGAATATGTTTTCAGAGATGATCATTGAACAGAGCACCAACCTTTCTTTCCATTATGTCTATCATACCTGAAACGTGTACATTGCAGGTTAAAGCTTTTAAGCCTGTCTTATAGATAAGTATTTTTTAATCCAGCTGACCCTGTCTGGATCTTCATGATTTAGACTGAGAACTTAAATAAGCTTCTCTCACAACTGTTAAAAAGTGGTCAGCGACGGTTGATGTATCATCTTGTCTCCATGAAACATATAAATTTACTTTTGGTGTAGTTTCTTGGATTTTTCTATAAACAACCCCTGCGCGTTTTACGCTTTCTACTGAGGATGGAACCACAGAGATTCCCATTCCTGCAGCAACTAAATTAACAATCGTATGCATTTGAATAGCTTCCTGAACTACGTTTAAACTTATGCTATTTTCCCAAAAGTAGCTGATAATTAAATCATAAAATGCTGCACCTAGATGACGTGGAAACATGATAAATGGTTCATTGGCTAATAAATGAATTGGAACTTTGGGAAATGAAGCTAAAGGATGATTTTCTGGCAAAACCAAGCTTAATGATTCCTCACAACAAATTTCTGAGGTAAGTATCTTATTATTTTGGTTAGAACGAATAAATCCTATTTGAATTTCTTTCTTATATAGTGCTTTTAACTGCTGTTCTGTAGCCATTTCACATAAGACAAGATGGATGTTAGGAAAATTTTCTCGAAACCTTTTAATAATATCGATCACAATATCAGTAGAATCTACGAAACCGATCGTTAACTGACCTATCCTTCCGTCATCTGCAAGTTGTGTTGCTTTAATCGTTCTATCTACTTGAAGAAGCGTACGGCGGGCTTCTTCTAAAAATACTCTCCCCGAATCTGAAAGTTTAACCTGTCTTTTCGTTCTATGAAAAAGCGTAACACCTAACTCTTCTTCTAATTTACGAATTTCTTGACTTAATGGAGGCTGTGCCATTTTAAGACGTTCAGCTGCCCGGCTAAAATTTAGTTCTTCAGCAACCATTATAAAATAACGTATTTGTCTCAGATCCATTTTTTATGCCCCCCTATAAATTTCATACTTGCTTATTGTGTAAAATGATTACAAAGGATTGTTATTAAACAGTTTTGCGCTTTTTTAATGGAAATATTTTTAATTATATAAAATATATATATATTTATCTGAATATATATATTATACATATTAACGACCTCTTTTTATAATGAAAGTATTCTTTCAAAAGGAGGGCATTGTTATGGAGTATAGTAAACTTGGATCTAGTGGATTAACAATTAGTAAACTTGCTTACGGAAACTGGATTAATCATGGTGGTAAGATAAATGAAGAAACTGCCCATGATTGTGTGAAAGCTGCTCTTGATGTTGGTATTACGACGTTTGATACTGCTGATGTTTATTCAGACACCAAGGCTGAAGAGATACTAGGCAGGTCTTTAAAAGGGATCCGGCGGGAGAGTATTGAACTTTGTACAAAAGTATGTCATCCAACTGGTACTGGGAAAAACGATAGAGGATTATCACGCAAGCATATTTTGGAAAACTGTAATGCCTCTTTGCGACGTTTACAAACGGATTATATTGATATTTACTATGCACACAGGTTTGATCCAACTACACCTCTGGAAGAAACGATGTTAGCTTTCGCAGATTTAGTAAGACAGGGTAAAGTGAACTATATTGGTGTAAGTGAGTGGACAGCAGAACAAATTACTCGAGGGGCAGCGCTTGCACGAGAGCTAAATGTCCCCCTTATCGCCAGCCAACCTCAATACTCCATGTTATGGAGAATCATTGAAAGTGATGTAATACCGACCTGCCAGCGTGAAGGACTTGGCCAGGTAGTATGGTCGCCTTTGGCGCAGGGGATCCTTACTGGAAAGTATCTCCCAGGAAAATCACTTCCGACTAATTCGCGTGCTAACTCATCTGCTGGAAAACCTTTTTTTAAAAACCTTGCTCAACGCTGGATGAATAATAACACCTTAGAGGCGATCCAAAAGGTTAAGCCCGTCGCACAAGAGGTTGATCTTACTCTCGCTCAGCTTGCGATAGCATGGGTACTGCAAAACCAGAACGTTTCTGCAGCAATTATTGGTGCTTCTAGTCCAGAACAGGTGAGGGAGAATGCTTTAGCATCTGAGGTGAAAATTGAAACTGAGATGATGAATCAGATTGACGAAATTCTAGGTGATCTGGTTGAATACGATCAGAGTAAAACAGGTTAAAGCTTTTAAGTCTATCTTATAGATCATTATTTTTAATCCAGCCGACCTTGGCTGGATTTTCATGTTGCTGTAGTTTCTTGGATCGCACACTCAGATGTTTTGTATCTCTCAAAAAGGCTAAATGAATAGTATCAAACGTGGAGGTGGAACAAATGAGTGAAGAAAAAGGACATATGGATAAAGCGAAAGGAAAAACAAATCAAGTCAAAGGTCAAGTGAAAGAAAAGCTTGGCGAAGCAACAGATCATCAAAATCTGAAATCAGAAGGGAAAAAGGATCAGGCAAAAGGAAAGCTTCAAGATAAAAAAGGGGATTTGAAAAATCACCTCAACCAGTAAATCCGAAAACATGGCACTGCTTCATGTCTCCATCATGACATGTCTTTCATCAATAAAATGAATAGATGTGTGAAAAGAATTGATTATACGCGCTCGCTATCATCATGTAGACTTGAAACAGAAGACATGATTAAGGGAGATGGTTGAGATGAAGCAAGTGTGGGAGAAAGTTGACGAGTATCTCACAGACAAGTTGATTCCTAAAGATGATGTTTTGGAGCAAGCTCTTACTATTAATAAGCAAGCAGGCCTGCCAGAAATTGATGTGTCACCAGCTCAAGGGAAAATGCTTTATTTATTAGCAAAAACCAAGAATGCAAAGCGCATTTTAGAGATCGGGACACTCGGTGGATACAGTACCATTTGGTTGGCGCGTGCTCTTGAAGAGGATGGAGAACTCATCACATTAGAGGCTGTCAGCCACCATGTACAGATTGCGCAGCAAAACATCAGCAGAGCGGGCTTATCGGAACGGGTGAGCATTTTGCTAGGAGAAGCATTGGATACGCTATCTCAGTTAAAAGAGAGGGATGTGCTTCCATTCGATTTGATTTTCATTGATGCAGATAAACCGAACAACCCGAAATATCTAAAGAGGGCGTTACATTTTTCGAAAAAGGGAACAGTCATTATTGCAGACAATGTCGTCAGAAATGGAGCAGTCCTTCATGACTGTGATGGGGATGAACGAGTGCAAGGAACTCGTGAATTTTTCAATTTACTCAAACAAGAGTCAAGAATAGAGGCTACAGCCATTCAAACTGTTGGTGAAAAGGGTTACGATGGATTTGTATACGGAATCGTAAAATGAAACAAAGCTTAACCACATGCGGTTAAGCTTTTTCTTTTAGAAAAACCATCTAACAGTTCCCATCAGCATGACGCCTACAAGAACAGTAAGTGACAAGCTTTTTGTCCAAATAGCGATCAGTACGGTCGGAACTAAGACAGCAAGGTACATCCAGTGAATGGTGACGCCTGTTGTGGTATGAATGAACAGATGCTCTGCAATCAAAGCTGTAAAGATACAAATGGGAATAAACGATAACCACTTAAGCACCACTTCAGGCAGCTCGATACTTCGTACAAATAAAAAGGGAACGACCCTTGGAATGACGGTTACAATCATACAGCCGAGAATCAGCCATATCATAAAACTGCTGATCATTTATCTGTCACCACCCCAATGGTTGCGACAATCATGGTGGCTAACAGAACAGCCACGTGTGAGGGAACAAAATGAAGCAGAACAAACATTGCAACGACCATATACAAAACAAGTGACAGGCGATGGGTTAACTTACTTTTAGGCACAGTTTGCAAAGAAAGAACCAACAGCGCAGCAAACATAGCGGAAAGGGCAAAATCAAGACCAAGGGCTTCAGGATTTGAAATCCAGTGTCCAAAAATGCCGCCAAGTATACAGGCAGCAATCCAGCACAAATAAGCCGTTATGTTCAGCCCATGCATCCACCGATTATTCAGCTTGCCATGCTGAGCTAATTTATTCATGGCTACGCCAAAGGATTCATCAGTCAGCAATAGACCGAATCCAATGTTTTGTTTCACAGAGTAGCGTGTAAAATGAGGAGCCAGCGTCAGGCTGAGCAATAAATGACGCAGATTCACAATAAATGTAGTGAGAATAATAGCGGAAAGGGGACTTCCAGTGACAAGCAGTGCACAGATAATAAACTGTGAAGCACCTGCATAAATAAAGATTGATAGAAGCGCAATGTCCCATAAGCTCAACTGTGCGCTAATTCCAACAATTCCGAAGGCAAACCCAATACTCATATAACCAAGCAGGGTTGGCACACAATCTTTTATTCCCTCGAGAAATGGTTCATGCTCCGTGCTGGGAATGTGTTTTCTAGCTTCAATATCCAACGACCTCTACTCCTTTTCTGCGTGACCACCTATAGTTTTACTTACTATATGAAAACGAATTCAGCATGTCAATAGCCGCTTATCTTCTATTATATGAAGAAAAAAGGTGACAAAAAAGGATTGAAGTCAACCAGAATTTGTTATAAAGTATCAGAAAATAAAAATAATTGGAGTGACGGCAATGCTATGGAAGCCTTTGTTTGAACATGATGTTCCAAATGCCCTCCGTCCATAACGGAGAGTGATCTCCGTTTGTGGATATGGTCATCAAAATATCCAGTAACGGAGGGAAAAAGATGAATGAAAAATATATAGGCGCCCTTTACCTAGCAATCGCTGCAAGTATTTGGGGCGGCATGTACGTTGTTGTCAAAGTAACAGTAGCGGTTGTTCCGCCACTTGAGCTCGTTTGGATGAGATATGCTGTAGCAGGAGTCGTTTTGGTGTTCACCATTTGGCGCTTGGGCTATTCCTTTCGATTAGATAAAAAAGATATCCCACTTATAGTGGTGATTGGGCTGATCGGAAATTTTCTTTCCATCGTGACCCAAGAAATCGGGACGATGTATACGTCTGCACAAATGGGGGCCGTTATCACATCTGCAACACCTGCGTTTATGGTGCTGTTTGCGTTCTTTCTATTAAAAGAAGCCATGACTGTTCGAAAGTGCGCATCCATCCTGCTTGCTACAGCAGGTGTATTGCTCATGATTGGACCAGTCGCAGTGCAAACAGATGAATTTGTTGGCGGTCTTTCATTGGTCATCGCTGCTTTAACATGGGCGCTTATGTCTGTTTTGCTAAAACGAGTTCCAGGAAAGTACCCTCAGGTGGTGACAACCACATATGCGATCATCATTGCATTCATTGTTTTAACACCGCCAGTATTATTTCGTTTACCTCACCTAGATGTGGAGCAGATGGCAAGGCCAGAGATTTGGGGCGGTATTCTTTATCTAGGCATCATTTCAACAGCTTTAGCATTCTTTTTGTGGAATAGAGGGCTTCAATTGATGGATGCCTCAAGCGGAGGTCTATTCTTTTTCTTTCAACCGATCGTAGGTTCCATTCTTGGCTGGCTGCTTTTGGGAGAAGAAATGGGATTACGCTCATTCATTGGAATTCTATGTATATTTGCAGGTGTCTATACTGTGCTGCGTCAAAAGGAATAAGAGGAGATGTCCCTTGTAAAAGGGGCATCTTCTTTAAAATGGGTAGGTTTGAGAGATTGAGAGAGGATGGGGGAAACAGGATGATACAATTTCCGCATTTACAAAAAGGACAAACGATTGGTGTCACAGCACCTTCCTCAGGTGTACAGCCATCTTTGCATGACATGTTTCAGCTCTCATGCGAACGAATGAAAAAAAGAGGCTATGATGTCACATGTGGAGAGACGGTATGGCACCAGGAAAAGGCAAAATCAGCGCCTGCCATAGAACGAGCAAACGAGCTTCAGTATATGATGACGTGCGATGAGATTGACCACATCATCCCGCCATGGGGAGGAGAGCTTCTTATGGAAGTGCTAGAGCACCTTGATTTCTCAACGATGCACAAAAAGTGGATTCTTGGTTACTCAGATACGAGTGCACTCTTGCTGGCATTTACATTAAAAACAGGCATTGCTACAGCACATGGCCCAAACTTAGTGGATTTACGAGGGGAAGAGTCTGATCAAACGACTGCTATGTGGGAAAAAGTGCTTTCCACAGAAGAGGAGATGGACATTACTCAGTTTTCTTCATATAAGTATCAAAAGGAATGGCAGCATGACACCCCGAGTCAACATGTCTTTCATTTAACAGAGCCTACAAGATGGCGCACGGTTCATCCACAGGAGATGGCGGTGAAGGGGAGAATGATGGGAGGCTGCATTGATATCATACGTCACTTAGCGGGGACACCTTTTGGAGACGTTAAAGCTTTTCAGGAAACATTCATAAAAGGTGAACCGATTCTCTGGTACTTCGAAAACTGCGCATTAAATGCTACCAGCATGAAGAGATCACTTGTTCAATTAAAACTAGCCGGGTGGTTTGACCACTGTTCAGGTATCATGTTTGGGCGAAGTGCAGTTGATGTGCCAGTGGAAGGGTATCAATATCGGGACGTATATGAAGAATTACAAAAGGAATTACAAATCCCCATTTTCTACGATATAGATTGTGGGCATGTCCCGCCACAAATGACGCTGATTAATGGCGCATATGCAGAAGTGCAGCTGCAACCTCAAGGCAAAGCGGTCCTAAAGCAAGCATTTTTATCATAAGAAAAGGAAAGGGGAACCCCTTTCCTTCATATAACATTACATCCCTTTTGTTTCCTCACCTGCTTTTGGAACTTCCCATGCGGACTCACGGAATACTTTTTCCCATTTCGATACGACAATACATGCAACGGCATGCCCTGGAACATTCACACCTGTTCGTGCCATATCCATAATTCGATCAACACCGGCGATAATGGCGACGCCTTCTGCTGGAAGACCTACTGCATGGGCGGTTGCTAAAAGAACGACGAGTGAACCGGATGGCACTGCTGCAATCCCTTTACTCGTTAACACAAGAACAAGCATCATCAAAAGCTGCTGTGACAAACTCATGTCGACACCAAACGCTTGTGCAAGAAACACACAGGAAACCGATAAATATAAACTTGATCCATCACAATTGAGAGAGAGACCAGATGGAATGACAAAGGAGACGATTCTTTTTGGACACCCGTATTTCTCCATTCGTGACATAAGCTGAGGAAGGACAGTTTCTGTACTTGTAGTAGAGAAGGCAACCAAGAACAAATCCCAAATCATTTTTAAAACTTCGAAGTAGTTAAAACGGAAGATCAGTGCGACCAGAGGGAACAAAGCAAAGAGAATAATGAATAATCCTAAAAATACAGTCCCGACAAGCTTCATCATTGGGATTAATAAAACAATGCCATATTGGCCAACGGAAGCAGCCATTAATGCAAGAACTCCAATAGGTGCTGTCACCATGACCATCTGCGTTAGCTTAAACATAATTTGTGCCACTGATTCAAAGAAGGTGAGAACAGGAGCGGATGCTTTACCGATGCCGCTTGCGGCTACACCAAATAATATGGCGAAGAAAATGACAGCAAGTAAATCATTCTGAGCCATGACATCGACGATATTCGTTGGAATGATATCGAGTACCATTTGTTTAAAGTCGACGACTTTCTGCGTATAGCCATCTAATTCACCAATATCTTTCTTAGCTAATTTAGAGAAATCAAGGCCAACGCCAGGCTTTAGAACATTAGCCAGCAATAGACCAATTCCTAGAACGATGGTTGTGATGACCTCAAACCAAATGATCGTCTTTAATCCTAGGCTGCCCATTTTCTTCATACCGCCACTGCCAGCTGCACCAATAACAATGGTAGAGAAAACGATAGGAACAACGATCATTTTAATCAATCTGATGAATCCATCTCCAATTGGCCGCAGTGCCATCCCGAAGTCAGGAAAGAAATGGCCGATAAGAGCTCCTATCACCAAAGCGATCATGATTTGAAAAGCGACGAACTTTTTCATCATCTCCTACCTCCTTTAAATGCTTGGAAAATATTAAGAATTTTCCAATAAATAAAAATTCTATGTGACCATGTTTTGTCCTCCTTTGGATTTAGAAAGATTTTATTTAAGAATCATTAGAATTATGAAGAAAGAGAAGAAAATAGGGCTATTGCATCTCTATTTATCTAAGAAAAAACCACTTCTTAAAAAATATGAAACTTTTTTAGAAAAATGTATTGACCCATTTATGTGATCCATGGTATATTTTTATTCGTCGCTGATGACGTATTTGAAACAAAGACATTCAAACACATGCGACAAACAAATTTTAAAAAGATGTTGACTTGATAAAAACGATATGTTAAGATAATTAAGTCGCCTGATTAAGCGCCCGTAGCTCAATTGGATAGAGCGTTTGACTACGGATCAAAAGGTTAGGGGTTCGACTCCTCTCGGGCGCGCCAATACAAATCACGCGGGTGTAGTTTAGTGGTAAAACCTCAGCCTTCCAAGCTGATGTCGTGAGTTCGATTCTCATCACCCGCTCCATTTTGAAACGTGATCTTTGAAAACTAAACAAGACAAAACGTACCTGTTAATTCGAGTTTTTATAAAAAAATCCTATGAAACATCATAGGTAGTCAGTCAAACGCTGACGAAAAACAAAACTTCGGTTTTGTACTTTTTCGGAGAGTTTGATCCTGGCTCAGGACGAACGCTGGCGGCGTGCCTAATACATGCAAGTCGAGCGGACAGAAGGGAGCTTGCTCCCGGATGTTAGCGGCGGACGGGTGAGTAACACGTGGGTAACCT
>NZ_PVRE01000005.1:0-304009 GCF_002998605.1 Bacillus sp. MZGC1
AGGTTACCCACGTGTTACTCACCCGTCCGCCGCTAACATCCGGGAGCAAGCTCCCTTCTGTCCGCTCGACTTGCATGTATTAGGCACGCCGCCAGCGTTCGTCCTGAGCCAGGATCAAACTCTCCGAGGTATGCAGGATGCATATCACACATGCGTTGCTACACGAAGTAGCGAACTTAGCATGTGATCATTTCCTGCCTCGCCAGTTTGACTGACTACCTATGATGTATCATAGGATTTTTTATAAAAACTCGAATTAACAGGTACGTTTTGTCTTGTTTAGTTTTCAAAGATCATCTTCATTGTCGCTCAGAGGCGACTTTCTCAATATAACATTTCGGCGCTGTGTGCGTCAAGTGTTTTTTACAATTTCTTTTTGTCAGCTTTTCTTTCGAAGCAACTTGGTTGCTCGTTAGCGACGTATAATAATATACCATCATAATATTCATGCGTCAATATCTTTTTTCACAAAATATCCTCGATGATAGATTTTTTGTCCCTTTGTCTCAATCGGCTCCACCTGAACAATTCCTTTTTCCACAAAGAAATCAATCATGACGCTAAGGTCAGGCGTGAAATACTTGAGATCAGGATGCGCGAGAAGCTCGCCAAAAAGCCATATATCTTGCTGTTCCATGACATGACGCAAATGAGCGGCACCAATTTCTGCTTTTGAATGGATCAAAAAATCATTTGCTAAAAATAAAAGTTCCAAACGCTTATGCAGACTTTCGTGGCTTTCAATGAGTTCTGAATAAAGTTTATATACTTCCGGTTCCATATGACGCACCTGATTCCAAACCGTCACTTCTGGGTGGAAGCCTTTATCGATCACTTCAATACGTGCCAAATGATGCAGAGCATGCACAATTGAATTATATGCATCAAGGAATTGATTTGACTCAAAAAATGCTTTTCCTTCTATATATCTGCGAATGAGCTTGCCGTATTCTAAACCGATTTTAAGTTTGCGGTTTGAAAACGGGAATGTACTCAGTTCATCAATCAAGTTGAAAATATATTCATTTCGATCAAATAGGACTTTCCCATTTAAAATCCAATCAATGATTCGGCGGTTAGTGCCGAGGGTAATCCATTCCTTCAGCTGATCATCTGTGACAACATTTAAAGAAGCTGTTTGGTGATCGGATTCATAGTGCTTGATAAATAACGGCTCTTCCGCTTCTTTTACGATGACTAAAAGTGCTGCATCAAAGTTATCCGTCTCAGAAGATACTTTATGTCTTCTTTCTACTATAATCACAGCTAATGTGTCTGGATGGCTTGCTCTCTCTTGATAAATAGGACGGAGAAGATTTTCCATAGTGATTCCTCCAATACTCGGGTGTAAAGTTCTTCTCTAATGCTATGTATTTCTCCTCATAGAATCAAAATTCCTTCAATACAAGAAAAAAGATCATTGAATCATTATAAGCAATTTATTCACAAAACTCTATAACTAATTCAAACGGAAAGGTAAAATGTGCTATATTGGAGACAAGGGGGACTAGGGATGGCGAAATACTCCAGTAAAATTAATAAAATCAGAACATTTGCACTTAGTTTGGTTTTTGTTGGCTTTCTGATCATGTATATCGGTGTGTTCTTCAAGGAATCGATCTGGCTGTCGACTTTCTTTATGCTGCTCGGCGTCTTATCGATCGGATTAAGTACAGCCGTTTACTTTTGGATTGGTATGCTTTCTACGAAGGCAGTACGTGTCGTTTGTCCAGGCTGTGAGAAAGAAACAAAAGTGCTTGGGCGGGTGGATATGTGCATGCATTGCAGAGAGCCGCTTACACTCGATCCAGCATTAGAAGGCAAAGAGTTTGATGAATCCTACAATCGAAAAAAGTCATAAAAAAAGCTGACCATTTAACCGGTCAGCTTTTTCATTAATGATTTTCTTTTTTCGCACATTCTTGACAAGTTCCATAGATCTCCAAGCGATGATGACTGACCTTAAAGCCCGTCACATGGGATGCAAGCTGTTCAACTTCATCAAGGCCAGGATAATGAAAGTCCACTATTTTTCCGCAGTTTTCACAAATCGCATGGTAATGGTCAGATGTCGCAAAATCAAATCGGCTTGAGGAATCACCGTACGTTAATTCCTTTACTAATCCAGATTCCCGGAAGACTCGTAAATTGTTGTAAACCGTTGCGACACTCATGTTTGGAAATTTTCCTTCAAGTGCTTTATATATATCGTCCGCGGTTGGGTGAGTCATAGAATTTACGAGAAACTCCAAGATGGCATGGCGCTGCGGAGTAATTCGAACACCGGTTTCTTTTAAAGCATCTAAAGCGTCTTTTAGTTCGTGAGCAGCCATTTCATCATGCACCTCTCTTCAAAAATATTCTTATATTATAATCTTTATAAATAGTGTACCCCCAGAGCCGAATCTTTGTCAATTACAATCCTCTTTTTTACCTATTCTTCTTCACAAAAAAGACCGGCATGTCTGCCGATCTCATCCTGTGATGATATTAAGCGTGAGCTTTCAGTTCCTCAAGCGCTTCTTCTACGTGGTCTTTCACCTTGACTTTTCGCCATTCTTTCACAAGCGTTCCTTCTTTATTAATAAGAAACGTTGAACGTTCAATGCCCATGTATTCTTTGCCAAAGTTCTTTTTCAGCTTCCATACCCCAAAGGCTTCAGATAATTTCTGTTCATCGTCTACAAGAAGCAGGAACGGTAAATCATGTTTTTCTTTAAACTTTTGGTGCTTGTCCTGACTGTCTGGGCTTACGCCGATAATGACAGCATCTAATTCTGCAAAGCTTTGATGGCGGTCGCGGAAATCACATGCTTCTGTTGTACAGCCTGGTGTCATATCTTTTGGATAGAAATAAAGGACAATATGTTTTCCTTTAAAGTCAGAAAGCTTTACTTTCTCCCCATTGTCACCGGTTAATTCGATTTCAGGTACTTGCTGGCCTATTTCGATTGTCATGACACAATCCCTCCAACCTATTTTTTAATTAGCCTATCCAATTTTGAGAGGATATTCAACTAAGGACGCTTGCATCGGCATGTTAAAATAATGATAGACGACGTGATACGTTGAGATAGGAGGCTATTTATGAAATTCACAGAATCAGAAAAATTACATCAAGAGGCGCTGGAGCATATTGTTGGAGGTGTCAACAGTCCGTCTCGTTCATATAAGGCAGTAGGCGGCGGTTCACCCGTGGCTATGGAAAGAGGAGAAGGCGCTTATTTTTGGGATGTTGATGGAAACCGCTATATCGATTATCTAGCAGCATACGGTCCAATTATTACAGGACATGCTCACCCGCATATTACAAAAGCTATTACAAAAGCGGCTGAAACAGGTGTCCTTTACGGAACGCCAACGAAGCATGAAGTCACTTTTGCTAAAATGCTGAAGGAAGCCATGCCTGCTTTGGACAAAGTTCGTTTTGTCAATTCAGGAACAGAAGCGGTGATGACAACGATTCGTGTCGCGCGCGCATATACAGGCAGAACAAAGATCATTAAGTTTGCCGGATGCTATCATGGCCACTCTGATCTTGTGCTTGTGGCAGCTGGCTCTGGTCCTTCCACTTTAGGAACCCCTGATTCAGCAGGCGTACCAAAGAGCATCGCCAATGAAGTCATTACCGTTCCATTTAATGATATTGACAGCTACAAAGAAGCATTGGATCGATGGGGTGATGAAGTCGCAGCTGTCCTTGTCGAGCCAATTGTCGGGAACTTCGGCATCGTGGAGCCTAAGGACGGCTTCTTGCAGCAGGTCAATGACCTCACTCATGAAAAGGGCGCACTTGTGATCTATGATGAAGTGATTACAGCTTTCCGCTTTATGTACGGAGGAGCACAGGACTTGCTTCAAGTAAAACCTGACCTCACTGCATTAGGAAAAATCATTGGCGGCGGACTTCCGATCGGTGCTTACGGCGGTAAAAAAGAAATTATGGAGCAAGTCGCTCCTCTTGGACCAGCCTATCAAGCTGGCACGATGGCAGGAAATCCTGCATCCATTCTTTCTGGTATTGCATGCTTGGAAGTGTTAAAACAAGATGGTGTTTACGAGCGCCTTGATCAGCTTGGCGCTATGCTAGAAAAAGGCATTTTAGCCCATGCAAAAAAACATCAAGTAGATATTACGGTGAACCGCTTAAAAGGGGCTCTCACGATTTATTTCACAACAGAAATCATTGTAAACTATGAACAGGCGGAAAATACGGATGGCGAAATGTTCGCCCGCTTCTTCAAATTAATGCTTTCTCAAGGGATTAACCTCGCTCCTTCTAAATATGAAGCTTGGTTCTTAACGATCGCACATACTGAAAAAGATATTTCTGAGACGCTGCAAGCAGTAGATCATGCGTTTGAACAGTTAAAACAATCATAATAGGGTCAAAAACAGGCGAAAAAAAATGCGCCTGTTTTTTTATTTATCAGCTCTTGTTTGTCAAAAGCGTGCGAATCTGTTACATTTCTTCTCAATACCTTCTTTTGATGTTTTCATGAACTTTCAAAAATCACTTGAATATTTCGGAAGACCGCTGTATATTACTTAGTTGTTCATCAAAATATTGATGATAAATGACGAGTGATCATCTATTATCAAAAAGAAAGGAATGCAGGGACAAAACCAATGAAACTTGGAGCCCGTATTTTAAAAACTGGTATTGCCATTGTACTCGCGCTTTACCTGGCAACATGGCTTGGGTTGCCAACGCCCGTCTTCGCGGGAATTGCAGCTGTATTTGCTATCCAGCCATCTATTTATCGATCTTTTTTAACGATTGTTGATCAAGTGCAAGCCAATATTATTGGAGCAGCACTTGCCATTACGTTCGGCCTGCTTTTTGGCACTGGGCCAGTCATTATCGGTTTAACCGCCGTCATGGTCATCGCCATTAATTTAAAGCTGAAGATTGAACACACGATTCCAATTGCACTTGTAACCGTCATTGCGATTTTAGAAAGTGCTGGGGATCATTTCCTTTCCTTTGCCTTAATTCGAACAGCTACTGTGGTGTTAGGAGTTCTTTCTTCATTTTTAGTGAATTTAATCTTCCTGCCGCCAAAGTATGAAACAAAGCTTGTTCATCACATTATGGAAAATACGGAGGAGATTTTAAAATGGATCCGTCTGAGCTCCAGACAGTCTACTGATCATTCCACTTTAAAGGATGACATCGATCAAATAAAAGAACGCATGATCAAATTAGATCACATTTACTTGTTATACAAAGAGGAACGAAGCTATTTAAAGAAAACAACCTATGTAAAATCAAGAAAGCTCGTTTTGTTTAGACAGGCCATTATGGCATCGAATCGCGCTCTTTACTTGCTGAAAAAGCTTCATAAATTAGAAAATGAAATTCATTTGATGCCAGAGCATTTCAGGGAAAGCTTAACAGATGAAATTGATTACTTACTGTATTGGCATGAGCGTACCTTGATGAAATTCGTCGGTAAAATGAAACCGCAGGACGATGAATTTCAAAATGAATGCTCTCTTCGTCTTGAAACGTTAACGAAATCATTTATCCAGCATCAGCAAAACCAAGAAAACGACTTGCTCGATTACAATATGCTGAATGTCATGTCCAGCATCATCGAATACCGTGATGAACTAGAGCATTTAGATACATTGATTACAAGCTTCCAGACGTATCACCCAAAAGACAGTGAAATTGAGACAGATGAAAAAGAAGCATAAAATGAGAAAAGACCGATTCCTAGAATCGGTCTTAGATTGTTGACAAAGGGCTAAAATGATCTTGATTTTAGCCCTTTGTCTTCTTTTCAGCGTGATAGAAAACCTTTGCAGTCTAGGAAGGACGAGTACCGGAGTGGAGCGAATTGAACATTCGTGAGCACCGGCACGCAGGACTGACACCGAATGCGAGGGTTTGTCTGCGCGCTGAGACCGATTACTAGAATCGGTCTTATTTTATTTTCTTCATTTTAGGATCCAGTGTGTCTCTTAATCCATCTCCCATCAAGTTAAAGCCCAAAACTGTCAGCATAATCGCTACACCTGGGAAAATTAATGTCCAGGGGGCTTGCACGAGATAAGGTCTCGCATCGGCGAGCATTTTCCCCCACTCTGGGCTTGGTGCCTGTGCACCCAATCCTAAGAAGCCTAAAGCGGCTGCCTCGATAATCGCCGTTCCGATCGCAAGCGTCGCCTGTACGATGACCGGCACCATACTATTTGGCAGTATGTGACGCAGCACGATGCGGCGGTGTGACATCCCAACCGCCTTTGCTGCCAGCACGTATTCTTCTTGTTTAATACTCAGCACTTTTGAACGAACGAGCCGTCCAAAGGTTGGGACATTAATGATCGCAATGGCAATAAGGGCATTTTGTAAGGAGGGGCCTAAAATGGAGACGATCGCAATCGCTAGTAGAATACTAGGAAAAGCGAGTAAAATATCAAACAATCTCGAGATCACAGCATCTAGCACTCTTCCGCCATAGCCTGCTATCAATCCAAGCAGTGTGCCTAAAATGACAGACCCGAGAACCGAGAAGAAACCAACCCATAAGGAAATCCGCGCGCCATGCACAACTCTTGAAAATATATCTCTGCCGAAATCATCCGTACCAAACCAGTGCGCAGCTGAAGGGGCGCTAAATCGCTCACCAAGAGATTGTTCATTGATTCCATAAGGAGCAATGAGCGGTGCGAATATCGCTAGGATAAGAAATAAAAAGACAATCACACTGCCAATGACCGCCAGCTTGTGCTGAAAGAACTGCTTCATCGATTCAAGAATCAATGATTGAGAGCGTTCTTCTTTTGGTTGAGGTGGTTCAAGCTCTTTTTGTGCTTCCATGTTGTCACTCTCCTTCCCTAATATTTAATCCTAGGATCAATGACTGCATACAAGATGTCCACGATGAAATTGATCAGGACAAATATCAGCGCAACGACGAGAATGCCAGTTTGAATGACTGGATAATCACGATAACTGATGGCGTCATATATATATCGGCCAATTCCCGGCCAAGCAAAAATGGTCTCTGTTAAAATGGCTCCGCCAAGTAAGAGGCCTGTTTGAAGACCAATAATCGTCAAGATCGGAATAAGCGCATTTTTCAGGCCATGCTGATAAATGATGAAAAATGAACGTACCCCTTTTGCTTTTGCGGTTCGAATAAAATCTGAATGAAGCACTTCTAGCATACTTGCCCTTGTAATCCTTGCAATAATCGCAGCAGGAATTGTCGCAAGAGCTGTACTTGGTAATATCAAATGCTTGATGCTGTCAGTGAATTGATCAAACCGGCCTTGCAAAAGCGTGTCCAGCGTATGAATATACGTGATCGACTCCACTGGATTCCTTACGTTTTCTCGGCCCGTCGTCGGCAAAATACCTAATTCGATCGAGAACAGCCACTGCCCCATTAAGCCTAACCAGAAAATCGGCATAGACACTCCAATGAGTGCAATAAACATTGCGACATAATCAAAGATGGAATGCTTAAACCAAGCACTAATGATTCCGGCATTCACTCCCACAACAATCGCCAGCACCATGGCAAAAAAGGTCAATTCTAACGTCGCAAATAAGTAAGGCTTCATTTCCTGGGCAATAGCCGCTCCTGTTCGTATCGAAGTCCCTAAGTCCCCTTTTAAAAGACCCAGCATGTAATGTCCGTATTGAACATACCAAGGCTGGTTTAAACCGAGCTGGATGGTTAATTGTTCTACTGCCTCTTTCGTTGCCCGCTGTCCTAAGATGACCTGTGCTGGGTTCCCTGGAATAAACCGAATAATTGAAAACACGACCAATGTCATTCCAATCAATACTGGGATAAGCATTCCTGCCCGCTTCATACAATAAGCAAACAAACAGCTTTCACCGCCTTTTTCTTTGTCTTCTTTTCAGCGTGATAGAAAACCTTTGCAGTCTAGGAAGGACGAGTACTGGCGCGAAGCGAATTTGACATTCGTGAGCACCGGAACGCAGGACTGACACCGAATGCGAGGGTTTGTCTACACGCTGTAAGGGAGAGACAAGATCTCCCTTATTTGCTTATTCGAAATACACGTCAGTTAAAGCTTCTGAACCAGTTGGATGCGGCTGATAGCCTTTTAAATCATTAGATGCTGCAAGCATTGGGATCGAATGCACCAATGGAATCCAAGGTGCTTCATCATGAATGATTTCTTGCGCTTTTTTATACAGGTCATTTCGTTTCTTTTGATCTGTATTTGTTTGCGCTTCAATGAGGATGTCGTGCATTTTATCGTTTTCGAAGAATGTATAGTTGTTGCCGCCAATGCTGTCTTTGTCCAGCAGTGTGTAGATGAAATTATCAGGATCACCATTGTCCCCTGTCCACCCTAATAAGAACACATCTGCTTCCCCTTTACTTGCCTTATCTAAATAGGTCGCCCAGTCATATGTCACAATTTCTGCTTTGACGCCGACCTTTTCAAAGTTTGATTGAATGACTTCTGCTACCTTCATCCCATCTGGCATATATGGACGCGGTACAGGCATCGCCCAAAGCTTGATGCGAAAGCCGTCAGGAAAACCCGCTTCTTTCAAAAGTTCCTTCGCTTTTTCTGGATCATACGGATATGGATCAATGTCGTCATTGTAGCCTTCTAAAGCTGGGGGAAGGGGATTTTTTGCTGGCTCGGCAAGTCCGCCATAAAATGACTCAATGATGGATTCTTTATCGACCGCGTAATTGAGTGCCTGACGAACGAGCTTGTTATCAAGCGGCTTTCTTGTGACGGTCAGTCCGATATAGCCTACGTTCATTGATGGTCTTTCAATAAGCTGGAGTGCTTTATCAGTTTTAATGCCATCTAAATCTGACGGATTCACGCCATCCATCAAATCGATCTCACCTGTTTTCAGGGCATTTAAACGAGCCGAGTTTTCTGGAATAGAGCGGAAGATGATTTGATTCAGTTTTGGTTTATCCTTCTGCCAGTAATCTTCGTTCTTTTCTAACACGATACGGTCGTTTTGCTTCCACTCTTTAAACTTGAATGGTCCTGTTCCCACTGGATTCTCACGAAAAGAATCACCGCTTTTTTCAACAGCCGCAGGACTTGCGATGCCAAACGGTGACATAGCAATGTTTTTAAGGAATGTCGCCTGCGGGCGCTTTAGCTGAAATTCAACTTCATGCTCTCCTTTGACGATGATGTCTTTAATCACATGTCCTTTATCTTTTTTATAGCCGCCAAACATGCCATAGTAAGGAAATTTTTCTGCATCACCATTCATCCAGCGGTCAAAGTTGAATTTCACTGCTTCTGCGTTAAAGTCTGTGCCATCGTGAAATTTCACACCTTCTCTTAAGTAGAATGTGTATGATTTTCCGTCCTTTGCAACATCCCAGTCTGTTGCGAGACCAGGATGGATGGTCGTGTCTTTCTCACCATAATTCAGTAGCTTTTCAAACATATTCTCTGTGACCTTGAAGGTTTCGCCTTCTGTCGTTGTGATCGGATCTAGTGAAGTGGAGTCTCCTCCTCTGCCAAATACGAGGGTGTCTTTTGTTGCTTTTTCTTCTGATGACGGTGCGGACGAGCATCCCCCCAAAAACAGTGCAAGTGCCAGCACAAAAATGAAACTACTGAACAACCATGTCTTCTTCATTGTGTTCCTCCTTTTGATATAAGTAACACGCCGCTGCGTGCCCCGGTTCCTCCTCATACAAAGTAGGGACTGCTTTTAGGCATTTCTCCCACCTTTTTGGACACCTTTTGTAGAAAGGACAGCCGCCTTCTATCGTCATTGTGGACTCTTCTGCTGACACATCTTGCGTCTCTAGCACGTGATCCATATGTGGAATGGATTTCAGAAGCAGCGACGTATAAGGATGAAGCGGGCTGTGAAACACGTCTTCGGCAGGCCCCATCTCAACAATGCGGCCAGCATACATGACTGCGATTCGGTCGCTCATATATTTGACAACGCCAAGATCGTGAGAAATAAACAGATACGTCAGAGAAAGCGTCTTTTGCAATTCAAGCATCAAATTCAAAATTTGGGCTTGAACGGATACATCTAAAGCCGAAACGGGTTCATCCGCAATGACAAGACTTGGATGGGTAATGAGTGCTCTAGCGATACCAATGCGCTGCCTTTGTCCGCCGCTGAATTGGTGCGCATAACGTTCCCCGTAGGAAGGATCAAATCCGACAATGTGCAGCATCTCTTTGACCCGCTTCCGTCTTTCTTCTTTCGTCCCATGCCAGTGAACAATGAGCGGTTCCTCTAAAATATCTTTGATTTTCATTCGTGGATTTAATGAAGCGTATGGATCTTGAAAAATCATTTGAATGTCTTTTCTTAAAGAACGCATCTCTCTTTCTTTCAAAAGAGTCACATCTTGCCCTTTCAGTTGAATAGAGCCTGACGTCGGTTCAGTCAATCTCATTAAGCTTTTGCCAAGTGTTGATTTCCCGCAACCCGATTCACCAACAATGCCAAGCGTTTCCCCCTCCTTCACGTGAAAGGACACTTGATTTAAAGCCAAAGTCGAATGTTTATGTTTAGAAAAAAAAGCGGCTGTGTCATACCGTTTTGTCAGCTGATTCACTTGCAAGAGTGGGCGACTCAGTGTCTTCTCCTCCTTCCATTAGAAAACATGCGACGCGGTGATCCTGTTCAATGGATTGCAAAACTGGATCTTCTTCAAGACATTGCGCCATTTGATAAGGGCAGCGCGCGGCAAATTGACAGCCGGATCGAATGGTTCCCGGCTTAGGTACATGACCTGTAATAGAGATGAGCTTTTCTTTTTTCTCTTTAAACGATGGAACTGAGGCGAAAAGACCTTTTGTGTAGGGATGCAGAGGTTTTTGAAAAATACGGTCAACGGTTCCTTCTTCTACAATTCGACCGGCATACATAATCATGACTCGCTGGCATATTTGCCGCACGACGCCTAGATCATGGGTTATAAATAAAATAGCGGTGTCCATCTCTTCGTTTAGCTTTTTGAGCAGGCGAAGGATTTGCGCTTGGATGGTCACATCAAGTGCAGTTGTCGGTTCATCTGCGATCATGAGCTTTGGGTGACAAAGCATCGCCATCGCAATCATGACACGCTGGCGCATGCCGCCTGATAATTCATGCGGGTATTTTTTAAGCAACGATTCGGCTTGCTTCAATCCAACTGTCTGAAGCAGATCAACCGCCTTTGCTTTTGCTTCTTTTTGACCGATTGCTTGATGTGTGAAAAGGGCTTCCGTCATTTGTTTGCCGATGGTCATTAATGGGTTCAGAGAGGTCATTGGCTCTTGAAAAATCATCGAAATGTCATTCCCTCTTATCTCTCGCCACTGTTTTTCTGAAAGCGACAGCAGGTTTTGCCCTTCGAATTGAACCTCACCCGTTGTGTCTGTTTGTTGGTTCAGGCCCATTAATGACATAGATGTGATACTTTTCCCGCAGCCAGATTCGCCAACAATCCCTAAGGTTTCCCCTTTTTGAATCGAGAACGATATGTGATGGACGATGGGTACTTTTTGCTTTTTTTGCTGAAACGCAATGGACAGCTGTTTGACATCTAGCAGCACGTCTTGTTCTTTCACATATTCACCACCCCGTCATACTTTTTAAAATTGTATTGAGACAAGCTGGGAAATATGTCATGTTTTTGACAAGCATAAAAAAGCCTATCCGCTAGAATCGGATAGGCTTCTACTAATTTAATGTTTGAATGGTAAATAGATGGCGATAGTGGCTGTCTCTGTTCATTAATTCTTCGTGTGTTCCTTTTTCCACAATCTCGCCTTGTTCCATGACGACAATGAGGTCAGCATGAGTAATCGTCGATAAGCGGTGCGCGACAATAAAGGTTGTACGGTCCTTCGCTAGCTTTTGCATCGCTTCTTGAATGTAATGTTCACTTTCTAAATCAAGTGCAGACGTCGCTTCATCTAAAATCAAAAGCGGTGGATTTTTAAGAAAGACCCTTGCAATTGAAATACGCTGTTTTTGACCGCCTGACAGCTTCACGCCCCGTTCTCCTACCTTCGTGTCATATCCTTCAGGAAGAGACATAATAAAATCATGGGCATTTGCCGCTTTTGCAGCCGAAACGATTTTTTCAAAAGATGCTTCTGGGTCTCCCACCGCAATATTTTCTTTAATCGTGTCACTGAATAAGAATGTATCCTGCAGCACCATTCCGACTTGATTTCGAAGGCTTCTTGCTTTGTACTCTTTGATATCGATGCCGTCAATTTCAAGTGACCCGTTTGTGACATCATAAAACCTTGGAATTAAGCTGACGAGTGTCGACTTCCCTCCACCGCTCATTCCTACAAGCGCAACCGTTTGTCCTTTTTCTACTTTCAAGGAGATATTGTGCAGAATCTCTTCCTGTGTGTGTTCATAACGAAACGACACATTTTTAAATTCGACCTCACCTTTTAAATGATCAGCTTCTTTTGCATTCGGCCGATCTGTTACCTCATATGGCTCATCAATAAATTCAAAAATACGATCCATTGACGCCACTGACTGGGTTAAAGTCGTGGATGAGTTAATGAGACGGCGAATCGGGTTGTACATCCGGTCAATATAGCCGACAAAGGCAATCATGGTCCCGATCGAAAGTGATCCATTAATTACGGTGTAGCCAGCAAATGCAATGATTAATAGCGGTGCAATGTCAGTGATGGTATTGACGACGGCAAATGTTTTGGCGTTCCAATTCGTATGGTTGATCGCTTTGTTTAAGAAATTTTTGTTTTCATCATGAAAATGTTCTTGTTCATATTCTTCAATGGCAAAGCTCCGAATGACTGGCATACCTTGTACCCGCTCATGCAGATGCCCTTGCACTTCAGCCAGCGCCTGCGACCGCTCTTTTGTCAGCTTGCGAAGCCTGCCGTAAAAATACTTCACTGCAAACGCATATAGCGGAAAAATAATGACAGACACGATGGTGAGCTTGATGTCCAGTGTACACATAATGGCGATCACGATCAGCACGGTCATCAAATCAAGCCAAATGTTCATAAGACCTGTGATGACAAACTCCTTTGTCTGCTCCACATCGTTGATGACTCTTGAAATGATTTCTCCTGTTCTCGTGTTGGCATAATAACGAAGGCTGAGCTTTTGAATATGCGAAAACAGCTTTTCCCGAATATCAAATAATACCTTACTGCCTGTCCACTGCGCATAGTATTGTCTATAGTATTCAACAGGCGGCCTCATCACTAAAAATAAGACGAGCATGATTCCCATAATGATCAATAGAGATGATGTCTTTTCTTCAGCCGACCCCGAGCCTTGAATGACATCATCAATGACATACTTTAAAAGCAGAGGCAATGTTAAGGGAATCGAGAACTTGATCATCCCGATGACCATTGTCAATGCAATCTGTTTTTTATACGGTGTAACAAAAGCCATGTAGCGTTTAATGACCCCCATGTAAATCTCCTTCCCAATCTATCAGTGCCTCTTATCCGTACGCAGTCAAAAACCTGTTAGCCTAAAAAGCCAAACAGGTTTTTGCTGCTCTTGCTTATTTTGTATAATGTAAAAAACGTTCATACCACATATCCACAAATTCAGGAGCAAACGGACCTTTCCGCTGGTGAATCCAATGCAATAATGTATTCAGATGCTCTCTTAAGATACTATCGATTTCCTTTGGATAATTCATCTGCCTCTTATGATCTGCATATTCATCCTCATCCAAAATATTGTACGTCATGTCTGGAAAGACTTTGACATCTAAATCGTAATCAATATACTTAATTGCTTCTTCATCTGTCGCAAAAGGAGAGCTGATGTTGCAGTAATAATATACCCCATCATCTCTAAGCATCCCAATCACATTAAACCATTGTTTTGCATGGAAATAGCAAATAGCCGGTTCTCTCGTCATCCAAGTACGGCCGTCGGATTCAGTCACCATTGTACGGTCGTTTGCACCAATGATACACAATTCCGTTGCTTTCAGAATGGTGGTTTCATTCCAAATCCTGTGGATCAAGCCATTGTGTTTATAGCTTTGAATTTGGATGGTTTCTCCTTCCTTGGGATAGCCCATATTTTCTCCCCTACTTTCTATAACAAACAAACCTAACAGTCCAAAGACCTAATTTCCCAACTAAACATGTCTCTATTATATTATACCGTTACATCATTAAAAAATGAAATGAAAAAGCCATTCAACCCAATTGAACGGCACACTGACTTACATCACGCTAGAACTCTTTTCCATCTGTTTATATGAATTGATGACCTCTTCTGTCTGTTTTGTAAATAAGGTTTGGACTTTTTGCAGTTCCTCCCGTTTCTGTTTGATTTGATCATGAAGCCTGGTCCACTCTTCTTTTTTTTCATCCTGGAGCAATTGTTTTTCTGTTTCTAAGCATAGATCGAGTTCTCCCTGTACATTGAGCAGTTGATCCATGAGCTGCATTTGTTCTTTTACAAGCTGATCGAAATCAGACATCTAACTCCTCCCTTTTCATCGAATCCACTTTTTGTCTGTATACCATTTCTTGAAAGAAGGAGGAAATCCTTTGACTGTTTATGTAGAGGTTTTACAGGTTTTGTCGGATGGTGGGGAGAGGCAAAAAGAAAAGCACTTCATTCGTAGATGAAGTGCTTTCCTTTGTTTCAGTGATTAGCTGTTTTGTTGTTTGTTTTGCTCAGCTTTTTGGTTGTATTTTTTTACTTGCTGTACGTCAGTCTCGCTAGCAAATTCAGTACCAAATTGACCGCCTTGTGCAGAAGCTTGGTTTTGTTTCTTCACTTGTTGTGCGTTTGTTTTGTTTTGTTGTTGATCCATCATTATCACCTCCACGCACATTAATTTGTGCAGAAGGTGTACATCCTATTCATGATTTTTTTAAACTAGCAAAGAACGTCCGCCATCCACAATAATGGTCTGTCCTCTAATCATGTCTGCCTTGCCTGATACAAGGAACTCCACGCTGTCGACCATGTCTTTAATTTCTACCATTCGGCCAGCAGGTGTATTTTTCTTCGCATCTTCTAAAAGTTCTTCCCGGTTCGGGAAATGTTTTAGTGCATCTGTATCGATCGCACCGCCTGATACTGCGTTCACGACAATATTTTTTTGTGACAGCTCAACGGATAGGTAACGCGTTAAAGCTTCTAGTGCCGCTTTTGATACGCCGACCACTGTGTAATTTTCAAGGTAGCGGATGGAGCCTAGTGAGCTAATGCTGACGATATGTCCGCCGCCGTTTTTCTCCATTAGTTTCGCCGCTTCTTGTCCGCAGAATAACAAGGCTTTCGCATTGATATTCATCGTCCAGTCCCAATGATTTTCTTCAAGATCCATAATTGGACGCTGAACGCCAGACGCCGCATTGTTCACAAATACATCTAAACGGCCAAAGGTTTCGTCAATTTGCTGAAACATGTCTTTGATTTTCTCAGGCTGGCCTACATTGGCTTTGACAACCAATGTTTTGACACCCATCGCTTCAATTTCTTCCGCTGTTTCAAGTGCGGCTTTTTTGCTTCTCGCATAGTTAATGACAATGTCATATCCTTTTTCAGCGAGGCGAAGGGCTACTTCTTTCCCTACTCCTCTGCTGCTTCCTGTAATTAATGCACATTTACGTTGACTCATTATGGTTCATCTCCTGATTTGAATAGTTTTCGTTCATTCGCTTCACACTAATAGGAAAGTTCCTATTAGGAGGTTACATTCATGTATGTCGGACGCGATTTAAGCCAGCTTGGTATGATGTCCAAGGATCAATGGAAAGATACTGAGCTTGCTTACTTTCATCATGCTTTCCAACAAATTTTACCTTATTTGAATGAAGAAGGGCAATCTAAGTATCGAGAAATCATTTCTGAAATCGAAGACCGCGGGGGTCTGCACCGAAATGAAGCTGATTATACCCACGGTACAACGGTTAAATACGACTAGGCTCTTCAAGTGCCATCTTCCAGATTTTTTGGTGTGAGACTGGCAAAGCATATGCCTCAAATTCTTCTGTTGTGACTTTTTTCAGCTTCGTGTCATCAGATACAGAGGTAACTCGTCCAAAGAAAACAGAAATATTCCAGATGAGGTGGGTAAATACATGCTGAATGGTGCCTTCTAAATCACCAAGCTCCGCTTGTACACCCGCCTTCTCTTTTAAGAAATCAATCAGCTGCTCTTTTTCCGTTTTTCTTCCCTTTGTTGTTTCCATGTTAGGGAATTCCCATAAATTCGCAAGGAGGCCTGTACTTGGCCGCTTATGAATATATAGGTTGCCTGCGTCATCAAATAACACCGCTGCTGCCATTGATTTCGCAGTCGGCTTTTTCTTTTTGCTTTTCACTGGGAGCTCATGCTGAACGCCTTCCTCGAGTGCCGAGCAATGCATGTTTACAGGGCAAATGAGGCAGGCAGGGGATGTTGGAGTGCAAATGAGCGCACCTAGCTCCATCAGCCCTTGATTGAATTCTGACGGCTTTTCCCGGGAAATGAGCTGATCGACCGCAAACTCGAAAATATTTCTCGTTTTTGGTTTTGCTATATCATCCCATACAGACAAAATACGGGAAATGACCCTCATGACGTTGCCGTCTACCGCAGGGTACGGCTTGTTATAGGCGATACTCAGCACTGCACCGCTCGTATACGGACCTACACCTTTAAGCTTTGAAAACTGCTCTTTCGAATCAGGGACAACGCCCCCGTAGGATTCATATACTTCTTTCACAGCTGCCTGTAAATTACGCACTCTTGAGTAGTAGCCAAGACCTTCCCATGCTTTCATGACCTTTTCTTCATCAGCTAAAGCAAGATCTTTCACCGTGGGGAATTGCTCCATAAACCGGTTGAAGTACGGAATGACCGTATCCACCCTCGTTTGCTGAAGCATCACTTCTGATACCCAGACGCGGTATGGATCCTGATTTTCACGCCATGGCAGTGTCCGTTGTTCTTTTTCATACCAATCAATTAAATCATGCTGAAAGCCCGCAATATCTTTGCGGTCCAGCTTTTCTTGAATGTCTTTCATATCTATACTCCTTCTCATTGGACCGAGGGCTAACGTTCTGAATAGAACCTTATTTGTTGTATACTGTTTGTAGATACGTTAACATGTTACATTAAATCGGGATAAAGCAAAAGTGATTTTGCACATAGTCTTGATTGGAGACGTATACTTTGTATGATTGTTCCTAAGCATGACAACTAGTAGGAGGTAATCAATTGGACACTGGTACTCATGTAGTAATGGGCATTTCTCTTGGGGGACTTGCACTTTTAGATCCAGCCGTCAGCGCAGATCCACACATGGCACACGCCGTGATGATTGCGACCATCGCCGGCTCCCAAGCACCAGACATTGATACTGTGCTAAAACTAAAAAATAATGCGGTTTATATAAGAAATCACCGAGGATTTACACATTCCATTCCGGCTGTACTGTTTTGGTCATTGCTGATTCCGGCTGTGATTTTCCCATTTGTGCCGGGGGCGGATTTACTTCACCTTTGGTTATGGACACTATTAGCCGTTGTGCTTCATGTGTTTGTCGATATTTTCAACGCATACGGTACTCAGGCCATTCGTCCATTTTCGAAGAAATGGGTAGCGCTTGGGATCATTAATACGTTTGATCCATTCATCTTTTTTACACACATTGTCGCCATTGTCGTTTGGGCGATTGGCGGTCATCCCGGCTATACGTTCATAACGCTGTACGCCGTGATTTTCTGTTACTATATCGTCAGGGTCATCATGCAGCTTCAGATTAAACGTCAGCTGCGTGCACGATTCGATGAAATTGAAGAGATTATCATTTCGCCTACAATGAAGTTCAGACAATGGCGCATTGCCGTGAAATGTAAATCGTCTTTCCATGTTGGGCGCAGTATGAATGGAGAGGTCGTCATTTTAGACACCTTTAACCGTGTGCCGGTCCCTGATACAGAGATTATGAAAATTGCCAAACAAGACGAAAACATCTCAGCCTTTCTCTCCTTCTCCCCTGTCTACCGGTGGGAAGTGGATAAATACAAGGATCATTACGAGGTACGGTTCATTGATTTGCGCTACCGCAGCAAAGGTCACTACCCTTTTGTCGCGATCTGCCATATCGACATGGACCACCAAATCAAAAATTCCTATACCGGCTGGATTTTCAGTGAAGAAAAACTGCAAAAAAAATTAAGACTCGGCTCTGTGTGAGCGAGTCTTTTTTTGTGTTTAACTATCTTACAACTTCGTCATATATTCCACAATAAACTCCCAAAAGCCAGGTCCCTCTTGGTAAATCAGCCAGTCTACTTTTTCGATGAGTTTGATATAGAGTTCTTGTTCGAGGTCTTCTCTTTCTTGATATGCCGTGTTTTGTAGTTTCTTTTTGATCATGGGTGTGAAGGTTTCAATGAGTTCTTCCATTTCCCCATTGGTCATTTTTTCTTCGTTCACGGACATCTCCCCCTGTTTCTTCTTTTAGTTTGTTGAGCGCTTTTTTGTGTATGTTTGAGATATTTTGTCTCGTTTCGCCTAGCCGGTCGGCTATTTCTTTCATTGTTTGACCTTCAACATAAATATGGGTTAAGACCATTTTTTGTTTGTCTGTGAGCTGCTGGTAGGCCTTGTACATTGTTTTGTCTTGCAGGTGCTCCCCTAAGTCTTGTTGGTTAAAGAGCACAGCTTCATACGTATCTGTTTGAACAGGGTCTTTCACTTCTTGATGATCAGGATGATCGAGTATGAGCGGAAAACGCTGCTGCTTTTTTTTGACTCGTTTATCAAAGTCGACTGAAAAGATGCGGATCATTGTGGAAATATACTTAATGATGCGGATTTTTTGATAAAACTGCTTGAACTCGGAATCTAACTTTTTCGCATTCTCTTCGTTCGGTTCTTCCATGACTTTCCTGAGAAGCTGCTGGTTTTTAGGATTGCTTAAAAATTGCTGAATGAGCGGGTGATCAATGATTTCCTTCCATTTTGCTTTCAATAACAGCCGATAATCCATGTGCATCCTCCCCTTTGTTCCCTCTACTTGCATTAAGTGGACAAAAGTTAAAAAAAGTAAACTTTATGAAACGGGTCTAATGGATCATTTTCTCCTCCTCTGCTTTCCTTTTTCTTCTTTCAGACCACCTATATAGAAGACGAGCATCCGCTGGGAGGTGAGACAAATGGAGAACTTTTTTTCGGAGGAGTGGCTGAAGCAGCTCGGTCAGGCTGGCTTCCCTGCCATTTTGACGATTTACTTGCTGACACGCTTTGAACGAAAGTTTGATGAATTAAGCAAGCTCATCCAACAATTGGTCGCTGTTCAAAAAAATGATGAATCAGATTGACATCTTCTTGATTCGTTTCACCTTATGAAAACGAGGGCGAAATGAAAGGCCTTTTGTCACCTCACACAATACGATGTTGAAAGGGGATTTTATCATGAGTGAAAAGCAAAATGGTGTACCGCAGCCGATTCGAGGAGAAAAAGGAGCAACGGTCAAAATTCCACGTAATCTCGAGCGAGACAGACAAAACCCAGATATGCTCACACCGCCGGAAACAGATCATGGAACGGTCTCCAACATGAAATATTCTTTTTCTGATACACACAATCGCTTAGAAAAAGGCGGCTACGCCCGCGAGGTAACGGTACGTGAACTGCCGATCTCTAAAAGCCTTGCCTCTGTCAATATGCGGCTAAAGCCTGGTGCGATTCGTGAGCTGCACTGGCATAAGGAAGCGGAATGGGCATACATGATTTATGGGGAAGCCCGGATTACATCAGTTGATGCAGAGGGGCGAAATTTTACAGAGGATGTGACCGAGGGTGATTTGTGGTACTTCCCTTCAGGCTTGCCGCACTCTATTCAAGCACTTGAGCCGGGAGCTGAATTCTTGCTTGTGTTTGATGATGGGTCATTCTCAGAAAATAGTACGTTCCAAGTAACGGATTGGCTTGCCCATACGCCAGAGGAAGTCGTGCTCAAGAACTTCGGTATGACAAAGGAGCAGTTTGACAAGCTGCCAGAGAAAGAAAAGTATATTTTCCAAAAAGGAATTCCTGGTTCCCTTGAATGTGACAAGGTGAAAACAGAGCAAGGAGAGGTCCCGAATTCCTTTAAATATGAGCTGTTAAAACAAGAGCCGATTACGTCAAGCGGTGGACAAGTGTGGATTGCGGATTCTACCAATTTTAAAGCATCTAAAACAATTGCCTCTGCTCTTGTGAAAGTCGATCCAGGCGCCATTCGTGAGCTGCACTGGCATCCAAATACGGATGAATGGCAATATTTCATTTCTGGAAAGGCACGAATGACCGTATTTGCTTCTGATGGACATGCGAGAACCTTCAACTATCAGGCGGGAGACGTTGGATATGTGCCATTTGCAATGGGGCATTATGTAGAGAATACAGGCGACGAACCGCTTTATTTCTTAGAAATCTTTAAGAGCGACCATTATGCAGACATTTCACTCAATCAGTGGCTTGCGGTCACACCGAAACAGCTTGTTCTTGATCATTTAGATCAAGGTGAAGAATTCTTGAAATTGCTTGATACTGAAAAACACCCTGTCATCGCTGCACCTAAAAAAGAGGATTAATTCCACCTTCCTGCAAAAAGGCTGTCCTTTTTGCAGGTATCTTCATGTAAAGGAGTGTTGTTTATCCATGCAGCAATCTGTTCACGCTTTATGGCAAGGGGTGAAGTGGCTGATGGCGATATCGGTTGTCTGTTACATATTTTTGTTGTTTTGTGTGCTGTTCTTTCATTTGACGGGTGCTTTTTATCAATCAATTTTATCGCTACTACTGTTTATGGGCATCTATGTTGTACTCGGGATCTCTTTTGAACATCTGGAGCACGTGCTCATGCAGTTTGTTCGAAAGTGCCGGTCTAAAAAACGATCCATCGTTTTCTATGCCATTTTATTTCACCTTTTGTTTATTTGGGGTGCTGTTTATTTATCAGACGAATTGGTTGACGGCATTTGGCTGTCTACTTCTGAGGAAATTCTTTTTGCCCTTAGTCTTTGGTTGTTTCATTTTTTGTTTGATTATGCGACGTTTCCGTTTGAGAAAGAAGCTTCATGACTCTCTATCGTCTTTCTGGAGAAAGCGCTTCTTTGATCTGCTTCATATGATGGATGTCGTGATCAATCAGTCCTTGAAAATAACTTGATAACGTCAGCTCGGATTGACCGATCAAAAAGGATGTATTCCAGCGAGATGCTTCGATTTTCTTCATTTCTTGAAGCAATTCTGTTCTGACAGCAATAAATCGTCCAATCGTCTCGCTTCTCTCTTCGTGTCTCGCCCTTTCGGCTGACTGTCGATTCATTTCATGCACATCAGGTGCCTGCGGTAACGCTTGATTGTTCCAAAATTCCTTTAGACGATCGTGTAAAATAAATTCATCCCATGGAACGAAATGTGCGATGATCTCAGCAATGCTCCACTTTCCATCAGCAATGGCTCTGCGCCATTCTTCGTCTGTTATTTCCGCTAGTGACTGTACCCATTCAAGGGTGTGTTCATAATGATCAGTAATGGATTCTTTGTTTAACGTCAAATGGTTTTCCCCCATTCTCATGCTTTTATGTTGATTGTATCAATTTTGAGAAAGATAAAAAAACACCACTTATGATGAAAAGTGGTGTTTCTTGTGTTTTCTCCGTGCATAGAGGATCGCACCAATCAAACTGATCAATGAAATCAATGCGAGAATTCTGATATAAGGCGGATAGTAGGTTAGCACAATCTCGTTTTTTCCTTTTTCTATTGGAAAACCAATAAAAGTGTAGTTGGCTTTTTCAATATCGGTTTGGTGTCCGTTCACCGTGAGCTCCCAGCCTTTTTCATATGGAACAGGCAGAATCATATAATTATCGCCGAGCTTGTTATCATATGAAATCGTAAAGCGGTTATTTTTAAGCTTTACTTTTTGGCTGCCATCATCCTGTTTTTCTTTTTCATATGCTTTTTCTAGGACGCGGTAAGGTTCTTGATACAGCTTCATTTGATTGAGCTCATATGTCCCTTTTGGTACTCGAATGGAGAGGATCTTTTCCGCAGGGACTCGAATCGTCACTTCATTTACGCCTGTTTTGTAGATGGATGTATTGCTTTTTCGTGAGGTGACGTAGTCGTCAACGGATAACTGAAACCCTGCGTTACGGTCGGTCCGCTTCACATAAAAGCTCACATACACATCCCCAGCGCGAGCGATGTCATCTGGCAGTGTGATATTCAGACCGCCCATTTCCCCGTATACATCAAGCACACCGTGTTCGTATACAGCTTGTTCCGTATGGATATTCGTATCTTTGACGCGATTTGCTGCGCGCTCGATTTCAGCGTTGCCTTTCTTGTCTAAAATGACGCCTTGCAGCATCGCATGCTCTTTATCAAGTGCTGAGGCATTCTTTAAGGATTGTTCTGAATAAACGGTGCTTGTTGTTCTTGCAAATGGCAGCGGCCGAGTATTTTCATATACCTCATAATGCTCACTTTTCAAAATTGGCTTAAAATAAGCTGGTGGTGAGTAAGGCATCATGTTGTTTCTCATATAATACTTTCCGTAGGTCAGGCTGTATAAATTCGCCCTGTCCCCCATTGTTGCATAACGACTGACACTTTCCCGTCCCATATCGATTTGCAGGTCAATCCAGTAGAAATTGAGCAAATGCTGATTCAATATACTTGAATACGCACTCATGCCTTGAAAGCCTTCAAATAACGGGGTGTTGTTGCGCACGCCGTTCATCCAATCAATCCGGGCAAGCGGATCTTTTGAGTGGCTTTGAATCTGCTGAATGAGCTTCATTTGCTCATGTCCAGCATATGCCTCACTATTCAGATACGTATCTGATACGCTCTTTATATTGCTTCTTTCAGATAAGTAGCCCTGCTGATACACGCCTGCTGTCAGTAGGCTAATGGCAATAAGTACAGCTGAAAAGAGACGAAGGTGCTGACGTTTTTCCGCATGCATCCATAGGAAGAACAAGCTGATGACAAGCAGTCCTATGCCTGTATACACAACGACATCCATGTTTCCCTTTGCTCGTTCTGAAAGAGCGACTGCGAGAAGGAACACGATCCACGCGCCTAAGACCGCACGCTTTTTCCACTTCCACTCGATTTGTGAGAAATGCTTGATCGTGATGGCAACGACCGCTCCAACTGTAAAGGCAAGAATATATTCAAACCTGTACTGCGGTGCTGAAAAACCATTAAACACGCTCGCCATCTTTGGGCTAAAGTGAAAAGCAATGAGCAGCATACTGATGGATGTGAACATGAAAAACCATCTGTTTCGGTAAAGCGGAACGAGGAACATACAACTCAGAAAAATCACAGGTAATAAATACACTCTGCTTGCAAACAGCAGATGATCATGCAGCTCGAACCAAGGAATGGCCTGTTCATACGGTGGTCTTACATTATTGAGAAAGCCATAAACAGACGGGATAAAAAAAGCGGCACTGATCCCAAAGGATAACAGCGTAGAGATCGCAAGCGTCCAGAACACCTTCCACCCGCGCTCCTCACTTCGCAGCTTGATCATATATCTGAAGACAAGATAGATCGCTAAAAAGATAAAATGAATATAAGCAAAGTAAAAGTTGTTGATGAGCATCAGGCTGCAAGCCAAAATAAACCAAGCCGGCTTACCCGTTTTGAATATCCGTTCAACCCCAAGCACAAGCAGCGGAAGCCACATCATGCTGTCGGTAAAAAACTCCCAAAATGTTTGATGCCGAAAATACACAATAGACAGTCCGTAAATTGCGGCACCTGTCAATGCACTTAGTCTATTTTGAACCATTGAAAGAAGCACACGGTAAGCGATGATTAGAATGAGCGTCAGCTTGATCACGCTCAGCCAAATCACGGCATTTGCCCAGAAATGAATGTCCGTTGACTGTATGAGATGAAGCGCATTCATCATCCAGACGACAGCGACTGTCACCATAAAGACCGTCGACGTTGTGAAATAATACCCTAATTGCGTGTATGTACCGCCGCCTAGACCGAATTGATAGGAATAAAAGAAATTCCCTTTGACATATTCGTCGTAAAGCAGCTTTTTAAATGGGAGCATTTGCGAGATGCCGTCCCCATCTCCTGTCATGTACCGGCCTTGCGTATATTCATATAAGAAAAAGGAGTGTCCTAATAAAGCAAGAATGAGGCACATTCCAATGATTATCCATCTACGTTTCATCATCTAAATCCTTTCCACAAAAGATCCACTGTTCTTTGAAACAAAACAACCCAGCAAGCGATTCGTGCTTGCCGGTTATTTGACTCCACGTTATTTAAATAACTGTGTTAACACTCGGTCTTGTTCCTTTGAGCTTGTCTCTTGCTGCATGACATTTGATTCTTGGATCAAATAATGCGGCCTCTTTTTCGTTTCATAATAAATACGGCCAATATATTCTCCAATCACACCTAGACTCAAAAGCTGGACACCTCCGAGGAAAAGCACAGCCGATATTAAAGTGAAATAACCCGGTACCATCACGCCCGTTCTGACAATTTGAATAAAGGTGGCCACGATGTAAATCAAAGAGAGGAATAAGATCAGTATGCCAGTATAAAAACAAATACGCAGCGGGCGGTTGTTAAAAGAAATGACGCCATCTATGCCATAGTTAAATAACTTCTTCAGTGACCATTTTGTATCACCATGCTGTCTTTCTACATTTTCATAATAGATGACCTTTTCTTCAAACCCAATCCAGCAAAAAAGCCCTTTTGAAAAACGATTTCCCTCTTTCAGCTGAAGCAATGCATCGATTGCTTGGCGTGAAATTAAACGGAAATCCCCGACGCCATCACGCAAGTCCACTTCTACTACCTTGTTCATCACTTTATAGTACATGGATGCTAAGTAAGAGCGAAGCTTGCTGTCTCCTTTACGGTTCCGTTTGGCAATGACTTGATGATAGCCTTCTTCATACCCTCTGACAAAATCCTGAATCAAATACGTTGGGTGCTGCAGGTCGGCGTCCATGATGATCGCAGCTACTCCCTTCGCATATTCAAGTCCTGCCAGAATAGCGGCTTCCTTCCCAAAGTTACGCGAGAAGGAAATGTATTTGACCTTTGCACTTTTGCGAGAGAGCTCTCTCATGTATTGAAGTGTGTTGTCCTTGCTTCCATCATTCACAAAGATGATTTCAAAGTTATAATGAAAATCGCGAAACTCTTCCTCGAGTGCCTCAAAGATTCGTCTGATGTTTTCACCTTCATTGTAAGAAGGAATTATAACAGAGAGCAATTCTCGTTCCATATCGCACCTTCTCTTCACTTTTTTCACATAGTCTGTTATGTTCATTATTCCTTTTTTGTCAGAAAACGAAACCCTTTTTTATTATCCATAAATTACATGTCTCTTTAATCGTTCCATTATATCAAAGTTTTATTTCCAGTGATTTTCAGTAAGATGAATTTAATGTAATTTTAAGTTTAACCATTGTAAAAAGCCTGTAATTTCGATCACAGACTGGGTATTGTATCATAAAATTGTTTGCTTATTTATATATTTTCCTATTTATTGAAAAAGATGAGCGGGCACTTCTTTTAATGAAGCAGCCCTTTGTTCTGCCCTTGCAGATGCTCGTTTGCCTTTGATTGTTTATTTTGAAATAAATGCAGCTGTGCACCGTAGCTCTCAATCCATTCTTGGACAATCCGTTCTGTTGTTTCCTGTCCTTTATACTTGCGGCCAGCCTTTGCATAGGTCGTTTCAAAATCACTCCAAAGCAGCTCTACCCATGTACGTGCTTCTTCATATGTCAGCATATTGTTTTTTTCCATGAGTTGTTCTGTTAGTCGCTCAAAGTATTGTTCCATGTCGGTTCCTCCTTCATCTAGCAGAAAGTGCCTTTTTAAAAAAACCTCTTTTTTCATATACTACCCTTACGTCTTCAAAAGACGCAAATGATTTGTATTGTTTGGAGGGAATCGATATGCGTAATAAAGCAAAAGGCTTTCCAAATCAAGTGAATCACAAATTTGAAGGCGAACCAGGCGCCACAGATGCTTATGCGTCTAAAAGGCCGAATGGTGAGACGAATACACGTCCACAGGAACGTATGAGGGCATCAGGGAAACGCTAATTTTTCCAAAGGGAGTGCTTGAGATATGAGTTCAAATGGGAAATCGTATATGGAAGACTTTGTTCAATTAAGGACAACCGCTTACCCTCAACCATGGGCGAATGCAAAGCATTCTGCCTCTCAGGTCAACGGAGAAACGCAGCAAACGCAGCACGACATCGTACTTCAGAACAACGTCCGTAAACAGCGTTCGAAGTAAAGAAAAGGACTGATCTCTAGGATCAGTCCTTTGTCTTCTTTTCAGCGTGATAGAAAACCTTTGCAGCCCTAGGAAGGACGAGCACCGGCGTACAGACCTGACACCGAATGCGAGGGTTTGCCTACAGCTGGATCAGTCCTTTTTCGTAAGCATTGAAATCGGCAGGGCATCTTCCTTATTTGGAGCCGATACTCTGTATCCCCACGCAAATACGCCATTTAAATATTCCACGTAAAATTGCTCGTCTGTATCTTTGATTTGATAAGTCGTTTTGGTTTGAATGAGGGCGGGATCTAATAAGTAGGCTTTGGCCATATCGATTTTCCGTTCTAAGACGGCATATTCATTGA
The DNA here is from genome assembly GCF_002998605.1 of Bacillus sp. MZGC1. Lineage (NCBI taxonomy): Bacteria > Bacillati > Bacillota > Bacilli > Caryophanales > Bacillaceae > Bacillus > Bacillus sp. MZGC1. The sequence goes on from NZ_PVRE01000005.1 coordinate 26,637, forward strand.
CAATGCCAAGCTGCTCAGCCTTTCGTGCTTTTTCAGAAAGAGAGGCAATTTCCTGCTTCAATTCGTATTCCGTCATCTCACTATAACGTTTTTCCATCTGTCATTCCCCTTTGTCTAAAACGTGATCAATTGTATCGAGATCAAAGCCTTTTCTGAATAAAAACTGCTTCACTTTCATCTTCTTTTCAAATGATCCGTCATATCCTACCTTGCGTTTTGCCTTCTCCAGCATATAGAGGAGGGCTTCTTCTTCCTTTTCCTCTTCTTGTCCATCATAGGCTTCTTGAAGGGCTTTATCAATGATCCCAAACGAAAATCCCTTTCGCTGAAGCTGAAGCTTGATGCGCTGCTCGATCTCTTTTGCAGAACGATTCTTTTCTTTTCTCACAAGCTTGAGAACCTGATTGACGGCTTCCTCCAGCTGTAAGTCATCAGGATATTGCGATAGCGCTTGTTCAATGGTGTCATCGTCTATGCCTTTAAGCTTTAACTCTTTTTTCAGGACGGACGGCCCTTTGCTGTTCGTTTTACGGTGGGTACTTACATAGGCTTCCGCAAATTCAAGATCATTTACATACTTGTAATGCTTTAATTTGTGTATAATTTCACTAATAGCAGGCGCTGGAATTTCTTTTTTCGTCAAATAATCGGTCACTTCTTTCACCGATCTCATTCGGTAGGATAAATAATCGACGGCCTGCTGAAATCCTTTTTTCACAGCATCACCGAATTGAATTTCAATGATATCTGCTTCGTCCAGCTCTTTCCCTTTTTTCAAATCGTGCTGGACGAGCACATCTAGATCAACGCTAAAGGCGTACTTTTCATCAAGAAAGATGTTCACCCGCTCCGTATTGTTTTTCTGAGCGGAGATTTTTGTAATATAGGGCATCCTGTGATCACTCCTTTTTTAAAACAATCAGGATGTTTCTTCTGATTCAAAATCGTGAAAAATATAGGTATGTATATGAGAGGAGAGATGTCAATTGAATATCGCCATCACCGGAGGAACCGGTTTTATCGGCCAGCACGTCACTAAAGTGCTCGCTGCTGAAGGACATCATCTATATATTTTAACAAGAAATCCAAAGGAATCCGAACAAAATCATTTACACTATGTGCAGTGGCTGACAGAAGGTGCTGCGCCTGAGCATGAACTGCCTGCCATTGATGTCTGGATTAACCTTGCTGGAAAATCCATTTTCACCCGCTGGACAGACAAGGCAAAAGAAGGCATCCTCTCTAGCCGTATTCAATCCACACAAGAAGTGAGACGCATTATAGAAGCGCAGGAATCGAAACCATCTGTGCTCATTCAAGCTAGTGCTGTCGGAATTTATGGCATGTCTCAAACAGGAGATTTTACGGAGGAATCACCTCCTGCGGATACTGATTTCTTAAGCCATACCTCAAAGCGTTGGGAAGCTGAGGGGCAAAAGATTGAAGCACTTGGCATTCGTACCGTCTACACACGCTTTGGTGTCGTGTTAGGAGAAAATGGTACACTGCCACTGATGACTCTGCCATATAAGCTGTTTGCCGGCGGGACGATCGGCTCTGGTTCGCAATGGGTTTCATGGGTTCATGTCGAAGATGTGGCACACCTTATTGCTTATGCGATACACCATGACGACATCTCAGGTCCACTCAATGTCACATCACCGAATCCTGTGCAAATGAAGCAGCTCGGACAAACGATTGCGTCTGCCCTTCACCGCCCCCACTGGCTGAAGGTCCCATCCTTTGTCATTCAAACGGCACTTGGCGAAATGTCATTACTTGTTTTAGAAGGCCAGCGTGCGCTGCCGAAAAAGGCATTGCTTTCTTCTTATGACTTTTTGCATCCTGAATTAAAAGAAACCATTTTGCATTCAGAGGAATAAATTTTGTCAAAAACACCCATCCTATTAGAAATGAGATGAGGGGGCAATTTTGATGAAGAAAAAAGAACACCAGCCAACTTCAAAGCTGAAGAAAACCCAGGAAGTCCTGTATCAGCAGGAATTCAAAAAAGCGGAAAGAGCAGCAGAAAAAAGAAACAAATAAGATGGATATTCCACTCCAACAAGCACATAACTAAAGTGATCTTGTAAAGGAGGGAAAGGCTTTGAAAAAAGACCAACACCAAAAATCCAATCATGAGCTTGCAGCACAAGAGACGGATGGCGAATATGTTGAATTTTCCAAAGAACTTGCAGATCCGAATGACGTAAAAGCAATGGCACGTATGAAAGCAGCCGACCAGCGCGCCAAAAAACAATAAGTAAAAAAGCAGACCCTTTAGTAGCGGTCTGCTTTTCTTTTATTGAATTTCAGTTAAAAGACTTGATGCTTTCTGACGTGATTTTACCTCAGGCACCTCTTCTGGATAACCAATGTGAAGGATCGCAGCAAAACGCTCGTTTTCCTTTAAGCCCATGTCTTGTTGAAAGCCTTTGTCATATAAAATGCGGCCGCTCTTCCAGACCATACCGATCCCTTTATCCCACGCAAGCAGCTGGAAGTTTTGAATAAGCGCACTCACGGCGGCAAAATCATCATTTCTCACCACAGGGTTCTCGTCTTCTTTTAGCACGACAAGTAAAAGCGCTGGGACCTTAGAAAAGTAATCTCTATATTGATTGATCTTTTCTTCCTTTGCATCTGGGTTGTTGCGCTGAAAGAACGCAATGAAGCGATCAACAAAAGTTGCTTTGGCCTCATCCGTCACCGCATATAGAAAGCGCCATGGCTCCGTGATTTTATGGTTCGGTGCATAGACTGCATCCTCTAATAACGGCTGAAGCTGCTCAATGGTCACCGGCGTCTCTTTGAATTTTCGAATGGATCGTCTATATCTGACAGCGTCTCGAATCGTTAACGCTTCTGTTTGTTGTTTGATTTCTGGCATATCTGTCATCCTTTCAATCAATCTTAATTGAAATTGATTCTCATTCACATTATAAACATCATTTAGGGTAATTTGCAAATGGTGTTTCCCTTCCTGTCTGCTAAAAAGTTGTTTGACTTTTTCAAGTAATGTTACAATCATATTACGTTTTAAACAAATTTTGATAAAAAAACCAGGATGATGAAATGGTTTCAGGTATTCCCATTTTGTCTGATTCGGTTATTTTGTCAAAAGGCTTTCAACCCATGATTGGAAGGGAGGCTTCTGGATGGAATGAAAATCAATATCGGACAAATCATCAAGCTCTACCGTTATAAACAAAATATGACCCAATCTGAATTGGCAGAAGGAATTTGTTCTGTCTCTCATTTAAGTAAAATCGAAAATGGCTCAAAGGAGGCCAATCAAGATACCATCAATTTACTGCTTGAACGGCTGGGCATCAGTCAAGAAACGCTGTCACAAAAGGCGCGTCACCTGCTGTCACTCTTGGATGAGTTTCAAATGAATATGTATTTCTATGCACTCGATCAAGCTGAACAAAATGCAGAAATGATCATTCAGCACGAAGAACAGTTCTTTTCGCTGGATTTAGGCATTCAGTATCATCTGTCCTTATTTCAATTTTATTTATTAACGGACAAACAGCCGCTTGCCTTAAAAACACACCGCGTGCTTAAAAAGTTTGAAAAAACCTTTATTGAAACAGAAAAAGAAATTTTCGAATATTTAGATGGCATTCATCTAATAAAAAATGGTCAGCTTGAAGAAGGCTTAAAAAAACTTGAGAGCTGCTTTTCTTACGCGTCTGTTGAACAAAGTGACCTATATTATCACTATGCAAAAGCACTCGGAAATATGGGACATCTTGGTGATGCGCTTGAAGCGACACATCAAGCGATGGATTTATATAGACAAAAGAACAATTTCAAGCGGATTATTCACTGTACACTCATTCATGGCGTGATCTCACTGGAACTAAAAGCCTTTCAAACGGCGAAGAAATATTTAAAAGAAGTGATTATGCACACGTCCCTTCACCCTGATGCCTATATTAAAATGACGGCTTATTTTTATTATGGGGTGCTCTTAAAACGTGAAGGCGATTTCTCTTCAGCTGTGCCTTATTTACTAGATTCACTCAACTACTTTAATCAAGAACAGATAGAAGACCGTTACTGTGAAACATTGTATGAAATTGCGACATTATATGCTGAATACGACCGCAAAAAGGCACTTCCCTACATACACGAGCTCTTAAAACAGCCTCGTATTCAGCCAAATTGTTTATATATGATCAAAATCTATAAATTGATGATTGAGGAAAACCCTCTTGATTTGAAAACCTATTTGATCGAAGCAGCCCTTCCTTACTTTAAACAAAATGAGCTGCACAGTGAGTACTTGTTTGCTCTTAGAACCTTGCTTTCCTATGCGGCTTCTGAGCTTGACGAACGTGCATATATGTCCTATACGAGAACGCTGCTTGATCACTTAGCATCATATGTTCCCTATTACAAAAAAGCATGACCTTCTGCCGATCGAAGGTCATGCTTTTCCTATTCATTAAATGGTCTTCTGTTGATCTGTACCAGGACGAGTGACTTGTTTGACAGAATGAATGTACCGTTTTCTCGCAAAATAATCATACGCATGCTGTCCAAAGCCTAACCAAATGCTAAGCACGATGAATGGGATCGTTCCCCATAATGCAGGGATATTGCAGGCAATTCGCAGCCACGTATAGATCCCCGAATTTTTTTGGTTTTTGGCTAAGGAAATAGACACGATTCGTTTTTCTGCCTTCTCTTCACTTATTTTGTTCAGCTTGAGCAGTTGCGAATGCCTAAAGGATTCAAAATGAATACGGTTCTTCCAATCGAGAGCTTTCAACAAGTCAATCGCTTTTGCACATGAAGGACTTTGCCCGTCATAAAACACAAGCAGCCTAAGTGATTTGATGGAACGCTGTTCTCTTTTTTTCGATTCAGCGAGCTTCTTTTTTTCTTGATCGAGATAAATGATTTTTTTCATAGATTGATCGCCAGCCCTTTTCCGTCATTTGTTTTTTAGTTCGTTCAAAGGAGATTACAACTAGATTACTATAGTTGCTGGGCCTCTTGTATTGGGAAAAAGCAAACCAACGTGCGTTATATGAGCCTTTAGATAAGGGCAAAATTGAGGTTTTCATGGCACATATGAGGTTTTTCAACTAAAAATGGTTGGGAAAATCGTGATGCTTTGCGGTTTTCTGCGGTTTTTTGTAGAATTCTGCGGTTTTTCTACATCTTTATGCGGTGTTTTGTAGGTGAGACGCAAAAACAAGATAAAAAAAGACTACTTCCCGTTGCGGCGAAGTAGTCTTTTGGTTTATATTTTTTCCAAAACTTCTACTATTTCTTTCTCAATATCTTTCCATAAGTAACGATCTGTCGTATAGTGATGTGCGGCTTCTTTCGCAAATACTTGAAAAGCTTCTTCAAAATCAGATGCATCCTTGTCTGGTTTTTTCTCATCAACAAAGCGCTGTGCTTCTGTTGAGCGTGGCCCCCATTTTCCTACTTCATTCCCGTCCTGATCAATGATCACGATAATCGGAATCGATCTTGCGGTCCCGTTCGTTAAATACTGATCCATCAGGTCTAGATGCTCGTCCCGAATGAAATAGCGCGCATCAATGAGTGCTTCACTCGCGATACGCATGAAAATTGGTACATTGACCATCGCATCCCCGCACCAATCCGCTGTGATAACAAGCGCTCTGAGCTTTTTCTTTTGCAGCTTTTGAAGCAGCTCTTTTTCTTTTTGATGAATTGCGTACTGATTGTACACCGTGAGCAGATTTTCTCGGTTTTTCTCCATGTTGTGTACATATGTACGTTCAGTTAATCCCTTTGTAAACCATTCATTTAATGTCATATTTACATCCCCCTTACCCTTCAACTTTACCACTTTTGCTATTCTTTTGTCTAAAAAAACCTTCACCTAGTGAAAGGTAAAGGTTTTGGATCTATGGACGCCGGTTGCGATTTGGGTCCATCCCAATCAGCTTGGTGACAAGCACCATTGTGACAGGTAATGATGTATTCTTTTTATACGCTAAATATTTTCCGCGCCACTCGGGTTTATATTTCTGTTTAAACGACCTTAATCCGCTGAAGCTGTACATAAATCTGACGTTGTTGAAAATGACACTCGCCAAACGCTCCGTGAGGAAGGACTGATGAAACGTCCCTACATTTGATAAAGGCGCCATTCCCATGTTAAAGGATTTGTAGCCTTTTTCTTTCGCCCATTGAAAAAGGTGGATAAACAGCGCATCCATCATCCCGTTCGGTGCATCATGCATATGACGCATTAAGTCGATGGAAATCTCGCCTTCTTGATACATCGGCATTAGTGACACAAAAGAAATGATCTCCCCTTGTTCATCCTTCAGAATCGCAACCGGTGCTTTTTGAAGATAATCTTCTTGAAAATAGCCGAGCGAAAATCCTTTTTCTTTTTTCTTTCCGAGCCAGCTGTCAGAAATCTGTTTTAAGGTTGAAATGAACTCATCTGAAAAAGGCGGTTCCAGCATTTCAAACGTATAGCCTTCTCGTTCAAACTTATTGGCCACAGCCCGTAAATTTGATTTTTTCTTACCGGAGAGAGAGAACGTTTCTAAATCGACCATGGCTTCTTCTCCAAGCTTAAAGAAATGAAAGCCTAAGTCATGATAAAGCGCCATCCCTTCCCGTTCTACTTGATAAAAAGCGACACGATAGCCTGCTTTTTCGGTCTGCTGTAAAAACTCCTCAAGCACAAGTGGATAGGACGCTTTACGTCCAGAGGGATCTCCGAGCACAATGACGCAGCGGCCAATTCGTCCAAATTGAAGCATCGCCTCTCCATCACTTGAGAAAAATAATTTTTTATCGCCTAAAAAGCCAAGATGACTGAGGGCATTTCCGCCCTTTTCCTCTAAAAACGTTTTTAATTTTTCCTCATCTGCTATTTCTCCAATAGGAAATGCTTTTTTATTAAAAATCAATTTACTAATGAAAAAGAAAAGTGGTACACCGATGAGAGCAATCATGCTCGTCATCGTGATATGCCGTTCATTATGCACCAGGTAATCCTTACTCAAGAAATGCCCAATTTTTGTCCAAATAAAGTTGCCGATGACATTATAGTTAAACAGCACGAGTAAATATCCAGCGGCGGCCGCCACAAACTGATACAACGAATAAGGGGCCTGCTGCTTCACAAATTGATTTCGAAGAGAGAAAAATACAGCCATGATGACTGGCAGAATAAAGATGAGACTCAGGTTAAATCCTTTTAACAAAGTAAACACAAAGCCGCCTGCTAGGGCGATCATCGTCAGCACGTACGATCTTTTTGTTCGTTTATACACTTCAATGGACAATATCATCAGAATGATTCCGAACATTAGAGAAAGACCATTAAATCCTGATAACAGAAAGCGTGGAATGCTGGTAATCACGCCTAATCGATCGACAGGAAGCACAACAGACGCCATGATGAGCAAGCCGCTTCCGAAGGTTAAAATTGATAATGATCCGTACAATAAACGGATTAATAAAGCACGGTGCAACACAATTAAGACGTTCGTTGTTTCTATGGCAGGTGCCATTCTCGGATTGCCTTCAAGACGTCTAAGCGTCGTTCCCGTTAAATCGTAAGCAGCTAGACAAAGCCCAAGGATAAACGGGAAAATCGAGTACACGAAGCGGTACAAAACGAGCGCCGTCAGCACCATCTCTTTATCAAACCCAATGTACTGCATGCTGAGTAAAAAGATGAGATCAAACGAACCAAATCCGCCCGGAACCATACTGATTAAACCGCCGATTGACGCAATCGCAAATACGCCTAATACAATCCGGACATCGACATTCATCCCCATAGAGACGACAGCCATGTACATGACAAGACCAGCTGCCAGCCATTCTAAAAACGATGCACCGATATAAGCGTAAATTGGATGCTTCAGTCCATTTTCACCGCTCTCAATCGAGCTTTTTCGAATTGATGCCATGATGATATATATCGGTACAATACAGGCAAAGATGATAACAAAGGCCCATAGCCACGGCTCTTGGCTGATAATACTTTCAACAGGAAGCACCCTCACCAAGATCAGATCACTGAAAATAGATAAGCCCAAAAGGACCGAGGAAGTCAAAAGGGCAATGCCTTTCAGCAGTTTTTTCGTATCGGTTATGTACTCCTTGTATAGAAGCGTTCTAAGCCCTGCTCCTGATAGACCGCCGAACCCAAGGACACTGTTAAAGGAGTTCGCAATCCAAGAAATGCGAATCGTTTTCCAGCCGCTGATGGGCATATTAAGGCTTCTTCGTAAAATAAAATCATATAAGGACATCGATAACACTGCGACAAGTCCAAGAAAGACAAGAATAAACAAGTCCATTCGATTCAAGCTGTCAATAATATAAAACGTCTTTTTAATGGAAAGGCCGCTCAGCTCCTGCTTGGCGACAAAAATTAAGACAAGGATGATCACGATCGGAAAAAGCATTTTTAAGATCGTCATACCCGTTTTTTTGTTCCACATGTTTTCCCCAACTTTCTAGGTTGCTTCATTTATTTAGACTGAACATTATTATACAACAAATACCACTTGATTCATGCAGTTTAACATTCAAAAGCTTGACGAACCTTTCAATTAGAAGTAAAAATCAGTAGTATAGAGAAAAGAGCCGCTTAAAGGAAGTGAACAAGCGTGGAATATAATATTCATGACACCACTGTATTAAAAGAAGAGATTCTATCTCCAGAGGAAAAAAAGACATGGGTGCTTTATATGAAAGTACTCACAGCTGCAGGTCTTGGAGATGTTTCAGAATGGATGAAGCTCGATATGAGTATGCCTCAAATGAAGGTGCTCATGCTGCTCAATAACCATGGCTCTCTCAAAGTATCCGAAATCGCTGAAAAAATGGGCGCTTCTCTATCCAATATGACAGGTCTGCTTGACCGGTTAGAACAGTCTCACTTTGTCGAGCGAAAACACTCTGAGCGTGACCGGAGAATCATTGTCGTAGAACTAACGGAGGAAGCGAAAAATATTTTCAGAAGCATTTATCAAAAAGGACACGAAAAAATCAAAAATTCCCTGCAACGGCTCAATGACGAGGAAAAAGAAAAAGTCAACGAAGGTCTAGCTATTTTAGAAAAAGCACTGCGTCCTGAACGCGGCTAAACATGAAAAGGAAAAAAGACGGTCACTTGAGGTCCGTCTTTTTTATTTCTTCTTCTACTTGTTTATCTGAGAGGATAAACGTTTTTTGAATAACTCCCCTGTCATCCCATAAAAGATAGGCTAAACCGATGATGAGAAAAAGGATGCTGATCCACGTACCGCCAGGCAGCACCTCTTCAAGAAGTTGGAATTTATTTACATCCTCAGCGAAACTCGTTCCAGAATAGTGAATCTCGAAAAGTACGTATTTCGCTAGATAAAACAATGCCGCCATGCAAATAAACATGGCGCCGACAATTCTTCTACCAGACATGTGATGACTCCTTTAATTCCAGTGATTTTTTTTCATTAATTCCGTGATATGGGCAAGGTGATGCTTTGAATGCCAGACGTACATTCCTGTTGCATCATATAAGGACACCGTTTGTTGATCGGCTGGGTGATAATAGGACGCAGTGAAGTCTTCCTCTGACATCCCTCGAAGTAATGTAACCCACCTGCGATGCAGACTGCTGATTAAGGGCAGTGATAGGCTGATGGGCGCTTTGGTGTCTGGAAGCTCGGCAAATCCCGTCTGATCATATGGACGTATGTGCGGTGTTTCTTCTGTGAGTGCAAGCTTGAATCGTAAGTATGCATTCAGATGACTGTCTGCTACGTGATGAATGAGCTGACGGACGGTCCATCCTCCAGGCCGATAGGGTGTATCCAGCTGACCATCTGTCAACTGATAGGTCACCGCTTCATACTCTTGTGGAATCGCAGCCAACTGATCAATCCATGCCTCAAGCTGTTCTTTCGTTTTTTCTTCAACCGGTTCATATAAGCCAATCGGATATTGTAATGACGTCATACGCTCTCCCCTCTCTTAAAATCCTTCCAGCACAAATTTACCAATCATTTTTCCTTGCTCAAGCGTTTGATGTGCCTGTTTCAAATGAGCAGCATTGATCGGACTGAGAACCTTTGTTAAGGTATGCGTTAATGTTCCCTGTTCAAATAACTCAGCTACCTCTGTTAAAAGCTCATGCTGTTTGATCATGTCCGCTGTTTTGTACATAGGGCGTGTGAACATGAACTCCCATACAAATGCAGCACTTTTATTTTTGAGTAATTGAATGTCTAGGTTGTGCTGGTTCTCGACAATGGTACAGATCGTGCCTTGGGGTTTTATGGCTTCTGCCATGCCTTTGAAATGTCCATCTGTGTCATTTAAGCATAAAATAAAATCCACTTCGCCTATTCCTTTTTCCTGAAGCTGCACGAGAAGCGGCTCATGATGATCAATGATATGATCGGCACCTAATGACAGACACCACTCTTTTGTTTCAGGTCTTGATGCGGTGGCGATCACAGTGGCATTCGCTAATTTGGCTAGTTGAATGGCGATAGAACCTACCCCGCCTGCACCACCGATGATTAGCAGTGTTGCCCCTTCTGCATTTCGCTTCATATGCATCCGGTCAAATAACGCTTCATATGCCGTAATGGTCGTCAGAGGCATCGCGGCTGCTTCTGCAAAGGAGAGATTGGCAGGCTTTTTCGCCACAATCCGTTCATCCACAAGCTGATACTCACTATTTGAGCCTTGACGCGTGATATCTCCCGCATAGTATACGTGGTCACCTGGCTGAAATAATGTACACGCTTCACCGACTTCAACAACCGTGCCGCTTGCATCGTAGCCAAGAATTTTCAGTTTTTCTTCCTTCTGATCCTTCGGTGACCTCACCTTTGTATCAACTGGATTCACTGAGACTGCCTCTACCTTCACCAGTATATCCCTGCCCATTGCTTTAGGCTTTTCTACTTCCTGATCCATCAGGCTTTGCTCATGCTCAATCGGTAAGTACTCCAATAGTCCAACGGCTTTCACTCGCTCGCACTCCCTTTCTCCATGCTTCTTTTCCACATTTTATCATAATTTTCTGATGTTTTTGGATAGGTTGCACATTTAGGATCTCTTCAAAGCCTTTCGCTCCCTCGCTATATAAGAAGGACGTGCCTTTTGCAATGAAGGAACATAGGAGAACCAGCTTTTGGATTTAAAGAATAGCTGGACGTAATAAAACTGAATGTGCTGTAGGAAAAAAATCATCAATAGAAAAACAGCTAGTGAAAGAGTTTGGAGATCAGCCGCTCCCTGCATCCATTCAGTGATAAAGAAAACAACAAAACCGATCATGATCAGCTGTTCCAGCCTTTGCATGAGCTGAGTAAAGACATGTCCTCGTTTCGATAGATCACCAGACTGGTGCTTCCTGATCTTTCTCGATTTGTAAAACCAAATGATACATTCTACTAAGTTATGAGTCATAAAAAGAGCGATGAGGGCGATCAATAAAGGTGATGGGGTATAAAGGACTTGTGCAGCAAACGGAAATACTAAAAAATAACATGCAATACATGCGTGTCTGACTGATAAGAGAAATAGTTCTTTTTCTATGTATGATTTCATCTGTTTCACCTCCATATGTACTACGTCTCATTTGCCAAAAAGTTCCCTTTTTCTTACGACTGGATAGGTGCTTTGATCTATTTAGCCGGGGTCAGTGTGATGTTATTTGCGCCCCGCAGTTCATAGTCCCACATAAAAAGTGCTGCCACATGCGGGCAGCACTTTTATGATGTGATTTGAATGATTTAACGAGCTCCAGCCGTTTGCAATTCTTTGTTTTTCTCTTTAAAGCGTTCATTATGTGAGGACACGTACGCCACTTTTTCGGCTTCTGGTTCGATATAAAGCTTTGCGCTATTGAGCGCATTGACTCCGTCAACAAATGTCCCAGCTATTAAGCGGACCTTGCTTTTATGTGTACATAAATCACCTACCGCATAGACCCCCGGTAAATTGGTTTCCATTTTTTCATTGACCTCGATCAGTCCCCATTCACCTTGCTTGAGTCCCCATTCTGATAATACACTTAAATCACCTTTCATGCCGTGATTGACGATGACAGCGTCTGTTTCCATTCGTTCGATTTCACCTGTCTCTATGTTTTGGATGGTGACAGCATCAATTTTATCGCCTTGACCATGAAGTTCTGTCAGTTCATGCGGGGTTAAAATTCGTGTGCAAGATGCCTTCATGTTGGCGACGTTTTTCTCATGTCCGCCAAACATGTCACGGCGATGCACGACGGTCACACTTTCAGCAATCGGAACAAGCGCATTTGCCCAGTCAACCGCTGAGTCGCCGCCTCCAGAGATAACAACCCGCTTTCCTGCAAATGTCTTAAGCTCCTGCACTGTGTAATAAAGGTTTGTCACTTCATAGCGGTCTGCATGCTCGATTTCAAGTTTCCGCTGAACTGGAATACCGTGACCCATCGCTAATATGAGGGTCTTTGTCAAATGGCGATCGCCATTTTCAGCCGTCAGCAGGATGTGATGATGTTCATCGCGTTCAAAAGACGTGATTTTCTGATTCAGTGCAATCTCTGGTTCAAATGTTTTCGCCTGCGTTTCCAGCTGCTGAATCAGCTGTTCTCCTCTTGTTGGCGGCAAACCCCCTACATCCCAAATGACTTTTTCAGGATACAGAAGGATTTTTCCACCAAGGCTTTCGTTGTATTCAAGTACCTTGGTCTTTAAGTCTCGCATCCCACTATAAAAGGCGGTGTACATTCCTGCTGGACCGCCGCCAATAATGGTGACGTCAAACAATTCAAGCTGCTCTGTCATTTGAGTCCCTCCAGTTTTTCATCGATTGATCTATTTGTCAGTGATATTGATTCTCATTATCATATGTATCTATTGTAGTCTACTCTGGTGAAAGGAATCAATAGCTTTCTGCAAAAAAGAACAGGACGAGCGCTTACTCGTCCTGTCATCCATCACACAATCGTTAATCCAAGGTCTTTTAATTCAAGCGAAACAAGTCGTGCGATCGCATCTGCTCCTTCTTTTGTAAAGTGCGTGCGATCCTCTATGCCTGTTGACAGCATAAAGTAAGAGGTCGTTTTCTCTATGCCGGAAATTTGATAAAACTGAAGGCTTGCCGTATTCAAATCAACGAGCAGGACCTCTTCTTCATCGGCTAGTTCTTTCATAGCGGCACAGTAATCAGGGAAATCATTGATATATTCACCGTCTTTTTCATGAAAGCGGCCGACTGGCGTTAATAAAAGCGGTGTTGCTCCTTTCGCTCTTGCTCCATGAATATATTGAGACAAATAGCTTTTATACGTCGTGAAAGGATCTGTATGCCGCTCGGGCTTCTCCGTTGAAGCATCATTGTGCCCCATTTGTGTGAACAGCCAATCCCCTGGCTGAATGTCAGCCAATATGTCATCAAGCCGTCCTTCTTCAATGAATGTTTTTGAGCTTCTTCCACCGATTGCACGGTTTTCGACGCTCACGCCTTGCGCTGTATAGCGATGTAAAAACTCTCCCCATCCTCCTTGAACAGGACGGTCTGGGTAAGATGAAACGGTTGAATCACCAGCTAAATAGATGGTTGTCATGTTCATACGCCCCCTTTTTCAAATAGCCACCTCTTCTAAGCGATGCGGACATCCTAGTGGCTGCTGAAAAGATATGAAACAATCAGCATCGCTACTTCATTCATTCTCTTTTTGATGATCAAAACCCTGCCTACCAGTAGATGTGAATGGTTTAAATATGCGGCGGAAGTTCTACTTTTGTCTCAACGGCTTGCTTTAACGCCTGAAGCATGTAGCCAATTCCTTTATATGGAGCCAGCGGATAAATCGCTGTTTGATGAGGAAGTAACAAAGGATCGATCACCTTTCGATATTTCTTTCCACCTAGAATCACTAGTTCATCATATGCAGTGAGATGTTTTTCATGAAATTGTTGCCTTAGTGCTTCTCGTGTCATTTGATCAGCATGCGGTGTACCAAAAGCCACATCATAATTTTCATGAATGATCTCATCTGCCTTTAAGAATCCATGCTTCGCTGATAAGATCAGCCAGTCTGAAAAGAACGTTTGGGCATAGCTTTTCGTGCACTGATGCAGCGGACTTAAATAAACAAGATTCGCCGGCTGGCTCCCTGCCTCTGGATGGACGTCCCAAATTTTCTTAGCCCCACATGGAATGATACAAACTCGCTTCACTTGATTTTCTCCTTCCTTCGTCGATACATCCGATACAAGATACAACCTAGCGCTGTGCCAAGTGTATTTAAGAGGATATCATCAATATCGCTGCTTCTTGTAATGATACCAGATTGCGAGAACATCCATTGAAGCACTTCAATCATTGTTGACAAGAAAAAGCCAGCAAGAATCGCCTTTTGCCAGCGCATGGTACGAAATGCTTGATATAGAAAAAAACCAAGTGGCACAAATAACAAAATGTTCCCTGCCAGATTTAAAAAAACAAGATTGGGATAGCCGTGATGGTAGGCGTGAAGATTTTGATAAATGGACTGCAAAGGCATGAGGTTGACACTCACCTGATCCCTTGGTGCAGAAAAACGATTTGGAAAGACCGTCAAATATAATAAAACATTCGTATAAATAAATAGACAGGCAAGAACTAATTCTGTACGTAAATAGATAAATCGTTTTTGCTTTTTCGCCTGTCTGTATCTCATATGTAGATAGAGCGGGACGAGCAGGAGAAAATAAGCAATGGAAACTATAGCACTGGATGTCATACGGAGAGCTGCCCCTTTCTCACATGATGCTTGACCATATTTACAGCTTATTCAGGCCTGCACGCATCTATTCATCACTTATTCTCATATTCAATGACGAGAATACCATATTGACAAATCGTCATTTTTCAGCTAAACTGACTGACATTCAGTCATTTAAGGTCGGTGAAGATGTGTCGAAACGAGAAAAGGTTATGCTTGCTGCCATTGACGCGTTTAAAGAAAAAGGAATTGAAAAGACGACCATATCGGATATTGTGAAAGCAGCAGGAGTGGCGCAAGGGACGTATTATTTATATTTTCCTTCAAAGCTGTCTGTCATGCCTGCTATCGCAGAATATCTGATCTCACAGATGGTCCCCGCTATTGAAAAGGAATTAACTCAGCATGCGGATGTCCTCGATCAAGCAGATGCGCTTGTTGAATTCATCTTCTCTTTTACAAGACAATACCGTGATGTCCTTGCTCTGACCTACTCAGGTTTAGCTGCAACGGAGCATTTAAAGGAATGGGAAGATATTTATGAGCCGATTTACAAATGGGTCGCTGCTTTTTTAGAAAAAGCAAAGCAGGACAAAAGAGTCCGTGCGAATTTGAACTGTCAATATGCAGCCAAATTCATTATCGGTTTACTTGAATCGTCTGCTGAGCAAATGTACTTATTTACAGAAACAGATACAGAAGAGGTTCTGATTCAAAAGCGAGAGGTGAAGCAATTTCTTCTTTACGCACTTGGCATAGAGACACCTTAACTTAGTACAGCACTTGCTGTACGCTCTTTTTTGGTTTCAAAATGACGAATCGTCAGTTTTAGGAGGAAATAGGATGAAAAAAAGCTGGATGTATGTCGCACTCACTTGTTTATTCGAATTACTTTGGGTGTTTGGTTTAAATAAAGCTGATGCTGTGTGGGAGTGGGCGATCATTATATGCCTGATCCCAGTTGATTTTTACTTTTTAATGAAAGCCTGCGAGAAGCTGCCGACAGGGACCGTGTACGCCGTGTTTGCCGGAGTTGGAACGATTGGTACGTCTTTGATGGATTATGCGCTGTTTGGCGGTTCATTTTCATTAGAAAAGCTCTTATTTATGGGCATTTTAATTCTCGGAATTATTGGACTGAAAGTGTCTGATGGGGATGCACATGAGCAGAAAGGAGAAGCGGTATAAATGGGCTGGTTTTTTGTACTGTTAGCCTCTGCCTGTGAAATTGGCGGAACCATTGGCCTCAATATGTTTAGTAAGAAAAAGCAAATCACGACAGGCATTTTATTTGTTGGCGGATTTGCCTTATCCTTTTTGTTTTTATACGCCTCGTTCTCTTCCGTTCAAGTATCCGTTGCCTATACGGTCTGGATTGGACTTGGAACGGCGGGCTCTGTCTTGTTTAATATGATTCTATTTAAAGAGCCGAAAAACATGATTCGTATACTCAGCTTGCTGCTGATCGTGATTGGTGTGGTCGGGCTGAAGTTGTTTGCATAATTGAATGACAAAAAAGGAAGGGAGTCAAAGCCCCTTCCTTTTTTATTTCTCGTTTAATGTGGATCATGCTGCTCGAGCAAGAGATCCATTGCGTAAATCGATTCGCCTTTTTCATCTAATAAAAAGTACACAATCAAAGGCTCTCCAAAAGCTGCTGTTTGCTGCGTGAACAAAACACAGGTGAATTTTTCGATACCAATTGGAAGCTTTCTTTTTAATATAGGATGAAGAATAGGCGAAGTCCGAATTGTATCTACATCAACATCCCAAAGTTCGTTTTTTAATGTTGGATAATGCTCTGATAACAATTGGTGTAACATGTCGGTCGTGAGCGCTGCTTTTCCATCGTACCCATCATCTATTATGTTGGTGTTATACATCCGACGGTTGCTCACCCTTTGAAGCATTGACTCGTATTCCTTTTAAGACAAATCGTTTCTGACCATCAAGAGTACAAGTGATCAATGTCAGTTCATTTTTCCCGCGATCCTTTAGTACATCAACATCCGTCGGTTCAATCGTAGCTGAGCTGACAATTTTATATTCATATGTTTCCGCTTGATGATGTAAGACGACTTTTTCTCCTTTCGGCACCTCTGGCAGCTGCCTGAAAAGACGATCACCTCTATACCCTCTATGCCCTGCAATCGTGAAATTCCCTTCACCTGGCATTTGATGAGATTTGATTTGAGTCAGTGCAATACCTAAATTTTCTTTTGATGTAACTGGAAGCACTTTTTCGTTTAAATCAATTGACGGGATCTCTAGCTCCATCACATCTCGTAGGTCTTCCTCTGACACAGTTAAATGTGGAATAGAAGAAAGGGCATCACTGTCATTTTCTTCAATCATCTTTAATGCCTGTTCCATTGCCGCTGTCTCTTGAGAAGTTCGCCACTCATATATAAAAGGAATGGAGATGAGCATCAGCCCTGTGAACACCAAAAAGCTGCCTAATAAGGTTCTTTTTTTCATCAATAAACTCGTTCCTTCCTTTTACTGAATGGTTCTTCTTCTGACAACAAGAAGAACAGTTCCAGAAGCTACTAGTAAAATCCCTGCATACATCAAATAACGCAGCCATTCTTCTCCAGTCTTTGGCAGCTCACCGTTTGAGTCATGAGGCGGATGTTGATCCCATTTAGATGAGGCTGGAGGATTCGTGTGTTCCTCTTCATTCTTCACTGGTGCATTTTTCACAATCATTGTCTTGATCTCCACTTCTCCCATTTGAATTGTAAAGATGAGCGGCTTCTTTAAAGCTACATAACCATTTGGAGCTTTCGTCTCTGTGAGTATATACTCACCAGGTTTAAGCCCTTTTACAATGGCTTCTCCGTCTTTTCCTGTTGTCACAGATTTTATGGTTTTCCCGGCTTTTGTACGAATGTCAAAGGCTGCACCTTTTAAGGTTCTATCTGTCTGCTGATCTACTTTTATGATATGCAGACTTCCTAAGATCAAGTGATTCTTCGCTGTTAATTGAAGTGGCTTCTGCTGATTTTTCTCAATTGTAAACAGGATCGGCTGATCATCCAATTGATAGCCGTGAGGTGCTTTCGTTTCAACGAATTGATATTCTCCCGGTTTTAGATGGTTGATGTGGAGCTTTCCTTTTTGATCCGTTACAAGTGATTTCTTCAACGTTTTCCCTTCTTTACTTAGAAGAACAAACTCAGCATTTTCCAGCGTATGTCCCTCATCATCCACTTTGGTCAGTTCCACTGCTCCCGGCGTCAGTTTGTTGATCATTTCTACTTTTGCTGGTTTGTCTTGACCTAAACGAATCGTAAATGAGACAGGTGTCTGATCCAATTCATAGCCGGCAATGCTTGCTGTTTCGACAAATTGGTAGGTGCCTGGCTTCAGTTGATCGACTGTCAGTTGACCGTTTTTGTCTGTCTTTAAGTCTTTCTTTATACGTTGATCGTGCTCATCAAGCAGATCGAAGGTCACTCCATTGAGCAACTGACCATCTTCTCCTTTTTTCTGAAGCTTCACAGCACTTGTCGTCCGAATATTTTCTTTTGTCACTTTCACCAGTTGATTTGGGTTGAATTCAATCTTAAAGTCTACTGGTTCTGCATCAAGTTTATGTCCAAAAGGAGCCTTCGTTTCAACCAATTGGTAAGCGCCTGGTTTCAAATCGTTGACAGTGATGATGCCTTTCTCGTTGGTTGTTAAACCCGACATCAATTCTTTGCCATCGTCATTGAAAAGGGTAAATTCTGCGCCTTTCAATCTCTCTTTTTCTTCCCCTATTTTTGTTAGTTCTACAGCACCTTTTTTGAGCTGATTGATTGCCTCCACTTGAATCAACTTTTTTTGACCTAATTCAACTTGAAAGACAAGTGGTTTCGCATTCAATTCATAGCCTTCAAGACTCTTTCTTTCAACAAATTGATAGGTTCCAGGTTTTAGACCTGTGAAGGTGATTTTTCCATCCTGATTGGTTGTAATCCCTTCTCCTCCTGCCACTATCTTTCCTTTAGCATCAGATAGATCAAAGACAACCCCTTCTAAAGATTTCCCATCTTCGCCTTTTTTGTGCAGCAGCACTCCGCCTGTTGTGCGGCTATTTTCTTTTGTGACACTGACCAGCTTCTGTGGGTTAAATGGAATAGCAAAAGTGACAGGTGTTTCGTCAAGCTCATGACCGAATGGAGCCTTCGTTTCAACAAACTGATAGGTTCCAGGTTTAAGATCGCTGATTGTGATCTGCCCGTTCTGATCTGAGACGAGACCCGTTTCAATCTCTTTTCCATTTGCATCTAAAAGCTTGAATTCTGCTCCTTTAAGCACATCATTCTTTTCACCGAGCTTCGTGAGCTGGACAGCTCCAGTTTTAAGATCATTGATTACTTTGATCTCTGCCTGAGTTTTTTGTGCGACTTCGATGGTAAAAGGATAAGGTTTATTTTTCTTTTGGTAACCATCAATACTCTCTGTCTCCACGAGCTGATATTTGCCCGGTTTGAGGTTGTCGACCAAAAGCTTCCCATCTTCATCTGTTGTCAAATCTTTACGCACAACTTCATCATTTTGATCCATGATTTCAAATCGAACACCTTGAAGCTTCTTGCCATCTTCCCCTTCTTTCATCACTTCTAATGCACTTGTTTCATAGAGGTTCTTTTTCGAAATGATGACTGGTTCCTTTGGATCGAGTGGTACTTCAAATTTGATTGGCGTTTCATCTAATACATAACCATCAGGTGCTTTTGTTTCAATGAGCTGATACGTACCCGGTCTTAGTTCATTTATCGTGACCTTGCCATTTTCTCCTGTGACAAGCGAACCATTTAGCTCATGCCCATCTTGATCTAAGAGCTTGAATTGTGCACCTTCTAGTCTCTCTCCGCCTTCGCCTATTTTGCTCAATTCTGCAGAGCCTTTTATCATGTCATTTACTGCGGTTACAGTCGTTGTATCTGTTTGATTCTCTTTAATTGTGAACGGCCATTTTTGCTGATTTAATTGATAGCCTTTCGGTGCGTTTGTCTCAACGAAATAATAGGAACCTGGCTCAAGATGTTTGAAAAGAATTTCTCCTTTTTCATCCGTTTTCAAATGGGTTTGGACGGTATCTCCAGATTCATTTCTTAGTTCAAATTCTGCATTTTCTAATGCTGCACCCGTCTCTTTGTCTTTTTTTGTTAACTTGACATGCTGGCGGATTTCTTGGTTCTGCACCGTCATGCTATTTCCTGTTTTCGCTTGATCTCCTGATTCGTAAGGCTGATCAATCGTTACATGGATCGGTTCTTTGGTCTTCATATAACCATCAGGTGCTTTCACCTCTGTCACTATATAGTCACCATACAAGAGACGATCAAATCGAAGAGCTCCTTCTTCATCTGTTGCCTTTGTTCCAATGACGATACCGCTCGCAGCATCTGTCAGAGAAAAGCTTGCTCCTTTTAGCACTTTTCCACTACTCGCATCTACCTTTTTAATGGTTAAAGCGCCAATCGCTCCCGTGCCATCTCCCATGCCAGCGGTGCGTTTTACCACAATTGAGGCTTCGGATTCCTTTTTTATTTCTTTTACATTTTCACCTCTAAACGTTACTTCGTTTTGAAGTGTACTTCCCACCTTATCTAAAATGAGAGATTGATATTCTAAAATATATGGTCTGGTGATGTCTTCTTTAAATTTGATTTGAAAAGAGTCTGGATCGAATTCAAGGTCTAGCTCATAATCCTTCCCTTTTTCCAGCTCTTCCTTTTTGGTCACTTGCCCCTTTTCATCTATTGTCGTCGAATAGAGATGAAATGAGTTTTCTATTATGGCTTGGTTACTGCTCGGATGGTCTATAATCGTCGCATCTTGGACTGTTGATTGACCAAAATTGATATTCAGTTTCCAATCAATAACTTTCCCTTGCTGATTTCCTGATTTGCTCGTGTATTTCCCTCCATTTGGAATGGACACTACAGCGTTCACATCTGATTCTTTCGTCTTTCCATCATAAAGGGCCGCTTTATTTTCGTAGGTTTTCTGTACTAAATCCATTCCTTCAACACTTGTTTGATACGTGATTTTGTATGGGGAATCAATGGCATTTTTGAAAATGACTTCGAAGCCTGATTCTCCCTTTTCATTTTCAAGGAATTTGATGTCATAATGTTCTTTCGCTAATACCTCTTTTTCTTCTGCTCCATTTTCCCCGCCATGTAAATCAAGCGAGTAGATGGTGATTGAATCTTTAAGCAAACGCTGATTTCCTTGAATGAAATCCTCGATTTTCGCCTCTTCTAAATGTTTCAAGTTATAGTTCACACCGATATTCCAGGTGATCTCTTTTTTCTTTGCATCATATGTTCCGTTCTTGAACCCATTTGACTGCGTATATGTGTCAGGCGTGAAGACAGACTGATTTTCCTTCGTCAATTCCTTGCCATCTTCATTTACCCATTCAAGCTTTACATGATTACGCAAGTTCTTTTGATCTTTATCTGCTCTTTTTTCATAATCAAAAGACGTTGTATATGTGACTACATGTTCTGTCTTTATTTCTTTCGTAAATTGAATATCAAATCCATTTGCATGTTCAACTATTTGATAATCTGTGCCTTCTTCAAGCACTGTATTTCCTGTCGTCACTTTTAAACTATCTTTTTGCAGCGTCAATCCTTCGTTTGTAAACGTATCTTTTAATATCAGGTTGTTCATGGTTTGTTGATCTTTGTTGAAGATGATACGCCATGGAATGGTCTTGTTTTTGTAATTCGGTGTTCCATGATTTTTCGTTAGGATTTGTTGGTCAATTCTTTGCTTCCCTTGTTTGCTCTCTTTGCCAGCTGTTACAGTATTGATAATCTCTTCAGCTTCAAAAATCCGCTCGGTTGCTTTTGTTTGATATGTGATGAGATAAGCAGATTGAATATCTTGATTGAATTGCAAGGTAAACCCGTTTTGTTCATCCTTTTTTTGAGGTTGAACCACATAATTTCCAAACGCTTTTGTTCCTGATTCTTTGCCATCCTGATCAATTGTGACTTCCTTGACTTGAAATGAATCAGAAATCAGCGCCTGTGTGCCATTAAAGAAGTCTTCTAACAAAGCATCCTTTTCAGCAATCTTTTTTTCGTTATAGTTATAACGAATTTCCCACGTAATTATTTGTGTGACTGGGTCGTAGTGGGCGGCTTTTTTACTTAAAGGACTGCCTCTTGTCACATTCACTGTTCCTTCTGCTGAACTAATCACTTTATCAGCAGAGACAAGGGACGCTTTATTACGAAACGCAGACTGATCTTGATTCGTAATGTCCGTTTCATACATTAAACGGTAAGCTAGATGCACGTCATCTTTAAATTCAATCGTGAAATCTTGACCATCTGCTGTTTGGCCGATTGTGTAGTGGTTTTCGTCAAGCAGCTGACCAAGCGAGGTTTCACCATTTAGCTTTGTATCAACACGGTAAAGCTTGATTGAATCTTTTTTTAACGCTTGACCTTCTTGAATCGGATCTAACAGTCTCGCTTGTTTCACATCGTCTAAGTCCATATTAAAATCGACTGTCCATTGAATGGTTTCAGCATTGTAAGATCGATTGGGTTTTCCCTTTTTAGAGACATTTGGGCCATTTGGAATGTATTGAATCGGGATCGATATCGTATCTTTGCCTTCAATTGGAGTAATGACCACTTCTTTTTCTTCAGTAATGACAGTTTTTTTATCTAATTGCGTCCACACTTGAAGTGTTCCATGGATATTTGAATATTGTTTGATAAAGTCAGTGAATTCGATGGAGGCATTTCCACTTTCATCTACAGAAAAATAACCAATGGTTGCTTGATTAAATTTCATCTCGAGACGATCGATTTTTTCGTAAATCACTAATTCCTCTGGAACCTTGAAATGGAATTCATCACCGCCATTATAGCTATGCCCATTCGGGATGGCCCACTTATAGTTAATGGAAATCAGCGAGTTGATATCAGGCCTATCAACTGAATTTCCTTCCTGATCTTCAAATATCAATTTCGCATCAGTGAGGAGATTTTCTTGTATCAGCATTTGTTTTGAAACACTTTGCAGCCCTACACGCTTAGATATGCTCACTTTGTTTTTTAGTAATTCATCCTCATCGCTTTGTTTCGTTTGAGCGGCTTCTTGATTCTTAGCTGCTTTGTCTTTCTCAGTTGAGGTTGTGTCATCTTTTGGAAGGCTTTCTTTACGCTCGTTTTGCTTTGTTTTCTCTTTTTGCTCAGATATACTAGTGACATCGATGTCTATTGCTCCTTCTAAATTTGGATCAAGCTCAACATCTTCTTTAAATATGACCGTCACTTCATTTTGTTTTGAAACGGTATACTCTCCAACAGATACTTCATTGACAATAATTGGTTCATTCTGCTCCTTCTCTACCTGAATGGCTGAAGGAAGAGAGAGAACATACGGATATTGCTTTTTTAGATCAATTCCTTTTATAGACCAATGGACAGTGGCCTTTCTTACTTGCTGATCTTCCATGTTTGATAACTTGTTTCCTTCGCTATCAGCAAACTCAATATCCCCATAAATGTTTTCTTGGCTTTCTTTGGCTTGTGCCCCTGCCAGAGGCAAGATTCCTAATATACTAGACTGTATGACTAACACCGCGATGAGAGCCAATGACAATATTCTTTTCAATACATCCACCCTTTTCTAAAATTAATTTTCAACAACGATAAAAAACCATTTGTATCTTGTCTGATAAACCACTCCGTTTCTAATCAAATATTTTCTAAAAATTGCACCTTAAGACCCTATGAATAAAATGAGATGATCAATCATGAGCTTGAAAGGTAATCATGAGTAGTGGATATAGTAACTGGATAGGGGTCTATAGAAATGGGGAATAGTGAGAGGGATCATGAAAAAATAAATGTGAATTTTCTATTTATACTGGAATGAACAATAAATGATGTTTACATGCTTATATAATCATATATTCACATATGGTTCATTCATATGAAACAAGCATGTATCATATGGTATGTATGGTGAGACAGTTCAGCATCATATAGATCGCATTCCTTTCTACTCCCTTTCATATGGTAATCAAAAAGCTTCTCCGTTTTATTCTTACATTTACCGTTTCAACAGCAAAAAAATAAACAAAATATCTAAAATGATCCATTTTTATAGGATTCATGGCTTACTTATCACCTTTTAAAAGAAAAATATGGAGAATCAGCGCATAACATTTGTTTTCGTCTAATTTTTTTCTCTTTTATCATCAAAAGTGAAGACAAAACGATTTAGCCTAAACATTACAATCATTTCATGCCTATTTTGAGAATCAAATGTTCTTTAAGTGAACTTCATAATATAGAGGCAAGCCAAGGGAAGGAGTTAGTTGTTTGATGGAGCTCATTGATAATAAATCAAAGAGATGGATAAAAATTTTAAAACTGCTTGTATCCAAAAATAAGTGGTGGAGCCTTCAAGAAATATCGAATGAACATATCGGTTCGGTTCGTGCCATTCAAAGCGATTTAGAACAAATGAAATCGTTCAAAACAGAGAATGGAGAGCCGTTAATCCACATAAAGCCAAGACAAGGCATATCCATTTGTTATACACAGACGATACGAGTAGACTACTATATCAAAGAAATTTTAAAAGATACGATTGAAATTCGATTGATTGACGGCATTTTTTTCGAACAAAACAGGTCTTTCTATGAATGGATGGACACGCTTAATATTAGTAGATCCACATTGTATAACACCATTCATAAAATCAATTCGATCCTTACATCCTATGACATCGAGTTACGCCCAGATAGTATGCAGTTCCATGGGAATGAGAAGGAGATTCGTCAATTCTTTGTTGAGTTTTTGTTTGAAGTGTATGGAAGCCGGCTTTGGCCATTCGATGATATTCAAAAGCAAGACGCAGTTGATTTATTACAAGAGCTATTTCAGGTGCTCGAAGTCAATGTACCAGATGTGGCTATAGATAAATACTGCCTGTGGCTCGGTGTTTCCATTCACCGAGTGAGGAAAAATTTTACCATACGACGCAATTATACGTACTCGATGAATGAAGAAAAACAGACCTCTACAGCCAAAGGTATCTATAATCAAATCAAAAACTGGGAAGAGCATATTTGCCAAATGACAAAGGACATTTTTGGTATTACACTGGATCATCACGAATTTGTCTTTTTACTATTGATCGAACCAGCTATTGGCCACTTTAAATCAATTGAATCTGTCGAAGAAAAGTTGACGTTCTTTCAATCGCATACACCACACCTCTTTGAAGCCATTCATTCATTTATCAATCAATTGGAGTTGATTTATCATCAAGAGGTGGCTAATCGCAAGGTGATGACACTGATTCTTCTCCAATATTATGTGTATTCTAAGGAAATTACCGTGAGAGATGGATTCCTTTTCAAAAAGAAATCGAGTTATTTATCAGAGGTGAAAGAGCAGCTTCCTTACTTCTATTCGAGGATTACTCATATCATCCAAGAGTTAAAAACAGACGATATACTCGCTTCTTTTGTGAAAAATGAACGGGAATTGATCCGTATCATTACGTCTACCTGGAGAGGGCTTGTTCAATTTGAAATGGAGCGAAGAAACGTGTTGAACATATTTGTTATTTCAACATTAGGCTATTATCATAGTTTGTTTATAGCAGATTTAATTAAATTAAGCGTGCCTCCTCTCATTCACACTTTTACAAGTCCAGAAAATACATTAAATGATGTAACGATGGATCAACTTGGGATTGATATGATCGTGACCGATACCGAGCTCCCTATTCAATTTGGACGATATACACTGCTGATCAGCTCTTTTCCAACAAAGAAAGAATTGGACAACTTGAACCGAAGATTGGTTGATATGATCGACTAATCTTCATTCAAAAAAAGCTGCTTGAGAGCTTCTCAAGCAGCTTTTTGCTTCTGTATTAATGAAGCACGATTTGTTCATTCATCAAATCAATGGCGTAAAGTGATTGCTCATATTCATCTAATAGAAGGTATACTTTGAGCGGTGCAGCGGTTTGATCTGTCTGCTGCGTGAATAGTACACAAGTGAATTTTTCGATCCCCTCTGGCAGCTTGCTTTTCAGAAAAGGATGAAGAATAGGAGAGATTCGAAGGGTATCAACATCTTTCAGCCAAAGTTCATCTTGTAACGCAGGATAATGGTCAACCAAAAACTGACGAAACACTTCCAATGTACTCAAGGTAGATATCCTCACTTTCTTCTATCATGGCTTCAAGCTTACCTAAAAACAAACGTGTTCAAGTCATCCTATGATGTCAGTCCACCAAATGTCGTATACTACTAGAGACACGATTTCATTTTTCTTCAAAAAGCATTGTAGCTCAACTTTACTGTCAGGAGTGTTTACTATGTATGACGTCTACTATATTCCAACCGATGGACCTATGATCATATTCTTATCTGTTTCTTTCGTGATGAAACGACAACTTCCTGCTACAAAATTCCAAATTTCTTCAAAAAATTGGTGCAATGAGACAAAAAAGAACAGCTCCTCACTGTTCTTTCAGACATTATGAGAGGTCTTTCAAAGAAAACACTTCGCCGCTCTCTGCATCAACACCATCATGGCAATCGAGCTTTCCGCATAGAACATATTGTTTTTGCGCTTCGTCATAGACGTAGATAGGTGTCAGTTCAAGACGTTCTCTCAATTTTTCAAAGGCTTCTTTCTGAGATACAGTAATTTCACTTGCCGCTTGAGAGGGACTCAGTATCCCGCACACTTGAAACATTTCTTTTTTATCTATGTAATTAACGGCTTCAAACGAGCTGGCATCAATGAAGACCTTGATCTTGTCCATAAATCCACTGCCTTCTTGCCCGTTCATTTTTAATATCGCATGGATGTATCCATGATCACGATGGAGTGTTTTCAGAACCCACTTTCCTGTATCCTTTGAATATTTTTGCGCCAAAAAGGTTCGGACTGCTTTTATACACTCAGCTTGCTCTTCTTTTGATATCGGGATGGTATCCGGTGAAGGCTCCAATGAGAAAGCTTGTTCAGCTGAAATGTCCTCATGGATATTCATTTCCTTTTTTTCAAAGGCTTTGTTTAACGGTTCATTCCATTCAATGATCTCATTCATGTGTATACAAAGTGTTTCTTCACGCCCAATTTCAAACGGTATAGTTCCTGTTCCATCGTTCTTGACATAGATTTCTTCTAATGCATAAATTGTTCGAATTCGATTGTGCTCGAAGGAAGGCCATTGAAACTGCTGCACTTGCTGCTCGGCTAAGTTCTCCAGCTTATCAATAGAAAGCACATATTCCTCAGCTCTCAGTAATGTTTTGGCTAAAAATGGTCCGTGGTGTGTAAAGTACATGAGCTGTCCATGTTCATCCCATTTCACCTCAATTCTGCCTGAAGGCGTCACTTTCACACCATCTATTGCTTCTTCGAAAAAAAGTCCCCCTTTCTCCTTCTGATGCATGTGAAAATGCTCACCATAGATCAACCCTGTTTCTTGTTCGATCCATTGAATGACATGAGCTGGATATGGTCTCTTAAATGTGACACCATGCTGCGCATAGGTTTTGTCCATGACAAAAATAACTGTTTCCACCTGTCCCGTATTCAAATTCACTTCAATAATGGCTGTGCCGTCTGGGTTTAAATCGTCGTCCTCAGGTTCCGTTTCATGAGAGGGGAACCATTCCATATTGAATGTATAAATCGTTTCATTAAACATATTGACGTAACGATGAAAGCTGTGTCTTTTTAGATGATAAAGATCTAAGCCAAATTTCGCCTTTGTCTGATCAATCAGTTGTTTAATTTTTGCATTCAATGGTTTCACCTCAAAATAATGATGTTTTATGGAAGAAGAAAAATTACGATAAAGATAGAGATGATGATTGCCATCAATAACCCTAAAGCAATTCCCATCATGTTAGACTCTTTTGTATAGCCTGTTAATTCTCCTTCAGTCGATCTGTCGATTTTTCGAAAGCGAAAAAGCATGCTTATATTGATAGAGGCTAGAACGATTAAAAACAAGAAAATGGTAAATACAGGCTCGATGTCACTAAATGGATTCGTTACATTTTGAAAACTAAATGATTGAAAAAACATAATGCCACTCAATACGACTTTCCAAACATTCTCTAAAAATTTTTCTTTCTCCCACTCTTTTCCTAATTTCTCTTTTTCATAAATAGCTACCTGCTCAAAAATAGGTATGAAAAACTTTGTTTTTCCTTTTTTGATAAAGCCTATAATGCCTTGGAGAAGCATTAAAATGCCTAAACACAAAAAGAAATGTGTAAGTTGGATATTAAAGATTTGAATCACCATAAAAAAAGCGATGATCATAAGTCCGAATATCAAATTAGAGACAGCTATTTGTTTTGTCCTCATCTTTTTCAGTGCAGCTTGTTCCATGTAATACTCCTCTCCGTTTTAAATGTTTCTGTTGAACGCTCTATCTTTATTACGATTTTACCGAAAAAATGTTTCAATATTTTCCCTTTCTACTGTCAATTCGGCTTTTTTCGCAAATGAAAAGACGCCCATCATTCAATGAACGTCTTATCTTTCTTCATGAAATCAGCACATCATATTTGAACAGCTGATCTGTTTTTTATTTGGTGGGCTGCCAGGTGTTTAAAGTCATCAACAGACAGCTGTCTAGATGTCTTTTCTCCATGCTGTCTGATGTTCAGTGTTTTTTCTTCCATTTCTGTATCGCCAATGACAGCGATATAAGGGATTTTTTGCATTTGTGCTTCTCTCATTTTATAGCCGAGTTTTTCATCCCGTTCATCGATTATCACTCTTATTCCGATCTTTCTTAATTGCTGCTGCACCTCAAGGCAGTGATCAAGGTGAACCGTTGAGACAGGGATGATTTGTACTTGTACTGGTGCCAGCCATAACGGGAAGGCGCCTGCAAAATGCTCGATGAGAATGCCAAGGAAACGATCCAGAGAACCGAAAATGGCACTATGAATGACAACTGGCCGTACCTTTTCATTCTTTTCATTGATATATGTTAAATCAAATTTCTCAGGCATTTGAAAATCTAACTGAATTGTGGCGCACTGATGGCTCCGCTGCAAGGCATCTTTTATATGAAAATCGATTTTCGGGCCATAAAATGCCCCATCTCCTTCATTTAGCTGATAATCGACTTTTAGCCGATCAAGCACATTCTTTAGCGCTGATTCAGAGATATCCCAAATGGCATCATCGCCTAACGCTTTTTCAGGACGAGTGGATAGTTCCACAGAGTACTCAAACCCAAATGTCCGATACACATGATCAACTAATTGGAAAATCCGTTTGATTTCAGCTTCAATTTGATCTTCTCTCAAAAAAATATGGGCATCATCTTGGCAAAATGTTCTGACCCTGAACAATCCATTTAATGCTCCGCTAAATTCATGACGATGCACCTGACCAAACTCAGCCATCCTGATCGGAAGGTCTCTGTATGAAAATAAGCTGTTTTTAAACATGAGCATATGTCCTGGACAATTCATAGGCTTTAAAGCAAAGCTTGTATGGTCTACTTCTGAGAAATACATATTTTCATGATAATGATCCCAATGTCCCGACTTTTCCCAAAGCTCTTGGTTCATCATAAACGGTGTGCTCACTTCTTCATATTGCGCTTTGCCTCGCACTTCTCTAGAAAAAGCCATTAATTCATTTTTGACAAGCTGACCTTTTGGTAAATAAAACGGCATACCTGGCGCTTCTTCCGAAAACATGAACAGAGATAATTGTTTCCCTAATTTCCGGTGATCACGCTTGTTTGCTTCTTCCATGAAATGAAGATACTCAGCTAGATGTTTTGGAAGTTGAAACGCTACACCATACACTCGCTGCAATACATCTTGATGACTGTCACCCCGCCAATAAGCACCTGCAACACGTGTTAGTTTAAATGACTTTACGAACCCAGTAGAAGGTAAATGAGGCCCGCGGCATAAGTCGATAAATTCACCCTGCTGATACACTGTGATGGCTTCTTCAGATGGGAGTCGTTTTAAAATCTCCAGCTTATATGGATCATGTGCAAACAACGATTCAGCTTCTTTGTAAGAGACCTCCTTTCTTTGGATGAGATGATTCTCGTTTATGATCTTTTCCATCTCTTTTTCAATCTCTGCCAAATCCTCTACGCTTAATGTTTGATTTAGCTTCATATCATAGTAAAATCCATTTTCGATGACAGGTCCGATTCCAAGTGTGACATTGTCATATAACCTTTTCACCGCTTGGGCTAATACGTGTGCAGATGTATGGCGCAGCACTTCAAGCCCTTCTTTTGAATCGAGTGTGACAATAGACAGCCCAGCATCGCTGTCCAGCTGGTGACTTAAATCGACCAATTGATCATTGATCTTTCCTGCCACTGCTTTTTTCCTTAAACTCGGGCTAATATGGGAGGCAACACCTGCGACAGTCGTACCTGCAGAAAACTCCTTTATCTTTCCATCTGGAAATTGAATCTTCACCATGTTTTCTTTCATGACTGACACACCTTTCATTTTTTGATATAAAAAAACACACCCATCCCTCATAAAGGGACGAATGTGTAATCCGTGGTTCCACCCAAATTCCCATAACGCATTTTCGCTTTATGGCTCTGGTGCCGTAACGTGGCATAGTCGGTATTGGATACTTCAATTTTTCCCAATACAGCTCAAAGGTGGTAAGACAACTTTTCTGCGTTGGGAAGATTTCAGCGTGACTTCCCTCTCTAGTAACCGATAAAAGCTGCTCATGTCCTTTTCAAAGCAATGATGATATAGGAGTGAACAAAAAAACACACCCATCCCTCATAGAGGGACGAATGTGTGATCCGTGGTTCCACCCAAATTCCCATAACGCGTATTCGCTTTATGGCTCTGGTGCCGTAACGTGGCGTAGACGATATTGGATACTATGATTTCCCCAATACAGCTCAAAGGTGGTAAGACACTTTTCTGCGTTAGGAAGATTTCAGCGTGACTTCCCTCTCTGGTAACCAGTAAAAATGGCTCATGTCCTTTTCTTCGCTTTTAATTTCTCCATATCTTATATGATGATGATAGAACATGTAAAGCTTTATTTTGTGCAGAGCAATTGAAATTCATTCTTTAAATGATATGTTGGGTGATTTTTGACATTAATTAAATTTTGTCTGTTAGCATCCTATTTTGCTGTAGGAATAATTAAGCCAGAAATAATTTCCTTAGATTTCTTAATCCTGATAGTAAGAGTATAACTGTGAAATTTCTATATCTATTCCACCTTTAATAAGTCTTTGTATCCTACTGTTAAATAGCTTATCTAATATTTCTTTCTTGTCCTCAAATCGTCCATAATGGATTTTTTTATGACAGACTAAACAAATTGAAACAATATTAGCATGGATGTCTAAACTTTTATCAAATTGGTCTTGATATTGCATTGGTATTAAGTGGTGAGCCTCTACATAATTCTCTCCATTAAACTTAGAAATAAAATGCTTGTGTTGATTGTCAAACTCACATAAATAGTTTGCATCGGCTATAGCTCCACTTGCATATTTAGGATTTCTACGCCATACCTTTTTATTATTCACTAACCTATGTTTAGGCCTATTTTTTGGCTTATCCTCAATATCAACACTACTGATATCAGCAGAATTTCCTATTAGGTATTTTTTAAAATGATTTAAAGCTACACTATACATCCTATGTCCTTTTTCATTCTTCTTTTTAAACTCAGAATTATCAAGAATTGCATCGATAAAGGCAGTATCAGTTAAAGTAAATAAATTAAAACTCTGTAATCCATAATCTCTTAATTCTAATGATATTGTACCAATAGCTTTAGAGTATCTTCCTATAGAGTATGGTTTTATATTTGCATAAGTTCTTAACCATTCAGCAAAAGTATCTTGATTCATCAATGGTACTATTCACTCTCTCTGTATATTGTTTTCTTTATAAATGAATATTATTTTTAGAGTTAGTCAGCAGAAATAATATGAATTTTGTATTATAAAGAAATTTCAATTCATATTCTTATTCACAAATTCCCCTTCACAATCGTTCTCTTGGCTTTCTTAACAATTCTGCTAGTTGCTTTTGTATCAGAATCCTTTGACCACTGGTCGCACAGGTTTGTTACCCAATTTGGTTGTGTTTTACTAGCGTCATTGAGCCAGTTTCCTACAGAATCTTGAACATATGTTGATGGATCGGATTTGAGTAAATTTAGAATAGGCAGCACCCTCTCTGGCTCTTGTTTTAATAACTCAATATGCTTTGTCCATACCCCTCTAGGACGGATCGACTCTACAGAGAACCGGCGAATATTTTCATCCCCGCTTTTTGCCCATTCTGTTAAATATTCTATACTTTGATCAAGCTGATGACTGAGGCTTTCTCTCACTGACATCCACGCAATTTCTCGTACACCAAAATGATGATCAGCTGCAAATGGCTGAATGTACGCAAGTTTCTCTTCCAGAGTTGATAAGTGTTGTTTGTTCATATAAGCAGCCCAACAGCGAACGCTATCAGATACGTGGTGAGCAAATGCCTGTAGTACTTCCGCTTGTTTTTCCTCATTCTCTTCGTGTAGCACTTCATCTAACAATTGACCGATGAGACGAATTGCTTTCATTCCTGATTCAGCTTTTTGTTTAGTGATCTCAGATGAAATATCGTCTATATAATGGTCTAAACCAACGGACGGCAAAACATGCTGTATTAGCGTCATATGATTGACAGCCAGCCATTCAGTTAAATTCACACTTTCGATCTCTCCCTGATTCAAAAGGGTCCAGACGTCACGAGGGATATCAGTCCCCTTTCGAGCGCCTTTTCGATTGATGATATCCTCACTTATTTGCATTCTATTTTCTCTCCTCGTCTAGCAGTTCTTTTGTTAGACATTCATCGTTTTTAAAAGAAATTTGTTGATGCCTTCATTCTTTGGATATTGACTCCTATTGTAGCAAATAAACAACTTCACTGGTTCATTCTTCAAATCAAAAAGGAACTACCCGAAATAAGTAGTTCCTTCTATACAAAATTGAATTTAAGTTAGCTTCCTTGCTCGATCACCTTTAAACTCTTACGCTGAGAAAATCGGTCAAACGCCACCATTAGAATGGTCATGAGTAAAGCGAGAAAAACGGTTCCAGCACTGATCCAGCTTAGGTTTAATATAGATGTTTCGCTTAACACAATCCCTCCTACACCAGAGCCTAAGGCAAATCCGAATTGAATAAATGATGTATTGACACTTAATGCGATATCAGGAGATTTTGGTACAAGTGTTACAAGATATAGCTGCTGAGCTGGTGATGTGCTCCATGTAGCGATCATCCATATCATGATGACAGCCACCATGACCACGAGATTCCCTGTGACAAATGCTAGCAGCATGAGCATGATGATTTGCAGAATGATTCCAGAGAAAATCGTGAATATTGGGCCCTTTTTATCTGCTGCAATCCCTCCAAGGCTGGAGCCCAAAAAGCTGCATATTCCAGCTAGTAATAAAATGCCACTGATTTCTGTGATACTAAGGTTTGCTGATGCTTGCAGGAAGGGCGTTAAATAGGTAAATAACGTGGAATATCCACCTACATAGAATAGCGTCACTGCCACCGCAAGTAATATTCGCTTATCTTTTAAAATCGATAATTGCATACCAAGTGTCACCGGTTCTTGTTCTTTCATAGACGGAATTCGCCTATACACAACAATCAGCGGAATAAGCGTGATCAATCCAATGGTTGCGAATAATGCTTTCCATCCGATCATACTGCTTAGAAATGTCCCGATTGGAACACCTAAAACCAAGGAGCTGCTTAATCCCATTAAAATGATGCCAATGGCTGTTCCTCTTTTTTCACGTTCTACAAGACGAGTCGCAACAGCCATTGCCACTACAATAGCAGTCCCCCCACTGATTCCTTGTAAAATCCTTGTCATCATCACCATTTCAAACGAATGGCTGACACTTGTGATGAAATTACTTAAAATAAAAATGATCAGCATCCATGATAATATTTTTCTGCGGTCCATATTGATTGTGAGTGCAATGACAATCGGTGCGCCGATTGCTGCTGAGAGCGCTAAAGACGTGACCAATAATCCAGCAGCAGACGTCGTGACATGTAAATCATCTGCGACCATCTGGATAATGCCTGTAATGATATATTCGATCGTTCCAATTAAAAAGGCTGCTAATGCAAGTAAATAGACAACGGTTTTATTTTTCATCGTGACGTTTCTCCTTTGGGCAAAGTTTACGATTTGATCTCATCTTTAATAGGAATTTGAATTTCAATGAGTCTGCCTTCTTCATTTTCAGACAAAGGGTAATAAATCTCTCGGCCCGGCTGGTCTTCTTTCACGCGGTATCCATTATTTTCGATCCATGTCGCCAGGTCAATACAAGCAG
Organism: Bacillus sp. MZGC1; assembly: GCF_002998605.1. Classification (NCBI taxonomy): domain Bacteria; kingdom Bacillati; phylum Bacillota; class Bacilli; order Caryophanales; family Bacillaceae; genus Bacillus; species Bacillus sp. MZGC1. The sequence continues at coordinate 60,790 of NZ_PVRE01000005.1, forward strand.
TTTGTGCGGATGGAGAATGTGAATGAAATAACAGTGTCGCCATGGTTTCTTCTGCAGGTAACGTACGTATCTTGATTCCTTGAGGAAGAGTGCCCCTTAACGATTTGACGGAATACCCCACCTCAAATTCGAACTCACTTTCTTTTTCCATTGATTCCCTCCACAGCACCACTTGTGGTCCCGAGATCGATTCTTGTTGATTTTTAAGTAATAAATGATGAAACGTTTGAAAGAATGAAGGAATTTCGTCAACAGTTCCGTTGGATTGAAAAGACATGATGCTTTTGCTTTCAACAGATTTGATAATGACCTCCTGTTCTTTTTCAACACACCCCTCTCGTTTAATGAGGTGCATCCGCTCCTTAATACGCGCTAATTTCTGTTGTTCTCTCTCGATCAATTGCTGAATCTCACTTTCTTTCAGCAGAAACATGCCCTGAATCTGCTCTACCGAAATATCTTCCCGAAGAAGCTGAGCCATTTGCTTTAACGTAAAGCCCAATTCCTTGTACAGAAAAATTCGATTGACCTCAAGCAGCTGCTCAGCTGAGTAATATCGGTATCCCGAATCTTGATCAATCTGCTTAGGCTTTAATAAATCAATTTGGTCATAATATCTTAAGGTTTTAACAGGCACTTTACTTAACATAGAAAAATCGCCGATCTTGAACATCCTGCATCTCCTCCGTTTTGTTGATCTGATCAAAGTATAAACCTTTCAGTAAAGGGGAAAGTCAACTGAAGAATTTAAAAATGTCGATTCGCTTCAGTAGAAACAAAAAAGCACTATTTTCAAATAGTGCCTAAAACGAAGGTTTTCGATTCACTTTTAAAAGAATGCTTTCTGATAAGAGCGGAGCACATGCCATCACCCCTTGAATTTATTCATTTACCCCAAACAATCCAATCTTTTCAGGCACTTTACAATATCTCCACTTTTAAAGAAATTGAATATGGCACCCTCGCTAAACCGTTCGGCTCTTACAACCCCCATCATGAGAGCAAGCACACACTGCGCATTTAAATTTGAAATGTCCACATTCTCCATATCGTTCGGTCCACCTTCAATCCCATTTTCTTTGAGGATCTCTCTGTAGCGGGTAAGCTCCAGCTCTTGATGTTGTTTTGCAAAGGTATAAACATCTTCGATCAAGTGACGAACCGTTTCGGAATAATTCACAAAGGGCATCTGAATCGGATGTTCAGCTGTGCCATCATTTTCTTGATCGATTACCCATTCTCCAATATGATCTTCCTGAAGCAGCGGTATGTATTTTGTTAGAATATCGAATTGACTCATTTTCATCCTCCTCTATCTCCTTTATATGGTTTACTCTGATCGACACCTATGGATCAGTATAAAAAAATCCGTGATCATCCTACCAGCTAGACACCAGTATTCAAATCACGGACAGTCTTTATTCACTTCACTTTTTATACTCTAACCATTGATACAACTGTCTCCACATGCGCCGTTTGCGGAAACATATCCACTGGCTGCATGTATTCGATTTTGTAGTCTTTTGACATGTATTCAAGGTCTTTTGCTAGTGTGGATGGGTTGCAAGAGACGTAGACAAGACGTTTTGGTTTGACTTGTTTGACAGTGTCTAAGAAGGTGCGCTCGCAGCCTGTTCTTGGCGGGTCCACGACGATGACGTCAGGACGGAAGCCTTCTTTGACCCATTTTGGCAGCCAATGTTCCGCTGTTCCTGTCACATAGGTCGCGTTTTTCATGCCGTGTTTTTTGGCATTTTTCTTGGCATCATCAATCGATTCTTTGATGACATCCATTCCTCGTACTTCTTTGGCACCATCTGAAAGCCACATCCCAATCGTTCCAACGCCGCAATACGCATCGACAACCTTTTCTTTGCCAGTCAGTTTGGCCGCTTTTTTCGCTTCGTCGTAAAGCTTTAGCGTTTGCTTCGGATTCAATTGGAAGAAAGCACGTGCACTCAGTTCAAAGGAGACGTCTCCTAAAAATTCTTGAATGACCATGTTGCCAGCTAGGTGAGATGTCTTATGGCCAAAGATGACCGACGTTTTTTCACCGTTGACATTGTGCATAATGGACGTCACTTCTGGCAGACGTTTTTGAATGGCTTCGGCGATTTCTTTTTTCTTTGGAAATTCAGGTTTCGATGTGACAAGGACGACTTGTACTTCCCCTGTTTCAAAGCCGACACGCACGACAATTGAGCGTACGTCGCCTTTTCTTGTCCGTTCATTGTAGACCGATACACCGAATTTCTCTAAGATTTTGCGGACAACGCCCGTTGTTTTGTTCGTATTTGGATGCTGCACGATACATTCCTTGATCGGTACAAGCTTATGAGAGTTCAGTCCATAAAGCCCAGCAATGATGTCACCGCTGTGAGAACGCCCTACTTGGAACTGGCTTTTGTTCCGGTAGTGCCACGGATCTTCCATACCGATCGTTGGTCGAATATCTAGTTTTTCAACTGATAGCTTCGTATGTCGTTCTATTGATTGAATGACAATATCTCGTTTTTCCTTTAGCTGCTGCTCGTATGCCAAATGCTGTAGCTGACAGCCTCCGCACTGCTCGTATACTGGGCATGGCGGTTTCACTCGATGCTCGGAGCGCTTTCGGACTTTTCTAACCGTACCTTCTGCATATTTTGCTTGGACATTCGTTGCTTCCACAACCACTTCTTCGCCTGGAAGCGCACCCGGGACAAAGACCACTTGCTTTTTAAAATAACCGACCCCTTCCCCATTAATGCCAAGGCGTTTAATGGTAAGCGGGAACTGCTGTCCCTTTTGTAAAAGGGCACCTTGCTGTTTTTCCTTCACTTCATTCTCTCCGTTCTATCTGAACCCTTGATAGGTTGTCTTCATTTTATTCCATCTCATTAGTATATCATGACTTGGACAAAGAGAGAAAATCCCTTTCATTTATTTATCTGTCTCAATGCTTCTCCATAAATATAAAGAAGCGTAGCTTAAATACGGGGTCCACTCCTTGCTTAATGCTGCCATTTCTTCTTTTGTCGGCTTTTCAGGCAGGTCAAAGTGCCGCTTGATGGCGTTTTGAATACCGATATCTGCCATCGGAAAGAGATTTGGTCTTCCAAGCCCATTCATGAGCACATTTTGAACTGTCCAAGGGCCAATTCCTCTAATCGGAAGAAGACGTTCTTCCACCTCCAGATCAGTTAAATCGTGTAATTCTTCTAAACAAAGAGAGCCGCTCACAATTCGCTTCGATACATCAATGACATATTCCGCTTTCCGCTGACTAAATTGGAGCTTTCTCAAATCCTCTGTTTCAAGTGAGGCGATGGTTTCCGGTAAAGGATCAAACCAAACGCCTTCTATTTGCTCGCCGTACGTATGAACAAACCGTTTCGTGAGCTCATAAGCAAACGCCAGATTGAGCTGCTGATGAATGATGCATTTCATCAAACAATGATATAAATGAAAATCCAGCATGAGCGGTGTCCCGACATGACGCTCAAATATGGACGCTAAATTCGTTTGAGAAAAATGCTCATGCACAGCGTGTAATTGATGCTTCATGCCAAATATCCGCTTCACCTCACATATGAGAGGTTCCTCAGGACCTTTTCCTTGCACCCGAAACGTGGGCGCTTCTTTTGTTCCGGTGGCTTGAACGACGACAACGTATGGTTTTTGTTCTAACCTAATTGGTACTTTGATTTCTCGTTTATTCAAATCGACTGCTTTTAATGGATCACTTGATAAGCGTCTGAGCACTTGATCGAAATGATACGGCGGCTCCACCACCAGCTCTTTTTCCCACATGTTTTACTCTTCCTTTCTGCAAACACGCAGATGCGATTGTTTCACTTTGCATGAATGATTCTCCATATTGAATACTTTTAAACATAAAGAGTACAAGAATTTATCAGTTATATCTTCCTTATTTACGGTCATTTTCCTTTTGGATGAAGAAACATTTTTAGTCGAATTCAGCTAAAATACGACAGCATCCTTCAATATTTTAGGATCATTTACCTTAAATTAGAAATAGAACCTCTGGGTGATATCTTCTATTCCGAAAACATTTGTATAATTATGACATATCAAGGAGGTGAACAAAGGAATTAGCTGATTAGGCAATCATTTGTTTTATCTTGCAGGACCATATTTTACCTCATTGATAACCGGCTTCACCTAGTTTCACTTTTTACGAAAAGAAAGACCCAAAATTTAAAAACAAAGGAGATCCGACCAATGAAAAAAACCATTCTTTCTGTTGCCCTTGCCACTGCTGTTTCTTCGACACTACCAGTATTCGCTGACGCTGCTGAACAAAAAACTACTCCAGTTTCAACTACTGTTCAGCAAACTGTTTTAAACAAAGCTGTTGAAAGTAAAGCATCTACAACCGCAGGAAACGTTAATATTAACTTTGACGTACTTGGTATAGCTAATGCATTAATCAATGCTGCAAATGCTAACACAAACCGTGAAGGCTTTGTCAAAGGACTAATGGAGTCTGCTTTCTATGCTGCGGGCTCAAAATACAATGTCATGGTATTTAACTTAAGCCAAGGTTATGAGACTCGTTTCAACGGAGTCAAAACGTTTGCTACTGTGAAATACGGAAGCATTACTTACGGAGTTTGGGTATTTGAAAATGGATCTTTCACAAACAAAGGTGACGGCGGCTACATCAACTGGGCGTTTAGAGGCTGGTTCGACCGTAACGGTGGTTTCGTCAACTTCCGTCGTCCTTAATTCTCGGTTTTACCCATCAATCATACACGCACATTGGACCGATCTCAGTAATGAGATCGGCTTTTTTATGCAGAACACGTATAAGTTCACCGGTGCTGCTTCATGATATAATGCAAGTCTGGAGGGGTGCACATGCTGAAAAAAATTGCAGTGACAAAAAACGGCGACTTGATTGAACATGCAACATTACAGCAGCTTTCAAGCCCCGATATCGCCTGGTACTGGATTGATTTCCATGCGCCAACGGAAAAGGAAGCAGCGCTTTTGAAGGAATACTTTCAGTTCCATCCGCTTGCGATTGAGGATTGCTTCCATTATTTACAGCGGCCGAAGCTTGATTTTTATGAAGGATATTTATTTTTCGTGCTTCATGCCCTGAATCAAAAGACGCTTCGATCTGAGGAAATCGATCTGTTTGTCGGTGACAATTATATCGTGACCTTTCATTTGAAGGAAGCGCCATACATTGATCGTGTCATTCGAAAGCTCAAAGAATCTGACAAAACCCGAAATAGCGGACCTGAGCATATTGCTTATATGCTGATTGATCAGCTTACCGATGATTATTTCCCAATCATTTATCAAATTGAGGACAGGCTGAATGAAATTGAGGATGAAGAAGGTCATAAAACATATGGAACGCTGATGAACGAAGTATTCGGAATTCGATCCGATTTGCTCAAGCTGCGAAGAACGATTATCCCGATGAGGGACCTTTTATATCGTATTGTCAACACAAATACGATGAGAAGCGATACGAACCGGCAAGCATATTTCAATGATATTTATGATCACCTTTTGAAACTAACCGAGATCGTCGAGTCAAACCGTGATATGACGGCCGATTTACGAGACAGCTATCAGACGCTGAATTCCAATCGAATGAATGCGATCATGATGACATTGACCATTGTGTCGACCATTTTTATCCCACTGACCTTTATTGTTGGGGTGTACGGAATGAACTTTGATAACATGCCTGAATTACACTGGAAGTATGGCTATTTTGGGGTGCTGATTTTCATGGGTCTGCTCGTCTCGGGTATGCTTTTGTGGTTTAAGCATAAAGGGTGGTTCCGCATTTTCAAATAATTTGTTGAGAGAATAGCTTGGGGGCGGTTAAGGTGGAAAACTGGATTCCATTGACTCATCAAGAACTAAAGCTGGTATGGAAGACGTTCTATCGAGATTTCAAATTTAATCCAAGCATCTCTCGTTTTCCCTCATTCCACGTACCATCTCCTTATATTACATATGATATCTCTGTTTATTTTGAGGACCCTTCCCTTCTACATGCGGAGGAAGACCTTGAAGAGAAAGCATTACTTGCTTTTCAGGAGCATATGAGAACAGACGAATATATGCTGGCACTCGATTGGCAGCACGAATGCTACTGGATCACACCATACGGCTCATTTGAAAAAGATGTATTTGGAGAATGGACAGTGCCTGTGCTTCCTAACGGGGATTATGATTTCTTTTTATCAAAGGAGATGCATTGGGGCTTGCTAGGACATCCTTGGGAGCAAAGTATCACGATTTTCGGTGAGGGCTTGATTGACTCTTTCACGCGCCATCATCCGATTTTGTTTCAGTGTAAAATAAGAGAAGGATAAAGAAAAAGCTCGCAGGTCTTCTGCAAGCTTTTTTCTATAGATGAGGGAGATGCCATACTTTTTCAAGCATGAGATCGTCTAGGCTTTTAAAGGAATAACCTTGTTTTTTCAGGGCCGTGATGGCATCATCCAATGCCTCTGCATTGTCTCTTGAGACGGTATGAAGTAAGTAAATGGCACCTGGGTGCGCCTGCTTCATCATTTGATCGTAGGCATACTGTTTTCCTTTTTGATGATGAATATGCCAGTCCACAAACGCTACTGACCAGAAAACGGTTTGGTAGCCGAGCTCTTTTGTTTCCTTCAGCACTCTTTCACTGAATACACCGCGCGGCGGACGAAGATAGAGGTTGTCTTGTTTTCCAGTGATTTTGTACACGGCTTCATTGACACGGTCCAGCTCTTCTTTGATTTCTTTCGTACTCTTTGTTGTTAAATCTGGATGGTGATAGGAGTGGTTGCCAATGATATGACCTTCCTCTGCCATACGTTTGACGAGCTCAGGCTGATCCTTTACAAAGTGCCCTGTCACAAAAAAGGTGCCTGGTACTTGATGTTTTTTCAGCACATCTAAGATCTTCGGCGTGTACCCATTTTCATAGCCATTGTCGAAGGTAAAATAAATCTCTTTCTTTTTCGTGTTTCCTAAATAAAAGGCATCATACTTTTTTAAAAGGACGTTCAATTCTTTACCCGCATCTGCTGGCTTGTGTTCTTTGCTTTTCGCAAATCCCCAATGGACGGGCTTATTAGACACGGCTTCCGCTTCTGAGAGAGGCATGGATACAAAAAGCGCACATAAACAGATGAGCATGTATTTTTTCATTTACGTCACTTCCCGGTTTTTCTTCTATTGTGCAGAATAAGACCGAGACTCATACACTGATTCACCTGCCAAATTAAAGAAAAAAGCCCGCACTGCGCGAGCTATTCTTCCTTCCAATCGCTTTTAAACCGTTCATATTTCGCTTCTAGGTCGTCAATCATCTGGATCAGTCTGTCTATATCCTCAACATCTGTTGATTCAGGATCTAATGAATCAATCACATTCATAAACATATCTAATCGGTTCTTTAAATAATCAACCTGCTGCTCTTTGCTGTCTGCTGCCTTGCCCATAGATACACTCCCTTTAGCATTTGTTTCTAGCTTATCTTTTTTCCCCTTGTAAATCAATGATGCCCCACTTGCGTATAACGGTGATGGGGCTTAAAATTAACTGTTGGCGGGTCTACGTTTGCCCGAATGAAAAGGAGATAGATACCATGAACCAAAAAACAGCACTTCGTCCGATTACACCTGCATACGACCCTTGGGAAGCCTATCTCGATGTGCAGGATTACGGAGAGATGAAGCTGACAAATATCGAATTTACAACAACGACGTTGTGTAACATGAGATGTGAGCACTGTGCGGTTGGCTATACTTTGCAGCCGAAAGACCCACATGCACTGCCGCTTGATTTGTTACTTCGCCGTTTAGATGAAGTTCCGCTCCTGCGCTCAATCAGTATTACAGGCGGAGAGCCTATGCTTTCTCTCAAATCTGTGCGGGAATATGTCGTCCCTTTATTAAAGTATGCCCATGAACGCGGCGTCCGTACACAGATCAATTCAAACTTAACACTTGATTTGGCGCGATATGAAGAAATTATTCCATACTTAGATGTCCTTCACATCTCACATAACTGGGGAACTGTCGAAGAGTTTGCAACGGTCGGTTTTGCGATGATGGACAGAAAACCAACCTTTGAGCAGCGCGAGAAATTATTTAACCGCATGATTGAAAATAGCCGGGCACTTGTCAAAGCAGGTGTTACCGTATCTGCTGAAACCATGCTGAATAAGCGCACGCTTCCATATATTGAACACATCCACCGGCAAATCGTGGAGGAAATGAAATGCCAGCGCCACGAAGTTCACCCAATGTACCCAAGTGATTTTGCCAGCGCCCTTGAATCATTGTCGCTTCCGCAAATGCGTGATGCGATTCATCAGCTGCTTGATATTCGTGATCAAGACACATGGATGCTGTTTGGCACCCTGCCATTTTATTCTTGCAGCACAGATGAAGAAGATCAGCGCCTCCTCAAGCGATTGCGTCAGGAGAAACATGTCACGGTACGAAATGACCCTGACGGCCGCTCACGTTTGAATGTGAATATTTTTGATGGGAATATTATTGTGACAGACTTTGGCGATACACCGCCGCTTGGAAACATTGCTACTGATACATTGCAATCTGCTTATTCACGCTGGATGGACACAAAATTAGCAAAAGAGCTGAATTGCCATTGTCCAAGCGTACAATGCCTCGGTCCGAATGTTCTTGTGAAAAACAGCTATTATCAAGATGTTGATTTTACTTCTCGTACAGCCAGGGGGTAACCGATAGATGGACGATACTTTTCTGACAATAGTCAAGAACAAATACATTGAAATTCTCCTTGTGGGACTCGTTCTTTGGCTTGCCGTCTTTATGATTAACAAAGCGCTTCAAATTTTCTTTAAACGAACGGAGTTTATAGAGGACAAGAAGAAAAAAACGATCGAGAGCTTGGTCAAATCTGTTACAAAATACACCGCTTCAATTTGCTTTGTAATGTATGTCATTTCTCTCTTCTTTCATGATTTCGGAAAAATCCTTGCAGGTGCTGGTGTTGCTGGGATCGTCATCGGTTTTGGCGCCCAGACACTGATTCGCGATATTTTAGCAGGCATTTTTCTGATCTATGAACGTCAGATTCATAAAGGGGATTATGTGACAGTGAATAACCTCTTTAATGGAACGATTGAAGAGATTGGTCTCCGCTCTCTGCAAATTAGAGAATGGAGCGGCAAGCTGTTAACCATCTCTAACGGAGACATCCGGCAAATTCAAAACTATAACATGCACTACATGCGGATTACGGAGTCTGTATTAATTAGTGCGAATCAAAACCCAGATACAGCCTTTCAAGCACTCGAAACGGCCTGTGACAATTTAAATCAGATGCATCATGATTTTCTCAAAAAAGATGAATTTCAACATGCCATTGAACCGTTTCAAGTCCATGGCATTATGGGCCTGAACAAGCTGAACCGCGGGATTGAGATCACAGTGAAAGGAATGGTCGAAGACGAAAAATACTTCGATGCTGCCCTCGCTGTCCGAAAAGAAATGATCAAACAACTTCATCAGCATGATGTCAAATTGCTTGAAGATCTCGTTTATCCCCAGCCTGCAAAATAACCTCATTTATGATGGGGTTATTTTTTTGATTGTTTTTTGTTAACCAGTTAATTATAATGGATTATAGTTAACTGGTTAACATAAAGAGAGGATGTTGATTCATGACAAAAAAAGAAGCGATATCATTTATTAAAGAGATGTATGAAGAGGTATTAATCAAATTCAATATAGAAAAAGTGGAGGCTTATTTTTCACCTGATTATCAGCAAGTGACTGATGGAAAGGTTTCGACACTTGATGAGTTTAAAAAGCATCTATCCACATTAAAAGGATTGACAAAACAGCTTGAGATCCCCGCTTTTCATGATGTGTTATTTGATGAAGATACGCAGCAAGGGTGTTTTCGTTACACTGTACATGTGGAACTCGCAAGCGGGGACCGGGGTTTAATTGATGTCATGGCTCTTTTCACGTTATTAGATGGCAGGTTCATTCGGTGCGACGAGCTGACGAGATCTCACAAGCAGCATGAAACGCTTGAACAGCTTGGACACATCAGCTAAGAAATCTCTTCATTTCAGCCCTCTTACTTCTATCCTCTTGACTGATTCATGTATAATAGAAAACAGAATGATTTCATGCAGCATGGGGACCCTCATACTGTGTATTTTCTAAGTGAAAGAGAGTGAATAAGATGGGTCGTAAGTGGAACAACATTAAAGAAAAGAAAGCATCAAAGGATGCCAGTACAAGTCGTATTTACGCAAAATTCGGGCGTGAAATCTATGTGGCTGCCAAACAAGGTGAGCCAAACCCAGAATCAAACCAAGCACTTCGTTTTGTCCTAGAACGTGCAAAAACATATAGTGTCCCAAAACACATTGTAGACCGTGCCATTGAAAAAGCCAAAGGCGGTGCGGAAGAGAATTTCGATGAGCTGCGCTACGAAGGATTTGGTCCAAACGGATCAATGGTGATCGTTGATGCCCTTACCAATAACGTGAACCGCACAGCGTCAGATGTTCGTGCGGCATTCGGGAAAAACGGTGGAAACATGGGCGTAAGCGGCTCTGTTGCCTACATGTTTGACCAAACAGCTGTCATCGGTGTCGAAGGAAAAAGTGAAGAAGAAACGCTTGAGCTTTTAATGGAAGCAGACGTTGATGTACGTGACATCATGGAAGAAGATGAAACAGTGATTGTATACGCTGAACCAGATCAATTCCATCAAGTACAAGAAGCATTCAAACAAGCCGGCGTCGAAGAATTTACTGTCGCTGAAATCACAATGCTTCCTCAAAATGAAGTGACATTAGATGATGAATCTAAAGAACAATTCGAGAAACTAATCGATGTATTAGAAGAGCTTGAAGATGTGCAGCAGGTTTATCATAATGTGGATTTAGGGGAATAAAAGGAAATTTTTCCATAACATAAGTTTATTTAAATAAACTTATGTTATGGCTTTTTTATTTAAAACTCATAATATCTTTTGAAAGCAAAACTTTATATTCAAATTAGGAAAAACGTATCTTAATAGAGTAAAGTTAAATATTCTATTTTTGTGTAAAATTTAACAAAAAAGGTTTACTACTCCTTTGTCTAGTTCTATTATAGTGATTACGAGAAATAATACATAATTTTATATATAAAAGTTAGGTGGTGTTATTATTTTTAAAATATGGTGGAAACAGTATTTTGGATTTATGATCATACCATTTATTACTATGGGGTTTATCTTTAACAACTTCTCTCACTTTACAAAAATTATCTATTTCCTTTTCCTTGCTTGGTTATTATTTAATGTTATTGACTTTTATAGAAGTGAGGTAAGAAACAAAAAGGACAAAAAGTCATGAAAGGGGGTGTAGACGTTGATATTTGAAGTAGCCACGAAATTTTTTTTAACTATTGGAACAGCAACGGAAATAGTTAATGCTGTAAATAATGGTTTAGGAATTCTAACGATAATAGGACTTGCTGGTGCTACGTATGGCTGGGGAGCAATTGCTTACCCACTTATTAGAGGTGCTGTCGCAAAGTGGGGAACAAAACAGGCAATAAACTGGTAGTATACTAGATTTAACAAAGAGGAGAGGATTCTCTCCTCTTTTAATGAAAGGTTGTTCTTACGTTATGAGATTTTTCAAGATTTTTTATCAGCCATTAGAATTGATGTACTCTCTTAATAAAAAACCTAACATAGCTCTTCCATTATTATTTTCTGCTTTAATACCCTTACTTTATATTCAAGTCATTTTTGAACGCTTTGAACATGTGGAAAGCAAGTGGTTATATTTAATAGCTTTAGGTATGAGTTTTTTTTCATTAATGACTTTTTTCATTACTTCTTTTACCATCTATTTGTTATTAAATACTTTTATGTTAGATAGAGAAATCAGTTTCAAAACGACCATTTCAATTTATGGATTTAGTCAAATGCCAAAAATCTTTTTTGCCATCAGCCTTTTATTCTTTCCATTTTTAGATAACACCAATATATCTCAGTACGATCATTTTCTAACAGCCCTTGCCATCTTTATCATAAATCCCTTTAATATCTGGAGATATATGTTGTTAATATGTGGCTTTCATGTACTAATCAACATGAAAATAAAAAAATTAATTGCTATTGCGATAATTTTCGTAATCATTGAGGTATGTATTATATTTTTCGGAAGTGATATAACTCATATTTTTAGATAAAGGAGATTCATTTTTCTAATGAGAAATGTACTAACATATATTTATTTTAGACAAAAATCTTTTTTTTACTATCGACTTCCAAAATTAAAAATAAAGAATGACTTATTTGTTTATGTCGCTCTATCCGTCATTCTTTTATTCAGCGCAGTTTTTACCACTATAATGACTCAATTATATACCAATCATTTATTTTCACATAACGAGATCTTTTACATATCAACTTTTTTCATCATTACTTTTTTATTAACAGGAATTCAGCAATCCATTACAAATACTGTTTATAAAACATCTACAAAAAATGACCTGAAATTATTAATTGTATCACCACTTTCTTTTCACGAGTTGTTACTAGCAAAATATTTTGAAACCACATTTTTGAAAGAGGTTTTAATCTCTTCAATTCTTATTCCAACAATTTTTTTATATCATTATTCACAAATAGGTTCGGTTTTTTTAGGCATTGTATTTACACTTAACTCTGTATGCTTTCTTTATATAATGAAATTTGCGGTTTTCTACTTATCTGTCATTGGGTACCGTTATATTGCGACAGCATACCAATTGTTTTTTTCAATTCTGAGAATTTTTGTTTTGTCTATATTAGCTGTTATTTTTTTATCCAACAAAATAGATTTCCAATCTCATTCAATGCTTAATTGGTTTTTCAACTGGATATCCCAAATGCCTTTTGCGGTTTTACCAACAATTTTCCAAGATAAATTCATCATTTTTTTACAAATTTCATTATTAATCATCGTTATGTTATTGATTCGAACTTCTTTTTCTAATGGGGTAAGAGCACATTTCATTGGTGAAAATTCAAAAAAAAGAAAGGTTAAAACAATGATTTCTCACCTTTCCTTTCATGAAAGAAAGGAGCTGTCTCTCATCCAGTTAATGATTGCTTACATCAAAAGACAAAGAAAACAAGAAATTATTATGACATACTTGCCTTTATTTAGCTCGCTATTTTCTATCATACTTATTTTATATTTGCTTTATTATAGAATACCAACATTTATGAATGCTAATGAGAGTTTAGTTTTTATCATTCTGTCAGCTGCCATTGTTAAAATGTTATCAGATACATATTGCTTTCTCGCAAGCATCGATTTTCATGGTGCACGTTTTCAACTTCTGAAATTGACTGGGATTCATCCCAAATTCATCGTACGAAGTCACATTATTCTCTCTAGTTCAATTAATATCACGCTGTTCATTATCCTTTTTACAATAGCTGCAATCATATTTCAAATGTCTTTCCCTTTCTTTATTTTCATTTGTGTTATGGCAATAACACAAATGATCTTATTCAATTGTATTTATTTCTTATCAAGCATTAGTTATCCAGAATTTAAAAGAAATTTTGTAAGTAATCTTCCTTCAAGCAAAGCAAAAATGACTGCGAATTTGCTAATTCTATTTTGTTTTTTGCTGGAAGGACTGATGCTAATCATATTTGATAAACAGCATTACCTTGCTTTTATTATCTCTACATTGATTTATTTGATATTTATTTTTATTATTTTGAAAATCTCTAGTCTTAAGATACAATTTCTTAATTTAAGTAAGTAAAAAGGGGAAGTAAAATGTTAAAGTTAGATAATATTCATGTCCAAATTAACAACAAATCCATTCTCCATGATTTGTCTCTTCATGTTAAGCCACATGATTCTGTTGGTATTATAGGAAAAAACGGCGCAGGAAAAACGACTCTATTTGAGATCATTTGTGGCATACGATTAACTGATGATGGCGTTATCCGCTTTTTAGATAAGCAACCTAAGGATCGTCATTATTCAAGTCACCTTTTCTTTGTACCTGATGATTCTCTTGTATATGAATACTTAACTGCATCCGAGTATATCAATTTTGTTTCTAGACTCTACAACAAAAAGTTAGACTCAACAGAAATCAATACTATGCTTTCATTCTTTGAACTTGACTACCTGTCCAACAAATTAATTAGAGACTATTCTAAAGGAATGAAAATGAAATTAGCTATTTCACTTGCTCTTTTATTAAAACCTCGATTACTTATTTTAGATGAACCCTTTAATGGGCTAGATCCATCTAGTTGTATTAAATTAGTTCAGAAGCTAAAAGAATTTCTTCAATTTGGAAGTGTGCTTTTTTCATCACATACTTTAGATTTTGTTGAAGAGCTCAGTCACTCTACATATCTTCTTCGGAATCAGCAATTAACAAACGTGACGACAGAAAATTTAAAAGAGCTGTTTACTGATGAGTAAAGCAATTAAGAGTTACTTAAAAGATTTTTACCATGCTTTAAAAGTGCTTATTTTACCTTCTATTTTCTTCATAACAATTGGAATGGTCATGGGATTTTATATGACAAACGGAGATTATTCAGAGGATATTGTTAGAATAAATGATCAACGTCATTTTTTTGATTATTTCTTTCAAAATTTATCTATATGTATCATGATGATAGTTGGAATGGTTACTTTTGGTTTATCTAGTGTATACATATTGTTTATCAATGGATTAATGATTGGTGGAGCTTTTAAAATTTCGATTCCGTATTTAATGCATCCTTTACAATCATTACTTCTCATCTTACCTCATGGTATAAGCGAATTGATGGCTATTATGATTTCTGGTGGTATTGGTTTTATCCTTCTGAAAGAGGCCATCCTTTTATTGTTTGATAAAAAGAAGAAAATAAATTTTAAAAATATATGTAAAATTACTTGTACAGGGCTTGTGCTAGTAACTATACTATTATTTTTCTCGGCCATCATAGAGTTTTATATCACGCCTGACATTAATAACTTTACGACAAATTAAACCCCCTCTTCTATAGTGAAAGAGGGGGTTTTACTATGTTAATTCATCCCTTGAAACCCAAACGTCAGGTGATCCTGAACAGGAATCCAAGCGCCGATTCCTTGTGAGGTCACGTTTTTTACGACGAGTTTGCGTTTATTTCCTTTGAGCACAAGGTACACTTCTCCGTATGTCACCTTTCCTTTTTCGTTAATCGCTGGTGCATAGGCATGAAGCGAAGCTGCTTTTTTCGGAGATACATGGTACGACTGATCTCGTTTTGTTCCTGCGCCAATCACTGTGTCAAAAGCGAGGGGCAGCTTTGTTTTTTGAATGGCTTTTTGCATCATCAATGTTTTCACATCTTCCGGGTTTGGCACCTTTGCTGTGAGCCCGCCGCTCACTTTCACTTGCTGCTTTTGAACGTATTTTCCAATGGCAGTTTTGTTGCCGCCTCTGTTATCAATATGGTTCATATTCACTTTTTTGTATTCCCAGTTGGCAACCGTTTCGTTTGAATCGTAGCTCAGTGCCCATCTTCCAAGGAAAATGGTCGCGCGGTATCCAACCGCTAATGGCGTCCCTGAAATGCTGGATTCATTCAGCATTTTGATCAAATGGGTATTTTCAATCGGTACATTCGTTGTTTTGAACAATTCAGCTGTCAGCTCGCTCGGCTGGAGCAGGGGCTGATCCTGTGACGCGTTCGGATACGTATTCTCCTTTGAGATACTAGCGACAGACGATGGCACCTTAAATGGCTTCGCCGCCTCCGCTGGAAAGCTGTATAGAAAACTTAAGGATAAGAGAACAACAAACATGATGCGGGGCATCTTTTTCATATCATCACTCTTTCTCATTCATTTTTCCATAGTATTTTCCGCAAAGACGTCCCTTATCCACAAAAGATTATAAAAGGAAAAATCCAATCGCCATAATGAAATAGGCAGCAAGTAATGTGGCGCCTTCAAACCAGTTTGTATCACCATCATTTGATAAAATGACCGTGAGTAACACAGCGGATGCCATCGCAATGAGCTCTGGTAAAGAGAAAATGAGCGGCATCTGCTTATTGAAAAAAAGAGAGCTGATGACAAGGATTGGCGCGACCATCATGGCAACCTGAAGCGTTGAGCCAAAAGCAATTTCCACCGCGACATCCATTTTGTTTTTATACGCCATGATGACAGCTGAGGCATGTTCTGCGGCATTTCCGACGATGGCCACAATAATGACTCCGATAAACAGCTCACTCCAGCCAAATTGTTCTCCCACCGTATCAAATGTATGGACGAGGCGCTCTGAAATGTACGCAACGGCAATCGTCGCAAGCAGCAAAATCACAGTGGCAAACTTACCAGACCATTCAGGTGTTTCTTCTTCCGTCTCCGCTTCCCCGTCCATGCTCTCCAGCTTGGCAACATAGACTCCGCGGTGGCTGACCAGTTTGAAATAGAGCGCTGCGACATAAAGCAAAATCATCACAATGCTAATTCCAATGCTTAAAACAAATTGTTTATCCTCAGCCATCTCCACCGAAAACACTTCTGGAATGACAAACGCCACAATAATGGCAAACATGAGCAAGCCCGAGTTGTGCCTTGCATCGTGGACATTGAACACTTGGCGCTTATATTTTAATCCGCCAACGAAAAAAGACAGCCCCGCCACAAGCAGTAAGTTTCCGATAACTGATCCAGTTAATGAAGCAAGTACAATAGCTGTCAGTCCTTGCTTTAATGCAAAAAATGAAATAATTAACTCTACCGCATTTCCAAATGTGGCGTTTAAAAGCCCGCCAATTCTTGGGCCCGCTATGATGGCAAGACTTTCTGTGGCTCTTCCCATAAAACTAGCAAGACCAATAATGGCGATACAATACACGGCAAACATGATGACCTGCGGGAAATGAAGAAAACTGCCAATGACCGATAGCGGCACACCAATTGCGACAATCACAAGAAACAAACGATTCATACAGCCATTCTCCTTTACATATGTCTGATTGTTATTCTTTCGTGAGTGCCGGCATCATATACATTTAGATTCGTTCGTGTGAGAAGGTGACCTCAATACTTCCTTTCACAGACTGCACCATCGAACAATGCTTCAAAGCAATTGTGATGACTTTATCTATTTGTTCTTTAGATGTATTGATGTGTTCAAAAATGATATGTAAATGAATACGGGAGATTTTGTTTACAGCTCCTGCTCTTGTCGTTTCATGTGTGATCGACAGCCCTTCACAGGATATTCGCTTTTTCCGGCATACATGAATGAGCATTTCTCCAAAGCAGCCTGCAATAGCTGAGGTGAACAATTGAGATGGCCTGTACCCCATTTCTTCTTTTCCTGAGATATACAGCTGCTTTTCATCTGTTCCCGCAATCCACCGGTCCGTTTCGTATATCAGTTTCATTCCTTTTCCACCTTTCTATTGAAACCCCTATGGTTCCATTGTACGATGAAAATATGAACTTGTAAGGAGCTTCTTATGTCGAGAATTCACTTTATGATTTTAATTTTACTTGTATCTGTATCTGGTTTTTCGCAGGGAGCATTATTGCCTGTCATTTCGATTATTTTTGAACATGCCGGCACTTCTCCTACGTTAAACGGTCTGCATGCCACAGGCTTATATCTTGGCGTGCTGCTAGCATCTCCCTTTATGGAAGCGCCGCTTCGCCGGTTTGGGTTTAAGCCGTTAATTGTCATTGGGGGCGCTGCTGTCTTTTTAAGCTTGTTTAGCTTTGTGTTTTTTGAATCTTATGTCGTCTGGTTCTTCCTGCGGCTCATGATCGGGATTGGTGATCATATGCTGCATTTCTCTACACAGACGTGGGTGACCTATGCGTCGTCATCGAGAAATCGCGGGCGAAATATTTCATTGTATGGGTTATCCTTTGGACTCGGTTTTGCCGCTGGACCTTTTTTAACACCACTCATTGAAATCAACCCATCTTTACCTTTCATTGTTTCTGGTGCCGTTAGTTTATGTATTTGGCTGCTTGTTTTTGTTTTGAAAAATACATATCCAGATACGGGCGAAGTGCAGACGTCAGAGCAGACAAACAGTTTGAAGCGCTTTAAGAAAGCCTTTCAATTTGGCTGGGTCGCCTTTATGATGCCGTTTTGCTATGGCTTTTTAGAAACGACACTCAATAGCAACTTCCCTGTGTATGCACTTAGAAGCGGGGTAACAGTGGATGCAGTGGCGTTTATTTTACCTGCGTTTGCCATTGGAAGTATTGTCTTTCAGCTACCTCTCGGGATGCTCAGCGACCGGTTTGGCAGGCGCCGCATCATTTTATGTGTCACACTCGTCGGGTCTTTCTTTTTCCTACTAGCAGGAATTTTCATTCAATCGGTTTTGGCTGTTGCGATTTGTTTCTTTATTGCCGGAATGGCTGTAGGCTCTACCTTCTCACTTGGCATCAGTTATATGACCGACTTATTGCCAAAGCATCTGCTTCCTGCTGGAAATTTGATGTGCGGGATGGCGTTTAGTGCGGGGAGTATTCTCGGGCCTGTTCTCGGTGGAATCTTTGTGCAAACGTTTGAAGGAATGAATTTACTTTACCTTGTCAGCATCGTGATATTATTCGTGTTTTTCTGCGTTCGATTTGGGCGAACGGCAGCAGTGGTTGAAAGTCATTAAAATGGAGGGACGATCTTTGTTTACATACGACATCACAAATGAATTGACTTTGACATCTCTACAATTTGATGATGCGGACACATTATTGAAACTTATTCAAGAGAATCAGGCTCATTTAGAGGAATGGCTTCCATGGGTCCATCACTGCAAAAGCATAGAGGATGTCAGAACATTTATTCAATCGACTCAAACTACCTACAATGAACAAAAAGGGTTGGAAGCTGGCATTAAGCTGAACGATCAACTTATCGGGGTGTTCCGTCTGACGTTTGATCAGAAAATAGGCAATATTGGTTATTGGATTGGTCAAGACGCACAAGGTCAGGGTATTGTGACAACGATCGTGAAATATATGACAGAAATATTTTCTACAAAAGTCGATGGATTTGAAATTTTTTGTCCTGTAGGTCATGTTCGAAGTGAACGTGTAGCGATGAATGCTGGATTCCAGCTCGATCCTCACTATCAGTCAAAGCCTGATGCCGCTTTTAACCTTAAGCGATATATACGATCGTGAAATAGAAACTCCCCTGCGCTATGCAGAGGAGTTTTTTCATTTAGTGATATCCATTTTGCCCGTTCGCACTGCCGCTTGTTTTGTGCTTAGGCTGATGACCTTTGTTTTGTTTCGTATTGCTTCCGCCTTTTTTCGATTGTTTGGACATATGTGATTTCTCCCCCATCCATTCAGATTGAACTTGTTCGTTCTTCTTTAGGATGCCCGGATTTCTTTATAGCTTGCCTGGTACGATTTTACGTTTATGTAAAAGCGCATTGAGCTCGCCGCCAAGGATAATCATGATGCCGGTTAAATAAAACCAGATCATTAAAATAATGATTCCCCCAATGCTTCCGTACATCGCACTGTAGTTGGCAAACTCGCCTACGTAAAATGAAAACAGCATGCTGACCAAAATCCATCCAATCGATGCAAAAATGGCACCTGGCAGAACAAATTTCAATTTCAGCCTAATGTTTGGAGCAAAATAGTACAAGGATGTAAAAACAATCAACAAAATCAGCGGGCTAATGATCCATCTCATCGCAGTCCATACGGTGAGAAAGGCATCTGACTGCCCGACTAATTTAGCGACAAATAAACCAAGTTCTTTTCCAAAGACAGGCAGCATCAAGGCAAAAATAATGGTCAAAACCATCGCGATCGTTAAGATAATCGATGTTAAACGTACGAGAATGAAGGAACGATTCTCCTCAACTTCGTAAGCATGGTTAAAAGCTCTGACGACGGCATTAATGCCGTTAGATGCTGACCAAAGGGCGGCAATAATCCCGAACGATAATAACCCGCCGTTACGATTATTCAGCGTCTGATCGGCAATGGATTCAATCATCGAAAGCGCTCCTTCTGGCGCATAACCAGAAATGACGCTCAGGACATCCTTTGACGTCAGCGGCAAATACCCAACCAGTGTCAGCACGAAGATGAGAAACGGAAATAATGAAAGCAAAAAGAAATACGCAAGCTCAGCAGATTTTGCCGGTCCTTCATGCAGCAAAAAGCGTTCAATTAACGCTTTAATAAAACCCATACGCCTCATCTCCAATGATCAATCTGTCTGTTTCGATTGAAAGTGATCCTTTGTTTCTTCAATAATTTCTAATACCCTTGGGGTTGTTTCCTTTAACTGATTGACCTGTTCATTTAAAAATGACAAATCATCTGAGACTGTTCGCATCAGCTGCTTCGTTTCTTCCATTTTTTCTTTCATGCAAGCCGATATTCTGCCTGGCTCCTGGCGGTATTCATCCAGCTTTTGCTGGCAGTCATTCCATTTGTCTTTGAGTGCAATTCTCGTTGGCCGATGAAATAAAGTCAGCAATGCGCCGCAAGCTGCTCCTATGACAGCTCCTCGGAGCACGATTTGATTTTTTTCTTCCATCTCGTCTGATCTCCTTTCAGTTAAAGGTGGTTCTCTTTCTTTACATACGTCAAAAAACGGTCAATTCCTGTTTCAATTAATTCATGGACTTCCTCAAAGTTCCCAGTGTAATAAGGATCTGGCACATCATCTCGATCGTCGTCTTCTACAAAATCAAGAAGACGGCCAATAAAGTGATGTTTCCCATAGCCGGCTATACTGCGAAGTGCCCCTACATTTTCTGCATCCATCGCCATGATATAGTCGTATGTGGTGATATCCTTCTCCATGATTTGTCTTGCAGTCATTCCTTCATAGCTGATGCCTTTTTCATCAAGCAGTTTTCGCGTTCCTTCATGCGGAGGACTTCCTTGATGCCAGCCGCCAATCCCTGCTGAATCAATCACAAAGTGCTCGCTAAGCCCCTCATCTTCTACTCTTTTTCTAAACATGGCCTCTGCCATCGGTGACCTGCAAATATTGCCAAGACACACGAATAACACATGAATCATTCTTCATTCTCCTCCTATCTTTTCCCTAAGAGTTCTTTTCGAAAACCTTTTCTCTATCATATCAAGCCCTTTTTCTTTTGGAAACTTTGCAAGAAAAGCTCTCATCGCCATTGACAAATTACACAAAAACAGGAGAAACTTTAGGAGAATTACACAAACAAAGGGGGATATTAGATGGGAATAATTGAGCAGTTTGTCACGACGATGAACAATTTTTTGTGGGGGCCTCCCCTATTGATTTTAATTGTTGGTACTGGAATATACCTCACCTTTCGCGTTCTCTTCATTCAAATTAGATTACTTCCTTATTCTTTAAAGCTCGCTTTTTCTAAACAAGACAAAATGTCAGAAGGAGATATTTCTCATTTCCAAGCGTTAATGACGGCTCTTGCTGCAACTGTCGGTACAGGGAATATCGTAGGTGTGGCCTCGGCAGTTATAGCGGGTGGTCCGGGTGCGGTATTCTGGATGTGGTTTGCTGCATTTTTCGGAATGGCCACTAAGTTTGCAGAAGCTGTTCTTGCAGTTAAATACAGGATCAAAAACGAAAAAGGCGAAATGTCTGGCGGACCTATGTATTATTTAGAGCATGGATTGAAACAGAAATGGCTAGGCGTTCTATTTGCTGTTTTCGGCGCCAGTGCTGCCTTTGGGATCGGCAACCTGGTACAGTCTAATTCCATCTCAGGAGTCATGAATTCTACTTTTCAAATTCCAACATGGGTAACAGGTATCATCATTACGGCTTTTACGGCACTCGTGATTTTAGGCGGAATTAAAAGCATTGGCCGGGTCACATCTATTTTTGTACCAGTCATGGCTTTATTCTACGTCATTTGCGGTCTGATCATTCTTGTCATGAATGCTGATCTCGTTCCAGGCGCAGTCGGTCTTATTTTCTCAGATGCCTTTACGGGTCAAGCCGTGGCAGGTGGTGCAATTGGAACTGTCATTCGCTGGGGTGTGGCACGAGGAGTATTTTCCAATGAAGCAGGTCTTGGGTCAGCACCAATTGCTGCTGCGGCTGCGAAAACGGATATGCCTGCCCGTCAAGCTCTCGTATCTATGACGCAAGTGTTTATCGATACAATCATTGTTTGTTCTATCACTGGCATTACCATTGTCATGGCAGATATGTATTTAACAGTGAAAAGTGATGCGCTGACCTCGTTATCCTTTGCTCATTTCCTCGGTCCAGTTGGCTCAACCATTGTGGCAATCGGTCTGCTCTTGTTTGCCTATTCCACCATCATTGGCTGGTCCTATTATGGCGAAAAATGCTTTACATATTTGGCGAAGGATTCGTACGTCATGTATTATCGCATCGTGTTTGTCATTGCTGTCTTTTTCGGTGCCGTGTTTAAAAATGACTTCGTTTGGGGTGTAGCAGATATGCTCAATGGGCTGATGGCCATTCCAAACTTAATCGGGCTCATCGGTTTATCAGGGGTTGTCGTATTTGAATCCAAACGAATCATTGATAAGATTAAGCAGGAGAAAAAGGAGAAAAACATCTCCGTGTCATCTTAATAGCCCTTTTATTCTTTTGCATTTCTGTTAAAATAGACATATTATTCGACATATATGCAGGAAAGGACGTGCCGCCCTTGTCAGAGCAAAAAGCGGCTGAAGTCAATCAGCTGATTGAAGACATTTCGCAAAAGTTAAATATGCTGAACATTGGAGTCATCAAAGCCGAGGACTTCAGTCCAGACAAGTACGAAGATATCGAATTTCTTCACCAAATGGTGATGAAAAAATCTTCATTCAGCCCAAGTGAAATGCAAGCCATCGCAAGCGAGCTAAAAAACTTAAGAAAATAATGGTGCATCAGGAAGCTGCTTTGCGGTCTGCACGCAGTTTCCTTACATCATGCGCAGAAAAAGCCAGCACCCCTTAAGGTGCTGGCTTTTTTTATCCTGTCATAACTGCGGTTTATTTCTCAAGCAGTTTTAATGATTCACGGTTAAATGCTGGAATGTCATCAGGTGTACGGCTTGTCACAAGCTGATCCTGACAAACGACAACTTCTTCGTCTTTAAATTTAGCGCCTGCGTTTTCCATATCTACTTGAATGGATGTATAGCCAGTTGCGCCTCTTCCTTCCAGCGTCTTCGCTGTAATAAGCAATTGCGGTCCGTGACAGATCGCAAATACTGGTTTTTTCTCATCCATAAATGTTTTAGTGAATTGGACGTAACGATCATCTGCACGCAGAATGTCTGGTGAGAAACCGCCAGGAATGAGAAGTGCATCGAAGTCTTCAGGCTTCACGTGATCAATGGACGCATCCACTCTCACTTCTGCATCTCCTTGCTTCCCTTTCACTGTTTTTCCTTTTTCGTTTTCAATCACTGTGATTTCATGACCTGCATCTTTAAAGGCTTTTGCAGGCTCGGTGAATTCAACATCCTCAAAGTAATCTGTTAATACAACTGCAATTTTCTTACCCATGTAGAAACCCTCCTGCTTGATTATCGTTTACACTACACACTATACCCGGGCATGTTGAAATGAAACATCCTATCCCTATCAGAAAACCCCTTATGATAAAAATAAGCAATTCGACTCATTCGTATTCCCTTAACAAGGTAATTCGTATGATTTATGTTATCTTTACAATAATCTGCAAAAAATAACTACAAAAGTTAACGAAACATTTCTACAATAGGTATTGTGGTCAAAAAAATTAGAAAGGCGGAGATCAGGTGAAGAAGCAAACACATAGGTCTAAACGAAGGAAAAACCTGTCTATTCTGCTCACTTCCATTATGATGATTAGTCTCATTCTCCCAGCAGTACCTACTCATGCAGAAACAGAAAACGGCAAAGCCGTAAAGGTCAGCATCTTAGCCACAACCGATGTTCATGCGAACATGATGAATTATGATTATTACAGCGACAAAGAAACAAATGAATTTGGCTTGGCAAAAACAGCCGAGCTGATTGACAAGCACCGTTCACAAAATCCAAATACACTCCTTGTTGATAACGGAGACCTGATTCAAGGAACCCCTCTTGGAGAATACGTTTACAAACATGAGAAAGACAGCATCATCAATCAAACAAAGGTTCACCCCATTATTCATACACTCAACAAACTAAAATACGATGCAGGAACACTTGGCAATCATGAATTTAACTACGGATTATCTTTCCTTGACGGTACCATTGCGGGCGCCAACTTCCCGATTGTCAATGCGAACGTCAAAAAGCTAAATGGAGAACACCGTTTTACACCTTACGTGATCCAAGATAAAACCTTTAAAGATGCAAACGGAGCCTCACAAACTGTGAAAGTTGGTTACATAGGATTTGTTCCACCACAAATTATGACGTGGGATAAGAAGCATTTAGATGGACAAGTCCAAGTGCAGGACATCGTCGAATCTGCCAATGAAACCATTCCTGAAATGAAGGCGAAAGGCGCAGATGTCATTGTCGCTCTTGCCCATACAGGAATTGAAAAAACAGCTTCACCTAAAGGATCAGAAAATATGATCTTTGACCTTGCCACGAAAACAAAAGGCATCAATGCCATTGTATCTGGGCACCAGCATGGCACATTCCCAAGCGCTGAATATAACGGCGTTGACAAATTCGATGTCTCAAAAGGAACCATCAACGGCATCCCAGTCGTCATGTCAAAAAACTGGGGCAGCTACCTCGGAGTCATTGATTTAACACTAGAGCCTGACGGCAGCAGCTGGAAGGTCACCGACGGAACAGGCAAGATCGAATCTGTTGCCGGAGTATCATCTCAGAAAAGCACAGTAAAAGATGCCATTCAAACAACGCATCAAAACACACTTGATTACGTGAGAAAGCCTGTTGGCAAAACAGAAGCAGACATTAATAGCTTTTTCGCTCAAGTGATGGATGACCCTTCGATTCAAATTGTGACAGATGCCCAAAAATGGTATGCACAAGAAAAAATGAAGGACACTGCGTATCAAAATTTACCGATTTTATCTGCAGGTGCGCCGTTTAAAGCAGGCGGACGAAACGGTGTAAATTATTATACAAATATCGCAAAAGGAGATTTAGCGATTAAGAACATCGGCGATCTCTACCTTTACGATAACACCGTGCAGATTGTGAAACTGAGAGGCAGTGAAGTGAAAGACTGGTTAGAGATGTCTGCCGGACAGTTTAATCAGATCAAACCGAACGTTTCAAAAGAACAACCGATTTTAAACGAGGAATACCGCTCGTATAACTTTGATGTAATAGATGGTGTGACATACCAAGTCGATGTGACGCAGCCTGCTAAATACAGCACAACAGGCACACTTGTCAACGCCAATGCAAACCGCATCAAAAACCTGTCTTACAACGGGAAAACAGTCTCTGACAATCAAGAATTTTTAGTCGTGACAAATAAC
Source organism: Bacillus sp. MZGC1 (assembly GCF_002998605.1). Classification (NCBI taxonomy): domain Bacteria; kingdom Bacillati; phylum Bacillota; class Bacilli; order Caryophanales; family Bacillaceae; genus Bacillus; species Bacillus sp. MZGC1. Next base: position 86,239 of record NZ_PVRE01000005.1, read on the forward strand.
TATCGTGCTTCTGGCGGCGGAGGCTTTCCGCATCTGACCCAAGATAAAGTGGTGCTTGCCTCAGCAGATGAGAACCGTCAAGTGCTGATGGATTATATTATCGAACAAAAAACCATCAACCCAAGTGCTGATCAAAACTGGGCCATTGCACCGGTGAAAGGCGCAACAGTAACTTTTGAATCTTCTCTTTTAGCCAAACCGTTTGCTGAGAAATCAAGCAGCGTAGACTTTGTTCGTAACGCAAGCACAGATGGTCTTGGTGTGTACAAGCTAGCCTTTAAAGAGGATGGCACAACAGAACCGCCTTCATCAGACAACTGGAATTTAACAGTCATGCATACGAACGATACACACGCACACCTTGATGATGCGGCAAGACGCGCAACAAAGATCAAAGAAATCCGTGCTGAAAGCAAGAACAATATTTTATTGGACGCTGGAGATGTCTTCTCTGGTGACCTATACTTCACAAAATGGCAAGGACTTGCCGATCTGAAATTGATGAACTTAATGAAATACGATGCCATGACGTTTGGTAATCATGAATTTGACAAAGGTCCTTCTGTACTACGTCAATTTCTGACAGGTGATGCATCAGATGTCGATCAGAAAAACCGTCATCAATTTGAAAAGCCTCGATTCCCGGTCGTGTCATCAAACGTGGATGTCTCGAAGGAAAAACAATTGAGCGACTTAGTGAAAAAACCAGCCTCATTTAAAGCTGGTGAGAAAAAAGAAGCCGGGATCTACCCTTACATCCTGCTTGATGTTAATGGTGAAAAGGTGGCCGTATTCGGCTTAACGACTGAAGACACAGCCATTACATCCAGCAGCGGTCCTAACATTCAATTTAAAGATGCGTACAAGAAAGCAAAAGAAACAGTCAACACCATTCAAACAGAAGAAAAAATCAATAAAATCATTGCGTTAACACACATTGGCTACAATCGTGATCTTGAGCTGGCTCAAAAAGTTGACGGTATTGATTTAATCATTGGCGGTCACACGCACACACTTGTTGAAAAATTAAAGGTCATCAATAAAAAAGAACCTACAATTGTCGCTCAGGTGAAAGACTACGGACAATTTTTAGGGAAAGTAGACGTAGCCTTTGACAAAAAAGGCGTCGTACAGCCAAAAGAATCTTCTTTTGACCTGATCTCTATTGATGACTCTGTCAAAGAAGATGCAGATGCAAAAGCAATCCTTGATGGGTACAAAGCAGATATTCAAGATTTAAAAACAGAAAAAGTCGGCTATACAGATGTCCTATTAGACGGACAACGCGAGCACGTCCGTGCGAAGGAAACAAATCTTGGGAACTTTATTGCCGACGGCATGCTGCAGAAAGCGCAAGAATCTGCCGGTGCTGACCTTGCCATCACAAACGGCGGCGGTATTCGAGGCAGCATTGAAAAAGGAGATATCACTTTAGGTGATATTTTAACGGTGATGCCTTTCGGAAATACACTTTATGTCGCAGATTTAAAAGGCAGTCAAATTAAAAAAGCACTCGAACAGGGGCTGTCAGGCATAGAGGAAGGCGGAGGCGCATTCCCTCATGCAGCTGGCATAGAATATACGTTTACACTCAGTAAACCAGCTGGCAGCAGACTGATTGATGTGAAACTGAAAGACCAAAAAGGTCAACTGACAGACATTGATGATGAGAAAACATACCGCGTAGCCACAAATGCATTTGTCGGCACAGGCGGCGACGGCTACAGCGTCTTTACAGAAGCCTCTCATGGCGAAGACTTAGGGTATGTCGACTATGAAATCTTCAAAGAGCAAATTGAAAAGGCAGACGGGCAGATTTCGCCTGTTATCGATCACAGGGTGAAAGAAGTGTTCCTTCCTCGTGCGAAAGGAAAAGGCGCTTATGACATTCAAGATGATAAGAAATTCCAAACATATGTGCAGCATACAAACAAAGCATTGCTCTATCTAGACAAAGCAAGCAAAGCGAAAAACGTTCAATTGTCTCTATCAAAAGCGCAAATAGCAGAGCTGAAGAAAAGAGAGCAAGATCCAAACGTGACCATCTATCATGACAAAGTGGGACTTGCATTGCCGCTCTCGAATTTATCCGAGAAAAGCGCAGATATATGGATGACAAAGACGGATAAAGTGAAAAACGCATTAACGGATACGTATGATTTCCAAATCAAACAAGACAAGAAAAAGGTTTCGACCTTTAAAGACCCGGTCACTCTATCCTTTACACTAGACGAGCCTCAAAAAGCGAAAAAACCTAGTGTGTATTATGTGGATCGCAAGAAAAATCGTTACGCCAAAACTAGTAATGGATCATTTGAAAACGGAGTCGCATCAGGTCAAACTGAGCACTTCAGCGAATACACCGTCCTCAACCAAAGCGGGGCAGCTGGAACAACTCCAGATCAAACTGGTGGAGACGGCGAAACATCAGCACCAGGCGGAGGCACAGGTACAGATCCAAACCAAGATGGAACCGGCCTCCAAGGCGGCACACTGCCGAATACAGCCACGATGATGTATACAGCTGTACTGATTGGCGTGCTCATGCTCGCCGCAGGCGGTATCCTTTATTACTACCAGCGCAAGCGTACAAGAAAAAATGTATCATCCTAAAGGAAAAGGACAGAGCCTATGCTCTGTCCACTTTTTATGGAATAAGACATCAATCTTGAGATAAATAGATCCAATTGCGGTCGTCAAATTCTTTCACATCATCTGACCCTATATGACGAAGCATTCTATTAAAGAACATGATGTCATTTTCATCATCGACATCATATAAATCCTTTAAAACATAATCTCTTATAATAAAATTCGTTAAGTTCGTATTATTTACAAAATCAGCAAAATAATCTTCTACAAGAGTTAAATCCTCTTTACTTAATTTTTCATCATTGATAATGGAAATATGAAAAACATTCAAAATCGCTTGTATATCTTCTTCATCCATATAACATAATGGTTCTAGCTTTCTGTCTTCTTCCGTAAACGGTTTTCGCGTATCTTCAATGATGACATAACATAAAATCTGATGATCTTTCATCACGCTGAATATTTCTAAATCTCTTAATTTTAGTGGTCTATTTAATCTAATCATCTTTCCTCCTAAAAATGGTGATCTATTCGTCGTCTATCTCTCTCCTTCTCCCAAAACCTGAAATGGACAGAGCCTATGCTCTGTCCACTTTTTCTCTTCTTGCAAAATCGACGAATCTGAAGCGGTCTAATCGGTGACGGCTTTCCGTGTATTGAAATAAACTTGTATCCTCTAAGAACACGTAATTTTTCACGACGACGACATGGTCAAACCCGTTCAAATCAAGATACTTGGCGTCCTCTTCTGTACATGGCTCTACCACAAATTCCTTTTGGGCATAGCTGATTGATACACCGAGCTCTCCTTCAATATACTCGTAGATGGACCCTTCGCATATGTCCTTCGACAAGACTGACACATGCTTTTGCAAAAAGTAATCCTTGTCTAAAATCACTTCTTCTCCGCTAATATTGCGAGAGCGGATGACTTCCCAGACATCCTCCTGCCCACTTATTTTCAGCTGAGACTGAATATACTGATCCGGTTTGATTAAACCAAATTCGTGAACCGTCGTAACGGTCATTCGGCCAAGTGTTTGGGAAAGCTCTTTAAAGCTGACGAGACCCGAGACTGGGAATTGCATTTTCTCACGATTCAGCAAGACAGAGCCTTTCCCGCGGATTTTTTGGATATAGCCATTTTGCACAAGGATATTTAATGCCTTTCTCACCGTCTCACGGGACGTATCGTACATCAAGGACAGCTCATGCTCTGATGGCAGAATGCCTTTATCCTGCCAATCACCTTGTTCAATTCGTCTTGCGAGCTGATCATAAATCACTCGAAACTTATTCTCTTTCATTTTCCCTCCGCCCCATTTTCTAGCGTTTGGTTAAATGATAAACGATTGACTCATATGGACGCAACGTAAATCCCTTCATATCTGCCGGTACATCCTCATAATTGGATAACAGCACTTGCCCCTCCATCTCATCTATAGCCTGCACAAGCTCATCAGGAAGCGTAAAGTCCGTCTCTCCTGCGTAAAAGTGATTGATCACAAGAAGCTTCTCCTCATCACTTTCTCTCACATAAGCAAAAACCTTCGGGTCATCTGCTAAGAGTAAGGTGAAGCTTCCATATGTGATCACGTCAAGTTCTTTACGCAGCCTGCAAAGGGCTTGATAGTGGTAGAAAATAGATGTCTTATCTTTTAATGAAGCTTCGACCGAAATGTCGTTATTGGCTGGCTCAATCCAAGGTGTTCCTTTTGAGAAACCTGCATTCTTTTCTGAGGTCCACTGCATCGGTGTTCTCGCATTATCTCTTGACTTGACCTGTAAAATGGCGAGTGCTTCTTCCTTTGATTTCCCTTTTTCAAGCATGGCTTCATACATATTAAGTGATTCAATATCGCGGTAAGACGATATGTCCTCAAACCGAGGATTCTTCATGCCAATTTCTTCACCTTGATAAATATACGGAGTCCCTTGCATGAGATGAATGGTAGTCGCCAGCATCTTCGCTGATTGCTTATGGTACGTTTCATCATCACCGTATCTTGAGACGATACGCGGCTGATCATGATTGCACCAGAAGAGCGCATTCCAGCCGCCGCCCTCATGCATTTTCGTCTGCCATTCGGACAGAATCGACTTCAATTCCTGAAAATCAAATGGTGCGAGGGCCCATTTCTCTCCGTTTGGATAATCGACCTTTAAATGATGGAAATTAAACGTCATATCCAGCTCCTGCCGATCCGGTCTTGTATACCGAATGCAGTCTGCGATATTCGTTGAAGACATTTCCCCGACTGTCATGCTGTCATATTTCGAAAAAACCTCTTGATTCATTTCATGCAGAAACTCATGAATTCTTGGGCCATCCGTATAATACATCCGGCCGTCTCCTTGCACAGACTGTCCGGCGTCATCTAAGAAGCGTTGATCTTTCGAGATGTTGTTGATGACATCCAGCCTGAATCCATCAATTCCTTTATCAAACCAAAAATGCATGATGTCATATACTTGCCTGCGCACCTCATCCTTTTCCCAATTGAGATCCGCCTGTGTGACATCGTATAAATGAAGATAATACTCTCCCGTTGCTTCATCTAGCTCCCAGGCTGGACCGCCAAATTTTGACTGCCAATCATTCGGCGGTGATCCGTCTGCTTTAGGCTCCTTCCAAATATAATAATCTCGATAAGGATGATCCTTTGACTCGCGTGAGGCTTGAAACCACTCATGGAAAATGGATGTATGATTGACGGCTAAATCCATGATGACTCGTATGCCTCGATCATGGGCTTCTTTCAGCATGTGTTCAAAATCCGCCATTGTGCCGTACATGTCATGGATTTTTGTATAGTCACTAATATCATAGCCGTTGTCATGCTGCGGGGACTCATACATTGGCGTCAGCCAAATACAATCCGCCCCCAGCTGTTTGATATAATCAAGCTTTTTTGTCACACCATTGATATCGCCTGTACCTGAGCCCGTTGTATCTAAAAAGCTCTTCGGGTAAATTTGATAGACCACCGCTTTTTTCCACCACGGTTCGTTTGTTTGTTGTTTCAATTTCCTTCACCACCACTAGTTAAGTTCTTGTGAAATATCTTTCTTCTTTTTTAGCTTTGCATACAAAAGGGTTCCAATGAACGGGACGATGAGTACAATGACCATCCCTATCGCAAATGCGCCCCAATATTTCGGGATAATGGAGAAGATTCCTGGAATGCCTCCAACACCAACTGAGCTTGCCAGCACCCCTTGAGAGGCGATAAACATACCAGCTAAACCAGAGCTAATGAGTGCAAAAATAAATGGGAATCGATAGCGCAGGTTGACGCCAAACATCGCTGGCTCGGTAATTCCTAAGTAAGCGGAAATACTTGATGTCAGTGAGAGCCCCTTTTGCTTTTCATCTTTTAAAACAAACATCATCGCGAGTGCGGCTGATCCTTGTGCGATATTAGACAGTGCGAGCATCGGCCATAGAAACGTGCCATGCAGTTTGGAATTAATCAATTGAATATCGACAGCGAGGAACGTATGGTGCATCCCTGTAATGACTAACGCAGCATACAAACCGCCGTATAATAGACCGCCCAGTGCTGCGAACTGCTGGAATACAGCCACAAGTCCAGATGTTAAAACGTTTCCGATCGCAAATGTAACAGGTCCAATGACGATAAAGGATAAAAAGCCAATGACTAATAACGTAATCGGTGCAACCACTAACAGCTGAATGCTTTCAGGTGTCCGTTTTGTGATAAATAATTCGAGCTTCGCTAGTAAATACGAGGCAACGAGTATCGGAAGAACCTGCCCTTGATAGCCTACCTTTTGCACTTCAAGTCCAAACAAATTCCAGACAGGAATCTCACCAGATTTTTCAGCCGCTCCATAGCCCCACGCATTTAATAAGTCTGGGTGTACAAGCATCAGCCCAAGGACCATCCCTAAGAGCGGATTTCCTCCAAACCGCTTCACTGCTGACCAGCCGATTAATGCGGGCAGGAATGTGAAGGCAGTGCCTGCAATCAAGTTGATCATATTCGCTAAATCAGCCCATGCCGGATACACATCCACAATCGATTTTTGATCAAAGAAAATATCTGGAGCTGTTAAAATATTATTAATCCCCATTAATAAACCGGCTGTGACGATGGCAGGAAGAATCGGAATAAAGATATCCGCAAGCGTTTTCACAGCACGCTGCAATGGATTTAATTTTTGATCAGAGGCACGCTTAACGTCCTCTTTTGTGGCTTCCCCAATGCCTGTCTGTTTCACCATTTCGGCATATACCCGATTGACGACCCCTTGGCCGATCACAACTTGGTATTGACCGTTCGCTGAGAAAGATCCCTTCACTTCTTCTATTTGTTCAAGTGCTTTCTCGTCAACCTTTCCTTCATCTTTCAGTACAAAGCGCAGCCTTGTCACACAATGTGTCGCTTGATCAATATTTTCTTTGCCGCCGATGGCTTTCACAATCTGATCTGCTGCTGCCTGATAATCAGCCATGCTATCCCCTCCGAGATCGTTTTTTATAAGAAAAAAGAACCAAAAAACTTGTATATACATGTTTGTTTCTTATTTTATATTTGTATATACATGTAGTCAACAACAAAATGCAGCGCTTTCATAAAAAAAGCTCCCTCAATGTGCTCAGGAGAGGCAGCGTGTCATCATCTTTTTTTATGCTCCGTTAATTTTTCGTAGACCCTGTTTTTATAAAAGGAGGAGGCTGGACGGGCAAAAGTTTGACGCTTAGATGCGAGTTCATCCAGGCGTTTTTGTTTTTCTTCACATATGAGAGAAAGTTTTTTTCTTTCCTCTCCGTCTATACTGGAGTGAAGCAGCTCTTTGACGGTCATGAGTTCTTTTTTCAGTGCTGTTTCTTCCCCAGCAAAGCCAGCATTTTTCATCATCCTGTAGCCCATTCTGAGTTCTTCAGGTACATGAGCAGCATCATCTTTAGGCAGGGGTTTCCCAAAGCCAGATAATCCTTCAAAAGCCCCGTGATCCATCGCTTTTTTAATCCGTTCTTCTGATAATCTCTGCGCAAAATCCATGGCGTTTCTCCTTTCGTCTGAAACGATTTGATTAAGCATAGCAAAAAAGCTGACTCTCTCACAAGAGTCAGCTTTCTCGTTATTTATTGTCAATTTTGAAGGTAGAAACCATCTGTGCTAAGTCCTCTGACATATCAGAGAGCTGTTCAATCGCACTTGAAATTTGCTGCATGCCAGCACTTTGCTGTTCTGTTGCTGCCGCTACTTCTTGAGAGCTGGCGGCGTGTTCTTCCGATACAACCGAAATTTGTTCAATCGATGTAGAAATCGTTTGATATGCTTGCTCTACTTGCTTAATAGAAGCAAGCAAATTGTTCGTTCTTCTTGAAAACTGAGATACGCCGTCGTAAATCACAGCGAAGTTTTGTGACGTGCCTTCCATTTGTTCACGTCCTTCTTCCACTGCTTTACTGCTTTCCTCTACGCTTTCAAGAACACGCTGACTGTTTTCCTGTGTGCCGATGACGAGGTCTGAAACGGTTTTAGCCGCATCCGCTGATTGCTCAGCTAACTTACGCACCTCATCTGCCACAACAGCAAACCCTTTTCCTTCTTCTCCAACACGTGCCGCTTCAATTGAAGCATTCAGTGCAAGCAGATTCGTTTGCGCTGAAATGTCCGTAATAATCGAGATGACACTTTCAATCTCCGTTGAATGAGATTGTAATTCTTCTGCTGCCTGCTTTGAGTTGGTCATCTTGTCATGTAACATATTCAGATGCTCAAGCACATGATTCACTAGTTTTTGACCAGATTCTGACTGCTCTTGTACGTCAGATGAAACAGATTTCATTTCATCGACTTCTTTTGTGACACCTTCGATTTGAGTATCGATCTCTGCAACGGATGTTGTACAATCCGTAATATTTGCGACAGAATCATTGATTCCTTCACTCATATTCGTCATGGCTTCTGACACTTGCTGCGCACTTTGACTCGATTCATTCGTTACGGTGCGAAGCTGTGAGGACATTTTCGACACTTCACTAGATGAGTTTGAGATCTTCGCAATGAGCTCTTTGATCCGCCCCTGCATCTTTTGGAAGGATGCGGCAAGTTGACCGATCTCATCTTTACTTTCAACCTCTACCATTCCAGTTAAATCACCGTCAGCAATTCGGTTCGCTGATTCCATCAATGAACGTGCTGGTTTCGCAATTCTTCTGCCCATGATAAAGGAGAAAAACAACCCACCGATGAGCACAATAGCAGATGCAACCGTGATATAGATCGTCAGCTTCTTCGTTGTTTCAGGCACAACAGACGCATCTAAATCAATTCCTAAAATCCCTGTCAGCTCACCGCCTGAATCCTTGATTGGCAAAAAGACTGATTTATGTGTACCAAATGAGTCTTTGTAAATATCACTTTTGATCATTTTATCTTCAGAAAGTGCTTGTTTCATCTCATCTGAAAAGGCATAATCTTGATCAAAATCATTTTCTTCCCCAGTTAATATAATAATTCTTTCTTTGCCGCCTTTATTAGATAGCACGTATAAGTTCTCAAGCGTATGATCTTCTTGAAGCTCCTTGAATTTCTTTTTGACCTCCACATAAAGGGGATCATCCTTCCCGCTAATGCCAAGAACGTTTCCATCCAAATTATCGATTTCTTTCTTTGCAGTATCAATATCTGTTGTTAATCGATAATCAAATTGCTTTAATAACTGGGATGATAAATCCTGGCTGACTAGATAAAATGTTAAAACGAATAGTGCAACGGTTGCAAGTAATGTTACGACAACGACTGACATGATTTTAGAGGATATCGTGTATCCTCCAAATTTCCTTTGTTTCGCCATTTTTTCCTACATCTCCACTCTCAGATTTGATTTAAGCATGTACATGTTCAAATTGTCCACAAACAGATGCGATCACATCTTTTAAATAAGATACGATATGTGGGATATGCTCTGGTAACGTATAAGGTGAGATGACAAAAAACTTACTAACACTTAGATAGAATTCTTGTCCTTCTTTTGCATTTACAAGTAAAAACTTCGTTGTATCGCCAAAGAACATTTCGTCTCTTTTCTCTCCAAGCTTTTCAAACAGCATTTTGTTCAATTCATTGTTCCGCTCAATTTCCATTGCAGTCGCTTCGCCTGAAATTTCTTCTTGAAAGCGCGGTGAGCCGTCTAGGTAAATTCTAAATAATGTAGCCATTCCGACGTTGTCATCATTCACGACTTCTGCTTGCGGAATTTCTTGACTGAGTGCTTCTCTGAAGGCAAGGTTCACCTCTAGGAATTGACCGAGCAAGCGCTGGTAGCCTTCAATTCCAAACGTTAACAGCACACTCAGCATACTGATAGAGCTTCCCATTCTTGAGCATTCCAGTGTATAACCCGTATGGTATTCGCCGTAGCCTCTATGACCAACATATGGTGTCTCTTGTTCTTCCAGATCTAAACGCTTTAGGTCAGCAGCATTTTTCACTAAGAATAAACTAGATGTGTAAGGTGTTTGGCCGAGCTTTTGAAAGTCAAAGCACATCGTGTCAGCAAGAGAAAGATGCTGGAATTTCGCTTTGATTTCTTTTAGCATACGAAGAACACCGTCTGAGAATTGCAGCGGGTTTTCAGCTACATCATACTCATTAAAGAAAGCAAAGAATCCGCCAAGCGCTGAATCCGCATGAATATGCGGCACCTGTAGACCATACTCCTCAGCAATGGCTTCTGCTGTTTCACGTACCCCTTTTACATCATCAATTGCAATGGCATCTGTTGTTCCGGTTGTTGCGACAATATAAACGGGAATTCCGCCATTTTGTGCAACACGTTCCATTTGACAACGCAAATCTTCCATATCCATCGAATGATCTTTATTCGTCTTAATTCTGATCAAGTTGTCTGTGCCAAGTCCTGTTGCTTCCATTGACTTAAATAAGCTGTAATGTGCAGCATCAGAACAAAACGCATAAAGATTTTGCGGGACACCTTTTCGCAGTGACTCCGGCGCAACTTTTGCAATCGCTAAACGTAGTCCTGAGAAAATGGCTCCCTGACCTCCCCATGTTGTATATCCCCCGCTCACACTTGGATCATATCCGATGAGCTTAGACATCATTGAGACCACTCTGACCTCAGCTTCCGCTCCTGCTGGTCCATAAACATCCCATAGGTTGTTTCCATTTACCAGCATGGCCGTCAGCATGCCTAGAATTCCTGGTGTACTTGCCATTGGCAAAATGTTCGTGAAGAAATACTTTGTGTGGTATGGATGGTTATGTAAAAGCTTCAGTAATTCTTCATTCACAAGTTCCGCTTGTTGGCCGTTCACCGGAATTTGACTTGTTTCAGTGAGCTTTTGGTAAAAATCTTCTCCACGATTCTTTTCACCCTTTAGGTGTGCACGGTTCGGATCTTTCAGGTGATCGACCCCTGAAACAATCTGCTCCATCAATTTGATGAGTTCTTTACGCTCTGCTGCATTTCCGTCCTCACTCGGAAACCAGTTCTGAACGAGGTTCTCTGCTCGTACAGTCATATACTATCAATCCTTTCAATGGAAGATTTCCTGTCAAAGTCTATATCGACCCCAATTTAAAAGTTTATAGTCTCGAAATGTTCACTTAAGTATATTTAGATAATTTGTTCATTCATTAAAATAAATAAAACCCTTACAAAACACATCGAAAATATTATGTTGATGAAGCAAAAAAATATATTGATATATCTCATCGCAGGAAATTTCATCCATGTTCCTCCTCCATTCTTTTTCTCATTTTTTTTACTTAACCTGCATAAACATTAAGAAACACTGGAAATACTCACTAAATCATCATTGTAGAAACCAAATTAATTCTTTAGACTTGTGTCTTTTTACCCGTTTTATTGATATAACAACTGGAAAATTGCTGAATTTTCTGTTAATAATAGGATGAATTTCATAAAAAGTTTTTCGAAGAGCGAATAATTTCGTTTTCTTCCCTTTTATTGCTCGGACAGGCTGCTGACGCTCTTCTCCGGTTAACACTTTTCTATTTGAGCATTTCATGGTATATTCTAATGGTTCGTTTTCTTTCGTTCCGCCTCTTCCGTGTATCGGAGAAAAGGAGTGTTTTTATGAAAACATTTATTCAAAAACGAGGCCTCGGCTTCTTTGTTATTGCAGCCATCTTACTTTGGCTCAAAACGTATTCAGCGTATTTAATTGAATTTAAACTTGGTATATCAAATGTGCTTCAGCATATTTTGCTTTTCGTGAATCCTATTAGCTCCAGCTTGTTCTTTCTTGGCTTTGCTTTATTGTTCAAGAAAAAATGGCAGCCTGCCGCTATCATTGTGATTCATTTTTTCATGTCTTTTTTACTATACGCAAACATCGTGTACTATCGATTCTTCAATGACTTTATCACGCTGCCTACCGTGATGCAGGCAGGAACGAATGGCGGACAATTAGGTGATAGTGCATTTTCACTCATGCGTTGGACTGATATGTTTTACTTTATGGATACAATCATTTTGATCGTACTCGCAGTCCGCATGAAAAAGCAGCAGCAAACAAGTACAGCTACTGTACCTGTTCAAAAATCAAAATCGTTTAGACTCGTCCTTGTGTCCTCTGTTGTGATCTTTGTGATGAACTTAGTCGCCGCAGAGATTGATCGACCAGAGCTTTTATCAAGATCGTTTGACCGCAATTATTTAGTTAAATATTTAGGTGCTTATAACTTTACTGTGTTTGATGCCATTCAAAATGTGAAATCAAACAGCCAGCGTGCTCTGGCAAATTCAAATGACGTGACAGATGTAGAGAACTATTTAAAAGCGAACAGCGCTGATCCTAACCCGGCGTATTACGGGAAAGCGAAAGGCATGAACGTGATCACCATTTCTCTTGAATCTCTGCAAAACTTTGTCATTGATTACAAAGTAAATGGAAAAGAAGTGACGCCATTCCTTAATTCATTGGCACACGACAACCAAACGTTTTACTTTGATAACTTCTTCCATCAAACAGGACAAGGAAAGACGTCTGATGCTGAATTTATGATGGATACTGGGCTATTCCCATTATCACAGGGCTCTGTTTTTATTAACAAAGCGCAAAACACGTATCAAGCACTTCCTGGCATCTTGAAGAAGGATCAATACACGTCAGCAGAATTCCACGGCAATACGAAAACCTTTTGGAACCGTAATGAAATGTTTAAGTCGTTTGGATATGACAGATTTTACGATTCTGAGTACTACGATATGAATGAGCAAGATACGAAGAACTATGGGCTGAAAGATAAACCTTTCTTCAAAGAATCCATGCCAATGCTCGAAAACTTGAAGCAGCCGTTTTATTCGAAATTCATTACGTTATCGAACCATTTCCCATTTGGAATGGATGAAGGTGATACCGATTTCGAACCTGGTGACTTCGGAGACTCTGTCGTCAATAACTATTTCCAATCGGCTCATTATTTAGATGAAGCCATTGAACAGTTCTTCAACGACTTGAAAAAATCAGGTCTCTATGACAATACAGTCGTCATTATGTACGGAGACCATTACGGCATTTCTGAAAATCACAATGAAGCGATGGAAAAAGTGACAGGACAAAAAATCGGAGATTATGAAAATGCGCAGCTCATGCGTGTGCCGCTCTTTATTCATGTACCAGGGGTAAAAGGCGGACAGATTCATAAATACTCTGGAGAAGTCGATATCGCACCAACCCTTCTGCACCTGCTCGGCGATGATACGAAGAACTATTTAATGTCTGGTTCTGATATCTTATCGAAGAACTTCAAAGAGCTTGTGCCATTTAGAAACGGTGACTTCGTCTCTAAGGACTACACAAAAGTAGGCAATAACTATTACAGCAACAAAACAGGCGAGAAAATTGAGCCGACTGATAAAGCATCACAAGAAAATGAAACGGTGAAAAAGATGCTGGAGACATCTGATAAGATCGTCACCGAAGATTTACTCCGTTTCTACAAGCCTAAAGGCTTTACACCGATTGACCGCAATCAATATGACTATACAAAGAAAGTACAGGATGAAGAAGATTCCTCTTCCGCCAAAGATGAATCCAGCTCTTCATCAAAATAACTTTCTCATTTTAAGAACCAGCCGATCCCTGATCAGCTGGTTCTTTTCACGTTTGACCGCTATTGCACCGGGTATAGAAAGAAGAAGGAGGGATTTATCTTGAAAAAAACAACCGCTTTTGTCGTGACTGCTTCACTCGCTTCGTCCGCCCTAATTGGTTTCAGCCCTGCGGTCTCAGCACACGCCATGACCAAAACAGCAGTAGAACAATCCGTTCCTCAAGGTCCGAAAACCACATTAAACAACGTGTATGAGCTGGCACATAAAGGACAAATGCCGTACTATGCAGAAGGACTAAAAATTGGTGTTCAAACAAAAAAAGACGTTCATCATAAACTAGGAAATCCATATCCAGAAACAGGTCACAGCAGCTTTGATTTGTATCATGCTGAAATGGGGAATCCGGGATTTGCTTTTCATTATGATGCAAAAGGCAAAATTGACGAAATCCGTTATTTCGGTACAAATGTAGAAAAAGAAACAAATATCGGCGGGATGACCCCTTCCCTATTAAAGAAACAACTTGGACCAGCGGATTCGGTCAGCACCATCCCTCAGACAAAAGAGAAAAAATACGTGTATCGAACTGGAGATTATGAGCTTGAATTTATCGTCGGCCATGACCCAGATATAAATCAGCATAAACTCACCGTCCTGCATATTAACCTGATGAAAGCCGATTCCTAAATAAAAAAGCATCCTGAGCAGAAGCTGAGGATGCTTTTTCTTTATTATGAAGCCACTTCTAAATGCGGCTTTCTTTTCATTGTTCGTTTCAAGACTGGACCTGCGACATAATCAAGTCCAAATTTGCCTGCATTCCCTTTCGCTGCCATGATGACGATGGCAATGAGCAAGAGAAGCGGGTTGACAGAGACGGTACCAGCTAGTAAGAAAGAGACATTCATCACGCTTCCGAAAAAGGCTGCGGTTGTTGTGAACAATCCAACGATTAATCCTAGACCTACTAAGATTTCTCCCCACATGACCATGGCACTGAATAGTCCCGCATTCGGCAAAGCGACATTTTCTAAAAACCATACATAGAACGGATACACTAGATGGCCATCTTTGACAACAGGTTCAGCTATCGCAAATTGTAAATATCCTGATGCATCGAATCCGCCTGTTAGTTTTCCTATACCAGATGTCAGCCAAGTCCATCCGATATAAAGTCTTGCTGCCAAAAGGATAACCGCTGCCCATACATTCGTTTGTAAGAATTTTGTAAACATGATGATGCCTCCTTTTAATTTATGTGAAATATTTCACATTCTCTTTATGATCTTATTATACTATGCCATTTCTAATTTGTGATCTTTTTCACATATATATTCACAAATTGTTCATGAATATCTAGTTGAGGTAAACTTTTCCCTTGCTAAAACCGTCTAAGTCATTTCAGACAATAAGAAGGGGTTTAACTTTGTATGAAAACATTATTCCATTTTGCTTACTTACAGGCGATGTCGTGTCTATTCCCTGTCATGATCTTTGCGGCGCTTGCCCTATCAAAGATGGTGGCTATTCCTTTTCTTCACCGGTATGATTTCATTCTACTGCTTTGCCTCCTGGCACAGATTCTCATGCTGACGCTTCGGCTGGAGACATTGAATGAACTGAAGGTGATTTGTCTATTTCACCTCATTGGAATTGGCTTAGAAATGTATAAAGTACATATGGGTTCTTGGTCCTATCCTGAAGAAGCTTATACGAAGGTCTTTGGGGTTCCGCTCTATAGCGGGTTTATGTATGCGAGTGTAGCAAGCTATATTTATCAGGCACTGTCCCGGCTTCAAGTGCAGATGGGTTCATGG
Organism: Bacillus sp. MZGC1; assembly: GCF_002998605.1. Classification (NCBI taxonomy): domain Bacteria; kingdom Bacillati; phylum Bacillota; class Bacilli; order Caryophanales; family Bacillaceae; genus Bacillus; species Bacillus sp. MZGC1. The sequence goes on from NZ_PVRE01000005.1 coordinate 101,733, forward strand.
CCCCATCCGTTTTTTTCAATCGGGATCAGTTTGTGCATTTATCTCAATTTCTTTACGCATCATTGGTTCTATGATCTCAGGTGGTGGCTGACATTGCTGCTTGTTGTCGTGTTTCGAAAAACGTCCGTCTCGTTTCAGGTTGGCTCTTCTACCTTTCGAATGCCGCTTGTCGTCTCATTTCTGCTGATTGGTTTCTTCATTTGGATTGCCGAAAATGTCACCACCTTTTTAGGAGCATGGCAATATCCAAATCAACAGCACGCTTGGTCTCTCGTACATCTTGGGAAAATCAGTTCTTGGTTTTTACTTGTTGTCATCAGTATTGTGCTGGTGATCGAACAGCGCAAACAAAAAAACGTTCAGCCCATTTGACCTGGCTGAACGCTTTTTTCAATCTCGATCGACTTCCTTGCGGAGATCATCTGCGACAAATTCTACATTCGTTCCAATGATGATTTGTACGGAGGTTTTCCCTGAAGTCAGTACCCCTTTGGCACCTGCTTTTTTCAATGTGCCTTCATTTAATAAATGTGTATCTTCTACTGTTAAACGTAGACGAGTGGCACAATGATCAATCGTGGTGATATTGTCTTTGCCGCCAAGTCCCTCTACAAGCATACTCGCACCTGCCGTCTTCGTATCATCGGCTGCAATATCTTCAATGTCATCATCTTCCCTGCCTGGTGTTTTGAGCTTTAACAGTTTAATGAGGAAATAGAAAACGACAAAGTACACAATGCCATAAAGCACCCCAACTCCGAGCAGCATGAGTGGTTTTTGTGCGATGCCAAAGCTTAAAACGTAATCAATCGCTCCTGCTGAAAAGGCGAAGCCGCTATGAATTCCAATGGTGTTCACAATAAAGAGCGAAAGACCTGTTAGCACAGCATGGACACCATATAAGAGTGGAGATAAAAACATAAATGAAAATTCAATTGGTTCAGTGATCCCTGTAATAAATGACGTAAGCGCCATCCCAATCATCAAGCCAGCTGTAGCTTTTCGCTTTTCAGGCTTTGCGGTCACAACCATGGCTAGACATGCCGCTGGCAGACCGAACATCATCACTGGGAAGAACCCGGTCATAAAGACACCCGCACTTGGATCTCCTTTAAAGAATCGCGCTAAATCCCCTGTTGCCCCGCTGAATTCCCCGAATTGAAACCAAAATAAGTTATTCAGCACATGATGAAGCCCTAATGGAATGAGCAATCGGTTAAAGAAACCAAACAGCCCTGCACCCGTCGCACCAAGACTTAAAATCCATTCCCCTAAACCATTGATCCCGCTTTGAATCGGAGGCCAGACATATCCGAAAACGGCTGCTAATAGAATGGTGAAAAGTGCGGTCATAATCGGCACAAGCCGTCTTCCGCTAAAGAACCCTAAGTATTCCGGCAGTTTTGTATCCTTGAAGCGATTGTACACATACCCTGCCAATAGCCCGCATAAAATACCGCCCAATACCCCCATATTGTTCGTTGAGTTAATCGACGTTGTACCAGCTGATAAAATAAAATAAGAGATCGCACCTGATAATGCCGCTGCCCCATTACCATCCTTTGCAATGCCGATCGCTATACCCATTGCAAAAATTAAAGCCAAGTTTGCAAAAATAGCATTCCCTGCCGCATGAATAAACGGGATATCGAATACATCCTCCCGCCCAATAGCCAAAATAATCCCTGCTGCCGGAAGCACAGCGATTGGAAGCATAAATGATTTGCCTAGCTTTTGAAAAAACTGAAACACCATTTGCCTTCTCCCCCTTTGTCTTCATCATGACCAAACGTTCATGATGTTCATAAAAAATATATCATATGCACATCTAGTTATCTATACCAATTTGTCCACATTCATTTGACATTCCGCTCTTTACTCTTTTCGCGTAAAATGTGGTAAGCTATTGAATAGAATGAAGTTATAGAAAGCGGGAATGAACAGTGATTGTCAAACATGATCATGAGTTAGAAGCCTTAAAAAAAGTCGGTCGAATTGTCGCTTTGGCAAGAGAAGAAATGAAAAGCCAAGCGAAACCAGGCATGTCTACAAAAGAATTAGATTTGATTGGAAAAAAAATATTAGAAGAGCATGGGGCCAATTCGGCGCCTGAAAAGGAATATGACTTCCCTGGGACGACTTGTATCAGCGTGAACGATGAAGTTGCACACGGTATTCCAAGTGAAAAAACCATTTTACAAGAAGGCGACCTCATCAATATTGATATCTCAGCAGAGCTGGACGGCTATTATTCCGATACCGGCATTTCATTCGTATTAGGTACAGGTGATGCTCGTCTTGAAGCATTATGCCAGTGTGCAGAGGATGCGTTCCTCGAAGGATTAAAGCATGCAAAGGCCGGTAAAAGACAAAATCAAATTGGCCGTGCAGTCTACAATACAGCCAAAGAACAAGGATTTACCGTCATTAAAAACCTAACAGGACATGGCATCGGGAAAAGTCTGCATGAAGCACCCAACCATATTTTGAACTATTATGATCCATTCGATAATGCTTTGTTTAAGAATGGCACAGTGATCGCCTTCGAACCTTTTATTTCAACAAATGCTGAATCGATTTATCAGACTGATGACGGCTGGACATTTAAAACACCAGATAAAAGCCTAGTGGCACAGATTGAACATACTATTGTGATCACAAAAGACGAACCCATTATTTTAACGAAGCTGTAAGCCAGCAGGTCCCCTTCTTCACTGGAGAGGTTTTTTTCGTTTCCCTTTCACGAATCTGTCACGACTAAACAAAAATGCCTGTGGTAAAATAGGCAAAGATATGCGAAAGGGGTCTTATTTGATATGTGGTTCATCATCATAGGAGTTATCTTTTTGATAGAAAGTATCATCTTAACGGTTGTAGGTATTAAGAAAAAACAATCCATGATGACTTATCTTGGTATTGTCATCATGATTATGACGGTCGGCATGATCATCGTTACCCTCAACCCGCCAAATTCATAAATGATTATTTCCAGCATATACATGGATCATAGGCAGATAGAATCAGTTTTCATTTCTTAACCCCTGCACACTTTTCACGTCCTTTTTTGAGATGTTACAATGCAGGCAGTTTCAATTGAAAGGAGTTTTCTATCATGCATTATGGTAGCAAAGGCTGGTATGTCGAAGAATTAAAGAAGCTTGGTGTGACCAAGCATGAAGGAAGAAAGCTTCAAAGCTTAAAAACATATTTCCTTGCAAATCTTCTTGAGCAAAAGAAACCTAGCTCATAAACGCTTAAAGCCGTACATCAGTATAAGATGTACGGCTTTTTTTAAATGTGCTGAACTCGTTTTTCTAAAGACTTCCTCACCACATCTGCTAAGGCATCTACTTCAAGAACGGCTTTCAGCCTCTCTGGACTTGTTTGACGATATTTGACTTCGTTCACTTCATGGACTGTAATGTGATGGGGCGCTTTTTCTACTAATACAAGAGAACCATCAGGCGGCACTATGCCTTCTTTCAGCACCCGTAAATAAAAGCCGGTATACCCCGTTTGCTGTACTTCCTTGACAAGCTTCATGTTAGCGTGCTTAAAAGATAGTTTCACACACGGCTGTCTTGGCTGGCTCACTTCAACAAGTGCTTCTCCAAGTTGAAAGACATCGCCAATACGCACCTTCGTCTCGACTAGCTTGCGCACTGTCAGATTTTCGCCAAACGCAGCTTCCTGTAATGTAACCCCTAAAAATTGCTCGAAGTAAGCATAATGATCATATGGAAAGACGCAGACTGCTTTATCATATCCTCCATGATGAACCAAATCACCTTGGCCATCTCCCTCAAAATTGACCTTACTCAAATACACAGGCTCATGAATACGCTTTTTGTTGATGGCTGTTTTGATTTCTTTTCCGTTCGCATAGGTCGTGATGGGTTGTCCTACTTGGATTCCTACTATGTCATATCTCTTCTGTCCCACGATGACCATCTCCTTTGGTTGTCTCATGCCTATTATTTTACATCGTTAGACAATTAAATCATAGTCGATGCGTGAAGGTCAGTTACATGCTATGGTACGATGAGAAAAAAGGAGAGATGACATTGATTCATTATCATGCCATTGTCGCAGGACGGGTGCAGGGAGTCGGTTTTCGCTATTTTGTTCAAGGAGAAGCCGTCAATCGCGGGATGAAAGGCTGGGTACGCAACACAGATGAAGGTCATGTCGAGTTAAAGGTAGAGGGTGAGCAGCAAAAGGTGCTTGATTTCTTAAAGACCGTTCGAAAAGGAAGCCCTTTTTCAAAGGTCACAGATATGCAGATGGAGCCGCTCACTGAGTTAGCTCATTATAAGGATTTTCGAATAAGGTAATCAAAAAACCTAGCTCTCGCTAGGCTTTTTCTGTCCCATGGTAGGGCTTTTCCTGATAAAAATAATTCGGCTTCACAATGGTATTGTCGTAATGCTTGTGGAAGATGTGGGTAGCAGCTGGTGATACTGGCGGAATCAGCCATGTCCAGTCCCCAGTCAGCTTGCGGTCAGCCTTTTCTTCCTGCTTTTCAAACTGTTTGAATTGATGTGCTGCTGTATGGTGATCAACAATGGTCACCCCTGCTTCTCGGTAAGAATGGAGAACCGCCACATTCAACTCAACAATGGCTTTGTCCTTCCAAAGCGACGCATTCTTTGTCGTGTCCATTCCTAAAATAGAAGCAACTTTTTTCAACATATTGTAGCGATTTTCATCGGCTAGGTTACGTGCGCCAATTTCTGTACCCATATACCATCCGTTAAACGGTGCCGCATTGTAATGAATACCGCCAATCTCTAATTTCATATCAGCAATAATCGGAACGGCGTACCATTTCAATCCTAAATCACGAAATCCTTCATATTCAGGATGGGTAATCTCGACTTCTTGGACGATTTCTTTCGGAAGCTCATACAGAACTGGCGGCTGATCCTTTAGCTGAAACATGAGAGGCAGTATATCAAAATGCGTGCCTTCCCCTTTCCAGCCATGGGCTTCACACAACGTTGTTAATTCAAGAGATGCCTCGTCGCCGATGATGCCATACTCCGTCTCATAGCCTGCATAACGAACGAGCTGATGATTATAAATGACGACTTCCTTTTGCGAATGATTTTCTGGAGGAAAGATCGTAATGGATGGTTTGATTTTCCCACCATTTGTCGCATACTCAATATGATGAAAGAGTGCCTCTTTCACCTCTTCTTCTGTCTTCACATGCCGGCAGTCGTGAACTTGCAGGGTTGACCAAAACAAACGGCCAATGCAGCGGTTGCTGTTGCGCCACGCCATTTTCGCCCCGTGCGCCAATTCCTCTTGTGTGTGAGTATACATCCCTTCAGAGTCAATTTCTTGTTTTATTTCATGCAGACGTGCTGCTTTCTCTTCATTTGACTTGCTTAATTCTTCATAGCATAAAGAAATAAAAGCTTCTGCTTCATTCCACAACGCTTCTTGATTACTCAAACATACTCGCCTCACTTTAATACGAATATATCCATTGTAGCGGTTTCTATTAATAAATTCACTGGTTTCAAACCATTTTTTATCATATCATCCGACCATTGTCCTTAGAGCGCGGATGAATCAATCCGTTTAAGGGTCTGCTCGAGCCAGCGGACATAGCCTTTTTCTCTTTCAATTGCCCTTGTCAGCACTAAGTAATGCCCAAATTGCGCTGAATGAAGCGATTCAGCGGCAGGGTCTTCCTCCGTTAAAGCGTGCAGCTTCTGTTCTAGCATGTCTATTTTTTTGGTGCGCTCTAGCAGTTGATGTGTAAACAAGTCAGCCGCTTCTTTGTTGTCCATGGAAGAGATGAAAAATGTTTTGAGCATGAATTCATCCTTTGTTGTTTCTGGTATCGGGTCTTTTGTCCTTAACCACTGATGCAATTCTGCTTTCCCTGCCTCTGTGATTTGATAGACCTTCTTCTCCAGCTTCTTTCCTTGTATACGAATATCAAATTCAATAAACCCTTCTTCTGTGAGACGCTTCAGCTCAGGGTAAATTTGGCTGTGCTTCGCGCTCCAAAACTGTCCAAGGGAATCCTTAAAATGTTTGGTTATATCATATCCCGTCAGCTCACACTGATCTAGTAAACCAAGAATGGCATATTTTAAAACTCTCATAATGTGCCTCCAACGCTTATTCTTTGACAATATTATACCATAGACTTTAAAATAAACATGTAAATCATGACATGTTTGAAATAACATCATTCTAATGAAAGAAGGAATAAACATGGATCAATTCGTTGGACTTCATATGATTTATACGTATGAAAATGGCTGGGAATATGAGATTTACATTAAAAACGATCACACCATTGATTACCGCATTCATAGCGGAATGGTTGGAGGCCGCTGGGTCCGTGATCAAGAAGTGAATATTGTGAAGCTGACAAAAGGCGTTTACAAAGTTTCTTGGACAGAACCAACTGGGACAGACGTCTCTCTGAACTTTATGCCTGAAGAAAAACGCATGCATGGCGTCATCTTCTTCCCAAAATGGGTGCATGAACGTCCAGATATCACAGTTTGCTATCAAAATGACTATATCGATCTCATGAAAGAATCTCGTGAAAAATACGAAACCTATCCAAAATATGTTGTTCCAGAATTTGCGGACATTACGTATATCCATCATGCAGGTGTAAATGACGAAACCATTATCGCCGAAGCACCATATGAAGGCATGGCTGATGAAATACGAGCTGGACGAAAATAAAAAAGCAGCACGCACTGTGCCGCTTCTAGATTGTAGACAAAGGGCTAAAATGATGTTTATTTTAGCCCTTTTTTTATTTAATGCCTAACGTCTTTTGAGATAGCAAGAACCGGTACACTGGCAGTTCATCGCCCACTTTTGAAGCAATAAACCCAGATGACATATAGCTGTCTTTTGATTCTGGTTCAAGGGCAAGTGACAATAAATTCGTTTGCGGCTGCGCCGTGATATATACCTTTGTCCCTTTTGGCAGCTGACGTTTCTTTTGGGTGAGTTTTGTTTCAAGCTGAATATCTGTTTTGCTCTTTTCGTCTCGTTTTGTTACTTGATAGGCTTGTACCGGTACTTTCACGCCGACAGGCAATGTGACACTTTTTAACCCTAAAGTTTTCAGCTTCCGTTCTACCCCTTCATGCCCAGGTAAAACGAGATAAGCTGTCGGTCGTTCTCTCGACATGACAGGAACAGCATCGCTCGCACTGTGAAAGCGTACAGGGACATTGATGGTCTGTCCTTTTTCAATATCCACCATTTCAAGCGAATCATCCACAGGCGCTTTGAAATCATCTTGAATAACCACTTGATCGTCATCATTTGATTGAAGTCCTTTTTTCACTAGCTTCAGTCGCTCCGTCACCATTTGCTGCTTCACCTGCTTAGCATGCTTCACCGTTGTTTCAATGATTTTTTCATGTGTGGTGACTTGTGCTGCGACGCGGCGGGTAAAATCCTCTCTTCCAATTCCAATCCCTCTGCTTTCTACAAGAAAGGATAGCGCTGGCGAGAGCGCCAAGGCATTTCGGCCAATTCGTGCATCCGTTCCGCCTTCATAGAGATCGATCTTTCCATCCTTTCCTCTTGTGCTTGTATAATATAAATCATTCGAAAATCCTTGATTTGTCAGCGTTTCACGGACGCCGCTCACATATAATTCATTTGACGTGAGCCGGATGCTTTCTGGAATATTCAAGTTCTTGCCTGATAATATCAGTAAATCGTGATATTTGAGGGCACCCGCTGAGCCGATATCATCAAACTGCTTTTGTCCCACATCGTATTCATGGGCATCAATGACTACTTCTGGTGCATACCGATTAAATTCTTGATGCAGGGCTGTGAGCTCTGGAGATTCTAATGTCATATGATCACGGTTTCCATCCGTTCCGTTTGCAAGCCTGCGGTCAAACGCATAAGAACCATCAGGATTGATTCTCGGGACAATGATCATATTCACATGATTGAGTATACGCTCTCCTTGTTCACCTGCTAATCGTTTTGCGATGACGAGAGCAGATTCACCGGAGGCTGGTTCATTTCCGTGTATTTGTGCTTGAAGCCAGATCGTTGGCTTTTTTGAAAGTGGAGAGATATGACGATCCTTTGTAAAGTAGAGAGCTGAAATGGACCGTCCTTCAATGGATGTTCCAATCTGTTTCTGCGTAGCGTAAGGACTTTTGCGGACAATATCACGTAAGAATTCTTGAAGCTCTTCTTGTGTCGTAAAGGCTTCTCCTTTTTTCTGAAAGGCAGGGGTGTCGAACGTCTCGTCAGGTTCAGGGTATAGCTTCTTCACTGAGGCCGGCTGTTCATAACTCTTTCCAAAATAAGGGGTATCTGCATGAGCTGAAGCTGGGCTCACCATCGACAAACTTCCTGCTATGAGGCATACAGCAGTAAAAAGAATCGTGCCTTTTCGGTTGGACATGCTATCCTCTCCCTTCGTTGATTTGCATTATAAAGAAAAAAACAGTAAAAGTGTCAGTATTTTTCAAAAATATATCTTTTGGAGGAACAAGAGTGTCTTTGTATAGGGCAAACGAATCGAGCCTGCTCGGCAATATGACCTAAAAAAAGTGCCTGCTCAAGTAGCAGACACTCTTTTATTTACCAAATGGAGATGGCCCCAATAAGTATCGACATGACCGTCATGGTGACGACTGCAAGTACAGCCCATTTCATGCCAAACTTCTGATGCTGATCCAGTGATACCCCAACAAGTCCAACAAGTAAATGAGTCGATGGAACAAGTGGGCTTAGCATATGAATCGGCTGACCAATAATAGAAGCTCTCGCGATTTCGATTTTATCAACACCGTATGCTGCCGCTGTTTCTGATAGGATCGGCAGGACCCCATAAAAGTATGCATCATTCGGCATAAAGAACGTAAATATCCCGCTCGTTAACGCAACAATGACTGGAATGAAGCCGCCAAGCTGCTCTGGAATGGCAGATACAATCGAAATCGCCATTTCATCGACCATTTTCGTTCCAGTTAAGATGCCTGTAAAAACCCCTGCCGCAAAAATCATGGAAGCAATGGCTAAGACGTTGGTTGAATGAGCCGCAATCCGTTCACGCTGCTGTTCAAGGTTCGGATAGTTCACGATAATCGCCACACAGAAAGCAAGAACAAATAGAACCGTTAAGCTGACTTTTCCTGAGACAAGAAGGAGCACCAATAACAACGTAAGCGTCAAGTTAAACCACCAAAGTTTCGGCCGCTTGATGTCATCCTGTAGTGCCGCTGCCATTTCATTTGCATGAATCGGCTGGTCGAGCTCAATGACACCAAGACGTTTTCTTTCAGACTTCCCAAGAAAGTATGCCACCACAATCATGCTCAAAACCCCTGCACCAATGACTGGAATCATCGGGCCAAATAAAAGTGAAGGATCAACGCCAAGTGCACTCGCCGCTCTAGGTGTGGCACCTCCCCATGGAATCGTATTCATAATCCCCATGCCAACTCCGGCAATCCCCGCTAAAATAATCGGACGGATGCCAAGCAGCGTAAATAACGGAAGCATCGCTGTTGTTGTAATCATGTACGTTGTTGTCCCGTCACCATCAAGTGCAACAAGCATGGTCAGGACAGCTGTTCCGACGACAATTTTTAATGGATCACCTTTGACAATGTTTAAAATTTTCGCCACCATTGGATCAAATAAACCAGCATCAATCATAATGCCAAAGTACAAAATCGCAAACATAATCATGACCGCTGTCGGCGCGACTTGCTGCACACCTTTGACAATCATGTCTGAAATTTCAGTAAAATGAAAACCTGCAATAAGAGCAAATGCAATTGGTGTTAACACCAATGCCGTTAAAACAGACATACGTTTCGTCATAATCAAAACCATAAATACAACCATCATAAGAAATCCTAAGATTGCTAACACTTTGTTCACCCCTTATGTTGTATACGCTTTCATTAAATGTTGGTATCCCATTTCCAACCCTTTCTGTCATGATATCTGACGTTGAAATTGAAGTAAATATTATGAATTTTAATTCTTTTTCGGTCGATAAATGCTTTTTGTTCATTTTGTTCAAACTTTGATTTTGATGGATTCCATGAAAAAAAGCGGTCTCACTCGACCGCTTGTTCTCCTTGGATAAACTGCTCATATCGCCTTAATTGCTCCTCCATAAAGATCTTTGCCTCTTTGCTGTTCATATAACGACTTGTCCAGCCCTTTTGCTTTAATTGCTTTTTCCAGGACTTCGTTTGTGTCATTTTTTGAAGAAGCTGATCCCATTCACGAATATCATGCTGATTCATTTGCTTTGGGCCCATCACACCACGCCAATGAGAGAAGATGAGCGGGATGCCTTGCTCTTTCCAAGTCGGCACATCTTCAAATCCCGCTAAACGCTGATTCGTTGTGGTTGCTACTAGCTTTAGCCTCTTCTTTTCATAATCATGACGAACTTCTGTAATCGTGGTAGTTGCTGCATCGACTTCATGATCTATGAGCGCTTGGAATAAATCATCTGCACTGTCAAATTTCAAAAATTGGATGCGGTATGGATCAATTCCTGCCATTTCTGCCGCTCGTGCGAACGAGATTTGATCATCATTACCGAAGTCTGGGGCAAATCCAATTTTTAAGGAATCTGGTTTCTTCTTTAGTGTGTTTAATAGCTCCTTCCCATTTGAAAAGGGAGAATCCACTGGGACTGCGACGACCTGCCACTCTTCTGCCAAAATGGCGAGCGGTGTGACATCGTTCATTGTCATGTTACTGCTGCCAAGCAAATTACGGCTTAACAATAAGCTTGAATTCAAACTAACATAGTTGGTATCTCGCTCCATCATATATGTCCATCCTTTATCCACCGTTCCGCCTCTTTGATAAAGGATATTCACCGGCCGCTTCACCAGCTTTTCTTTCTCGAGCACTGATTTCATCACTTGAGCTGTTTGGTCAAAGCCGCCGTCAGGGACACCAGACACCACAATATATAATGGGCTGTGCTGCAGGAAAGAGTCGCCTCCCTTTTTTTCATTAAAGGTGAGCGTCATACAAAGACAGATCATAATGACAAGGCATATTCCTTTTTTCATCTTTTATGACTCCGCTTGCTTTATGGCAGGATAATATTTCCGTTCTGGTCTGCCAATGATTCCGTACGCAAGCTCTGCCCGGCATTCTCCTGTTGTCACGAGATACTCGACGTACCGTCTCGCTGTTGTGCGTGAAGCCCCCATCTTTTCTCCGAGTTCTTCCGCTGTAATCCCATTATTCTCTGATGCCATCAATGTTTTCACCTTGTCCAAAGTCAGCGAATTGATCCCTGTAGGCAGGTCCCTGCCATCCTTTTCTTTTGGCTCTTCTTGCATCTGTCCAAAAAACAAATCAATCATCGTTTGATTGACTTCATCCTTAGAATTGATGATGTCTTTCTTCTCTTTATATTCGGTTAAAACTTGCGCAAACTTTTGTGCGGTCACTGGTTTGATTAAATAATGAACCACTCCGTAATGAAGTGCATCTCTTAAAAGTGTCGTTTCCGTTGCAGCCGTGATAATAATTACATCTATTTCTGGATAGTGTTCTCTTAAAAGCGGCAACAGGTTTGTACCGAGCTCATCGGGCATATATACATCAAGCAAGATGAGGTCGACTTGTTCCTTTTGGAGCGCCTCCCACATATCTATTGCACTCTTTGCCTTTCCGGCGACTTGAAATCCTTCTATTTGTTGTATATAAGATTCATGAATGGCTGCGATTCGAAAATCATCCTCCGCAATGAGTACCTTCATCACCATTTATTCCCCCTTTGTGCCTTTCGGTATGTATGCAGTGAAGATGGCACCGCCTTCTTTTTGGTTCGTCACTTCAATCCAGCCCCCAAGTTCGTCCAACACTTCTTTCACATTCGCTAGCCCGTAGCCTCGTCCTTCCCCCTTTGACGAATGGCCTCTTGTGAAAATATGTGAAAGTTCTTCCTCGTTTACTCCATCACCTGAATCAGATACTTCTATGATAATATCAAACCCAATATCTGTAATGAACAGGCTTACCTCGCGCGTCTCCTTATTTAGTACGGCCTCAAAGGCGTTATCTACAAGATTACCAATGATGGTAATAAAGTGAGATAGACTTAAATGTGGTGGAAGCGGCTCCAATGAACTATTTTCATCGATGTGGAAATGAACCTTCTTCTCAGAAGCTTTCCCTAACTTGCCGAGTAAGATGGCTTGTATTTTAGGAGATCGAATTTGCTTCATGAGTAAATCGTGCTGGCGGTTTTGCAGCGTATATTCTTCCTTTATTAAGTCGATGGCCTCATCCACTTGCTTCAGCTCAAGCAAACCTAAAATGGCGTACAGCTTATTTGAGAATTCATGCGTTTGTGCCCTCAGGTCTTCTGAATATTGGCTGACCTCTGTTAATGTATCCAGCAGCTTCGTCAGCTCTGTTTTCTCTCGGAAGCTCACAATTCCCCCAAAAACTCGATTGTCCTGCACCACTTTTTTCACATTTAAGACATAGGTTTTATCATTGACAACGGTTTCGATGTTCGGTTCAATCGTTTCTGCCTTTAAATAGAAAAGGAGATTGGCTTTTGGCAAGACTTGGTCAATATGAAGCGGCAGCTCGGATGAAACGCGCAGCATGTGTTCAGCAGATGTATTCATCATCGTTATCGCGCCTTTGCGGTCAAATGCAATAATCCCTTCTTTTATAGCAAGCAGCATCGCTTCTCTTTCTCGAAATAATGAAGCAATTTCGTGCGGTTCAAGCCCTAATGTATCTTTGCGAATACTTCTTGTTAAAAAAATCGCTCCGAATATACCAGGCAAGAGCACAAAAAGGGCAATATAGCTAAGCTTGATTAGTTGATGGGCTGTCGCTTGATCAATTTCCTTTTTTAAAAATTCGACGGTGACTGTGCCATTAATTTCTTCATGCTTGCCTGTTTCTTTCATAATCGGGGCACTGCCTCTGACAACGATTTCACCATTAGAATCACCCGTTGATATGGAGGTTCCCCCAAATAGCAGGGTACTTCTTCCTCTAAATACACTGATGGTTTTTCCTACATTCTCATGATTCGTATGAAAAAGGACCTTCCCTTTTTGATTGGTAATGAAGATGGCATGTGCTCTGACTTGATCCTTCATTTGCTCAAGCACTGCCTGTTCTTCATACTCAGACACTGATGAGGTGCCCACCGATGTTTTAATGGGCGGCATATATGAGATTGTTCTAGCGGTTTGCACCGCCAGCTGTTCAGCTTGCCGCTGCCTTTCTGATGTCTGCAGAAAACCAAAACAAATGGTCAATAACGCAATGACAACAAGCAAAAGCCCGATAATTAACCCCAAAATTTTCGTTTGTAAAGTGACTTTCCTTTTGCCCATCCTCACCGCTACAACCCCTAATTCAAGTAGATTCATCGACTAGACTCTAAGAAAATCATATCATTTTTTCTTACGAAGTTAAGAGAAAATTCATTCAAACAAAAAAGGACGACTCAAATCGAGTCATCCCTGTTTCAATTACGTGATAGATAAGCCTGCACTCGCATAGCCTGCTACAGTGTTAATTAAAGATAAGCCTGTTGCAGTCGCAGAGAAAACAACCAGTAATCTTGTTTCTGCTGTAACTGGCACATTCAGGCCGGTAGCGATTCCGTTTGAAATAGCACCAATAGTTAAAATCCCCGTTAATGGTGGTGCCAATGTGACACTCGCTACTTGAGTGAAGCTGTTATCTGGTGTCGGTGAAGCAAATAAGCTAGCTGTCACTGTAATACTCGTGCCGACTAAAGCCAATGCTGCCGTAGTACTAAAGTATCCGGCAAATGAAGTAATAGTGCCATCCCTTGGTACAGAGAATGCCATATTTAAAAGAGTACCTGCTGCTCCTGTTAAGTCGATGATACCACCTAGTATGCTAACGCCTGTTGCAGAGCTACCAAAGCCGACCAAACTAGAAGTTCCGACAAGACCCCCTGCAATTGTAGTCAAGACAGCAGGGGTACCTGATGCAAATGGAATAATCGCACTCGATCCAGTTGCTCCGGTTGCTCCTGTAACTCCGGTGGCGCCGGTATCTCCTGTGGCTCCCGTTACTCCAGTCGCTCCGGTGACTCCGGTGGCGCCGGTATCTCCGGTCGCTCCTGTGACTCCGGTGGCGCCAGTATCTCCTGTGGCTCCTGTGGCTCCTGTGACTCCGGTGGCCCCGATATCTCCTGTGGCTCCCGTTACTCCGGTCGCTCCGGTGACTCCGGTATCTCCTGTGGCTCCGGTGACTCCGGTATCTCCTGTGGCTCCGGTGACTCCGGTGGCGCCAGTATCTCCTGTGGCTCCCGTTACTCCGGTCGCTCCGGTGACTCCGGTCGCGCCAGTATCTCCTGTGGCTCCCGTTACTCCGGTCGCTCCGGTGGTGCCGGTATCTCCTGTTGCTCCCGTTACTCCAGTCGCTCCGGTGGCGCCGGTATCTCCGGTCGCTCCTGTGACTCCGGTATCTCCGGTCGCTCCTGTGACTCCGGTCGCGCCGATATCTCCGGTCGCTCCGGTGACTCCGGTCGCGCCGATATCTCCGGTCGCTCCGGTGACTCCGGTGGCGCCAGTATCTCCTGTGGCTCCTGTGACTCCGGTGGCCCCGATATCTCCTGTGGCTCCCGTTACTCCAGTCGCTCCGGTGACTCCGGTATCTCCTGTGGCTCCTGTGACTCCGGTGGCGCCAGTATCTCCTGTGGCTCCCGTTACTCCGGTCGCTCCGGTGACTCCGGTGGCGCCGGTATCTCCGGTGGCGCCAGTATCTCCTGTGGCTCCTGTGACTCCGGTGGCCCCGATATCTCCGGTCGCTCCTGTGACTCCGGTCGCTCCAGTATCTCCTGTGGCTCCCGTTACTCCGGTCGCTCCGGTGACCCCGATATCTCCGGTTGCTCCGGTAACTCCAGTCGCACCTGTATCTCCTGTTGCACCGGTCGCTCCTGTACCTGTTGCTCCTGTGATCCCGGTTGCTCCGGTAACTCCAGTCGCTCCCGTATCACCTGTTGCACCGGTCGCTCCTGTACCTGTTGCTCCTGTGGCTCCTGTGGCTCCTGTGATTCCGGTTGCTCCGGTAACTCCAGTCGCACCTGTATCTCCTGTCGCACCGGTTGCTCCTGTACCTGTTGCTCCTGTGATCCCGGTTGCTCCGGTAACTCCAGTCGCACCTGTATCTCCTGTTGCACCGGTTGCTCCTGTACCTGTTGCTCCTGTGGCTCCTGTGATTCCGGTTGCTCCGGTAACTCCAGTCGCACCTGTATCTCCTGTCGCACCGGTCGCTCCTGTACCTGTTGCTCCGGTTGCACCCGTTTCACCAGCAGCTGCTAACAATGTATAATCTGGTGACGTACCTGGCGTACCTGTTGGCGGCGCTGAATTCACCACATACGTACTTCCATCGAATGTCACGACTTGACCTACTGGATAGGTTGGGGCTACCGCTGGATCAAATGCCACGATGCCCGTTAAGCCTACACCAGTGGCTCCAGTTGCTCCTGCCGGGCCTGCTGGGCCTGCTGGACCCGCTGGACCCACTGCACCTGCTGGACCTGCTGGGCCTCTTCTTCCTCTCCCGCCTGGCGGACCTTGAATCACACAAACACAAGGATCTTTTCCGCAGCAAGGATTTTTCACTGGTTTCCCTGGCTTTCCAGATTTCCCTTTCTTACAACTATCACATTCCCAGCCGTCATCCTTATACGCATCATACCAGCTTCCTTTTTGGTAGTGGTCTGTCGAATGAGTTGGATATGTCTTTCCGCATTGTCTACATCTTCTCATGGAATCACCCCCCATCCATCGTATTCATCATTCCTTGGAAAGGTGTATGTACACTTTTATTTTTATCAAGAAGTATTGAAAAGACCTTGCGCTCGATGCACAAAGTCTTACATTTATTAGAATTTTATTGTCATTTTGATATCTTTTCCAACCATACTATATTCAATATCTGCTGGACGGATCGCTTCTTTTAGTTTTTTCACCCCCTCTCCTTCAAAAAAAGTAGGTGCATGTTTTCCACCGATTAATAAAGGTGCCATATAAATGACGGCTTCATTGACTAGTGATTCTTCTAAAAAGGACGCACTCACATTTCCTCCTGCTTCAACGAGAACTGACATGACAGAACGTTCCTTCAGCATTCGTAACACGTCATGAATATTTGTCCGCTGCTCTCCGCTTGTGACATAGACTTGATGCCCTTTATCTACCAGCTGTTCATACTTTTTCTGATCATACATGTGCGAGGTGCAAATAATGGTTTCGGCCATATGATCTGTTAAACATTTCGCATGAAGCGGAATCCTTAATGTGGAATCTAAAATGACACGAATGGGCTGGGTCGCCATTGAATCTTTCACAATAAGACCTGCATCATCTTGAATAATCGTTTCGACACCTGTTATCACAGCATCGGCTTCTTGACGCAATTGCTGCACTTCTTTCCTCGCTTCTGTTCCTGTGATCCATTTGCTTTCAAGATGAGATGTTGCAATTTTCCCGTCTAACGAAATGGCTGATTTTAAGATGACGTAAGGAAGGTCTGATTGAATGAAATGAAAAAAAGGCACATTTAAGCGATCCGCCTCCTGTTTACATATTCCTTCATCTACTTCGATCCCTGCTTGTTTCAACATGGTAACCCCCTTACCTGCGACAAGCGGATTTGGGTCTTGCGTCGCAATGACTACACGTTTCACACCACTTTTGATAATGGCTTCCGTGCAAGGACCCGTTTTCCCATGATGCGAACAAGGTTCAAGCGTCACATACATGTCAGCTCCCTTTGCCTTTTCCCCTGCCATTTGCAGCGCATGAATTTCAGCATGAGGTTCGCCCGCCTTCATGTGAGCACCAATCCCAACAATCTCACCTTGCAGTACAATGACTGCACCGACAAGTGGATTTGGGGAGGTTTGCCCTTTCATTGCCTTTGCGTTGGCAATCGCCAGCTTCATATAAAAAACATCGTCTTTCATGTGAGTCTCCTTTCTTCTCTTTCAAGGGAAAGAACTCCTTCAGGAAATGAAGGAGTTCTATTCTCATGTGCTATATTTTTTCCATCCGTTTCTTTTCAGATCGATCATAGTAAGGCAAGGAATAAAAAAGTTTATATGATGCTCGTTGTTTACAAAAACAGCATTTGCGTAATTCATATTTATTAATGAGGAGCACATGCGGACAATTGAGTACAGTCAGGCCTTTTTTCATATGTTCCTTGCAAACACTTATCATGAGAATCCCCCGCTTACATTCTTTTTCTTAATGAGAGATTACTTCTTTCGGAAATTGTTCAAATAAGCGCAGTACTTCAGTATGTGTGCCATCTTCTCGAATATGATAAATCCCGCCGTCATATGAGCTTGCGTATACATCATTGCCTAATTGTCTGATGGCACTAATCCCATTCTTGGCAATTCTAATTGGGCCGGTATTGACATCTAGCTCTGGATTCCACACAACGACATAGCCCCAATAATCTCCGCTCACAATATAGCCAGAGTCTGTGACAGAGACAGATTTAATAGAATACTGGTGTTCATTATGCTGGTCTAAAATTCTTCCTGTATGCAAATCAAACAATCTCACATTCTTGTCACGGCTGACAATGGCAATACGATCTCTTTTACTATCAATGAATACATCATTTAACAGCTCTGTCGCTCCGATATATTTCGCTTTTAAAGACAAGCTCTTCTTATCTAAAAGACAGATGGTTCCTTCTACCGCGGCTGTGATGATATGATCTCCTTCTACTTTTAATGCTTTAACAGCACAATCGTGTGCTTTGGAACGGCCAATTTCCTTTAAATGTTCTGTCGAAATGACATGTACATAACCGCCGTAAGTTCCAATATAGAATTGCCGATCCTCCTCGTGGAAATACACACTGTTGACCGGCCCTGTGTTGAGATCAAACGAAACCATTTGCTGTAATGATTCATGAACAATATGCACCTGACTTGCATGATCTCCCCACGCATAATAGCTTCCATCTCGTGCGACAGCCACTCCATTTGTTAAAACGCCTGTCGATTTAGCGATTTCAATCCCGTTCTTTCTGAATTTTCCGTCATCTGATGCTGTGATGATATCTCCCGCATCAGTCAGCGCAATATCATTAATAGATGGTGTCGCCATTTCAATCTCATCTGATACAACTTTTCCCTTTTCAATAGACCATTCACAATACGTTTTTCCAAAACTGGCTCCTAGGATGGATTTCTCATCCTCCGTCCAGACAAGCGAACGCTCCCACTGATATTTATGAGGCAGCAACGTATCGACTAAATCCCCTGTTTCATAATTCCACAGCTTAATTAAATGGTCATAGCCTGCTGTCAGCAAGTAATTGCCGCTTGGAGAAAAGTTCACCCGCTTGACGCCCTGTAAATGGGCTTTAATGATTTTTTTCTCCTGTAAAGTAACCGCATCATAAATAATGACGGTGCCATCGTCTCTGCCAAGTGCGAACACTTCTTTTTGATTGCTGCCGCTGATTGTGTCCAGCTCATAATCAAACGGACCAATTTCCCCTACAATTTCTCCTGTATCGTACAGCCATACAAGAACGTAGCCATCATCACCTGTTGTATAAGCTTTATCGCCATGTATCCATACAGCTAATACATCTTTGCTATGTCCATGGAATTCTCTTAAAACAGCTCCTGTTTCGATATCCCACACTAAGCACCTTCTATCTCTAGACACCGATACTAGTAAGGTATCCTGTTTGGCAAAGGCGACGGCTTCTACATCATCTGCATGACCAAACAGGGTGCGAATTCGAGTATGAGTGTCTGTATCATACAATTGAATGGTGTAGTCTGACGATGCACTCGCTAAATACTTTCCGTTTTCAGAAAGAGATAAAGAGTTAATGATATGCTCGTGACTTCCAATAAACGTTCCTTCTCCTGTTGCCCGGTTCCACTTATAAATACAACGGTCATAGCCGCCAGTGTAAACAATTTGGTCCTGCTGAGTTGATAAAACAGATGTAATCGGTCCTCTATGCATGATTTTACACTCCCACCTTTATATGTTGTTTTTGACGAGTCACTATACGAAAACCAGTAAATCGGAAAACGGGATCTGGATGCTTCCCGTGTCTTCTGGCGACTCTGCATAAATCTCCGCCTCTTGCAAAGGAGCCGCCTTTTAAAATGTAGTAATTACTGCCAAGCGTCTCCGTTAAATCATCTACGACCTCGATGCCGCCTTCGTATACATGATATTTGGTGTTGACCCATTCCTCGACGTTGCCCCCCATATCATAAAGACCAAATAAGGATCTGCCCTTTTTGTATTGACGGACAGGCGTCGTTTTTTCAATATTTGATTCGAACGTATTACATAAAGAAGGATCAAACTCATCTCCCCACGGGTATTGATTTCTCGTATTTCCCCGGGCAGCATATTCCCATTCTTCTTCAGTAGGAATCGACACGTCTATCCCAAGTTTCCCGCTCAGCCACTGGCAGAACGAGAAGGCTTCCTCGATATCCATGCCCCAAGCCGGATGATCTTTCCCGCCACCAAGCTCTTGATTCGTTAAGCTCTCCGGGTACGCCTGGCCTGTTTCATCACAGTAGCTTTGATACCATTCATTGGTGACGACCGTATCTGAAATAAAAAATTCATTGATATACGGCTGATAGGATGGAAATTCTTTGTAAAGCCATTTTTGAAATTTTTTCTCACGGCCGTAGGTTGGATTGAGAAGCTTGTCCTTCCAGAATTCTGATGCCTTTTTCATATCTTCTTCATTACTTCCAATCGTTGCATAGCCGCTTGGGATTTGAATCCAATTGATTTCAGGTTTCACGCTTTTCTCCCGCCTTCTTTAAAGTAAACTCATCTACTGATTAATTAATTTTTTCTCATCGACCATATGCCCTGAGGCTGCTTTTGCCTTCAAATAGGCTGCATTATAGAGAGAAGCTTCGACCGTATGATCAAATCGCAATACAGGAAGACCGTAAGCAGCAATGGAATCGACTTTATCTGGATTGTTCGTTAGGAGGTGCATTGGTTTCCCTTTGTTTAAATAGTGCAGAACAGCCGCTGCCTCCTCGTAATGCCGGTCATCATCTCCGCAGCCAATCAGGCGGTTGGCTTCAAAAGTATCCAGCTTCATTTCCTGTAATTTATACGTCAATGCTTTCGCCATCAGCCCAATTGACCGCCCTTCTTGATTGGCCATATATACGAGCATGCCTTTACCGTAATCGGTGATTTTCTTCAGCGATAACGCAAGCTGTGGACCGCAGTCACATTTCAGTGACCCAAACACATCCCCTGTTTGGCAGACACTATGAATTCGCACTAGCGGCGGCACCTCATTTTCAAAGTCGCCAAATAAGAGACAAGAGGAAAAGGTTTGCTGCGCGGTACTCATTTGGACAATAGATTCGATCGTTGGTTTTGTCTCCCCTTCAACAGGTGCGAAGGCATACCATTTAAATGGCACTTCTTCATGTTGAATGGAGATCGGCAGGTTCACTGGCCCCACGAGCAAATAGTTTTTTTCTTGAAAGGTAAAATGATGAATCATTGATTGTAATTCATCTACAAACTTGTTCATTTGTCTCCCCCCTATTCATCGCTGCACCCAAATCGACTCTCATAGCGCAGTGATGGAGTGATGAATATGTGTCCGCACTCCCTTAGCATATGTGCTCCTATTTCAAGCGGCACTCATGCCTAAAAAGAATATGGATGTGCGATTCCTCTCATCGTTCAGACCCTGATTTTCGCAAGAATGTCTTCGTTCCCAGCTCTTCTAGCGATGTTTCAATCTAGGTCTTGTCCAGTACAAAGGAGCAGAAATCTTGGTTCATAACGCCTTTCGCCTACATGATGCGCACATGCTCTTTCTTAGAATGAACCCCTCTGCTAGCTTTTGAGTGATCACCTTTGTACTAGATTTTGACGGCAATGACATGATGCTGGCTAATGCCGGCCTTTGCTTTTAATGGTGTAATCGATACAAGCTCCAGACCTGATGAACAAATTCTTTCTCCAAGCTGAGAGTCTGAAAATGAAAAGTGGAAACGGCCATCTTCTCCGATTAATCCTGTTCTCCACTCTTCTCCCCATACAACAAGTGAGAAGACGCCGCCTTCATGAAGCAAAGAGGAAACCTGTTTTAAATAACGCTCATGATCATCAGGATGCTGGTGATGAAAGCAGCCATGATCTAAAATTAAATCAAACTGCATCCCGCGTCCCTGATCCATCGACCAGGACATAAAATCTTGATGAACAAAATGGACAGGAACCGTTTCTCTTTTCTGTAATCCTTCCCACTCCTCATGCCCATACAGGTCGATACCGACATATGCAGAAAGCCCCCTTAAATGTTCAAGTGCCCGGCCGTTCCCGCACCCGATATCGAGCACAGAAGCAAGTGCATTCTTTTCCCGTGAATGCCATGCCTTTAATGACATCACGGCTGCATCTGTTAAGGATGGATCAGTAGACCACATATCTGTTCTTTTTTCATAATGTTCTTGAAATGCCATACGCATTTTTTCTAGATACAACCCACTGTCTTCATGATATAAAGCTTTTTTCATCACAGGACCTCCTTCTATTCAAAATCGGCTTTTCGGGCAAAGGTCATTTTCAAGCCAAAAACCTTATGTTAAAATGAAAGATGGATTTTTTAGGAAAATCTGTTTTCTGAAAAAGGAGAGAAGCATCCCACATGTTCACTCTTCTTTTTCAGCATGCATCCTCATATGCAGCCATTTGAGAGCTGCAGCGCCTCAGCTTATTGTCTCTTTTTTTCATATGAGTTCACCTCCTTCACCGTTCGATCAACTCACAGCCCTTATTGAAACCGCTTTCTCTCTTGGACAAGAACATAACGCCTTTTGAATATCTCTTGCAAAGTGATCATAGTAGAAAGGTCAATCTACTGTTTAGATCGGCTACCATTGTAAAAGACCGTTTTCTTATGTTTTAGTAGAAATATTCCAAGCAAGCTTTTTCTCTTAAAAGCGCTTGTACCTTGGTTTTATGACACCACCTCTCACTAGAATGTGCCTTGAATAAACCCATCAGAAATTTAACAACTACTTCCATAATGACTGGAATAAGCCAAATATATTGTTTTTAGATTATTTTGTCAACAAGTTATTTCCTAAACATTAAAATGAATTTTCTAATTGAAAATACAGGTATTTTTCGTGGTTTTTTGACCTCAAAACACTTATTTCTACACAAAAATACAACTTAAACCAATAGAACTAAGAAATTTATCTACTAAATTACACAAGATTTTTATTACATTTTGAAACAAAATCGAAAGATACAATGATTATTTCCCGAATGGATTTTTGTGAAATTTTTACTATTCTTTTCTCATTTCCTATCATTTTCTTTGGTATATCTGCATTTTCAATTAGATGATTTACTGTTTATTCCAATCTGCTGTTTTTTCTTATTATAGTAAAAAAGATGTGTTCTCTCCTTCAGAGATATCGGCATGAAAAAAAGCCCCTTACGAAAGTAAGAGGCTTTTTTCAGTTGGCGTTTATGCCCAAGTTTTCACTTTTTCATGGTCTGTCACAAAGAGAAGGACTTTTCCTTCATCTAAATGTTCTTCAAATTTCTCAGCTTCTTCTTTAGAGAAACCAATTTCATGGATTTTATTTCGGAGCTCATCGCCCTTTTTACTAAAGATGTTCCCAACAGCATGTTTAAGTCCAACTTCTCTTTGACCTATCGTATTAGCATCTGCATTTCCAGCAATACGCTCTGTACGATCATCGTCATGGGACAGAACATAAATGTCCTCTCTTGCAACACCGAGTGCTTTTAATTGCTCTACATCTCTTTGAAGTGTCTCATCATTTGAATACTCTCTTACAACAGGTTTCATTTTATATTCCTCCTTTAGCGTCTTACGAATCTTTTACCCGTCACTTTTGTCATTAAACCTTCCTTGAGCACATCCATTTTACATTGTGTACTAACCGTGCCTATTGGCTTATTTTTGACAAAAAGCCCGAAAAAATGACTAAATTTTCTGAAATATTGTATTCATCCCTGCTGTTTTGTTGTACAATTCTTATACTGGAGGCTAGAAATGAGGTAGAGCTGATGTATTACTTTTCAGCGGAGCAGCAGTTTAATGCTTGGGTTGTCAGTGATTTGGTGAAACAGCTTTTTCAGAAGTGGAATCCTGAAGAAGCAAAAGCAAAGCCGCTTACATTGTTTGCTGAACAGCACTTTCGCATCTCCATTGATTATCTCTTTTCAATCATCATTAACATTGGAGATATCGAGTCGATTGAACAAGATCCACAAGACCTGTTGTCCTCATACTTGAATATCCTTTTTCCTTTTGTGACGCGCGATATGATGAAAGCCTCCATGCAAAATGCGAACGAATATTTGTTAAAAGAACGTGATGCGGACGCGTATCAGCTGTTTGGCTGTCTGCCGCCGCTCCTCTCTGTTGACTTCCAAAAAAGTAGTCCTCATCTATGAGATGGCGGCTGCTTTTTTGTATGTGTTTGAAAAAGACCGTATGTTTTGAATGAAAAGAAGCATCATGTTAATGTAAATCTAGGCTGCAAGTGAAAGGGAGGATTTGACATGAGTCAACAAAAGCAAATTCAATTAGCCAAACGTCCAAAAGGATTACCTACAAAAGATGTTTTTCATTTTGAAACAGTCGATATACCTGTGCCGCAAGATGGCGAAGTCTTGATTCAAACGAAATATGTTTCTGTAGATCCTTATATGAGAGGACGAATGCAGGATACAAAATCCTATACACCTCCATTCAAGCTAAATGAAGTGATTCAGGGCGGTGTTGTCGGAGAAGTCGTTGAATCCAAATCGCCTCAATTTGAAAAAGGGGATTTTGTTCTTGGATTCCTTGGCTGGCAAGAATATTCTACAGCCAAAGCTGAATCTCTGACTAAAATTGATCCATCCATTGCGCCATTGTCCTATTATTTAGGAATTTTGGGCATGCCAGGGCAAACCGCTTATTTCGGACTTCTTGCGATTGGCCAGCCAAAAGAAGGCGAGACCGTTGTCATTTCTGGAGCCGCAGGTGCCGTTGGTTCCGTTGTGGGACAAATTGCTAAGATCAAAGGCGCTCACGTCGTTGGGATTGCGGGATCTGATGATAAGCTGGCTTATTTAAAAGAACTAGGCTTTGATGAAACGATTAATTATAAAACAACAAATGATTTAGATGATGCCATAGCAAAGGCCTGTCCAAACGGCGTCGATGTGTATTTTGACAATGTTGGCGGCGAAATTTCTGATGCCGTGATGAATCATTTGAACCGCTTTGCACGTATTCCAGTGTGCGGCGCAATTTCGTCTTATAACATTAGCGCAAGCGAGGACATCGGACCGCGTGTGCAAACAAAACTCATTAAAACAAGCGCATTGATGCAAGGCTTCATTGTTGCCAACTATTCAGATCGTTTTGAAGAGGCTGCAAGAGATCTCGCACAATGGGTTAAAGAAGACAAACTGACTTATAAAGAAACAATCATTGAAGGCTTTGACAACATTCCTGATGCATTCCTTGGACTATTTAAAGGGGAAAATGTCGGAAAACAGCTTGTCAAAATTTCATAAAAAGAAAGGACCCTCCATGTGGAAGGGTCCTTTTTTTATGCTTGCTTGGGCGCAAGATGCAGCTGGCCTTGCTTATAAACAATTTCCAGAAGCGTAAGATTCAGCTTTTTCGCCATTTTTTTGAGCATTGCATGCTCTTGAGGTGTGACAAGACTGATGACAGCCCCTTCTTTTCCTGCGCGCCCGGTTCTGCCTGAACGGTGGATATAGCCTTCTTCGTTTGGCAGGTCGGCATGGATCACGTACGGCAGATCGTCAATGTCGATGCCTCTTGCTGCGATATCTGTTGCAAGGAGAAGCGGGAATTCACGCTGTTCAAATTCCTTTAAGATGATAGCACGCTCTGCTTTTTTCGCTTCACTATGAAGCACACCAAGGTCGACATGGTGATACGCTAATTTCTCTGCATAAATGCTTAAATTCGTAATATCACGCACAAAGACGAGCGCCTGCATGTCCTCAAGCCGTGATAGCTTTTGCAGTAATTTCACTTTATCACGCTGATCACATAACAGATAATAGTGTCCTACTTTCTGCGCTTCTTCCTCACTTCTGGCAATTTTCAATACTTCTGGTTCAGACGTCATTTGTTTAATCAGTTGAACCGTTTCCTCTTTTAACGTCGCAGAAAAACAGAGGATTTGTCTTTCTTTTAATGTGGATTTAATGATCGCTTGGATCGTTTTCATATGCTCTGGCACAAGAAGCTGATCTGCTTCATCTAGCACGACCGTTTTGACTTCGTGCATTTTCAGTTTCTTGATTTTGATTAATTCCTGTACACGGCCAGGTGTTGCGACAACGATGTTCGGGTGTTTCTTTAGTTTTTCCTGCTGCTTTTTGATGTTCGCTCCACCAATCAAGGAGACCGCTTTGATGTCTGATCCTTGTTTGAACTCTTGCACGACATCAAAAATTTGCATCACAAGCTCTCTTGAAGGTGCCAAGATTAAGACTTGCGGGTGTTTGATATTCACATCGATTTTATTTAAAAGCGGCAACACATACGCCAGTGTCTTCCCCGTTCCCGTAGGCGATTCCGCGATCACATCACGCTTCTCCGTAATCCACTCTGCTGTTTTTTCTTGTATAGCTGTTGGTTTTTCGAAGCCAGCCGCTTGAAAGTTTTCCTGAATAAATGGCTTTGCTTCTTTCAAAAATGCCCAATTTTCTATCATGTCGATCTCCTTTATCCTCATTCAATCTATCCTTTAGTATCTCAAAATCAGCTTTGAAACGCAATTTTTCTTTTGATGCTTTTATCGAGCCGGACAGTTCGATATAATCATGAGAGGCACTAGCCGTTTTGAATCTATTTGAGGTGTAAAAAATGATATTATCTGTTAAAGATTTAAACCATGGCTTTGGCGACAGAGCCATTTTTCACGAAGTCTCCTTCCGTTTATTAAAAGGCGAGCATGTCGGCTTAATTGGCGCCAACGGTGAAGGAAAGTCAACGTTTATGAATATTATTACTGGCAAGCTGGAGCCAGATGCAGGAAAAGTCGAATGGGCAAAAAATGTCCGTGTCGGCTACCTTGATCAGCATACTGTACTAGAAAAGGGAAGAACGATCCGCGAAGTGCTTCAGGATGCATTCCACTATTTATTTTCCATGGAAGCAGCGATGAATGACATTTACGGCAAAATGGGTGAAGCCGATCCTGATGAGCTGGAAAAGCTGTTAGAGGAAGTTGGCGTCATTCAAGATGCGCTCACAAACAATGATTTTTATATCATTGATTCCAAGGTCGAAGAAATTGCGAGAGGTCTTGGGTTAACGGATCTTGGGCTGGACCGTGATGTGACGGAGCTGAGCGGCGGGCAGCGTACAAAAGTATTGCTTGCGAAATTGCTGTTAGAGAAGCCAGAAATTCTCCTTCTCGATGAGCCAACCAACTATTTGGATGAGCAGCATATTGAGTGGCTGAAACGCTATTTACAGGAATATGAAAATGCGTTTATCCTCATTTCACATGATATTCCATTTTTAAACAGCGTCATTAACTTGATTTATCATGTTGAAAATCAAGAGCTCACGCGCTATGTTGGTGATTATGATCAATTTAAACAAGTGTACGAAGTCAAAAAGCAGCAGCTTGAAGCAGCTTATAAAAGGCAGCAGCAGGAAGTCGCTGAATTAAAGGATTTTGTTGCAAGAAACAAAGCACGTGTCAGCACAAGAAATATGGCCATGTCCCGTCAAAAGAAACTGGATAAAATGGATATGATTGAACTCGCAGCAGAAAAGCCAAAGCCTGAATTCCACTTTAAGCCGGCACGAACTTCCGGGAAATTGATTTTTGAAACAAAAGATTTGGTCATTGGTTATGATGAACCGCTCTCTCGTCCATTGAATCTGAAAATGGAACGCGGGCAAAAAATTGCGTTATACGGCGCTAACGGTATCGGAAAAACGACATTGCTGCGAAGTCTTCTTGGAGAAATCACGCCAATTTCTGGTGAGGTGGAACGCGGAGAATTCCTGCATATTGGCTACTTTGAGCAAGAAGTAAAAGAGCAAAACAGCAACACTTGTATTGAAGAGGTGTGGAGTACCTTCCCTTCTTACACGCAATATGAAGTCAGAGCCGCTCTTGCAAAATGCGGATTAACGACAAAGCATATTGAAAGCCGCGTGTCTGTTTTAAGCGGTGGAGAAAAAGCAAAGGTCCGTCTTTGTAAGCTGATCAACGAAGAAACCAACTTACTTGTTCTCGATGAGCCGACCAATCACTTGGATGTCGATGCAAAAGAAGAACTAAAACGTGCATTAAAAGAATACAAAGGGAGCGTCTTATTGATCTCTCACGAACCTGAATTTTATCAAGATGTAGCCACTGAAACTTGGAATTGCGAATCTTGGACGACAAAAGTATTATAACGACAAAAAAGCCTTATATCTGTTCAGAAGATATAAGGCTTTTTTCTATTTAATGACCTGCTTGAATATTGACCAAATGCTTCCGGCCAAGAAGCAGGATGATCATGCCTAACAGAACGACAGCCGCCCCTACATAGTAAGGGGTGCTTGCTGTGTAAGATTCAGCAAGTACTCCGGCAATCCAAGGAGCAATCGCGCCCCCAATAAACCGCACAGCACTGTAAGAGGATGAAGCAATCGAACGTTCAACCGGCGCCGATCCCATCACAGCGGTCGTGAGCACTGTATTGATCATGCCAAGGATGCCCCCAGCAATAACAATTCCGCAGATGACGACTACAACATGTGAAGTCCATACCCCAATGCCGAATAAAATCACAGCAAATGAAGCAAACAGAACCACAAGGGAAGTCAATGTCCCAAGTTTGCGATGAATGACCGGCGCTGAGAAGACGGATGTCACTGCCAAAAATAGTCCCCATCCAAAAAAGACATAACCAAGACCATGCTCATCCAGATGAAGCACAAATGGCGAATAGGCTAAAAGCACAAAGAAACCAAAATTGTATAAGAAAGCCGCAGATGCCATCGTTAATAACCCTTTATATTTTAACGCCCCGACAGCCTCGAATAATTTCACCTTTTTCTGAGGTTTTTGCATCGGCGGGAGCATAAACGTAATGGCTAAAAGAGCAACAAGCATTAACACCGCAACGCCAAAGAATGGCCCGCGCCAAGAGATCGTCCCAAGCTCTCCGCCAAGCAGCGGTCCAACCGAAATCCCAAGACCTAGTGCAGCCTCGTATAAAATAATGGCCTTCGCACTTCCTCCAACAGACACACCGACAATCACAGAGAGGGCAGTTGAAATAAATAAGGCATTCCCAATGCCCCATCCGCCTCTAAAGCCGATTAATTCATTAATCGTTGAAGAGGTACCGCCTAAAGCAGAAAAGACAATAATAAAAATAAGTCCTATTAATAACGTCCATTTCGCACCAATCCGACTAGAGATAAAGCCGGTAAAAAACATGACAAAGCCGGTCACAAGTAAGTAGCTCGTAAATAAAAGAGAGACCTGACTTGGAGATGCATCTAATTGTGATGCAATGGCTGGCAAGATCGGGTCCACAAGTCCTATCCCCATAAATGAAATCACACACGCAAAGGCAACAGCCCAGACGGCTTTCGGCTGCCTAAGCAGACTTGTACGCTGTTTCAACACTTCTTCTTCCTTCATTCCATCAGAACCTTTCCTTCAAATGTTGACAAAATAAAATAAACACGCAGAGGTGTTTATTTTTGTAATTGCTCAATTGCATGAGCCGCTCTTTCTTTCATCGCTTCAAGATCCTTTTTAAAAGATTGAATCGTTTCAAGCTTTTTTGTAATCAATTGATGCTGTACAGACAGCTGCGCCTCAATATCTAACAGCTTCTCTAATCGTTCCTTCGGATCAAGCGACAGCAAGTAACCTTCTTTATTCAGCTCAAGCTGCTTTCCTATTTCCATAAACGATTGAAGCTCTTGTAAAGAAAATCCAAGTACCTCTTTTGCCTGCATCACTTTCTCTAGTTCTTCCATGTCGTCCTCTGAGTAAAGTCTGACACCGCCCTCTGTCCGCTTTGGTGCTGATAATAAACCAATCTCTTCATAGAAACGTATCGTCCGTTTGGTCAGTCCGCTTCTTTTCGCCACTTGATCAATTTTCATCCATTCCATTGCCAGTGCCTCCTGCTCATCAATTCATGATTTATTATACACCTTTATAACCTTAACGTAAACGTAAATGTTCTCACTCTTGATTTTTCTCGTGTTTTGATGCAAAATAAATAGGAATTATTACGATTTAAAGGAGGGATCTCATGTTTTCTTTTCCACCCAAAAAAGAACGACACCAACAATTCGGATCTGTACCGCCAAGCCTTGGAACGAAGCCTTCTCAAAAAGAGAACATGACTGACACCCAAAAGACGGAGCAGGACTTTTATTTTCATCTTGAACAAGTCGGCATCTGCCGCGTGTCTTATCCTGTACGAATTTTGTCTAAAACGGCACCGCAGGACCAAATAACTTCTGCTGACTTTGCACTGAGTACCTCCCTGAGAGCTCACGAAAAAGGCATTCATATGAGCCGTCTCACTGAACAGCTGCACTCGTTTTACGAAAGCGGAAAGCCGCTTGATGTGAATAGCTTAAAAGCATTGACAGCAGCGCTTGCCCGTCAGATGAATCAGTCATCTGCCTCGGTTCAAGTTTCCTTCCCTTGGTACATGGAAAAGCAAAGCCCAGTCACCGGGAAATCGGGTTTGATGCATGCGACAATCACATATGACATTCATTTTCATGAAAAGGATGGATGGACCTGTCATATTGGCTGCGATGCACAAGTCACCACATTATGTCCTTGTTCTAAAGAAATTAGTGAATACGGTGCACATAATCAGCGCGGCTCTGTTTCCATTCAGGTAGAGTTGTTTGAACAAGCATCATTCCCTAACGACATGAAAGCAGCTCTTTTACATATCATTGAGTCCAATGCGAGTGCACCGCTGTATCCTGTGCTTAAAAGACCTGATGAAAAGAAAGTGACAGAAGAGGCTTATGAAAATCCACGCTTTGTAGAAGATCTCACAAGGTTAATGGCCATCGAATTATATGAGCAGCCATGGGTCAGGGGCTTTCAAGTCGAGTGTCGTAATGAGGAATCCATTCATCAGCATGATGCCTATGCGAAATGCTCTTATCAAAAAAACCTGTAGATCAACTCTACAGGTTTCTTATTTCTTAGTCATGACTCTCTAATTCCTCAATCATCAGCGATAGTTCTGTCCAGCGGTCCATTGCTTGTTCTAGTTCTTCAGCAACGGCTTTTTGTTCGTCCATCAGCTCTTGAATTTTTCCAAAATCACTGCCTGCCTCCGCAATGCTTGCTTCAAGCTGCTGGTGTTTTTCCTCTAATGCCTGAATCCGGTCTTCAATTCCGTCCCATTCAAGCTGGTCTTTATAAGAAAGTTTTTTTCTCTTTTTAGGCGCCGCTTCTACTTGTTTCTCAGCAGGCTTTGTCTCTGTCCGCTTCGCCTCTTTTTCTTGCTCCATGTAATCGCTGTAAGCACCTTGGAAGTGTGAAATGCGGCCATTACCTTCAAAGACAAGCAGACGGTGAACCACTCGGTCTAAGAAATAACGATCATGCGATACGGTCATAACAACGCCAGGAAACTGTTCTAAATAATCCTCTAAAATGCTGAGGGTCTCCGTATCAAGATCGTTCGTCGGCTCATCTAAAAAGAGAACATTTGGTTCTTCCATTAAGACTTTCAATAAATACAATCTGCGGCGTTCTCCCCCTGACAGCTTGCGAATAAACGTCCGCTGCATGGATCTTGGGAATAGGAACCGTTCTAGCATTTGCTCTGCTGTCACGATGGCGCCATCAGATGTCTTGACGATCTCAGCTGTTTCCTTGATGTACTCAATGATGGTCAGTTCTTCATCCATTTCCTTGTGATCCTGCGTGTAATAGCCAATGCGAACGGTTTGTCCAATCGTCAATTGTCCTGTAGTCGGTTCTATTTTACCCGCTAGACAGTTAAGAAGAGTCGTTTTGCCGACTCCATTCGGCCCGATAAATCCAATCCGGTCGCCCGGCACGACTAAATCTGTAAACCGCTCCACAAGGGTCTGGCCAGCAAATGAAATTGATAAGTCTTCTGCCTCTATGACTTGTTTTCCTAGGCGGTGCGAGCCGATAGCGAAATCAAGCTCTCCTTTCGCATCAGGCCCTTTTTGATCCATCAGCTCTTCGGCTCTGCCAATGCGAGCTTTTTGCTTCGTCGTTCTTGCTTTTGCCCCTCTTCTCAGCCATGCAAGTTCTCGTCTGAGTAAGTTTTGACGCTTCGTTTCTTTCACCTGAGCTTCTGCTTCTCGTTCGGCTCTTTTTTCTAAAAAGACTTCATAATTTCCTTTATACGTATAGAGCTGCCCTTGATTCAATTCATAAATTCGGTTGGCCACACGGTTTAGGAAATAACGATCATGCGTCACCAGAATGACAGCACCGCTGTATTGACTCAAATATCCTTCGAGCCATTCAATCGTTGCATTATCGAGATGGTTGGTTGGCTCGTCTAAAATCAGCAATCCCGCGGGCTGAATTAAATTTTTAGCAATCGCGACACGCTTTTTCTGTCCGCCTGATAATGCATGAACAGAGCGGCTCACATCTTTGACACCAAGCTTTGTCAAAATCGTTTTTGCTGACAGGTTCGCATCCCATGCGTCTTCCTGATCCATTCGATTTTGCATGCGCATGAGCGCTTCTTGTTTTGCTTCATTTTGCGGATCATGCTCTAAATCGGCTAGCGCCTTTTCATATGCCTTCATCGTTTGAATCATGGGTGCCGTTCCAGAAAAAATGTAATCAAGAATCGTTTCATTCCCGCTCATTTCAGGGTCTTGCTCAAGAAATTCGATATCAAGTGTCCCTGCCTTCGTGATGTCACCCTCCTCAAACGATTCAAGTCCTGCAATGACCTTTAGGAGCGTTGACTTTCCTGTTCCGTTTGGTCCAATCAATCCGATGCGTTCCCTTGGTTCTATATGAAAAGAAATATGATCAAACAGCGTTTTCTCGCCATATGTTTTATATAATCCTTCAACATTCAATAAACTCATTTTTATCAGCCCTTACATAGATTCTCCCTTTATTTTAAATCAGCCGGTAGCAGAAAACTAGTTTTAAAAAACCCGCTGCTGAAAAGAATGTTTCCTTTTGCTGCTCGATACACTATGAAGAGGTGATCTAAAGATGGTAACCATTAGCTTATGTATGATTGTGAAAAATGAAGAGGAGGTGTTAGCGGACTGCCTTTCCTCTGTCCAAGACATTGTAGATGAGATGATCATCGTTGATACAGGGTCAACAGATCGTACGAAGGAGATTGCTCACTCCTTTTCAGCACAGGTACTTGATTTCGAATGGGTTCAGCACTTTGCAAAAGCCCGCAATTTCGCTTTCTCACATGCAACGAAAGAGTATATTTTATGGCTTGATGCAGACGATGTTCTACTAGAAGAAGACCGTCAAAAATTTCTTCAGCTCAAAGAGACGCTTGATCCTTCGGTGGATGCCGTCTCAATGTTTTATCATGTGGGATTTGATCAAGACGGTCGGGTGAATTTTAAATATAGAAGAAATCGCCTTGTGAAACGTGTCTTGAACTTTCAGTGGTACGGGGCCGTACATGAGTTTCTTCAAGTGTATGGCAACATCTTTCCAGCCGATATAGCCGTCACACATCAAAAGCGCAAGAAAACAACCACTGGTGAGCCTGGGCGCAACCTGCGAATTTATGAAGACATGCTCGCAAAAGGAGAGGACATGACGCCACGTGATCTCTTTTACTTTGCCAATGAATTAAGAGATAACAGGCAGCATGTCAGGGCGATTCGTTTTTATCATGAATTTTTAGCGACAAAACAGTGCTGGATTGAGGATGAAATTCGCACATGCCAATATTTAGCCGACTGCTATTATGCGGTAGGCTTCGAGGAAGCGGCTTTATCCTCATTATTACGTTCTTTCTTATACGATCAGCCCCGTCCAGAATTTTGCTGCCGGATCGGGGATCATCTAAAAATACAAAATAAACATCAGGCAGCGATCTTTTGGTATGAGCAGGCGCTGAAGGCTCCTGAAAACGAAACAGCCTTCACACTCACACAGTATAAAACGTGGTATCCACATCTCCAGCTTTGCTATTGTTATTATCAGCTCGGCGATTTGGAAAAAGCCAAGACACATCATCTTGCCTCCTCCGCCCATTACCCCACTCATCCAAGTGTGCTGTTCAATGAAAAAATATTTGCTGAACAGACATAGATCCCCCCGTCACCACATCCGCCTTCCACCTGCCAGCGGATGTCTCTTTTTATGCACAAATTCGATTGTGATGTTTAACACTTTAGTGATTTAAAGCGTTTTTCAACCAATTGACTAAATTGTCAATTACGCATATACTAACATTCGTCTTACGAAAAGATTTATCCATTAGGAGGTCAACATGAGTTCTTTATTTCGAAAAAAGTCTCTCGACCAGCTCATGCTTGAAAGTCAAACGAAGCGGCTTAGCCGATCGTTAAATACGTTTGATTTAATCTTGCTTGGCATTGGCTGCGTGGTCGGGACTGGTATCTTTGTGATTACGGGGGTTGCGGCAGCAAAGGATGCGGGACCTGCGATTATTATATCTTTTATTTTGGCTGCGATCGCATGCGCCCTTGCTGCTTTTTGCTACGCTGAATTCTCCTCGTCCATTCCTGTGTCAGGAAGCGTCTATACGTATTCCTACGCCACACTTGGGGAATTTCTCGCCTTCTTAATGGGCTGGGATCTCATGCTTGAATATGTCATTGCGCTCTCTGCTGTAGCAAGTGGATGGTCGTCCTATTTTCAATCACTGCTCAGTGGATTCGGTCTGCACATACCGAAGGCTTTATCAGCTGCACCTGGAGCCGCTGATGGTGCCGTCTTTAACCTTCCAGGCGCACTTATTATTTTACTCATCACCTTTATCGTCTCAAGAGGCGTCAAAGAAAGCACGAAGCTGAATAACATCATTGTGTTAATCAAAATTGCCATCGTCCTTCTCTTTATCATTTCAGGCTTTGCTTACGTCAAACCTGAAAACTGGACACCCTTTATGCCGATGGGCTTTGAAGGAGTGATCGCAGGCGCGGCAACAGTCTTTTTTGCTTATCTCGGATTTGATGCGATCGCCAATGCATCTGAAGAAGTCAAAAATCCGCAAAAGGCGATGCCGATCGGCATTATCGGGGCGCTCGGTGTTTGTACCATTTTATACATCGGTGTGTCCTTTGTCTTAACCGGCATGGTTCACTATACGAAACTGAATGTCAGTGACCCTGTCGCATTTGCTCTTCAAGTCGTTGGCCTTCATAGTGTGGCAGGTATCATATCAGCCGGTGCCATTATTGGGATCACAACGGTTTTAATTGCCTTGGTCTATGCGCAGGTTCGCTTAACCTTTGCGATGAGCCGCGATGGACTCATGCCAAAAGTTTTCTCAAATGTTCATCCAAAATCGCAAACACCCGTTGCCAACACTTGGCTGACAGGTGCTGTCGCAGCATGTATCGTAGGTTTTGTGAATTTATCGACGCTTGCGAATTTAGTGAGTATCGGTACACTTGCAGCCTTTACGGTGATTTCAATTGCCGTCATTGTTTTACGGAAAAAGCACCCGAATGTCAAAGCAGCGTTTAAAGTACCATTCGTGCCTGTTCTTCCGATTATCAGTGCGGTCATTTGTATCACACTTGCGACGACCCTTTCATGGGTGACTTGGAGAGCCTTCCTTATCTGGGTAGCCATTGGTGTCGTTGTTTACTTCACCTATGCAAGACGAAAAAGTCATCTTAATGAAACACATTAGAAAAGAGACACGGGGTTTCCCGGTCTCTTTTTTTTGCTTAAATCACGCTGTTTTTGGCTGAATTTGAGTCCACCATGTCTGGATCTAACACGCTTATTACACGCCAAAGGACACTCACATCAAAAAATCCACACCAGCACCGAAGCCAAAAGAAACAAAAACACCGACGGTCTCGATTCGATCAAAGCCATCTTCTTAACCCGCTCAGCTTTTAAACACAATCGGGAGCCAGAAATACACCGCAAGGACAATCGCCACAATACTGATGATATTTAACCAAAAGCCTGCCCTGACCATATCAGATATTTTCAGCACGTCCGCACTAAAGACAGCGGCGTTTGGCGGTGTGGAGATCGGCAGCATAAACGCACATGAAGAAGCCAAAGCAGCCGCAGCCATTAACCCATATGGCTCCATGCCAATCGCAAGCCCAAGCCCTACCGTAATCGGAATAATCATATTGGCAACAGCTGTATTCGACATAATTTCAGTCATAAACAAAATCGCTCCCGTTAAAATGATCAACAGCACGATATACGAAAGCCCATTTAAATGCTGTAGATTTTCGCCAATCCATCCCGTTAGATTGGTTTCTGCAAAGCCCGTAGCGAGCGAAAGCCCACCTCCAAACAAAAGCAAAAGCCCCCACGGCAGCTGTTTCATATCCTGCCATTCTAATATTCTCTCTCCATTTGTTGCTGGAATGAGAAATAACAGCATGGCACCGAAAATGGCGATAGACGTATCAGATACGGTGATCCCTCCAAACAAAAAGAGCTTAAAAATCCACAAAAACGCCGTCATGAGAAAAACAACAAACACCCATTTTTCCTCTTGTTTCATTTTTCCTAAATTCTCTAATCCCTTTCGAATGAACGCTACACTCATTTCACCTGTGTGCTCTACCTTGAACTGTACCTTGGTCAAATACAGAAATAAGAGAATGAGCAGAATCATCGCAACAGGAAAACCAAACAAAAACCATTCAAAAAACATAATTTCCCGATCTAGCAGTTTTTTTGACATCGCAGCAAACACCGCATTTGGCACAGATCCGACAAGTGTTGCTAGACCACCAATTGACGCTGAATACGCAACCGACAATAAGATGCTTTTACTGAATCGATCAAGAGATGGACCAGATAAGATTTCATTAGCCTTGACCTCTTTAATCACTGCAAGTGCCACTGGGAGCATCATCAGGGCTGTCGCTGCATTCGAAATCCACATAGATAAAAAAGCAGTCGCGATCATGACACCTAATACAATGCGATCACTTCTTGTGCCAATCACCCTCAAAATGTGTAAGGCCATTCTTCTATGTAAGTTCCATTTTTCAATGGCAATAGCAATCATAAATCCTCCCATGTACATAAAAACGATCGGATCTCCATAAGCCCTTGATGTCTGTTCCATAGAAAGTCCGCCAAGTGTCGGCAGTAGGATGATGGGCAATAAAGATGTTGCAGGTATGGGCAGTGC
This sequence comes from Bacillus sp. MZGC1, assembly GCF_002998605.1. Lineage (NCBI taxonomy): Bacteria > Bacillati > Bacillota > Bacilli > Caryophanales > Bacillaceae > Bacillus > Bacillus sp. MZGC1. Next base: position 138,185 of record NZ_PVRE01000005.1, read on the forward strand.
TTCTGTCACCCACCATGTTGCCGTCCAAGCCGTAATGCCCAAGACTACCCTCGCAGCATAGGTCAATTCATCTTCAGGTATGAGAAACAGAACGAGCAAGAAGAGTGTCGGTCCAAGAATAAGTCCAATTACATTCACTTTTTTATAAACGATAACAATTCCCCCCTATTGAAAGCGCTTGTCATATTTTTTCTAATTTTCCACATTCGATGATCTCTTAAGAAATCCTTTAAATCATAAGAAAAAATGAAGATATCTTTCATAAAAACAGCTGTCATTTTACTCCCATTTTCAAAACCATGACATGATGCCTTGGTCTATTTTCATAGGAGAAACTATACAAATCATGTGCAATCACTGTAAAATATAGAAGATCTAATCAAAAATTGAGGTGTTTTCATTGTATAAGGATCAAAGAAAATCATTTTGGAAACAGAAAAAATTCATTATTCCTCTTCTTAGCATCATCGTGATAGCAGCTGCTCTCTTTTTCTTAAAAGATACTCTTTTCTCAAAAGAAAAAGAGGCTTTAAAAGCGGCTGAATCCTTTACGAAACAATTGGAGAAGAAAGACTTTACGAAGCTGGTGGATGAGGTAACGAGTGCGTCTTTGAAAGCCAATGACTTCTCAAAAAAACAACTAGCCGAAAAATATGACAATATCTTTAACGGAATTGGTGCTTATGATCTGAACATATCAAAGCTCAACGTCGAAAAACAGGACAAAGGAAATGGGTATCAATTTTCCTATGATGTGACAATGAAAACGTCTTTTGGCAAGCTGCACAAGCTTTCTTACAAGGGCGTTCTCTCAGAAGAAGATGACAAGTGGAAAGTGGACTGGAAGCCAAATCTCATCTTCCCGCAAATGGAGAAGGGAGATACTATCAAAGTCAAATCAGACCCTGCTGTCCGTGGAAACATTGTAGACCGAAAAGGGCGTACGCTGGCAGAAACAACTGGTGGAAACGCACTTGGCATCATCCCAGGTAAACTCGGGACAGGGAAAGAAAAAGAACGCAATATCAAAAAAATCAGCAAGGCATTTGATATAGATGAAGAACTAATCGACAACCAGCTGAAACAAGTATGGGTCACAGACGACACGTTTGTCCCGCTCAAATCAATGGTAGAACAGAAGCCGATTCCAAAGGATATAAAAGGCGTCACCTATCAATCGAAGGAAATGCGTTACTATCCTTATAACGAAGCCGCCGCCCATCTCACCGGCTATGTCGGAAAAGCAAATGCAGATGATATCAAAAGAAATCCGGCATTAAAAGCAGATCAAATCATCGGCAAAACCGGCCTTGAATTTACGTTTGACAAAAACTTGCGCGGACAAGATGGCGGAAGCATTCTGATCGTCCATGATGAAACAGGCATTGAAGAAACATTGCAAAAATCAGATCGACAAGATGGAAAAACAGTGAAGCTGACCATTGATGCATCTTTACAGAAAAAAGCCTATGAACAGCTGAAAGGTGAAAAAGGAGCCGTCACCATCATGAATCCATCATCAGGGGATCTATTAGCGCTTGTCAGCACCCCTTCCTACGATGTCAATCTCATGACAAACGGGATCACACCTAAACAATATCAGGCATACAGCGAAAACCCAGACCTCCCATTCCAAGCCCGGTATGCGAGCCGGTATGCACCAGGGTCTACATTCAAAACCATTACAGCAGCCATCGGGTTGGAAACAGGTGTCACAAAGCCAAATAAAGTACGCACCATTCATGGACTGAAATGGCAAAAGGATCAATCATGGGGCAATTATCGAATTACACGGGTTCACGATAAAGAAAACGTAAATATGGTTGATGCCCTCGTGTACTCAGATAATATTTACTTCGGACAGGAAGCACTGGAAATTGGCAAAGACACCTACGAGAAAAAAGTAAAAGCATTTGGGTTTGGCGAAGATTTGCACATGCCATTTACAATGAAACCAGCACAAGTATCGAACGATGGCATTCAATCGGACATCTTACTTGCTGACTCTGCCTATGGCCAAGGCGAATTACTCATGTCACCGATTGAACAAGTACATGCCTATTCTCCATTTGCAACAGGAGGCAAGCTTGTCTATCCTCGAGTCGTTCAAGATGAAAAAACAGCATCACCAAAACAAATCATCAAAGAAGACTCGGCAAACACAGTGAAAGACGCGCTGACTCAGGTCGTGACCAGTCCAAACGGTACAGCTCACTCCTTACAAATTGAAGGAGCTGATATTGCCGCTAAAACAGGAACGGCAGAGCTGAAGAGCAAACAAGGGGCAACAGACGGTTCTGAAAATGGATTTTTACTTGCATTTAATCCTAAAAAAGAAGATTACGTCCTCGTCGGCATGATTGAAGGTGTGAAAAACCGCGGCGGAAGCGGACTCGTCATTCAAAAAATGAAGCCTGTGATCGCATCTTTTTATCAATAACCCTTTAGAGACACAAGCACTTGTGTCTCTTTTTTCTAAATCATGACAATTTGCTATTGTTTTATAGTTCACCTTATGAATAAAATGAGAAGAATGCAAAATAGAAAACAGTTGAATGAAAGGAGGAAGTCTCATTGGCTATTGCTGCTCGTACAAAGGATAAACCTCAAAATTCTGTCACCGGATCAACGGTTTACCCCATTTTATTGATTATTGGCATTTGCCATATGCTGAACGACACATTGCAAGCCGTTATTCCTGCGATGTTCCCTATTTTAGAACGCTCAATGGGGCTGACCTTTACACAATTAGGGCTGATTGCCTTTACATTAAATATGGTCTCCTCCGTCATGCAGCCCGCTATTGGGTGGTATACAGATAAACGGCCGATGCCTTATGCACTCCCGATTGCTTTATTTTCTAGTGCTGTCGGTATATTCGGGCTTGCGTTTGCGCCTTCCTTTGCCACCATTTTGCTTTGCGTTGTCTTTATCGGACTCGGCTCTGCAATTTTCCATCCAGAGGGCTCTCGTGTTGCCAACATGGCAGCTGGTCCAAGACGAGGACTTGCACAGTCCATCTATCAAGTAGGCGGAAATACAGGTCAAGCCTTTGCTCCGCTGATCGCTGCATTAATGCTCGTCCCTCTCGGTCAGCCAGGCGTGGCTTGGTTTACGATTGTTGGAATGATTGCTGTCGGTTTCCTTCTTTATATTTCAAGATGGTACGCAGGAAGACTTCAAACCATTCGAGCTCAAGCGAAAAAGGCTCCAGCAAAAGCTGCAAGATCTGATATTCATCGTAAGTCAGCACTCACAGCACTTGGCATTATCGTCTTTCTCATCTTTGCCCGCTCTTGGTATGGGAATGCGATATCGAATTTCTATGCGTTTTATGCGATTGAACAATATGGATTGACGATTAAAGAATCACAGACTTATATTTTCTTATTTCTCATTCTAGGTGCAATAGGGACATTTTTAGGCGGGCCGCTTGCAGACCGCTTCGGCAAGAAAACCGTGATTTTAATTTCCTTATTGGCATCCTTTCCACTTGCCCTGCTGCTGCCATTTGCCGGACCTGTTTTTGCTTATGTTTTACTTGGACTAATTGGGGTCATTCTGACATCAAGCTTCTCTGTCACAGTCGTTTATGCTCAAGAACTATTTCCCGGGAAAATTGGCACAATGTCTGGTTTAACGGTTGGGCTTGCGTTTGGTATGGGTGCAATTGGATCAGTCGCTCTAGGCTCATTCATTGATGCCTTCGGTTTAACGCCTACCATGATCGGAGTCGCCTTTTTACCGATATTAGGCATCCTGGCCTTCTTACTACCTAGCGATCAAACCATCTCCAAATGGAATGAATCATAAAAAGGAGAAAACCGCTCAGTTATTGAGCGGTTTTTTCATATCTCATAAAAATGCGTGTCAGGAACGTGCTTCTTTGCAATAAACCCTTGCTGAAATTCTGGAAAGACCTTTTGCACCTGTTTAATTTTTTGATGAACCAAATCGGCATACGGAATATATAGATGATCCACTAGATTTTGTTCTGTCATATAGTAATACCAATTAAGATTAAAGGTATTCTCATCAATGATCGTAAAGGCAGAAAAATGATAGAACAAGAGTGGACATTCGTCGAGATACATATCCCCTTTCACAACTGAAAACTTGTAGTTTTCAATATTCCAAATGGCGGCATTGGCTCCTTTAGATGTCACCACATGGACCCCTTCAAAATCATCGATCCATCTTTCAACATACCGCTGATCTCCATACGTCTTATTTTCTGTATCCATTTCTACTGTACAGTGTGCAAGACAGTTTTCCTTCCATTGTGTGACCGCCTGTTTGGCAACGTCTGTGTTGCGGCAGCCGACAAATCCAGTATTAAAGCGGCCAGACAACTCATAAAAGTGATAGAACCGCTTGGAATTCATATGATCCGTCAAAAATAAATGAGCGAGCGGATTCTCTGCAAATACCGCCTCTGGATCATGATAAAAATACAAATCCGTATCCAAATGGGCGAGATAATCCGCTTCTGAGGACTCAAGGATTTTGAGCAGAAAAGCAGGCTTTAACGTCCAGCAATACTCATGGAACGTCCGATCATCTTTTGCCTTTCGCAGCGTGTCATCTTCAATGTCTTCAAGCTGTTCATATTGAACGTGCGGATGAGGGAATTCACTTAACACCTTGTAAGCCAAAGGGTCCGCACATAAAACCGACAACTTGAATGAATGGGCGGTTTGTTCAAGCGAATGAATCAGCGCCAAAAGCTTAAAAATATGGGTATTCGACACAATGGTTGTAAAATGATAAGACGCCATCTATAACACATCCACTTGAAACAAATCAACGCGTAATAGCTCTTTCGTCAGCCCTTGAATGGCTTCTACAAGCACTGTGCAGCCATATTCCTGCCGTGCAAGCTGCGCTGCTTCTGACAGCTTTTTCAAAGGGACATGCTTTGCTGTCAGCTGATCTTTTTTATCGCGTTTGATGCCTACATTCCGCTCTGTGATCAAATGAAGCAGCTCTAAAAAATAAGAAAGCAGACCATCGAATGCCGGATTTTCACGCAGCTGCCGGACCTCTTTCACAATGTCATTTGTGACGGTGTGAGAAAATGGACCAGAGAAAGCCAAATGGACATCAATGGCATCAATATTGTTGTACTTCTCGCACATATACAAAATGTTATATTTGATGTCATCAAATGACGTTAAATTACTTGGATGCTCCTGATGCACACTCATGATATCCTCTCGCAATTCAAACGAGAGACCAAGCTGATGCAGACGAATTCCTAAATCATAATCCTCAAACCCGTACCGAACGATATTTTCATCAAACATCCCGAGTGCCATGACATGCTTACGTTTGACAGAGGAGTTATTCGTAATAAAAAATCGCCACGGCAGCTCATAAGAGCCTAAATCATAGTTATACGTGCGCAAAATGTCTTTGAGAATATCAATAAACTCAGACTGCAAATCGAAGCTTTTCTCTAGAAATCCACCATTTTCAACTTCCTTCATTGATAAAAGAGGCGTTTTATCTTTCATTTTCCGCTTATACAAGCCTTGCTTTTTCAACCGATTGATATGATCCTGATCAAATGCTTCGTAAAAATAACGATAAATCCGCTTCCAGCATACACCACAAATCACAAGGTCCTCATGAACAGCATGTGCCTCCGCATGCTTTTGAATAAATTGCGGCTCTGCCAGCATATCGCTGTCATGGAATATCAGCAGGTCTCCCTCCGCCTCGCGAATGGCATGATTGCGACCCTTGGCAATCCCTTGATTGACAGGAATACGTACCTTTTTAAACGGGAAATTCACCTCAATGTTCTCAAGCATTTCCATCGTGCCGTCCGTTGACCCATTATCAGCGACAATCACCTCAAATGGAATATCCGTATCCTGAAGCGTTAAGGAAAAAAGACTCCCTTCTAAACGCTCTTTGGCATTATAGCTTGGAATAATGACGCTTACCTTTGGCTTCTCATTCATGCGTCATCCCCCTCCAATTTGGCATAGCCGTTAAACAGCGGATCGACCTTCTCAACAGATTCAATCACATGGCGCAGCACGTTTCGATAGGCTTCTTGGAAAAACGGCAGATCATTTCTCCCTTTTTCATGAATTTGCTGCATCTCATCCTTGCTCACGATGCGAAAGCCGCTGAAATGATAGCAAATGAGCGGATGCCCATCGTCCAGCAAAATACGTCCATTCTCTTCCCGATAAGAATGCTGCCCATAGTTCCAATGACCAATATTCACGCCTTTTGTTTGAATATCTTCCACTTTTTCAAACAGCTTCGGCATATGATCCAGATATCCTTGATCGCCAAACTTGCCTTCTCCCGGCGCATTTTTGCATTCCTTCAAGCATTCTTCTTTCCACCAGCTGAGGCATTTCCGGCCGGCTTCATCTCCTTTAAAATACAGGAAGCCTGAGTTATATCGTCCTAAAAGCTTCTGAAGCATCTTCACTTCCTCAGGATCGAAGCTCGGAATCACAATATCCCCTCTCGAGAGTAAAACAGAGGCATCCGGCTGATGTTGAAAAATCGCTTTCGGGCTCTCATAAAAAAATAAATCCGCATCAAGATAGGTTACGCCCTCTGCCTGCTCCTGTTCAAATAACCACTCAATCCAAATCGGCTTTAATGTCCAGCAATATTCCGAGGCATCCCGTTCCTCTTTTTTCTCCAGCAGCTCCGGCGTTTCGAGCTCCCGTACATGAACAAGATCGACATGAGGAAAATTCATTTGATGAAGCAGATCAAATGCAGCATCATCCATACATAACGTCTTGATGACAGCATCATCTTCTACTTGCTTCAATGATAAGAAAAACGCAATGGCTTGATAAAGTCTTCCACTTGATAGAACCGTACAATATATGCTGTTCATCTACTTACACCTCTATTTTTGAAAGAATTCGCGGTACCATTCAATCGTCTTCTCTAAACCTTCATCAATGGAATAGTCAGGCTTCCAATCAAGCAGCTTTCTCGCCTTTTCTGCCGACAAATATTGATGCTTAATCTCATGCGTTCCTTGGTTTAAAATACGCGGCTTCAGTTCACTGCCCATTGCCTTTAAAATCTTATCCACGAGCTCAAGCACCGTCAGCTGAATTTCATTACTAAAGTTAAATGCTTCTCCAGCGAGCCCTTTTTCCTCCATCTTCTCAGCTAGCAGCAAATAAGCCTTGACCGCATCTTCAATGTAGAAGTAATCACGAATAAATGTCCCGTCACTTCTAATTTCCGGTGCCTCTCCTTCTAACACAAGCTGGATGGTTTGCGGAATGATTCTGTTGAAATTTAAATCCCCGCCCCCGTATAAATTGCCGCAGCGTGTAATACAAACCGGAAGACCATATGTGTTGTAATACGTGTGAGAAATTAAATCTGCACAGCTCTTCGATACATCATACGGATGTTTCCCATTTAGCGGCATGTCTTCATCGTATGGAAGCTGCTCTTGATCGCCGTATGCTTTGTCACTTGATGCCACGATGACTCGTTTAATCAGCGGCTGTCTTCTACAAGCCTCCAGTACATTCCATGTCCCTAAAATATTGGCTTCAAATGTAGAAACAGGGTGTCTATTTGCGACCCCAACAATGGCCTGCGCCGCCAAATGGAAGACAGTATCAATTTCGTATTCTCCTAACGCACGTTCAATCGTTTGCATATCCTCCAATGCACCTTGCACCACATTCATCTTTTCGAATTGACTGCCTTGATATAAATTCGATCGAGGCACCTGATCACGCACAAGTCCAGTTACGTTTGCACCTTGATCAATCAATTCCTTGACGAGATAGCTTCCCAATAGTCCTGTACATCCAGTCACAAATACGTTTTTTCCATTCCAAAATCCGCTCATGCCGTCACCAAACCTTCCATGGTTGTTTTCCATTTGTCCACATGCCATTGATTTCCTTCAGGTTCTTATACGTATCGATCGCTGTCCAAAATCCGTGGTGCTCATAAACCGCAAGCTCTCCATCATTCGCCAGATTTTGAAGAGGCTCCGCTTCAAACACGCATTGATCATCGTCTGTCAAATAGTCAAATACCTTTGGAGACAACACAAAAAATCCTCCATTGATCATCCCGATACTGTCTGTCTTCTCAGAGAAGGATTGTGCCATCCCGTTATATACCTTCAACGTCCCGTACTGTGACTTCTTTTCAATTCCTGTGACAGTCGCAGCAGCCCTAAGATCCTGATGACGCTTCAGCAGATGAAACATATTGATATTGGCAAGTCCATCACCATACGTCATCATGAATGTCTCATCCCCAATGTAGTCCTGTGCCTGCTTTAACCGTCCGCCTGTCATCGTCTCCTCACCCGTATCTAAAAAGGTAATTTTCCAGTTCTCTAACTTTCCTAAAAGCTTCATTTCTCCTGTTGCCATATCCAGCTGCATGCTGTGATGCCGCCAGTCGTAGTTCAGAAAATATTCTTTGATCTTCTCTCCTTTATATCCAAGCAATAAGATAAACTCATCTACTCCGTAATACTGATAGATTTTCATAATATGCCATAGAATAGGCCGATCTCCGATCATAGCAAGTGGTTTAGGAAGCGCTTGTGTGACCTCACTCATTCTCGTTCCCTTTCCTCCGCAGAGAATGACTGCTTTCATCTTCTCCCCTCATCTCTCTATGAAAATTTTTGATTGAAAACCTTATCTTTATGCGGAAAATCAGTACATGTACCCTCAGACTTTGTCCGACATCAGGTTTTGAATCTACTCTATTCATATGTCGAAATGAGAGATAGTGCCACCTAGCATTTAACTATTTTTACAAATAAAAAAAGAGCGAGATTTGTATTCTCGCTCTTTCAAAGTTTAAATTGTATATTATCAGGGTAGATGGTATGATAAACATGTGCATCATCAGCACAAACAGCCTCTTTTTATAAAGAGACTACTAGATGGAATGAATTCAAGTGGCAGCTTGCTTCATTCTCAATATGAATCACGGAGGTGAATTCCCATGGCACAAAACGTACTTTGTGAAGTGAACTCTTGCCGTTTTTGGGCTGATAACAGCTGTACAGCTTCTACCATTAAAATTGGTAAAAACACAATGACTGATGTGACTCGCAATGCTGAAACTGATTGCGAAACATTTGAAACAAAATAAGTTGTTTTTCTGAGATGAAGGAACTGGCAGGTTCCTTCTTTTCTTTTATCATTCTATCAAGAATGATAATTATTATCAAGTGTTTTTCACTAAACATTTCTCGGGAAATAATGACACGATATTTCTCCATTCGTTGACGATTTTCACTCCTTTTTCTATACTCAACATATCCGAAGAAGAAAAAGTGGTGACCAATCAATGGATTTTACGATACGTTTTCTATCATTCTTTGTCGTAGAAATCGAAGGCAAAGATGAACAAGCAAATAAACGGTTCAAGCATTATCAAACATTAGATCAAGAGGAATTTGAACAAAGTGAGCTGAAGGACTTTTTAGATGGTGAGCTAAAAAAAATCGTCAAACGAAAAGTGGACAGACACCCTAAATCAGAACAAGTACCGACCAAAATTGGCCGATTCATTGTCGAACCCGGTCATGAACTCGATTCAAATCCAAACTACAATTTATTTCATCAGACGAGATTTGCCAATACAAAAGAAGTATTTAATGAATGCAGCGAACAGTTTGTTCGCACGTATTTAGATACAAGTGCTGTCAGAGGCGGCGTTTTTTTAGTTGCGTCTGCCGTCCCTAAAAAGTACTTCGATGACTCCTTTGTCTTTATTATGAAATGCGATTTTGAACAGAAAGTGGCTTCTATCGCTGATACATCTACCTTGATCAAAAAAGTCGAAATGGCCATTACAACAAAAAATATGAAATCGATTCAATATCCGTTTATGCCAGAAGAGGGCATGACAGAGGAAGCTGAAGTGAAAATTCACCAATCCTCACATGCGCGTTATTTTGAGGACTTTCTGAAATTCGTCGAATACGGGGAATCTATGCCCGAAATCATGAAATCACAGGTCATGAATATGGTGCAGGAACAAGTATTTGAAACATTACAGGATGAAAGTGAAGAATTAAAGCAGTTCGAAGAGGATCTTGAAATATGGGAAGCGAGTGAAAAACGAGAAATTAGAGAAACACTCGATACAGAACAGGTCACACTAGCAGCTTCTCACATTGTGGAACAAACCCCTGATATCACAATGAAAATGCGTCTAGGTGAAACAGAAATCAAAGGACTTCTCGCGGACTTTGGCCACTCGATCCATATTGCGAAGGTCAACAATCGATATGTCGTGCTCGTTGAAGCAGACCAAATCGTCTTCGAAAAAGGAAGCACACCTGTTGAATTCCATAAACCAAATGGATTAAAAGAGGTTGTCAGCCACCTGACGCAAAAAGCCTACGATTCAGTCATAGAATAAGAGAATATGACTGCCTCTGCGATCAGCTGCATGAGGCAGTTTTTTTATATAACGCTTCATTTTTTACACTGCACGAGAAGAAACATGCAGCTGCCCGCCTCTTGCCCACATGCTGACAAGCATTAAGCTTATGATGAGCATCAGCCAAAAGACACTGTTTGTTCCGAAAAACTGAATCAACGTATATCCGCACAAAGGCCCTAAAGCAGCACCCATATCTTGAACAAAAGAATAGCTTGCGAGAAAGCGGTTCTTATCTGTTTGAGCAGAGGCTTTTTGAAAGGCAAGTGTATCGGTGAACGTTGTTACAATCGTTGCCAGCAGCTGAATCAAAAGCAGCATCAATAGGAACCAGCCGCTTACCTTCAGCATGACCCCAAGAAAACTGAGCCCTCCAAATGAAAGAAACATCCAGCTTAGCATTCGTTCCTTCATCACAAGCCGATCAAACCATTTGCCTGTTCTCGGTGCGACAAATGGTTCCCACCCCCACCTGATTGCTTGAATGACACCGCTTAAAGCCGAAGCTCCGATGACAAAGCCAAATAGAGCAAATTCATCCTGATCGATCTTTGCTTCAATGACATGACTCAGCGTGGATGCGAATAAACCTTGTATAATAAGTGCGACCAGCATGCCTGTTATCAGTACTTTTACAACATCTCGTGCAAACCACTTCTGTTTGATGCCATGATACATCTGCGTGCCTTCTCTCTTTTCAATTTCATCCAAAGATACATAAAAAACGCACCCTATCAATGTGAGTAAACCAAAGACAAGCGTCATGGACTGGAAGCCGAACAAGCTGGCGAAAATCCCGCCAAATAACATACCAAATAAACTGCCAAGCCGGTAAAGCCCATTATAAAGACCCGTCAAATGTCCTTGTGAGCCTTCGTCCATTTCAGCCAAAACCCTCATACCGCTCATACGGAGTAACGTCCAAGCAAGCCCCCATGCGCAGCGGCAGATCAGCAGCAGCCAAAAACCACTCATCCCATATAATGCCGTGGTCACTGACGCGATCAAAATCGCCATTAATACACCGGTCTTCATTGGGATATAGCGATAGAGCCACCAAACGACAGGCGCTAGCGGAATGCGAATGAATCGGTTGATGGACAGCAGTAACCCGACCTCCCAAATAGATGATAAACCAATCTCTTTCCAATAGACTGGAAGAACAATATAGAGCATTGAATCCCCAATAAGTGCAAATGCTGTGATGAGCGATATTGACACAACTTGCTTTTGACGATGATCCATTTTCCCTTCCCCCTTCGCTATCTTTACGATAAGGGATGCTTTATAATAAATCTAATGAATGTTTTTGATTAAACCATTAAAATAATTGATAGGTGGTGCAAAGTTGAATTTACATGCCCTTCGGATTTTTGCAAAGGTCGCAGAGACTAAAAGCGTCACACAAACAGCAGACGCACTATCTTTGACACAGCCAGCTGTGACGGCTCAGCTTAGAAGCATTGAACGAGAGATCGGTTTTCGCCTTTTTAAACGAAACGGCCGAGGAATTGCGCTCACAGAAATGGGAAAGATGCTGTATCCTTATGCCCGGCAAGTGTTCGAGGCTGAAAAGGAAGTAGAATATCAGATCACACTATTACAAAACGGGAAAAAGGGACGCCTCCGCATCGCTTCTACCTACGTACCACTCAACTTTTTACTGCCTGATTGGCTCGCTGCTTTTAAATCGTCTTCACCACAGACAGAAATTGAATTAAAAAGTGGAAACTCCGCTCAAGTGATAGACAGCCTGCTTCAATATGAATCAGATGTGGCCATCGCTGTAATTGAAGATTTGGATCATGAGGAGATCGTTACCTCCCATTTGACGAATTTAAGCTATGATTTTATTGTGCCAGCAGACCATCCGTTAAACGGAAAAACCGTCCCGCTAGAGCGCCTGAGCCTGGAGCCTTTTTTAATGCGTGAAGAAGGCAGCTCCACAAGAGATAAGCTCTTTTCCCTTTTCACCTCGAAAGGAATTAAAAAACCGACTGTTGATTTACAATTCAGCGGTGTTCATGAAGCGATTCAAATGATCAAAGCTGGCTATGGGATCACACTTGTTCCCCGTGATGCGGTTCAAGGCAGTCTCAAGCGGAAAGAGATTGGGCGCGTATATATCGAAGGCATAGAAATCGTCAGACCCGTTGTTATCTGCAAACGGGCGAATGATCTTGAAGAAAATAGAACAGTGGATGCCTTTCTGCAAATGAAAGATATCGGTCCATTTAAGGCGCCTGCTGCAAATTAAAAAAGTGCCTGCATAAGAAACAGGCACTTTTTTTCTATTCGGCTGGTTGAACAATGTCATACGGTACAGCCTTTGAGGCTTTCACTAATTGTTCTGGTGTGATGAGGATTTCATTTCCCCATTCGCCTGCTCCAACGCCTAATACCTCTTCCTCTAATAACGAAGCTTCGATGATGGTGCGGAAGCCTTCTGGCTGCCAGCAAAATGGCGGTATCGAGCCAATTCGGTAGCCCGTCACTTCCAGAACCTTCTCTGGTGATGCCATTTTAATATTACGAGAGCCGGCCGCTTTCTTTAGTTTCCCTGACTTAATATGCTGGTCTGCGCCAACCATCACAAGCAGCTGCTCCCCTTCCCCTGTTTCAAAAATCAATGTTTTGATCATTTGTCTTTCACGAAAACCAAGGGCTGCTGCTACATTTGCTGCTCCCTTCTCTGTTTCGGAAGAAAATGCTTTGATCTCATATGGGATGCTGTGCTGATTCAAGAATTCATGTGCCGGTAGTACTTTCATTGATTTGAACCCCTTTCCTTGCGATGTCTTTCATTTAGCTTATCACAATCCTCTCATCCTTAAGATGTATTTTTCAATGAAAAGCCTCTAGGTCCTTCATCACCATGCTATACTGAACTTGTTTTTGAAAAGGAGCCGGTTGGATATGGGAAACAAGTTTTGGTATTATACAGGCAGTAAAAGCCTTCTCATGCTAAGTGATATTCTATTTGTGATGACGATCACGTTTGTGATCTATCAAGATACACAATCTGTTGCGTATGCGGCTTTATTTCCGCTAATAAGAACATTATGCCAGCTATTAGCTGGGCTCATCTCTCCTGTTTTGGCAGATCACTTTCAAGCGGGCCGGCTGTTGAAATGGGTCCCGCTTTTACGTCTTGTGATGCTCATCGTGTTTACATCCCAATTTCATTTCTTTCAGCAGCATATGGTCTGGCTGTTTGGTGCGCTTATTCTCATTTCCATCACAGGTGGAGTCATTAGTCCTTTATTACAGGCCATCATGCCGATGCTTGTGCCAGCAAATCAGCTTGTGAAAGCGAACAGTACAGCCTCCATTTTTCATCAAACGGTGCAAATCGCCGGTTATTCGTTTACTGGAATGCTCGTCCTGTTGATTGGTCCTTTTTATTTAATGTGGATTACTTGTTTCATGATTGTGTTGTCTTATTTGTTTTTCATCCCTGTTTTTCCTCTTCTCAAGCAAGAAGACACGGTTCGAAAAGCAAATAAGATGAACAGTTTCAAGGATGGCTGGGCGATTATTTGGACAAATAAAACGATTCGCACTCTGACCTTTATGGATGTTTGTGAAAATATGGCGGGCGCTGTGTGGATCGGGGCGATTACCCTTGCCTTTGTCACCCATGATTTAAACGAAAGTGAGGAATGGTGGGGTTTTATCAACGCCGCTTATTATACAGGCGCCATTCTAGGCGGGCTCTTGGCTGCGTGGATAAGCCGGTTGATTCAAAAGCAGCTTCTTCTCTTTATGGCAGCTGGTTCATTCATTTATGCAGTGCTGACTATTGTCTTTTCACTGAATAGCCTGCCGTGGCTTGCTTTGCTGCTTTGCATTTTGATGGGGCCTGCTTATCAAATTCGAGATGTTTCGCAGCAAACCATTCTTCAAACGGAAACGCCCGTCCGAGATTTATCAAAGGTGTACTCGGCTCATTACGTCCTTTCTTCTGTATCTGTCGGTTTATCTATTTTCTTTGTTGGATTGATTGCAGATGCATTCGGAGCGAGGACTGTGTATTTGCTAGGCGGTTTGTTTGTGCTCATCTGTTCGGGGATTGCCATCCTCGCTTTTATGAGACAGAAAAAAAAGAGCGGCTGATTCATGCAGCGGCTCTTTTACTTTTTCTTTAACATCGCGAACATGTCACGAGCCATCGCTTCTAAAATATACACAACTGGCGTCTGTGTCGTAATATTGGCTCTGTGAACCCGTTCGTCTGTCACGTAATAAGCAATATTTAAATCGGAAATGCGCGAAATCGTACAGTGCTGATTGTTTGTAATACTAATGATTTTGCTTCCTTCTCTTTTTAACTTCGAAATATGATCAATCGTAATACGGTTCTCCCCTGATACAGACAGCACAATGGTGACACTATTGTCTAAATACTGCATATTCATCGGGAAAAACGGATCATTGATGTAAAATGAAAATTTCTCAAGACTCGAAAAATACCTCGCCCCATACTGTGCCAAAATACCAGAGCTGCCAGTTCCGATAAACAGCACATTTTTTGCATCGGCAATGAGCCTTGCTGCCTCCTTAATTTTCCCTTCAAAGTCCCCTTTCAGTGTGCGTTCAATAAATTCATATAGAAAGTGCTGTGTGCTTTTTAAAGTAGGAGTTTGCTCTGATTCTAAATACATTTTGAGTTTCACTTTAAACTCTGAAAAGCCTTCACAATTCACTTTTCGGCAAAAGCGAAGGACAGACGAGGTGGAAATATGGGCAGCATCTGCTAAATCCCGAATTCTCATATACACGACCTTTTCACTGTTTTCCATGATGTATCGGTATAAAGCGCTTTCTAGTTCATTAAAGCTGGAAATGACCTCACTTGAAAACATCTGACTTCCCCTTTCTCCAACAGCATGTCACAATGTGTTTCTTTTATGTAACAAATCTCTAAATGAGACACCCTTGCCTAAAGACGCTGAAGTCATTTACGCACTAGATGCTCTCACGATAAGCTATAGATGTACAGACAAAAGAATTGGCTTTTCTCTATTATAACATTGCGCGTTACATTATTCGGAGGTGCAGCACATGGCAAAAGGATTAAAGGTTGTCACAATTGGCGGAGGATCAAGCTATACACCAGAGCTTGTAGAAGGATTTATTAAACGATACGATGAATTTCCGATTAGCGAGCTTTGGCTTGTCGATATTGAAGCAGGAAAAGAAAAGCTTGAAATCGTCGGAAATCTTGCAAAACGAATGGTGAAAAAAGCAGGACTTCCAATCGAGGTTCATTTAACATTAGATCGCCGGAAAGCGCTTGCGGGCGCTGATTTCGTTACAACACAATTCCGTGTCGGACTTCTTGAAGCACGTATGAAGGATGAACGCATTCCTTTAAAATATGATGTCATTGGTCAAGAAACGAATGGTCCAGGAGGTCTATTCAAAGGACTTCGCACCATTCCAGTCATTCTTGATATTGTCAAAGATATTGAAGAACTGTGCCCAGACGCATGGCTTGTGAATTTCACCAACCCAGCTGGTATGGTCACAGAAGCCGTTCTTCGCTATTCAAACCATCGCAAAGTCGTTGGCTTATGCAACGTGCCAATCGGTATTCGCATGGGAATCGCCAAAGGACTTGATGTCGACGCAAGCAGAGTCGAAGTCAGCTTTGCTGGATTAAACCATATGGTCTTTGGACTCAATGTATTCTTAGATGGCAAAAGCATCATGGATCAAGTCATCGAAGACATGGCAGATCCAAACTCCAGCATGTCGATGAACAACATTCAAGCCATTCCGTGGAATGCAGATTTCTTAAAAGGGCTTGGCGTCATTCCATGTCCATATCACCGCTACTACTACAAAACAAGTGATATGCTGGCTGAAGAAAAGAAAGCAGCAGAGAATGAAGGAACTCGTGCAGAAGTCGTTCGTGCACTAGAAAATGACCTGTTCGAGCTTTACAAAGATCCTGATCTTGATATCAAACCGCCACAGCTTGAAAAACGAGGCGGTGCTTACTACAGTGATGCGGCTTGTAACTTGATTGCATCCATTTATAACGACAAGCACGACATTCAGCCGGTGAACACCATCAACAATGGTGCCATCAGTGACATTCCAAATGATTCTGCCGTTGAACTCAACTGCGTCATCACAAAAGACGGTCCTAAACCAATCGCTGTTGGCGAGATGCCTGTCGCAGTCAAAGGACTTATTTCTCAAATTAAATCTTTTGAACGTGTTGCCGCTGAAGCAGCCGTGACAGGCGATTACAACACAGCACTTGTCGCAATGACGATCAACCCGCTCGTCCCATCTGATGCGATTGCAAAAAGCATCCTAGATGAGATGCTAGAAGCACACAAAGAATATTTACCACAGTTCTTCAATAAAGTAGAAGCATAAAACAAAACCGCACTTGTCAAAAGTGCGGTTTTCTTATTTCGCTGCAAACAGCCGGTCCATCTGAGCACGATCATAGTCTAATAGCCATTGCTGTAAGCCCTCATAGACTGGCCGAAGACGCTCAGCATCTGACGCTATGAGATCACAGCCTCGATCATCATATAAGTGGAAAATCATCTGTTTCGAGAGATTGATGAGATAAATTTCATAATCAAGCTTCCCGTTCATGATTTGATTCGGTGCATAGAAATCCTCTCGGCACATGGCTTGTAGAAGTGGACGAAATCGAATATCTTGCAGCCGACAAGTCAAGGTAAATCTCTCCAATGTCAGTGGCTCATCTAGTTCTGGTCTAACATAGGTCAAAAGCTCGTGACGCAATCGATTGCGTACTTGCTGGCGGACATATTTCTGATAAACTAGGAGCTTTGTCTTCGTTAATTCATGTTCATGCTGCGTATAGACATCCGTGACAAACAGAATATCGTCTTCTGGATCAAAAGCATATCTGACAATTTTCAAAGCACGATCCCCTGCTTTTTCTAATACAACTGATTCTTCTCCTAATGACCAATCTGCCACTTCAAAGCGAAGCCCAAAAGGCCATTGATAAAAAAGGGACGGTATGAGGACAAGATCAGGAAAATGACTTTTTAAAAAGCTATTGGTTTTATCGCTCATCTCATGTCCTTCCATTGGTTTTATTTCTTATTTTAATCTTGAGCATATGGAAAAACAATTGGAAATAAACTGTCATTTCTTATATGATGGAAAGAGATGGAGGTGTGACCAATTGAAAAAATCAAAATGGTTTCTACAAGTGTTCCTCACAGCATTGATCACCATGTGGGTACAGACTGGACTTGATTAGGCGAACATCATTCATATCACCAATGTATGGGTCGATGCCAGCAGCTGGATCCTTATCTTCTTTGTCATCTACGCACTTTTTGAATGGGCAGCTCACGTCTTAGCAAAACGGAAAACCGCTCATCGCTGAACATCTCTTTTCATAGAGATGTTTTTTGTTGAAATTCCTCTTGCACAAGTTCATGGATGACGCCCATTCCTGCCTGGCTTCCCGCAGCTGCTGCAAGTACAAGCTGAGCAGGGCCGCCTAAATTGTCACCGCATGCAAAGACACCGCTGACGGTTGTACGTCCAAGAATATCTGTTTCAATGCCGGCATTTTTCGTCATTTGACAGCCTAGTTTTTCAGCAAATGGAGCTGACTGCTTGAATTCACTTGCGACAAATCCGCCTTCTCTTTTCACCGTTTCTCCATTCGTAAGGTGTAGAGAGAGCATTTGTCCATTCTCATGATGAATTGACATAATCGTTACATCAATGACTTGAATAGAATGTGCTGATAGCAGTGCCTTATCCTCTTCAGCAAACACTTGCTGCCCATTCGTAAACACGATCAAATCCTTTGTCCAATTGGAAAGAAGTTTAGCCATATGCAAGGCGCGTGGATTCTCAGCAATTAGGGCAAGCGGCTTGTCCTTTAGCTCCCAGCCATCGCAGAAAGGACAGCTAAACAACGTCTTTCCATACACGTCATGAATTCCCTTAATCTCTGGCAGTATATCCTGAAGTCCTGTTGCCAATATGATTTTCTTCGCTTCGAATCTTTCTCCCTCTTGTGTCAGTAACGTAAAGTTGTCCTCATTGTTTTGTATCTCAACAATTCTGCTTCGCTTTATTTGGATATGAGGGTAGTTTTGAATATCTGCCTCTCCCGCTTGTCTGATCTCAAACGGTGTCATTCCATCGTTTGTAATAAATCCATGTGATTCCTGGGTCACTCGATTTCTTGGCATCTCGTCATCGAATACAATGACCTGTTTTCTGCCCCGCCCCACAACAAGTGCTGCACTTAATCCGGCTGGCCCGCCTCCAATAATGGCACAATCTAATAGCATATAAATCTCTCCTTTTTATTCAAGACTTTAAAGATTCTTAATATCTATAATTTATTCAAAAAAATCACATGTTGAAAAATGGATTTTTTTCTGTCTGCTCAATTTGGCTAGCGATATCAACTAACCGCTTTTGACTTAGCGTTTCCTGCATTTTTGTTTCAACATCCTGCATGACCTGTTCAATCAAACAGTCATCATGAGGCATGAAAGAATCATGCTCTAAAGAACAGCGAAACAAATTCGTTTGCCCTTCTACAGCCTGAATGACGTCTAAAAACGAAATGTCTTCCTTCTGTTTCATAATGGCGTAACCACCTTTTGCACCAGGTGTTGATTCAATCAATCCTGCCTTTACAAGCTTTGTTAAAATTTTAGATAAATAGGTGGGTGAAAGATCTTGCATTTTAGCAAGAGGCTCAACGCCAATTGCTTTCCCCTTCGGCGCAAGAGTTAAAAACACCATCGTATGAAGTGCATAGTTGGTCGCTTTAGAATATTTCATAGGAACATTCCTTTCTATCTATTATAGACCTTTTATATCTGTAATTGATCATAAAAGATTCAAGAAGAAAAAGCAAGTGTTGTGGATCTGCTTCTTTTTTCATTCCACATTCCGCATTTTCTTCCGATAATAAAGGTAAGCACGAATAAAATTTTGATGAAAACTAGAAGGAGTGAAGAAAATGTCAGATCAACAGCACAATGCAGCACACGAAGAAGAAGAGGAATTCAATGTATACGAAATGCTTCCGCCCGCAGGAACAATCATTGGTGAAGCAACAGAAGAAGAAATGGAAGCTGCGGCAGCATTAGAAGTGAGACATGTCGCGTTCATGCGCCTTCAAGATATGTTCATTCAATTTGATGGCTCGTCTTACAAAGACTTATTAAAAGACTTCCAAGAATTCGAATATGATTCTACAAAATTCTGGAGAGGTATTGCTAAACGACTTCAAATTCCATACGAATGGCCAATCCGACTCGACCACGCAAACGGTCCAATTTATATTGGTGAAACAGAGGATAGCCGTGAGGTTGAGGAGAGTGCAGAGTAAGGAAATGATGACCCCCTTTTTGACGAGGGGGTCTTTTAGTACCCAGTGAAAACCGCTTTGTCGCCATCACAAAAAAAGCGGAATACATGGTTGAAAAAACAAATAAGCATATGAGCGATGTAACGCCCATATTGCTTATTCTCATGTTATGTTAACTCTGGCCAAAAAGCTTTATTTGCCAAAATTAAGTCGTCTAATATATCTTTTGCTACTTTAGCACTCGGCACCGTTTTCGATAATGTGATGGCCTGCCATAGTTTTTGATAGGAACCTTCTTCAAATGCTTCTACTACTAATTTTTCTACGCCAACTTGCTGCTCCATGAGACTTTTTTGAAATCTAGGAATTTCTCCAACCACTAATTTTTCTGGACCGCTGCTGCCAACGATACAAGGAATTTCGACCATGGCTGTTGGGTCAAAGTTCATGATGGCGCCATTGTTCTCTACAATCATCAGCATCCGTTCTTTTTTATTAAAAGCAATGGCTCTTGCTAAATCAACGATATAGGAAGCGTGTTCATCGATGGTTAGCTTTGTTTCCTTCGCACTCCCTTTATCAATGATGGCCTGACATTCACTAAAAACAAAAGCTTCTCGCCCCTCCATCACTTCATTGGCACGCGTGAAGTCTATATTTGAATGTACCACTTCTTCATCTGGAAATAGATAGTATTTCAAATACGTATTCGGTACCGTTTTTGGATCAAGTGCTTGAATATCTTTAGCCTTTTTTAACGTGCTGTTCCAGCTCTTCTGCTGTTCTAGTTCAGATGTTCCATCTGTTGCATAACCATGCTGGCTTACATGCTTAATCACCTCAGGCATTAAGCTATTTCCTGCTTTATCTCTAATATCTGTCCACCAGCCAAAATGATTCAAACCATAGTAATCTACTTCTAGTTCTTTACGTGAAGTTAAGCCTAAATTCTTTGCAATCAATTCTTCGATTCCAATTGGCATATCACATATATTTAAAATCTTGGCATTCGGTCTTAGCTTACGTGTTGCCTCTGCTACTATCGCTGCAGGGTTAGAATAGTTTAACATCCAAGCTTCAGGTGAGTATTTTTCCATATAATCGACAAGTTCTAATACACCTGGAATGGACCGCATTCCATAAGCTATTCCGCCTGGACCGCATGTTTCCTGTCCGACGACTCCATGCTTCAATGGAATTTTCTCATCTAATTCACGCATTGCATATTTGCCGACACGGATATGTGCCATCACAAAATCGACTTGAGTAAAGGCTTCTTCTGGGTCCGTGCTTGCCAGTAATCGCACTTCTGGTGCTCGTTCTTTTAACATAATCTCACATGCATCTGCAATCGTTTTTTGTCTAGCTTCATCATTATCATAGAGTTTAATTGTATGAATTGGGAACTCCTCTAGATAGTCTAACAGCATCAAAATGATCCCTGGTGTAAATGTACTTCCGCCTCCAGCAATGGTAATATTAAATGTTTTTTTCATGATATCCAGCTCCTTTTTCAATCTAATGAAAGTTTTGTCTCAAACGACTCTCTCACTTGCGGTACACTTAAGCCAACAATGATTTGAATGCTTTGACCACTCTTAGCCATTCCGTGTGCCCGTTTATTTTTTGTAAAGTATTCCCTATCTTTCACCAAGCTAGGGTCAAACACTGTAATACGCAGACGCGTGGCACAGTTTGTCACATCTTTAATGTTTTCTTTACCGCCAAGGCCTTCTAAGAAATAAACGGCTTTCTCTTCATACTCAGACTCATAAACGGGCGCTTCTTTTTTATCATGAGCTTTTTTATGACTCTCATAATCTTGTTTTGTAAATAGCCTCGTCTCCTCCTCATGTTTTCGTCCTGGTAATGGAATATCAAATTTCACAATCATCCATCTAAATATGACAAAATACAATGCTGTAAATAGACATCCAATCATGGCTTGGATCAGATAAATCCCTCCATGATTTGAAGAGAGCGGAATCCAGTTCAATGCAGCTATCTCAATAAGCCCGGAACCCATCATTCCGACAACACCAAACATATTCATGATTGTCACCATGGTGGCTCCAAGAAGTGCATGTATGACAAATAAATAAGGCGCGAGAAATAGAAATGTAAATTCAAGTGGTTCTGTAATTCCGGCAAATATTGCTGTTAATGTGGCGGGTAACACCAATGCCAAAACCTTTTTTCTATTTTCATTCGGGGTAGAAAAATACATCGCTAGAGCTATCCCTAAACAGCCGAACATCTTAATATTTCCATGCAGTAAAAATCCGTATGGATAAAGATCTTTCAAATCGGAAGTTGAGGTCGCAAATTCATTTAAGTGAGCAATCCAATATGGTTTTAACCCCCCATTTACAGCAGCTGGACCAAACTCAAAAGGTGTATAAATAAAATGGTGAAGTCCTGTTGGAATTAACACCCTTTCCAAGAAATGAAACAGCCATACACCAATATAACCGGACTGTGACATGAACCCTTGGAGAGATTGAATCCCTTGCTGAACATAGGGCCATACAAAAGCAACGATAAAAGCAATAGGAATCATCACAAAGAATCCGATGATGACAACAAATACAAGCCCCTGGAAAATCCCGAGCATTTCAGGCAGCTTTTGATCATAAAAACGATTATGGATCCAAATCACGATTCCAGATATCATAACCGCACCAATGATACTTGTATCGAGCGTAGGTATACCCGCAATTTCTTTTACACCCGCTACATTCTCGACACCTTGCGATAAATCAACACCAAAAGTGGACGGCCAAAGTGTCAAAATAGCATGAATATAATTGTTAAACACAAGATAAATCATCAAAGCTGCGAGCGTAGCACGTGCTTGCGCTTTTTTTGCAAGAGAGATGGGCAAGCCAATCACAAATGCCAGCTCCATATGATTGAAAATCGTCCATCCCCCGCTTTCAATCAGTGCCCAAACCTTATACCACATCGTATCTTCTGCAGCCATTTCCCCCATAATCGCTGGATTCTTACATAAAGTCGCAAGGCCTACAACAATACCAAAAAACGCGAATAAAAGTACAGGAACTACCATAGCACTACCAAATCGCTTGATTGCATTCATAAGCATAACCCCTTTGTTTGATCCATAAGACCACTGTAAAGGGAGCGCTTTCAAAAACCAATAGGTTTGACGTATTTAGAAATCAAGTTGTAACATTAGATTATATTTTCACAGGAAGAAAATATTTTCATGTTGGAGGGCACATCGCATGATATTGGACAAGTTGGTAAATGAATACTTCGAAGATTTAAATAAGAATGATCTGCACATTATTAAAACGATTCACGATCACCTTGAAGAAATGAAGACAATGAAAATTCAGGATCTTGCTCATTATGCTCATACTTCCATCTCATCCATCCATCGGCTTGCCAAGAAAATAGGCTTCGACGGCTACAGTGACTTAAAGTCTTATGTGAAATTGAATAATCATACTGAAGAAACAACACAAGATTTAATGAAGCTGCTCGATCAAGATATCCAGCAGACAAGGAAATATATGGAACAGCTGGACTTTCATCAATTAAATCAACTGATTGATCGCGCACCGTATATTTATATTTATGGTACAGGAACAGCTCAGCTCGATTTGGCCAATGATGTACAACGACAGTTATGGTCACTGCATAAGAAATCTCAAGTTTTACGAAGTAAGCGAGACTTAACAGATGGAATCGTTGAATTTGGTGAGGATGACCTTTTATTTATCATTTCTTTATCAGGCGAATCGAAGAATTTAGATCAAATCATTCAATTGGTGAAAACGAGACATATCAAATTTATCAGCATGACCACATTGAGGAATAACCTCCTTGCGCAAAATGCCATGTTTAACATCTATGTAAGCAGCACCCCGTTTCCTTTGTATAACAAAGTGGACAACTCCAGCTTTCTGCCATTTTACATTGTGGTAGATATTATCGTCAGAAAATTTAGTGAGTGGAAAAGGAACCAATTGAATAATAGGACTTAAAAATAACAGGTACAGTTTTGGGGTGAAGTGGTGAAATAATTCATTTTGCTTCATAAAAAAGAGAGACACTTTTGTCTCTCTCAAAAAACACCAAAATATTTTTCTGAAATAAGTGATGACTGCTCAATGTTATTCAGCAGTATAATGCCCAGCAAGCAATTCATCAAACGAATCCGCTAATTTGAAATCCGTCTCATATTCTAGATCAAAGTAATGAATTGGCGGATGCTCCTTTGTTACTCTGTAATCCAATGCAATCCACGTATGACCATCCCCACAAAGCAGCACAAGTCCCTCAGGCAATTCCCATTCTTCTATTAAATAATCACTATCCATAATGCCTTCATTTTTAGCAATTCCTCTTAAATGATCAAATGACACATGATCCTCTGCCCATCCATTCGGCTGGTCCGTTGGAAAAGCATTATGCAAGGTATAACCGCCATTTTGTTCAAGAATAAGTTTCTTATATGTATCAGGCAGGATGACGCCTAGCTTCTTTTCCGCTTTTGCAATTCCTTTCTCATTGATTTTCTTAAATGTCTCTTCACTTTCTCTGTCTTTATCCCAAAATGATTTCAAATAAAATACCTCCAATTGTTATTTCTATCTTATCTTACCATTTGAGACGACTAGTTTAATAGTCCTATTCATAGAAAAAAGAGAAGGGCTTCTCCTCCTCTTTTCAATCGTTATTGTTCTTTATTTCTCGCTTCAAATTCATCCAGCATTGCACGCACTTCATCTGTTGATGATGTGTTCATTAATTGATTTCTTAGGAAACTCGCTCCTCTGAATCCTTTCACATAAATCTTAAAGAAACGGTGCAGTGCCTTGAATGGACGCAAGCCTAGTGATGAATATTGATCATGTAGATCAAGATGCAACCTTAAAAGGCCTAGCAGCTCATCACTCGTATGCTCCTTCTGTTCTTTTTCAAAGGCAAATGGATTATGGAAAATCCCGCGCCCAATCATCACTCCGTCCACTCCATACTGCTCAGCGAGCTTTAAGCCCGTTTGACGATCAGGAATATCACCATTGATGGTCAAAAGAGTATCAGGTGCTACTTCATCACGCAGTTTTATAATCTCAGGAATAAGCTCCCAATGCGCATCCACCTGGCTCATTTCCTTTCTAGTACGAAGATGGATCGATAAGTTCACAATGTCTTGCTCCAAAATGTGTCTAAGCCAATCGCGCCATTCATCGATTTCTGTAAAACCAAGTCTTGTTTTCACACTGACAGGCAGTCCCCCAGCTTTTGCCGCTTGAATCAGCTCTGCCGCAACATCTGGGCGTAGAATCAATCCACTGCCCTTCCCATTTTGAGTGACATTCGGGACAGGACAGCCCATATTAATATCAAGCCCCTGAAATCCTAACTCCGCCATTCCAATGCTCATTTGTCTAAAGTTCTCAGGCTTGTCTCCCCAAATATGAGCAACAATCGGCTGTTCATCCTCTGTAAAGGTTAAACGCCCCTTCACACTTTGAATACCATCCGGATGGCAATAGCTCTCGCTGTTCGTGAACTCTGTAAAAAACACATCAGGTCTCGCCGCCTCACTCACAACATGACGAAACACAACATCTGTCACTTCTTCCATTGGTGCTAATATAAAAAATGGCCGTGGTAAATCACGCCAGAAATTTTTACTCATCTTTCATCCAATTCCTCTCATGACATAGCGCCTTAAAGGGCATGTTTCTTCTATAAAATCTTTCAGCAATTTTTATCATTATATACTTTAGTAAGGATTCAATGCAAAAGGAGCATAAAATGAACATTAACAAAATGCTATCAGCACTTTATAAAATATCAAAAATTTGAGAAGACGTAAACGCCGTTCAAAAAGGTACTACTGGAAAACGTGTCATGCGACGGGCAGCAGGTAATGCATCTGGCAAACTAATAAAAAAGATATTCAAATAAAAAAGCCCTATGCAGGGGCTTTTTAAATTGTAATTGCCTTTTCTGTTACATGATAAGTATTAGAAGTAATGATTTTATCAAGCGACCAACCGGCAGCGAATAACACAGAAAAAATTGTTAAACTGATACTTAACTTTTTCAACTTTAGATATTCTCTATTCAAAATATATCACGTTATATAAAATACAGTACTAAGATACAATTCATTCTTAATATGGTTTTTGTTACAATTTTTGTGTATTGCATAATAAGAGTGATTTTCTTAAAAGACCTATACGAATTTTAGAAATATTTCACTGGTTTTTCTTAAAAGTTGCTGCTTAGATCAGAAAGAATTCTGCCAAATCGCAAAAGTAATGGATAAAGGGGAAAAGTGGACAGAAAAACAGTTCACTAATGCTTAAATAGGCTCTCCTAGAGATGTTACTAAAACTTTGGCAAAATTCATTATTAATCTTGTTTAAATAAACAATAAGTGCTATTAGTTTCTAATAGCGCTTTTTTATGGAGGTATTCATGTCTTTTTCTTACGTGATTTCATTGACTTTTTTAATACTCCTTTTAGTGTCTATCATACTCTATACTTTTTTCAGAAAGAAAAACGTTGTAGATGAAGCCCCTGGCGCTATTGCTGCCGTTCTTCTTATTTTACTAATATTTTTTTCCCTAAGTTTCGTTATTGCCCTTCCAACTGTTATGCTTTATCTAGTCTCATTGGGAGTGAATTTTCTTTTCGGTGAATACATCACTTATGATTCATTTTTCTCTTTGATTACCTTCTCGTTGTTAGTTAGCATCATTGTGATTTTTTGGTCATTTATCGTTTTATTTATAGGGAAAGGAATCATTTTTTTGTTGAAGGTCCCAATATGGATGATTTATATTTTAGAATTTTTTGCTTCGTGGGCTCTTATTTACTTCTCGATTAAATATGTACTAAATTTGGAGAAAATTGAAGTTTCTATATGGGGAAATGGTGTATTGATTTTATCTTTCTTTGTTAGTTTCTTATACATCGGACTTGATATTATATCCTCTGCGATTGATCAAAAAAATCAAAAGAACATAGAAGAATAGCCCCCCATCCAATAAAGGACAGGGGGCTATTTACTCATAGATATTATTTTATACCGCTTTTCTAACACTGCTGCTTTAATCTTTGGACCATAGATGCTATCAGCAGAAAGCCTATGCATCATCCTGATATCGATGTTTTTCTCGAAATCGGGATGTCTTTCAATACATTAATGATTAATCACAAGACTTGCCACACACTCCACATGACTCGTATGCGGAAACATATCCACAGGCTGCACTTCCTCTGTCACATACCCGCCTTCTTCAAGAATACGCAAATCACGAGCAAGCGTCCCGGGGTTACAGGAAACATACACAACTCGGTTTGGTTTCATCTTTAAAATGGTGTCAAGCAGTGCTTCGTCACAGCCTTTTCTTGGCGGATCGACGACGAGGGTGTCTGCTTTGATGCCTTCTTTATACCAATTTGGGATGACGGTTTCTGCTTCGCCGACTGCGAATTCGACGTTGTTGATCTCATTTAAGGCAGCGTTGCGTTTTGCGTCTTCAATTGCTTCTGGCACAATTTCTACGCCATATACTCTGCCTGCTTTTTGGGCGAGAAATAAGGAAATCGTACCGATTCCGCAATACGCATCAATCACGGTTTCTTCACCTTGCAGCTCTGCATATTCAAGCGCTTTGTCGTAAAGCACTTTTGTTTGAGCTGGGTTCACTTGATAAAACGAGCGGGCTGAAATGGCAAATTTGATGTCGCCAATCGTGTCATAAATGTATTCTTCACCCCACAAAACGGTCGTTTCATCTCCGAAAATGACATTTGTTTTCTTTGAATTCACGTTTTGCACAATTGACCGAACATGTGGGACGCGTGCTATAATCTGCTCAATCACCTGCTGCTTTTGCGGAAAGTCAGCCGTTCTAGTGACAAACACAACCATCATTTCACCTGTTGCAATACCGTAGCGAACCATGACATGACGCAGCCAGCCTTTGTGCCGCTCTTCGTTATATGCTTTAATGCCAAACGCATTGCATATGTCTTTTACCGCCTGTACCACTTCGTCATTTTCTGATTGCTGGATCAAACATTTTTTCATATCGATGATTTCATGGGTACGCTGCTGATAAAATCCTGCAACAAGTCCGCCTTCCCGTTCGCCAACTGGAACTTGTGCTTTGTTTCGGTAATTCCAAGGGTCTTCCATGCCTAGTACAGAATGAACTTTTACACGGCTCATATCAAGCTTGCCGATCCGCTCTAAAACGTCCTTTACTTGTTTCTGTTTAAATAGCAGCTGGCCTTCATAGCTCATATGCTGAATTTGACAGCCTCCGCACTGCTTGTAGATAGGACATGGCGCATCTTGCCTGTGCTGACTTTCCTTTGTCAGCTCCATGAGTCGTCCAAAAGCAAATCCTTTTTTGACACGTGTGACTTTGATTTTCCCTTGTTCGTCAGGAAGGGCATTCGGTACAAAGACAGGGAACCCTTCAATTTTCGCTACACCTGCACCTTCGTGCGTTAAGTCTTCGAAGGTTACATTGTAGTATTCATTCTTTTCAACAGGCGGTTTCATTTTCACCAATTTTATCACCTCATTTGCAAAGAAAAACTTGGCGCCATAAGGAACCAAGTTCAATCTCTACCCTATTTTTTCAGCTGTTGCTTTTGGCACTATAAATTCTATATGACGATACAGGTTTTCAAATTCACCTGGCAGCATGCCGCCGAATTCGCCATCTAAATTTAATTGCATTTTATCTTTTACATCTACCTTCACGCGATTCGCTTTTGCGTAGATGACATTGTTATCATGAATATGCTCGCCTCGCAGTGCAAGGCTGACTACTCGAATGGCTTCTGCTAAATTGACCTTCTTTAAAATAATCAGGTCAAACATTCCATCATCTAAAATGGAATCTGGCGCTAGCTTTTCAAAGCCGCCTACTGAATTTGTGAGTGAAACAAGAAACAGCATGATTTCTCCATGAAACAATTTGCCGTCATATTCAATTTCGACTTCTGTCGGGCGGATAGAAGGAAGCATCTCCATGCCTTTTAAATAATAAGCAAGCTGTCCAAGCATTGTCTTCAGCTTACTAGGCACTTCATAAGTGAGCTCTGTTAACCGGCCGCCGCCTGCAATATTAATAAAATAATGGCCGTTGACTTTACCGATATCAAGCGGCTTCGCTACACCATCAATAATGGCATCTGTCGCTTTTAAAACACCTTCTCGTGGAATGCCAAGTGCTCTTGCGAAGTCATTTGTTGTTCCAACAGGAATGATTCCTAGTTTTGGTCTTTTTTCAAGCGGTGCTAGTCCGTTGACGACTTCATTGATCGTGCCGTCTCCACCTGCTGCTACAATTAAATCAAAGTCTCTCTGTGCAGCTTTTTCAGCTGCTTGTGTCGCATCTCCTGCACATGTAGTTGCATGACAAGATGTTTCATAGCCAGCTTGTTCAAATTTTTGCAAAACCTGCGGCAAATTCTTCTTGAAGAGTTCACGCCCAGATGTCGGATTGTATATAATTCGAGCACGTTTCATTCATCATCATCCTATATTCATTATGCAATCTATTTTCACCACTAACAACCTTTAATTATACTATGAGATTTGAAAATGGCAACAGAACAACCAGCTAATATGAGAAATCTCCTGTCACATTTCACTCAACAAGAAAGCATTCTGATAAGATAAAAGAAAACGCTCTAAAGGATGGTATGCGATGAAAAAGCCTGTCTATTTTAATCATGATGGCGGTGTTGATGACCTCGTCTCGTTATTTCTTCTCCTTCAAATGGAACATCTGAAAGTGATCGGGACGTCTGTGATTCCTGCTGATTGTTATTTAGAGCCTGCTCTCAGTGCGTCTCAAAAAATCATTGATCGATTTAGCCCCTATGAAATTGAAATCGCTGCTTCAAATTCTAGAGGCGTCAATCCTTTTCCAAAAGAGTGGCGCATGCATGCTTTTTATGTAGATGCCTTACCTATTCTAAACGAGAAAGGCATTGTAGATACAAAAGTGTCCAAGCTTCCAGCACACCTTCATTTAATCGAAACCGTTAAAAAGGCAGCAGAACCTGTCACGCTCCTCTTTACAGGTCCGCTCACAGACCTTGCTCGCGCCTTAGAAGAAGATCCTTCAATCTCTAATAAAATTGAAAAATTGGTGTGGATGGGCGGTACGTTTCTTGAAAAAGGCAATGTTGAGGAACCCGAGCATGATGGGACAGCAGAATGGAATGCATTTTGGGATCCTTATGCTGTTAGCACTGTCTTCAAGGAACGCTTTCCTATTGAAATGGTCGCACTTGAAAGCACGAATCAAGTTCCGCTTACACTTGATGTGCGTCAGCGCTGGGCTTCCCTTCGTTCTCACATTGGAATTGATTTTATTGGTCAGTGCTACGCCTTTTGTCCACCGCTCATTCATCATGAAACGAATTCGACCTATTACCTATGGGACGTGCTGACAACGATGACACTTGCTTCTTCATCATTTACCCGTTCAAAGGAAGTGGGCGCGATCGTTTATACCGAGACGCCAAAGCAAGGACGTACAGAAGAACATCCAGATGGAAAGTCAATACAAGTGATTGACCATGTCGATCGTGATGCCTTTTTCCAAGCATTTGAAGAGCTCATGAGAAAAGCTGTTTGTCAGATTTCAACATAAAAAATCCCCGCTAATGAGCGGGGATTCCAGATTATTGACAAAGGGCTAAAATGATCTTTATTTTAGTCCTTTGTCTTTTTTCAGCGTGATAGAAAACCTTTGAAGTCTAGGAAGGACGAGCACCGGAGCGGAGCGAATTGAACATTCGTGAGCACCGGAGCACAGGACTGACAAGGAATGAGGGTTTGTCTAGACGCTGAAAGCCCCGCCAATGAGCGGGGCTCCCTCTTATTCTTCTTCAGCGTACTTTTTCTTACGTCTGAACTTGCTTAAAATTTCATACACGATTGGGACGATGACCAATGTGAGAAGTGTAGAACTTGTTAAACCGCCGATCACGGTCACGCCAAGTCCTTTTGATACGATCTGGCTTCCGCCTTCAAATCCTAATGCGAGTGGCAGCAGTGCACCGATCGTCGCAAGTGCAGTCATTAAGATTGGACGTAATCTTATTGTACCTGCTTCAAGTAAAGCTTCTCTTGTTGAAAGACCTTCTTTTTCTTTATGAATGACGCGGTCAATCAGCACAATGGCATTTGTCACAACGATCCCGATCAGCATGAGCAATCCAATCATGGCGTTTAAGCTGATGGTTTCTTTTGCTAAAAACAATCCAACGAGTGCGCCAATAATCGTAAATGGAAGGGAGAACAGAATCGCAAATGGTGCAAGACCTCCGCCAAATGTGATGACGAGAACGAGGTACACAATGGCAATCGCTGCAAGCATTGCAAGTCCAAGCTGTGTAAAGGATTCCTCAATATCCGCACTTACGCCGCCTGTGTCAATCGTTACGCCAGACTTCACATCAAGCTTGTCGACTTTCTTCTGAACATCCTGTGTCACACTTGAGACGTTGTCTGTTGTCATGTCACCAGACACTTCTGCGTAGATTTTTCCATCACGTTTTGTCACCGTATTTGCTGTCGTACCATCTTTTACTTTTACGACATCACCAATCCGGACTTCTTGTCCTGTTGGTGTTGTGATCTTTTTATTTTCTAAATCTTTTTTGCTCTTATATTCGTCTTTTTCGGTTTGAAGCTTCACATCAAGTTCTTTGCCGTCCTCTGTGACTTTCGTCAGTGTTGTTTCACTATTTTGAGGAGCAATCGCTTGAGCGATTTGTGAAGCAGTTAGACCCAGCTTCGCCAGTTTTTCTTGATCTGCATTAAACGTATATTCATCGTATTTCTCAGATAAGCTTGTGCTGACATTTTTTAAGTTTTTCTCATCTTTTAAGATGTTCTCGACATCTTTTACTGTGCCTTCAATATCGCTTACTTTGTCACCGTAGACATAGTACGTTACTGTATTGCTTGCGCCAGCAGATGAGAAGTCTTGTGATTTCCATTCCCCTTTAGACGTTTTGTCTTGCAGGGCTTTGACCACTTTATCTTTTTCTTTATCAAAGTTTGGCGTGTCTTCATCATATTGTACGAAGAATAACGCACCGTTCGAGTTACCGCCTACACTTGCTGTAAGCGCATTTGAAGAACCTAGTGAATATTGAACAGTATTGACATGGTCACGTTTGATCAAGTATTCTTCTGCTTTTTTCGTTTCATCGATTGCTTGTTCTCTCGTTTGTCCAGGTTCAGGTGTATATGTCACCATCGCCGTCTTATCTGCTTGCTGTGGTAAGAAGCTGACACCGACAAGTGGTGCTAAGAATAAGCTTCCAACAAGCATAAGAATGGCAATTCCTGATGTGATCCATTTATGGTTCAGTGTCCAATTGAGTACACGTCTATAACCGCCAGCAAGCTTGCTTGGTTTATGCTCTTTTACCTTTTTCGCTGTGCCGTACAGGTTCTTTTTAAATAGACTGTGTGCCATCATTGGAACAATCGTAATGGCGACAAGCAGTGAAGCAAGTAAAGCAAACACAATCGTTAGGGCAAATGGGATGAATAGTTCACCAATCATTCCACCTACTAATGCTAACGGTAAGAATACCGCAATGGTCACAATTGTCGAAGACATGATCGGGATAAACATTTCTTTTGTGGCTTCTCTGACGAGTGCTTTGCCTTTTAACGGTTCATCCTTTAACGCCATTCGTCGATAGATATTTTCTATGACCACAATCGAGTCATCGACCACACGTCCAATGGCGACGGTCATGGCACCAAGTGTCATGATATTTAATGTAATATCAAGCTGATTTAATAATAAAACAGCAATCAACAGAGATAACGGAATGGAGATGACCGAGATTAATGTTGATTTGATATCTCGAAGGAACAACATAATGATAATGATCGCAAAGATTGCTCCGATGATTGCCTTGTTTAGCATTGTGCTGACAGACTCTTTAATCGGCTCTGCTTGATCATATGTCGTGCTTACTTTGATTCCTTTGTTGTCTTTTTTGAATTTCTCAAGCTCTTTTGTCACTTCTTCTGCCACACTCACGGTATTGGCATCAGAGCCTTTGACAATTTGCAGACCGATGCTGTCTTTTCCATTCGTTCTAGAGATCGATTCTGCATCTTTTACTACTTTAATATCCGCAATTTCAGAAAGCTTGATCGTCGGCAGCTCTACAGATTGACCGCTTGCTGCTCCTCCACCAGTTTGCTGCTGAGCTGCTGCTTGCTGCTGACTAGCATTTCCAGCCTGCTGCTCTGCACCTTGCGCACCTGGGTTTTCAGTGCCGCTGGATGGTGCCCCAGCTCCAGCGCTTCCAGCACCGCCGCTTGCACTTGGTGTGACAGGGATTCGCATGTTTTTCAAATCTTTGACGCTTAAAATATTGCCGTCCACGACAACTGATTTTTGTTTGTTGCCAAATGTGTATAGACCTAATGGTACGTTGACATCAGAGCCTTTGATCATGTTTTGGACGGTTTCTTCATCTAAACCGTATTCTTTCAATTTCTTTTGTTTAAAAGAAAATTCTACTTCTTTGATTTGCTGTCCTGAAGCTTCGACAGAAGAGACACCGTTTAATCCTTCAAGAGAAGGAACAAGGTCGTTTTCTACTTTCTGTGTAAGGTCTTCTAGTGATTCTTTATCACCAGAGACGCTGAGTGCTAAGATTGGAATCGCGTTGATGCTAAAGCGTGCAATTTTTGGTTTTTCTGCATTTTCCGGAAAATTGATATTGCTAATCGCATCTTCAATTTCCTTCTTTGCTTCATCCATGTCTTTGTTATAGTCGTACTCGACTTGAATAGATGAGGCATTTTCAAATGAATTGGATGTGACCACATTGACTCCGTTGAGGTTTTGAATAGACTTCTCAATTGGGTCGGTCACCTTATCTGATACTTCGTCCGGCGTTGCGCCAGGATACGTTGTAGAAACCGTAATGACTGGAGTGTTGATATTCGGGATTGATTCTTGTTTCATATTCAATCCGGCATATAGACCAGCAACTGTTACGATAATCGTCATGAGCCATACAGCGAACTTATTCTTTAATACAAAATTGATGATCGAATTCATTATGTCCTCCATTTTCCTTTATGTATTGACTGACTGGTCATTCTATATCATAATAAACGGTGATATACAATGCCGTCAACCATTTCACTTGCGTTTGACGTAACATTCTAAAGCTGAAGGGGCCTTATTTCATGAACGAAAAAAAAGAAAAAATCATTAAAGCAAGCATCCAGTTGTTTGCGAAAAAGGGTTTTTCTTCTACGACCATTCAGGAAATTGCAGATGAGTGCGGAATATCAAAAGGCGCATTTTATTTACATTTCAAATCAAAAGAACAGCTTTTCAATCGAGCCTTTGAATATTATATCGACACTTCTATGCAAAGTATTGAAACGATTCGAAAAGAGAATCAGCATCTCGCGCCGAGAAAGATCTTCCAGAAACAAATCGCTGAACAGTTTCAGCATTTTGCTGAGAACAAGGATTTTATCATTTTGATCCTCAGCGAGAACATTATTCCAGAAAACCAGCAAATTAAAAAGTATTCAAAAACAGTGAAAAAGCAAATGAATGATGAAATTCAAATTTCCATCTTGACCACTTATGGACAGGAGATCGAGCCATATATAACTGACCTGTCAGTCATGATTCAAGGAATCATCCAATCGTATGTGCAGGTCCTGCTTTTACAAGATCAGATGCAATTATCATTTGATGAGCTCTCTTCCTTTATACTCGAACGATTCGATGATTTGGTCCAAGGCTTGCTTCGTTCTCAGACGAAACCGATCCTGAAGCAGACCATTTGGGACGATGAAGCGCCGAGTGCTGCTTCCCTTCAAGAGGAGCTTCGTTTGTTAAAGCTTGAGCATCTGCTTTCTGATGATACCCTTGTATCCATTGAAGTCATTGAAGAAGAACTGGTGAAAACTGAGCCTCGTAAGCCAGTCATTCAAGGGATGCTGACGAATTTAGAAAAGTGTGAGGACCCTGCTGTCTTAAAAGTAGTGGAACAATTGAAGCTGTTTCTTCAATAATATTACGTGCTGTTTTTCCGGTTAGTTCACCTTTATCCCCCTTCGAATGTGCACTTTCGCTTATACTTCATTATAAGAAAAGAATCTCCGAATTGATATACGGCGGTGGTCTGAATCTATGATAAGACCCTGTCCT
Organism: Bacillus sp. MZGC1; assembly: GCF_002998605.1. NCBI lineage: Bacteria > Bacillati > Bacillota > Bacilli > Caryophanales > Bacillaceae > Bacillus > Bacillus sp. MZGC1. Next base: position 173,214 of record NZ_PVRE01000005.1, read on the forward strand.
TTCAAGCAAAAAAACCGCCTCTTCTCATGAGGCGGTTTTTGCTATTTAGCGTTTTTTGATTTCTTCTAGGAGAATCTTGTTGACCATCGGCGGGTTTGCTTGTCCCTTCGATGCTTTCATGATTTGTCCGACTAAGAAACCAATCGCGCGGTCTTTTCCATTTTTAAAGTCTTCGATGGATTGCGGGTTGTTATCAAGTGCTTCTGTGACAAGTTTGAGCAGTGCACCTTCGTCAGAAATTTGGACAAGTCCTTTTTCTTTGACGATTGTTTCTGCGTCTCCTCCATTTTCAATGAGCTCTTTGAATACCTTTTTGGCAATCTTAGAAGAAATCGTTCCTTTTTCGATGAGATTGATCATACCAGCCAGGCCTTGCGGCGTTAGCTTAGTATCTTCCAGCTCTTTTTGAGCTGAGTTTAAGTAGGCAGATACTTCACCCATCAGCCAGTTTGAAGCTTGCTTCGCTTCTGCACCTTCTGAAATGGTTGCTTCAAAGAAATCAGACATTTCTTTTGTCAGCGTCAGCACCATGGCATCATATGCAGGAAGTCCAAGCTCATCGATGTAGCGTTTGCGGCGCTCGTCTGGAAGCTCTGGAATGGATGCTCTTACGCGTTCTTTCCACTCGTCATCAATGTACAGCTCCACCAAATCTGGTTCTGGGAAGTAGCGGTAATCATCTGAGCCCTCTTTGACACGCATAAGGATCGTCTTTTTAGACGCTTCGTCATAGCGGCGCGTTTCCTGTTCGATCAACCCGCCAGATAGCAATACTTGCTCTTGGCGTTTCTCTTCGAATTCAAGACCTTTTTGTACGAAAGCAAACGAGTTCAAGTTCTTGAGCTCTGTTTTCGTTCCAAACTCTTCACGGCCGATCGGACGAAGTGAAATATTGGCATCACAGCGAAGTGAGCCTTCTTCCATCTTACAGTCAGAAACGCCTGTATATTGAATAATGGATTTTAGTTTTTCTAAGTACGCATACGCTTCTTCTGGAGTGCGAATGTCTGGCTCAGATACGATTTCAACAAGCGGTGTGCCTTGACGGTTGAAATCGACTAGTGAATACCCGTCGCCTGTGTGCGTCAGTTTACCTGCATCCTCTTCCAAATGGAGACGCGTAATACCGATTCGTTTTGTTTTGCCTTCTACTTCAATTTCAATCCAGCCGTTTTCACCGATCGGTTTATCAAATTGAGAGATTTGATACGCCTTTGGGTTATCAGGATAGAAGTAGTTTTTACGGTCAAATTTTGTATCTGTTGCGATCTCACAGTTCAGCGCCATGGCCGCTTTCATCGCAAAGTTTACCGCTTCTTTGTTCAATACAGGCAGTACGCCAGGATATCCAAGGTCAATGACACTTGTTTGCGTGTTGGCAGCTGCACCAAAAGGTGTCGGCGAGCTGGAGAAAATTTTCGATTGTGTTTTTAGCTCAACGTGGACTTCAAGTCCAATTACCGTTTCAAAGTTCATTCTGATTCACCCCTTACAGTTCAGGTTTTGCTTTATGATGATCTGTTGCTTGCTCGAAAGCGTGAGCCACGCGGTAAACCGTTCCTTCATCAAAGTGCTTGCCGATGATTTGCAGTCCTAACGGAAGACCATTTGCAAATCCACAAGGCACACTGATTCCTGGAACGCCTGCAAGATTCACAGGGATCGTTAAAATATCGTTCGCGTACATAGTCAGTGGATCGCTTGTCTTTTCTCCAATGTTAAATGCAGGAGTTGGCGTTGTTGGCCCTACAATGACATCATACTTTTCAAAAACATCTTCGAAGTCTTTTTTGATCAATGTACGGACTTTTTGTGCTTTCTTATAGTATGCATCATAATATCCTGAGCTAAGAGCGAATGTCCCAAGCATGATGCGGCGTTTCACTTCGTTTCCAAAGCCTTCTGAACGTGTATTTTTATATAAATCAATCAGGTTGTCGGCATTATCTGTACGGTAGCCATAGCGGATGCCGTCAAAGCGCGCAAGGTTCGCAGATGCTTCTGAAGAAGACAGTAAGTAGTAAGTCGCAAGCGCATATTTAGAATGCGGCAGAGACACTTCTTCCCATGTTGCACCAAGTCCTTCTAATACTTTTAACGCTTTGAGAACAGACTCTTTTGCTTCCTCGCCAACACCTTCTCCAAGGTATTCTTTTGGCACTGCAATTTTCATGCCTTTGATGTCTCCAGTTAATGAAGAAAGAAAATCTGGCACGTCGACATTTGCACTCGTTGCGTCCATTTGATCGACACCAGCAATCGCTTGAAGTACGTATGCGTTGTCCTCTACGTTACGCGTAATCGGCCCAATTTGATCTAATGATGAAGCAAATGCGATTAAACCGTATCTAGATACACGGCCATATGTCGGCTTCAGTCCCACAACTCCGCAGAATGATGCCGGCTGGCGAATCGAACCGCCTGTATCTGATCCAAGTGAGAATGGTACTTCACCTGCTGCAACAGAAGCTGCTGAGCCACCACTTGATCCACCTGGAACAGTGTTTAAATTCCACGGGTTTTTCGTTGCTTTGTAGCCTGAGTTCTCTGTAGAAGATCCCATCGCAAATTCGTCCATATTTAATTTACCGATTGTGACTGCTTCCGCATCTCTCAGACGATTGACAACCGTTGCATCATAAATAGGATCAAAGTTTTGCAGGATTTTACTAGATGCTGTTGTACGTAAATCCTTTGTGACGATGTTATCTTTCACACCGATTGGCATACCGAACAATAGACCAAGCTCGTCCTTTTCACCAACTGCCTCGTCCAATTCCTTTGCATACGCACGAGCTTTCTCTTCGTCCAGTGCAAGGAATGCTTGTACTTTCCCGTCTACTTCATTGATTCGTTTATAAGACTCATCCACTAAATCAGAAACAGACAGTTCCTTTTTATGTAAAAGCTCTTTTAATTCAGAAATTTTGTGATCAAACAGTGACATGTCTCAGGCCTCCTTTAGTCCAAAATTGATGGCACACGAATATAGCCGTCTTTATGATCAGGCGCGTTTTTGATGACTGCCTCAATGGAAAGACCTTTATTCGGAACATCTTCTCTCATGACGTTTTTCATTTTTAATACGTGTGTTGTTGGTTCAACGTTTTCCGTATCTACCTCGTTTAACTGCTCTGCAAATGAAATGATGCTATCAAGCTGTTCAGTAAACATTTCAGCTTCTTCTTCTGTGATTGCAAGCCGTGCCAAATGCGCCACGTGCTTTACTTCTTCTATTGAAATTCTAGACATGCAGGTTCACCTCCAAAAATGATACGTGTTCATGGTCATGATCATAAGTCATATACACTTTATCATATCAAATTTTACTGTTCTAAAGCAACTTTGCGGAGGCTTGAGAAGGTAGCCATTCACCCAATCCCCCTTTAAAACCAGAAAGTATGAAAATGATTTGTATCAGGAATTGATTATTTCTCAGAAAATTTTTTCTTTTAAATATTATTGGTAACGCTTACATATGGATTCTCATCAATAATTCACGCATTTTTTTATGTAAGAAGGAGGTTTAAGAAGGTTGATCAGTCGGGAATACTCTGATAGGTTAAGTAACCATAGCAGTGAGCAGACAGCTATATCAGATGTTCTGTGTTTTATATTTTGAATGAGGTGATGTCAAATTAATACGAAAAAGGTGATATGGAAACATGAGTATTGAGATTGGAATTTCTCTATCTATTTATTTTATTGGAATGCTGGCCATTGGCTGGTATGCATTTAGAAAAACAAATGACTTGAATGATTATATGTTAGGCGGACGCGGGCTAGGTCCTTACGTGACAGCTCTATCTGCTGGTGCTTCAGATATGAGCGGCTGGATGCTTATGGGACTTCCAGGCGCGATGTATACAACAGGACTTTCGTCAGGATGGCTTGCTGTTGGTTTGATTAGTGGAGCTTACTTGAATTATCTATTCTTAGCTCCTCGCTTACGATCGTATACAGAGGTTGCTGATGACGCGATCACCATTCCAGACTTTTTTGACAAACGATTTAAAGATTCTTCTACTTTATTAAAAGCTGTCTCAGCTGTCATTATTATGATTTTCTTTACACTGTACACCTCATCAGGTATGGTATCTGGCGGACGTTTATTCGAATCTGCGTTTGGTGCGAATTATATGTTTGGTTTAATTTTAACCTCTAGTATCGTGATCCTATACACTTTATTCGGCGGCTTTTTGGCAGTTAGTTTAACTGATTTTGTTCAAGGGGCCATTATGTTTTTAGCATTAGTGCTCGTGCCGATCGTTGCCTTTACTCAATTAGGTGGTCCAATTGCCACGTATCAAGATATACAACAAATTGATCCAAAATTGCTTGATATATTCAGAGGAACGAGCGTCATTGGCATTATTTCCTTCTTAGCATGGGGGCTTGGTTACTTTGGACAGCCGCACATCATTGTTCGATTTATGGCCATTACGACCGTAAAAGATTTAAAGCCAGCACGTCGTATCGGTATGAGCTGGATGATTGTGTCTGTCATTGGTTCACTGTCTGTTGGATTAGTCGGTGTAGCTTATGTACATGAGACTAGTACCACTTTAGCAGACCCAGAAACCATCTTTATTGTGTTTTCTAAGGTGTTATTCCATCCGTATATTACTGGATTTTTACTCTCTGCCATTTTAGCTGCGATTATGAGTTCGATTTCTTCACAGCTGCTCGTGACTGCAAGTGCAATGACAGAGGATTTATACCGGACCTTCTTTAGAAGGAAAGCGTCAGACAAAGAACTGGTGATGATTGGACGTATGTCTGTACTAGTCGTTGCCATTATCGCGCTTTGTCTTTCACTTAATCCAAGTGATACCATTCTTGACCTTGTTGGTTATGCTTGGGCAGGCTTTGGATCTTCATTTGGTCCAGTTATCCTTCTATGCCTATATTGGAAGCGTATGAACCATCACGGTGCACTAGCAGGAATGGTTGTAGGAGCAGTTGTTGTCTTAACATGGATTTCAACTGGCTTGAATAATACAACTGGCTTGTACGAAATGGTTCCCGGATTTATTTTGAGTGGTTTGACTGCCATCATTGTCAGCCTCTTGACCAATAAACCATCTAAAGCTTCTAAGAAGCTTTTTACCAAAATGGAAAATCATCTTGAAGAAGAAACAAAATAAAGAACATGAAGGGTCATCTGCCTTATGCGGATGACTCTCTTTTTAAATAAAATAAAAAGCTTTTCTTTCTTCTGATTCTGAATAAAATAAGAGTTGTGCAGCCATATGGGCTGTGAGAAGATCATATACATGATGTGAAACGTACATGAAGTGAAGGAGCGATACGCATGTTTTGGACAATTGAATGGGATACGGTCTTAAAATTAGCCGTGGCCACCTTAATCGGTTTGATTATCGGGCTTGAACGAGAGCTGAAGAAAAAGCCCCTCGGCTTAAAAACGTGTATTGTCATTGCTGTCAGCTCCTGCGTATTAACCATCATCAGCATTGATGCAGCCTACAATTTCCCTCGAGTCTCTAAGCTTCAAATGGACCCACTCAGGTTACCGGCGCAAATTATATCTGGTGTTGGTTTTATTGGAGCAGGTGTGATTCTGCGAAAAAGCAATGATGTCATCTCAGGTCTCACGACTTCTGCGATGATCTGGGGAGCAGCAGGACTTGGGGTTGCAACAGGTGCAGGATTTTATAAAGAAGCCTTCCTCAGTCTTTTCTTTATTCTGATTAGTGTCGAATTTCTACCGTGGCTCTTCCAGCGGATCGGACCGATTCGCTTACAGGAAAAAGAAATCCGCATCAGAATGTCTCTTTCTGATCGAAACCGCATGACGGATATTTTAAAAGAAATGAAAGCCCTCAATATTCGCATTCATTCTGTTCGAATTGATGATTTAACAGAAAAGAACTACCCGATTATGGAAGTACGCGTACGCGTGCATAAAGATCGCTATACAACAGATGTGTACTTTGATATTAAAGATCTAAAAGGCGTCGTTGGCGTGAAGTGTGATACGGTATAAAAGGTGGTGAGATAAAAGTCTCATCGCCTTTTTTTATGGGAAAAGGGTTGAACCATCGCCTTCATTCAAATAAAATACAAATTATGAAATAAATGATAAAAGGAGATTTTTCATGGGCTCTATGGATCGTAAAAATCGTATTTTTCTTATGAGTGGGATTCTAGCGGTACTCGTATTAGCTGTTCTATTAACCTCACATGATGTCACTCCCGTATCAACAAATGCGGCAGACAAGAAACAAACGAAAACACCAAAAAATATTATTTTTATCGTTGGCGATGGAATGGGGATGCCCGTGATCAAAGCCTACCGCACATTCAAGCAGGAAAAGCTTGGTTCTACAAAAGCACAAACCGTCTGGGACCCGTATTTAGTCGGGATGCAGACCACACATCCAGATGATCCTCGAGATAATATTACCGACTCAGCAGCCGCAGCCACGGCCATGGCGACTGGGAAAAAGACATACAATGATGCCATCGCCGTCAACCAAGAAAAAGAACCTCTTAGAAGTGTCGTTGAAGCAGCAAAGGAAGCACAAATGAAAACAGCCTTTGTTGTCTCATCTGACATCACCGATGCAACACCTGCCGCTTTTGGCACACATAACGTCTCCCGAAAAAACAAAGAACAAATTGCAGACCACTTTTTTGATGAGAAAATAGGCGGAGAGCACAAAGTTGATATCCTTCTAGGTGGCGGAATGCAATATTTTGATCGAAAAGACCGTAATCTTGTGCAAGAATTTAAGAAGAGCGGGTATTCCATTCTGCGATCAAAAGATGATTTAACCTCTCAATCATCTTCGAAAATGCTCGGCTTATTCCAGGAGGACGAGCTGGATCGAGCCATTGATCGCCCAAAGCATGTGCCTACTTTAAAAGACATGACGCAGGCAGCATTAACCCAATTAAATCAAGACAACCTGCATGGATTTTTCATGCTGCTTGAAGGCAGTACCATTGATTCTGCTGGACATGAAAATGATGTGGTCGGCGCAATGAGTGAGATGGAGGATTTTGAGAAAGCAGTTCATGCGGCTCTTCAATTCGCTAAAAAGGATCAAGAAACCCTCGTCGTCATCACAGCAGATCATGCGACTGGAGGATTTTCCTTTGGCGCAGATGGTATGACAAGTGAGACCGGCTATAAATGGGACCCAGCACCCATTCTAGCTGCTAAGAAAACGCCTGTGTATATGGCAAAGAAAATCGCAGGGGGTCAATCTGTACGTGATGTCCTTGACACCAATATTGATTTCGCGCTCACAAAAGAGGAAATCTCACAGGTAGAGAAAGCGGCACAATCAGGGAAGGCCAGTACGATCCAACTCAGCATTCAACATATCTTTGATCAGCGTTCTTTCTCAGGCTGGACAACCTTTGCCCATACAGGTGAGGATGTCCCTGTCTATGCATATGGACCTGGTAAAGCAGCATTTCAAGGCTGGATCGATAATACAAAGCAAGGAAAGAACCTGTTTCACATTATTGAATCACCGTCCACCTATCGCCCATAAAAAATAACCCCCGCCTCATCATATAGGCGGGGATTTTCATTTTAAGATTGACTTAGTTTTGTAAAGTCAAACGTCGTAATCGGTGCTGCTTGCTCAATGTCGGAGCGGAAGCCAGCGAGCATGGCCTTCTCTTCTTCTCCAATGGTGGCCAAATCAAATGCTTGATGCAGCAAGCCATAGATCAGCATGTGTCGTAAGCGAAGGAAGTCAGGAATGTAGGCAAGCCATTCATCCCCAAGTTCATTCTCTTCACGATAGCCTTTAAGGAATTGCTTCATAAAGTTTCCTGCAAAAGCAGCTTTGTCTTCGTATGGAATGACAGGGTACCACAAGACATTGTATAGCAAAATGCTGATGTCATTTATAAACCAGTTGTACCCGATATCATCGAAATCAAAGGTCGTAATTTTCCCTTGATCCCAGTGGAAGTTTCCGTGATGAAGATCCGCATGAACCAATCCGTACGTATCCTGATTTTTCGGAAGCTTTGCCAGCTTTTCCATCAACCGATCCGCTTGTTCAAACACAAGAGTCTGATCGGCTGGGACATACTTACGCAGTTTAAGCTGCTCCTCTTCATCCCACTCTTGTCTTTTATAACGTGGGTCTGACAGCTGATAGCTTTTTGTCAGTTTATGCATGCGCCCTGTGTACTGTCCAAGGGCATAAAATAATTCATCGTTCCAGTCTGCCTCTTCCACTTTATGGCCTGATGCTTTTTCATAGACTCGAAGCAAAAATGAACCGCCTTGCCCATCGTCTACTTGCTCGATATCACGGCCATTTAATGAAGCAATTGGTTTCGCAACCGAAAGTCCGCCCTTCGCTAAGTGATGGAGCCATTCCATTTCACCTAAAATATAATCAGGTGATCTGCGGATGGTATGGGTAATTTTTAAAATGAAAGACTCTCCGTCTTTTTTAAGTTCATACACATAGTTTTCTGCATCTGCGATAAAGTGGATGTCACTTCGCTGGACCCCGTATAAATGAGTGGCCTCATCTAAAATTTTTGATTCTTCATATATGGCTTTTACATCTTTATGCATGCTGATTCTCCCTCTTCATATATTTTGCTAATTCTCGAATGGTGTGTTTTTCAGCAAAATTCAAATCATCAACATACCAACCCTTCTTTTCAATCTCTACTTCCATTTTGACAGCAAGTAAAGAATTTCCTCCTAAATCGAAAAAGTCGTTGTCAATTCCTACTTTTTCCACATGAAGAATGTCACACCAAATATCAAAAAGCAATGCCTCGCGTTCATTGGTTGGCTGTGCGTAAAGTCCATGATCCTGTGTCAGTTCCGTCTTTAATAATGCACGAAGACCTTCTTGATCATGTACCTTAAGGGCTTTTACATAACCGCTGTGCAGCGTTTGATCTGGTTGAACCGTTTCCCATGTATAACCTTTAGAAGCTGAATGACTTGCTGCCTCCACCCTTTGACCCTCTATTTCTTCTGCCGAGTGCTGACGAGGTGACAGGTGGTCGACGATCTGAATGTGATTGCTCAGTGAATCGATTTCTTCCACTTGTATACGATATGTTTGCTGCCCCTCAACCTCCTGCATCTGGTGCTCTTGCATAAATGACTTGAACAGCTCATTACGTCCAGTCGATGCAAATGTAAATTCAATGGAAGAAAGCTGGTGCTGACGGCTGTATTCAGCGAGCCATGTCAGACATTTTTGCTCAATCCCTTTCCCTAGAGCACGGCAGCTTAGCATCCATGCATCAATTTTCAAGGTGCCGTCTGCATGATGAGCCAAGATAGCCCCTACAATCCCTTCATGACTGAAGCGATCCGCTGCTTCAATGACCCAGCCCTGGACATGCTCATTTTCCATCCGCTCTCTCAGCTGCTGTTCATCAAAGCGCTGCTCATTTAAGCGGAATTGGTTAATACGGCTGCTCATTTGCGCCACGCGGGCAAGGTGCTCTTCTCCCCACTCTGTTACACTCATGTTCAAATTCAAATCTTGTAAAAATTGCTCCATTGACGGCGACTCTGCTTTCTCTTTTTGACGAGCCTTTTCAGCCTTGTAGCTCGTTGTTCGTCCTCTATCTTCATCTGTGACATCATAGCGGTCGAATGCCCAAGCATGCTGGGCGAATAATGGAATCGCTTTTTCATTGGCAGGTAACAGCAGCGTCATTACTTCAGGCAGCTCTTCATTCATACGCAAGCACTGAGCTGGATCATCGTCTAAGAAAATAAACTGAGATAATGAAAGGTTCAGAGAATCTGCCATCTCTTTTAGATGTGCCGGTTTACTTTCCCAATTGATGCGCCAGTCGACGATATCGTCTTTTTGCAAGATCATATCTGGGTGGTTTTCAAACACGCGCCACACATCTTCTTCATTGTTCCTGCTGCTCAAGACAAGCAGGAGCCCCTCTTGCTGCTTTTGTTTTAAAAAGCGCTGAAGCATTTGATGTTCTGGCGTAATGTCGATGCCTTCCACACCGTCTTCTGAAACGACACCTCTCCAAAGCGTATGATCACAGTCAATGGCCGCTACCTTAAATGGTGCACCTTGCCATGCAATGATCTCGCGTGCGACTTTTGTACCGATAGCTCCACAAAAGACTTCAGTGAATGGGAGGTGTGCGGCTTGCTCTCCTTTTTCATCAAAGATGTCATACATCTGATATTGCTGTGCAAGCTGACGACAGTCGATCAACTGAACACCGCCTATCTCAGATAACTGAGCAATCCACTCTTGTTCCACGTCTTGCAGGGTGTCTTTAAGAGCAGCACTTATCGGCAGAATCCCAACAAAATATAGGTTATGTTTCGTTTTTGATTTCAGAACGTTTGCAAGTTCTTCAGCATGCTCTGAAGCCAGTTTTTTCTTTTCTTCCAGTGAAAGATGAGCGGGACCAGTGATATCCTCTAAACGAATGAGCAGAAGATTCGCACCGTTTTTCTTCTGTGAGATAAGGCTGCGCTCATTTAGTAATTCCTGATAAACCTGCCCATATGGTGCAAATTGAACATCAAGCTGCACATCAAACTGCTTGGTCCAGTACTGAATATAAGGTGCGACTGGATCTGCTGTAAATGTCGAGCTGACTGTCAGTACGAGCGGTGCTTTTTCCTCTGCGCGCTCCCTTTTCTCTTTTGCTGCTTGTTCTTCCTCCTGTGAAAGAACAGCGAAATCCTTGAGCAGTTGATCAGGTGTTTGAACAGCCTGTTCGACCAAGTGCTGGAAGTGGTTGACGAAAGCTTGCATCGTCTCATGTTTAAACAGAGCCAGATTGTATTGAAGGACGCACTTTAACTCCCCCGTTACCTCTCTGACAACATCCATTTTCATATCAAGTTTGGAAATCCCCTTTGCAAACTCATGTGTTTCAAATGTTAGTCCATCGGCTTCAATTTTAATATTCGGATCGTACTCATTATGATAGATGAGCATCGTATCAAAGAATGGATTGCGATGCGGTCTTGTTTTTGGATTCAGATGCTCAACCATTTGGTCAAATGGGTACTCTTGATGGTCATACGCATCCAGCAGTACTTGCTTTGTCTGCGCCAATTGCTCTGTAAAGGTTGCTTCTTGTACCATGTCTAGTTTAATTGGCAGGAAGTTCGTAAACATGCCAATTGTATGCTCGATATCTGCATGACGTCGTCCAGCCACAAGTGAACCGACAATCAATTCCTCCTGAACCGCATAACGTGAGAGCAGCAGCCCATATAGCTGGAACAAGATGACGTTATTTGTCAGTTGATACCGTTCAGCGAGCTGTTCAATTTTCTCAACGATGTGCGGTTCAATATTAAATTTAATCGCTCTTCCTAAGAAGGATTGTTCCTTCCGTTCAAAATCATATGGCATTGTCAAAGTTGGCACATTTGAGCCAATTTGCTGCTTCCAATAACCCTGCTGCTTTTGAAACATCTCGCTGCGGAAATATTTGTCTTGCCATTCTGCATAATCTTTATATTGAACGGTCAGTTCCGGCAAGGTTTCCCCTCGATAGAGCTCAGTAAATTCTTTAATAAAGATGTTCATGCTCGCTCCATCCGCCACAATATTATGCATATCGACTAATAAGAGATGATCATGTGCTGCGATTTTCACAAAACGCACACGGATCAATGGTGCAGCCTTTAAGTCAAATGGACGAATGAATTCATCGATTTGTGCTTCTAATCCTTCTTCATCAGCCTCTGTTATTTCAACAGCAAACTGGAAATCATCATGGACCCGCTGAACCGGTTCTCCATCTTTTAATTCAAAGGTCGTTCGCAATGTTTCATGACGATCAATTAATTGCTTGAAGGTCTGCTCAAAGCGCTCGACGTCAATTTCACCTTTACATCTTAGTGCCATCGGCATGTTGTATGAGGTCACTTGACCAATACGCTGATGAATGAGGAATGTCCGTCTTTGAGCAGCAGATAATGGATACGTGTCTTTCTTTTCCACTGGTTCAATCTTGAAATATTGATGCTTCTCTGCCTTTTCGATGAATGCTTGGAGCTTTTCAATCGTCGGATTGTTGAACATGTCTGTGAGCGTAAGTTCTACACCAAACTCTTTGTGAATTTGAGAAATCAGACCGGTCGCATTTAACGAATGTCCGCCAAGCTCAAAGAAGTGGTCGTCTCTTTCCACCTTTTCAATTCCTAAAATGTCTTTCCACATCCGCTGTAACGTTGCCTCAATATCATTCGCTGCGGCGGAATGGACTTGATTGTTTTTTTCTATTCCCTGCCCCTTGTTTTCCTTCGGCACCACCATTTGCACACCTGAGGATGAAGATAATGCGGATGTATCTACCTTTTCAATCCAATATCTTTGTCGTTCAAATGGATAGGTCGGCAAGGATACTTTTTGATTTGATGTCTGATTTCGCCATTTTGTCCAGTCAACCGGCACCCCTTGAAGCCAGATGTCACCAAGCCTGCCCAGCAGGTAGCGGTCGTCTGCTGCCTCTTCTTTCGGGTGACGCATCAATGGAATCGGCTGCTGATGGTGTTCCTTTGAGGCTTGGCGAATAAAGGCACTTAACGTATTCCCCGGCCCGACTTCAACGAAAATAGGATCAAGCTCCGTTAATAATGTCTCCGCTCCATCACGGAAACGGACCGCTTGCCGCAAGTGATCAGCCCAATATGCCGGGTCTTGCACTGCTTCATGGTCAATCCACGTACCTGTGACGTTAGAAATATACGGGATAGACGGTGCATTCAATTGATACTCAGCTACCTTTTCTTTGAATGATGGCAGGATGTCATCCATCATTTTAGAATGGAAGGCATGAGAGGTGTGAAGCTTCCTGCACCCATGTCCAGCAGCCTCCAGCTTCTCAGTAAGTGCATCAATGGCTGCGGTCTCCCCTGACACTACACATAACTCAGGACCATTTACTGCTGCAAGTGAAAGATCATCTGTTAAATATGGCAGCACGTTCTGTTCACTCAAAGGAACGCTCAGCATAGAGCCTTTTGAAAGCTTGCTAATGAGCTGTCCGCGATAAGACACAAGATCTACGGCATCTTCAACAGATAGTAAACCAGATACGGCAGCAGCTGTGTATTCTCCAATACTGTGGCCGATCAGTGCCTGCGGTTTGACGCCAAAATGAATCAGCAATTTAGCCAAAGCGTATTCCACACTAAACAGAAGCGGCTGCGTATATTCTGTTTGGTTGATCAGCTGAGGATCATCACTTGCTTCTGTTGAGAATAAAATGCTGAATGGGTCAACTGAGATATGCTGTTTGAATTGATTCAAGCATTGATCCAGCGCTTCCTTAAAGACTGGATATTTGTCATAAAGCTGACGCCCCATGTCTACATACTGAGATCCTTGACCTGGGAAAAGAAAGACGACTGGCCGGCTCGATGTTTGGGAGCTTGCCGTCTTGACCACCTCTTTTGACCTTTGATTCAGCGCCTGTAACATGTCAGCCGTGTTACTTCCAAGAATGACACGTTTATGCGGGAAATGATGGCGCCCTGTTTGCAGCGTATAGGCAACGTCACTTAGACGAACATGCTGCTGATGCTGAAGTAAATAGTCCGCAAGGCGATCGGTCATTTTCTCAAGAGCTGCTGGTGTTTTGGCAGATAATAAAAGGAGTTCACTATCCTCAGGGCTATCTGCGGCGACACGTGTAGCAGGTGCTTCTTCTAAAATGACATGAGCATTTGTTCCACCAATCCCAAATGAGCTTACACCTGCACGGCGAGGAGATTCATGCTTGCTCCATGGCGTCAAGTCTGTGTTTACAACGAAAGGCGAATTGGCAAATTCAATTTTTTCATTCGGCGTTTCAAAATGAATCGTCGGCGGAATCACTTGATGCTTTAAGCTTAAAACGGTTTTAATAAAGCCGGCGACACCTGACGCATCATTCAAATGACCAACATTTGATTTGACAGAACCAATGCGGCAAAAGCCTTTTTTATCTGTATCAAACGCTTGCTTGAGCGCTTCAATTTCGATCGGATCTCCGAGGGTTGTTCCGGTTCCATGTGCTTCAATGTACGAAATGGTTTCAGGTTCCACCTCAGCCATTCGAAGTGCTGTTTTAATCGCTGATACTTGACCTTTCGTACTCGGCGCTGTATATCCTACTTTTCTATTTCCGTCATTATTAATAGATGATCCTTTAATGACAGCATAAATGTGATCGCCGTCTTCAATGGCATCCTCTAAATTTTTTAAAATAACGGCTCCTGCACCATCACCAAAAACGGTTCCATCGGCCTTGTTATCAAAGACGCGGCAATGTCCGTCAGATGAATGGATCATGCCTTCTTGATAAAGATAGCCCGATTTTTGCGGCAGGCGAATGGACACGCCGCCTGCAACAGCCATATGACAGTCACCGCTTAATAAAGCCTGAACAGCTAAATGAATCGACACCATCGAGGTCGAACAGGCGGTTTGCACCACCATACTCGGCCCCTTCAAATTTAATTTATATGAAATCATCGTCGCCAAATAATCACGCATATTCAGAACGGCAGCTTCCAGTGTTTTCGAATCCTCACCTTGAGCCGCCCCTTGAAGTGCTCTCATGACCCATTCTGTATTGATTCCTGCACCTGTATAAAGACCAATTTGCCCTTTATATTCAAACGGATCGTACCCAGCGTCTTCAAGCGCCGTCCACACACATTCATGAAACAGTCTGAACTGCGGATCCATCATAGCCGCTTCCTTTGGTGTATAGTCAAAGAAATCCGCATCAAATAAATCAACATCATCTAGCATCCCTTTTGCTTTAACAAAACGGGGGTTTTTCAATAAGGCTTCATCTGTACCTTCACGCCGTAATTCTTCCTCTGTAAAAAAAGAGATGGTTTCTTTTCCCTTTTTCAGATTCTCCCAGTACTCTTCTACATTTTTGGCCCCTGGAAAACGACCTGCAAGACCGATAACAGCAATTTCTGCGCCATGATAGTGATTCGTTGTATCATTCATTCTCGATTCCGCCTCTCAATCTTTTATTCCGTTGCTGTTTAAAACGAGCTCTTCGATCACCTGAAGTGACGACGGCTAGTTCTTCTTCCATCGCTTCTTCCTGCGAGTCCTCAGAAGGCTGGATATATTTCGCAAGCTCAGCAACAGATGGGTACGTAAACAAGGTCACAACCGCTTCATTTGTTTGAAGTGCTTGATTTAACCGATTGGTGACTTGAACAATATCCAGCGAGCTTGCGCCGAGATCAAAGAAATTGTCGTGAATGCCCACTTGTTCCATGCCCATAAAATCCTGCCAAACTTGACAGATCGCTTTTTCAGTTTCATTTCGAGGAGCCACATATGGATTGCCGAGCTCTGGTCTTTCGTGCTTAGACACCTCATATGAATCCTCATTCTCTGCTGCCTTCGACTCTAGTGACAGCCATTGATCCATTCGTTCTTCAAGATTTCCCGTGGACACGAGCATGTGTCGATTCTGCCGGTTAGACAGAACATACTGGAACAGCTCAGCACCCTCTTCTGGTAATATCGCAAGCTCATTTATCGATTCACCAATTGTGGATTCTAGCTCACCCCAGAAATTCCACGCATCCCAGTTCACACACATCCACGGGGTTTGACTATGTTGATTAAGTCTAGCTGCAAATGCATCCATATATAAGTTAGCCGCTGAGTAAGCGGAGAATCCTAAGCCCCCAAGCAATGCACTAATGGAAGAAAAGAGAAGACAAAAATCTGCTTGTTCTTGTTCCAGCAGCTGCTCTAGCACATCGAGCCCTTTCACCTTTGATTGGAATTGATCCTCTCCCTGCGCCAGTGTAGAAGGGATATCTTTGATTGCACGGAAGGATGTACTTCCTGGTAATCCTGCCGCATGGAATACACCATGAACGCCGCCATGCTTTTTGCGAATGGCATCAAATACACGTTTCATCTGATCCAGATCTCCTGCATTCGCCTGCACCGCTTCTACTGTTGCACCTAATCGTTCGAGCTCAAGCACCTTCTCAATTCTCGTACGCTGCGCTTCATCGGCATTTACTTGGTGAACGTATGACGCCCATTCATCTCTTGGCGGCAATGCCGTTCTTCCAGTTAAATAAAGATGTACATTTCCTTCCTTCGCCAGCATCTTTGATAGAACAAATCCGATGCCGCCTAAACCTCCTGTGATCAGATACACACCATTTGGCCTGATCATCTTCGGAAGTCCATCTTCTTTTTGCAGCGGCAAATGTTTGTAGCTCTGCACCCAGCGTTGACGATTACGATACGCCACAAGCTGATCCTTTCCAGGCTGCATGATTTCCTGCACAATAAGATCGACAAGTACTTGTTCCTTCCAAGACATGACTTCTGGCACATCTTCCACATCGATATTCCAGCATTTGATATGATGGTATTCCTGTGAAATCACTTTACACGGTCCAAGCATTGCACTTTTCTCTGCACATATCGTCTCATTGCCTGTGACTGGCTGAATTCCGCTAGTGATCGTAAACAGACGGCATTCTCGAATATTTTTTTGGGCAGCAATCGCTTGAGATAAGAAAATTAAGCTGTAATAGCCTTTTTCAATGTGCGCCTGAAAAGCGGATTGACGATTCGAGTTGTCATCTTCTTTCGCAGCTTCCCATAAATGCAGAATCCGATGGATATTGACACCTCTATTAGACAATGAATCTAGCATGTTACGGTAGTGCTGGCCTTCTGCCGGATTGATCGTAAACGACTGCTCTTGCTCTTGATAAGCTTCACCCTTTGTGACAGAAATGACCTTGATACCTTGTTGCTTAAATGAATGGGTAAACAGTTCATGAAAAGCATCCTGTTCCCTGAAAATGAGCCACGTTTGTTCTTCTGTTTCTTTTTCGAAAACAGGTTTTAGCGGCTGCTGCTCCCATGAAGGCAGGTAGAACCATTCTTCCATCTCTTTCTTCTTCGTTTCCTTAGGAACGGATAGCTGCGGAGAAACCGGCTTTCCTGCTTCAATCCAATATCGTTTCCGCTCGAATGGATAGGTCGGCAGCGATACGAGCTGACGTTCCTCTTGAGTTGGATGTTGCTGCGCTTTGACCTCGTAGCCGCCTGCCCATAGCTCTCCTATTCTTTTTAAGAAATATGCATGGTCATCCGCTTGTTCTCTTGCATGCCTCACCATATTCAGAACATCATGATGAGACTCTTTGTTATCATGACGTTTCGCTAATGCCGTCAAGCTGTTTCCAGGTCCAACTTCAATGAGCGCTCGTACTTCATCGGTTAACAGCTGAGATAGACCTTCATGAAAACGAACGGTTCCACGCAGGTGGCTCGTCCAATAAGATGCTGTCATCACCTCTTCACTTGTTGCCCAGGTGCCTGTCACATTCGATATAAACGGAATCGTCGGCTCATGCAATTCTACTTTCTCTACGAATTGTTGAAACGCCTCAAGCATCGGCTCCATCATATAGGAATGAAAGGCATGAGAAGTATGGAGCTGTCTTGTGACAATTCCTTTGTCTTGCAGTTTCTTTTCAAATGCAGTGATATGCTCTTCTCTTCCAGAAACGACACAAAGGTCTTTTGCATTGACAGCAGCAACAGAAAGCGATTCATCAATCATCGAAGTCAGCTCTGCCTCAGGTAATTGCACACTAAGCATGGCGCCTTTTTCCATGTCTTGCATCAATCTTCCTCTTGCCATCACGAGTGTTAATGCAGACTCCAGAGAAAAGACCCCTGACAAGCAAGCGGCAACGTATTCGCCGATACTGTGTCCAATCATTGATTCTGGCTCAACACCGCTATGCTGAAGCAATTTGGCTAATGCATACTCAAATATAAAGAGAAGCGGCTGAGCATTTGACGTTTTTGTGATGTTTTCGTTCGTTTCATTCTTGGAAAAAACAAAGCCCTTTAAATCAACTTGCTCCGTTTCCATTACATATTTAAAGCATCTATCTACTTCCCATTTGAACACTGGCTCTGCATCGTATAATCCGCGCATCATACCAGCATACTGAGCGCCTTGACCCGAAAACATAAAGGTCGCTTTACGCCATTTTTTGCTTCGGAACACACTCGTTTCAAGCTGGTTCTGCTGCATCCATTCATCAGCAGACGCGAGCACGATGGCTTTTCGGTATGGAAATTGCTTTCTGCCATACCGCAATGTATAAGCAATATCTTCAAGCGGAACTTGAGGGTGCTGGATCACATACTGCTTTAATTGCTCTGTCATTTTCGCTAAAGCAGTATCCGTTTTTGCTGATAAGACGAGCAGCTGCTTTTGGTTAGAAGCTGGTTTTTGCTTCGCCTGTATGCCCTCTTCTATGATCATATGGGCGTTCGTTCCACCGATACCGAAAGAGCTAACCCCCGCTCTTCTCGGGCCATCTGCTTCCTTCCAATACAACGCCTTTTGATTCACATAAAACGGTGTATCTTTGAAAGGGATCTCCTGATTGGGTGATTCATAATGAATGGTTGGCGGGATCGTTTTATGCTGGAGGGCCAAAATGGCTTTAAACAGACCTGCAATCCCTGCCGCACTATTTAAGTGGCCGACATTACTTTTCACAGAACCGATCGGAATCGTCAGCGGATCTGTCCCTTTGAACACTTGACTAAGGGCAGATACCTCAATTGGATCTCCCATTTTTGTCCCCGTACCATGTGCTTCTACATAACCAATGGATGCGGGATCGATACCTGATTTTTCATACGTTTCTTTTAAAACCTCTGCCTGTCCTTCCACACTCGGAGCGGTAAAACCAGCTTTTCGGCTGCCATCATTGTTCACACCAACCCCTTTGATGACCGCATGAATCGGGTTGCCGTCTCTCATCGCATCTTCATAACGTTTTAGCAGAACAATCCCCGCTCCATCTCCGAAAATGGTTCCGCTCGCCTCTTGGTCAAACGGACGGCAATGTCCATCTTTTGATTGAATCATCCCATCTTGATAGATGTAGCCGATATTTTCTGGAGAACTGACCGTCACACCGCCAGCCAGTGCTGCATCACATTCTTGATTCAATAATGCTTGACAAGCCATGCCAATGTTGACAAGTGAGGTCGAACAAGCTGTCTGCATGGTCACGCTAGGCCCGTGTAAATTCAATTTATAAGAAAGCTGCGTACTAAAGAATTCACGATCATTTAACAGCATTGCGCTGAATTGCTCGGTTGCTTCCATTTGATGTGCAAAGCGCGTCAGCCACTCATGATTTGGACTCGTTCCTGTATAAACGCCAATTTTCCCTGCCATTCGATCAGGGTCACAGCCAGCATCCTCCAGCGCTTCCCAAGCACATTCATGCAAGAGCCTGAACTGCGGATCCATGAGCTCTGCCTCTCTAGCAGAATAGTTGAAGAAGTCTGCATCAAAGCCTTCGATCTCTTGTAAACGGCCTTTTGCTCCAATGAAATTCGGATGCTGATAGACAGACGCATCCAGCCCTGCTTTCTTGAGTTCTTCTTCTGTGAAAAAGTGAATCATTTCCTCGCCATTCACAAGACGCTGCCAAAAGTCTTCTAGCGACGAAGCCCCTGGGAATCTTCCTGCCATTCCGACAATCGCAATATCCGTATGCTCCTGGGACGTGTTCTTTATTGGGAGAGAAGCAGATGTTTGATCACGTTCCATCTGTTCTTCAAACAAATATTCAGCAAGGCTTGACACTGTAGCAAACCGATACAATTGAACAGTGTCAATTTGTTGATCCATTCGCTCAGATATTTTCGCTGCAAGCTGAGATATATCAAGTGATGTCGCACCAAATTCAAAAAATGGCGATTCATCATCCATTTGATCAAATCCAAAATGAGTTTGAACAATGTCGTGAATATCTTTTTGTAAAGAAGCGAACGAAGTAAAAACACGCTTTACATCCTGCGGCTTTTGTGGCTCAATGGCTGCCATCGTATTTGTTTGTGCAGAAAAATCGGTTTTATGAAATGGATACCCAGGTAGCGGAATGCGCTGCCTGTTCTTCTCCTCTGTTAAAGGAAAGGATAAGCCGACCCCCATTTCCCAAAGAACACCGGCGATTTGAAGAATGTCTCCATCAAGTGGTTCGATTGATTTTTCTGCTCCCTTTTCAACCACAATGCTTTGTTTTATTGAAAGATCAATGATCAAGGCTGTTGATTCTTGCTCAATCAAAGGCGGTTTTACAGGCTGATCCATATCAAGAAAACGCTTTGCAGACGATGGGTGGAAAGTGGTTAGTTCCTCCCCGGTTTGCTGCATGTAAACAGGCTGTTGGAGTGTTCTCTGAGGCAGGGAAACCAGCCTTTGATTAACCGTCTCGGTGTCATGAAGGTCGTACACAATTGATGCTGCGTCTCTTAGCTCAAGCCCGCCTGCTGCATACAAAGCTGTCCAGACTCCGCTGCCTTCTCCAATCCAACCATCTGGTTCAATTCCGAGTGACCTTAGCTCGTTGGCAAAAGCCGATGTCATGATCAGCATAGCCACTTCTGATTGTCTGCTTTGTTTGGAATGGAACAGCTCGTCTTTTTTGATAGGTACCGCAGATTGGACGAGGCTCATTAATCGATCCACTTCTGTTTTGAAAGAATGATCTTTCTCATACAGCTTGATGTAATCACGTAAACCTGACTCATGATACCCCGTCAGCCTCATGCTGATCCGTTTATAAAGAAGACTTTCTCTCCCTGCTGTATCTTGCACTTGCAGTTGCTCTAATAATTCATCCCGCGACGAACAGACAAACGTTTTTCGATATTTGAAGGCTTTTCTTCCACTTTGTAAGGTGTAAGCTGCTTGGCCAAGTGAGAGTTCATGATGTGAGGAGACATATTCCTTCAAGTTTTTTGTCATGTTCTTCATATCATGCGTTGATCTAGCTGAAAGCACAATTAATTCTTTGGACGAGGCCGTGCTGTTTGCTTTTCTCGGCTTCGCCTCTTCTAAGATGACATGAGCATTTGCTCCCCCTATACCAAAGGCACTGACTCCAGCTCTCCTTGGCAAATGAGACGTCTTCCACTCCGCTTTGTCTGTCCCAACATAAAATGGCGTTTGATCAAACGGAATACGGTGATTCGGCTTGTCAAAGTGCGGCATCGGGGCAAATTGACGATGATGCAGCATCATGACTGTTTTGATAAAACCAGCCACGCCGCTTGCAGCATCTAAATGCCCAATATTGGCTTTGACTGATCCAATCCGGCAATAGCCTTGTTGATCTGTTTGAAAAGCTCGAGTAAGCGCCTCAATCTCAATCGGATCTCCAACAGGCGTACCCGTTCCGTGTGCTTCGATATAAGAAATCGTCTCTGGTTCTGTCTCAGCCATTTCTAACGCAGATTCAATGACACTTGCCTGTCCACTCACACTTGGGGCTGTATAGCCGACTTTATTGCTTCCATCATTGTTCGTTGCAGATCCTTTTACGACGGCATAAATAAAATCTCCGTCTTCTATCGCATCTTTCAATCGTTTTAGCGCAACCACGCCTGCACCTTCACCAAAAATGGTTCCTTTTGCTTTTTCATCAAACGGACGGCAATGGCCATCAGGAGAGTAAATCATTCCTTCTTGGTATTGATAGCCTGTGATTTGCGGCTGATGGAGTGTGACACCTCCTGCTAACGCAAGGTCGCATTCACCTCCGATTAATCCTTGACAGGCCATATGAATAGCAACAAGCGACGTGGAGCAAGCCGTTTGTACCGATACGCTTGGACCTTTTAGATTTAATTTATAAGCAATCCGAGAAGCAAAGGACGGGTCATTGAGATGCATGATTTGAAATACATCTTCGTTCTTTTCAAGTGACGACATATGCTGCCCCATCCACGATAGATTGCTAGATGCCCCGGCATAAAGACCAATTAATCCTTCGTATTGCTCAGGCTCATAGCCTGCGTCCTCTAGCGCATGCCATGTGCATTCATGCATCAATCGAATTTGCGGGTCCATAATGGATGCCTCTCGCGGAGAGTAGCCAAAAAAGTCTGCATCAAATGATGATGCATTTTGTAAAAATGGTTTTGCCTTCACATAATCAGAACGCTTTAGCAGCGTCTCATCTACACCCGCTGCCTTTAATTCTTCATCAGTGAAAAACGTAACGGATTCTTTCCCTTGCGATACATTTTCCCAAAACGTTTGCACATTCGGTGCTCCGGGAAACGTACCTGCTAATCCTACGACTGCAATTTCAAGTCCAGATTCGCTCCATTGCTCTTGATCAGACATACGCTGCATTTCTCCCATCTATTTTCGTTTTAATCTCTGTTTACGGCGGTTTTTCCCATCTGCCATCGCCTGTTTACGGAGATTAGATGATTCAGTGACAGCTTGCTTTTCTTCCTTTACCCCATGTATCTTCTTCAGTTCGGCAGCCAATGACGCGATGGTCGGGTGGCTATACATCATGACTACCGGAACCTCTATGCCATAAATTGATTTGATATGACCGCTCATCTGCAGCAAATCAAGGGATGTCGCACCCATTTCAAAGAAGTTCTCATTCACATCCGGTTCATGATGAAAAAAGGAGCTGAGTACATCACTCAATGATGCTTCTAGACGATCATCTATGACCTTCGATATTTGTTGAGACGGCTCTTCTTCCTGCTGCATAGGTGTTAATCGATGTTTCATTCTCTCACCCATGTCTCGAACAGAAACAAGAATTTGCGGATAATCTAGACGCAGCACTTCCTGAAAGGCCTTTATCCCTTGTTCTGGTAAAATTCCCGCCTGCTCCTCAAGTGCCATCATGTCATTGACTTTAGCCGCTAATGCTGAGTCGTGTGCCATACCGACTTTTTCCCACCGATCCCAGTTTAAAGAAATCACTGGCTTTCCTTCCTGCCTCTTCGCATGAGCAAAGCTGTCCATAAAAGCATTGGAAGCCGCATAAGCCACTTGTCCAGCCGCTCCAAGAAAGGACACTAGGGATGAACAAAGTAAAAAGAAGTCGAGCGTTTCATCCTTGAGTGCTTCATCCAGCACATAGGTCCCGTTGATTTTTGCCTGACACATGCGAATTTCATCGTCTGCTGTTCTTGCTTGGATGATCTTCCCGTCTGCCTCTCCTGCCGCATGAATGACACCATGTAAATCACCAAATGACGTATGAGCCAGCTGGACCGCTTTCTGCACAGCATCTTGATCTGACACATCACCGTGTACAACTTGTACATCAGCTCCTAACCCTTCAAGAGTCATCAGCTTTTTCACGGTTTCAGCTTCTTTCCCCTCCGCATCACGCAGATCAAGCCATGCAGAGCGTTCACGTATTTGTACTCGGCTCATGAACACAAGTTTCACTTGATACGTTTCTGCTAAATGTTTAGCTAATGTGAAGCCAATGCCCCCCATACCGCCGGTCATGAGGTAAACGCCATGAGTCCTGAAAGGCTGCTTGGACGATTCCTCTTTGTTTAAAGGGGTGCTTGAAGCCTTTCGAACCCACCTGCTGTTCACGCGATACGCCACGACCGCATCTTGATCGTGCATTGCAACCTCGTATGAAAGAAATAGCGGCCAGTCCGCCTTTGTTTCCTGACATAAATCAATGTGCTGACACGCAATATGCTGATATTCTTGAGGAATGGTCAGAGCCAGCCCAGTACATGTTGCTTGAAGAGGATTGACCTTCTCCATCCCGATTACATCATGCGCTTGGTTTGTCACAAGATGAAGACGGATGGCTGTGTTATGATACTGGCTGATCAGCCTGACGAGATCGAGCACAGATAAGTAGTTTGGCTGATCACCTGTATCTTCTGTTAGTTCATCATGCATCCAGATGATCTCTTCCGGTATAAATTCAGATTGCTGCAGTTCAGCCATCACCCACTCTAAATGTGACAGCATATGAACGTCCGCCTTCATCAACTGGTCATTTTCTTTGATCGTATGATCACTTTGACAGACGCTGACAACCTCTGCATGCCGTTCTTTCAAATAAGCGCCAATATGACCATTTTTCTCAAAAACCAAGATACGCTTCCCTTGATGATGCTGCTCTTTTAGTACAGGTGCAGAGCGTTCCCATACCGGAATGTAAAACCAGTCTTGAAAATCAGCTGAGAGTTTCTCCCCCTTTTCTGATGGCGCTAAAGCGGTCATCAGCTGATCCGCTTTAAACTGCGGAGAGGGGAATATTTGATGCTCGAATGGATATGTTGGCAGTGACACTCGATATGGGGCCTTTTCTTTTCTGACAGCGCTCCAATTCGGTTCCACTCCAAAACTCCACAGCTTCCCTATAGCCTTTTTCATATATTCATCATCAGCAGCTTGTTCTTTTGGATGTCTCACCATTGAAACAGCCGCTGCTTTGTTCACATCATAGTCATCATGTCGTCTCACAAATTGAGTTAACGTATGACCTGGCCCCACTTCAATGAAAACCACTTCTCCAAGTCCAAGTAACGTCTCTACTCCTTGACTAAATAAAACAGGCTGCCTGATATGAGATGCCCAGTAATCAGGTGATGCGGCTTGTTCATTTGTTAACCAGCTCCCTGTCACATTCGAAAGGATCGGAATCTCGCCCTGCTGGTAGGTGATCTCCGAGAGAACGTTCTTAAACTGTTCGGACGCTTCATCCATCATACTCGTATGAAAGGCGTGAGAGGTTTTCAGCTTTTGGACAGAAGCTCCTCTTTTTTCAGCTTGTTCGAGATAAATCTGTAACCGTTCTGAAGGACCGGAAACAACAGATAATTGTGAGCTATTCACTGCAGAAAGCTCGACACCTTCTGGAAGATCATGTTCAATCTCTTCGGCAGGGAGTGACACACCGGCCATTTCACCTGGAGGCATTTTTTGCATCAAACTGCCTCTTTTTAAAACGATCCGGATGGCATCTTCAAGGTTGATCATACCGGCCACGCAGGCAGCCGTGATTTCTCCAATACTATGACCAATGAAATAATGCGGACGTATGCCTAGTCCCATCAGCTTCGATGCGAGCGCATACTCAAAACTAAACAAGATGATTTGTGTATATGATGTTTGCTGCATGAGTTGTTCTGCTTCTATGAACTCTTCTTCGGTTGTTGGATATAACACGTTCTCGATCTCAACACCTGATAACGATAAAATAATGGCAAAACATTTCTGAAGCGTTTCTTTAAATTCAGGGTCTTTCTCATATAAATCCTTGCCCATATTCACATACTGAGCACCTTGACCAGAAAACATCCAAACGATCGCAGGCTGTTGAAAGGCCTTTTGCGGCTGGCCGGCTGACTGGAATGTGCGGCCCGGACCTGCAAGAAAAGCTTGTCGATAAGGAAAATGCTTTCGTCCCTCTTGCAGGGTAAATGCAGCATCGGATAGTGTGACATGCTTATGTTCTTTTAAATAAGAGGTCATTTGTTCAGCAGACTTTTGAACCGCCTGCTTCGATCTTGCCGAAATCACCATTAGTTCATGATCTCTTTCTACTGACGGTTTGTCGGCGGCGGGTGCCTCTTCCATGATCAGATGTACATTCGTTCCGCCGACTCCAAATGAACTGACACCGGCACGCAGCGGCTGCTCTGATTTCGTCCATGGTACGGGTGTTGTATTTACATAAAATGGGCTTGATTCAAAATCAATTTTCGGATTCGGTTTTTTATAATGAAGGCTAGGCGGCAGCATCTGATGGTACAGACTAAGCGTTGTCTTGATAAAACCTGCAATCCCTGCGGCTGAGTCAAGATGACCAATATTGGTTTTCACAGACCCAATCGCACAAAACTGTTTTTTATCCGTTTGAAAAGCTTGCTTTAGTGACTCAATTTCAACTGGATCTCCAAGAGTTGTACCTGTGCCATGTGCTTCAATATAAGATATACTCTCAGCTTCTACACGACTGATGTTGAGTGCCTTTTTAATGACTTCGCTTTGTCCTTCTATACTTGGTGCTGTGTAGCCAACCTTCCGCCCGCCGTCATTGTTATAGGCTGAACCTTTAATCACGCCATAGATATGGTCCTTATCCTTTAGTGCCTGCTTTAATGATTTGAGCACAACAACTCCACAGCCCTCGCCGCCAACGGTTCCTTCTGCCTGTTCATCAAAAGCCCGGCAGTGCCCATCTGGCGACATGATCATGCCCTCTTGATACATGTATCCTTTTTTGTGAGGGGTCGTAATGGTGACGCCGCCTGCGAGTGCCATTTTACATTCTCCAGTAATCAGGGCGCGCGCCGCCATATGAATGGCAGTCAAAGAGGAAGAACAAGCTGTATCAACAGCTACGCTCGGTCCCTTCAAATTCAATTTGTAGGATACCTTTGTGTTCATGAAATCTTTATCTGTTAATTGAACAGCCGCAAATTGTTCAGATGAGTGATTCGTTCTCATCAGCATGGAAGCAGCTTGCCAATATAAATTAGCAGAAGCAGCTCCAAATAAACCAATCGGTTCCTGATAGGTTTCAGGGTTATAGCCTGCATCTTCAAGGGATTCCCATGCCACCTCATGAAACATGCGGATTTGCGGGTCCATTACTTCTGCTTCACGCTGTGAATAACCAAAGAAATCTGCATCAAAGTGATCATGCTGATCGACTGCTCCTTTAGCACGTACATATTGCTCATGGTCTAATGCTTTTTTCTCAACCCCTGCCTCAAGCAGCTCTTCCTTCGAAAAGAACGTAATGGACTCTCTTCCATTTGCAAGGTTGTCCCAAAAGTGATGAATATTCTTTGCTCCCGGAAAACGGCAGGCCATCCCAACCACTGCAACCTCTAATCCTGTGAACTTACTCATCTATCATCCCGCCTAACAGTTGAGCGGCACTTTCTAAGTCATCCGCTTCATTTTCTCCATCATCTTCGATTTGTTTCTCTTGCCCTGATGCTTTATTTTTTAATTGAGCAGCTATTTGCGAAACAGTTGTATATTGGAACAGCTCCATCACTGTCAGCTCCTGCTGAAACTCCTCTTTCACTTTATTGGACAGCTCTACGATATTAAAAGAGTTCCCGCCTAAGTCAAAAAACGGTTCATCTATACGAATCTGCGAAGCAGGGACTTGTAAAATAGAGGCGAAAATGCGAACAAGCTTCTGCTCTGTTTCATTATGTGCTTGAATGGTCAACGGCTCTTGATTGCCTGCCGCCTGATCTTCTGGATTCGGCAGTGCTTGGATATCCAATTTCCCTGATAGATTCAAAGGAAATTGCTCTATTTGGATGACATGTCTCGGCACCATATAACCTGGTAATCTTTCACTTAAAGACTGACGAAGCGCACGCTGATCTATCACTTGTTTTGCCATCATATATGCGCAAATGTATTGGTCCTGATCCTGCGTTTCCTTAGGAACGACAATGACATCTTGAATCAGTCCTTGCATATGCGGGTCATCAAGAATCGCTCTGCGGATTTCCTCTAGCTCAATTCGATATCCCCTAATTTTCACTTGACCGTCGTTTCTCTTGGCAAACTCTAATAAACCATCAAACCGCCATCTTGCAAGATCTCCCGTACCGTATAACATCCCGCTGCTGAGCTCTGGTTTTTTGATAAATTTCTCCTTGCTCAGATCAGGGTGATTGATGTACCCACGACCTACACCATCGCCAGTTATATATATTTCGCCAAAAACGCCAATCGGAACTGGCTCTCCTTGCGCATCACATATAAAAATATGCTCATTCGGCATCGGCTGCCCAATAGGAATGACTTGCTCATTCCAGTCTTTGGGAATCAAAAAGGATGATGACTGAACCGTACATTCAGTCGGCCCATACGCATTAATCATGATCGGTTTTTCACCTGATATATGCTGTAAAAATTGATCCATCAGCTCTTTTGTGAACACCTCTCCGCCCACCAGCAGCATATTCAAAGCAGGCAGGTCTTGTTTCGATTGCGCTGCTGCCTTGTTCATCAGCTTTAAATGAGAGGGGGTCACATCTGACAGCTGAATGTGGTTTTCTTGGTAAAACGACCATAACGCATGCCCATCCATACGGACTTCATCTTTGGCAATATGCAGCGTATGCCCGAGGAGCAATGCCGGGAACAACGTTTGCACAGACGCATCAAAAATGTGTGAAGCCAGCATCCCTACTTGCAAAGGATCAGGGAGCAGATCAAAAAAGCGCGTTTTCATTCCATATACCAAATTAATGACATGACGATGTTCAATAACGACCCCTTTTGGATGCCCTGTCGTTCCTGATGTATACAGGACATACGCCATATCCGAAGGCGAAATAGACCAAGTCAGATTCTCTTTTATTGGCGATTCTTGAAGCATGTCTTGAATCACATGAACCTCGACATCCAATCCTTCGTGCCCGTCCGCATCCGAGACAATAACTGCAGCACCGCTGTTTTTGAGCATATACCGAATTCTTTCGATCGGCAGATGGACATCAATCGGTAAATAAGCATAGCCAGCCTTTAAAATGCCAAGAATGGCAATGACCAGTTCAGCAGACCGATTCATTCTGAGACCAACTGGAGTCTCACGTGTCATCTCACTTTGAGACAGTCTAAGCGCAATGCGATTCGATAAATCATCAACCTCTTCATATGTATAGGAGGTGGTGCCAAACACAACGGCCGTTCGTGCTGGATGCAATTGGACTTGTTCTTGAAATAACGACACAATATCACGATCCACTGGATAAGCGAGCGACTCTCCTTGAAACGAATCAAACAGCTGACTTTTCTCCATATCAGATAAAAATGAGTGTGTGCTCATCGCTTGTTCAGGCGTTCTGAGACTTTGCTCTGTGAGTGTCATGAAATGTCTGGAGAACTGCTCCATCATTTGATCGTCATAAATGGAAGCATCCCAGTGAACTTCAGCATGAAAGTGATCTTGTTCTTTCTTCCAAACAATGAGCACATCCGCATGCAGCTGCTCTCGGTCAGCATGCCCATGCAATGGCTCAAACGCACATGCCAGATTGACACGCTTCTTGTCTTCTCCTACTGAACGCCAAAGCTCATCCATTAAAATATGAACAGGATAGTTTTGATGACGCACTGCCTCCTGAAACGATTGTTTCACAGCCTCTAGCCCTGCGCTAAAGCTCATATGAGGCTCAATCTCTGCCTTAAGCGCCAGCATATGATTAATGGCTGATTGATTGGCAGACTGTTCCATTGTAGGAACAGTCACCATCAACTCAGTTTTTCCGCTATAACGTTGAAGCAAGCCAAAAGCAGCTGTGGTCAGCACGATAAACAGGCGTAAATCAGAATCTCCACATAATTGCTTTAACGAATGGTTCATAGCCACCGGGAAGGACGAATGAAGCGATCGGTTTATTTCAGCAGGCTTGGCTTGCGAAACCGTATGAGGAATGCGGCCATCAAGCTGGACACCTGATAAGACAGATGTCCAGTAGGCTCTTTCTAACGCCCTTTCCTTCGCCGCTGCTTTCAGTTGAAAATCATCATGTTCAATCACTCTTCCATTCACCTCTTTACTTATATTTTTAAGTCATCTAATTCGAAAAGAGATACGTCGTCTAATTGCTTGAATGAAGAAGTCAGTTCGATCTCTTCTATTCTCATCGCATCTGCTGAAACAGCCCGCATGATGTCTTTCAGCAAGCCTGCAATCCGCTGAATGGTTTCCTCACTGAAAAGCTCAGTATTATATTCAATCGTTGAAGAAAGACCATCTTCCTGCTCATACGCAATCCAGAGTAAATCAAAGCGCGACGTTCCTGTCTCATACGGATAATCACTAAAGGTTAAACCGCCTACCTTCAGTTCTGGCTGATTCATATTTTGCAAGGCGAACACAGCATCAAACAATAGATTCCGGCTGACACTCCGGCTTAACTGGAGGTCTTGAACCATTTGTTCATATTGATATTCTTGATGTCCGAAATCACCGATGACATGTGCCTTCACATCCTGAAGGAATTGCTGGTACGTCAGCTCTGCTTTAGGATATAAACGAAGTGGCAGCATATTGACAAAGATACCGATGACTTGCTGCAGCTCCTCTTGTTTTCTGCCTGCTACCGGAACCCCGACCGTGATATCTGATTGTCCGCTTAATTTATGAAGCAAAATCTGATACACACTTAACAGACCCATAAACAGAGTGGCGTCTTCTTTTAAAATCATTTGCTTAAACGCGTTCAGCTCCGCTTCTTCTATACGGAATGTATAATGTCCACCGCGGAATTGTCTCACCTCTGGCCGATCGAAATCTGTTGGCAGATCAAGTAGCGGGGCACCCTCTAACCGGTTTTTCCAGTAATCACTCGATTCTTTCAGTGCTTCAGACGCAAGCATGTCATTTTGCCATTCTGAAAAATCTTTATATTGCAGAGCGAGAGGCTCAAGCGTCCTGCCGTCATATAACTGCATAAAGTCGTTGACCAAAATATCTTGAGAAAGACCGTCTGAGATAATGTGATGCATGTCCAGCATGAGCACGAATTCCTCTTCTGCCAGCTTCATCACACCGACTCTCATCAATGGAGCCTCACTTAACGTAAAGGCAGTCAAAAATTGTTCAATCACTTGTTTTTGATCTTCCTCAGATCCTTGTGTCGATCCCTTTGTGAGGTCAAACAATGTGACTGCAAATGGTACCTCTTCTTCAATCTTTTGATAAGGGACGCCATTCTCTAGTACAAACGCTGTCCGCAAACTTTCGTGTCTCTTAATGAGCTGCTGAAATGCCCATTCCAACCTGCTGATATCGAGTTTTCCTTTGATTCGCCCCGCTTTAAACTCGTTGTATCCTGTGCTGTTTACATCCATTTGCTGCATGAGATACAACCGTTTTTGCGCAGACGACAGAGGATAATGCTCCTTCACTTCGGCTTTTTCAATCGCATGATAAGCAGCAGTATCTGCTTGGTCGATATATGCTGCCATTAATCGTATCGTAGGTATTTGGAAAAATTGTGGCAGCGTCAGCTCTACACTAAATGCACGATGAATGATGCCAATGAAGGTAATCGCCTTAAGAGAATCTCCACCCATTTCAAAGAAATGATCATCTATGCCAATGTCATCAATCTTAAAGAATGCTTGCCAATGTTGACTTAATTCCTTCTCCAGCTCTGTTTCAGGTGCCGCATAATTCGTTGAAAGCGCTGGCCGAGAATACAAGTTTCCATCTTGTACATGCTCTCCGCCGCTCTCTTCCTCACGGGATAAACGGTCTACATATCTGTGAATACGATCATGTAAAGATGTTGTCGAAATAACCATTTGTTCCACTTGATCCAGTGAAAGCAATCGTTCAAAGATCATTCTTCCTTCTTTTTCTGTAATTAACGTTTCGGTGACATCATCTCCGATTGGAAGATCGAGCTGCTTCCCCTGCTCAAATTCCCAGCCGTCAAAGCTAATGACAGACCACTGTGTTTCTGAACGTAGATTGCGTTCATACACGTACGCATCGATGAAATGATTCACAGCTGTATAGGCTGTAAAACCGAGTCCGCCCAAGATCGGTGACAAAGATGACAGGACAAAACAGAAATCAAGGGATCGATCACCTAAGGCGGCATCAAGATGAAGTACGCCATTCATCTTCGCTTCAAAATGCGGCTCCGAAAATGTGACATCTGTTTGCTCCATCACCCGGAAAGATTGGTCGCCTGTCACTCCAGCTGCATAGATCACACCGTCGATCTGTCCATATGACGCATCCACTGTGTTGATCAATTGCTGGATATCTTCCCTGTGACGAACGTCTACTTTCTGTATGAGAACGTCTGCGCCTGTCTCTTCCAGTGCCATTACCTTTTGTATTTTTTTCTTTGTTGGATCCTGTTCATCGTGCGTAGACAGCCATTCTTGCCACTTGCTTCTATCAGGGAGTCCAGACCTGCTCGTTAAGATTAAGGTTCCCTTCGTTTGCTCGGCCAAAGTCTGGGCGATATTCAATCCAATAAACCCAAGTCCGCCAATTAAAATGTAGACACCATCTTTTTTAGCCAAATGAGCATGTCCTGTTTCGGGAACTGAACCTTTCGCATACTTTTTCACATATCGCTTATTTCGTCGATAGACCGTGAGAAGCTGTCCATACGCTCGATCTAGCTCATCGCTTATTTGCTTCAGCAATCGCTTTTCTTGAACCCCATTTTCCACCGGGCGATCAATATCAAGAATGCGGTAACGCAAGTTCGGTGTTTCTTGTGATATAACCATGGCAGGTCCTAGATGGATCGCTTTTTCAGGATAAAGTACAGGTTCACCGCCAACAGCATATGTCAATGAGGAAAGAACGGTAATCGATACCTTTTGGTCCAAAACATATTTTTTCAATGCCTGGCCGATATAAAGCAAGGAGTAATAAGCATCTTGCTGCGTTTGCTTCACCCATTCTTCTTCCGTGTGAGATGGCTGTCGTTCTGAAAGCCCCCATAGATGACAAACTTCTGACACGTTCATTTCGTCATCTGCCAGATTTGAAATGAGCCTTTCATAATCAGATGGCTCATGTGACCGAATGGTATAGCTTTTTTCGTCATGCTTCGTAAATTCATTTCCTTTACGAACCACTACGAACTCGTTCCGTTTCGTCAGGAGCTCAGCCGCAATCTTCTCTCCGAGAGCAGATGGCTCTGCAAACAAAAGCAAGGCTCCGCCAGATGTATCTTCTGATGGCACGCAAGGTAAAAGATCCGCTTCCCAATGAGGGGTATAGAACCATTCATCCATTTGCTGCTTTCGTCCAGACTGCTTTGGTTTTTCTTGTTTCACACGATCTGCTGCATCATACCAATAGGAGGTTTGATCAAACGCATACGTTGGCAGCGGCATTTTCCGCGGCTGACGGTTTAGATGGAACCTGTCCCAATCAATAGATAATCCGTTTGTCCATAGACGTCCCATTTGACTAAGTAAAAATTCAGTATCCGTCACATCTTGTTTTGCATGCCTTAACACATGACATACATGCTGATTCAGGCCGTTCAATGACCTGTTGACCATCACGCTTAAATCTTGTCCTGGTCCAATCTCAATTAATTGAATATTGTCCTCTTGTAAAATATTGGTGATGCCTTCAGCAAAGCGAACTGTATCGGTCATATGCCTTTTCCAATAAGACATATCTTTCGCACTCGTATCTGTCATCCAATCTCCTGACAAATTCGAAATAAATGGAATACGAAGTGTTTTGGCTTTCATATGCTTTAATTTTTCTCCGAATTGCTCCGCTGCCTCCTTCATGACATGTGAGTGGGCAGCAATGGTTCCACCTAACCGCATACACATCAATCTGTTGCTTTTCAGCTCTTGTTCAAATTCACTTATCGCTTCTTCTAGACCTGACACGATACATGAGGAATCATTGACAACCGCGAGAGAAATATTTTTTGGAAGCATCGGTTTTAGCTCTGCCTCAGGTAATGGAACACTCATCATGACGCCAGCTGGTGACGATTGCATCGCATTCGCACGATAGGCGACCATGGACATTGCGTCCTTTAAGCTGAATAGCCCTGATATAGCGGCCGCCGTTAATTCGCCAAAGCTATAGCCGATCATTGCATCAGGACGAATGCCCCATTCAATGAAGAGCATGGATAAGGCATATTCAATGGCAAAAATGGCCGGCTGTGCATATTGAGTACTTGCTAATTTTTCACGCGCCTTTTCTGTTTCAGCCGCTAATGGGTAAAGAATACGGGCAAGACTTCGCCCCGTTGCTTCTTCATATACTTGAAAACAAGCATCCATTTGCTTCTTAAAGTAAGGCTCTTCCCGGTACAAATCTAATCCCATATTGAGATATTGATTGCCTTGTCCAGAAAACATAAAAATAATCTTTTGTTGCTCCACATGCGAATGCATGAGCTTTCCAATGCCCTTGCCTTGCTTTTCTGTTAATACTCGCAAAGCATCTTCTCTGCTTGCCGCAACAAATGCCTGACGGAAACCAAAGAACTGTCTTCCTGTTTGCAGAGTATAAGCTGCGTCTGCCAAATTGATAGAAGGCGTGTTTTCTATTTGGTTTACGAGTTTGTCTTTCATTCGTTCCAAGCTCGTTTTGCTCTTTGCTGAAAGAACAAGCAGCTCAGCAGAACGAGGCATTTGCTGACGATCTCTTTGTGGTGCTTCTTCTAATATGACATGTGCATTGGTTCCACCCATTCCAAATGAGCTCACCCCAGCCCGCCGCAAATGTGAAGCTGGCTGCTTCCAGTCAGTCAGCTCAGTGTTTACAAAGAAAGGGCTATGCTCAAATGCAATGTTTTCATTGGCTTTTTTGAAGTGAAGACTAGGTACAAATGTGTGATGCTGAAGCGAAAGCACAGCTTTGATCAAGCCAGCTGCTCCTGCCGCTGCATCCAAATGTCCAATATTGGTTTTGACAGACCCAATACGGCAAAATTGTTTTTTCTCTGTGTCGAAAGCCTTTGTGAGCGCCTCTATTTCAATCGGATCACCAAGTGATGTTCCAGTTCCATGTGTTTCTACATATTCAATCGTATCTGGTGAAACATCTGCTTGATGTAAGGCATCCTGAATGACACGTGTCTGTCCTTCAACGCTTGGAGCATTGAAACCAACCTTTTGATCACCATCATTGTTAATAGCAGAGCCCTTAATGACCGCATAAATATGGTCACCATCTTCTATGGCTTCACTCAGTGCTTTTAAAGCAACAAGACCAACACCATCTCCGCCAACCGTTCCATCTGCTTGATCATCAAAGGCGCGGCAATGGCCATCGCTTGATTTCACCATGTTCTGCTGATAAACGTAGCCTGATTTCACTGGGTGCAGGATCGACACACCTCCCGCAAGTGCTACATCTGAATCACCATTTGCAATGGATTGACAGGCCAAATGCAAAGCGACCAAAGAAGTCGAACAAGCGGTTTGCAGCGTGAGCGCCGGTCCTTTCAAATTCAATTTATGGGCAATTCTTGTACTTACGGTGTACGTATCATTGAGTGAACCCACTTCAAACAGCTCTGACATACTGCTATCAAGGGAAGCTGCAAAACGCTGAATCCATTGAAAATTCGATGTGGACCCAGTAAACAACCCAACTTTACCCGTATAATCTTCCTGCACATACCCCGCATCTTCCAGCGCCTTATATGCGTACTCATGCAGGAGGCGTATTTGAGGATCCATCATTTCTGCCTGACCTGGCGAATAGCCGAAGAAGGATGCGTCAAATAAATCAGGTCCATCAATTACACCTTTTGCCCTCACATAATCGGATCGTTCGAAGGTCTGACGGTCAATACCAGCTTCAAGCAGTTCTTCATCGGAAAAGAAGGAAATTGATTCTTCTCCATTCTTCAAATTTCGCCAAAATGCCTCAACATTTTTCGCACCAGGGAATTTACCAGCCATTCCAATAATGGCAATCGGCTCATTGGCTTTTCTTGTCTTTTGTTTCACAGGCTGCGTGCCTGCCGCTACCTGCTCTGAATCGCCGCTTAAATATGCGGCAAGCTCTCTAATCGTTGGACGGCGGAACATTTCGACCATTGGAATGCTTTGATTCAATTGCTTAGCGAGCTGTTGATTGACGTGGATTAAGTTGAGTGAATGCCCGCCAATGTCAAAGAATTTGTCATGAACACTTACCTCATCTAAGCCGAGGACTTTTTTCCAGATGTCTTGAATGACTTTCTCAGTATCAGAAAGATGGGCAGCGCCCGCCTGCTTATTCGTTTGCTGCGCCTGTTTCAAAGCAGGTAATGCCCGTTTATCTAGTTTGCCATTGGCAGTCAGGGGCATATCATCCAATTGAACAAAGTGAGTTGGGATCATATAATCCGGCAGCTGATCAGCCAACGCTTGTTTCATTGCAGCTTGATCAAGTCTGGCTGTCGTGACAACATATGCGGCCAAACATGGTGTACCAGAAGCATCTGGCTTTACAACAACAGCTGCTGCTTTCATACCTGGCTGTTCATTCAGCCAAAATTCAATTTCACCTGTTTCAATACGATAGCCTCTCAGCTTCACTTGATCATCATTTCGACCTAAAAATTGAATGAGCCCATTAGGCAGAATGCGGGCTGCATCACCTGTTTTATAAATTTTTTCACCTGGCTGGAAAGGGTGATCGACAAACCTTTCTTCGGTGAGTTCCGGTCGATTCAAATACCCTTTTGCGACACCTTTCCCGCCAATATATAATTCACCGACGGTTCCTTCCGGCATGAGATTCATATGTCTGTCAAAAAGAAGAATATCTGTATGCTGTGCAGGCTTTCCAATCGGTACATACACGTCTTGATCAAAATCCTGGTCATATCGATGAATCATGCAGCCAACCACCGTTTCAGTTGGTCCATATTCATTCACAATTTCAATTGGCTGCGGGAAGGACTGCTGAATGGATTTCGCTAGAGATGTTTCCAGCTGTTCTCCGCCTAAAATGAAACATTTCATTTGGCTGTCTGGGAAAGACAAATGCTTAATAAACTGTAAATGAGATGGTGTCAGTTTCATCACATGTACGCGATTATCTTTTATGATGTCTTCGACAAGCAGCTGCCGGTTTTCATGGTGGTAAATCATGATGGTATTTCCTGAAATGAGCGGCGTGAAAATAGAAGTAACCGTCAGGTCAAAGGACAGTGAAGTATACAAAGCAAAATGCCTTGTTTCTCCTCGAACATATACTTGCTTCGCCCAATCAATGTAGTTGGCTAAGCCAAGATGATGAATGAGTACACCTTTAGGTCTTCCGGTCGTACCTGATGTATAAATGCAGTAGGCTGTTTGGTCTGAGGTGATGGCTTCTGCCAAGTTGTCTGATGGTCCGGTGTATAGATCCGGCTGTGTGATATCAATTTTTTCTCCATGATAGGCATAGGTGAGCCCTTTAATTGGATGAGTTAAGAGCCATTCTACTCCGCTGTCTTCTAATAGATATTCTATTCGTTCCTGCGGGTATTCAGGATCAATCGGCACGTATGCACCGCCAGCTTTTAAGATCGCTAAGCATGCTATCACCATTTCAATGGAATGCTCTGCTAAAATGCCGACACGCTGCTCCTGTTTGACTCCTTTGTTTTGTAAATAATGTGCGAGCTGGTTCACTCTCTTATTGAGTTGTTCATATGTAACCGTCGTATCGCCAAACTCAACTGCGGCTGCCGCTGGCGTTCGTTCCACTTGTGCTTCAAAAAGGTCAATCACCGTTGGTTCATTGCTAGATGTTGCCCCGCCATACTGCCGGAAGACAGCTAATTGCTTTCCTTTCTCTTCTTCTGATAGCAGCTGTAGCTGAGCAGCAGATTTGAGCGGATGAGCACAGGCATCAGACAGGAGATGAAGAAAATGCTGACACCACTTTTCAATTTGTTCAGCTGAAAAGCTGACGGGGTTATACACCAATGAAAAGTGCAGCTGATCATCAAACGCCTGGACACTAAGCGTGAGATCGAATTCTGTCTGCTCAGTCATCTCAAATCCACGAATACGAATAGGCTGATCGTTTTTCGTGAGCATTTGATCTAGTGGATAGTTTTCAATGACGACGATTGAATCAAATAACGATTGCTCTGCCGTCATTCCTGCATATTTCTTTAAATCAGATAGCGGTGTATGTTCATATTCATTTCTTACAGCTATCTCACGACTCACTTCCTGCATCTGTTCAAGAATCGGCCGCTCTTGTTCGAATGAGACCCGCAGCGGTAATGTGTTAATGAACAGCCCTGTCATCTTTTCAATATGAGGGACATCCGCATTTCTCCCTGATACTGTTGTCCCAAAGACAATATCATCTTGGTTGGCATACTTAGATAGCAAAACTCCCCACAGCGTATACATCACAGATGCGAGCGTCACGTCATATTGATTCGTGAATTTGCTCAGGCTCTCCGCAATGGAAGTATCCACTTGATGTTCATATTGATGAAAAACTTCTGAATTTTCATATGCGCCGCTTGACTTCGGAAGCAGTTCTGCATAACTCCAGCCATTGAAAACATTTTTCCAATAGGCGGCTTGTGCTTCTGTCTGTTGAAGGTTTTTTTGCTGCCATTTGACAAATGATTGGTAGGACGGTCTTTGTTCAAGAAGGGGTTTGTCCCCATTCGATAAGCGCTCATATGCACTCATCCAATCGCTTAATACAATCCCAAGGCTCCATCCGTCCAATAAAATGTGATGGAAGCTAATGAGAACCCAGCTGAATTCATCATTCACTTCACATAACGTCAGGCGAAATGGGACTTCCTGCAGATCAAAGCGTTCTTCTCGGTTCTGTGCCGTCACCTCCTCTTTCAGCACATGAAGAGGCTCCTTCGCTTGTGTCAAATCACGATATCGAATGTCTGGCTGGTGCTGCTTCAGCACAATTTGTACTGGTCTTGCGAGTTCCTGCCATCTGAACAATGTTCTAAGCATTTCATGCTGTTTGGTGACATTCGTCCATGATTGTTCAAAAATGTCTCGATCTATCGGTCCGTCTATTTCGATCAGCAGTTGTTCAAAATAAGCCGTTCCGTTCGGTTCCATTAAATGATGAAACAGCAGTCCCTCTTGGATCGTAGTGATACCTAACATATTTTCAATGTTCTGTTTATCCAGCTTCTGCGGCTGTAAAGCCATGGGATCATCTCCTTTCTCTCTAAGAATGTTTCACGAAATAATGGCGTAAACCATAGTTAGCAATAACCTGCTGCTGAATTTGCGAAGTTCCTTCAATAATTTCAAGCACCTTCGCTTCACGATATAGTCTTGAAGCTGAGTTTTCCCGGCTAAATCCACTTCCGCCATGGATTTGGACATTTGTATTTGTAATGTCAACGGCGATTTTAGAGGTGAAATATTTTGCAATGGATGTTTCTGTGATCGCATCAGGGTGATTCGCTTCTCTCATTTCTCCAGCCTTTAGGCATAAGGCTCTCGCTGCATGGAGCTGGGTAACCGCATCTCCGATCATGCCTTTGATCATTTGATGCTTGTACAATTTTTCATTAAACTGTGTTCTTTTACGTGAATACGTGACAAGAGAATCAACGGCTTCTTGTGCGATGGCAAGCCCTGCCCAAGCGACACTGTATCTTCCATGGTCTAATGCGAGTGACACCACGTGGTTAAATCCGCCCCCAACAGGTCCTAAGACACAGTCTTCATGCACCTGGACATGATCTAGAGTGATTTCCGCTAAATATGATGCTCGATTGGCCATCATTCCTGTAATTCTCTCAATCTCTACACCCGGCTGATCTCGATCGACAAGGAATGCCGTGACTTGTTCACCGTCTCTTGCAATCACAATAAAGAAATCTGCAATCGCTCCAAAGGAAATCCACTTTTTCTTCCCATTTAATACATAGGATTGTCCTTCTTTTTGATAGCTTGTTTCAACATGATTGGCATCTGAACCAATATTCGGCTCTGACAAAGCAAAGGCACCGATTTTTTCTCCTTTAGCTAATTCAACAAGCCAGCCTTGTTTTTGGTCTTCTGTTCCATAACGAAGAATGGCTTCTCCTACAAGTGAATTCACTGTCAATAATGTCCGTACATTACAGCAAGCTTTTCCCACTTGTTCCGTGAACTGTCCATATGCTATTGGATCAAGCCCCAGCCCTTGATAGGAAGACGGGATACCTGCTGCCAAGTAGCCTCTTTTCGCCATATCTCGAATGAGCGACTCTGGTAAATGTTCCGTCTCATCGAATTCATTGGCAAACGGACGGATATGTTCATTGCAATACTGTCGTATTTCTTCAATGGCATCGATCGTTTGTTCAGCTGTTTTCATGAAGAGCGGCCCCCTGTTGTTTTCTCTCAATTAAAGCGACAATGCGATTGACCGTACTAAAATGAGCAATGTCGAGGTCTTCGTTATCTAATTGGAAGTGAAAATCATGTTCGATATAGTTCACTAGTTTCATCGCAAATAGAGAATTGACAAAGCCTTGTTCAAAAATATGATCATCATTTCCAAGCTCAATTTCCTCATCAAATACCACTAGGTTTTGCTCGATATAGGCTCTTACTTGTTCGTGTAGGTTCATGATTTAATCTCCTCGCTTTTCGCTTTTTTATTGTTTGGCTGGATCTTTCTGATTTAATTCAATATTGACATCTACGTATTCTGGGAAAGGCTGAATCATGCTTAAATCATTTTCAAACAAGATATAGCCATCCTCCCCCTTCTCGATTTCTTTGAAATTCGCAAACTTGTATGTGATATACATCATGCGGTTTCGGTCGGTTTGTTTAAAGTCAGCCACAAGCCGCTTTCCTCGCTTTTTCGCTTCTTGCAAAATCGTTGTGAGTAAAATGGTCCCGACACCACGAGACATGACGCGGCAAGACATAAGCAGCAGTTTGACATGCCAGGTGTCGCCTGTTTCTTCTATTAATGAGAGTCCAATTTTTCCATAGGAACCGAATTTATCTTCAAGTTCACAGACAAGCAGCAAGTGAGAATCTGATTGACGGAAGAAATCAAGTTCTTCATAATCATAGGTTTTCCCGCTCGCATTTAATTGATTGGTACGGACGGTCAGTTCTTCAGCTCGCTGGAGGTCTTGTTCTCCTGCTTCTGAAATCACGAATTTCATATGTAAAGACGCCAAGAATTTCTCAGGCGGCCCTTCATATTTCTCTTCTTCCTGCTGCCTTTGGTCCGCTTCTAAATACATTCTTCTGCGTCGTCTGGCATCTTCTGTGATAAAGACTGGACGCAGCCGATCATCAGTGAGTAATGACATATAATCCACTGCATCCCAGCACGTAATCTCTGGATGAACAGCCTTCACTTCCTCTCGTTCAAATGGCTGATCATCAATAAAGAGAATGGTATCTTTATGAATATTTAGGCGCTCGCTGATTCTCTCTAAAGAACTAGATTTGGCATTCCAATGAATCTCTGGATAGAGAAAGAAATGCTCGATCCCAAAGGCGGAGAGCTTTTCCCTCACGGCTGCTTCATCATTCCGGCTTGCAATAGAAAGAAGGATACCGCGCTCATCTAATTCTGTTAGCACTTCCTTCATCGAAGGCTTTAACATCACTTCATCTGATTCAAGTAAAATTCCATCCCATAATGTATGATCTAAATCCCAGACAACACACTTGATTTGCTTAGCCATTTGTTTTTCTCCTCTCACATGTCATATTGGAAAAAGCCTTTACCTGATTTTTTGCCGTACTCGCCTGCGTCGACCATTTTGACAAGTAGAGGACATGGACGGAACTTCGGATCTTTGTAGCTCTCGTATAAAACAAGCAATGAATTCAAAATCGTATCAAGTCCAATTAAGTCCCCTGTCGCAAGTGGTCCCATTTTATGGCCGAAACCTCCGCGGAAAATTTTATCGACATCCGCTGGTGTGGCGACTTGATCTTGCACCGCCCAAATCGCTTCGTTGATTGTCAGCATAAGCACACGGTTGGAAACAAATCCCGGAAAATCATGCACCACAACAGGTGTTTTATCAAACGATTTCAAGAAACCTTTTGCGGTTTCAACTGTGTCATCAGAAGTTGCTTTTCCTCTAATCACTTCAACCAACGCTTTAAGAGGAACAGGGTTCATAAAGTGCGCCCCAATGACCTTCTCAGGGTGATGCATAAGGGACCCTACCTTTGTAATCGAAATACAGCTCGTGTTTACAAAATAGATGGTTTCTTTCGCACAAATATCTCGCAGCTCTTCATAAATGGTTTTTTTAATCTCCCAATCTTCCGTCACATTTTCAATGACGATATGCGCGTCATGTAAGCCTTCAAGTGAAGTTGACAGCTGGATTTGAGACAATACATCTTCTAAAGACAATGAGATTTTCTTCTTTCTCACAAATTGAACCAGTTGATAGGTCTTCTTGATTTTTTCCAGCGCTTCATTTAGTTTTTCTTCTGTGACATCAACTAATGTGACTTGATAGCCATTTGCTGAAAGGTCTAATGCCATATCAGCCCCCATCACACCTGCTCCAATCACACCTACGTGCTTCGTGTTCATTTCTCCAACACTCCAATTCGCTTTAAAATGACATTGATTTTTTCTACGACTTCATTTGTTAATGAATGAATAAAAAAGTGATCTCCATCGAATTCAAAAAACGCACAATCTTCGCTTGTATATTGATCCCAATCGTCTAAATCGAACAGCACAGAAGGCAAATCACGTGTACCATAAAAAATAGAAATTGGACAAGCAGCTGGAACGACTTCATCACACAGATAGGTCTCCAAAAGCTGAAAGTCTGCTCTTAAAATCGGCAGAAAGAAATCAAGCACTGCATGGTTATCGGCAAGTTCCTCAGGAACGCCTCCCATCGCAATGATCGCCTCTTTTAGTTTGGAATCTGACAGTTGATGATAGACTTTCTTTTCTGGAATATGTGGTGGAAAGCGCCCAGAATAAAAGACATGGACAGGCTCTTTGTTTAACCTTGTTTTCATTCTTTTTTGTAATTCATACGCAAGGACGGCTCCCATGCTATGACCGAAAATGGCATAGGGCTCTCCTTCTTTTAAAGAGGAGGACGCCTGTACATAAAGATCATCTGCGACCTGCTGTAAATCGGTTAGAACAGGCTCTGTCATTCTTGTCCCGTGCCCAGGGAGTTCAAGGGCATGAATTTCTATCGACTGGTCTATATAAGATTTCCACGTACTGAATACGGTACTTGCCCCACCTGCGTACGGTAAGCAAAATAACTTCACGACACGCCACACTCCCTTTTGCATTTGATTGCCAACGCTTCCAGCCAGTCTTTTTCATCAACGATGATTTGTTCTAAAGAAGCTTTGATATTGGC
Source organism: Bacillus sp. MZGC1 (assembly GCF_002998605.1). Taxonomy (NCBI): domain Bacteria; kingdom Bacillati; phylum Bacillota; class Bacilli; order Caryophanales; family Bacillaceae; genus Bacillus; species Bacillus sp. MZGC1. Next base: position 215,882 of record NZ_PVRE01000005.1, read on the forward strand.
TTGGTACCTACTAGACATCTCACCTGAAAAAAGGAGTTTTGCTGCCTGATGCCTCGCTTTCTCCCATTCTGATACAATACGTTCCATCCATCCCACCAGCTCAGGTAGATCGCCTTTGATGAGATTCAGCCGATACAGCTCCACTTTCTTCGTATTGATGATCTGATTGAACGACGCCACGAGCTTCTCGATATCATCCAATTGCGGATACTGCTCATAAAATGTTTCAAGAGCTGTGATTCCTTTTTCGATTACGTCTATCTGACCATGCATATTTCTCAGGAAATAAGTCGTTTTTTGATCAAATAATTCAGTCGAGAGCTTGTCCGGATCAAAGTAGAAGGACGCATAGGAATGAAATTGATCATTCGGTTGAAAATGATCATGAAAGGTGTCATACCCTTTCTGTACATCTTTAAATGACAGCACTTGATGCTCATAAGACAAATTATCTAAATGCCGATTCTCTAATACTTGAAAGGTTTGCTGATTTTCATCGAAACCCTTAATTAAAATTGAATGACGGCTATGGGTTGTCAAATACTCTTTTCTGCCTCTCTGAACGTAAGGGTCTACCCAAACAATGACGGGGCGGTCCCGCATCACATCTTGTTTGACCTTTTCAATGAGATTGACACAATACGTCATTTTTTCAACTTGAATGCCTTGTAAATTCATAATCTTTTCTGGATCGTGTGCCGACATCCAGTCAATCTGCAGCAAGCCGTCCTCTGAAAGCCCATAGGCAAATTGATCATTTAATAAGTATGGAGCGACTTCTTGATCATGCAGCTTCACAATTGGAAAAAAGCAATTGAAGAAACAGCTTCGATAAAACAAATCATTATAAGGATGAATGCCCGAAATCTGTTTGACGGTCATCTTTTTTTCCTCTCTTTCCAGCAGTAGATGTCACCATAAATCCTTTGATGAAACCAATCGTACAAAACCAAATGAAAAACAAATAATAAGAAATCGCTAATTCAATGAGAGAGGAAGGTCCCCATACAAAAGTCATTTTCCAAGGCAGCCCATTAAAGGCTAGTTGCGAAAGAATCATTGGCAGGAGCAATATCCCAATTAGCAGCAGCACCCAGCCGATGCTTTTCAGCCAGACGCCAAGTGACATGTCCCTGCGAACTAAAGCGCCGTTTCTTACACGCTTTTTCCACTTGATAAAACGAACGATAGACACCATTTGCAGCAAAATAAAAAGACATGTCGCTGCTAAACTCAATTGATCAATGAGCTGAAATGGATCTATTGATGACTCTGCTTCTTCATTTGTACCCGCGATCGTATTGGCAATAAGACGTGCCGTTTGCTCGGTGTAGCTGCTATTCATATTTGCTAACACTCCGATAGCAATATCTTCTTTTGGCTGGATCAGAAAAAATGATGAATAGTTTGGGTTAGAGCCTGCATGAAAAAGCGAGTCCACCTGCCCATGCGCCTTTTCTATATACCAGCCGGCATTGTAATAGACATGCTTCCCTTCTTCTGGGACATTCACAGTTAAATGATCAGGATTTTTTACAAAACGAGACCAAGTTGAATCGGTCAATTGATATTGCAGCCAAGTCCCCACATCCTGACTATTCATCACAATATAGCCTGCAGGGGTGTTGCCTCGATATTCTGGTGCTTCATAAGCATGCGGAGCAAGGAATTGCAGTTTAAATCCTTCTGAGACAACACCGGACTTCATGCGTTTTAGCCCAGCCTCCGTTTGGTCAAGATGATGCCTTTTAAACAGTTCTTTCATATAAGCCTCATACGACGTTCCTGTTACATTTTCAATGATGAGACCAAGGACATCATAGTTGATGGTGGCATATTCAAAGGAGCTGCCTGGCTTACGATTAAGCTCGATTGATTTCAGCTGATCAACTGTTTTTTTCAATGCATCCTTTGCATGATCAGGCTGGATAAGCGCAATGGTTTGAAAGGGAATGCCGCTTGTGTGATGCATTAATTGCTCCACCGTCAAACGCTGAGGCTTTCCATTGTATGTCGGAAAAAAACCTGGAATATAGCTGCTCACCGGATCTTTGAAATGAAGTTTTCCTTGCTTCTCTAACTCCACAATAGCAAGGGCGGTAAACGCCTTTGATGTAGAACCAATTTCAAAGAAAGTGCTGGCTGTCACTTGCTCCTTTTTCTTTCGATCCGCATAACCAAAGCCTTTTTGGTACACCACTTCGTCCTTTTTCACAACCACAACGGACATGCCTGGAATGCGCCCAAGCTTCATCTGTTCCTCTATCACTTGATCAATGGCTTTAGGTGTAATCACTGCTTTTGCATGTGTCCCCCCCGCAAAGCTGCTTATCCATAAGATCGCTAATAAAAATGAAAGATAGATAACATACTGATTTTTCCTCATGTAAATAATGAATCCATTTCTTCAAGAGACATATCCACTGTTTCAAAATCAGACGGTGTAAATTCGATTCCTTCTTTCTCTAAGCAATGCTGTACCAAACGCTCAATTTGCTGCTCTACCGCTTGCAATAGCTGCGTCATGTCTGTTTCACGCAGCTGTTTTTCGCTGAAAGAAAGATGGAAGATCAGCTGACCGCCTTTGATGGTAGCGACCATATCGATGACGGTTGTTAATGGATTATCCAATGACGAATCAATCCCCGATGTAAAGTAAGACATCTCATAATCAGATGATTGTTTCAGCACCTGATCAATTTCACCTAGATAGTTAAAGCGTAATTGCGGCGCTGAATGATTAGGAAGCTGCCTATTGATGAGTGAGAGCAGCCCATAGTCTGCACCTTTATTTGGCACTTCACGTATCGTTTCTTTGACAGCCCGTATGTGATCTGAGAGAGATTCAGACACATGAACATTCACAGGGTACATGGTGGTGAACCAGCCGAACGTTCTAGATACATCAATATCTTCCTCCACAGCATCCCTGCCATGACCTTCTAATTCCAAAGAAATCCTCTTTTGATTCGTTTGCTGATAACAGGCTTGCGTTAAGGCTGAAATTAACAGTTCGTGAGGCTGCGTTTGATACGCTTTATTCGCTTGATTGATCAATTGATCCGTGAGCTCCACTGATAATGCCTTGGTTAATTTGACTTCGTCTCTGACATATCCCTCATTTGAAGAAACTGGATACAGAGGCTGAATATCCTGCACCGCTTTTTGCCAATAGCTGAGCGACTCTTTTACCTCCTCTGATACTGCATACTCGTTCACCCGCTCTGTAAATGTTTGATAGGAATGGGTTTTAGGCGGAAGCACTTCAGCTGTGACCTTCTTTGCATGCAATAATTGAATCAAGTCCTCCACAAGAATTTGCCATGACATACCATCAGCTAAAAGATGATGGGCGGCAAAAATGAGATGTGATTGAAAAGCAGTTTGACAAAGCGCTGCCTGAATCAATGGTCCTTGATAAAGATGAGTTCTTTGCTTGACCTGACACCCTACTTCTTGTAGCGCTTCTTCCACATTCTCTTCTGACAATGCCGTAAAATCGTGGATCATCAGCGGAATACCCTGAATGTCTTCATCATAATGAAGCGTGTTTGTTGCCTCATGTACTTTTAACCTTAGTCCGTCGTGATGAATGACGAGCTCTTTGAAAGCATCCTGCACGATTTTTTCATCCATCTTTTTCTTTGAATGAACAATGATGGATTGATGCCAAAAATGTTCATCTTTTAATCGCTGGGACCAGAACCATTCGATAATTGGGATCGATTTCACATCGCCCGCAGCCTGCTCTTGTGAAATATGTAAGACAGGTTCCTGCTGAACGACTTGTGCCATTTCTCTAAAAATGGGATACGTAAAAAGATCTTTGGTTTTTAAATAGAGTCCTTTGTCTTTTAACTTCGCAATAAATTGAATCGCCTTAATGGAGTCACCGCCAAGCTGATAAAAATGATCAGCCGGTTCGATCGTTTCATGCCCTAAGATGTCTTTTGCTGTATCTACTATGATCTCTTCAATGTCCGCTGTTTCCTTGGACCATTCAACGGCTGTTTCCACTTGAGACAACAATGGATCAGGCAGTGCTGTCCGATTGATTTTCCCATTTTGAGTAAGCGGAAGCTCATCTAGTAAAACAAAATAGGCAGGTACCATATAAGCTGGAAGCTGATCTGATAATTTCTTTCTAAGTAAAAAGGACGTCAGCTCTTTTTCTTTCAATTCAATATAAGCAGCCAGCTGTTTTTCTCCAGATTCATCGGTTAGATCAATGACAGCTGCTTTATCAACTTCTTCAAGTGCCATAAGTGCAAGTTCAATTTCTCCCAGCTCAATCCGGTAGCCTCGCAGCTTGATTTGATGATCAATCCTGCCAATGTAATCAATCTTTCCATCATTTGCTCGTTTGGCTATATCACCTGTTCGATACATGCGGCGATCGTTTACAAATGGATTGGGCAGAAAGCGCGATTCTTGCAAATCAGGTCTTTGCCAATACCCTCTGCCAACACCCGCACCTGAAATATAGATTTCTCCTACTGTCCCAGGAAGCACGGCTTGCTGATTCTCATCTAAAAGGTAAATCTCTGTATTTGGCATTGGCACACCAATTGACACCGATGTCCCCCCATCATCTTGATGGAATTGATGAATCATACAGCCGACGGTTGCTTCAGTTGGTCCATATTCATTAAAGATGGATATCCTTCCATCACTTGCCTCTGTGATTCTTTTGGCCAAAGCGGTCGATAATTGTTCCCCGCCCACAATCATCCGTTTCACAACTGATTGAGAAAGTGCAGCATCTGTTAACAGTGCCATATGAGCTGGTGTCAGCTTGATGACTTTTGCTTTTTGATCAAACAAAATATGTTCTAATAAAAAGCCTGGCTGATCCTCTTGACGATAGATCACCACTGTACTGCCAATGACCAATGGCGTATAAATGGATGTCACAGTTAAATCAAATGCAATGGATGAATACAAGGCAAAATGATCATCTGGTGAATCAGTATAATGTGTTTTGGCAGACATAATATAGTTTACTAAGCTTCTGTGCTCAATCATGACTCCCTTTGGCTGTCCTGTAGAGCCAGACGTATAAATCATATATGCGACGTCTTCAGCATCCCCAATGAATGGATGTTCCGCATCATACTGAGCCAACTGATCCCACACGTTGTAGATATTGTACGTACCGCCATTAAAATGGTATGCAGATGCGTGATCTGTGAAAAACAGTTTTGCCTGGCTGTCATCCAAAATAAACTGAATGCGTTCCTGCGGATACTCAGGATCAATCGGAACATATGCACCTCCAGCCTTTAAAATCCCCAGCAGCAGCACAATAAGTTCTGGTGAATGATTCATACATACTGCAACAAAGTCATGTCTCTGTAAGCCATGTGTTTGTAGAAAACGCGCCATTTGATTGGTTTTTCTCTCAAGTTCACCGTATGTCATGATATGAGATCCGTCCTGAAGCGCGATTCGATCAGGAGAAGACTTTGACATGTCTGTGATCAATTCATGGATTTTTTGTTTCTGTGGAAATAGTACGCCCGTGTCGTTCCATTGATATAGCTCTCGATGTTCCTCGTCTTCTGTCATGAGAAGTACGTCTTTTAACAGCTGCTTTGGCTGAGCGAGTATGGTTTCGACAAAGAGAAGCATTCTTTCGTGTAGAAAGTCGATGTCTTCATTGCTGTAATCTGAGATCTTGTAGTCATATTGAAGTTCGATTTGCCCTTTTTCATCCCATTCTTTCACAGCAACTTGTAAGCCATATGGCTGGAAGCCATTGTAAAGCTCTATGTATTCAACTTTGTATCCTTCCATCTCCTGCACCATATTTGTGCTGTAGGAGTTGATATAGATTTGAAAAAGCTGATCATATCCTGCTTTGGCAAGCTCTAAATCTTTGACAAGTGCATCATAAGGATAACGCTGATGCAGAAAGTAAGCCTTATAGCTTTTTTGAACGTCTGTCAGACTTTCTAACAAAGATAGATGAGGATCGATCTTCATTCGATATGGCATTGTACTGACGGTCATACCGGACGTGGCTTTTTCCTTTTGTCCGGAACGATTGAGAACTGGCGTCCCAATAATAAAATCTTTTTGCTGGTATCTTTTATGCAAGTAAACGAAGAGTCCTAAAGTAAATAAAGAGTTGATTGAACAATGATGGGTATCTATAAATTCATAGATTCGTTCTGAGAGTTGTCGATCAAGGTAATGGCTGTGCCGATGGCCTTTGATTTGGTCAGTTCCCTGTACCAAATAACTATCAGACACATCAGATAATGTTTCTTTCCAAAATTGCTGATCTTTTTTAAATCTTGGGGAGTTCATATATTTTGATTCTTTATCAATAAATACAGAATGATTGTCTGCTTCTTGTTCGATAGAGGAGCTTTGGGTAAGAGCAGTGTAAAGCTGGCTAATTTTATCGATGATTACTTTCATCGACCATCCATCTGCTACTGTATGATGGCATTTGATGAAATAACCGGATTGTTGTTCACCGACTTTTAATACAGCAAATTCGGCGAGAGGGGTTTCTGTTAATTGAAATGGTGTTTTGAAGGCTTTTTCGGCCCATTCTAGCATGTCTTCATGTGTGGAAAACTCATAGGCAGGAATTGGATTATCGGCGTTTGGATCAACGTATTGAAGCGTCTCACCATCTTTCTCTACTAGCTTGAGACGAAGAGATTCTGTCATCATGATACAAGATGCAATGGCCTGCTTCAGTTTATCAAGCTGCAACGGCCCATTGACGAAAATGATACCGCCAATATGATTGATCGGTGTTTCTGGATAAAATGTTTCCATGTTCATCACGCGCCGCTGCGGATGTGTTAATGGCCAATATACTAAACTACTAGTCAATTACGCCACCTCTACTTTTCATATAGTTAACATTTCTACGAACATATTAAATCATATAACGGTATTTTTGTAAATAATTGAGATAAAATGTCTAAATTTGTTCATTTTTTAATCTAGACGCTAGGAAAGCCGACACAGTAAACAGAGCAACGTTTATAAAAAAGACGACTCTTGCCCCAAAGAGATCGGTCATGGTGCTCATAACAAGGATGGACATTCCGTATATAAAAGTTGATAGTGTATGTTGAGCTGACAGTATTTTGGGCAATTCAATTTCACTCAGTGTATCTTGTACATAGGTACGAATAGAAATGCTGCGAAGCTGAAAAGCTGGCCCTAATAAAAAGACAAACAACAAACTCATCCATGCTGAATGATTCAATCCTAAGCAAAGGGTTAGCACAGCTACGATCACCGAACTGTAAAAAATGTGATCAAACAAACGCTGTTCCACATGCTTTGCGAACCGCAGCACGAGCAGGCCGCCTAGAATGGTTCCGCCAAAATAGCTTGCGTTAATAAATCCCCACCATGTTTCAGGCTGGTGTAAGACTTCTGTGACATACACAAGGATAATGGCTCCAGTCCAGATACTTCTACCGCTCATGGATAGCATTTCTAAAACCGTTAATGTTCGAATAGTTGGCTTTTCATACATGAGCTTCCACCCTGAAAAGACCCTTGTAGCAAATGATTCAGACTGTTGCTCTTGTTTAGCTGCAGCCCCAGTATCAATCATAAAGAGCATAGATATGAGCGACAAACTGTATAAAACAAGTGTCGTCAATAGGAGAAACTGCGGTCCAAGAATACCAATAAACAGCCCTCCTAAAAGCCAGCCTAGTAAAAGAACAATTTGATCAGAAGTTAAGATATAACTATTGGCTTTTAGTAAAAAGTTCTTTTCTACTAAACGCGGGATCATCGAATTTCGAACAGGAATGGTTCCTCCATCTATCAAAGACAGGAAAAATACAATGATAAAAAAGAAAGGAATAGTAAAAGTTGATAGTTGTAGAATATAAATGAAAATCAAGCAACCGAAGAAAGCAATTTGACACATTTGCAAATAGATAATGAGTCTTTTCAGCTTAAATTGATACATAAAGAAAGGAATGAGTACCGCTCCAAGGGCTTGTCCAACAAACTGCGAAACAGCCACCATTGAAGCAATCAGTGTAGAATTTGTTAATTGATATGTCAGGATGGTCAGAACGAGGACATATAGCGAATCCCCAAAATTAGCTAGGGATTGTCCCCCTAATAAAAAGTAAAATGATTTGTTTTTCATATTGATCTCCATTTTCTCTTCATTATCACCCATAATAATACATTATTTTCTACACTTCTACTTTTTATAACAATATTTTCATAACTTGATACATTTTACCTAATTTAAAAAACCGCCAATAGGCGGTTTTTATTTAGTCATATATATGAACAGTTGGTTCTTTGTCTTCAGCATTTTTCGTGATCAGGGCTTCTTGTTGATCAGAAGATGTGATGTTAATTTCGATATTGGTACTCTTATAGTAATCCATGACTTCACCTGTTAAATATTGCGTGAAGGCTACAACTTCCGTTTTTCCATAGAACTGCATTGGAATTTCGACTTTCATTTTTTGCAGGTTGCCGTTTTTGTAAAAGCCTTTTCCTACGACACCAGTGTAATTCGGGAAGTAGTCTTCGACTTTTGTTTTGAAGCGGTCAAATCGCTCGGAATCATCTTTGTAGTTGCCTTTCGCATTATCTGAAGGGAAGAAGACATTCTCCTCTTTGATCGTATCCCAATTGCCGATATCAGCTGAGCCTGCTTTCACATCCGTTTTGGCGATAAAGTTTCCTGGAACGATAGATGATTTTGGTGCTTGCTTATAAAGTGCAATCATGACAGGCACTTTTTGCAGTCCATCCATTTGACGAATTCGTTTGATCACTTGTTCAGCGATTTTTTCACCTTCTGCCAAAAGTTTCTTTGAACTTTTCGATGAATCGATCGTCACCTCTTGCTGCGGATCACCGATATTTTCACGGTAATAATAAACAGAGTTCAGTGCAAGACCAATGACAACTCCGCCAAGCTGTAAGCTGTTTTTATCTTTTCGAATTAAGTAATTATGTTCTAGCATCGAAGCTAAGTAAATTGGACTATTTTCATTTTTAGACTTTGTTGAACCTGAGTTTGGAAGAGCTGGGTTTAAGCCGAGATTCTTAAAGTCTTTATCTTCTTTTTCTGCCTTTTTCAGATCACTGCCTGTTTTTTTGCGCGACAGCCAGCTGAGAACGGTGTCCTCATCTAAATGCTGTCCTTCTTGGAAAAGATAGTCGTTTGTATTAAATGACTCTGTTGCAAGGCGCATAAGTCCTGTTTCAAATTCATCGATGTCCAGGCGTGTGTTGAGACGCTCTGCTGTTAATCCTCGCGCAGCCCCTTGTTTAAACGGCAGCACCATTTTGTAATAGGAGTCAGAGATATTGTACATCGGGATGATGGCTGTTTCCTTCGTTTCATCCGTTTTTTGTGTAACCTCTTCCTCTTCCTTTCCCCCAAAAGGTGCACACGCTGACAATACCAGTGTGAGCATTGTCAGCAGCAATAACAACTTTTTCAATAGAAAACACTCCTCTTATTTCTTTAGCTCCTCGAGCATTTTAGCTTCGTCCCAAATTTCAATATTGAGTTCTTCTGCCTTTGTCAGCTTACTTCCCGCTGCTTCTCCGGCAATGACTAAATCTGTTTTTTTACTCACACTACCTGCCAGTTTGCCGCCTAATGCTTCGATCGCTGCTTTTGCATCGTTTCGGGCCATTTCTTCTAATTTCCCTGTCAGTACAATGGTTTTGCCTGCAAAATAGGAATCACTTTCTTCAACCTTCACCGGCTTTGGTCCTGTATAGGTCATATTGACCCCAAGCTCTTTTAGTTCATTTAGCAGGTTGAGAATTTCTTCTTTCTCAAAGTACGTGACGACGGCATCAGCCATTTTTTCACCGATTTCGTCGACTTCGAGTAATTGTTCTTTCGTCGCTTGCTTTAATTGATCGATGTCGCCGAAATGCATCGCCAAGGTCTTTGCCGCTTTAGAGCCAATAAATCGAATACCGAGTCCAAATAGTAAACGCTCTAGAGAGTTTTCTTTCGATTGCTCAATCGAACGCAGTAAATTGTCGACAGATTTTTCGCCCATTCGCTCAAGCTGAATGAGCTCTTCTTTCGTTAATCGGTAAAGATCGGACACACGAGACACAAGCTGTTCTTGGAAAAGCTGTGTAATGACCCGCTCGCCAAGCCCATCAATGTTCATTGCATTACGGGAAACAAAGTGAATGAGTCCCTCACGTATTTGAGCAGGGCATTCTGGATTGATGCAACGCAAAGCCACTTCGCCTTCAATTCTCACCAGCTCACTATGACACTCTGGGCATTCAGTCGGCATGTGAAACGGCTTTTCTTCTCCTGTACGCTGATCGATCAGTACGCCTGCGACTTCCGGAATAATATCGCCCGCTTTTTTCACAATCACTTGATCAAAAAGGCGAATATCCTTTTCTTTGATCAAATCTTCATTATGAAGAGAAGCACGCTGCACTGTCGTCCCTGCTACTTTGACAGGTTCAAGAATCGCCGTTGGTGTGATGACGCCTGTACGTCCTACACTTAGTTCAATATCAAGCAGCTTTGTCACGACCTCTTCAGCCGGAAACTTGTACGCAACAGCCCAGCGGGGACTTTTTGCTGTAAAGCCGAGCTCTTCCTGCTGAGCTAACGAATCGACTTTGATCACAATTCCATCGATTTCATATGAAAAATCGGCACGCTTCGTTTTCAATGTTTCAATGAGGTCGATCACTTCTTCAATCGTGTGGCACATCCGTCTTTCTTTGTTCGTTTTAAAGCCAAGTTCGTCGAGAAGATCAAGTCCCTCGCTTTGCGATTCAACACCGATTTCATCAAGCTCCGCTATACTGTAGACGAAGATATCAAGGTTTCGTTTCGCCGCAATTTTCGTATCAAGCTGACGAAGCGAGCCTGCAGCCGCATTACGCGGGTTCGCAAACGGCTCTTCTTCGTTTTGTAATCTTTTTTCATTTAATGCTTCAAAAGAAGGTTTTGGCATAAATGCCTCGCCTCTCACTTCAATCGACAGAGGACGTTTGATTTTGAGCGGGATGGAACGAATGGTTTTGAGGTTTTCAGTAATATCCTCACCCGTTGTCCCATCTCCACGCGTGGCACCTCGGACAAACACACCGTTTTCATAACGGAGAGAAACAGCGAGTCCGTCAATTTTCAGCTCGACATTGTATGCGACATCGTCACCAACTGCTTGACGAACCCGTCGGTCAAAATCAAGAAGGTCCTGTTCATTAAACGCATTCCCGAGGCTGAGCATCGGTGTGCCGTGACGCACTTTTTGGAAGGCGTCTAACACAGCGCCTCCTACTCTTTGTGAAGGGGAGTCCGCTGCTTTTAAATCAGGGTGCTCTTCCTCTAAAGAGATCAGCTCACGCATCCGCGCATCATATTCAGCGTCAGGAACACTTGGACGATCAAGTGTATGATATTCGTAGTTGTATTGGTTCAAAATCTGGTGCAGTTCCTCGATCCGGCGTTTCGCTGCTTCTTTATCCATCTGCTTCTTCCTTTCAATTCATCCGTTTTATAAGTGCTATCGGTTTATTGCTTCTCAATTGGCGCAAATGCTGCGAGAAGACGCTTAATGCCTGTAGGGCTTGGGAAGGCAATATCAAGCTCTGTGCTGTCTCCACTGCCTTTTACACTCACAACCGTTCCAACGCCCCATTTTTTATGAGCCGCTTTATCACCCACAGCCCAGCCAATACTTCCGCCGCCTGTGTTTTGAATGGTTTGAGTTTGCGGACGTGAGACAGGTCCCCGTCTTTGCGGTCTTTCTCTTGTTTGGCCAAACGGTGTTTTCGTTTCTTTCTTCTCATTTAGGTTGTCCAATAAATCAGCTGGTATTTCTCGAATGAATCTTGATTCAAGGTTCATGTTTGTCCGGCCGAAGAGTGTTCTCATCTTGGCACTTGATAAATAGAGCTCTTCTTCCGCCCGTGTGATGCCTACATAGGCAAGGCGGCGCTCTTCTTCCATCTCTGCATCTTCCATTAATGAACGGCTGTGCGGGAAAACACCTTCCTCCATGCCCATTAAGAAAACAACAGGGAATTCTAGACCTTTTGCAGCATGAAGAGTCATTAAGATGACGGCATCCTGATCTTCTTCCTCATTCTCATCCAGCTTATCAATGTCTGCGACGAGGGCGAGATCTGTCAGGAAAGTCACGAGAGACTTGTCTTCATTTTGTTCTTCAAAGTTCTTAGTCACGGAGAGAAACTCGTCAATATTTTCTAGACGGCTTTGTGCTTCAATCGTTTTTTCAACCTTCAGTGCTTCACGATAGCCTGTTTTCTCTAGGATTTCTTCTGTTAATTCTGTGACAGATAAATAATCCTGCATGTTCGTCATTTGATCAATGAGCTGTTTGAACTCATCAAGCGCATTGGCTGCCCTTGCACTGAGTCCAATGAAATCTACCTGACCAAGCGCTTCAAACATAGACAGGTCATTCATCTCCGCATATGCTGCGATTTTATCAACAGATGTCGCACCGATTCCACGCTTTGGTACGTTGACAATACGTGCAAAGCTAATGTCGTCATCTGGGTTAGCTACTAGGCGTAAGTATGCCAAAATGTCCTTGATCTCTTTCCTGTCATAGAACTTCGTGCCGCCGACAATGTTGTATTGAATGTTTGACTTCAATAATGTTTCCTCTATGACACGAGACTGGGCATTGGTTCGATAAAGAATCGCAAAATCGGATAATTTACGCTTACCGCTCTGATGAAGCTGATGAATCTTTCCAGCAACAAATTGACCTTCACCGAATTCATTATCTGCACGGTAATAGGCAATCTTCGCTCCTTCATCATTTTCTGTCCAAAGATTTTTCGGCTTACGGTTTGAATTGTTTTGGATCACCGTGTTTGCGGCATTTAGAATACGTTTAGTCGATCTGTAATTTTGCTCAAGCAGAATCACTTCACTGGACGGATAATCTTTTTCAAAGGAGAGAATGTTTGTAATATCCGCTCCGCGCCAGCGGTAAATGGACTGATCCGAGTCACCGACAACACATATATTTTGAAAACGCTGAGCGAGCAGTTTCACAAGCATGTACTGCGCTCTGTTCGTATCCTGATACTCATCGACATGAATGTATTGGAATTTCCGCTGATAGTGTTCTAATACTTCAGGGATGCGCTCAAACAGACGAATCGTCATCATAATTAAATCATCAAAATCGAGTGATTGGTTTTTGAGTAACCGTTTTTGATAATCTGTATAGACGTCGCTGACCACTTGATCATAGAAATCACCAGCTGTTTTGGCGTATTCCTCTGCGTCTATGAGTTCGTTTTTTGCACTGCTGATTGAACCTAAAATGCTGCGTGGATCAAACTTTTTAGGATCGATATTTCGTTCTTTCAGAATATTTTTTATGACTGAAAGCTGATCAGATGTGTCTAATATAGAGAAGTTGCGATTCACACCAATACGGTCAATATCGCGTCGTAAAATGCGCACACACATGCTGTGGAACGTAGAGATCCAAATGTCATCGGCACCAGGCCCTAAAATGGCTTGTACACGCTCACGCATTTCACGTGCTGCTTTATTTGTAAACGTAATCGCTAAAATGTTCCACGGAGCCACATGCTTTTCGGCCATTAAGTAGGCAATTCGATGTGTGAGCACCCGTGTCTTTCCGCTTCCTGCTCCTGCCATCAAGAGGAGGGGACCGTCTGTTGCTTTGACCGCTTCTTTCTGCGCGTCATTCAGCCCTTCTAATAGATGATTCGATATTTCATTCATTCCATTCACCGCCAATTCGAACTTATGTTCTATTTTAACCCGTTTCGTCTTGTTTGACTATGATGACTTTTTGACTGCGCCCACTGTCTTTAATGCTTCTTTGAAATTGTCATAAATGACGTTTCCTACAACAACCACGTCTGCATGCTGCGCAAAGTCTGTTGCCTGCTTCGCGTTTTCAATGCCCCCGCCATAAAAAAGGACCGTTTCATGAAGCACTGCTTTTGTTTCTTTCACAAGCTCTATATCTCCAAGCGTTCCGCTGTATTCTAGATAAAAAATGGGCAGCTTCATCAAATGCTCTGCCACTCTTGCATATGCCCTTACGTCATCGATGTCCAGCGCTGTATTTGCCTCTGTGAGCTTGGCCGCTTTACACTCTTCATTTAAAATAACATAGCCTTCAGGCACAATCTCTTCCATTGACATCAAATCACCGAATTCCTTCATCGCGTCCTTATGAAGCCCAACAATCCAATCAGGATGAGAGCTGTTTAAGACGGTCGGGATGAAATACAGATCGAAGCCCGGCACAATCATCTCATGTGTTGAGATTTCGAGCACACATGGCACAAGAAATCGGCGGACCTTTGACATCAATTGGAGCACATTGTCCTCTGTCACATTGTCACTGCCGCCAATCAATATGGCATCCGTACCAGATTCACAAATCGCCTCCAGCTGTTCATCGGATATTTCTTTATTTGGATCGAGTTTAAAGACATGCTTCCACTCGGTAACATCATACATGAAAAACGTTCCTCCATTCGTTTCATTCCATTTAAATATTATAACAAAATCAGTGACCGCAAAAAATGGGTAACCTCCTTCAGCTAAAAGTTTCATTCTTTTGAAAATGGACGATTTTAACTCTAAATGAGGCTAATGGAGACTATGTGAAAAGATCCACTTCAAGAGGACTAAGGGAGATAAATATATTAATACTGAACTGAAATGCGAGCTGCTTCGTCTCATCACATGATATTATACAATAAAGGAACATTTTACTATCTAATAAGCAGGTGAATGATTTGAAAAGAACCATCACATATGATCAAACGATCGACATCGGATACATTGATCTCATCCCGCCTAGAATCGGAACAATCAAAGAAACCATTGAATTTGACGTAAATGAATGTGTGAATGCAGATATTGATAAAGAGGGCCGAGTGGCTGGGCTGGAGCTATTTGCAGAAGAAGCCGAGGTTTTGAAGCATGCACCCGTTTATGAGGACGAGCTTTCGTTACGTTTTACGGATCAGGAAGTTCTCTCAACCTATCATTTATCGGGCATTGAAATTCAATTCTCGACGCCTGATCACAAAGGGCTGATCGGTTTTACGATTGTCGATCCTCTTCGATATAACGTCAAAAGAAAGACAAGAAAAAACCGTTTTGAATGGTCAAAACGGTTTTTTCAAACTATTGTCTCACTTCATTGAAATAATGGACGGATGTCATGGCCCCTTCATCGACCATCTTGTTGTCTTGAATATCTAATGGATCAGGGTGTCCGGCTTTTTCAGGAATCTTTTCATCTGAGCGGAACATGCTTGCCCATTTTTTGAGATGCTGTTTATTTTTTACCGCTAATAACACAGCACCACCAACCCCTAATCCTGCAAGTACATACGCATTTGGACGCTTATTCATGTATGTTCCCTCCCCTTATGATCTTATTTGTAAGTTACCCCGCCTTTTTATTTCTAAACGTCACAATCTGTTGAAGTGGTTTCTCTTTCAATGAAAAGTGGAATAACAACAGCAATGATAGAGAAAAGAGGGGATCTTCGTGACAACAACTTTCATTGTCATTGGCGCACTATTAGTGATTTGTTTCATCTTACCAATCATTTTATTCATCTGGATTTGGATGCGAGATGAAAAACAGGAAGAGCATTCTGTCCTGCGAAATTATCCGGTCATTGGAAAGCTGCGGTTTATTTTTGAAAAAATAGGACCTGAGCTGCGCCAATATCTTTTTCTGAATGATCGGGAGGAGCTTCCTTTCTCAAGAAGAGAATATGAGCAAGCTGTCATGTCTGGGAAGTACAAAAGCCGGACGATGGGCTTTGGATCAAAACGTGATTTTGACAAGCCTGGTTACTACATTCGCAACGTCCTATTTCCAAAGCAGCGAGATGAATTACGCATCGATCAATCTGAAAAAATATATACAAAAGTGTATCAGATTGATCAAGACAATTTACTGCGAAGAAGTGAACATACCAAAGAGGTCGAAGCAAAACCTTACTATCTCCATCAAGACGATGTACAAGTGATTGGCGAACACACATGTCAAAAGCCTTTCCGTGTAAAAGGCCTGATTGGACAGTCTGCCATGAGCTACGGATCTTTAGGCGACAGGGCCATTACAGCACTATCCTCTGGATTAAAAATGGCTGGCGGTACGTGGATGAACACAGGTGAAGGCGGGCTTTCCCCATATCACCTCAAAGGCGGAGCCGATATCATTTGCCAGATTGGGCCCGGTCTATTTGGTGTCAGAACAGAGGATGGTGCTTTCTCCTTTGAAGAATTTAAGAAAAAAAGTGAGCACGAGGAAGTCAAAGCCTTTGAGCTGAAGCTGGCTCAAGGAGCAAAAACACGCGGCGGACATATTGACGGCGAAAAGGTCACCGAAGAAATTGCGAATATCCGTAAATTGCCGCCCCATCAATCCATTGACAGCCCAAACCGATTTGAGATGTTCCACTCCATTCCTGATATGTTTGATTTCATTGAACAGCTACGAAGTATAGGCGGAAAGCCTGTTGGCATCAAGCTTGTTGTCGGACATAAAGAAAACATTGAAGAGCTTGCAGCGTATATGAAAAAAAGCGGAAAGCATCCTGATTTCATTACAGTGGATGGCGGAGAAGGCGGCACTGGTGCATCCTTTCATGAATTGGCAGATTCCGCAGGGCTGCCCATTTTCACGGCGCTCCCAATGGTTCATCAAATATTGAAAGAATACGGTGTCAGAGATCAGGTAAAACTCTTTGCTTCCGGCAAACTTCTCTCACCTGATAAAATTGCGATTGCCCTTTCCATGGGTGCTGACTTTGTAAATATCGCACGGGGACTCATGTTTTCAGTCGGATGCATTCGCGCACAAGTGTGCCACACGAATAAATGCCCAGTCGGGGTCGCCACAACGGATCCAAAGCTGCAAAAGGGTTTATCAATTGAAGAAAAGAAATACCGAGTCTGCAATTATATCCTTTCTCTAAGAGAAGGTTTGTTTAACTTATCCGCAGCCGCTGGAATTGAATCTCCCATTCATTTTAATGAAAAACATATTATCTACAGACAAGAAAATGGCCAGACAAGTGAAGTGCCGATGTTTTCAGGGACACAGCCATCTGTCTAGTTTGAGAAAAGGTGCGTTTTCGCACCTTTTTTTCGTTGACATTTTGGCTCAAGGATGCGTGAGGTTATAGGCGAGCTAAAATAAAAAACAGGACCGCTTGATTCAGCCAGTCCTTGCTTGTCTTTTCAGCGCTCTCCATAAAAAAACTGTAAACAACTCCATTCTTGTTGAAAAGGATTGTTTACAGTGAAAGCTGTTTTATTTTGTTTCGTCATTTGCCTGCTGTTCTGCTACGCGGTCAAGTGCCATCGTATAGGCATCATTTCCGTAGTTCAAGCAGCGTTTGACACGTGAGATGGTTGCAGTGCTCGCACCTGTTTCCGTCTCAATTTTATGATACGTGTTCCCCTCGCGAAGCATACGCGCTACTTCAAGACGCTGTGATAAAGATTGGATTTCATTGATGGTACACAAATCATCAAAGAATCGATAGCATTCTTCCAGGTCTTTAAGGGATAAGATGGAGTTGAATAACTGATCTAAGCTTTTGCCCCTTAATTTATCAATTTGCATCTTTATACATCTTCTCCTTTACTATTGGCACACCGCTTCGCACGACATTCTATGAAGAAAAGCGGTATCTTTCCTGACTAATTTTTTTCAACCTCAGCAATGAGCTTTGAACGAATCATGACAGGTTTGGTTCTACGCTGGAAATGCCGTCAGTTCTTTCGTAAGCCGAAGCTTCTTTATCGTATACAAATTCGACAAGTTCTGTCATTTTCCTTGTACGACAATCTGACAAACTTGTTTGCTTCCGATATCAAGATCACTTCTGCTTGATTAGTTATGCCCTAAAATACAGGTTGTGCGGAAAGCTCGGCGAGACCACAAACATGCGCCCCGCCTCGCTCAATTATTCAAAATATGTTGGTCGGCCAGCGTAACCGACAGATTCATTTTTCAATTAGGGCATTTCACTCGTCATGTCAAAGCCCTCTGCTTCAACAACTCCACATAAGCATTTTCACTTACATGGCAGCGAAGAGATCCATTGCTCACTTCTGCCCTATAACAGCTGTCAGAAATGTGGCAAAGATGATACAGCTCCACTCTGTTATATTTTAACGCATTATAGACGGAAAGAGTACAGTTTTTTTCATGACATCAAATATTCCTCTTGGTGTCACTCGAATATACGGCAAATGTGTACTTTGGAAAAAGACAAGTGTATCAATTGGGCAATCAAATGGATAGCCTCGCTCAATGAGCAGCTCGCGTAATGTTTGTATCTGCTGAAGAACAGTCTCAAACGGTTCAGCCGATGCACAGCCTGATAATTGCAGCGGGATTTCGTGCAAAATTTTCCCGTTCTCTGTGAGGACGATCCCCCCGCCGATTTCTTTCATTCTCTTATGTGCCAGCATCATGTCCTCTTTATTTTTCCCAATCACTAAAATGTCACCCGTGAGCGAAAATGAGCTGACAAAGCCTTGCACTTTGTTTGCGAAACCTTTGAGCATCGTATTCACACGCCACTCGCCTTTTCGGTCAATCAAGCTAAAGAAACTTTGATCATGGTCACAGGACAGCTGGTTCACCGAGTTATCAATCTCCACTGTATAAGGCTCCATGATGACAGCATTTCTCATTTTGACACCTAGCGGCATGGAAAATTGCAAATCACTCATCGTCAGATCATAGCATAAATCTAATGGAACAAGCCCGCCATTTTTCCATTTAGTTTCTTGAAATTGATGCTGGTTCTCACCATCCAATTTGAGAATAACCCCTTTAGATATCACCGTTTCAGGATTTGGGTTCATCGGATCATCTAAAATATTCAAAGAAGCCAGCCGGCCGGGACCGACAACACCTAATAGGTCATCAATTTGATAGTATTTTGCAATGTTAAATGTCGCCATATTATACGCATCAATGATAGGCACGCCTTCTTCAAGGGCAATTGAAATCAAACGATTAATCATACCTTCCTCATAAAAATGAGGCGCAGCTCCGTCTGTTGTATAGAAAAAGTGATCATAGTGTCTAAAATCACGCTCGTGCAGTTCTCTTAAAATGTTCACTAAATCTGGGCGGATGGAAGAATGACGAAGTGAGACATGGTAGCCAAGGGACAAGCGTTTTAGCACATCGTCCGCATTCATCGCTTCATGATCGCTGTCCGCGCCAAACAGCTTCATTTTTGTTAGCGTTTTCTCGGAAGCTCCGGGGAAATGCCCTTCAATTCGTTTTCTCTGCTTCTTCGTTTCTTGCATGCAATATAAAATGAGATCATCACCGTCCATCAATCTTGGCCAGCTTGTTAATTCGCCGCCTTGAAGGACATCAGGATGATCAATCCATTCCTTGCGATAGTTGATAGGAAGCATCTCATCTTCATATCTGACTTCAGTCTGAAGATCGTATCTAGACCACCAGAAATACTGAATTGGCTGCTGTTTTAATTCACACAGAGCGGAAAGCGCTTTCTTTTCATTGCTCTGCAAAAGAAGAAATAAGTTATCGCTGACCATCGTTGTTGTGCCAAATTGAGACACATATTCTGCAAGTGATTGGGGATTATAAATATGGAACGGATGCGCGTGAGGCTCTATATACCCAGGCACAATGTATTTCCCTTCACAATCAATCACACGTTTAGCTGATTTATTTTGAGGAAGCTCTGCTCCGACATAAACAATTCGATCATCATGTATCCAAATATTTGCCTTCACCCATTGTTTCAAAAATGGGTTTAGCACGAGTCCATTCATTAAAAGGAGTGTTGGAACTATTTTTGAGTCGACTACATCGATTTGTGTGCGGATGTCATTGTTTCTCCAATTAAAAGTACGTTCGGACATTCACATACTCTCCTTCATTTGTATTAGCACTATCGTAACATAACGAACCACGTTACGCATTAATGAAACGTTACAATTTCTTGAAATCACACTTAAAATATTTAAAAAAGGAGATTCACCTTCAATGAAACCTAATCTCGGCTTAATGGAAGCGCTC
This sequence comes from Bacillus sp. MZGC1, assembly GCF_002998605.1. NCBI lineage: Bacteria > Bacillati > Bacillota > Bacilli > Caryophanales > Bacillaceae > Bacillus > Bacillus sp. MZGC1. The sequence goes on from NZ_PVRE01000005.1 coordinate 235,975, forward strand.
ATTCGAATTGCCTGCGGAATGACAATATGTACTGTGGCTGGTTCTTTATATGCTAGAAAACCATGGAGTAAAATGCTGCTTTTCAGCATCATGTGCGGCGGGATGAAACTGGCATCTGGCATTCTTCGTTTTTGTCCAGTGACGTATATGTGTGAGCAGCAGGACACACATAAAGAGAAGGCTGAGTGAGACAGCCTTCTTTTTTTGTAATTATTTTCTGCCTCTTTCATCACTCCGCTGCTTCACACCATTCCACCATCGTACCTGCGATAATTTCTGCTGCTTCAATCACATGCTCAATATCGATGGATTCATTCGGAAAATGGGCAAGCTCTGTTGTTCCAGGTCCAAACACGATGATCGGAATACCTGCCGCCTGTGACAGTAATCCGCCGTCTGTTCCCCAAGGAGCGGCTTCGATCTTTGGCGGCTCCTTCTTGACTGCTTCATATTGTTCCTTCAATAGACATAAAAGTGGATGATCCGTATCGATTGAGCCTGGAAGCCATCTTGCCCCAAACCATTCGACCTCGACAGGATGATCTTTGAACCATTCATCCTTTTCCCCAAGTCCCGTCATCCAATTTTCTAATTCCTTCTCTGCCTGCTCAACCGTCTCACCTGGCATCACTCCAAGTCTGCCCTCCATTGTGACCAGATCTGCTACAGAGGACGGCCAATCACCGCCTTGAATTTTCCCCATGTTGATGGGGATCGGAATTGGGATATGCTGAAATAACGGCTCGGTGATGCGCTGATTTCGTTCTTCTTCAAGTGCCGCTATATGCGTAAGAACGATCATACTCTTTTCAATAGCGGAAACACCGTGATATCTTGTTCCGCCATGAGCTGCCCTTCCTTTAATATACAGTCTGAACCACTTAGATCCCTGCTGAATCGGAAAGATTTTCATATGACTTGGTTCTGGAATGATGGCCGCATCTGCTGTATACCCTCTCAGTATGGCTGCAAGGGTGCCTGCACCGCCGCTTTCTTCTTCGACGACACTATGAAACACAACATCTCCTTTCAGCGGAATCTGAAGCGCATGCAGTGCCTCTAGTGCGAAGAGTAAAGAAACATTTCCGCCTTTCATATCTGTTGCCCCGCGTCCATAAAGTCTCCCGTTTATGATATGCCCGCTGTAGGGCGGATATGTCCATTGTTTCGTATCTCCTGCTGGAACAACATCCACGTGCCCATTTAATAAAATGGATTTGCCGCCGCCTTTCCCCTTCAATCGTCCGGCGACATTGGGACTTCCTTTAAAGGAACGCCTCGGGGAATAGAAATACGGATGTTCCAGCAGGTCTTCTCCGCCAATGTCCCATACATCTACATCAAAATCAATTGCGGAAAGCTTATTTGCTACAATTTGCTGCACATCTTGTTCATTCCCTTGGGTGCTTTCACATTGCACCATTTGCTGAAGAAGCGCAATCGCTTCATCTTGGTGCTCTCTCATCCAGCTTCTGATCCGTGTAATTGGCTGCAAGTCAGTCATCCTTTCTACACAACAGATTTGACATCAGGCGCTAAAATTAATGGGGCCTCTGTCGCCCTTATGACATCTTCCGGCTGAAACGGCGGCATGACTTCACGTAAAATGAGCAGCTGTGATTTGACCTCAATGACTGCCATATCCGTAATAATCAGATCCACACAAGACTTAGCGGTTAAGGGCAGTGTACAGGCAGATTTCACCTTTGACTCACCGTGTTTATCAAGGTGGCTCATCACCACCACAACCTTTTTCGCCTTTTGCGCAAGCTCAATCGCTCCGCCCATCCCCGGTACTCGTTTGCCCGGCACAATCCAATTCGCAAGATCACCCTGACTGCTTACTTCAAGTGCACCTAAAATGGTCATATCAAGCATACCTTTCCGAATGATGCCAAAAGCTGTCGTGCTGTCCATGTATGAACCGCCTTTTGTTAATGTAATGGGAAAACCGCCTGCATTGCACAAATTCGGATCTTCTTCTCCTTGTGCTGGTGAGGCTCCTGCCCCCATAATGCCGTTTTCTGCATGAAGCCATACGTTGTAATGCGCTGGAATGTAATCAGCCGCAAGGGTCGGGATGCCGATCCCTAGATTGACGATCATACCATCTTCAATTTCCTGCGCCGCGCGTTTGGCTATGCGGTGTCTTAAATCGATGTCTCCCATGCCCATGTCCAGTTCACTCCTTTTGATTGCACGATCTGGTTCACAAATACCCCTGGTGTCACGATTTCTTCTGGATGAAGACTGCCCACAGGCACGATCTCTTCCACTTCCGCAATGGTCCAGTCTCCTGCCATCGCCACAATCGGGTTTGTATTCCGTGCACTTTTATCAAAAATCAGATTTCCTGCTTCGTCTGCTTTGAGGGCATTCACAATGGCAATATCCGCTGTTAGCGCAGGCTCAAGGATATATGTGTTCCCGTTTAGCGGAACGAGCTGCTTCTCATCGAGATTGAGGCTATCCATGCCGACATCTGTCACAATGCCTGCCAAGCCCATCCCGCCTGCTCGAATTTTTTCTGCTAGAATGCCTTGCGGGTAAAAATGAACGTCTAGTGTACCTGCCTGCATTTTCTGTCCGGCTATTGGATTTGAGCCAATATGAGAAGCAATGATCTTCTTGACTCTTCCTTCTGTGATCAGCCGGCCAACACCTATTTGCGGGAAGCCTGCATCGTTTCCGATCAATGTCAGATCTTTGATATTCGCTTCTAGGATGGCGTCGATCAATGATGGCGGGGACCCTACGCCGCCAAACCCGCCAAACATGATGGTCATGCCGTCCCTAAAATGCGTGATCACTTCATCAACATTCGCTGTTTTGTTCATCATCTTTCCTCCCTACATCGCAGATGGGAAAAACCCTCGGTTGATGACTTCTTGTTCGACCTGCGTGATTGTCTGCTCAAATAATTGAATGAGTTCATCCATCTCCTGCTGCGTGATGGAAAGCGGCGGTGCAATCATGACCGCTGCACCTCCCACTCCATCCTCTCCAGCGCTTGCTGGGTAAACAAGCAAGCCATTTTGCTTGGCCGTCTCAACGACTAAATGCGTCATTTGAGCATGGGCAGGAAATGGTGTTTTCGATAAGCGGTCTGCGACAAACTCAATGCCAATGAGCAGTCCCTTTCCTCTCACATCTCCTATGATGAAATGGTTTGTTTGCAAATCCTTTAAAGCATTCATTAAATATCGGCCAGACAGATCCGCTCGTTCAGGAAGCTGATGTTTTTTCATATATCGTATGACAGCTAGTGAGACGGCTGCTGAAAGCGGATTGCCGCTATAGGTGTGACCTGCCATCACAGAACCTGAACCGCTCAGAATCGGTGCGATAACATGATCTGCTGAGACGGCTGCCGCAATCGGTGAATAGCCGGCACTCATGCCTTTGCCGAGAACCATAATATCTGGTACGACGCCCCAATGTTCCATCGCAAACATTTTCCCAGTTCGTCCAAAGCCTGTCATGACTTCGTCTGCAATCATTAAAATACCGTTTTCCTCACAGACACGCTTCATCGCTTCAAAATATCCGTCTGGCGGTACAAGCGCCGCTCCCGATGCTCCAACAATCGGCTCTGCAATAAAAGCGGCAATCCTCTCTTTTCCTATACGCTGAATGACGGTTTTAAATTCCTGGACATACCATTCGACCTGCTTGACCTCTTCCTTTGGCAGCCATGAACGATAGCTATATGGCGGAGACAGCACCGGATGCTTTTCGAGCAATGGTTCAAAGCGCTCTCTCCTTGCAATATGTCCTGACATCGACAGCGCACCGAGTGTGATGCCGTGATAACTCATCCATCTTGAGATAATGTGATTTTTCTCAGCCTTCCCCTGCTCCTGCCAATGCTGAATAGCAATTTTCATAGCCGTTTCCGTTGCCTCTGATCCGCTTCCGACAAAAAAAGACCAGTTCAGGTTACCTGGGCAAAGCGTACTCAATTCATAGGCAAGTTCTTCTGCTGGTTCATTTGTGAATTGCGATCTGTACGTAAAGCTCACTTTTTCCGCTTGCTCTGTCATGGCATCAATGATCTCACGTATGCCATGTCCAATACTTGCCGTGACAGCCCCCGAAGAGCCGTCTAAATATTTTTTCCCGTCCCGATCATATAAATAAATCCCCTCTCCTTTCACAGCCACAGGATAATGCTGATTCAACATCGGTTTGATTAAGTAATCCCGGGTCTCCACTTTGCCATTCCTCCCTCTCTTGTCAGCAGCTGCATCTTTCTTTTTTCATGAATCGCAAGAAAATTTTGTATACTTGTTATAAGATTAGCTTAATCAAGAGGGCAGTCATCCTCCATTCGCCACATGCCCGAATTTCACACGCATTTTTTATACATCGTGTATAAGAGTGTTCAAAAGGAGGTCATGAGTCTATGGCGATTCTCGTCAAAGATGCACTCTCGCTCGATATCATGAAGGGAACAAAGCTGCTTGCTGGAGAAAATGGACTGGACCGACTCATTCAATGGGTGACCATCGTGGAAATCATCGAAGACACGTCAAGACTTTCCGAAGGGGAATTGCTCGTCACAACCGGATTCGGACTCGCGGACAATCAAGAAAGACGCGACCGGCTTGAGGAATTGATTCAATCTCAAAGGCTATCAGCCATCGCTATTTATAAAGGTGTATACTTAAGCGACATTCCAGCATCACTCATTCAAGCAGCGAAAAATAGCGGCATTCCGCTCATCGAAATTCCGCCGCACATCAATTTCTCAGACATTACAAAAGCCGTCCTAGAACAAATCGTGAGCAGTCAGCTCCATCAGCTTAAATATTCATCAGCGATTCATCAAAGACTGACCCAATTAAATGTAAGGAATAAAAATGTGACGCAAATTACAGATGAACTGGCACATCTCACTGCAGCGAACATCGTCGTGCTTGATGTCTTTTTACATCAAACAGCGGTTCATCTCATCAAAGATGAAGTGACGTACTCTCCTGCCTTTGGCTTTCTGACAGATCGTGAACCAATTGAAACCATGCCCCTTCTTAAGCAGGCAGAGGAGAAAGGCCGGCTCGTCTATGACACGTGCGGAGCGTTTGTCCTCGCCGCATGTCCGGTGATTGCGATGGGGGATATTTTCGGGTTTATTGTGTCTTTAAAGAAAAAGGATACGTGGCATCATCTCGACGCGATTGCCATTGAGCATGCCGGGGCAGTGTATGCGATTGAATGGCTGAAGCAAAAGGCCATTCAAGATACAGAAAACCAAATGCAGGGACATTTGTTAGATGATATTTTGCAGCAGCAATATACAGAAGAAAGCTACGTGGTCGAACAAGCAACAAAGCTGCAATATGATATGAGCGATGAGCAGGTGGTGATCTACTTTCAATTCCAGCATCAGCACACACAGCTCGATCATCAAATGATGCAGCGCCTCTCTCAATTACTCACATCGATATTTGAACGCAGACATATTCCCTTTTTACTAAAGGCAAGGCTCGATTCCATTTTTGTCCTGACACCCGCAGGAAAAAAAGCGTTTCAAGAAGCGGAGTGGTATCGCGCAGCAGAGGAGTGCCGGAGCACTTGGTCGTATTTTTTTCCCGTCCATCCGATTGTCATTGGCATCGGGAGAGCCTATGACCAGATCAGTCTCTTTGCAAAAAGCGCGAAGGAAGCGCAGTATGCAGCAAGGCTCCTTCCGCTTTTAAAAACAGACGAAAGCATCATTCATTATCAAAAGCTTGGCTTATATGGCATGCTTCTTGAAATGAATGAAGCGGGTATGAATTTGCATGACTTTTACGTGGAGCTGTTAAGTCCTTTGCTTTTTACGAAAAAACAAGGGGCTGACCTGATCCATACACTCGAAGTGTATTTGGCACACAATGAAAATATTCAAAAATCTGCGGGAGAATTGTTTATTCATAGACATACATTAAGCTACCGGCTGAAACAAATTGAAACGAGAACAGGCTGCAGCCTCAAATCCACTGATGATCGGATGAAGCTGCAGCTCAGTATCATGGCGTACCGTCTATCTGGTCTGCTAGATCAGATGAGAACCATTTCATGATTCATTCGGCGTTTTGACCCATAGATTCATATCTTCAATTTTGTCAAAAATATAGCAGTTGTTTTGGAAGCGCCCGGTATACGTATACCCGAGCTGATAAAACACTTGATTCATCCCATAGGACAGTGCACGTGCAAGAGAATAAAAGACATAGATATGCATCGACTGGAGTTCTTTTTCAAGTGCTAGAATCAAATGATGCATGAATCCTAGTTTTCTGTATGATGGAAGGGTCGCACAATCTGTTAATTCCGCATGGCCATATAACGCATTGATTTCAGCGGATGCTGCACTCACAATGTGTCCGTCATGTTCAACAACATAAAAGACAGTCCCTTCCGCCATTACCTTTTGGATATAATCTGGCTCGTTCATTGGCGTAGGATACGTTTCAAAGACCGTATCATAGAGCTTTGCCAGCTTGTGAATATCCTTCGGATCGGCTTTCCTCATCACATACTCATCCTGCCACGTGCCTTGGTCTTTTTTCATCTCCTTCGCTTGAATGGATGCGACGATCTTATCTTCCTCCAGCCAATACGAACTGTTCATTCGATCCTCAGTGAGAAAAAGCGACATGCCGTACGCATCACTTCCGAGGAAATAATGAGAAAACACCCCTTCAAGCCGAAAGCCTTTTTCTAAAAAAAGAGGTACATGCTCACGTCTTACTTTCACAATGACCTTAGAAGCCTTGCAGTCCGCCGCTTCCTGAAGTACCGACTGAATCACATCCCGCACCCTGCCGCTATAGTCATCCAAACGGATTCGCTCATTAAATGAATCAATACAGATCGAGGCAGAAAAACGCTCGTTCGCAAGTTCCTTCAATTGCACCATACACTCATTCCTCTCTTATGAATCAGTTAATAAAGAATTTCCAAATGGATGAGACAATCGCCATACTCACCAATATAGACATGCTCATATACATCATGGCTGATCTCTTTTTGACTTTGTTTTGCTTTCTTGCTTCATTCATGATGAGATTTGAGAACACGACAAATAAAATAAGTAATACGATTGCAAATAGAATGATTCCTTGAATGACCATACTGCCTCCTCATCAACTCGTGATCCCATACTACTTCTTCATATTCGATCGGCATCCCTTCTCATGAACAAAAAACACCTTTCCATCTCATCAGATAGAAAGGTGTTTTAATTAAACGGATTTCCCCGCAGCCTTCAGTGCACGGGCGCCAATGTCACGGCGGTAAAATAGACCTGGCTGCATGATTTCTTCAACCGCTTCATACACTCTTGATCTTGCCGCTTCAAATGTATCGTCAAATGCGGTTACATTAACTACACGGCCGCCATTTGTGACGAATTGATCGTTTTCTTTTTTTGTTCCTGCGTGGAAGGTCACGACATCAGACACCGTTGTTTGCAAAGCACCGATTGGTGTGCCTTTTGCGTAGTCCTCCGGGTATCCTTCTGAAGCAAGAACGACACTGATAGCGGCAGTGTCTTTCCACTGTAAGTCCACATCTTTTCCATCTAGAATATCGAGGAATACTTGGACTAGATCTGATTCAAGACGAGGGAGAACCACCTGCGTTTCAGGATCGCCAAAGCGTGCATTGAATTCAATGACCTTTGAGCCTTCTGGTGTCAGCATTAAGCCTGCATATAAAATGCCTGTAAACGGACGCTCTTCCTGCACCATTGCGAGAGCCGCCGGTTTGACGACATCTTCCACCGCTTTTTGGACGACTTCATCTGAAATTTGCGGTACTGGCGAATAAGCCCCCATCCCGCCGGTATTCGGTCCTTTGTCATCTTCAAATGCCCGTTTGTGATCCTGCGCGATCACCATTGGGTACACCTTTTCTCCATTGACAAAGGCCATCAGTGAAAATTCCTCGCCTGTTAAAAATTCCTCGATGACGACAGATGCACTTGCATCGCCAAACTTTTCATCTTCCAAAAAGTCGTGCAGACAGTTGATCGCCTCTTCAAGTGTCATAGCGACTGTCACGCCTTTTCCTGCTGCAAGACCGTCTGCTTTAATGACAATTGGCGCACCCTTTTCTTCCACATAAGCCTTCGCTTCTTCAAACGATGTGAAGGTAGCGTAAGCGGCGGTCGGGATATCATAGTTTTTCATTAAGTCTTTTGCAAATTCCTTTGAGCCCTCAATCACCGCAGCTTTTGCATTTGGTCCAAATACCTTTAGATCTGCCTCTTCAAATGCATCCACTACACCTGCAATTAAAGGAACCTCTGGACCGACAATCGTTAAGCCGATTTCATTATCTTTTGCAAAACGAATTAATGCCTCATGATTACCTTCATCGATTGGGACAAGCTTCGCAGCATCTGTCATTCCATCATTGCCGGGTGCGACAAATACTTGGCTGACAAGTTCACTTTGCTTCACTTTCCATGCGATGGTATGCTCTCTTCCGCCTCTGCCGATAATTAATACGTTCACACTGTCATCCCCTTAATGTTTGAAATGTCTAACGCCAGTGAAGACCATGGCGATGCCGTATTCATCTGCCTTTTGAATCGATTCTTCATCACGAATGGAACCGCCTGGTTGAATGATCGCTGTGACGCCTGCCTTCGCAGCAGCTTCCACTGTATCGCCCATCGGGAAGAATGCATCAGAGCCTAGTGCGCTTCCTTTCGCTTTTTCACCTGCTTGCTCAATCGCAATGTTTGCTGAGCCGACGCGGTTCATCTGACCAGCACCAATCCCTGCTGTCATTTGATCTTTCGCGAGGACAATAGCATTTGATTTCACATGCTTGACGACTTTCCATGCAAGCTTTAAGTCTTTCCATTCGTCTTCTGTAGGTTCTCTTTTCGTTGGAATAGAGATCGTTGCTTCCTCTAAGCCATACGTATCAATATCCTGCACGAGCAGTCCGCCATGGACACTTGTCAGCTGCTTTTCTTTTTTCTCAAGATTCGCTTCTACATCTAGTGTTAATAGACGAAGATTCTTTTTCGCTGTTAACACGTCAAGTGCTTCTTGACTAAAAGATGGGGCGATGACGATTTCTAAGAAAATCGTATGCAGCACGTCAGCCGTTTGTTTGTCTACTTCACGGTTAAGCGCCACAATGCCGCCAAAAATAGAGGTTTCATCTGCTTTGAATGCACGGTCAAAGGCTTCAGCAATCGTTTCTCCTGTACCAACGCCGCACGGATTCATATGTTTTACAGCCACAGCCGCTGGCTCCGTAAATTCACGTACGATTTGAAGAGCTGCATCTGCATCTTTGATATTGTTATAAGAAAGTTCTTTTCCATGTAATTGCGTTGCAGTAGCCAAAGAGCCTTTGCTTGGAAGAGCATTTTCATAGAAAGTCGCCGCTTGGTGCGGATTTTCTCCATAACGAAGGGATTGTTTTTTCTCAAACGTGACGGTGAACTGCTCTGGCTCTGTTTCGCCAACAAAGTTCGTTAAATAATCTGCAATGAGGGCATCGTAAGCAGCTGTATGACGGAATACCTTCGCCGCAAGCTCACGTTTTTTCTCAAGTGACACGCCGCCTTCTTTGATTTGCTGAACGACTGTACCATAATCACGAGGATCGACAATCACTGTGACGTCTTGGTGGTTTTTCGATGCCGCACGAAGCATTCCCGGTCCGCCAATATCAATGTTTTCAATTGCTTCTTCATACGTTACATCGTCTTTTGAGATCGTCTCTTTGAAAGGATAGAGATTCACGACAACAAGATCAATCGGCTGAATGCCATGCTTTTCAATCTGTGCCATATGCTCATCGTTTTCTCTCACTGCCAATAATCCACCATGAATGTTTGGGTGAAGTGTTTTGAGTCGTCCGTCCATGATTTCAGGGAATCCAGTGACTTCAGAAATCCCAATGACATCAATGCCATTCTCTTGAAGAAGCTTATGTGTACCTCCAGTTGAAATCACTTCAACACCAAGTTCTGTTAATTCTTTCACAAAAGGTACTAGATTCGTTTTATCGGAAACACTGATTAATGCGCGTTTGATCGTCATGCCTTCGTCACCTCATTAAGATAATTCTAAAAGTGATTTGATCACTTTTGGATATAGTGTGTGTTCTAGTTCATGCATTCTTTTTTCAATCGATGCAAGCTCTTCGCCTTGTTCAATATAAATCGCGGCTTGATCAATAATCGGACCTGTATCCATCCCTTCATCGACAAAATGGACAGTGATGCCTGCCACCTTGACACCTGCTTGATAGGCTTGTCCGATGGCATCAAGACCTGGGAAGGCTGGGAGCAAAGATGGGTGAATATTCACGATTTTCCCTCTATACGCTTCAAGTAATGTCGGACCGATCAGTCTCATATACCCAGCAAGGAAAACCCACTCTACTTCATGAAGCCTAAGCTGTTCGATGATCGTTTGTTCAAAAGCGGCTTTATTCGGAAAAGCCTTCGGGGTAAAAGCAAAGGAGGCAATACCCTCTTTCTCAGCACGCTCCAGCACCTTCGCACCCGGTTTATCACAAATCACAATGGCGGCCTCTGCCTGCCACTGTTCTTCTTTTAACGTATCTATAATGGCTTGAAAGTTCGTCCCGCTTCCAGAGGCGAAGATCGCAAACTTCTTCATGAGAGGCTTCCACCGCCGAATGTGACACCTTCTCCTTTTTGAACACGTCCGATGAGAAATGCTTTCTCTCCATCTTGTTCAAGCTCACTAATCACATCCACAAGATCGTCCTCTTTTACAGCTAGGACAAAGCCGATGCCCATATTAAACACGTTGAACATCTCTTCTGCCTTCAACTGACCCTTTTCTTGAATAAAGGAGAAAATTGGTGGTACTGGCCATGAGCCGTTATCAATCTCAACGCCAAGACCTTCAGGCAGCATACGTGGTAAATTCTCGATAAAGCCACCGCCTGTCACATGTGCCATGCCGTCAACTTTGCCGGCTTTTACTTGTTTGAGAACGGGCTTCACATAAATTTTTGTCGGTTCAAGAAGCTCTTCACCGAGCGGTCTTGTAAAAGGTTCATACGTTTGGTGCAGATCAAGACCAGCGTCTTCCAGCAAAACTTTACGAACGAGAGAGTAGCCATTGCTATGAATTCCGCTTGAGCTCAGTCCAATGAGCAAATGTCCCTCTTTGATGCTGTCTCCTGTCACGATTTCATTCTTTTCAACGACACCTACCGAAAAACCAGCAATATCATATTCTTCTTCTGTGTAAAGACCTGGCATTTCGGCTGTCTCACCGCCGACAAGTGCTGAACCAGACTGCTCACACCCGTCAGCCACACCTTTGACAATGGATTCAATTTTTAGCGGATCTGCTTTTCCAACGGCTAAGTAATCTAAGAAAAAGAGCGGTTCTGCCCCTTGTGCAAGCACATCGTTGACACACATGGCCACGGCATCGACGCCGATCGTATCGTGTTTATCCATTAAAAAGGCAAGCTTTAATTTCGTTCCGACACCATCTGTTCCTGAAACAAGAACAGGCTTTTTATATGGCAGCTCAGATAGATCAAACATACCACCAAATCCACCTAGAGCGCCCATGACACCTGCTCGTTTTGTACGTTCTACGTGTGTTTTCATTCGTTTGACGGCTTCATACCCTGCTTCGATGTCGACACCGGCGTTTTTATATGCTTCTGACATCCCATTCACTCCTTTTAGCTGCTGCTTTCCATGTATTTTCGGCAGAATGAAAGAGCAGCATATCAACTCATCTTGACTGCTGCTCCTTTATTCGATTATTTCGTCAGGACCGTTTCCTTCACATGCGGAAGAACTGTATCTTCATAAATTTCAGTCGGGTATTTCCCAGTAAAGCATGCTAAACACTGACCGCGCTGCGGATCATCATACTTCCTGCCAATCCCGTCCATTAAACCGTCTACAGATAAAAATGCAATGGAGTCTGCACCGATTTCCTGTCTAATTTCTTCCACTGAATGAGAAGAAGCAATCAGCTCTTCGTGTGTGGACGTATCAATTCCATAAAAACATGGATGCGCGATTGGCGGTGAACTAATGCGTACATGGACTTCCGTCGCACCCGCTTCTCTTAGCATCGTGACAATTCTGCGGCTCGTTGTACCGCGTACGATGGAATCATCCACCATCACGACACGTTTTCCTTCGACAACCCCGCGCACAGCAGACAGCTTCATCCGTACGCCCTGCTCACGCAATGCTTGAGACGGCTGGATAAACGTCCGGCCGACATAACGGTTTTTAATCAAACCGAGCTCATACGGAATACCTGTTGCTTCGGCATATCCAATCGCTGCAGAAATACTGGAATCTGGTACACCTGTCACAACATCTGCTTCGACATGCGCTTCTTCGGCAAGCTTTTTGCCAAGATTCTTTCTCGCACTATGCACATTGATGCCGTTGATATTGCTGTCAGGTCTTGAGAAATAAATGTATTCCATGCTGCACATGCTGCGGTTTATGTTCATCGAGAAGCGCTCAGATTTCAAGCCTTCATCATTAATGATCAGCATTTCGCCAGGCTCCACATCACGTAAATACGTAGCGCCAACGACATCAAATGCACATGTTTCAGAAGCGACAACATAAGCATCTCCAAGCATACCAAGTGAAAGCGGGCGTAAGCCGTTCGGATCAAGCGCCACGATCATTTCTGTTTCCGTCATGATTAAGAAAGCATATGCTCCTTTCAGCATGGACAGCGCATTTTTGATCTGCTCTTTTAATTCAATATGCCCGCTGCGCTTAATTAAATGAGCCAGCACTTCGGTATCAGAAGAGGTCTGGAAAATGCTCCCTTGGTTCTCTAGCTGCTGCTTTAACTGCGTTGCATTCACTAAGTTTCCATTATGAGCAAGGGCAAGACTGCCGTTGTTTTGCGAGCGGAAGAAGAGGGGCTGCACATTTTCAAAGCCGCCTCCGCCTGCTGTCGCATACCGAACGTGTCCGATCGCCCCTTTTCCTTTCAAATCCTTTAGCTCACCGTTTTGAAAGACTTCCGTAATCAGTCCAAGGCCTTTGTGTGATGTCAGGTTCTCACCATCTGTTGCAATGATTCCCGCACCTTCTTGTCCTCGGTGCTGAAGGCTATGCAATCCGTAATATGTGATTTGCGGGGCTTCTTCGTGTCCCCAAACCCCAAAGACACCACACTCTTCATTTAAGCCTCTGATTTCAGCAAGCATGGGATCGCTCCTTTCCATGCACGTTCAAGCTCGTTGACCGCTGCATGAATCCATTGTTGTCCTTCTTGATTTTTGACAGTAAATATACCATCATTTGTAACCGTTCCGACTTCTTTCGCATCTTTGACAGCCGCAGCAAACGCTTCGCGGTGCTCTGGTCTCACTGTGACAACAAAACGTGACTGTGTTTCACTGAATAAGGAAGCTTCGCTGTTTAAATCGATTTGGATATCAGCGCCAAGACCGTCTGTTCCAAATGTACTTTCAGCAAGTGCTACACCTAGTCCGCCTTCAGATACATCGTGTGCTGATTGAACGAGACCGTTTTGAATCGCGGCTAGCAGAGCTTCTTGACGCGTCAGCTCTACATCCAAATCAATGTCTGGTGCTTTTCCGTAAATACGGCCTTCTGTCATCTTTTGAAGCTCACTGCCTGCGAATTCTTCCTTCGTCTCACCAATGACGAAAATCACATCGCCAGCCTGCTGGAACGATTGAGTCGTAATATGAGCAGTATCTTCAACCAAACCAACCATTCCAATGACTGGAGTTGGGTAAATCGCTGTTCCATTTGATTCGTTATATAAAGAGACGTTCCCACCGATAACTGGTGTGCTTAGCGTGCGGCATGCTTCGCTAATACCGTCAGCTGACTTTTCTATTTGCCAGAAAATTTCTGGTTTCTCCGGGTTACCGAAGTTCAGGTTATCTGTCACTGCTAGCGGACGCGCGCCTGAGCAGACAATGTTACGTGCTGCTTCAGCGACTGCGATTTTCCCGCCAACCTCTGGATCAAGGTAGAGATAGCGTGCGTTACAATCTGTTGTCATCGCTAGGGCTTTTTTCGTTCCGCGGATTCTTAGTACGCCCGCATCAGAGCCCGGTGCAACAACCGTATTTGTCCGAACCATGTAGTCGTATTGATCATAAACCCATTCTTTACTTGCAATTGTTGGCTGCTGAAGGAGCTGCTTTAACGTTTCGGCTGCATCTGTGATGGCTGGAGCTTCAACTTTTGTTTCTAAAAACTCACGATAGTATGCAGGCTCACTTGACGGCTTGTGATAAACCGGTGCTTCTTCTGCAAGAGCGTCAACAGGAAGCTCACATACGACTTCACCTTGATGGAGTAAACGAAGCATTTTATCGTCTGTCACATGACCGACTGATACCGCTTCAAGATCGTATTTTTCGAAAATATCAATGATTTCTTGTTCGCGGCCTTTTTCAATGACCAGCAGCATTCTTTCCTGCGATTCAGACAGCATCATTTCGTATGCCGACATACCTGTTTCACGCTGCGGAATGAGATCTAGATTCATCTCGATTCCAGAACCTGCTTTACTTGCCATTTCCGCGCTTGAGCTTGTTAAGCCAGCCGCTCCCATATCTTGAATCCCAACGAGCGCATCGTTTTTGATGACTTCAAGGCACGCTTCAAGCAGCAGCTTTTCCATGAACGGATCGCCGACTTGAACCGCTGAACGTTTTTCTTCTGATTCATCAGAAAATTCTTCAGACGCAAATGTTGCACCGTGAATACCGTCACGTCCCGTTTTAGCACCAACGTACATCACCGTGTTGCCGACACCTTTGGCCTGCCCTTTTTTGATGTCCTCATGGTTGATTAATCCAACACACATCGCATTTACGAGCGGATTGCCTTCATAGCTTTGATCAAAATGAACTTCTCCGCCGACTGTAGGAATTCCGATACAGTTTCCATAGCCTGCGATCCCTGCCACTACTTCTTCAAACAAGTACTTCACGCGCGGTGAAGTCAGTTCACCAAAACGAAGAGAGTTTAGTACAGCAATTGGACGCGCACCCATGGAGAATACATCACGGATAATTCCGCCGACACCTGTTGCCGCTCCTTGATACGGTTCAATCGCAGATGGATGGTTATGTGATTCGATTTTAAATACAACCGCTTGGTTGTCTCCAATATCAACGATTCCAGCGCCTTCCCCAGGACCTTGAAGAACATGCTCTCCTTTTGTCGGGAATTTGCTTAAAACAGGCTTTGAGTTTTTATAACTGCAATGCTCTGACCACATGACAGAAAAAATACCCGTTTCTGTGTAGTTTGGCAGCCTGCCAATAATGGATTCGATTAAAGCGAATTCTTCATCACTCAATCCCATTTGCTGATACAATTTCTCTTCTTTAATTTGCTTGTGACTTGGTTCAAGCAGTAGTGACATGAGTGTCCCTCCAATTTTTCACGATAGATTGAAACAATTTAAGTCCGTCTGCGCTGCCTAGTAATGAATCAACCGCGCGCTCAGGGTGCGGCATCATGCCGAGTACATTGCCCTCTTCATTCGTTATACCTGCAATTCGATTGACACTGCCGTTAATATCGTCTCCGTAAGTGAAAGCGATTTGGCCATTTTGAATGAGCTTCGCTAAAGTGTCTTCATCACAGTAGAAGTTGCCTTCACCGTGTGCTACAGGAATCGTAATGGATTCGCCTTTTTGATAGCCGCTTGTAAATTGCGTTTCGCTGTTCTCTACAATGAGTTCAACTGAACGACAGATAAATTTCAAGTCTTTATTTCGTCTCATCGCACCTGGAAGAATGCCAAGCTCCTGAAGAATTTGGAACCCGTTACAAACACCGAGAACAGGCTTTCCTTCCGCAGCTGCTTTTTTCACCGCCGGCATGATGTTAGAGAAGCGAGCGATCGCACCACATCTTAAGTAATCCCCATAAGAGAAACCGCCTGGTACGAGTACACCGTCAAATCCGTCTAGACTCGTTTCGTCGTGCCATACATATTCAACTTGTTCACCTAACTCATCTTGAATCGCATGGTACATATCGATATCACAGTTAGAGCCAGGCAAGACGATCACTGCAAACTTCACTGTGCGACAACCTCCTCCACCTCATAGCGGTAATCTTCAATCACCGTGTTGGCCAGTAATTTTCCACACATTTCTTTGACGACTGTGTCTAAATCACGATCTGATTTTTCAATGACAAGCTCCATGTATTTCCCGATACGGACATCCTTTACTTCCTGATAAGACATGCTGTGCAAGGCGTGCTGCACGGCACTTCCTTGTGGATCAAGAACGCTCTCTTTTAAGCTGACAAAAATTTTCACTTTATACATGTTTATGGCCTCCAAGTCTTTTGAAAATTTCTTCGTATGCATTCGTCAAGCCGCCCAGGTTTCGTCTGAACACGTCTTTATCAAGCTTTTCGTTTGTATCTTTGTCCCAAAGCCTGCACGTATCAGGTGAAATCTCATCAGCTAGCAAAATACGATTCTCGTGATCTATTCCGAATTCAAGCTTGAAATCAATTAAATTCACATGGCAGTCTGAGAAGATTTGCTTTAACTCTTCATTCACTTGTCTTGTGATCTGTTTCATTTCCTCGACCTGCTCTGGTGTCGCTGCATCTAAAATGCGAATATGATCTTCTGTAATGAGCGGATCGCCGAGTGCATCATCCTTGTAGTAAAACTCGATCAATGGTGTATCCAGTTTTGTTCCCTCTGGAATGCCAAGGCGCTTTGACATACTGCCTGCCACCACATTTCGTACTACTACTTCAAGCGGAACAATCTGCACCTTTTGAATGAGCTGTTCTGTTTCAGAGATTCGTTTCACAAAGTGATTGTTGATCCCTTTCTCATGCAGCATTTGAAAGATTAAGCTTGAAATTTCGTTATTCAGTCTGCCTTTGCCTTCAATTTCAGCTTTCTTTTCGCCGTTAAATGCTGTCGCTGAGTCTTTATATTCGACATATAAAATATGCTCGTCATCGGTCCGATAGATTTTTTTCGCTTTGCCTTCGTAGAGAAGTTCTTGTTTCACAGTCATTCAGGTTGGCCTCCTAATTTGAATGTTGGCAATTTTCAGGATTGGGTGCCTGACAAGCAGGCGGCCCATTTCTTACACAAGACCTAGACGTTCGAAAATCATATCGACATTTTTCAAGTGATAGTTGTAATCGAAGCAGTCAGCGATTTGTTCAGGTGTTAAGCGTGATGTGATTTTTTCCTCCGCTTCTACTAATGAACGGAATGGCACTTGCTTTTCCCACGCTTCCATTGCCTTTGGCTGAACCGTATCATATGCCTCTTCACGTGCCATGCCTGTATCGATTAATGCAAGAAGAACGCGCTGTGAGTAAATCAAGCCAAGTGTGCGGTCCATGTTGCGTTTCATGTTCTCAGGGAAGACCGTCAAGTTCTTCACGATGTTTGAGAAACGGTTCAGCATATAGTTCAGTGCAATCGTTGCATCTGGTAAAATGATGCGCTCAGCAGAGGAATGAGAAATATCACGCTCATGCCAAAGCGGTACATTTTCATAAGCTGTCAGCATATATCCACGGATGACGCGGGCAATTCCCGTCATGTTTTCAGAGCCGATTGGGTTCCGTTTATGCGGCATCGCTGATGATCCTTTTTGTCCTTTTGCGAAGAACTCTTCTACTTCACGTGTTTCACTCTTTTGAAGTCCACGAATTTCAACAGCAAATTTCTCAATGCTTGTTGCGACGAGTGCAAGAGTAGCCATGTAATCTGCATGACGATCACGCTGCAAGGTTTGGGTTGAAATTGGTGCAGCTTTGATGCCAAGCTTCTCACATACATATTGCTCAACAAACGGGTCGATGTTCGCATATGTGCCAACAGCACCAGAAATTTTGCCGTATTCGATGCCAGCTTTTGCTTGTTTAAAACGTTCTAGGTTACGCTTCATTTCTTCGTACCACAGACCAAGCTTCAGGCCAAATGTTGTCGGTTCAGCGTGTACACCGTGTGTACGGCCCATCATGACGGTATATTTGTGCTCTTTTGCTTTTTCTTTTAGGATGTCAACAAATCTCTCAATGTCCTTGAGCAAGATATCGTTCGCCTGTTTTAATAGATATGAAAGCGCCGTATCCACTACGTCTGTAGATGTTAACCCGTAATGAACCCACTTTCTTTCTTCTCCTAGAGATTCAGATACAGCACGCGTAAAGGCAACCACGTCATGGCGCGTGTCTTGTTCAATCTCTAGAATACGATCAATATCAAAGCTTGCATTCTTACGCATAGTCACAACGTCTTCTTTCGGAATGACACCAAGCTCTGCCCAAGCTTCACAAGCGAGAATTTCTACTTCAAGCCATGCATTAAATTTGTTTTCCTCTGTCCAGATTGCTGACATTTCTGGTCGTGCGTAACGTTCGATCATTTCCCGTTTCCTCCATCTCTTTCAGTCCATATCTTTGTGATGTTTGTCATCCATTCATCATCAAGCTGTTTCATAAATGTCATATGCCCCATTTTGCGGCCGGCTTTTACTTCATGCTTTCCATATAGATAAAGCTTCGCTTCTTTGAGAAGCTCAGGATGCTCTGTTGGGATGTCCACTTCATCGCCTAATAAGTTCACCATCATGCCCTCTGAGAAAAGGGCTGTACCGCCAAGCGGCAAACCACATATCGCGCGAACGTGCTGTTCAAACTGACTCGTCTCACATAAATCGAGCGTATAATGACCAGAATTATGCGGGCGAGGCGCCAGTTCATTGACGAGCAGCTCTCCCTCGTTTGTCAGGAACAGTTCTACAGCAAGTGTACCGACTAGCCCCAGCTTTTCAGCCAGTGTCGTTGCCAGCTCTTTTGCCTTCTCCTGAATACGTTCCTCTACCCTTGCAGGCACAATGCTTTGGAACAAAATGTTATGCTTATGAATGTTCTCAGCGACTGGGAATACCGCAATCTCCCCATGAATAGAACGAGTGACGATCACCGAGAGCTCCATTTGAAATGGGACCCAGCTTTCTAAAATACAAGTTCCATGTGTGAGCAATTCAGATGCTTCGTGAAGCTGTCCTTTTTCCTTGATCACATACTGCCCTTTTCCGTCGTAGCCGCCTCTGCACGTTTTCAGAACGGCTGGCAAACCAAGCACGGCCACTGCGTCTTCCAGCTCTTTTTCATCATGAATGATGCGATAAGGCGCGACTTCACAGCCTGCGTCTACAATCCCTTTTTTCTCCGTTTCACGATTTTGAGTTAAAAGAAGAAGTTCACTTCCTTGCGGTAAATTGGCTTCTTCCTTCAATTGATTAAGTGCATCATAATCAATATTTTCAAATTCATATGTCACGACATCGCTGATTTCTGCCAGCTGTCGAATCGCTTCGAGGTCACTATATGCACCTGTGATTTCTGTATCAGCAACCTGTCCACAAGGAGATTGTGCGACTGGATCTAACACAGCTGCCCGGTATCCCATTTGTTTTGCGCTGACGGCCATATATCTGCCAAGCTGTCCTCCGCCGATAATACCGATGGTTGCGTTTGGAAAAATGGTCTGCTTAGCCAAGCTGATCACTGCTTTCTAGTACAGTCTGTTTTGTTTGCTCTCTTCTTTCTTCAAGGCGAGCAGCGATTGTTTCATCAAATGCTGAAATCATTTGCGCGGCAAGAAGCCCTGCATTTGTTGCACCGGCTTTGCCAATCGCCACTGTAGCAACCGGTACACCGCCTGGCATTTGAACGATGGATAATAAGGAATCCAGCCCATTTAGTGCTTTTGATTGTACGGGCACACCAATGACCGGCAGTGTCGTTTTTGCTGCGACCATCCCCGGTAAATGTGCTGCGCCTCCAGCACCGGCAATGATGACTTTTAGTCCTTTACCTCTTGCTTCTGTCGCATATTCAAACATCAAGTCAGGTGTCCGATGTGCGGATACCACCTGTTTTTCATACGGAATGTCTAATTCCTCTAAGATATCGCACGCATGTTTCATTGTTTCCCAATCAGATGTACTTCCCATGATGACACCTACAAGCGGCTTCATTTTGTCCCCACCTTTAAGCTGATATTCGATTTTGTATCGTTTGACACGCTTCCCAAACCTAAGCAGCTTGTCAAACGCCGAACAAAAAGGCCCGATTTGCATTGCATTGTTAGGAAGCAACACAAACCGGGCCATGGTAAGCGCTGTTCGCTTTTGAAACGCCATGTCAGTTTTGTTCACTATCCTGCATAGTCCAGTCATTTACGGTAACTGGGTAGAAACTTATGGGCCATATTCCCAAGATTATATGAGGCTCGTGTTTTGATTTCATGTTTATCTTAACAACGGATGTTCATGATGTCAACGGATTTATCGAACAATCTATGAAGTCGTCGTTTTAATGTTCGGATTTAGACTATTTTTCCTTCAAATACGATTTTTTTCCCAATCGGAATGATCTGAATCGACCCATTTTCCTTCTTTTCCTGAAAAATGGGCTCCTCCATTCGTCGGACAGGCGAGTAGCCTTCCGCTGCCATCTGGGACAACACTTGATCGATCGTCATGTTGTCTTCCACATAGAATTTCTTCTTCTTTGGTTTTGCGGTCATTCTTTAATTCTCCTTTTCTTCACAGCCTTCACCCAGAAGCCGCCGTGAATCGATTTGGGCTCATACGAAATGATAAACGCCTTTGAATCCAGCGTTTTAATCGTTTCATATAATTGCAGTTCATATTTTCTCGGTGTTAAAATTTGCAATGCTGTCCGGTCTCCTTCAAGACCGCCTGCTACCCAGCTGGTGACACCATATCCTTTTTCTCTCAATTGTCTTGGGAGATCGACATCCAATTCTTTTGTGATCACGTTAACAGTTGTGTAGCCAAGTGCCAGCTTCTCTTCAATTTTCATCCCGACAATGATTCCCATCCCATAACCTAGCGCATACGCAATGACATTTTGTATCTGATCTAAGTTATCAAGTACGATACTTAACCCAATGACATAAATAAGCATTTCAATCGTACCAGCAAAAGCAGCTGCGTACCGTCTGCCTTTCATTGTTAAAATCAAACGCATAGTGGAAAAAGAAACATAGACAATATTAATCACTAAAATGATCAAAACCATGGTGAACGCATTGGATAAAAGTTGTTGAAGCACGATTCGAACCCCCTGCACTAAAAATCAAATAAAGCACCCCATATTCTACTAGAGAACATACCTTGATACAATCAAATTTGCGCGAGAAAAACACATATATCTTTCGACAACAAAGGTGGTCTTTGTTACCAAGAGTTTACCCGTTTTTTCCTCTTCTCAACATGAAAGCCTCCTTTTTCAAAAAAGGAGGCTTTCAGTGTGTTTATCCAAATCGAACAGGAACAAGTGATGGAATCAAATACTCTCCGACAATGCTCCAGAGCAGCGCGATGATGACAAGCTCAACCAATAAAAAGACCCAGCCCGCATACATCAAATCTCCACGTTCGGCATCATGCTCCGATTGAATCGAGCGAAAGAGTACGACCGCAATCAACTGAAGGCCGACAAACATCATCACGGATAATATGACGGTCACATATGGAATATTCAGCATGGCAAATACAAGCCAAAGGATGGATAAAACTAAAACCGGCACAAGCGCAGCGCCAAACTTCTTGATCACTTCTTTCAGTGATATGTTTCCTTTTAGCATGTACTTTCCGAGTAACCAGACGGTAAGCATCATCAATGTCAACAGGATGAGTGTAAAGACCGCTACCCTCAAAAAGGCGTCACCAAAAGAGTAATGAATGCCAAAGCCTAATAAACGGGTCTTTGACGCCTTTAATTGAACATAGTTGCCTAAAGCAAAAAACACGCTGAATAACACAATCGAGATCCAGGCATACTTCATCCGTAATGTTTCCGCTTGATTTATTGCTCGACTCGGTGATTTTAACATCGCAAGTCCATATGAGCCATAGCGCTTAAACGCGCCTCCTACACCTTGCAGCATACGCTGAATGGCAGAACGCTCATCAGCCGCTGCTGCTTTTGCTTTCGAGGTTCTTCCACGTTTTGCGGCGCTTCTGCTGAGGCGGGATTGCCTCGTTTCTTGATCTATTGATGGCTCTTCATTTTTTAAGTCTGATGTACTTTGCTCTTGATCTTTTTCTAACATCTCATATCAACTCCTATCCAGCACAATCCTTACAGGCTCATACGAATGACCTGTTCGGATGACTCCTCTTAAAGTAGCGGAGTCTCTCTGTTCAGTCAAGATGCCTTGACGTTCATACGAATAGACGGATAAAAGGCAGCAGAGGTTTTAAAATGGCAAGAAAATTAGACAAAACAAAAAAACAGCAGCTTCCATGAGCTGCTGTTTTGATTGCACAATTAATGATTTAAGAAAGCAAAGTAAAGAATAAAGATCACAAACAATCCGTACATAATCGGATGTACTTCTTTGGCTTTCCCTTTAAAGATCATCGTAATCGGGTAGAAAATAAAGCCAACCGCAATCCCTGTTGCAATACTGTATGTGAGTGGCATCATAATCATCGTTAAGAAGGCTGGTACTGCAATTTCAAAACGATCCCAGGCAATCTTCGCAAGCGGAGCGACCATCAGTGCACCGACAATGATTAAAGCAGGTGCTGTCACATTCGATGTAACGATGGATAATAGCGGCGAGAAGAACATCGCAAGCAAGAAGAAAATACCTGTCACGACAGCTGCAAATCCAGAACGCGCACCAGCAGCTACACCTGAGCTGGATTCAACATAAGACGTTGTCGTCGATGTTCCAAGGACAGAACCTACAACGATTGAAGATGAATCCGCCAGAAGTGCTCTTCCTGCACGCGGCAGCTCATTATTTTTCATTAAACCAGCTTGGGTTGCAACAGCCACAAGCGTTCCTGCTGTATCAAAGAACCCAACGAATAAGAACGTTAAAATCACGACAAGCATTTGAATTGAGAAAATTTCTGGTAAATGAATCAAGGCTTGGCCAAAGGTTGGAGATAAGCTTGGAATACTTCCCACAATTTGCGTCGGTACTGGTACAAGACCAACGATCATTCCTGCAATAGCTGTCACAAGCATCCCGATGAAGACACCTGCATTCACTCGAAGAACCATTAAAATGACAGTCACAACGATACCAAACACCGTTAATAAGACAGGGCCACTGTGAATGTTTCCAATCGAAACGAGCGTATTATTATTATTGGCGATAATGCCAGAGCCTTGCAGACCGACAAACGTAATGAACAAACCAATACCCGCACCAACCGCCAGCTTCAGCTCAGCCGGAATGGCATTGATGATTTTTTCACGGAAACCTGTTAAAGAAAGGGCAACAAAGATCAATCCTGAAACAAACACACCAGAAAGTGCTGCTTCCCATGTGATGCCCATGCCAAGAACAACCGAGAAGGCGAAGAAGGCATTCAAACCCATACCTGGTGCAATCGCAATCGGATACCTGGCAATCAACCCCATCAGAATACACCCTGCGGCAGAGGCTAACGCCGTCGCTGTAAAGACAGCGCCCTGATCAATTCGTAATTTATCTGGAAAATCCGGTACGGACACTAAAGCAAGTGTGATCGGATTGACAAACAAAATGTAAGCCATCGACAAAAATGTGGTTAAACCACCGATGATTTCTCTGCGGTAATTCGTTCCTAACTCATCAAACTGAAAAAACTGTTTCAAAGCCAACTGACTCCCTTCATGTCCTTTTGCTTTAGTCTGTCCCATTCACAAGTCAAATAAAAAACGCCCCAACAGTTTTGGGACGCTTGACTACAAGTGTGAATTCAGACCGTGACATAAAACAAGAACAATGCATGATTTATATCAAACGAGTGTGAATTGACGTAGTCAAGCCATTTACGGTAGCTTGGTAGAAACTTGCGGGCCATATCCCCGCGATTATACGACTTCTATCTATTTGATTTCTGTGTCTATTGTACCAACTTCATTTTTAAAACACAATACGAAAAGCGAACAATTTTCAAAGAAATGTCCGCTTCATTCGTCTTATTACACGAATTTGGAAAACCACATCTAGTTCTTTATACACCCTTCTCTAAATCCTTCTCTTTTACAAAAACCGTTTCGGCCACATGGAAAAACTCTTTCACTGCCGGAGAAGCTTGGGAGAGAGAAGGACAGGCGAGCGCAACCTCACGATGATGAGACACATTCAGCTGACGAATGTGCACAAGCTGCTGCGTTTTTAAAAACAACTCAGGGCCTATCGTGACACCAAGCCCTTCCCCGACCATACGAGCAATAGTCGTACAATCATGTACTTCAAATAAAGTAGCCGGCTTCAATTGGGCCTCAGAAAAAATATCCTCTACATGTGATTGATACATGCCAGTCGGCATAATAAAAGGTTCATCCGCCAAATCTGTTATGTCTACAATGGGCTGCTGGTGGAATCGATGATGAGGATGATAAGCGACCACCATCTCATCTTTGATCAGCGGCAGCAAGTCGAAGGCTTCATCCGCATGGCCTTTCACAACAAATCCAACATCAATAATGCCAGAATCCAGCCACTCCAATATTTCTTCATACGTCCCCTCATAAAATTTAAATTCGATTTTCGGATGCTTTTTCTGATAGCTTACAAGCAGCTTAGGCAATAAACAAGCAGATGCACTGGCAAATGTACCGATACGAATCAAGCCTGTTTCAATATTTTTCGTTAACGCAATTTCTTGCTGGATCTTCTCCATCCTATTTAACACTTCTCTAATATGCGGGAGAAGAGTTTGACCGATGTCCGTCAGCATAATGCCCTTTTTTCGGTCGCGAATGAATAAAGACACACCCCACTCCGTTTCTAAACTTGCCACTGCATGACTCACGGCGGACTGCGTCATATTTAATGCTTCAGCTGCTGCGGTAAAACTGCCAAGCTCCACCACTTTTGCGATAATATCAAAGCGAACAAAGCTCATGAGTATTCACTCATCCCCTTCATGAAAAACATCAATTTTACTTATGTTAGCACGGAATTTAAACTAAATACAACGTATCAAAATGAAGGAAGGGTTCAAAAATGAAAAACACATCTCATCAGCTATTGATTATTCTTTTAGCTGTCGGTTCATTTGTCACAGGCACTTCAGAATTCGTCGTGTCTGGCATTCTAGATATAATTGCAGTTGATTTACACATCTCCATTCCTGCTGCCGGGCAGCTTATCACCGTTTACTCTCTATTTTATGCAGTAGGCGCTCTCTTTTTAGTCATGGCAACATCGAAATTGAACCGAAAAAAGGTTCTGTTATCGGCTATTTTTGTGTTTATTTTAGGCAATGTGGTCGCCTTTTTTAGCCATCACTTTGTGCTGCTCCTGCTATCTCGAGTCATCATGGCCATGAGCGGCGGCTTATATATTGTGGTCGCCACGAATTATGCAGCGCAGATCGCCCCTCCAGAAAAAAAAGGAAGCGCGATGGCGACGGTCATTACTGGTTTTACCGTTTCACTCGTACTTGGTGTTCCTATTGGCACATTTCTATCAGGTCATGTGGATTGGCACTATATTTTTCTCATCATTGCGCTAGGTACTGCTTGTCTCTTGGTCCTGCTTTATCAATTACTGCCACGAATGGAGGGACATTCACATCTGCCATTGAAGCAGCAATTACACATCCTTCAAGACCGCAGGGTGATCAGCGGCTTAGCCACGACCGTCTTTTGGATCTTAGGCTACACAATGGTATTCGCTTATATCTCTCCTTTATTACGACAGACCGCAGGCTTTTCTCTTGAAATGACAAGTATTTCCTTACTTATATTAGGAATTGCTGCTTTTATAGGCTCACGCTTTGGCGGCTTCGCCGTTGATCAATGGGGGCCAAACCAAACCATCTCGATCAGCATCATGATCCAGATGTTCGCTCTCTTTGCCTTATTTTTTACGCAATTCTCTACAATTAGTGTCTTGATCACACTAGCCATATGGGGCATCGCTACATGGACGACAACTCCAGCGAAGCAGTTTTACCTCATCTCTCTAAAACCCCAAGCATCAGAAACCGTGCTGAGTTTTAATACAGCGATTATGAATATCGGCATGATGCTCGGATCGTCAATCGGCGGTGTGATTATACAATATACAAATGTCACGAACTTAAGCTGGATTGGCGGTTTAGCCAGTTTTGTTGCATTCATGTTGATTCGGTACTCGTTCCATCGTAATCGACTGGTCCATCAACAGACAAAAAGCGAACATGGATAACCATGTTCGCTCTCTTATTTATCGACTAGCTTTTGATGCCGGGACATTCCCTTTTTGTGCTTTTTTAATTAGACGCACATGCTTCATCTCACTCACACCTCCTACACCTGTTAGAGCAAGCTTTCTCTCAAACGGTTTCAACAAACGGACATTTCTTTTACTTAGCATATGTCGGATAAAAACAGAAAAAGTGAATAATGGAGTCGAAAGAATAAGTTGGATATTTGATATAATGGAAGAAATATCTACAAAAAGGAGTATGTCGATTGTTTCGATTCGAAGAACCCACGTGTGCTAGCTGTCAGAAAAAAATAGAAGGAAACGAAGAAGTGTACGTCAAGCTGGTCTATCCAAAGAGAAAAGGAATGACAGAGGTGAAGGCTTGGCTGAGAAATGAAGGGGTTTTTTATTGTAAGGCATGTTATGGAACAACATAAAAACGAGCATTTCAATAGAAGTGCTCATTTTTACTTTCTACTATTAATTCCGTTTACTGCGAAGTTCAATGAGTGCTAAAGTATTGTCATTGAAAAAGAACTCCAGAATGATGCCATTAGATTGATCTTGATATTGTATACCTTTGCTATAACCTTCAACAAACCAGAGCTTCTTGAATTGATCTCCGTATGTTTGTATCACAGATGAATAATCTTCTCCAATTTTAACTCCCTTAGATGTTTGAAGATTTTTTTGTTTTGATTGATTGTAAATAGATATAACTCGATGATGTTGATCAACTGATACTAAAAAATTTTGATTTCCCTTTTCCATATAGACCATCTGTTTAGGATTAGAGAATTGAGGACTCTCCACAAAAGTATGATCTCCATCAAATTTTTGACCGATCTTAAAATGACCTAGCGATTCATCTGTTAAAGATACAGAGTGAAAATAAAAAAACATTGTCACCCAAACAAATAGTGCGGTTCCTCCTAACACAGAACCTACTATCACTAACACCTTAGAACGAATGACTCCCTTTTTAAATAAATAAATCACTAAAGATACGGTGATCATCACGATACAAATCATGATTAGAAAAATGCCCATTTCTCTTATCCTCTTCCTCTTTAGTATAATTCGCATGTAAATGATTCCCACGATGATAATTTCATATTATACCAAAGCATTCCACAAATTCGACCTGTACAGGTATAATTTAAACAAAATAAACAATAGGAGACAAATATGACTAGACATAAATTGGTATTTCCACAATCATTTCCAACAATTCATACCGAAAGACTGATCTTAAAACAAGCAACGATCGCAGATGCTAAGGATATGCACATCTATTTATCCAATGAAACCGTGTGCCACTACATGGGCATTGATGCACATGAAACCATCGAAGACACAAAAGGAGAAATCAAGTGGTATGACAATATCTTCAAAGAACAAACAGGCATCCGATGGGGCATTTCTTTAAAAGATGATCCTGCTATTATCGGCAGCTGCGGCTTTCTCAATCTAGAAAAACAGCACTACCGTACCGAAATTGGCTATGAATTACACCACGATCATTGGAGAAAAGGCATCATGAGTGAGGCAATCGCTGCGGTGTTACGATATGGGTTTCAGGATATGAATCTGAACCGGATTGAAGCGATTATTGATCCAGCAAATACGTCCTCTGTTCAATTATTGGAGAACTTTGATTTTGTAAGAGAGGGTTTATTGCGGGAGTATGATCTTGGTCAGAATGGGTTTGATGATGTGTTTATGTATTCGATTTTGAAGAGGGATTTCAAATAAACTGAATGATTTTTAAACAGAAGCGTTAAAGTGAATGAATTAAAATTGCACAATTACCCAGTAAGAAATCTCTAGTCAAGTTTATGACTAGAGATTTCTTTACATGGTAACCCTTCTAATTTACTTACAATTCCAGCAAGATTCAAATAAAAATAGCCTATTCTTTAATCTGTTTTAGTTGGAATAATTCATATTCCAAAAAATAATTTTTGTTCATTTTCAATTTCACTGATTAATTTAGATTTTTCATTTTCAAAATCTATTTTAGTGACATTATTTTTACGTTTACTTGTTTCGCTTTCAATTTTGGAGAACGTTGGACATGTGGAATTGGAGTGAGGTTACAGCAAGTAATGAATAAACTCATTGTGTTATCAGGTCATAGCGGTGGCAAAACATTTTAAATCAAAAAAATCATAGATAATTATTAAGTAAACGAGTCAAGAAGAAGAACTGGCATATTTACAGTAGTATACGCATGGGAAATTTTGAATATATAAGGATATATTCTCTTAAATAACATTTACATCAAAATAAATACAGGTTAATATATTCTTGTATTTCATAAAAAGGGAAGGGAGGTATATTCTGTATTAATTCTAAATACTGCATGTGAGAAGGAAGCTTGAATGAAAAAGTCAAAAGCCTTATTACTATTTGTTTCGTGCCTAGTGATTCTTGCAATTGTATTATGTTGGGGACTATCTGGCGATGTTTCTGAGGATAATAGTAAATCATACAAGACAGAGAAGGAAAAAGACCTGCTATGGGGATATAAAGTTATAGGTCATGAAAAACCTAATAATCATAAGAATTATGTCAAAATTGCTATCCTTGATAGCGGTATTAATAAGTCGCATAAAGAGTTTAAAGATTTAACTTTTTATGAGTACAATGCTATTAAACCAAAAAAATCTATCGAAGATGAGTATGGTCATGGTACAGCAATTGCCGGAATAATCGCTGCAACTGGTGAAGAAATAAAAGGTATTTCACAGAATGCCATTATTTATGATGTCAAGGTACTAAATAAAAATGGCAAAGGAAAAGTTGAAGATGTTGTCAAAGGGATTAAATGGTGTATTGAGCAAAAGGTAGACATAATTAATATAAGTTTCGGATTTGGAAAAGACTACGATGAATTACGAAATGTTATAAAAAGTGCTCTAGATAACAATATAACAATTACAGCTGCTTCTGGAAATACATTAGGTCTAACTGTTGAATACCCTGCGAAATATGATGGCGTCTTATCGATATCCTCACTTAACGAAAAACTAAAAATTGATCCAATTTCAGCAAAAGGAAAAATTGACTTTTCTGCGCCTGGAGTAAATATTAAAACAACTGATATACACGGAGGATATACGAAGGTTAAAGGTACATCCTTTGCAACTGCGTTTGCAACAGGTGCTATAGGCTGTTTGTATTCTAAAAAATACAAATCTAAAGAGAATGTTCATCAAACACTCAAGAAAAATACAGTTGATCTTGGAAAGCTAGGTTATGACAGAGAGTATGGCAATGGGATGATTATTTGTAACAAGGGAGAGAATTAGATTGAAGAAGGTTTTAATAAAAATTCTTGTGTTAACATTGTTTTTGTGTGGAGTTGTTCCTGAATTTGCAAGTGCAAAATCAGGCGAAATTGATTCTGATGCTTTAAGAATAGAAGAGAATGCTAGTAAAGAATATGAAGTGAATGTTGAAAAAGAATTGGGGATAGAGCTAGAACAAGATATGTTAATGGAAGTTAAGGAAAGCCCAGATGAAGTTAATGTATCTACTCAGCTTGAAGCTGAGAGTATGAATGTCCAAACTGACATGAAAATTAATCATGAGACAGGTGAAATCACAGTTGATGGTATTACAGAGTTAGAAAATGGGGAAAAAGAAACTAACAAATTCAACGTGTTAATTGAAGAGATTGAAGGAAATGATTTTACAGCAACCTTTGTGGATGATGACACAGGAAAAGAGTATAAAGTTAGCACCATAGAAGCTCAGTCATCAATTGTTCCAGCAATAATAGTTGGAATTGTTTCTAGGTTTGGTATTCAATATGCTATTAAAAAATACGGAAAGAAGCTAATAATAAAAACTTTTAAAAAACAGGTAATTAAACAAGGTATAAAAAAAGTTTCTAAGTTTTCTGTTAGCAACAAACATCTTAGTAATGCAAAAGGTAGATACAGAAAATTTGATACCAAAAGCAAGAGCACAGTGAATAAATGGATAAAAGAAGCCTTACAATCTAAAAATGTTTCGTTTACTATAAACAATAATAAAAAACTATCCTTTGTCATCACTGCAAATCTGAAAAAGAAGATCGGAACAAAAGGTGAGACAAAAATAAAAATAGTTATAGGTTGGGATGGTAAAATATGGACAGCTTATCCAATCAAGTAGAATTTGATTATATGTTCACATCTGATGAGAAAGATATTCCAAAGAACATGAAGAAAGATCCGTCAACAGCTCTAAGAGTAGAGGGAGAGTTTAAAATAGTTATAAATGGCGAAGTATATTTTGAAGAAAATATCGCCTTATTAGAATTTTATGCATCTTTGCACGACTGGATTAAAAAGATAAAGAAAAAAAACAGAGTTACAGAGTATAGATATTACACAATGGAGTATGAGGAAGACGACCCCATTATTTCAGTAATACCATTTGATAATAAGGCTCGACTCACCACTATTTGGGAAACTCAACAGTTATATAATGTCTTCGATCTTAATTATATAATTGAACAAATGAAGGTATTACATGAAAGCCTTGGACGTGACATTGAACAACATTATAAAATTTCACTAAAAAACTTTATTGGAAATATCCCATTAAGAAAATATTGAATAGAGAAAAGAACTCCTGGTTAGGGGTTCTTTTCAATGTTTTAGTAGGATGTTTTTAGAGGAGGTGTATTTTTGATTTTATATTTCTTAGCTGTTTTATAGGAATCATAATAGCCACAATTATGCTAGGTATTGAAATTGAAGGATATACATTTTTGACAAGTTTTATTTTAAAGATGTTTGGGATGTCTATATTTGTAGGATCGATATGGCTAATAAATCAAAACAGAGAAGAATGCTCAAAAATAGCAATAAAAATGAAGAATGAAAGCTCATTGTAAAATTCGTCGTTACAAATATCTTTTATACCTATATCTCGAATTGCAAGCGGTCTTCCATCATTAATTACAAAAATCTTTATTTGATTTATTTTAGATAACTCATTAAAAGCATCATCTCTTGAACTGAAATATGATAAAAATATCTCTTCCTTATTACTATTATCTTAAAAAAAGATTGTTCTATTAATCTTACATGGTAAATATCCCAAACTGTATTTAAAATGCGCTCAACAGTTTTTTTAGAGTACCCTTTTATTTTCTGAAAAGTTTTTTCAATAGATTTATCAGATTCTAAATAAACATTCAATACATCTAATGAATACTGCAATATAACTTCTAGTTTATTTTTGATTTTCTTATCTTGTTTCACCAAAAATGCTTTAAGTAACAAGCAACATAATACGGTGTATTTAACATCTTGCTGATTTCTGCACTCAAGCAAACTATAATAGATTTCTTTAGCCCAGCTATAGTCAGCTTCAGATAACAAAAATATATCTGGTTCGTTTATATCAAACTTTATATTTGAAAATTTAACGTATGAAAGAATAATTTCGCTCCAAATATTCTTATCAACACCACTTATATCGGACATTGAGCGTTCCATTAATGCAGTAGTAATATTAGTTCTGCTGAAACTGTAATTAAATCATTATCACGGATGAAACCCTAAACTCTGAAAAAATCTTTTTTTAACATCGTTCGAAGTATGTATTCCTTTGAATATAAATTGATTATTCTTACTAGGTAGATTTATTTCAATTTATTTTATATATTGGAAATAATCACTATAATTAATTGTATCAAATGAAACCAATGCCTGCTACTATTAAGACTCATAATTTTGTTTATAAGTTGGTGAAACTGACTTGGAGGGCTTCTCCATGAGAATAACTAAAAAAAATTTATTTCACAGCATTTGATTCACGATACGAATTGAGTTTTCTAAGCACATTCCAAATAATTTCAGGCCAATCACTCGTCTTGCCATTAATCAAAGTGAAAGCACCGATACCAATTGTTTAGTCGTATATTCTGGCGTCATCCATGGCACCTTTGTTGCGGATGTCTGGGAGAACCTTAAAATATTGTCAGATATCTCACTCAAAGCCCAAGGTGGCAATTTCTTCGAGTAGAATTAAATCTTATTCTCGGACGATTTCTAGATTTTCTTCAGAAACTCCACCCAGTACACGGATACCCAGTCCTAAACCTAGGACTAGAAGGTCCATTCTAAAATTACAACATAGCACAAAAAGTCAAGTTTCCTACAAAGCATTTCCGCTATACTAAACTCGTAAGGCAAGGAGGTGCTCGGTTGTCCTATCAAGAACATGAGAAAACGATTCAAGAAACATTGAATTATATTGAACAGCATCTGAAAGATGATTTACCACTTCAAACTCTAGCGAAACACGCTGGTTATTCTAGGTTTCACTTTCACCGTATATTCAAAAAAGTGATTAAGAAGTCAGTTGTCGATTATATAAGGGAACGTCGAATGACCCAAGCGGCGAAGGATTTAATTCATACGGACCAAAGGGCGATTGATATCGCATTGCAGTACCGTTTTGGTTCACAGGAATCCTTCACTAGAGCCTTTAAGAAGATATATGACATGTCACCAGCACGTTATCGGAGATTACTAAGGAATGTCATTGATAAGGAGGAAACGAATATGGCTGCAAATAAGAACACACCTACTGGCTGGATTATGACAGGAGAAACACCATCTGATTATGAAACAGGTTTAGATGACAGAATTGTACACAGTGGTACTACCTCAGCTTACCTGAAATCAAAGGATGAAAAAGCACGAGGATTCGCGACCTTAATGCAGCAAATTAAGTCTGATCGTTACCGTGGAGAACGCCTTCAATTTTCTGCTTTTGTTAAAAGCGAAGATGTGAAAGGTTCAGCTGGTTTATGGATGAGGATTGACCATTCTTCAGGTGAAGTTCTAGCGTTTGACAACATGATGAACCGTCCCATTACAGGAACAAACGGCTGGAATCATTTTAGTGTAGTATTGGATGTTCCAGTCAAAAGTGAAGTCATTGCGTTTGGCATATTACTACATGGTCCAGGTCACATTTGGATGGACGAACTTAGTTTTAAAATTGTAGATGAAAGTGTGCCAGTGACAGAACAAAATACCGTGGATCATTTAGAGGATGAACCAGTGAATTTAAATTTTGAAGGCTAGCAGACTGAATTTAAGAGGAGGTTAATTGCCATGAAAAAAATTGGTGCGATTTTATTGTTCGCTATGAATTCACTCACCTTTATTTGTGGCCTTGGAATTTTATTTGGTGAAGAGGATTAAAGATAAGCACCCATAGAACAAAAAAAATCAATTAAAAAAGATATCCCTATCACTATCTCTTTTTTGTAGACTTGGTATAATAGAAAAAATCAGAAAAATTAGAATGCGATGATAAGGAATAGTACTTGCCGAAATGTTTTCAGAAAGTTGCTGGTTGATGAGAAGCAATAACAAAAAAGCAGGGAACTCACCTTAGAGTAGCCTTAGTGAAATGAAAAGTATTGATGTAGTTAAGGTCGGCACCCCACCGTTATATGGGAAGGATATAAGATCAAACAATCTGTATCCGAATAAGGGCATGATAATGTTTGTTTATCATGAAACAGGGGTGGTACCGCGTAAGAAGAAGTCTTTCGTCTCCAAGGTAAATATTGGGGATGAAAGGCTTTTTTTATATTCTATTTTCTAGGAGGAATCGATGATGTTTAACCACAAAAAATACGAAAAGAAATACTTTTTGCCACCGAACCTTACTTATGATTGGGTGAAGAAAGAAACATTAGAAAGTGCTCCGATATGGTGCAGTGTGGACTTGCGGGATGGTAATCAAGCATTACCTATTCCTATGAACTTAGAAGAAAAATTGGAAATGTTTCAGTTATTAGTAGAGATAGGTTTTAAAGAAATTGAGATCGCATTTCCAGCTGCTTCTGATACGGAGTTTAGGCTATTACGGACACTGATTGATCATCATATGATTCCAGACGATGTCACGATTATGGTGATCACACAAGCGAGAGAGCATATTATCCGCCGAACCTTCGAAGCCATTAAGGGAGTACCGAAAGCGATTGTTCATTTATATAATTCGACTTCAGAAGCGCAGCGCAGACAGGTATTTAAGAAAACAAAAGATGAAATTAAACAAATTGCCATTGATGGAGCTATTTTAGTAAAAGAACTTGCCGAAAAAACAAATAGTGATATTTATTTTCAATATAGTCCTGAAAGCTTTCCAGGAACAGAAGTTGATTATGCGTTAGATATTTGTAATAGTGTTTTAGATATTTGGAAACCGACACCAAATCATAAAGCGATCATCAATATTCCGACAACAGTTGAATATTCAATGCCTCATATCTTTGCAAGTCAGATTGAGTATATACACAAAAATCTGTCTTACCGAGACAGTGTGACATTATCTGTTCATCCTCATAATGACCGTGGCTCTGGGGTGAGTGATGCAGAATTTGGTGCTCTAGCTGGCGCAGAAAGAGTCGAAGGTACATTATTTGGTATCGGTGAACGTACAGGGAATGTAGACTTAATTACCTTGGCGATGAATATGTATTCACAAGGTTATGATCCAAAATTGAATTTCAATAACCTAGAAGCTATTCGTAAAAAATATGAAAAACTAACAAAAATCACTGTTCCCGAGAGGCAGCCCTATTCTGGGGAGATGGTTTTCACCGCATTCTCTGGTTCACATCAAGATGCGATATCTAAAGGTATGAAATATAGAAAAGAAAATAAAGTTGATAAATGGGACGTTCCGTATATCCCAGTAGATCCAGTTGACTTGGGTAGGAATTATCAAACGGATGTGATTCGAATCAATAGCCAGTCTGGAAAAGGCGGCATAGGCTATATACTAGAAACAAATTATGGCATTCAACTTCCTTATCAAATGAACGAAGCCATGGGATATGAAGCGAAGAAAGTATCTGATCAGGCAAGTAAGGAATTGTCTGTCGAAGAAATATATCATGTTTTTAAAGAACAGTATGTTGATTATCACCCTCATTTCCAGCTGCTTGATTATCAATTTCATAAAGGAGAGAAGCAGGAAGTCACCTTAACTTTGCTGAGAGATAATCAACAAATTGAAATACAAGGAACTGGCACTGGAAGTTTAGATGCCATCAGTAATGCGTTAAAAGCATATTTTCATCTCGAGTATGTTTTGGAAGTCTATGAACAGAATTCTTTGGGCAAAGATTCCCAAGCAAAAGCCTGTGCACAGATTGGAATTTCATATCAAGGAAAAATGCATTGGGGTGCTGGAATTGATAAAGATATTATAGAAGCAACAGTGAAGGCCCTGGTGGTTGCAGTAAATAAACTAGAGGTTTGGATGTAGATGGAAAAAGATAAACTTGAAAAACATGAAGTGATGCAATATTTAAGAGAATATAACGAGCAAGAAATCTTTTATCAACAATACCAACAGAAAAAGCATGACAATCAATCATTGCAATTATTTTTGAAGGATTATGATAAACACAATTTAATGCATAAGCAAATATATATAGAAGAATTTTTGCAAAAAGGGCAGAACGAATTTGAAAAGGAAGATACCATGTGGTTAGATCAGGAAAAAGATATCGAAGTGAGAAAGTATAGCCGTTTTATGCCTCAATTGTCGGCTATCCATGATTTCTTTGAAATGATCTATGTTCTGGAAAATGAGATGTATGTAGAAGTGGAAGACAAAAAAATGACTTTAAAATCAGGAGATATTGCCTTTATTCCACCTGACACCATACACAAGCCAATTGTAATGGAGAATACAATCGCCATGCAAATCATGATCCGTAAGAGTACTTTTCAAAAAGTGTTTTTTAAAATGTTAAAAGGAAATCATGTCATTTCAGAATTCTTTTTGAATGCATTGTATATAAAAGAAAATAAAAATATTCTTATTTTCCATAGTCACTTGGATAAACATTTGCTAGACTGCTCTCTTCAACTATTTACAGAAAATTATAATCGGTTTCCTAGTTACCAGTTGATTATGAATAATTTGTTTGAGATATTATTATGTCTCTTATTAAGATTCAAACCAAGTCATATGAACGTAAATCAGGTCAAACAATATCGTGATATACGTATTATTCAAATGCTCCAATATATTCAGCAATGTTGTGAGCATATCACCATCCAGGAGATGGCAGAGAAATTTAACCTTTCACAATCTTATCTGTCAAAATATATAGCTCGTAAGCTTGGCAATTCATTTAGTGAGATTAGACAAGAAATAAGATTGGAAAAAGCCTGCGAAATGCTCACTGGCAGCAATTCACAAGTAGATCATATTGCGGCAGCCGTTGGTTATCAAAATGTAGAGCATTTCATTCGTTTATTTAAGAGAAAGTATCACCTAACACCACATCAATATCGATTAAATAATAGATAATAAAGAGGGAGAAATGATAATGTCCATCAAACAAGTAAAAGATTATTTTAAACAATATGATATGGATACTCGAATTCAAGAATTTTCAGTGTCTAGTGCCACCGTAGACTTGGCTGCTTCTGCATTGGGCTGCGAACCTGAAAGAATCGCAAAAACACTCTCCTTTCTAGTAAATGGACAAGCTATTTTAGTTGTGACCTCTGGCGATGCAAAAGTTGATAACAAAAAATTCAAGGAATATTTTAAAACAAAAGCTAAAATGCTTTCTCCTCATGAGGTCGTTGACTTGGTCGGTCATGAAATTGGCGGAGTATGTCCTTTTGCTTTAAAGAATGGCGTTTCTGTTTATTTAGATATTTCACTAAAACGTTTTGAGACAGTCTATCCAGCCTGCGGGAGCAGTAACAGTGCTATTGAACTAACAATCAAACAATTAGAAAAATACTCCGGTTATTCACAATGGATTGATGTGGGTAAGGGATGGAATGATGAATTCACACATTAAAACAAAAGGAAAAAGTGCAATTAAAAATAAAAAAGAGCTAGAAACCCTTGATACACAAAGGTTTCTAGCTCTATTACAACTATTCCCACTCAATCGTAGCAGGCGGCTTACTCGTAATATCATACACCACACGGTTAATATGCTTCACTTCATTCACGATACGAGTTGAGATCTTTTCAAGCACATCCCAAGGGATTCTTGCCCAGTCACTCGTCATCCCATCAATCGAAGTAACAGCACGGATACCGATTGTGTAGTCGTATGTTCTTGCGTCACCCATGACGCCTACGCTGCGGATGTCTGGGAGAACCGTGAAGTATTGCCAGATGTCGCGCTCAAGTCCGAAGTTGGCAATTTCTTCGCGTAGAATCGCATCCGATTCACGGACGATTTCTAGTTTTTCTTCAGAAATTTCACCTAGTACACGGATACCTAGTCCTGGACCTGGGAATGGCTGTCTCCAGACGATGTCGTCAGGAATGCCCAGCTCTGAACCTAGGGCACGGACTTCATCCTTGAATAGTGTATTCAAAGGCTCAATCAATTCGAACTGCATGTCTTCTGGAAGACCGCCTACGTTGTGGTGAGATTTGATTGTTTGTGCCGTTGCTGTTCCGCTCTCAATAATGTCTGTATAAAGTGTTCCTTGTGCTAAGTAGTCGATTCCTTTTAGCTTGTCCGATTCATCATCGAATACATAGATGAATTCGTTACCGATGATTTTACGTTTTTGCTCAGGATCAGACACACCTTTTAGCTTGTTTAAGAAACGATCTTTCGCATCTACTTTAATCACGTTCATGTTGAAACCTTCGCTAAATGTTTTCATAACCCCTTCTGCTTCGCCTTTGCGAAGAAGACCGTGGTCAACGAAAATACATGTCAGCTGATCGCCGATGGCTTTGTGGATCAATACAGCCACAACAGATGAATCCACACCGCCGCTTAGTGCGCACAATACTTGTTTGTCGCCTACTGTTTCACGGATTTTCTGCATTTCGATTTCAATGAAGTTCTCCATTGACCATTTGCCATCGCAGTCACACACGCCGAAGACAAAGTTTTTCAATAGGTCATTTCCGTACTCAGAGTGACGAACCTCTGGGTGGAACTGAACGCCATAGAAATTCTTCTCAGCTAAGCTCATCGCTGAGTTTGGACAATGTGCACTTGTTGCATCAACTGTAAAGCCTTCTGGTACTTCAACAACGAGGTCACCATGGCTCATCCAAACGACTTGATCAGTCGGAAGGTCTTTGAATAAAGCAGGTGTTCCGTTAATGTGGATATCTGCTTTTCCATATTCACGCTGGCTTGCCGCTTCTACTTTCCCGCCTAAATAGTGAGTCATGAGCTGCATGCCGTAGCAAATGCCTAGAACCGGAATGTCTAAATCAAAAATCTTTTCATCACAGCGGAAAGATCCTTCATCATAAACACTGTTTGGTCCGCCAGAAAGGATGATTCCTTTAGGCGCCATTTCTTTAATTTCTTCAGCAGTTAAAGTGTGCGGATGAAGCTCACTGTACACACCAAATTCACGAATACGGCGTGTGATCAGCTGATTGTACTGACTGCCGAAATCTAGAACCAAAATCATTTCATTTACTAAATTTGTCATGGTGTCACCTCTATGTCCAATATAGTTTTTTATAAACGCACAGAAAAAATGAGAGGAGAAAACCTGCTCTCAGTGTGAATCACGTTTTTGAAGCGCCCAGACTCACATCCGAACGCTTCAATTTCATGTATTTTAGAAGGTTTTAATATTCACCTATTCTAACAACAGGAAGGTACGGGGTCAAGACTATCTCCTGTTTATTAAATTTTCCCATAACTTTGCCGATTGCCGCCAAAGCGCCGACACATCCTCTCGTCGATAGAGTGCCCGCTCATAGAGCTGCGTCAGCTCTGACATGCGATGATCTCCATCCTTGTCATCGATCAAAGAAGCGAATTCTCTTAGCGTCATGCCTGTTTTTTTCTCAATTCCCCTGCGCTTCAGCTGCTTTAATAGAGCCGCATACGCATAGAAGAATGCTTCCTCCTCTGGCAGACGTTTCACCTTTCTCACTATAAAGAATGGCAGCCATCTTGCTCTGAATCGATAAAGCAGCCAGCTCATCAATCCAAGAAAGACCATAGCTCCTGCCGCAAAACCCAAGATTGAACCAACATGCACCATACTTGGCTTTGCTTGTGCTGTTTGTTTCTTTGGTTCTGCCGGCTGCTCTGTCTCCTGCTGCTGCGGCTGTTCTGCCGGCTGATCTTCGCGTGCATCAGAGCTAGGCTGATCTTCTTCCTTTTGATCATCCGTTTGATCGCTTGAAACGGCTTCATTCGTAAATGTCTGTGGGTTCGTAAATCCTTTAGTCGGTTCGAAGGTGACCCAGCCTCTGTTTGGAAAATAAACCTCTACCCATGAATGCGCATTGTTATTGGTCACTTCATACACATTGTTTCCATCCATCTGTGTTTCATATAACTGACCTGACGTATATCCTTTCACCCATCTCGCCGGAATCCCGATCGAACGAAGCATCACAATCATAGAGGATGAAAAATTATCACAGTAGCCGATCATCGTATCAAACAAAAATTGATCCACATAATCTTCATTACGACCAGACACAGCGACATTTTGCGTTTCATATGAAAACTTCGCTGACCCTAAGTAGTCCTCAATCGCTTTAGCCTTATCGTACATATTATCCTTCGTTTCCGTTAAGCTGTTTGCCAATGTTTTCACTCGCTCTGGTAATGAGGAAGGAAGCTGCAAGTATTCACGGCCAACCTCCTGATTGACTTTCTGCTTCGTCGGTACTTTGATGCTCTGCAAATCCTCAAGGATAAATGTAGGCGATAAGAAGCTGACTTGGTAGTTCCCTAAATTTTTCGGTGGATTTTGAATGGATGGGACAATTTTCTCCGTTTTCCCCATCATTTGCAGCGGAATATTTTCCATTGGCATCAGTGTGATCGTCCCAATTGGATAGACGGCATGATTAAATCGATAGTCAGATTCCATATCGACTCTCGTTTCGTGCACCTCTGTTTTTACACGCTCGGTAAACCAACGATTTGGCACATCATCGTCCTTTAGCCGAGTAGGCTTTGTATCATTTGAGGCATCCTCCCAGCCCTTTCCTGTGTAGATGCTTTTTGTTTCGACACGAAAGTAAGACGGCTCCTTTCCGCTCCATTTAAAGACCGGTGTGCGATCCTCACTAAACGGTCCGCCAAGCGCCGAATCATCTGCACTATATCCCACCTTATTCTGCCCGGCTGCGTTATCTTGATTCGTCACCGCCTTAAAAAACGGGACAGGATCAGGCCATTTCGGATCAGACTTTGGCAAAGAAGCGCCGAGTGCCGCTGATAGGAGGACAAGCGCCAACATGGGCAAAAACCATTTTAGACGCGCCTTCTGTGACACTCGGATGCCTTCAGCCGAACGCAGTCGATCGAAATACAGCAACCCAAGCAAACAAAAACCAAACACCATAATGCGAACGATCGCAAAGGCAGCATCATATGGCGTAAACGTATCAAGAATCGTGACATACACAATCGTCATGAGTAAAAAGAAAAAGATACGCTGCTGATAGACCACCCAATAATGAAGCAAGTAGACAAGCAGCCACAGCAAAATATAAAACAATAATGTGCGGAAGGACGGGTACATGTCACTCCACATGCCTGTGCTCATGAAGGTGATATTATCTTTGATATCAGCAAATAATGCAGCCGGATAGCTTGGCTCTGCTTGATAAAAGATCAAATATAAGGCGAGCAAGATCATGCCAGTACAAATAGGAAACGTCACATACCACTTCAAACGAAAGAATGTAAACAAACACGTAAGCCCTATAAAAATGATGAAATAAGACGTATGACTCGTCTCTGTAAAGTCTTGAAGCGGACGAAGCCACTCCCAAAGCAGCAGAAATGCTACAGCATAATAGATGAACAACTCAAAACGGCTTTGCCGCTGATGCGTATCCAGCATAAATGTTTGTCACCTCACAGTTCTTTCGTGCAGCCGGTCTTCAAATAAAAGGGTCGTGCGTATTCCAGATGCCTTGAGCCGGTCTACAAGCTGTTTTTCTTTTGTCGTGAAGCGATCCAAAGCTCTCTTCACTAAAAGAACAGTGATGTTCTTTCTGTTTCGATTTCCAAAGAGGCTCGCAGCAAGCTCTTCTTGCAGCTGACCCGTGACGACATATTTTCCAGAGTGCTGGTACTCACTCGCTGCTAACGTCTTATATTCTTGTGCGCGAGAAGGTTGATGCTGCACCCTTGTTAAATAATAGAGCATGTCCTGTAAATGAAGTTCTCCTTGATCCACTCGAAAGGCATGCTGATCTCCTAGAGGTACAAAACCTGAATGCACCCCTTTTTTCACTGCCGTTTGGAGAACAGAAGCTGTAATAGACACGACGGTCTCAAAAACCGCTTCATCTGTAAAATCAGCAAACACGACAAGATCCTTTGTTTGATTCTGTTCAAATTCCTTCGTCATCAGCTGACCCCTTCTAGCCGTCGTCTTCCAGTCCACCCAAGCAAAACGGTCTCCTTGCTGGTATTCCCGTACGCCTGTTGTCACATGGGTCGGTTCATTTAACCACGAGTGAACCGCTTTGCCTCCATTTTCATTCACTGACTCAGCAGACTCCACCTGAAGATCGAGCATTTTGGGATAGACAAGCAGCTTTTTTTCTAACGGAATGATCACTTCTTTCTCCACAAAACCAAACATATCACCCGTTTTGATTCGAACCGCTGACAAATGATGTTCCCCGCGCTTGACATCATTCAATTGAAAGGAAAAACGCCACGTTTTCCGAAACCATGGAAACAGCATTTGCTTCATTTCAATTTGTTCCTGTAAATGAAAGGTGTCC
Organism: Bacillus sp. MZGC1; assembly: GCF_002998605.1. NCBI lineage: Bacteria > Bacillati > Bacillota > Bacilli > Caryophanales > Bacillaceae > Bacillus > Bacillus sp. MZGC1. Next base: position 277,968 of record NZ_PVRE01000005.1, read on the forward strand.
GGCGGATCATCCTCAATCAAGACGTAAACGTATGGAAATGGATTTGTCCGCTTGATTTCAAGGTCAACGGACAGCACGTCTCCCGCCTTCAAGCGGGTTTGCTGTAATGTCCTTTTGGCTGTCGCTCGCAGCGGAATGAGCGCAAACAGCAAAGCATACAAAGTATATGGTAAAAATGCATAAAAAAGGAACCAACTCACAAACCCCCCCTGAAACATGGCATAACAAAAGACTGCCGCAGTGAGGATGATGAGCATCATTACCCGTAACCATAATGAAACAGCGAAACGATGACGTGACTTCATTGAGTCATCGACTTTTGAACTGGCACGCCAATTTGCTCAAGCATTTGTCGCAGCAGTGTCTCCGCCTTCTTCCCTTCATACGTCGCTTCTGATGTCAAAATCATTCGATGCGGCAATGTATATGGCGCCAAATACTGTACATCATCAGGAATCACATAATCTCGCTGATTCAACAGTGCATACGCCTGAGCCGCTTTCATGAGGGCGATCGATCCCCTTGGACTCACACCTAAATAAACAGATGGATGTTGACGCGTCGCTTGAGCGATTTCCACAATATATTCTTTAATGGATGCATCCACATGAATGGTCTGAACAGCTTGCTGCAAAGCATGGATATGATCCTTTGTCATCACTGCTTGGAGCGTATTAATCGGGGACTGCTTTTCCTGCAAATTGAGCACCTCCAGCTCCTCCATCATGGTCGGATATCCCATCTGCAGCTTGAATAAAAACCGGTCCATTTGCGCTTCTGGCAGCGGATAGGTCCCTTCATATTCCACTGGATTCTGCGTCGCCATGACGAAAAAAGGATCCGCAAGCGGCATGGTTTCTCCGTCCACTGTGACACTGCCTTCCTCCATCGCTTCGAGCAATGCCGACTGTGTTTTAGGAGAGGTCCGGTTGATCTCATCAGCCAAAATAATCTGCCCCATAATCGGTCCTTGCCTAAATTCAAATTCATTTGTCTTTTTATTATAAATCGACACACCTGTTACATCTGAAGGCAAAAGGTCAGGAGTGAACTGGATTCGCTTAAACTCACAGCCAATCGATTTTGCCAAAGCACGAACCATCATCGTCTTCCCAACACCAGGCACATCCTCTAGCAGCACATGCCCCTTCGCCAAAATCGCAACAAGGCTTAATATCGCAATGTCTTTTTTCCCAACCATGACTTTATTGATGTTATCTACGATTTTTTGTAAATCTGAATGCATTGGTTCATCAAATGCCATCCTGATCCTCCTATCACGTTTCCGTTAAATTTCATATAGTCTAACTTTACCATACAACGCGCATTTGCATAAAACATCAGCATGTAGAAAAAAAGAAGCCTTCTCACGATGGAAAAGACTTCTTCTCTTCTTTTGTCTCACCTGCTGGCTCCATATGAACATGAGAGTGTAAAATATCATGTTCCTTCTTCATTCTACGTTCGATCTCATCTGCAATATCATGGCTTTCTGCAATGTTCAAGTGCGGCTCGACCTCCACTACTACATCCACATGGATCGTACTTCCGAGATACCGTGCCTTAATATCTTTCAAATCGCCCACTCCAGGTGTTGCTTCAATGGTCTCTTTATATTTGGACATATCTTTTATATGAAAACCGTCCGTTAACGAATGAGAAGCATCTCTGAAAATCTCCCACGCCGTTTTACAAATAATGAGGCCAATGACAAACGCTGCAAGCGTATCAATCCATGCCAGCTGAAATTGAGAGGCGATAATCCCTACAAATGTTCCAATACTCACATACGCATCTGATTTATTATCAGCTGCTGCTGCATGAAGAGCCTGGCTATTGATCCGTTTGGACAGATTGCGGTTGTAAATATACACGCCGTACATCACCACAGCACTTCCTGCTGCCGTCCAAGCTGCGATCATATCGGGCGTTTGATGCTCAGATGAGAAGAGCGACCGGCCCGCACTCAGCAGAACCTGAAGTCCAACAAGCATCATAATAAAGGACGCCACAAGAGACGCAATATTCTCTGCTCGAAAATGACCGTATGGATGATCTTCATCAGGCGGCTTTTGAGAAATACGCAGCCCAATCAACACAGCAAGGGATGCAATAATATCCGTCGTATTATTCAATCCATCTGCCGAAAGAGCCTCTGAATGAAACACATACCCAATTAGAAGTTTCACCGCTGATAAAATCACATAGGCAATGATGCTGACCCAAGCACCTGTTTCACCTTGTCTTAATTCGTTATAGCGCTCCATGTCGAACCGCGCCTCCTCACACATCACTTTTCTATTATTTATCTTACAAAGCAAAGCCCGTGTGGGTCTACAGCAACATGATTCGCTTGTGTCAGCAAAATAGGATACATAGAAATGTGTTGACCTAAGTAAACTTATTTTTATAAGGTCAATTGACCTCAAGACCTACTCCCATCAACCTTTTTCCAATTCACTCTGTGATGATCATATGGGCAATATCACTCTTTCTAGAAAATTGTCAGAATAATTTTATTTTGAGACACAACTTCTCCCCATCCTATCTTATGCTATTTTTAAGAATGAACAGAGGAAAAAGAGGGAACATAATCTCTCAAATCCTTTATACTTTTTAACATCATGTTAAGAGGTTTGAAATGTCAGTTTGATAACCTGTCCAATGCTGAATGACAATTCAGTATGATAAAATTTAAAATATTCTAAAAACAATTTCTCTATGAAGAGAAATGTTTGGAGGTAAAGACATGTCCAACATGACAAACGGTCTTCAAAAAAATCTGAAAACAAGACATATTTCAATGATCTCCATTGCTGGGGTTATTGGCGCAGGGCTATTTGTTGGTAGCGGCGCTGTCATTCATTCTGCAGGGCCTGGAGCCATTCTTTCCTATTCTTTTGCCGGACTTCTAGTGATCTTTATTATGAGAATGCTTGGAGAAATGGCATGCGCTTATCCGACAAGCGGTTCCTTCTCACAATATGCGAGCGATGCCATCGGTCCTTGGGCCGGGTTTACAATCGGCTGGCTTTACTGGTTCTTCTGGGTCATCGTCATCGCCATCGAAGCCATTGCCGGTGCTGCCATTATTCAGTATTGGTATGGAGATGCACCTGTTTGGCTCACAAGTCTTATCCTCACTATCCTCTTAACATTAACGAATATCTTTTCTGTTAAATCTTTTGGCGAATTTGAATACTGGTTCTCATTAATAAAAGTCGTCAGCATTATTCTCTTTCTACTCATCGGTTTTGCATTTATCTTTGGTTTTGGCGGTCATCATACTGCAGGTCTTGCCAATTTAACGGGGAACGGCGGTTTCCTTCCAAATGGATTCAGCTCTGTTTTACTCGGAATTGTCGTCGTCATCTTTTCCTTCATGGGAACCGAGATTGTGGCAATAGCAGCCGGAGAATCAGCAGACCCAGTCAAGTCTGTGACAACAGCTACCCGCTCTGTTGTATGGCGTATCATCGTGTTCTATGTCGGATCCATCGCTGTCGTTGTGACCTTGCTTCCATGGAATTCAGCGAGTATTTTAACAAGCCCGTTCGTTGCGGTATTAGAATACATCGGCGTCCCATCAGCAGCTCAAGTCATGAACGTCATTGTTTTAACAGCCGTTCTATCTTGCTTAAACTCCGGTTTGTACACAACGTCCAGAATGCTTTATTCATTAGCGGAAAGAGGCGAAGCACCGAAACGCTTTATGAAAATCAGCAAACGTGGTGTTCCTGTAGCGGCTACAGTCGCAGGCACCTTCTTTTCCTACATTGCCGTCATGATGAACTACTTTTATCCTGAAACCATCTTTTTGTTCTTAGTCAATGCATCCGGCGCCATTGCCCTTCTTGTCTACTTGGTCATTGCTGTTTCACAATTAAGAATGCGCCGTAAAATCGAAAAAGAAAATCCAGAGCAGCTCAAAATCAAAATGTGGCTGTTCCCATATCTCACGTACTTTACCATTTTGGTCATTTGCGCCATCTTGGCATCAATGCTGTTTATCGAATCAATGAGACCACAGCTCATTTTGACAAGTATCATTACCTTCGGTGTGCTTGCCGCTTATTTCGTCTTTAAACCGAATAAAAAAGTGCCTGCAAATGCAGCGCTTGAAAATAAACATCCGTAATGCTCCCGCTGAAAAGCGGGTTTTTTTATTTTATTCACCTATTTTCATGTCCGCACTTATACTGTATCAAATTGGATTTTAAGTGAGGATTAGACAACATGAACCTAGAAAAATTTGTTGACGAGCTGCCAATCCCAGAAGTCGCGGAGCCCGTCAAAAAGAACCCAAGACAAACGTATTATGAAATCGCTATGGAGGAGGTATTTCTAAAAGTTCATAGAGACCTGCCCCCAACCAAGCTATGGACCTATAATGGCAGTTTGCCTGGTCCCACCATTCAAGCGAATCGAAATGAAAAAGTCAAAGTGAAATGGATGAACAAATTGCCGTTGAAGCATTTCCTGCCGGTCGATCACACCATTCATGCCGGCCATCATGATGAACCAGAAGTCAAAACGGTCGTTCATCTGCATGGCGGCGTCACACCAGCAAGCAGTGACGGCTATCCAGAGGCTTGGTTTTCACGAGACTTTGAAGCAACCGGCCCCTTCTTTGAACGAGAGGTATACGTATACCCAAATCATCAGCAAGCCTGCACATTGTGGTATCACGATCATGCGATGGCATTGACACGATTAAATGTGTACGCCGGCTTAGCTGGGTTTTATTTGATCTCTGATGCGTTTGAAAAATCGCTAGAATTACCGAAAGATGAGTATGACATTCCTTTAATGATCATGGACCGTACGTTTCAGGAGGATGGCGCACTGTTTTATCCAAGCAGACCAAACAACACGCCAGAAGACAGTGACATACCAGATCCGTCCATCGTGCCCTTCTTTTGCGGAGAAACCATTTTGGTTAATGGAAAAGTATGGCCGTATTTAGAAGTAGAACCGCGTAAATATCGCTTTCGTATTTTAAATGCGTCCAATACAAGAACTTACGAGCTGCATCTAGACAACGATGCTACGATTTTGCAAATTGGATCTGATGGCGGCTTTTTGCCAAGACCTGTTCACCATCAATCCTTTAGCATTGCTCCTGCTGAACGGTTTGATGTCATCATCGATTTTTCAGCTTACGAAAACAAAACGATCATCCTTAAAAATAAAGCGGGCTGCGGACAGGAAGTGAATCCTGAAACAGATGCAAACATCATGCAATTTAAAGTCACACGGCCGCTAAAAGGGAGAGCACCTAAAACATTACGGCCTATTTTCAAACCGCTTCCACCGCTTCGGCCTAGTCGAGCTGATAAAGAGCGTACGCTCACTCTTACCGGTACACAGGATAAATACGGCCGCCCCATTTTATTGCTGGATAACCAATTTTGGAATGACCCCGTCACGGAAAATCCTCGGCTTGGCAGTGTAGAGGTTTGGTCCATCGTCAATCCAACAAGGGGCACACATCCCATTCATTTACATCTTGTTCAATTTAGGGTGATAGACAGAAGACCATTTGATACAGAGGTCTATCAATCGACAGGGGAAATTGTGTATACAGGACCGAACGAAGCCCCTCCTTTACATGAACAAGGCTACAAGGACACCATTCAAGCGCATGCCGGTGAAGTCATTCGGATCATCGCTCGCTTTGTTCCATACAGCGGCAGGTATGTGTGGCATTGTCATATATTAGAGCACGAGGATTATGACATGATGCGGCCGATGGATATCATCTAGTAAAATGAAATTAATCTCCCGTCACATGCGTAAACACATGTATTGAGTAAATCATTGCGAAGGGCTAACAGACAGCGATATATTAGCCCTTTATTTCCTTTTCGTTGAATTATTCTAAAATAAAACAAAGCATGACTTGAAATGGCATTTATTTGTACATTCAATACTTAAAAAGTTGACGCAGCAAACCGATAATACTACTATATACCCATTGCATCTATCAAAAGGCACATAAGCCACAATGAACGAACAAATGGAAAATTGCGATAAAAAACGGAGGAGTTCAATTTGAATGAAGAAAAAGAGACTTGCCAGGTCACACAAGAAACAGCGGCAGGTAACATAGAGAAGCTTTCAATTCAGGAAAACGAGAGCATTTGGTCAAATATTGAACAGCTAACAATTGAACTCGGTGAACAAAAAGAATTCAACCACTTCATTTTAGATGAAAAACAAAAGGCCATCAGCACATTATCTGCCCTCATTACAAAAGGCGATTGTGATGAAGAATTAAAGACTCATTTTGAACAAGCATTACATATCGGACTTTCTGTCATAGAGATCATGGAGATTATTAAGCACTGTACAAAAGTTGCTGGATTCCCTCACTCCATTAATGCCCTGTTTATCTTTCAAAATTTATTAGACAATAACACCAAATAAATCAGTGAAAACGAGAAGTCATCTGTCCTCTCGTTTTTTATGTACACTCATATTACTCTCTTTCTTTTCCTCTGTCACATAAGCAAAATACGAAAATACCACACGTTTCCTGCTTAAAAATTGCTTTCCCTTCCATGAATTCCTCAATTTCACCATCATTTCAAGCGGCAAAATAAAAAAACGTCCAGTTATATCAAATAACTGAACGTACCTTTTTCGATTGACAGTGAAATTGTTAACAATTCCGCCATCCTTCTCCCAAGCGGCTTCCACTGTTTTCTTCTTGATATTGTATTCAAATATCGTTCTTACCTTTGCTTTTCGTCCGGTGTCATCCTTTAATTCCTTTGCGTTTTTAGCAACACCTAAGAAATAAACAGAAGATCCGTCCGTAGAAAATTGCGGCTGTGCGGCACTTAAAATATGCACATCCTCACTGTTCTTAACGAGTGTCGTCGTTTTTCCTGTTTCTACATCAAGCATTTTAATAGAGGATACTTCTTTTTCGTTTCGCACCTTCACTTCTGTATAAATCAATGTCTTATGATCTGGTGAAAATGAAATATCATTGATCGTTTGCGAGATACGTGTAATAAGCTTCCCCTTCACACCTGTTTGAAGGGTGATCTTCATGGTCGTTGGTTCAGGGTCTCTTCCCTTTTCATTCGCTTCATCGATTTTCTTGTAATCTTCTTTTAAGGAATAATGCTGGATTGCCAGAAGGTTTGACGTCGGATCATAAGCAAAAGAACTCACAGTATCATCCTTGCTTTTTTCTGGATATAACACCTTCATTTTTTGTGTATTCAAATCATAAGAAGCGACATAAAATTGTTCGCCAGAATCCTTGTTATACCTGAGATATAACTGCTTCCCGTCCCCAGACAGCCTCATACTGTCGATGGAATCATCACTCGTAAACAGCGTTTTTTCTTCATCTGTTTTCACATTCAATTCTCGAATACTCACTTTTTGCGTGTCTTCATCCGTATACGTGTAATATAAAAGCTGTTTCGTAGAATCATAAGCAATCGAAGGATATGCTGTCAGTTTCTCCGTATGAAGCGCCCGGTCATGCAGGTAATACGTATTGTTTAACTGTTGATCTGTAAATGAAACGAGCAATTCGTCTTTTGCATCTTGATTTGTTTTCACTTTTCCTGCATGCTTTGCCTCTTGACCCGGCTTCATCATGAAGAAAATGACTGCCGCAATCACTGCGACTCCGATGACCGTGATGATCCACCATGTTGATTTTTTCATTGCCTTTCAGACCCTCTCTACAAGAAAAGAAGCCAGAAAATGAACTTTTCCCGCTTCTTTGCATGACTATGTATTAATAAGTGTAATGCCCTTTTACGACACCTTTACTTGTTTTATACCCTAGTGCTTTGAATGCTTTTGGACTGACGTCTAATACAGCGTTTGGCATTCTGCCTACATCATATTTATATACTGTAATCACTTTATGTGGTTTCGCTTTTGTTGTCACTCTAAGTTTTGTACCTTTTTTCGGTACGTCAAATCCCATTTTAGTTGCTGCATCCCAATGACCGAGTTTTTTTCCATCTGCGCCCTTTTTACCGACACCATTATACCAAGTAATATTGCCGCTTACTTTTTTTGCACTTGCTCCATGTGAGAAACTAAACGCCAAAAATAAACTAGCTACTGTTACGATTGTCGCGATAAGCTTTTTATTCATTAAAAAATCCTCCGTATTTGGTTTCTGCACTTATTATACATGAAGATGCCCCCAGTTATTTTACAGTCACATTACAAATCGAATACAAGTTGACCACTTTATGACCGATTTTGTTCACAAAAAATACCAAAATCGGCCAGAACAATGTAAGCAGCCCCTCTCTTTCATTTTATATAATAAAAGTGAATCCAATTTAAGGAGGAATTTTTATGAAAAAGTGGTTCATCGTTTTGAGTGTAAGTTTGGCCTTCGTTTTGATGCTATCAAGTATCCCTGCCTCAGCAGCTGTTCCCCGTCACGGTGCGATTGTGACACAAACGGATGAAGCCAAATGGTCAGGTATCTCTGCTGATATTGTGCTGCCGAAAACAGCCACTATTAAAAATGGCTATGCGGACTGGTACCTCGGTCTCGGCTCTGCCGTTGTAGAGAGCGGTATTTCAAAAACGCCTTCTGGCTATAAGGTCTTTCTTGGCAGCGGCTCACAAGGCGGCAGTCAATACTGGAACAGTGAGTACGATAAGAGCATTACGGATGGTGCACGTGTCAACTTAAAGCTCATCAACAATGGTGATGGCACAGTGTCACTATACGTCAATGGGAAATTGCGCTATAAGCAGCCTGTTTTCAACCCTAGTCGTCTGAAAAACCTCGATGTCGTCAAAATGGTTCACGGCGTCCAAGATAATGGAACAAACAGCTACTCACAAGCAAGTTTCTCGAATGTACAGCTTCGTGCGAATACTTCAGGAAGTGTCTATAAAAAATGGGATGGAACAATCAAATCATCGCTTTTACGTAAAAATTTAGAGTCTGGTGCTGCGGCTCCTAAATTCACCGTCATTTCTTCTGTTCCATTAAGTACAAGCCTTTCAGCACAATAAGAAAAAAGCGCCCTATTTTGGGTGCTTTTTATTGTTCACAGCTTATCAACACTTCTCTTTTAATCAAAACAAGGATTCGTGGTAACATAAACATACATACTTCGCAGAAAAAAGGAGAACGAACGTGAGAAAAAGTCTACTTGTTTTCATGAGCCTAGTTGCAAGTCTCTTCATTCTAGCAGCTTGCTCGAATACGACGAAAGAACAAAAAACAGAATCTAAGGCACTTCCAACGATTAATGACCGCATTCAAAATGAAACGAAAGAAGTCATGGAGCAGTCTAAACTCATAAAAGATACTGACATCACCGTTGATCAAAAGAAAAAAGTCATTTCTTTAAACGTGACCGCTTCATCTGATACCAATAGTGATTACGCTGAAGTCATCGGTTTAAACTTTGCCAAGACGCTGGCCATTGGGGCATCAACTGAAAAAGAAAACAACCTGCACAAACCAGAAAATGACAGCCTTGGCGCCCTCTATTCCTTTTACGACCTAAACATCACCGTGAAACAAGAAAACGGCAAAGTACTGGCAAAAGGAAAGAAAAAAACAAATGAAACAAAAATCACGTGGGAAAGAGCCCAGTAATTTATGGTTTTTTACGATGAAAAAAGCTTGTAGAGGACCTCTCTACAAGCCTTTTTTCATGTTTATTCAGTCAAATCGTCTCTCATCGCATCAACTAGTGTGTGAATATCTGAGTGAGTCCTTGATGCTAATAGTACCAACAAATCATCTATACACTCATACAAATGATGTTCCCTCAAAATATACTCCTTATAAAATGGAATGACAAAGAAATAGAGCAAATCAGCAAATTCAAGTGCAACGTTATCTTCATCCTCATCTTCTAACGCCTGTCCAACACTTTCAATCAACCAAATCAAATCTGCTTTCTTTTCAATCGGGACATACATCAGTAAATGAATATCATCCGTATCCTTCGTTTGTAAAATCCGCTTAGCCGCTTCCTTTGACAGCGCCCCAATTTCTGTAGAAGATATATTAACAACCGCTAATTCATCCTCTGATCTCACTTGATTCATTTGCAGCAAGTTTTGGTCCATCTCGACTCACTCCCCATTCTCAGATACCTTTATTATAAGGAATTGATCTGATTTTTTATGGAAATAGTGGATTTTTTTATGTAATTTTAAAGAAAATGTGACATTATAAGCCAAGATATCTCATTTCTCTCAAAACAAAAAAAAGCACTCTTGATCATAAGAGTGCTTTTCTCATACATCCTTTACTCTCTTTTTCATCGCCTCAGCCATTTCCACGTCACCCTCTGCTTCCAACTTTTCAATGATGTGAGCATAATCCCTTTCATGGCGATTTTGGCTTAGTTTAAAAGCAGCCTGAACTTCATCAATGATGATTTTAAAGCCCACAATCCCTTTCATTTGTTTCTCTAACAGTTCATCAGACAATGTATCCCATAAAACAGGCTGTTCTCTGTGGCTTTCGTATGTTTCCAGCATCGTGGTTAATTCTTTTACCAGTTCCCCTTTTTCTAACAGCACAGCCTTTCCATATACATGGACAGCCTGATAATTCCATGTCGGTACGGCTTCTTTTTCATACCATGAAGAGGATATATAGGCATGTGGTCCTTGAAAGATGACGAGCACCTTCTCATTTTCTTCAAACGTTTTCCACTGAGGATTTCCAATCGCCATATGCCCTGTAATCACATACGAATCTTCAACTTGATGAAAACTCACTGGAATATGTGTCGCAATGGGTTTTTCATCCGTTGTGGTCACAACTGTTGCAAATGAATGTAATTGAATAAATGCTTTTACTTCTTCCATATCTTTCACTTGAAAAAAAGATGGAATATGCATATTCCCTTCCCCCTTATTGATTCAGCTAAGTGTTTTGGTCATAATGAAGTCCAATTGTTCTTCGTCTCCCATAAGGAATGCGTGCACCCCTGTTTGAACAAACCCAAGCTTTTGATAAAATGCAATGGCCGCTTTGTTGTGCTCCCACACCCCAAGCCAAACATCACGTTTATGATATTTCTTCGCGATCTCAAAGGCTTGATTGATTAAATATCGGCCTAATCCTTGTTTTTGAAAGGACTGCTTAATATAAATTCTTTCAATCTCTAACGCTTCACTTCCCATCTCTTCTGACTGCGCATCATCCATATTGACCTTCAAATAACCAGCAACTTCGCCATTCACTTGAACAAAATAGAACTGTGAAGATGGATGATGTAATTCTTTTAACAGCTGGTTCGGATGAAAGGCTGTCTTTACGTAAGCATCGATATGTTCCGCTTTGTTTTGATTCTGAAAGGTTTCTATAAATGTGTCGATACCGACTTTTTGCAGCTCTTCTATATGCTGTTCATTGCATGGAATAAAAGTGAAGGTCATTGAAGTCATCTCTCCTTATCATTTAGTAGCGTCTCTTATTTCCTTTTTTCACATAATCCCAATCTTTTTCGATATTTTTTCTCACCCTTAGAAGATACTCATATATCTGTTCTGCTTCCTCTTCAGAAAATCCATCCAGCGCTACTTGATTCGAATAATCATTTTCTCGTTTGATCATTGGATATACCGCTTCCCCTTTATCAGTGGGAAACAGCTTTTTGATTTTTTTATTCACTCGATCATCTTTCTTCTCAATAAAACCATGCAGTTCTAATTTTTTGATAGCACGAGCAGCCGTTGTTCGATCCACCTTGATCATTTCCGCCAGCTTTTCCTGAATGATGCCAGGCTCTTCACAGATACGCACAAGATACAAATACTGCCCCTTCGTTAAATCGTACTCTTTAAATTCAATATTACTTATAGAATCAAGCGCCCGAGCGATGACGCCAATCTCTCGCAAAATCTCTCTCATTTATCACGACTCCTTTTGTTGCATTTACAACATAAAACATAACAACATTATAGTTTATTTTTGTTGTAAACACAACAAAAAAACACCTTCATTGAGAAAGTGTTTTTTTCATTTTCTTTATTTCGCTCGTTTCTTTAATAGTGGTAATCGTTACAAAAAATAACGATCTCTGATCATCGCGAACGAAGGTGGTTAGGCAATGGGAAAAAGAAGAAGAGAGCCTCATAATATGCCACTACATTTTATCATATATATTCGTTGCTAGAAGATAATTTCCCTTTATGCAACCGCTCTTTTTATAACATAATCTCTCCAGTTTTATTAGCCATTATTCGTTAGAGTCCACATAGATTAAAATTAGAATTTTACCTTTAACAACCATCATTAAAATGATGAATATAATGGTTTAATTTAGGAACTATAAAAAGGTGACCAATCGTCAAGAAAGGAAGGTCGCTTAATGAATATTTTACAATTAGGGAGGATGACAATGGGAATTTTAAGTGGAAATCCAACGGATGAACCTATGCACTATGGTGAAGTGTTTGGTACATGGTCTTACTTGATGGTAGCTAAAGGTTTAGTTGCTGGTTATCAAACCCACTTAAACCATGCAGGTGACGAAGACTTACAAAAATTAATTGAAGAAGCTATTCAGGGTGGGCAACAAGAAATCAAAGAAATTGAAACTTTATTAAAAGAAAATGGAATTGGCTTACCTCCAACACCTCCTGAACGACCTAAAGCTTGTATAGACGATATTCCAGTAGGGGCACGTTTTCAAGATCCAGAAATAGCCGCTGGTCTTTCGGCGAACATTGCGGCAGGCTTAGTATCGTGTAGCACAATTATGGGGCAATCCATTCGAGAAGACATAGCTATGATGTTTGGACAGTTTCATGTTCAAAAGACAGCACTTGGAGCAAAAGTCCTTAGACTTAACAAAGAAAAAGGATGGTTAATTCCACCACCTCTTCATCATAGCCAAGCAGAAGATTGCTAATCATAAGATGATTAAACATTAAAGAGTAGACCTTTAGGGTTTACTCTTTTCTTGCTAAGCTTTAAACTTTCTACAAATTGAAAACTCTCCTTCACTCTCTTTACAGTCACTATATTTTGCCATTCCCATCGATTGCCTCTGAGCCAACATCATCAGCACTAGAAGATCAATTCCTTTAATATACCTAAAAATATCTTCCTCAGATTTAAAAGCTCCTATTACTATAGGTTGTTTAAACATTGATAGCAACTAACCAGTGGTTTATAAACTTCGAGAGTAACCTTTCTCTATTATAGTCCTTGCAATTGCAGCATAAAGTCGGGCCCGTTCCGAGGTTCCATTTAATCAACAAGGTTGGTCATACCATACTGCTTGAGATCGAATCGTCATTAATGAAAAACAATAGCGTAGTGGACATAAAGGTTAGTCATACTACAAGGAATATCTATGTTCATATGACTGTTAATATGGAAGAAAAGGCCTCCCAACAGTTTTGCAAACTGATGAAAGGCCTTCTTCTATAGTTAGCTTATTTGTCACAGGTTCCCTTGTGTTTAATAACACAAGGACAAATACGACGACAAGAAAAGCATATTATTATTTCAGACTTTGATATAACAAGGTTTTGAAACCCTGATTACATCATGCCGCCCATACCACCCATACCGCCCATATCCGGCATTCCGCCGCCTGAGCCGCCTTCTTCTGGTTTGTCAGCAACGACTGCTTCAGTTGTTAGAAGCATTGCTGCAACAGAAGCTGCGTTTTGAAGTGCAGAGCGAGTTACTTTTGTTGGGTCAACGATTCCTTTTTCGATCATGTTTACCCATTCGTTTGTTGCTGCGTTGAAGCCTACGCCAATTTCTTCGTTTTTCAAGCGCTCAACGATGACGGATCCTTCAAGACCTGCGTTGTGAGCGATTTGACGGATTGGCTCTTCAAGAGAACGTAGAACGATGTTTACACCTGTTTGAACGTCACCATCTGCTTCGATTGAAGCGACTTTTTTGTATACATTCACAAGTGCTGTACCACCACCGGATACGATACCTTCTTCAACTGCTGCACGAGTTGAGTTCAGTGCATCCTCGATGCGGAGTTTGCGCTCTTTTAGTTCTGTTTCAGTTGCAGCCCCAACTTTGATGACAGCGACGCCGCCAGCTAGTTTTGCAAGACGTTCTTGTAATTTTTCTTTATCGAATTCAGAAGTTGTTTCTTCTACTTGCGCACGGATTTGGTTAACGCGTGCTGCGATTTGAGCAGAATCTCCTGAGCCTTCTACGATGGTTGTGTTTTCTTTTGTCACAACAACTTTAGACGCGCGGCCAAGCTGACCGATTTCGGTTGATTTCAGGTCAAGTCCTAGGTCTTCTGTGATTAACTCTCCGCCAGTTAGAACAGAGATGTCTTCAAGCATTGCTTTACGACGGTCACCGAATCCAGGTGCTTTGACTGCCACTGCGTTGAATGTTCCACGAAGTTTGTTCACAACAAGTGTTGCAAGTGCTTCGCCTTCTACATCTTCAGCAATGATCAATAATGGTTTTCCTTGTTGTACAACTTGCTCAAGTACAGGAAGGATTTCTTGAATGTTTGTGATCTTTTTATCAGTGATTAAGATGTAAGGATTTTCAAGAACCGCTTCCATCTTATCAGAATCAGTCACCATGTATGGTGAAGCATATCCGCGGTCAAACTGCATTCCTTCAACCACTTCAAGCTCAGTTGTGAACCCTTTAGATTCTTCGATTGTGATCACGCCGTCGTTACCTACACGCTCCATTGCTTCAGCGATTAGGCTGCCTACTTCTTCATCTGCTGCAGAAATAGACGCAACTTGAGCAATTGATTCTTTGCCTTCGATTGGTTTAGAAATCTCGTGCAAGCCTTCAAGTGCTACTTTCACTGCTTCTTCGATCCCTTTACGAACGCCAACAGGGTTTGCACCAGCTGTTACGTTTTTAAGACCTTCACGGATCATTGCCTGAGCTAGAACCGTTGCAGTTGTTGTACCATCACCAGCTACGTCGTTTGTTTTGCTTGCAACTTCAGCCACAAGTTTTGCACCCATGTTTTCAAATGCATCTTCTAATTCGATTTCTTTTGCAATCGTTACACCATCATTTGTGATAAGTGGAGAACCGAATTTTTTCTCAAGAACCACGTTACGTCCTTTAGGTCCTAAAGTTACTTTTACAGCATCTGCAAGTGCATCTACACCACGTAACATCGCGCGACGTGCTTCTTCACTGAACTTAATATCTTTTGCCATAATAACGAAACCTCCTCAGTCTTTTTAAAAATATATCTCAATGTTTTTTTATGTGATTAACCAATAACAGCTAAAATGTCGCTCTCACGAAGGATTAAATATTCTTTGCCTTCATATTTCACTTCAGTGCCTGCATATTTTGAGAAGATAATGCGGTCGCCTGTGTTTACTTCTAACGCAACGCGCTCACCACTTTCAAGTACACGGCCTGAACCTGCTGCAACAATTTTACCTTCTTGCGGTTTTTCTTTTGCAGAATCCGGTAACACAATACCGCTAGCGGTTTTTTCCTCAGATTCAACGAGTTCAATGATTACGCGATCGCCTAATGGCTTTAACATAAGAAACAACCTCCTCAATTTTTATATGTAGTCTTTTTTAGCACTCATCACTAGTGAGTGCTAACACATTTATTATAATAAAGAATGTCTTCTGTAATTTCAAGTAAAAACCTTTAAAAATTTTTACGCTTTCATGATCTTTTTTCAACTCAGATTCTTTCCTTTTCATCGAAGAAGAAGACTTGTGTTACAATAAATCTAGTTCTTTTAGTAAAGGGGTTTTCGTTACTTGAAAAAACAATATTGGTACATCATCTTAACGTATATATTGGTACAGGTTTCTGCAATTCCTTATGTGATCATTATGAAATGGTTAGGATTCATTCAAACACCGATGACACAAGCAGAGCTCTCTAAATTGTCAGGAACATGGACAATCATCAGCTTCTGTATCGGATTAATCATTATTCTGCTCATTCTTCGGACTGTACCAAAAGCTTCACTTCGAAATGAAGCACCGGTTTCAGTCGGTTTAGCTATCGCCTGGATCATTGGCGGTTTCTTTCTTTCCCTCTTTGCACAATCGATTGCAGGAGCGATTGAACAATATGCATTTGGCATTGGACGTGAGTCAGAAAACACGCAAAATATCTTATCTATTATGGATGCTTTTCCTTTTCTGGTTGTTATTATTGCACTAATTGGACCGATACTTGAGGAGATTATTTTCCGAAAAATCGTTTTTGGTGTAATTTATGAAAGGTCGAATTTTTTTATTGCGGCACTTGTTAGTTCAGTATTTTTCGCTGCTGCACACTCTGATTTTGACCACTTCTTTCTCTATACCGCAATGGGCTTTACATTTGCCTTTTTATATGCGAAAACAAAACGTATCATCGTTCCAATCGGTGCACATATGCTGATGAACTCGCTCGTCATTCTTGTGCAGATTGAGCCAGTAAGAAAAATGATTGAAGAACAATCTCAAACAATGCAAATGATTATTGGAGGCTTTTTCTCATGAGAAACCCTGTCGTATGGGGCGTCATTTATTTTGCCGTAGGTGTTGCTTTCACCTATATGGCCATTCAAAATCCAGGTGACATGTGGTCATTTTACAGCATTTTGCTGATGGTGTTTGCGGCCTATAATATCAATATCGCGTTTAAAATGTTTGCCTTCTCTGTCAAACTCAAAAAACAGCAGCAAAAATAAATCAAAAACCATTTTCTAATCTCTGGAAAATGGTTTTTTTATGGAGGACAAGTTTTCATGGAACAAGAAAAACTGAACATCTTAAATGAGCAGCATGAAGCGATTGGAGTTGCACCCCGTTCAGATGTCCACGCCCAAGGCCTTTGGCATGAAACCTTTCATTTCTGGCTTCTCAAAAAGGAACATGACACCGTGTATCTCTATTTTCAGCTAAGAAGCCCCGCAAAAAAAGATTTTCCTGCTCTGTTTGATATCACAGCAGCAGGCCACCTTCTTGCAAATGAACTGCCTTCTGACGGTGTGAGAGAGGTAGAAGAAGAGCTTGGTCTTTCTATGCCTTTTGAGAACCTGACCTTTGCAGGTGTTATACAGGATGAAATCCATCTACCCGAATTCATTGATCGTGAATTTTGCCATGTATATCTTTACGTCCATCAAGAAGAGCAGATGAACGTTCAATTACAAAAAGAAGAAGTCGCTGGACTTTACAGAGCAAAGCTAATGGATGCACAGCAGCTTTTCATGAGAAAATGTGAAAATATTCATCTGGAGGGCTTTGAAGTGGATGAAGCCGAAGAACAACGTGAGGAAAACAGAGTAGTCTGTGTACAAGATTTTGTCCCGCATGAGCCTGCCTATTATCAACATCTATTTCAAGCGATCAATCAATTCCTTTCACAATAGAAAAAGCATCGTGACCCTTATTTGGATCACGATGCTTTTTTATGAGACATCATAATTTTCTTTCTCCTCTGTCTCTGTTTGCTGCATTTTGCGATAGGTCACTCTCGAAATGACAATACTCACTTCGTACAAAACGAGCATCGGCAAGGTAACCATGAGGTGAGAAACGATCTCTGGCGGTGTAATCAGTGCGGCAATGACAAGGAGGACAAAATAGGCATACTTCCGTATTTTTGATAAAAACATCGGTGTGATGATGCCAAGTCTTGTGAGAAACATCAACACAACGGGCATCTGAAACAAAAAGCCAAATGGAAGTGTTAACTGCATCAGAAATGTAAAATACTCATGAATCCCAATCACTTGCTCTACATTTAAATCATTCGACATCCGCATCAGAAAATCGACGACAAAGGGAAACAAAATAAAATAAGAGAAAGCCACACCGCTCAAAAATAAAAGCAGTGCAATCGGAATGTAAGCAAGTGTCACCTTTCTTTCTTTATCATATAAGCCAGGACTCACAAATGCCCATAGCTGATATAAAATCACGGGACACGTCAAAACCAAAGCAATGACAAATGCGAACTGCATAAACACGTACAGAGGATCTGTGAGCTTAAACGCGTTCAGCGTCAGTGTCGCCGCTTCATCCGTATTTTGTAAATACACAATGACCGGCTTAGCGAGAAAAAAACCTGCCACCATAAAGGCAACAAAAAACATCGCAATGATCACTAAACGTTTTCGCAGTTCCACAATATGCTCCATAAGCGGCATATCTTTGACATTCATGAAGCTCATCCTATTCTACTGATCTTCTTTTTTCTTATTTTCTTCCTGATCATCAGCTAAACCTTTTGTGGCATTTTTAAATTCACGTAATGTATCTCCTGCTGCTCTTCCTAATTGAGGAAGCTTTTTCGGCCCAAAAATAATGAGCGCAACAATCGCAATCAGAACCAAACTTCCAGGACCAATCGGACCCATTTGCTCCACCCCCTTTACTCCTTTTCGTCAATCCTCCTGTGTAACAGAGTAATGCTTTAAGAAATACACAAGAGACTGAAGTTCAACCGCCAAATCTATATGATGAATTCGAATGTGTTCCGGCACATTCAATCGAGCCGGCGTAAAGTTAAGGATTCCTTTGATGCCAAGGGCAATCAAACGATCTGTAATGGATTGAGCTGCTACGGCAGGTACTGTCAAAATAGCAACAGGAATATCTCCTACCTCTTGAACATGCTCTTCAAGCTTATCCAAATCATAGACAGGCACGCCGCCTATCTCACTTCCTATTTTACTCGCATTGACGTCAAAAGCCATTGAAATTTTTGTATTATTATTTTTGATGAAATTATAGTGTAAAAAAGCAGTCCCTAAATTCCCGACACCGATGAGCATGACATTGGTCATTTCATCTTGGTCAAGTGTCTTTCTGAAGAAGGTCAAGAGGTAATCGACATTATAGCCATACCCTTTCTTCCCAAGTGCACCAAAGTACGAAAAATCTCGGCGAATGGTGGCAGAATCCACTTTGACTGCATCACTAAGCTCTGCCGATGACACCCTTTGTTTTCCTGATGCATGCAGATTTTTTAAAAAACGGTAATATAGCGGCAAACGTTTGGCTGTCGCTTGTGGAATTTTTGACTGATCTATATTCATATAAGGTCCTCCAACTTAAATATCAGATGCTCTGTGAAAATCACCGTTTTTCCCGCCTGTCTTTTCAATTAAATAGGTAGGACCGATGATCATGCCTTTATCAATCGCTTTGCACATGTCGTAAACGGTCAGTGCACATACTGAAGCAGAAGTGAGCGCTTCCATCTCCACACCCGTACTTCCTTTTGTTTTCACCTGTACTTGTATGTTCAGAATGTACGCATTTCCGTCTTCCTCCCAATCAAAGGAGATATCCACGCCTTTTAGTGCAAGCGGATGACACATTGGAATGATGGTAGATGTTTGCTTTGCTGCCATGATGCCAGCAACCTGTGCAACAGACAGCACATCCCCTTTTCCAATTTCACGTTGTTGTATTTTATGAAACACTTCTTTTATCATACGAACGCTTGAAGCAGCAACGGCGGTTCTCACTGTAGACGATTTGTCACTAATGTCGACCATCTTTGCTCTTCCCTGTTCGTTAAAGTGGCTAAATTGACTCATCTTTCAACGCTCCCTCACTCAAATGATACACTATTTTTTCCTATCTGTCTTTCATTTGAATATGGCGATTGTATGTAACATTTGCCGGTTTACTGCTGATAAGCTACACTTAACATATTATAGCAGAGGTGAAGTTACATGATGATTCTACAAGTGAATCAGCTGTCCAAATCGTTTGGTGCTGATACCGTTTTAACGAATATAAAATTAGAAGTCAAAGCAAGGGATCGGATTGCCATTGTAGGTCGTAACGGCGCAGGCAAATCCACGCTTTTGAAAATCATTGCCGGTCAATTGTCTTACGAGCAAGGTGAGATCATCAAACCGAAAGACCTATCGATCGGCTATTTAGCACAGCATACCGATGTGACATCTACACGTACGTTAAAAGACGAATTATTATCGGTTTTTGATCATTTAAAAGGGATGGAACAAGAGATGAGAATCATTGAGGAGAAAATGGCTTCCTCTACAGGTTCTGAGCTGGATTCCCTCATGAAAACCTATGACAGACTGCAGCAGGAATTTAAAGATCAAGGCGGCTATCAATACGAAGCAGATGTCCGCTCCATTCTTCATGGGCTGGGCTTTAGTCACTTTGAAGATGAGACAACCGTTCAATCCTTAAGCGGCGGCCAGAAAACCCGTCTAGCGCTTGGAAAGCTCTTATTAATGAAACCAGAACTCTTAATTCTGGACGAGCCGACCAACCATTTAGATATTGATACCTTATCATGGCTGGAGCAATATTTGCAAAATTATACAGGCGCCATTCTGATCGTGTCCCATGACCGCTACTTCTTAGACAAAGTGGTGAACCATGTGTATGAAGTCTCAAGAACTGCCATGAAAAAGTTCGCAGGCAACTATAGTAAGTATCTTGAACTGAAAGCTGAGCAGCTAGAGCGTGATATGAAGCTCTACGAAAAGCAACAAGGAGAAATCTCAAAGCTCCAAGACTTCGTAGATCGCAACCTGGCAAGAGCCTCAACCACAAAGCGCGCTCAGAGCAGACGCAAGCAGCTGGAACGGATGGATCGTTTAGATAAGCCATTAGGTGATGAAAAATCCGCAAACTTTCATTTTGATATTACGAGACAAAGCGGCAATGATGTGCTGAAGGTACATGATCTCGACATTCGTTATGATGAAAAAACACCGCTCCTATCCTCCCTTTCTTTTCAGATCAAACGTGAGGATAGCGTGGCACTCATTGGTCCTAACGGGATCGGGAAATCAACCCTTTTAAAAACGTTAACGAACACATTAACGCCTGTAAAAGGCGACATCACCTTTGGATCTCATGTCACGATCGGCTACTATGACCAAGAACAAGCCAAACTGACATCCTCCAAAAAAGTGCTCAATGAGCTTTGGGATGACTATCCTCATATGAATGAAAAAGAAATTCGGACATGTTTAGGGAATTTCCTTTTTTCTGGTGATGACGTCTTAAAGCCCGTTCATGCATTAAGCGGTGGAGAAAAAGCCCGGCTTGCCCTGGCAAAGCTGATGCTCCAAAAAGCCAATTTCCTAATACTTGATGAGCCTACGAACCATTTGGACTTAGATAGTAAGGAAATTTTAGAGAATGCGCTGATCGATTATCCAGGAACCATCTTATTTGTCTCGCATGACCGTTATTTTATTAATCGACTAGCAACGAAAGTATTCGAGCTGTCGCGAGTGGAAACAAAAGAATACCTTGGTGACTATGACTACTACCTTGAAAAGAAAAATGAACAATTAGAGCTTGAGGCGCTTCAAGAAAATGAACCGCTTAAAAAACAAGCAGCAAAGCCAGTAGAAACAGCAAAGCTTTCTTATGCGGAAGAAAAAGAACTGAAAAAGAAAGAAAGACAAAAGCAGCGCAGAATCGAGGAAATTGAAAAGCGGATTGCTGTCATTGAAGAGAAACTTGGTGAAAATGAAGAGCTTCTATGTGATCCTGCTATTTTCCAAAATCATGAGAAGGTCCAAGACATTCAAACAGAAAATGATACGCTTAATCAAGAGCTTGAATCACTTTTCGCGGAGTGGGAAGAGCTATCCGAATCTTAAAGAGTGCCCAAATGGGTGCTCTTTTTTCTTTCAGTGAAAATTTATTATCCACATTAATATCCACAAAAACCTCTTTGTTATTCTTAAAAATTTTGGACTTATCCACTTTATCCACAGGTTTTTAATCACATATCCACACAAAATTTCTTTTTTATACACATTCTCTTCATTTTAAAACAAAATTTTCAAATAATTGTGGATATATAACGTTTACATGTGAATAAATCGCTTTCATTGAAAATGAAAAAAACCTGTGTATCCACAGGAGTTTTCATTCATATGAGACAAGCGGTAAGCCCGGCTGGCCATTCATCGCCATATCGCCTCTTATTCCCTTTTCAAACGCAATGGTTCCAGCAGCAGCGATCATGGCTGCATTGTCTGTGCAAAGAGATAACGGCGGAATAATGACCTTCACGTCAGGTAGCTTTGTGAATGCTGTCGTCAAAGCTTCTCTCAGTCCTTTATTGGCAGCGACTCCACCAGCTAGGACAACCTGCTTTACGCCATAGGCTTCAGCCGCTTTTAATGTTTTCCCAACAAGCACCTCAATGACGCTTGCTTGAAAACTTGCTGCCAAATTCTCTGGAGCAATTGTTTCTCCCTTTTGAGATGCATTGTGTAATGTGTTAATTACAGCTGATTTTAATCCACTAAAGCTAAAGTGATAGGAACCTTCTTCAAGCCATGCACGAGGAAGTTTAATCGTTGGCTCTCCTTCATGTGCTAACCGATCAATATGAGGTCCACCTGGATACGGGAGACCCATCGTTCGAGCCACTTTATCGTAGGCTTCTCCAGCCGCATCATCTAATGTTTCTCCGATGACCTCAAAAGATCCATGCTCCTTCATTAGCACAAGTTCAGTATGTCCACCAGAGACAACAAGAGCCAAACATGGAAACTGTAATTCATCTACAAGCTGGTTTGCATAAATATGCCCAGCAATATGATGTACACCAACAAGAGGAATCTGATGAGCAAAGCTTAGTGCCTTGGCTGCGTTGACACCGATCAGAAGGGCACCGACTAAGCCCGGTCCTTCTGTGACAGCAATGGCATCTAAATCCTGAAAGCTCATATTGGCCTGTGTCATCACTTCTTCCAATACGATGGTAACTTGTTCCACGTGATGTCTTGAAGCGATTTCTGGTACAACACCGCCAAATCGTTTATGACTTTCTATTTGCGAGGCCACAACATTCGCCACAATTTCTTTCCCATTTTTTACAATGGATGCAGCTGTTTCATCACAGCTTGTCTCTATACCTAATATGAATCGATCTGTTTGTTCACTCATTTATATTCACCCACATGACCAATGCATCTTCCCCATTATCCGTATAATAATTCTTTCGAATAGAAGCTGGTCTGAAACCAAGCTTTTCATAAAGGGATTGTGCAGGTGTATTCGAAACCCGCACCTCTAAAGAAAGATGATCTGTCTTTTTTTCTTTGCAAAATTCCATGACATATCGCAGCAATGCTTCCCCGTAGCCCTTTCCTCTATGCTCAGGGAGAATCGCAATGTTCGTAATTTGTGCATCGTCCATGACGATCCAGACCCCGCAATACCCAACAGGCTGTTTATCTTCTTCAATGAGGAAATAATGGCTGTACTGGTTATGGAGAATCTCATAGACAAATGATTCTTTTTTCCAAGGTGCAGTAAATGAATGCACTTCAATCGTATACACCTCTGGAATGTCCGCTACCGTCATTTTTCGAATCTCTGTTATGTTGAGATTATTTTTGTCCTTCAAGCCATTTCACTTCCGCTTCTGCCAAACGAATATAGTTAGGAACAAGCTGATGAACATCTTCAGCAGGACGATCTGTCCCTAAAAACGCAAGCATTGAAGGTCTTGGGTTATGAAAAGCTCCCTCTGCTATCACAGCAGTTTCTCCTAAAATGGAGCAAATGCTCTCTTCATGAAGATGCACATCCTGCCCAAGAAAAAGGACAGGCTTTCCTGTCTGCTTCAGCTCATGAAGCCAATCCGTGAGCAAGATATTTTGGTCTGGTTTGATCTCTTTGATTTTTCCTTCTTCAAACGTATATAGCCCAGTATAAACTTGTCCTCTTCTCGCATCAAATAGTGGCGAGATCCATCCATCAAAGTATTGACCATTTGCCGCAAGTGTTTCTAAACTTGAAACAGCCGATATCGGGATAGACAGCGTCCACGCGAGTGTTTTTGCAATGGTCACACCAATTCGGACACCAGTGTAGGAACCAGGTCCTTTCGCTACAACGATTTTACTTAGTTCACTTGGCGCTACACCACATTCTTTCATTAATGCCTCAACAGTCGGCATCGCTCGGACGGAATGGTTCTTTTTTAAATACGTGATGCTCTCACCAATCACTGTGGAATCTTTTACAAGGGCAATTCCTAGTGTATGGTTAGACGTATCAATTGCCAGTATGGTCAAATTCTTTCATCTCCTTACAAAGGGTCTTATAGCGTTCCCCTTTTGCACTAAACGTGAGATGACGTTCTTCTTCACGTTCTGTTCTCAGCATTTCTATTTTCAAATAGGTGGAAGGCAATTGAGGTCCAATGAGATGTGCCCACTCAACCAAGCATACACCTTCGCCCTCAAAATATTCTTCGAGCCCAATATCTTCTTCCGCATCTTCCATGCGGTACACGTCCATATGATAAAGTGGCAGTCTGCCATCGGTATATTCTTTAATAATCGTAAAGGTAGGGCTGTTGACGATACGGGTAATCCCTAAGCCTTCTGCAAAACCTTTTGAAAAAGTAGTTTTGCCTGCACCTAAATCCCCTTCTAATGTCAAAACATCGCCTGGCATCACAAGTTTGGCCAAAGCAGCGGCAATTCGTTTCGTCTCATCCGCACCTTTTGTCGTCCATGTTAATTTCACAGTTATGTCACCTCATTTCTTAAAATGATTATATCCTTTTTTCATTAACATTGTTTGCTGTTTATTGTCTTTTAATATAACGCTTGCTGATTGATCACCTTTGACTTGTCCAATGCGTTTGACTTGAATGTCTTCTTTTCTACATTGCATTTCAAAGCTTTCCCAATCAGCCTCTGGAATCGTACCAGTTAATACAAAGTCTTCCCCGCCAAATAACACCCATTCCAGCCAGTCTTTACGCAGCACTGGTAAATCTGGATGTGTGGGGAGCTTGTTTGCTTCTATCTCTATCGTCACATGACTCGCTTCGGCTATCTCATTCAGCTCACTCGCTAATCCATCACTCACATCATTCAAGGTGACCCGTGGGAAGCTTGAGCAAATATGTCCAGCAGCAATGTGAGGCTGAGGCTTTTTATGACGATCAAGAAAAAAGGCTTTGTCGACTGCCTTGGTAGGGGTTACTTCGTTCATTAAAAGTGATAAGCCAGCAGCTGATGAACCAAGCTCACCTGTGACAAAGACGACGTCTCCTGTCTGAGCACTGTGACGATAACAAGCTGTTCCCTTGGGAACCTCGCCAATGACCGTCACTGTAATGACAAAGTCACTGCGAGTGGCGACCGTATCTCCACCAATTAAATCCATATGATAGGTGTCAGCCAATGCTTTCATTCCCTCGTAAAGAGCTGAGACGATCGTCTCATCACCATGAGGGGGGATCGCAATCGATACAAGATAATACTTTGGGGTTCCTCCCATTGCGGCGATATCACTGACATTGACCGCTAGTGCTTTAAAGCCAATATCAAAAGGTGTGGAAAAATCAAAGCGAAAATGAACATACTCCACCATTGTATCAACACAAACGACCTCTTCACAATGTGAATGAGGTTGATAAACACTTGCATCATCACCGATGCCCATAACCAAAGAACGCTGATGTGTTTCTTTTGGTGTAATTCGGCGAATAAGATCAAATTCATCCATAAAAAGCAGCCCCTTCATGCAATCAATTGATTGAGTAGACACGATGTCAGACATAATTAGTATTAGTGTAAGCCAATATGAGTTTCAATTCCAATTAAAAATGATATAAAGAAAGCCTGGTATGAAAAAACCAGGCTGGGTTGAAGTGATCTATCTTTTTCTTTTCACATAACGTGTAGCCAAACACAAACCAATTCATTGCATCTTGGATACGTACGAAAAGAAAAAGACATAAAAAAAAACGAAACTATACGTTTTCGTTTACAAGTCATAAAAATGGCGGTCCGGACGGGACTCGAACCCGCGACCTCCTGCGTGACAGGCAGGCATTCTAACCAACTGAACTACCGGACCATTTTGGTTGCGGGGGCAGGATTTGAACCTGCGACCTTCGGGTTATGAGCCCGACGAGCTACCGAACTGCTCCACCCCGCGATGATATAAATATGACAAGCTTGGCGGCGTCCTACTCTCACAGGGGGAGACCCCCAACTACCATCGGCGCTGAAGAGCTTAACTTCCGTGTTCGGTATGGGAACGGGTGTGACCTCTTCGCTATCGCCACCAAACCTGATGGA
>NZ_PVRE01000006.1:0-286014 GCF_002998605.1 Bacillus sp. MZGC1
CGGCTGTTTCTCACCCAATTGAAACATCGAAAGCAATTGGAAAATCAATTTCAGACTCATTCCAAAAAGAAGTCATAGATGGTGATGCGTATTCTCGGTCACACTGGTTTGCCTATGCGACTGGTTCACTAGCAGAAATCGTCTTTGGTTCTAAAGGGGCAGGAGTCATCACAAAAACGGGGACAACAGCGGCCAAAACTACGGTGAAGAAAGGGCTTGAACAAGGAGCAAAATCATTAGACAGAGTCTCCATTCCTAGCCTATTGCCATATTCACCAAAGTTTCAAATGGCTGGCGGACCCAAGCTGCCGTACAATGTATTTGACGGAGAAAATCTTAAAAATAAACTCCTCTCCATGGCAAAGCGTCTAGACAACAACTCAGGATACGGAATCTCTAAGACAGGCAGACGATTACCAGCACCAAAATCACCGCCAACCGTTGTCAGTTACGGAGATCACTATGTGAGATGGAAACGTAAAAAAGTATTAAAACCCAATGTCGTTTATTCAACAAAGCAAGGGTACACCTACACAACCGACCACTACGGAAGGATTGTCAAAGTCGAAGCAAGTGATTTAAAATACGGAGAGATCAAAAGAAACCAATATGCCCAATCCAATTCAGGGAAGCCTGACAGATTACTAGATGATGATGGTGGGCATTTAATTGCTTCAATTTTTAAAGGATCTGGAGATATTGATAATCTTGTGCCGATGAATGGGAATTTAAACAAAGGTGAGTGGAAAAAGCTTGAAAATACTTGGGCTGATGCTCTTCAAAATGGTGATGAAGTTAAAGTGAAGATTACACCTAACTATAAAGCGGATTCTCTACGCCCAGAAACTTTTGATATTAAATATAAAATCGGTGATGATGAATGGGAAATCAAAAGGTTCGACAATGTGTATGGAGGTAAAAAGTAATGAATGAAGAAAAAATAGAACATTTATATAAAGAGATAGTTGATGTTGTAGTGGGAACAATACCAATTGAATGGGGAAAGGTGTATTTATATGGTGAGGTAGTTAAAGGTTCTCAAACTGTTTACTTTTATTTTTCATCTAAAGAAAATGAGGGTAAACTGGTATATAGTCATGAGATCACTGAACTTTTTGAAGTGAGTGAACATGAATACAAAGAAAGATGGCATCAATTAGTTGACTGTATCCAAGAACTTAAGAGAGAGTTTGAACAAAATGGTCAAGAACCTTGGACAAACTTCACAATGATATTTGATGAAACGGGGCATTTTAATATAGAATTTAATTATGATGACCTTTTGAATACAAACCCTCATGAAAGAAAAACTATTTGGAAATATAATCATCTAGGTATTATACCTAAAAGTAATTCTGGTAAAAAACATTTAGAAAAATACTTCTCTACATTGGAGTAACTTTTAGAGATGTTATAAAATTCGTTTTGATAGATTAAAGAAATAAAGACTAGAGAACATATTGAGAGCATCATTCCAAGCAGAAATGGTGCTCTTATTCAATAATGCCCCCTATTAATCAATAACAAAACAGACACACTTAGCAACAAAATAAAAATCAATACATATGGAATCAACTGTGTATTGATTAGCATGTCAAAGAAACCGATTCACGAAAGCAAAAATATCGAAAAACACAATATTCTTTTCTAATTAAATCTTTCTTTTCACTTTATCGAAACCAATAAACCGTCACTTCACAATCACCCAATACCTCTTCAATCATGTCTTCCACAATCGTCCAATCGCCGCCCGCCAATCCGCAGCCGATCCCGTAAGGAATGGCGATGGAAGTTTGGTTTTTCTTTTCATTTGAATGGGTTACTGTGTCTTTTAGGCTTTGTAAGCAGCTGCGTAAGGCATCGTAGTCCGTTTGCATTCTTTTTCTACCGTATCCAGTTTGAGCAAATAAGTTGGCAATTGTTTTTCCGTCATTAGTTGTAATGAGTTGAACGGAGCTTAACAAGTCATCTCCTTGTTCTGTACATAATTGTTTATAATCTTTGTATATATTGGGGTATTTGCTTTTGATTTGTTTGGCTAATCCAGCGCCCATGACCCCTTTACAGTTATTGAAGACACTTCACAACAACTTGATTGTCAAAGCAGGTGCATGTCATCTAAAATATGGAGAGACTAGAAAACACGAAATGATGCAAAGAGGAGTCATTTATGAATCAATTAGAAACGAATCGTTTAATTCTTAGACCGTTTTGCGAAGAAGATGCGGCAGGGATGCTGGAGTACTTGTCTAATCCAAGAGTAAATTGTTTTCTTAGTGATCGAATTTTTTCATTAGAAGAAGCTGTGGCTAAAGTGCAAAAGAGAAAAGAAGATCATTCATATGTAGCGGTTTGTTTAAAAGAAAGTCAACTAATTATCGGTGAGTTGTTTCATTTAAAAGAGGAGCCTGATACGTATTCAATCGGCTGGAATTTCAATGCAGCATATGAAGGAAAGGGGTATGCACGTGAGAGTGCTGAAGCATTCTTGACCTATTTATTTGTAGAAAAGGGAGCAAGGCGGCTTTATGCCTATGTAGAAGATGATAATGTCCGTTCACAGGCATTATGTGAGCGATTAGGCATGCGGAAAGAAGGCCTTTTTCTTGAGTTTATTTCATTTACTACTTATGAGGACGGCACCCCTAAATATGAAAACACGTATCAATATGCTTTGCTAAAAAAGGAATGGGAGCAGCATCACTCTCTATAGAGCACTCAGTGAATGATGTGCAGGTGACAGCAAAGTGACAAACATGTCATATGATTCCATGGTTTGTTCGTTCGATCGATGGAGCGGTCATCTCATTTCAATTATCCTTGTCATAAATCGAGGAAAAAGGGATGAAATGAGATGCAGGGGTATAATGAAGATTTATTTAGGTGGGTGAATCAGCTCAGTATCGATCATGGTTACTTGAATCCGTTATTCATTGGACTAGCTGAATATACAGTGCTGTTAGCAGCGCTCATGTGTCTGTTCATATGGTTTCAAAATCGGAGCAGAACCAATAGGCGGGTGGTCGTATCTGCCGGATTTACTTTCATATTGGCAGAGTTAATTGGCAAAATTGCAGGAATTTTTTATTCCAACCAGCAGCCCTTTGCCGAAATGAGTCATGTCAATCTTTTGATTCAAAAGGAAGTAAATAACTCTTTTCCGAGTGATCATACCATCTTTATTTTTTCTGTTTGTCTGATCTTTTGGCTTTTTCACAAGCGCCATGTTTATTGGCTGATCATTGCGTGCGCCGTTGGTTTTTCAAGGATTTGGGTAGGTGTCCATTATCCATTTGATGTCTTAGCAGGTGCTGTCATAGCGTGTTTAACAGCGGTCGCTGTTGTATATTTGCCGATATGCCAAAGGAGCGTTAATGCCATTTTGTCATGTTATGAGTGGCTTGAGCAGAAAGTTGTAAGGAAGAGAACAAAATAACATGTTGCAGCAAAATACCCCGATCTGTTAATGGCTCAGATCGGGGTGCTTTTTATTTTCGCCAAAACGTTGAACAATCCGCTTTGTCTTCGATATTAAATTCGATGATTTTTTTTAGGAGAGGATAATCAACTGGCAAGCTTTCCTTCATGCGAAACATCTTTTTTCCATGATCGTAACCCGCTTGTACAATGTCAGCTGAAAAGTGATCGATTCCTTTACCTTCTGGTGCGACAGAAATGTGATGTTTTGCTACGCTAAACCCAATAATAAATGTGCCGTGGTCTGTGAACATGGGCTGATTCCAAGCAATTCTTGGCTCTAATTGAGGGAATGTGTCTAAAATCCATTGTAAAATGTCTTGTGTGCGCTGCTTCAGCTTTGGATTACCGATATTGCTTACATATTCTTCAAACACATGCATGATGTTTTATCCTCCAATTCCATCGACCTCATACGTCTCAGACGGGATTCGAACCCGCACTCCTTTCGTAAGCATAGGTTAGGGGCAACACGCCGCTCTACGGAATTTCACCTGTCGCAGCTAGTGTTCTTTTCGATGCTTCTGAACCCTTACCTTGCGGCTCGCCAGCTATAATTCGTTTTACAGTGCTCTAGCCTTCTAGAGCTGCTGAGGCGCGGAAGTTATTGATCTTATTATATATAGTAAAATGCTAATAGGGTTATTGTAAAGAAAAACCTATGTATAAAGAGATTAGGGAGATTAAACCAAAATATGCTCCAAAATTAACTATTACAAGGTATATAATGAAATCGGTATGAGTGAAAGATTGTATACACGTTTAAAAGCAAAGACTTTCCTAGACCTGGATTATGCTCTCATTGAGGTTTAATTTAAAGCACCCGTTTAGAGGAGTTTGACTTTGAAGTAAAAAACGACCCCAAAATTGGAAGTCGTTTTGTAAATATTTTTATTTTGAAACAAAGCATTTTCCGTTAGATAATACTTCGCATTTTACAAGGAAATAACTGTTACTACTTGTCCAAACTTGAGTGTAACTTACCCCATTTTGTTTAATTAATACGTAATCCCACTGATCAGGATAAGCATCTCTGACCCACTCTAACGGAGCAGCACTTGCAGTATTCATAGAAAATAACATTGTTGCAGAAAAGGCGATAGATAATACAGCTTTTTTTAATGTTGATTTTTTCAAACAAAACAACTCCTTAATTTGAATTAACCTATTATTTGTAAATAGGTTAATTCAATAGTATCAAAGAGAAAAAGCATTTTGTGTCGAATTTTGTAAAAATGCCTTAAATTTACCTATTTATATAAGGTGATAATTTTCACAATGTATGAATAAATCTTTTAACACTTTTAAAGGTGTATTGATTTGTTTTTTTATTTGCGTATAACTGGCGTCGTTTTTGGCGGAGCATGACGTAATATCGTATTATGCGATAGATTAATTGAACAGCTTTTAAAAGTGACTTTTCGTTCGGTAAATTTTGCGATTAGTTCCATGGGTTCTCTTTCTGCCGCTGATCTTTACGCGAATCGCACAAAATAGTCAAAGGCACATATGATAAAAGACCATATGGATTTGTATACAGCATTGAATTGGGCTGATAGAAGGTGACAAACCTGTTGATGAGTAAACTGAAAGAGATAAACTATCAAACAAAAATGAAGGCGTTACTCACAAGCGTTCAAGGACAAAAAGCCCCAAAAAAGGGCTTTTTTCATTTCATCACGAGATGATTGGGTACTTTAAAACCGAAAAAAGGTGAAATATTTACGCAAACATCATTGACTAGAAGAAAGAAACGCATTTTCAATGGAAACGGTTATTGAAGATTCAAGTGATTCATATTAAAATGATCTCAAATGGACAATTAGCAATTGCTAATAGAAGTTCCATATTTAGTGAAATCATGTGATGCAGCTGAAAGTGATTGGGGGTGTAGAATGAGCAAGATTCCTGTTGCGGAATTGGCATCATTATTAAATGACTGGAACATGGAAATCAAAAAAGATCATGCAGATGAGGCAGAACGGTTATTTGCTAAAGCGAAACAAGCGGTAGAGGAAATTGACGATGCGGACATCCTTATGTACTATTCTCTTCTTGAGAAGAGGCATCACATTCTCATGTACAATTTAAGAGGGCAAAAGGGCAGTGTTTCAACGAGAAGTATAGAAGGTCATCACGGAAAAAAAGAGGATGACTTGTCTAACCGACTTGCCTACTATTTTGATTTTTATGAGGGTGTGTATGAGCAGCATCAAGGAAATTACGAGGTTGCATTGCAAATGTATCAAAGTGCTGAAAAGCTCTTAGATAAAATTCCAAGTGAGATCGAACGTGCTGATTTCGATTTTAAGGTGGCCTGGCTTTACTACCGGCTTAGTCATATCATGCTCTCATTAAGCTATATCCGCAGAGCACTTCACGTCTATAAACGGCACAAGCATTATGAAAGAAGAACAGCCCTTTCATACTCTCTCATTGCGGCGAATCAAACAGAGATCGGCCGGTATGAAGAGGCGCTTGAAAATTATCGCCTGGCGGAAGAGGTTTTGACAAGCGAGCAGGATGACTTTATGCTGGCTCAGCTCCATCACAATGTAGCCATTTTATATTCATTTTGGAACAAACCGAAAGAATCAATACGTCATCTTGAAAAAGCACTGTCCCATCAAGAATATTATGAGTCGGATTTCTTTTTCCATTCTACGTATCTGATCAGCCGGGAACTCTGTGTGATTGGTGAAAAGCAGCGTGCAAGCCAATATATAGAGGCTGCGTATGCCAGAATAAAAGATGCTTCTCATGAAGTGTTTCAGCTGAAAATAGGCATCGTCCATGACCTTTACTTAACGAATGCACCACAAAGATTTCAGCAAATTGATGAGAAATTAAGAAAGTTAGAAGAGAAGAATGAATATCATGAAGTAAAAGAGCTTTCACATTTTGCTGCTAAGTATTGTGAAAAGCAAGCACTTTATGAGCAGTCTGTTTTTTACTTGAACAAAAGTTTAGAAGCGGATTTACATATGAAAAGAATGGGGTTGATTTAAGATGAAAACAGGTTTAAAAGTATTATTCGTTGTAGGTTTAGCGATCGCTGCGTCAGTTCTGACTCAAAACGTTGCGGGTTCTTTCGAAGTAGCAGAAAAAATCATTGGTGGTTAATCCACCATTTATCTCTCGCCCTTGTTGATCATCGTCAGCAAGGGTTTTTTGTATGTTGTTAATAGGCTCTTCTTATTAAACGCTACAAGAACGTTTAATAAGAAGAATTCGCAACAAAGGGGGTGTGCAAATTTGTTACCTGCCCCATTATTCTAAATAAACATAGGGCAGCGCAACAAGTTAAAAAGGTCACCTTTCTTTGCTTAATTTAATTTTTTGCAGGACTTTTCATTCACATTTTATCAAATTGGTCTATTGTACATAGAAGTAAAAGAAAAAGTCGGAACACCGCTCCATTTGTCATGCATATGATGTGATGAGTTGTTAGACGAAAGCAGGTGATTGTATGTATCCACGAGTTTATGGAGGTTTTCATGGAGGCGGTTTTAGCGGTGGGGGAGCACATATCGGATCGGTTGGTTCTCATATCGGCTTTGGCGGGTATTATGTGAGCCCTGGTGTGTTTTCTGGTTTAGGCGGTTTCCCTGGATACGGTGGATTCGGGACATTTTCTGGATATCCGTATGGCTCCACGTTCATTATGGGGCGTCCTCCTGGTTTTTATGTGAGAAGTTATGAGTGAACGTTGAAATAGCCATCTAACGATTGGCTATTTCAATTGGTGAAAATGCTTCAATGCAGCAGTGATCACAATCACCCCAAGGATAGAGATAGGCAGCCAAATGATGATAAACGGATCGTACGCATCTGTGTATGCCGCTAAAGCGGCACCTAGGCAGTAAAAGACAATAGAGCCTATTCGCATGAAACTGACATGCTGAATAGGAGCTTTTCTTTTTTCCCGGTGTGAAATGCGCTGAGCCAAATCTTCAAATAGGTTAGCGAGTGTACTCGTTAGAACCGTTGTGGAAATGCCAGCCACATTTAATTTGCGGGCGGCCGCTGTCTGGAGACCCATGGCCATACTTAAAAGGATAATCAGCATAAAATAAGCACCTTGTGTATAAGGGAATATGGTCATGAGAGCAAATAGAAGTAGTATCATGACTTCTATGATAAAGATACGTGTAACGGCTTTTGGCCAAAATGTTTTCTCATGTTTTCCGCCTATCACAACAGCAAGTAAAACCCCTAGAACGAATCCACTCAGTGCAGTGATGGAATGAAGGGCTGTTAGCTGCAAGGAGCTTCCTGCTGCAATGCCAAGCAGCACAATATTACCTGTCATATTGGCTGTAAACACATGCCCTAGGCTCAAATAGCCAATCACATCCACAATTCCTGCGGAAAGGCACAAGAAGATTAGTGCTATATTTCGAAATGAATGTGCGGTCAAAATGGTCATCCCTTTCTTACTCTCTAATGAATAAGTGTAACGCTTAATGACCGCGTATGTCCATCTTATGTGCCGGTATGATGTCTTCAAGCCGATGTAAGACTTGTCTGAAAGTGTCATCATTTACAAGATGCCTCATGCGGCGGAATGGATCGCCTTTTTCCTTTAGACGCTCTATAACAGCTGGCATGGTAAACAAAGAAGGATGAAGTCCATCTTGATGGAGTTCGTCCCATTCAAGCGGTGTCGCTACAAGTCCAAGCTCATTTCCTCTTGGTGAATAGGGCGCGATGATTGTTTTTCCAGCATCGTGCTGAATATAGTCTAAATACAAGCGATTGCCGCGTTTTTTCTTAAGGCGTTCTAAAGTAAATAGCTCAGGAGCTTGTTCACATAAAAATTGGCATATAAACGCGGTGAATGATCTCGTTTCTTCGTATGTGAAGGCATTTTTCTTTAATGGAATATACACTTGCAGTCCTTTACCGCCGCTTGTTTTAATAAAGGCTGTGAGAAAGAGACCGTCTAAAAGCGCTTTGATTCGCTTGGCAGCCTCTATGGCTAGATGAAACTCGTTAACAGATGGCGGGTCTAAATCAAAGACGATTTCGACCGGCCGGTCCGTATCCCTTGTTTCAAAAGGAATATGAAATTCCATCGCCAGCTGGTTACCGAGCCAAAGAAGCGTCTGCGGGTCATTACAGACCGTGTAAGCAATATCATCAACTTGATCGGTCAACACAAAATCTGGTGCATAATCAGGTGTCGACTTTTGATAAAAGAATTCATCCCCAGCGCCATGGGGGAACCGAATTAAAGTAAGTCGTCTTTCACGTAAAAAGGGCAAGAGATAGGGAGCCGCTTGTCTCAAATAAAGTAAGTAATCTGCCTTGTTCAGATGAAGAGCCGGCACAATCGGTTTTTCAGGATGAGTGACCTCAATCACGGCAGGGAGCTGATACAGCTGTTTGAGCATTTGCTGAAACGTACATGCTGCTGGGTCAGTATCTAGTAAAAAGGAAGAAAAACGCGGCTCTCTTAAGGCGGATCCATCAAAGGATATACAAGCAATGCTGGCGACGATAGAAGGAGGGATTTCATATCCTGATGCTCCTTTTAGCTGGCCTTTTGTTTGAAAGAGTGTACGCAGCGTTTGTTCTTCTTCTTTAGAAAACCCATGCTTGAATTGGACAACCTCGGTGAGATGATGATCTTGATAAATACAGCCTTGGAAATAGCCATTTTCTTTATCAAAACGAGTCACAATGACAGAGACATAGCGCCAGTTTTTGACTTTCAGCCATTCTTTTGACCGGGTATTGTCGTGCCATTTACTCGTCTTTTTTTTCGCAACGAGTCCTTCTGCTAAATACGTCGTCATCAGCTTTTTCATATATTCATGATTTGTGTCTGTATGAATAAGTTGAAGAAGGGAAGGGTGCTCCAGCTGAACAGATGGCGGAAGTTTTGCTTCTTGGAAAACTTGCTGTAACTGTTTTTTCCTATCCATCAACGGTAAATCAACAAGGGATCTCCCTGTACATCTTAATAGATCAAATGCAATCAAATGACATGGAAACCGCTCAGCCTGCAGCTTAATAGCCTCTTTGTTTTTCAGCCTGCCTCTTTGCTGAACCCTCGCAAAATCGCTTTGCTGTTCATCCAGTAAAAAGACCAATTCCCCATCAAACGTAAGTGGTAAAAAAGGAGCAAATTGGTCCCTTAATTGTTCGCACTGTTCAATAACCTCAGGAAACTGTTCGTTTAATCGTTTTCCGGCTCTACTTTCTAAATGAATCTCGTTTTCCTCCCACATCAGGATGGTCCGAAAGCCATCATATTTTAATTCATACACCCAGTCTGAACCGGTAGGAATATCATGTGCCGCCGTTAATCGCATAGGTTTCATTGTCATGTCACTTCCTCATATGATGTGTTCTTAGAGTGGGATGAAATTTTCATTTGCATACATAAGTCTAACGAAAACATTACATAGTAAGGAGAAAAGAACGGAGGCGACGCGATGCATACAGTTTGGAAAGGCGGCATTAGCTTTGGACTAGTCAATATTCCAGTTAAGCTGTTTACTGCTACAGAGAACAAAGATATTAAATTAAGACAGCTGCATAAAGAGTGTCACACGCCCATTAACTATAAAAAGGTTTGTGCCAACTGCGGGGAAGAGGTGGCACCAGAACAAATCGTCAAAGCGTACGAGTATGCGAAAAATAAATTCATTGAATTAGACGATGAAGAGCTAGAAAAACTGCGAAAAGAAAATGAAGAAAAAGCCGTCGAAATCATTGATTTTGTGAAGATAGAAGAGATTGATCCAATCTATTATGAAAGAAGTTACTTCTTATCCCCGGATACTGGCGGTGCGAAGGCTTATTCATTATTAAGAAAAGCTTTAGAGGAATCGGGAAAAATTGGTGTGGCGAAGATTATGATCCGCTCAAAGGAGCAATTAGCAATCGTTAGGTGCTATGAACATATTTTGCTGATGGAAACCATTCATTTCCCTGATGAAATTAGACAAGTATCTGATGTACCGAATATCCCCCAAGAGGAGAACATTGTAAAGAAAGAGTTAGATACAGCGCTCCTTTTAATCGAGCAGCTGACCACGACATTCGATCCAGCGGCATATCAAGATGAATACAGAGAACAGCTGATGAACTTAATTGGCGATAAAATATCTGGAGAACGTACGGTTCAGCCAGAAACGACAGGCAAAAAAGATCCTGCATCCAATGTGACTGATTTAATGGCGGCTCTACAGGCTTCAATCGATCGATCAAAACCTGCCAAAGCGAAAAAAGCAGCACCTAAAAAAAGAAAAACACCAGCGAAAAAAGAAAAGAATGCATAAGAAAAGACCGCTTACGGGCGGTCTTATTGCGGCTTTAACACGTCCTGAATTGTTCCATCTTTTCTGTGGATAACAACAGAAGTCCCTTTATTAGAAGCAATCTCCTTTGCCCGGTCAATTGCTTCTTGTTTCGTTTCTTTGA
This sequence comes from Bacillus sp. MZGC1, assembly GCF_002998605.1. Classification (NCBI taxonomy): domain Bacteria; kingdom Bacillati; phylum Bacillota; class Bacilli; order Caryophanales; family Bacillaceae; genus Bacillus; species Bacillus sp. MZGC1. The sequence goes on from NZ_PVRE01000006.1 coordinate 10,912, forward strand.
CCTCACTTGCTCGTTTCGCTTTCTCTGTCTGAACCGCCCAGCCTTCTTCGTGCTTGACGACATGCTGCGCATGATCCATGAGCTCTGGTCGTGCAGAGCTGCTGCCCTTAGAAGGTTTGACAGAACCATGAGATGAGAAATTCTCTATCTCTTTCTCCGTTGCGTTTTTCTTCCACTCTTTCGCTTGACTGATCGCAATTGGGATGGCTCTATTTTCGTCATAGCCTTCCTGTATCATTTTGTTGGCAATCTCAAGCGCTTTTTTTCGAATGACGTTATCTAACGATTGAAATGAAGCCGGATAATCATTCATCGTCCAAGGCATATGAACCGCTCCTTTCTTTTATTTGAACACCTTCCCCCATCTGCAATGGATCAAACATATCATTCTTCTCAAACCAATGAATGGGATAAAATACATCGTTTTGCTGAGGCGGAATCTCATCAAATCCCGCAGAATAGAAGGGAGAAAAGGAGTGGTTTGGATGATGATAAAAGGTTTGTATGAAGCCCATTTACCTGTGAGTGATTTGAAGGCATCTATTGCGTTTTATGAAAAATTGGAATTGACACTTGCTCACGAAAATGAACGAGTTGCTTTTTTATGGATTGAAAAAGGAAAGAGCTGGCTTGGCTTGTGGAAAGTAGATATAAATGCTTTTCCATACCATCCCTCGACTCGGCACGTTGCCTTTCAAATTACAACGTCCAGTATCGAACAGATCAAGGCTTGGCTTGTTGAAAAAGGCATCAGTATTCACCCAATGTTTGGTTTTTCAGAAGAGGAACAGCCTTTAGTTCTGGATAATCCGCCGCAATTTCATGCAGCGATCTATTTTCTTGACCCAGATGAGAATTTGCTTGAATGCATTGCCCCGCTTGAACTTGATACAGCAGAAGACTACGATATCATGACATATGAGGACTGGGATAGAAAGAAAAATCCGTTTATTGATTGACAAAATCACTCATTGTAACTATATTGATTACAACGGTGGTGAAAGATTGTGAAACAAATTAGCAGCAGGTATCCGATTGCTGTTCATATTTTGTCATTTATTGCAGGTGTTCCAAAAGAGTGTACAGGGGATTTTATTGCGGAAAGTGTGAATTCAAATCCAACCATTGTTCGAAAAATGATGGCAATGCTCAAACGGGCGGGACTTATTGAGATACGCCGCGGAGTAGGCGGTGCTTACTTAAAAAGGCCGGCAGAGGAAATCACGCTGTTAGATGTGTACCGTGCTGTCGATGTAAGCGAGGATGAAGATTTATTTAACTTCCATCAGCCAGTCATCGCATGTCCGATTGGTCAAGCAATGGATACAAGACTGAGGAGTGAACTAAAAGAAGCTCAGGCAGCGCTTGAAAATCACCTCAAACAAGTGACCATCCAGCAATTGTTGACAGAGTCAGAATAAAAGAAGCTCAGGCTGAACTTGAGCTTTTTTTACACCAGTTGTTGTAATCGAGATGGTTATAACGAATAAACGGATACGTAAAGCTGTACCAAAACATCACCGTCGAATCACAAAATGAGGAGGTCAAACAAATGAAGTTATTAGTAACAGGCGCAACAGGACAACTTGGATCGCTCGTCGTCCAGCATTTGCTTACAAAGGTACCGGCTGAACAAATTGCGGTCAGTGTTCGAAACCCGCAAAAAGCAGCACATTTGAAGGAATCTGGGGTGGATGTACGCCACGGAGACTTTACTCAGCCAGACACCCTTAAGGCAGCCTTTCAAGGCATTGACCATCTTTTGATGATTTCAACTGCAGAAGGAGACCGCGTGCAGCAACATACGGCTGCCATCCAAGCGGCGAAAGCAGCTGGTGTATCCTTTATTGCTTATACAAGCGTTGTGAGTGCAAGAGAGAGTCAGCTTGTCCTTGCACATGACCATGCAAAAACAGAAGAAGCGATTGTGGCCTCTGGCATTCCTCATGTGTTTTTAAGAAACAATTGGTATGTAGAAAACGAAAAAGATACGATTCTAGCAGCCGTTAGCGGCGCACCATTTTTAAGTCCAATTGGTGATGGCAAGGTTGGCTGGGCAACAAGAAATGACTACGCAGAAGCGGCCGCAAATGCGTTAACACTTCCTGTACATGACCAGGAGATATATGAGCTGTCAGGACCTCTTCGGACGCATACTGAACTTGCACACATTGTCAGTGAGGTAAGCGGAAAAGAGATCAAAGTCGAGCAAATTGATGTCGACACATTTGGAGAGTTTTTAGCTTCAAATGGTGTACCAAAAGAAGCTGTTCCGTTCGTCAAAGCCATTCAAAGCGGCATTCGCGATGGTGCCTTAGCTGTTGAAAGCCGTGATTTCGAAACATTATTAGGCCGGCCCTTAACACCTATCGAAGAAAGAATTCGTGAATTGATTTCAAAATAAATCTTCTCAAGCGCCCTATCAAAAGGGCGTTTTTTTCATTCAAGCTACACATGCCATATGTCCAAATTTAGACAAATCACTTCGTTGAAATTTCAGAAATTTGGGATTAAAATGAAAATAGGGTCTGTTATTTCGTCATCAGATGACCAAATTAATGAATCAAATTGCAGCAAAGAAGGGAAGTTCGCCGATGAAAGTCCATTTATTCGTTACCTGTTTAATTGACACCATGCAGCCAAGTGTAGGAAAGGCGACAGTGAAAGTACTAGAAAGGCTCGGTGTAGAGGTGGAATTTCCAGAGGCACAAGTGTGCTGCGGACAGCCAGCCTTTAACAGCGGCTATACAAAAGAAACCATCAAAGCAGCAAAAAACATGATCAAAGCCTTTGAATCAGCTGAATATGTCGTGACGCCGTCAGGTTCTTGTAAGGCGATGTTTTTAGAATATCCTCATCTTTTAAAAGAAGACCCAGTGTGGTCAGCAAAAGCTGAGGCACTTACTGAGAAAACATATGAATTAACCGAGTTTATTGTTGATATATTACACGTCACAGATGTAGGGGCGAGCCTGAAAGGAAACGCAACCTATCACACATCCTGTCATATGACGAGACTGCTGCGAATTAAGGAAGCACCTATCACACTGTTGTCAAATGTCAAAGATTTGACGATGACACCATTGCTGCGTGCAGAAAATTGCTGCGGATTTGGAGGAACCTTTTCAGTAAAAATGACACCTATTTCTGAGCAAATGGTCGATGAGAAAGTCCAAAGCATAGAGGAGACAGGCGCTGAATACATTATTGGTGCTGACTGCGGATGTCTGCTGAATATTGGCGGGAGGCTGAATCGTCTTGATAAGCCCATTCAAGTGATGCATATCGCAGAAGTATTAAATAGCCGCTGACTTTAAGAGGGGGAACGGCAAATGAGTATGAAAATTGGAGAGAAGGGCTTTAAAGAACGAATCGGGGAAGGGTTAGAAGATACTGTCATGAGAGGTGCTGTTTCCTCAGCGCAGGAACGCCTGTATGAAAGGCGGCTATCTGCGAGCGAAGAGCTTGGCAACTGGGAAAAGTGGCGAGAACTTGGCGAGGAAATCCGGCAGCATACGCTGACGCATCTTGATGACTACTTATACCAATTAAGTGAAAGCGTTAGTGCACGTGGAGGACATGTCTTTTTTGCAAAAACAAAGGAAGAGGCATCGGCGTATATACAAAATGTGGCACAGAAAAAAGCGGCCAAAAAGATCGTTAAATCAAAATCAATGGTCACAGAAGAAATTGAAATGAATCAAGCGCTTGAAGAGATCGGCTGTGAGGTGGTGGAAAGCGATCTTGGCGAGTATATTCTGCAAGTAGATGATCATGAACCTCCTTCACATATTGTGGCACCTGCTCTTCATATGACGAAAGAACAAATACGGGAAGTATTTCATGAGAAGCTAGGGTATGAGATGTCAGAGACACCTGAAGACATGACGAGTTTTGTGAGAGCCATATTACGTGAAAAATTCCTCGAAGCTGACATTGGTGTCACTGGCTGTAATTTTGCTGTCGCCAATACAGGTTCCATCTGCCTTGTGACAAATGAAGGGAATGCGGATCTTGTCACGGCTATCCCGAAGACACATATCTCCGTTATGGGCATGGAACGGATTGTTCCAACGATGGAGGAACTGGATGTCCTTGTTGGTCTTTTGTGCAGAAGTGCAGTTGGTCAGAAATTAACAAGTTATATTTCTGTCGTCGGGCCAAAAGGAGAAGAAGAAGTGGATGGACCAGAAGAATTTCACTTGGTCATTGTGGACAATGGGCGGTCCAATATATTAGGTACTGCCTTTCAGCCTGTTCTCCAATGTATCCGGTGCGCAGCCTGTATTAATGTGTGCCCAGTTTACCGGCATGTGGGCGGACATTCATACGGATCGATTTATCCGGGGCCAATTGGCGCTGTTCTTTCGCCGCTTCTTGGAGGCTATGATGACTACCAAGAGCTCCCCTTTGCATCAAGCCTTTGCGCAGCCTGCACAGATGCTTGTCCAGTAAAGATCCCGCTTCACGAGTTATTAATAAAACATCGACAAGTCATCGTTGAAAAAGAGGGGAGAGCGTCTAAAACTGAAATGATGGCGATGAAAATGTTCGGAATGGGCGCATCGACTCCCGGAATGTATCAATTCGGAACAAAAGCAGCCCCTGTATTGATGAATCGTATGGCTTCAAACGGACAGATTTCAAAAGGAATAGGTCCTTTAAAGAATTGGACAGATATTCGTGATCTGCCAGCTCCAAGTAAAGAAAGATTCAGGGATTGGTTTAAAAAGAGACAGAAGGAGGAGCAGTGATGAAGGGAACCATTTCTCACCGAGAGTCGTTTTTAGCTCATATCCGTAAGCAATTAGGTAAAGATTCCTCCCCGTCTGCATCTATTCAGCGTCCAGCTTGGAAGCATCAAGTCCAGTGGGAAACAAACGGACTTTTGTCTAAAGAAGAACTAGTCGAGCAACTGAAGAAGCAATGTCAACGAATTCACACAAGAGTGGTCGAAACAACACCACAGGAAGCGCCCTCTGTATTAAGATTATTGATGACAGAGTATGGAGAGGGTTCTGTGATGATATCGGGCGATCATCGTTTTGAACAATATGGATTTCATCCGATGTTTGACAGCTTGCAGCACGAAGGATTCGCAGTCACCAGCTGGAATGCTGAGGCATCAAGGGAAGAAAATATCAGGATGGCAGAACAAGCGACATATTCGGTTGTATTCAGTGATTACACCCTAGCAGAATCAGGTACAGTCGTCCTTTCATCCCATCAAGGCCAAGGCAGAGCGCTGCATTTTTTACCGATGATGTATATCGTGTGTATCGAAAAAAGCACAGTGGTTCCGCGGATGATTCAGGCTGTTTCGGCTCTTAATCGCTCGGTAGAAGAGGGGGAGCAGGCGAAAGGTGCTATTCATTTCATATCAGGTCCAAGTAACTCTGCGGATATTGAGATGAATTTAGTGGTAGGTGTTCATGGTCCAGTTCGGGCCGTTTATCTGTTAATAGATGATGAATGAGGGCTTTCGTGCTGAAAGCTTTTTTCATGCAAAAAAGCTCACACAAGTTTTAAAATCATCTTGCCTCTAGCGGATTGGACATAGTAAGATGACGACATACAAGATGAACTTCTCATCTACTGCTGATGTAAAGGAAGCTGCTTATGGAAATGAAGTCAACTGCTCAAAAGAAATCAATTGCACTACCGCTTGTGATTTCAATTATTGCCATTTCGTTTTCTGCTATCATTGTGAAATGGTCAAATGCACCTGCTGCTATTTTAAGCATGTATCGAATGATCTTTGCCGCGGCTTTTATGCTGCCGTTTATCCTGCCACGTAAAAAAGAATTTCTTTCAATAAAGCGCAGAGACTGGTTTTTCTTATGTATGTCAGGCTTCTTTTTAGGACTCCACTTTGTGTTGTGGTTTGGCTCACTGAAGCTGACGACTGTGGCAAGCTCTACTATTATTATCGCCCTTCAGCCGATGGTCTCCTTATTAGGCGGCTTTCTCATTTTCCGTGAACGAACCACGCTGCCCGTACTCTTGACGATGTGTGCAGCGATTGCTGGTGCACTCATGATTGGATGGGGAGACATAGGTCATAGCCAGGAAGCCATCCTAGGAGACATTTTATCCTTTTTAAGTGTGATCGCGGTTGTTTGTTATTTATTAATAGGTCAACAGGCTGTAAGGAAAATATCTCATTGGATTTATAGTTTTTGTGTGTTTGGTTTTGCTGGTCTTTTTTTAATTCTATTCAACCTAATGCAGCAAACTCCTTTTACAGGCTATCCGGGTAAAGAGTGGGGGATTTTTTTATTGCTTGCCATCATTCCCACCATGTCTCATGTCATTAATAATTGGCTTTTAACTTATGTCAATGCCACAACGATTTCAATGAGTATACTTGGCGAACCTGTTGGGGCCACGATTCTTGCTGTGTGGCTGCTTGGAGAGAAGATTACACTGCTTCAAATGTGTGGCGGTCTTCTTGTCCTTTTAGGCGTCTTTTTCTTTTTGATGCAGCAGCGTCAAGGAATTGTGATGAAACCAAAAAAATCCGGTTAAATCCCGGATTTTTTACTCTTTTAAATCATTTTTTTCAATCACTTTGTTCAATCTTTCCTCAACCTTCTTCAATTCCATTCGTCTTCTTCTGATCATTCGAAAAGAGGTGACAATCATAGTCACGATAACAGCAATGAATAGAAGAGAGAACACTTGAAATAAAAAATCTCCAAGATTGAATGCCATATTCTCTCCATTAGACATACGTAAAACCTCCCTTTCTATCTATATATTACCATAATCAATAAAAGATTGAGATTTATCCATAATTTATCTATAATAGGTAAAATATCACTCATTAAAGGAGAACCAATATGAGAACTTTAGTCCTTTTACGAGGTCTCCCAGGCGTAGGTAAATCAACTTGGATCAAAGCTCAAGGCTTAGAGCCCTACACTTTATCAGCGGATCAGATCCGTCTTTTGACCCAGCCGCCGCAGTTATCTGTCAATGGGAAACCAGAAATTTCAAGCAAGCATGACCACAAAGTCTGGTCTTTGTTATTTGAATTGCTTACAGCACGTATGGAACGCGGAGACTTTACTGTGATTGATGCGACACATATTTCAAGCAAATCGATATCTCAATATAAATCGTTAGCCACATCGTATCGTTACAGGGTGTATGTCGTCGATTTCACGCAGGTGCCGCTTGAAACAGCTCTCCTGCAAAATCGCTCACGGGAACCTCACAAAGTTGTGCGGGAGTCTGTTTTATATCAAATGAACGAGCGGTTAAAAACAGAAAAGGTCCCATCATGGGTGACTGTTTTGCAGCCTGAGGAGTATCCGCAAGTGATAACCTATCAGCCTCGATCCTTCGATCAATATGAGGCCATTCATGTCTTTGGAGATATTCACGGCTGTCATACCGCTCTGACCACCTATTTACAAGGAGACATTAAAGAAAACGAACTTTATATCTTTGCAGGTGATTTGCTTGATAGAGGAATAGAAAACAAGGAAGTATTAGAATGGATGCTCGCACATAGAGAATGCCGGAATGTCATCGTGATTGAGGGCAATCATGATCAGCATTTATACCGGTTTGCACATGGTGAGAAAGTAAGAAGCAATATGTTTAACCGGCATACTGCACCTGAAATCGAAGCAGCAGACTTTGATTTAAAAGAAGTACGGAAGTTTGTCAGAACATTTCATCAGCTTACTTATTTTACGTACCATAGCAAGACATTTCTTGTTACCCACGGGGGGCTTGCTCATTTGCCAGAAGAGCTTCTGCATGTCTCAACCCAGCAGCTCATTCACGGTGTAGGTGAATATTCAGATGACATTGACCACTTGTTTGTTCAAAACACCGCTGGATTAGATGTCATTCAAATTCACGGGCATCGTAATTTATACAGGCTGCCAATTCAAGCAGCGGAAAGATCTTATAATCTAGAAGGCCAGGTTGAATTCGGGGGGCAGCTGAGGGTCTTGAAAATCACAGCTGACGGGATTGAGGCTCATGAAATTGACAACCCAGTCTATAGAGCTTCTGAGAAAAAAACATCGGCTGCTCTTCAACCAGATATCTCACTGGATGACTTTTTAGCTCACTTAGATCAGCATGAATATGTACAGGAATTAAAGCTTCCGCACCATATTTCATCTTTTAATTTTACGAAAAAAGCTTTTAGTGAACGGCAGTGGGATGATGTGAATGTGAAGGCAAGAGGTTTGTTTGTCAATATGGTGTCAAAGCAGATTGTTTCAAGAAGCTACAACAAATTTTTTAATATTGACGAGCGTCCAGAGACAAAAATGCATCATCTAGTGAACCATCTTCAATTCCCTGTTACCGTCTATGATAAAGCAAATGGATATTTAGGAACGGTTGGGTATAACGAAATGGATGATGAATTGGTGTTTACGTCCAAATCGTATACATCTCATGTGAAACAAAATCAGCATGCTTCCTGGGTCGAAGAGCTATTTTATGCAACCTTTGACGATGTGCAGGTCGACTACATCAAATCATACGTACGTGACAACAATGTATCTCTTGTGTTTGAGGTCATTTTACCAGAGAAAGACCCACATATTATCACATATGATCAAGATCAACTCATTTTGCTTGATATTGTGAAGCGTCAGCTAAGCTATGAAAAAGCACCATTCACTGAAGTGAAAAGGTTAAGCGAACGGCTTGGAATGTCCTGCAAGCAGGAAGTGGCTGTGTTCCATGATTGGACGTCTTTTTATAAATGGTATCAGGCTGTCTCTCATGACGACTCGATTAAAGAAGAGGGATTTGTCATAGAGGATCATCGCGGATTCATGACCAAGCTCAAGCTCCCTTATTATCAATTCTGGAAGCAGATGCGCGCGATCAAGCAGCGCGTCGCAGAGAATCGTTCCTCGCAAAAATATATGCAGGCTTTGCAAACAGCGGAGCAAGCTAGATTTTATACGTGGCTTCTTGAGCAAGATGCCAATGATGTCAGGAATAGCTCAATTATTGAGCTGCGAACACAATTTGAGCAAAGCGATGCTGCCCAATTGAATAATGATGAAATAAATGCATAGTCTAAACATGAGTCTTTTCTAAAGAAAAGGCTTTTTTTGATGCAATTGAAGGTAGACCCATATATGCCTGATCATATTAAAGTGATTCTTCGAACGATGTTTGCTTTTGCGATTTTATTTGGTGGAGCACGTCTTCTTGGAAAGCAAACATATTGATACATATGACGGCCATATTCAGTCTCCGATTGATCAAGAATGAACGTGTAGTGCAGAGGTCACCCGCATGACACATATCTGCCAAGATTTCTAAGTCCTTTGGATGCTGTCTGACTAGGCATCATTTCTCAATTATTATTATTTTCAGAAAATGTGATGACGGAGAAAAATAAGTGTGTTTAAGTATATATAGAAGAAATTAAAATATTAATATAATATACCGCATACGGAATGAACATTCATTCCTGAAATGAGGAGGGGATGAAGTGCCAGCAGTGACTGATAAACAAGAACAGATTATGAAGGCTTCACTAGATTTATTTATTGAACGGGGCTTTGATGGGACCACGATGCCGATGATATCAAAAAGAGCAAACGTCGGAGCAGGAACCATTTACCGTTATTTCGACAGTAAAGAGGCCCTCGTTAATATTTTGTACCAGCGCAGCCTTTCTGCATTTATCGAAAAAATGAACACAAACAGTCCAGATCCAAAGGCAAGTATTCGGGCGTACTTTAAGCATGTATTTTATTGCTTGGTTTTATTTACAAAGGAGAATCCAAGCGGGCTATATTTCTTAGAAATTGATAAACGATCCCATTACTTAGACGAGACGAGCAAAGAGAAAATGCAGCTTTTGTTACATGAGCTATTCCTTATCTTTGAAGAAGGGAAAAAGGATGGGATTCATCCAAATCTCTCAGGTAGAACCATTTTATCGATTGTATTTGGTGCCTTTGTACAGCTGCATAAACAAATTCTTGCAGAAGAAATAGAGCCAACGATTGAATTTCTAGAGGACATTGAGCAATGTTTATGGCGCGCCATTAGCGTTGCTTCTTAATGATATAAAGGGAGTGGGCACATGCAACAAACATCAATCATTCCAAAACCAAAAACATACGGACCTTTTAAAAATATTCCCCATATCAAAAAGGGGGAGCTTTCTCAAACCTTTTGGCGTCTTGCAGATGAATTAGGACCGATCTTTCAGTTTGAATTTTCAAAAGCAACAAGTATTTTTGTTTCCAGCCATGAACTTGTCCAAGAAATATGTGATGAGAGCCGTTTTGATAAATACATTGGGAGCAGTCTCAATAAAGTAAGAGCATTTGCAGGAGATGGGTTATTTACGAGCTGGACAGAAGAACCGAACTGGAGAAAGGCTCACCACATCTTGATGCCGGCGTTTAGCCAGCAGGCCATGAAGGGCTATCATGAGATGATGCTCGATATTGCCACACAGCTTGTACAAAAATGGCAAAGAACAGGCCGTGATGAAGAAATTGAAGTAGCAGAGGATATGACAAAGCTTACTTTAGATACGATCGGACTTTGCGGTTTTGATTTTCGATTTAACAGCTTTTATAAAGAAAATCAGCATCCATTCATCGAAAGTATGCTGAATGGTTTAAACGAAGCGATGGATCAGGCGAGCCGGTTGCCGGTTGCAGATAAGCTAATGATCAAAAGAAGAAAAAAATTTGACCAAAATGTCGATTTTATGAAGCAATTAGTAGATGACATTATTCAAGAACGAAAAAAACAAGATAAAACGGGCGATGATTTACTGTCCCTCATGCTGCATGCAAAGGATCCTGAAACAGGAGAGCGCCTGTCAGATGAAAATATCCGCTATCAAATCATTACCTTCTTAATAGCTGGGCACGAAACAACAAGCGGGCTGCTATCCTTTGCGATTTATTTCTTATTAAAGAATCCAGAAAAATTAAAGAAAGCCGTCCAAGAAGCAGATGATGTGCTGCAAGGCGGACTGCCAACATTTAAGCAGGTACAAAAACTAAATTACACTCGTATGGTTTTAAATGAATCACTTCGCCTCTGGCCAACAGCGCCTACGTTCTCTCTTTATGCGAAAGAGGACACCGTCATCGGAGGGAAATACTCGATTGAAAAGAATCAAAGTGTCTCCGTGCTGCTCCCTAAGTTACATCGTGATCAAGCGGTATGGGGAGAGGATGCGGAAGAATTTAAACCAGAGCGGTTTCTACACCCTGAAAAGATCCCGCAGCATGCCTACAAGCCTTTTGGGAATGGGCAGCGTGCATGTATTGGTATGCAATTCGCCCTTCATGAAGCCACTATGGTGCTAGCGATGGTCCTGCACAATCTGGAATTGATTGATCACACATCATATGAACTTGATTTAAAAGAATCTCTGACGATTAAGCCAAACGATTTTAAAATCAAAGTGCGGCCAAGGAAGCAGCAACTCTTTATGGCACCACCGAAAGAAGAGGCGAAAAAAAGCACAAAATCTGATGAGTCAAAAGTGGCCAGTCACGGTACACCACTGCTTGTTCTATATGGATCAAATCTTGGCACGGCGCAGCAAATCGCAAACGAATTTGCTGAAGACGGGAAAGCAAAAGGGTTTGACGTGACCACTGCTCCGCTTGATGACTATACACGCCAATTACCAGATAAAGGTGCAGTCTTAATCGTGACTGCTTCATACAATGGACATCCGCCTGACCATGCGAAAAAATTTGTGGATTGGGTCACGCAGGATGAAGAGCAGGATTTATCAAACGTGACATTTGCTGTTTTTGGATGCGGAGATCGAAATTGGGCGAGTACGTACCAGCGTATTCCTCGTCTCATTGATGAAGCACTTGAAAGTAAAGGTGCAAAGCGTGTAGCTGATTTAGGAGAAGGCGATGCAGGCGGAGATATGGATGAGGATAAAGAAACATTCCAGAAAACGGTCTTCAAGCAGCTTGCAAAAGAATTTAAGCTCACCTTCCAAGAGAAAGGTAAGGAAAAGCCAAAACTATCAGTTGTTTATACAAATGAGCTAGTAGAACGTCCTGTGGCGAAAACGTATGGTGCTTTTTCAGCTGTTGTACTGAAAAATGAGGAATTACAATCTGAAAAAAGTGAGCGGCAAACAAGACATATTGAACTGCAATTGCCTGAAGGGAAACAATACAAAGAAGGGGATCATATCGGAATTGTTCCGAAAAATAGTGATGCACTCGTGCAGCGGGTGATCAATCGCTTCAATCTTGATCCTAAGCAGCACATCAAGCTTTCTTCTCAGAAAGAAGCAAGTCATTTACCTTTAGATCAGCCGATTCAAATGAGAGAATTACTTGCGTCACATGTTGAGCTTCAAGAGCCTGCAACACGTACGCAGCTAAGAGAGCTCGCAGCATATACAGTTTGTCCGCCTCACCGCGTGGAGCTTGAGCAAATGGCTGGTGAAGCATATCAAGAAGCCGTTTTAAAGAAACGAGTAACCATGCTGGACTTATTAGATCAATATGAAGCGTGTGAGCTGCCGTTTGTGCACTTTTTAGCACTTTTACCAGGTTTGAAGCCGCGCTATTACTCAATTTCTAGCTCACCAAAAGTCGAAGAAAAAAGAGTCAGTATCACAGTGGCGGTTGTGAAAGGTAAAGCGTGGAGCGGCCGCGGAGAATATGCCGGAGTCGCATCAAACTATTTATGCGGTCTGCAGGCAGGAGAAGAAGTCGCCTGCTTCCTCCACGAAGCGCAGGCAGGATTCCAGCTGCCACCTTCATCTGAAGTACCGATGATCATGATCGGACCGGGTACAGGAATCGCTCCATTTAGAGGGTTTGTTCAGGCAAGAGAAGTGTGGCAGAAGGAAGGAAAACCACTAGGCGAAGCTCACCTGTATTTTGGCTGCCGTCACCCTCTTGAAGATGATCTGTATTTTGAGGAAATGCAGCTTGCAGCGCAAAAAGGAGTTGTTCACATCCACCGGGCTTATTCTCGTCACAAAGAGCAAAAAGTATATGTCCAGCATTTGTTGAAAGAAGACGGCGACATGCTGATCAAGTTACTTGACCAAGGTGGGTATCTTTACGTGTGCGGGGACGGAAAAGTTATGGCACCAGACGTAGAGGCTACGCTTATCGACCTTTATCAAAACGAGAAACATTGCTCGAAGGAAACAGCTGAAAATTGGCTGACAACCCTTGCAAATGACAATAGATATGTAAAAGATGTGTGGAGCTGAAAAATTAGGAAGACCGCCAATTAGGCGGTTTTTTCTATTTCATAGAGAGAGATCAATAGAATGAAGGTTGGAAAGATACAAAACACCTAATTTAAAAATGAAATATTTTGTAAAAAATAAGAATATTCTCTCATTTACTCCAATATGAAACAATCGTATGATTTTTGATATAGGACATAAAGGAGGAATATGATGAAAAAGGTGAAAATGTTACTCCCTTCTCTACTCGTTTTTGGTGCTTTAAGTGTGCCTAGTTTTGCCCATGCCACATCGGATTCAGTACTAACGTCTGATTATGACATGGTGACTTCTGATGGAAAGGTGATCTCTTCAAGTGATTTCCACAATGATACGAAATCCCCCTCATCCTTTGACAAAGTGGATGATCTTTCTTCTACTGTTGGCGAAAAAGTAAAACCACTCTCAAAATATTTAAAAGACTTTCAAACAAAAGTCGTCATTGGAGACGATGGAAGAACAAAAGTAGCAAACACAAGAGTGGCACCATATAATTCAATTGCTTATATTACATTTGGCGGCTCAAGCTGCACGGGGACACTCATTGCCCCTAACAAAATTTTGACAAACGGGCACTGCGTGTACAATACAGCATCGAGAAGTTATAGTGCAAAAGGATCGGTGTATCCAGGCATGAACGATAGTACAGCGGTGAATGGCTCAGCAAACATGACGGAGTTCTATGTACCAAGCGGATATATCAATACTGGCGCGAGCCAATATGATTTTGCCGTGATCAAAACAGATACGAACATTGGCAATACGGTCGGTTACCGCTCTATCCGTCAGGTGACAAACTTAACTGGGACAACGATTAAAATTTCTGGATATCCAGGTGATAAAATGAGATCGACTGGCAAGGTGTCGCAGTGGGAGATGTCAGGTTCTGTGACAAGAGAAGATACAAATCTCGCATACTATACGATTGATACATTTAGCGGAAATTCAGGCTCAGCGATGCTAGATCAAAATCAGCAAATCGTTGGGGTTCATAACGCAGGGTATTCAAACGGAACGATTAATGGCGGTCCAAAAGCGACAGCTGCCTTTGTTGAATTTATCAACTATGCAAAAGCGCAATAAAAGCTAGAGCACAAAGCTTGTTTCCTTCATAGGGGACAAGCTTTTTTATATGGATAGAATCACTGGTTTCTATCTGTCTAACCTGAGAGATTCATTGAGTTCTCAGCCTCATCATTTTTTTCACATGTCATTCGTGAACCGCTCATACATTAAAATAACACATTTCCTTTAAGTCAAGATTCTGCTTGAGAAAAATGAGGAGGTCTCACACTTTTGAAAATGAGAAGAGGCTGGATCACTGGTGTCGCCTTATGCTTTGTGATATGGATGGGCACGTTGTTAGGTGGATTTGGGGAGAAACATGCGGCAAAAGGTGCGGATCGATATGATCATGTCATTCAATTTCCAAAGGAACGGTACCCTGAAACAGGCAGCCATATTCAAGAAGCCATTCGAAAAGGGCATTCAGATGTGTGTACGATAGACCGAAATGGAGCAGATGCCCGCAGGCAAGAATCATTAAAAGGAATTCCGACTAAACCTGGCTTTGACCGGGATGAGTGGCCGATGGCGGTTTGTCTTGAGGGAGGAAAAGGTGCGAGTGTTCAATATGTCAGCCCATCTGATAATAGGGGAGCAGGCTCATGGGTTGGACACCAGATCAGCGGTTATCCTGATGGGAAAAGAATTTTATTTATTGTGAAATAAAACTGGATGAGAGGCACCTGTGAGTAGGTGCCTTTTTTGTTGATGATCAGAGCGTATTGGAGCTAGCAGGGACAAAAGATTCAGTGGTACAATGGATCTTTAAGGTACAAAGACTGTCAAGAAGAAAATGTGAAGGGACATATGCTTATGGATAAGAACCGTGCATTATACGATTTTTTTATGCAACATGCAGAGAAACTGACTGAAACTTGGTATGAATCAATTGAGGATGATGATCCAGAATCAATCTATCGTTCAACAGATTCCAGCATCATAGCAGAGCTGAAACGGCAAAATCAAGATTATTACCAGCATTTTATACGTGCTCTTATTGAAGACAAGACATATTTACATACTGAGTTTAAAAAGTGGTCTGAAGACTTAGCCAGTGACCCGAAGCATTTAAATACACCATTAGATTATGTTGTGAGAGAATACATGTCCAATCAAAGAGTAGTCCTTCATTACTTAAAAGAATTTATTAAACAGCGTCAAGATGAAATTGATATTGACCGCATCTTTTATTGGTATGATTTAATTTCAGAGGCGTTTAATATTTCAATTCATGTGTTTATCCAGCAATATGTGAAAAATACAACGAGGAAGCTCGTGGCACAAAGAGACATGATTTACGAGCTGAGCTCACCTGTCATTGTTTTAAAAAATCATATTGCGTTATTGCCGTTAGTAGGTGACATTGATACAGCGAGAGCAAAGATGATTTTAGAAAATACGCTGAAACAGTGCTCGCAAAAAGGCGTACAGCATTTATGTATTGATTTATCGGGCGTTGTCATTATTGATACAATGGTGGCTCATCAAATCTTTGATCTTGTCACATCACTTCGGTTAATTGGAGTAGAGACGACCATTTCAGGCATCAGACCAGAAATTGCCCAAACAGCCGTGCAGCTTGGGCTTCCTTTTAATGAATTTCGCACGGCATCATCACTTGCTCACGCGCTGGACCGCATGACTGAATTTTCTCCAATATAAAAACCAGGCCGATTGAATGGCCTGGTTTTTGATTTAGATGACAGCGTCAATTTTTGTGACTTTCCAATCTTTTTGTACTTTTTCGTACGTAACAGTTCGTTTTACTTTGCGTCCATCAAGTGTTGGGACGGTGAATTCATATGTGCGGACCGTTTGTTTTTTAGAGACAAGTTTAGGTGTGGCTTTATCCCAATTAAGCATGTTGTCTCCGTCACCGACTGGAACAGCCATTTTGCCTTTATGAACAATGAACTGGTAGTCTTTTAAACCTTGATTGATGGCATCTTTTGTGAAAACTTGAGATAGGTAGCTGTTTAGTTTTTTCTTTGTATCAAATGTTTTAGAAAGATAGTTGTATGTCATGTCTTTATAGCTAAATGATTTTAATTTGTAATCGGAATGTTCATTAATTTTGTAGCCTGACATCGCACTCCAAAAGTGTTCTCGTGCGTCAAGGGCAATATGTAACGCTTCTTTATTTGTCAAAGCGGCTGGTTTTTTAGAAGCGGCCAATGTTGTAGATTGTAATGAGATCATAAGCATAATAGCAGTTAATAAAACGAATAATTTTTTCAAGGCGATTGCCTCCTTTTCTCAATGAAAACTTCTTATGTTACAAATGTTACAATAATTACAGTGATATTACAAGTATTAATTCTAAATGTTTTTTATTTCTTTTCTTTCTATATATATAACGTTTGAGGGAGACAAAAAGTTTTCATTTTTTTATTTTTTCTTTATATCTACTATTTAACCGTTCTAAAGAAGAACAAAACGTTTTTTGGAAAAATTTTTGTTTGGACGTTCAACACGCTTTTTCATTTATGACATATACTATCGTGATGAATGTCTAAGAAAGTGGTGTTGAATATGTATTATCCGTATGAAGGTATGTGGAATGGGTACTCATATGACAGGCAGATGCAAGGATGGCCATCACTCCCTATTCCTCAAGTTGGAGGATTTCCAGGGTTTCCAATCGGAGGAGGAGGCACTGGACCCGGATCAAGCGGATCAGCTCCGCCAGCTCCGCCGCAGCATATCATTTCGCAGTATCAGCAAGCATTATCACAGCCTCAAAGCATGCAGTCACTTATTTCAGGGCAAACAGGTGGAGGCCAGCAATCTGTTCAATTTGCAGCGGGATGTAATAGAAGATGGACGATTGTGTTCATGAGAAACGGTCAAGTGTTTTTAATGTATGTCCTATCCTCACAGCCTTTCGGGAGGACAACTGGCTTTATTTGGCCAAACTTTACATTTGGTTCCTTCCCAAGCTCGCGTATTCTAGCATATTCTTGTTCATAAAAGAAAAAGCCGGTTCTCATCAGCAGCTGATGAAATACCGGCTTTTTTTAGTGAATATTTCTAAATACGCCAATCACTTTACCTAGTATACTTACATTCTGTAAAATAATCGGTTCCATAGATGGGTTCTCTGGCTGTAATCTAAAGTGTGTATCTTCTTTATAGAAACGTTTCACTGTCGCTTCATCTTCCTCTGTCATGGCGACGACAATATCTCCATTGTTAGCGGTGCTTTGCTGACGCACAATGACATAGTCCTTGTCCAAAATTCCTGCATCAATCATACTTTCTCCCATAATTTCAAGCATAAATACTTGTTCATCTGGTGCTGCAAAAGTCTCTGGAAGAGGGAAGTATTCTTCTACATTCTCAACAGCCGTAATAGGCAGGCCTGCTGTTACTTTTCCGATGACTGGTACGTTCATTACAGCACTCTTAGGAATATTCATTTCCTCTTCATCTAGTACTTCGATCGCTCTAGGTTTTGTCGGGTCTCTTCTAATTAAGCCCTTTGTTTCTAGTCTAGCTAAATGTCCATGAACCGTTGAACTGGATGCTAGACCGACAGCTTCTCCAATTTCACGAACGGATGGGGGATAGCCCTTACTTTTTACTTCTTCTTTGATGAATGTCAGGATATCGAGTTGTCTTTTTGATAGCTTCGTCATCTTTTGCACCTCAAAACGTCAATTTTAAAGAAATTATAGCATGTTTTTCCTAACAGTACAAACATAGGTTCGAAAAAAACGTTTGACAGAAACGTTTGTTCGTATTTATAATGAGTGACAGAAAGAGCGAACACATATTCTGTTAGGAGAGATGACATTATGAGGTTAAAAGAATCTATTATTTTTATTGGGGTATTCTCATTCATCGTTGGCATATTTCTCTCACTTATTGCAGTCACAAGCCATAATGATCCAAATCAGTATGTTAAAATAGAGGTTCAATCAGGTGATACTCTTTGGGGGTTAGCTGATCAAGTAAACGACAGCAAATCAATCGACAAAAATGCGTTTATTGACTGGGTCACAGAACACAATGATCTTGCTTCAACGGAAATCCAGCCTGGTGACATTCTTGTCATACCAGTCAAAAAAGAGCATCCAGTCGTATATCAACTTGCAACAGTACAATAGAAAGGTCGATTGAAGTCATGAATGCAATCATCTATGCGAGAGTAAGCACTGTCAAAGAAGAGCAGGAAACCTCGCTGAAGAGACAAGAAGAAGAACTGCTGGCTTTAGCTGCTATGCACAAGATGAATGTGGTGAAAGTCATCAAAGAAAAAGCAAGCGGATATGATCTAGATCGTGATGGTGTGTTTGATATGCTAGCTACACTAAAAGAAGAGTCAATTGATGCCGTTCTTATCCAGGATGAAACGCGTCTCGGAAGAGGACAAGCAAAAATTGCGCTTCTTCATTGTCTTTTTAAAGAGAACGTAAAGGTGTACAGTACGTTTCATAGAGGCGAGCTTGAGCTTTCAGAAGCAGATGAAATGGTTATTGAGATCGTAGGAGTAGTTGAAGAGTATCAACGAAAAATTCATAACCTGAAAATCAAGCGGGGAATGAGAAGAGCTGTTGAGCGCGGGTATCAGCCCGAACTGAATTTAAAACAGCAGGATCATGCGCCTGGCCGTGAGCGTATTGAAGTGCCGATTTCAGAAATTGTTCGATTAAGAAAAAACAACATGACATTCGCAGAAATTGCAGCAACTCTTCAGGCACTAGGTTTTGACATTTCAAAAGCAACGGTCCATAGAAGGTATCAAGAATATGAAAAAGGTCTGACCACCTAAAGCTTGATTTGTTGTCAAAATGATTGATATTTAGTAGTATGTAGAGAAAATGTTTTAAAGGAGTTTGTCATGATTTCTAAAAAGCAGCTTGCAAGAATCAATGAGCTTTCAAAAAAGTCGAAAGAGACCGGTTTATCAGACGCTGAAAAAACAGAACAAAAGCTATTGAGAGAAGAGTATTTAAAAGCTTTTCGTTCTTCTATGAAAAATACACTTAAAACCGTGAAAATCGTTGATCCTGAAGGAAACGATGTCACACCAGAAAAATTAAAAAGAGAAAGAGATCAAAATCTTCACTAAGTCTGTGATTTCTTAAATTTTGAAAAGATGGGAAGTATATTCTCATCTTTTTTCATATTTGCATAACTTTTTAGGTGATCGATAAACTAAATGTGACAAAATCACTCTTTTTCAGCGTGAAATAGTTGTGAAAAAAGGACAGTAGATTTATGATAATGGTGTACACAAGATACGGAAGGGGATTTATATGGAAACGATTGAATTGAAATCTATTGCAACAATACGTACTCTCTCCATAGACGCAATTGAAAAAGCGAATTCCGGTCACCCTGGAATGCCAATGGGTGCTGCACCAATGGCATACGCTTTATGGACGAATCACTTAAACGTAAGTCCGCAAAACCCTAATTGGTTTAACAGAGACCGTTTTGTTTTATCTGCGGGGCATGGTTCTATGCTTCTATATAGCATGCTTCATTTAAGCGGATACAACCTGAGCATCGATGATCTAAAACAATTCCGCCAATGGGGTAGCAAAACACCTGGACACCCTGAATTTGGACATACAGAGGGCGTAGATGCTACAACAGGTCCTTTAGGGCAGGGGATTGCCATGGCAGTTGGTATGGCACTTGCAGAAAGACATCTTGCGGAAACGTATAACAAAGACAACTTTAATGTTGTAGATCACTATACATACAGCATTTGCGGAGATGGGGACTTAATGGAGGGAATTTCCTCTGAAGCTGCTTCACTTGCTGGTCATTTAGGCTTAGGCCGTTTAATTGTTCTTTATGATTCAAATGATATTTCATTAGATGGCGACCTAGATCGTTCATTCTCTGAAAATGTGAAGAATCGTTTTGAAGCGATGAACTGGGAAGTTCTCTATGTGAAAGACGGCAACAACATTGAAGAAGTGACGGCTGCTATCGAAAAGGCGAAACAAAGTACAGACAGACCTACATTGATTGAAGTGAAAACAACGATTGGTTTCGGATCGCCTAACCGTGCAGGAACGTCTGGTGTGCATGGTGCACCGCTTGGCAGCGATGAAGCCAAGCTGACGAAGGAAGCTTACTCTTGGACGTTTGAAGAAGATTTCCATGTACCTTCTGAAGTGTACGATCATTTCAAAGAAGCTGTAAAAGACGCTGGTCAGAAAAAAGAAGCAGCTTGGAATGAACTATTTGAACAATATGAAAAAGAATACCCTGAGCTTGCAGCTCAACTGAAGCTTGCGATTGAAGGAAAGCTTCCTGAGAATTGGGAACAAGAGATTCCTGTTTATGAAGCAGGTTCAAGTCTTGCCTCCCGCGCTTCTTCAGGCGAAGTATTAAATGGCATTGCGAAGCAAGTACCTTTCTTTATTGGCGGGTCTGCTGACCTTGCAGGTTCAAACAAAACAACGATTAAAAACACAGACGATTTTGGTAAAGATAATTATGCCGGCAAGAATATTTGGTTCGGTGTCAGAGAATTTGCAATGGGTGCCGCGTTAAACGGTATGGCACTTCACGGCGGCCTTCGTGTATTCGGCGGAACGTTCTTTGTTTTCTCAGATTACTTAAGACCAGCTATTCGTCTTGCTGCCTTAATGGGACTTCCAGTCACATATGTTTTTACTCATGACAGTATCGCTGTTGGTGAAGATGGTCCGACACATGAGCCGGTTGAACAGCTTGCTTCATTACGTGCGATGCCTAATCTTTCTGTCATTCGCCCAGCGGATGGAAACGAAACAGCTGCAGCGTGGAAACTTGCTGTATCTTCAACGGATAAACCGACAGCACTAGTTCTGACTCGTCAAAACCTTCCAACGATTGACCAAGCACCAGAGAAGGCGTATGAGGGAGTAGAAAAAGGTGGATACGTCGTCGTTGAAGCTGCTGATGCACAGCCCGAAGCACTTCTACTCGCTTCTGGATCTGAAGTCGGTTTAGCGATTGAAGCGCAAAAAGCACTTGAAAAAGAAGGGATCCGTGCGTCTGTTGTCAGTCTTCCTGCATGGGATCGTTTCGATCAGCAGTCAGACGAATACAAAGAATCCGTTCTACCTACAGCAGTGCGGGCACGTATTGCGATTGAAATGGGAGCTTCACTTGGCTGGGAGCGTTACACTGGTCTTGATGGTGACGTGATTGCCATTGATAAATTTGGCGCTTCTGCACCTGGTGAAACCATTATTGAGAAATACGGATTTACGGTCAGCAATGTGGTCAGCCGTGTGAAAGCGAAGCTGAACAAATAATCAGTCTCCAAGCATCATGCTTTTTTTCATCTGTTTGCAGAGCATTTTCATCCGCTCTGCAAACTTTTTTCTTTTTTCTTGTTTTTTTGACAAAACTAGTTTCTTCTTGCTTCATATATAGACAATTCTTTCTTTCGCATTTTTGTATAATACAAGCAATATACGAGATTGACGAAATGTGAAAGGAAGGGATAGACATGGAACGCCATTATTATATTTATTGGATTGAGGATGAATTTGCACATCATTATTTTGGCAGAGAATCGATTTTGTTTCATTTGTTTGAGTCGTTACACTGGACGAACCGCACGGAAGATGAATTGGTGATGCTTGTGAAACAAGTGGATTACGTGACGAAACGAATCCCTGCTTTTCATATGCACCAGCGATTAATGAACAACTTAACGAACATTCACTATACACAAATTGGCTCGATATACAGCGCTTCCTTACCTGATGGAAAAGGAACGGCTGCATTTATTATAAAAGACCGTTATATCCAAATGTCTGCCACCGGCAGTTACGAGGCAGAAGCGGTGTTTTTTGAAGTGCTGAGAAAAATTAGTCCTTGCTTTCTTGCGATGGACTTTGGTTCAAAGAAGCATGGGTGGCTCAATCCGGTAAAAGTGAGGAATTTTGTTTAAAAAAATAAAATTGAACGTGAAATGTTGTATAATAGCCTTTTGTTTAGTACACTTTATACGAGACAACATGAAGGAGGAAGAATTATGGATTTATGGGTTGTCATCCTTGTAGGCGTTGTTGCACTGCTTGCAGGAGTTGCACTCGGATTCTTTATTGCTCGTAAGTATATGATGAGCTACTTGAAAAAGAATCCACCAATTAATGAACAAATGCTTCGAATGATGATGATGCAAATGGGCATGAAACCGTCCCAGAAGAAAATCAATCAAATGATGAAAGCCATGAACAACCAAGCGAAATAATACGTACGATATTATGATCATAGATGGAACATGGTTATAAAGAATGGACAAGCGTTGTCCTATCTTTATTGAATTCACCTTCATCAGACGCTTTAAAACCACTGTACTTGCATGAATGAAGCAGGGAAGGTGGTTTTTATTTTTGCGTCAGCCTCCTGTTAAAAACAAAAAACCCCTGTAATCAGAGGTTTTTGTTTCGTTTATGGTCACATATCAACTGTTCTAAAAATCGTGCAGCATGATAGATATCATGAGATATGATTAGTTGGCTGAGTTTGAGTGTAAGTGTCGTTGATATTGTAAGAGAAGATGATCTAGCTGCTGGCTATGTTCGATGGTCACTGTTGATGTCATCCCATTATGCAAGACAACTTTCATCAGCTCTTCTCTTTTTTCTTCGATTTGAGTTAATAATGATGTTTTTACCAAAGTCATGTTCCTTTCATGCAAATCTTGATAAAAAGAATCGATTTTATTATATCCATTTTAAGGTTTATTTTCAAATTTAAAGGATTCGTTATCTTGATGTCAAATTAAATTATATAAGGTTTTAAGAGAATAGACCATCTTTATTGAGAGGATGTAAAAAAAATGAAATGATTTTGTCATCTCTTATTGTATATTGTAAGAAGGGGGTGTTCTTTTGACAGATTTGAATTACTTTTTAGCTTTTGGAGCAGGGTTTCTTTCTTTTATCTCACCATGCTGTCTGCCGCTTTATCCAGCCTTTTTATCGTATATTACGGGCGTTAGTATAGATGAAGTGAAATCTGAGAAGGTGATGCTGAGAAGAAGAAGTCTGCTTCATACCTTATTCTTTTTAGTTGGATTCTCTATTATATTTATTGCGATTGGCTTTGGGACATCGTATGTTGGGAAGTTTTTTTATGATTACCATCAAGCAATTCGCCAGGTTGGAGCCATTCTCATTATTTTCTTTGGTTTTATGATTCTTGGTGTCTTCCAGCCTTCTTTCCTTATGGGGGAAAAGAGAATGCAGTTCAAAAATCGTCCTGCTGGTTTTTTTGGGTCAATTCTCATCGGAATGGGCTTTGCCGCTGGATGGACACCTTGTACAGGACCTATTTTATCTGCTGTTATCACACTTGCTGGTAACAATCCGGAGTCGGCTGTCACATATATGATTGCGTATGTATTCGGATTTGCCGTTCCGTTTTTTGTTCTATCCTTTTTCATCACGAAAATGACGTGGATCAGAAAGCGCCAGCAGCTTATCATGAGAATTGGCGGGATCATTATGATTGTGGTAGGGATATTGCTGTTCTTTGATCTTCTGACATGGATTATCATCATGTTCTCCTCATTGTTCGGCGGATTTACAGGCTTTTGAAATCGTTTTCTACAGTCGCGGCGAATGGTTTTTTTTCGTCAATTGGAGTATATTATACATAGGCTGACCTTAAAGAATAAAGGAATGATTTGATATGATGGTCTTGATCTCTTCTATAATTGCGATATGTATGGCGGTAGCCGTCATGTTTATTCGCATTAAGTCATCTGCAAAACCTGCAACCGCAAAAAAAATTATATTACCTCCTATTTTCATGAGCACTGGGGCACTAATGTTTTTTGTTCCTATGTTTCGAGTAACTGGGGCTGAATTTCTAGAGGCGATCACAGTGGGGATGTTTTTCTCCATATTTTTAATCAAAACATCGAAGTTTGAAATTAGAGGGAATGACATTTATTTAAAGCGATCAAAAGCATTTGTGTTTATTCTCATTGGACTTCTTGTTCTTCGTATCGGGATGAAGACCATCCTGAGTTCTTCTATTGATTATGGTTCTCTAAGCGGGATGTTTTGGATTCTTGCCTTTGGCATGATCGTACCTTGGCGCGTTGCTATGTATTTGTCGTTTAGAAAGCTGTCTAAGCAATTAGATCCGCAGCAGGTTCAAATGAATTAAACCTCCTTTTGATAAAGGAGGTTATTTTAATAACGATTCATATGGCGTGTGATCGATGTCTTTTTCTTGAAGGCGCTTCAGTAAAAACTTATGATCCCGCTTTGGGGTAGCGATAATATAGCCGCGAATGATTAAATCTAAATTAATGCTGGCAGCTTGTTCTTTTAAAGCCAGCTCGCCAATCTTTCCCGCAATTTTTTCTTTGGCGACATCTCTAAACAGCTCTGGAACAGGTAATACGAGTTCATTTAAAAGCTTTTTGTCTTCTTCCCGCCATAGGTGGAGGCTCTTTTGAATATATTCATCCTGCCAATCAAGCTCTGATTTCCCATCTTCCTTCGGCAATCGTTTTAAAAATTTGCGAAACATAAAAAAGCCACCGATTGCGAGTAATCCGATCATCACCGTACCCCAAAATAAAATGAACCACAAAAACCAGCCGCTTAACATGTTCTCACTCCTTATACCCCTCGTCTCTCTATCTTATTTTACATGAAGAGATGATAGAAGAAAATAACAAAAATGTATGTCTCTCATCTCTATGAACGCCTTTTTTCATTCATAACTGCCCATTTACTAGAAAGACCCAAACCATCTAGTAGAAAAAGAATACATTATCATATAGCGACTCTACTATTTGGCCATGGTGGTTCGCAAAAGGTATTGGCTTGACACGAACGGAAGAGAGCCCACCAAATGAAGGTGGGCTCTTAATGTTTGAAGTGCGGGATTTGAAAGGAAAATGCCCCGCTTGGATAGTCAGAACTTTTTTTAATTCTTATCGAAATGATTCGGTTTTCGTATTCTGTTTCAATCTCTTTGTCGTTCAAATAAAAAGGGAGCATGACACTTTTTTCAATTGGCTGTTCGCCTTCATCATTTGGCTTTTGTACCGTGTAACAGAGAGTCAGCTCATGTCCAGCGAAGGTCAGCTTTACATCAGTGATCGACAGGGTGGAGACATCAATCTCAATAATATAATCGCGGCTTGTTTCATAAAGATCAATTGGGAGGTGTTCATCATACCAGGCAAATGGATCATCCATTAAGACATTGAGCCAATCATCTATTTCTAGAAAATCAGAGGAATTCGATTGTTTTTCATTCTCCATAAACACTCCTCCATCACATCTCATAATAAATGATATGTTGAGAACTGAAATGTGTGAAAGACCTAAAACATCCCGCTTTGCCACGGGATGAGAGGAGGATGTTTACATATCATGATGAGAATTGTGCTTTTGTCTTGAATGGTTGCGGTTTTTTACTTTTTTACTGCCTGATAATGGCTCCGGCTGTCCGCTTTGATGTTCCTTAGGCGAGTTTTGACGGATGTCTTTTCCTGTGTTTTTATTCGTCATAATGTTTGCTCCTTTCTTATTGGTTTTTTTTACGTTTTTTATTATTTTGTCTTTGTTCTTCTGTTAAAACGAGTTGATCATTTTCAATATAGCCTGCACCATTTCCTTGGCTTTTGGCTGCGTTCATGCCGTCAATCACATGATTTGCTTTACGTTTTGTCATGTTCTATCACCTCAATTGTAGTATGAACCCGCTCTGCTTGGATTATGAAGAGTAATCATTTCCTAATGATAAGATAAACTTATTGAATTTAATAAAAGCATTGTTATTTACTTATGTATGAATTTGTTTTAAGATGAAATTGTGAGAAAATTGTGGTGAAATACGACGATTTTTCTGAGAATTGAAATTGATCTTGATCATCAAAAGGGGGATTTTGGACATGTCGAAACAGCAGCAAGTCGCTAAACAAGACGCTTTTCAATCTAGAAAAACGTTTTCGACAAATGGGAAAACGTATCACTATTATTCGTTAGAAGCACTAGAGAAACAAGGAATCGGAAATGTTTCTAAGCTGCCTTATTCCATTAAGGTACTTTTAGAATCAGTGCTTCGCCAAGTAGACGGTAGAGTGATCAAGAAGGAACACGTTGAAAACTTGGCAAAATGGGGAACTGCCGAGGTCAAAGAAATTGATGTTCCATTTAAACCTTCTCGTGTTATTTTACAAGACTTCACGGGTGTACCAGCCGTCGTTGACCTTGCTTCTTTAAGAAAAGCAATGGCAGATGTAGGCGGGGACCCGGATAAAATCAACCCTGAAATTCCAGTTGACCTTGTCATTGACCACTCAGTACAAGTTGATAAAGCTGGAACTGAAGATGCTTTAAACATTAACATGGATTTAGAATTCGAACGTAACGCAGAGCGTTATAACTTCCTTAGCTGGGCAAAGAAAGCGTTTAATAACTATCAAGCTGTTCCGCCTGCAACAGGGATTGTTCACCAAGTAAACTTAGAGTACCTTGCAAGTGTTGTTCATGCGATTGAAGAAGATGGCGAGATCATCACTTACCCAGATACATTGGTTGGTACCGACTCACATACAACCATGATCAACGGTATCGGCGTACTTGGATGGGGCGTTGGCGGTATTGAAGCGGAAGCTGGTATGCTCGGTCAGCCTTCATACTTCCCAGTACCAGAAGTCATTGGTGCTAAATTAGTTGGAGAGCTTCCAAACGGAACGACTGCAACTGACCTTGCATTAAAAGTGACACAAGTTCTGCGTGAAAAAGGCGTAGTGAACAAATTCGTTGAATTCTTCGGACCTGGAGTTGCACAGCTGCCGTTAGCGGATCGTGCAACGATTGCGAATATGGCGCCTGAATACGGTGCTACTTGCGGATTCTTCCCAGTAGACGAGGAAGCTCTTGCTTACCTTCGCCTTACTGGACGTGATGAAGAGCAAATTAATATCGTTGAAGAATATTCTCGCGCAAATGGCTTATTCTATACGCCAGATGCAGAAGAGCCAATTTTTACGGATGTTGTGGAAATTGACCTTTCTCAAATTGAATCAAACTTATCTGGTCCAAAGCGTCCACAAGATTTGATTCCACTTTCTGAAATGAAAGAGACGTTCCATCAGCACATTGAAAGCCCAGCTGGTAACCAAGGGTTTGGCTTAGAAAAATCAGAGCTGGATAAACAAATTGAATTTGATCTAGCAAATGGTGAAAAAGCTGTGATGAAGACAGGTGCGATTGCGATTGCAGCGATTACGAGCTGTACGAATACATCGAACCCATACGTCTTAATCGGAGCAGGTCTTGTTGCGAAGAAAGCAAGTGAGCTTGGTATGAAGGTGCCAAACTACGTGAAAACGTCACTAGCACCAGGTTCTAAGGTTGTGACAGGATACCTCGTGAACTCAGGACTTCTTCCATACTTAAGAGACCTCGGATTTAACATCGTTGGGTATGGCTGTACAACATGTATCGGAAACTCAGGACCGCTTGCGCAAGAAATTGAGGATGCTGTCTCTGAAAATGATCTGCTGATCACTTCTGTTTTATCAGGTAACCGTAACTTTGAAGGGCGTATCCATCCGCTTGTGAAAGGAAACTACCTTGCATCTCCACCATTAGTTGTGGCGTATGCACTTGCTGGTACGGTGAATATTGATTTAACAAAAGACCCTATCGGTGTGGATAAAAATGGTGAGAACGTTTATTTCGATGATATTTGGCCATCAATGGACGAAATCAACAGCGTCGTCAAAAGCACTGTCACACCTGAGTTATTCCGTTCAGAGTATGAAACTGTTTTTGACAACAATGACCGCTGGAATGAAATTAAAACGACAGATGATGCACTGTATAAATGGGATGAAAATTCCACATACATTGATAACCCGCCATTCTTTGAAAACCTATCAGTTGAACCTGGTAAAGTTGAACCGCTTAAAGGCTTGCGCGTCGTTGCCAAGTTCGGTGACTCTGTGACAACTGACCATATTTCTCCTGCTGGAGCGATTGGCAAAGACACACCTGCGGGTAAATACTTGCAAGAAAGAGGCGTATCGCCTAGAGACTTTAACTCATACGGATCTCGCCGTGGTAACCACCATGTCATGATGAGAGGTACTTTTGCAAACATCCGTATTAAGAACCAAATTGCACCAGGAACTGAAGGCGGATATACAACTTATTGGCCAACTGGTGAAGTGACATCCATTTATGATGCATGCATGCGTTATAAAGAAGATGGAACAGGTCTTGCGATCTTAGCAGGTAAAGACTACGGAATGGGTTCTTCGCGTGACTGGGCTGCAAAAGGAACAAACCTTCTTGGAATTAAATTCGTTCTAGCTGAAAGCTTTGAGCGTATCCATAGAAGTAACCTTGTCTTCATGGGCGTACTTCCTTTACAGTTTAAAGACGGAGAAAGTGCAGAAACTCATGGTCTAACAGGAACAGAAACATTTGAAGTTCATGTTGATGAAACAGTTCGTCCACGTGATCTTGTCACTGTGAAAGCAATTGATACAGATGGCAATGAGAAAATATTTGAAGTGGTTGTTCGTTTTGATAGTGAAGTCGAAATTGACTACTATCGTCATGGCGGTATCCTTCAAATGGTACTTCGTGAAAAATTGGCAAGCAACTAATACTCATACAGCAAAGAAGAGAAGGCGCCTAGACAGCTTTCTCTTCTTTTTTAAAATAGTGGAGGATCAATCATGTGGAAAAAAGGAATGGCAATCGCTGTTTTACTTGTGTTGATTGGTTTACTTGTGTGGAATTTACTTGAACCAAAAGAGCCAGCAATCGGTCTTGAAAAAGGGGATCAAGCCCCTGATTTTGAACTTAAAACCCTAGATGGTCAAAAGGCCTCGTTATCTGATTATCAAGGGAAAAAGGTGCTCGTCAATTTTTGGGCGACATGGTGTAAGCCATGCAGGACAGAAATGCCGGATCTAGACGCAATTAGAAGCGAATATGATCAGGTCGAAGTACTTGCGGTGAATTTGACGACCACTGAAAAAAGTGTAGATCATGTTGCAGCATTTGCAGATGAATTAAAGCTGAGCTTTCCTATTTTATTGGATCAAAAAGGCATTCAAGCACGATATCAGGTGCTTTCATACCCCACGACATACATATTAGATGAAAAAGGACGAATCGTGTCTGTAAAGCATCAAATGCTGACAAAAAAAGAAATTGAGCAAGAGCTGGGTCTATAATGATTCAGCTTTTTTGCTTATTTTCTAAATGTTTTGGCGAAAATGAAATACAAACACTGGAGGTGAGTACAATGAGAAGAAGAAAACGACGTACATTTGAAGAGCTTGTACTTGAAAATAAAAAAGAATTATTAAGCAATGAGGAATTTTTAAACCAGCTTGAAGAAAAGTTGGAAGAGCGTTTTAGACAGAAATAAGTTATGAATTATCCTTTTTCGTTCATCCTAAAGAAGAGGGAGGGATGAATGATGGGCAGAGAGCATGATAAACAAGCGCAGTTTACACCAGACCATTTAGGGACAAAACCTGTAGCGTACAAACGTAATAAAGGAAAAAAGATGCATAATAAATCAAATGAACAGCCTGATGTCATACAGACGAAGGGCGAATAAGGAGGGAATCATGATGAATGGAAAGTCATATCAATCCAATCCAGATGATCGTTCTGATAATGTTGAAAAGCTGCAAGATATGATCGAAAACACCCTTGACAATATCGATGAATCTGAAGCAGCGATGGCCCTTTCGACAGATCAAGAAAAACAGATGATCAAGCAAAAAAATGAAAATAGAAAAATGAGTATTGATGCCATGCGCTCTGAGATCAAGGACGAAGAAGCAGCAAGAAAAAATGGCTATACCGAATAAACCAGGGATTCCTGGTTTATTTTATTGCCTCCTTTTAGAAGAACCATTTCGATTGTGGTAAAATGGCAGAGACCTTAGGTTTTGATAGGAGAGCGATGAAAACGTGTATGTATCTAAAAAAGAAATAGAAGTCCGTTATGCAGAAACAGACCAAATGGGCATCGTGTATCATGCCAATTATTTAATCTGGATGGAAGTCGGCAGAACAGCACTGATTAAAGAATTAGGATTTTCCTATGCGCAGCTAGAAGCAGACGGCGCTCTTGCACCCGTTATAGATTTACAGGTGCAATATAAAAAACCATTGCTGTACGGTGAAACAGCGACAGTTCATACGTGGATTGAAGAATACAATGGACTCAAAACGGTGTATGGCTACGAAATTCAAAAGCCTGATGGGCAAACAGCGATTACAGGGACAACCTCACATATTTGTGTAGACAAAGAAACCTTTAGACCTATTCAATTTAGAAAAGCTTTTCCTGCCTGGCACAAAGTATACGAACAGTCGAAGAAGCAGGTTTAATTCATGGCGTTTGGTATTAAAAGAAGCGATCTAAATGCGTGGAAATCAGCTGTCCAGCAAGGAGAACTGGCCTTTTTAACCCATTATTGGCTTGATGACCGTTTCCCGCATGCCAATACCGTCACTAAAGCAGCCTGTCAGGATATGAAGCAGTTAATTGAGTGGGGAGAAAAACATGGACTCAAAAAAGAATGGATTCATGACCGCGCAGGGTTTCCACACTTTGACTTGATTGGTGAACCACAAAAAAGAATCCTGCAAAAGGAGCGGTCTTTAGGAAACATTCATGAGTATGGGCTATATATTGAAGGATAAAACAAAAAAGATACCCGAGGGATGAGGTATCTTTTTTGTTTATTCATAATGAAACTCTGGTTCTTTCACGGACTCGTTATAATCAATATGCAGATCATGGTTGTCAAAATACCAAATATCACTTTCTTCAACAAAGAAAGTAATACCTTCTATTTCAGCGGTTGCGCCGGCATTTTGAGGTTCATCTTTTGCGACGCCGAGAGAAAAGCCTTTTTGTACATTACTGCACCCGCCATATCTCACAAAAAAGCGAACTTGATCACCTTTTTCTAAATCTAGTTCATCCTTGTACCAATTGAGTGCATCTTCTTTTATCGTTAATTTCAATGTGATCGCCCCTTTTTGAAGTCATGCTGTTTTTTTAAATGCAGGATGCAAAAACAGCTTTTCTTTCCTTTTACCACATAATGAAACTTATGAAACGGCTAGAGCCATTTGATTTTCGGTTCAGTTTTGTTGAGGATTCGTTTGAGGTTGGCGATGTGTCTGTAGATCACAAAACCAGCTAGAACGGCAACAACAATGATTAAGAATACGTCTTTGGTGAAAATGCTGTAAATGAATGTATAGATACCGGTCAGCATAGATGATAGTGAAACATATTTACTAATGTATAAAAATAAGAAAAAAGCAGCGATCATCGTGATAAATAAGAATGGGGCATAAAATAATAACACGCCGCCAGATGTAGCGACTGCTTTTCCCCCTTTAAATTTTGCAAAGACAGGAAAGCTGTGACCGATAACAGCAGCAACTCCTGCTAATAAGGGATGAATGTCCAGTTGCATGAAAAACGGTAAAGCAGAAGCAAGGGTTCCCTTTAAAATATCAGCTGAAATCACGATAGACCCTGCTTTTACGCCAAGTGTACGAAATGCATTCGTTGCACCTAGGTTTCCGCTGCCATGTTCACGGATATCGATACCCTTTGCAGCTTTCCCGACAATGAGACCGGATGGAATACTGCCGAGAAGATAAGCCAAAATAAACATCAAAGCAATTAACATCTGCATAACTCCTTTATATTCTCCCTCTTGTCTTACATTTTAACATGATCTTATGAAAAACATGGGGATCTTTTTTTGAAAAAATCAAAAGCAGATGGATTCAGCTTTGTTTTTAAGCAGAAGTTCGCTAAAATAGAGGAAAAGGGGTGTTTGGATGAATCATCCTACGAAACAAGAAATTGGCCGTATATTAAAGAGCAGTAAACGAATTGCTGTTGTTGGATTATCAGATCAGCCGCACCGAACGTCTTATATGGTGTCTAAAGCGATGCAAGATGCCGGATATGAGATCATTCCGGTGAACCCAACGATTGATGAAGCACTTGGTGTGAAAGCAGTCGCTTCTTTAAAGGACATCAAAGATCCTGTTGATATCGTCAATGTCTTTAGACGTTCAGAGTTTTTGCCCGAGGTGGCAGAAGAATTTCTTGAAATGGACGCACCTGTTTTTTGGGCGCAGCAAGGCATCTATCACGAGGAAGCGAAAAGGCTGATTGAGGAAAATGGCAAGGTCGCCATCATGGATTTATGTATCAAGGTGGCTCATGCAATGACAAAAACTCATTAAATCGTCAAAAATCCTTGGTTTTCAAGGATTTTTGCTTTTTTGTTGCAGAAATATATTTGCGATTCTAGAAGAAAGCGATAAAATAAGGCGACAGGGACATAGCGGTGACCTTGCATATCAAGAAAAAGAGCGATAAGATAAAGGTAGAACGTTTGTTCTGTTTTGTGAAAACCATCATATGATTGCATTTGGCTTATCAAACAGTCTTGTTTATAATGGACTTCTAGTTCTGATTGCAGAATGTAGAACATTTCTCATAGCCGTGCAAAAGAGCATGTTTTGTTGATTCACACATGCATGGTGATGATGCAGCTTATTAAAGTGGACAGTAATGAGCAGCATGATCATCATTAAAATCTAGAGAGATCATTTGATGGTTTGCCGGTTATGTTTGTTAGTGAAAGGGGATTAAGCATTTGGTTAAAAAGCAGCAAGTAGATTATAACGATGATTCTATTCAGGTGCTAGAGGGACTTGAAGCGGTCCGTAAACGTCCAGGGATGTATATTGGGTCTACGGATTCACGCGGTCTTCATCACCTTGTCTATGAGATTGTAGACAACTCTGTCGATGAAGTGCTCGCTGGCCATGGAGATCATATCATTGTCAAAATACATAAAGATAACAGCATTTCCGTTCAAGATAAAGGACGCGGGATGCCTACTGGTATGCATAAGCTTGGAAAACCGACACCTGAGATCATTTTAACGGTCCTTCACGCAGGCGGAAAATTTGGTCAAGGCGGATATAAAACAAGTGGTGGGCTTCACGGAGTTGGGGCATCTGTAGTAAACGCGCTGTCAGAATGGCTCACTGTCACAATTGAACGCGACGGCTTTATTTATCATCAGCGCTTTGAAAACGGCGGAAAGCCTGCCACATCACTTGAAAAAGTCGGAAAAACGAAAAAAACAGGAACACTGATTCATTTTAAACCTGATCCAACTATGTTCAGTGTCACGACCTATAACTTCGATACTTTATCAGAACGTTTAAGAGAATCTGCCTTTTTATTAAAAGGATTAAAAATAGAGCTGATTGATGAACGACATGATGTACAAGAAACCTTTTATTATGAGACGGGCATTGAAGCCTTCGTTGCTTATTTAAATGAAGAAAAAGATGTTCTGAGTGAAGTGGTCTCATTTGAAGGAGAGCATCAATCCATCGAAGTAGATTTTGCTTTTCAATTCAATGACGGCTACTCGGAGAATATTCTTTCTTTCGTCAATAACGTCAGAACGAAAGATGGCGGTACGCATGAGTCTGGTGCCAAAACGGCGATGACGAGAGCCTTTAATGAATATGCACGCAAAGTAGCCCTTTTAAAAGAAAAAGACAAAAATTTAGAAGGCACTGATATTCGCGAAGGACTGTCAGCCATTATTTCTGTCAGAATTCCTGAAGAACTGCTTCAATTTGAAGGCCAGACAAAAGGAAAGCTTGGGACAAGTGAGGCTCGCTCGGCTGTTGATGCTGTTATTTCTGAAAAGCTGGCTTATTTCCTTGAAGAAAACCGGGAAACAGCCACTCTTCTTGTGAAAAAAGCGATTAAAGCGCAGCAGGCAAGAGAAGCTGCTAGAAGAGCACGTGAAGAAGCAAGGAGCGGCAAGAAACGGAAAAAGTCCGAAGCAACACTGAGCGGAAAATTAACACCTGCTCAATCTAGAAACCCAGCAAGAAACGAATTGTACCTAGTAGAGGGCGACTCAGCGGGCGGATCAGCAAAGCAAGGGCGTGACCGTAAATTCCAAGCGGTGCTGCCGCTTCGTGGAAAGGTCATCAACACAGAAAAAGCGAAGCTTGCTGATATTTTCAAAAATGAAGAAATCAACACCATTATTCATGCGATCGGTGGAGGCGTCGGTGTCGATTTTAATGTAGAAGACATCAATTATGACAAAATCGTGATCATGACAGATGCTGATACAGATGGAGCGCATATTCAAGTGCTTCTACTGACGTTCTTCTACCGCTATATGAAGCCGCTGATTGAGCATGGCAAAGTGTTTATTGCACTACCCCCTTTATATAAAGTCAGCAAGGGCTCAGGGAAAAAAGAAATCATTGAGTACGCATGGTCTGATGAAGAAATGGATGACGTACTGAAGAAAGTTGGAAAAGGGTACACGATTCAGCGCTATAAAGGTTTAGGTGAAATGAACGCCGACCAGCTATGGGAAACGACAATGAATCCAGAATCGAGAACACTTGTCAGGGTCAAAATCGACGATGCTGCACGTGTGGAACGCCGCGTCACGACATTGATGGGTGACAAAGTAGAACCACGACGTAAATGGATTGAAAAGAATGTCGCCTTTGGACTTGATGAGGAAAGCAACATTCTTGAAAATGAAAACTTGTCGCTAGCTGAGGAGGTTTAAACATGGCACAACAAGAACGATTTCATGATTTACCATTAGAAGAAGTGATCGGAGACCGGTTTGGTCGCTATAGTAAATATATTATCCAAGACCGTGCGCTTCCAGATGCGCGAGATGGACTAAAGCCTGTACAACGAAGAATCTTATATGCGATGTACGCAGAAGGAAACACGCAAGATAAAAACTTCCGTAAAGCCGCGAAAACAGTCGGTAACGTGATTGGTAACTATCATCCGCACGGTGACTCATCTGTTTATGAAGCGATGGTGAGAATGAGTCAGAATTGGAAAGTACGAAATGTGCTCATTGAGATGCATGGGAATAACGGGAGTATCGATGGAGATCCGCCTGCTGCCATGCGTTATACGGAAGCAAGGCTTTCTGCCATTGCTTCAGAGCTATTAAAGGACTTAGACAAGGAAACGGTCGAATTTGTCGCAAACTTTGATGATACAAGCAAGGAGCCAGTTGTTTTACCAGCGATGTTTCCAAACCTTCTCGTGAATGGATCAACAGGGATTTCAGCAGGTTATGCCACCGATATCCCGCCGCATCATCTGGGAGAAGTGATTGATGGTGTCATTAAACGAATCGAACAGCCGCATTGTACGGTTGAGGATTTAATGACAGTCATCAAAGGTCCAGATTTCCCAACAGGCGGTATCATTCAAGGGGTCGACGGCATTAAGAAGGCTTATGAAACAGGAAAAGGAAAGATTATGATTCGCGGAAAAGCGGAAATTGAAACCATCCGCGGCGGACGCCAGCAAATCGTGATCACAGAAATTCCTTATGAAGTGAATAAAGCCAATCTTGTCAAAAAGATGGACGAGTTCCGAATTGAAAGAAAAGTTGAAGGAATTTCAGAGGTTCGAGATGAGACTGACCGAACTGGGCTTCGAATCGTGGTAGAGCTGAAAAAAGAAGCAGATGCAAATGGTGTCTTGAATTTCTTATATAAAAACTCAGATCTGCAAATTCCATATAACTTTAATATGGTGGCGATACATAATCGTAGACCAACCTTAATGACGCTGACAACTATACTTGATGCATATATTGCCCATCAAAAAGAAGTGGTGACGAACCGCTCAGCATATGAGCTTCGAAAAGCGAAGGAACGCCACCATATTGTAGACGGATTAATTAAGGCGCTTTCCATCTTAGATGAAGTCATTGCCACAATCCGCTCCTCTAATGATAAGCGAGATGCGAAAAACAACTTGATGGAGAAATATGACTTTACAGAAGCACAATCAGAAGCGATTGTTTCCCTCCAGTTATATCGTTTAACGAATACGGATATTACGCAATTAAGAGACGAAGCTAGTGAGCTTGATGTGCGTATAACAGAACTTGAAGACATTTTAGGTAACGAGAAAAAGCTGCTAAAGGTCATTACAAACAGTTTGAAAAAGCTCAAAAAGACATATGCTGATGAGAGACGATCTGTCATTGAGGAAAAAATCGAAGAAATTAAGATTAACCTTGAAGTGATGATCGCCTCAGAGGATGTTTACGTCACGGTGACGAAGGATGGGTACATCAAACGGACAAGTCAGCGCTCCTATGCTGCATCTAACGGTAAGGACTTTGGCATGAAGGATACAGACCGCCTGATTCATCAGTTTGAAATGAATACAACGGATGTCCTCCTATTGTTCACGAATAAAGGGAGCTATATTTATTGTCCAGTTCATCAGCTGCCAGACATACGCTGGAAAGACATGGGGCAGCATATTACGAATATCATTTCAATTGATCGTGATGAATCAATTCAAAAAGCCATTCCAATTAAAGAATTTGATGAAACGTCGTATCTTCTGTTCTTTACAAAAGGTGGAATGGTGAAGAAAACAGAGCTTCTTCAATATAAAGCGCAGCGCTATTCGAAACCGCTTGTCGCCTTGAACCTAAAAGGGGACGATGAACTCGTGGATGTTCATGTGACAACAGGACAGCAGGAATTGTTTATTGCGACGAAGAATGGCTATGGATTGTGGTTTGATGAAGAAGAAGTAAGTGTTGTTGGTCCGAGAGCGGCTGGTGTCAAAGGAATCAACTTGAAGGATGGGGACGAAGTAGTCTCTGGCCAGATCATTGATCCGAAAAACGATGTCCTCGTGCTGACGACTCAAAGAGGGGCTGTGAAGCGAATGAACCTCTCTGAATTTGATAAAACATCTAGAGCCAAACGCGGAGTTCTGATGCTAAGAGAATTAAAGAAAAACCCGCACCGTATTGTGGCTGTTATTGCTGCATCACTGCACGATACACTTGAGATTGATACGGATAAGGGTGCAACGATTCCGCTTGATATCTCTACTTTAAGAGCGAATGACCGCTATAGCAATGGATCATTTATTGTAGATGAGGAAGAGCAGGGAGAAGTAACACATGTCCTTGTCACACCTCAACCTGCGCCAGATGATAATAAATAAGCAAACGAAAACCCCCTGCGATAAACAGGGGGTTTCTTTTATATACGGGTCATTTAGCTCTCGTGGTTGCCAAACATGCTTGTAATGGCGTGCACTACTTCAATTCCTTGGTAGACGAAAAGAGAAAGTGAAGTGACAGAGAATAGACCTAGAATGAATACTCTTAAGAAAAATAACATCGTGTAAAACCTCCCAATTTTTGTTTTGATTTAGATGGTTGGGTTAAACACGAGATAGTCGGAAATAAGAAGATTGATAGAATACTGCAAGTAAATGCTTCTTTTTCCGGTCAAATTGATCAGTATGAGTGATGCGTGCAAATCCAGCTGTCATACTGCCAATCATCAGCAGTACTGTAAATGCGGCAAATACTGCGCTCACATGTTTTTGTTTCTTTTCATCGCCCATTGTCTGAGCGATTTTCATTTCATGTGATTCTTGATCGGCAACCACCTTTGCATGATGGTATACCTGAACGGAATGAGGCATTGAGAACAAATGAAAACTTGCGAGTGCTATAAATAAGACAGCTAATTTTAGCAGCATATTTTTTTTCATTTTTCTCACCCCTTCCTGTTTATTTTCATGATCTTATCACGTTTTCTGTTATTTGAAAAGTCTTATTTTTTTACTTTCCCTCTTTAAAAAAGCGATAAACATCAGGACATTTATAGGACTGTTTCACTTCATGAAAGGTTTCAATTTTATTTTTTAAATTTAAAAAAAGTGCCATGATCGAGGATCAGACACTTTTAGTGAACTTGTAATGAACGCGGTTTTGCTACAGCTTTTGTAAAGATTCCTGCAATACATATGGCGAATAAAACAAAAATAAAGGCATGAAGCAGTCCTACTTGATTGGCAAGCAGCCCTAATATAGGCGGCCCAGAAAGAGAGGCTGTATAACCTGATAAGGTCACAATGCTGACGCGTTTCACGGCGTACCGGCTATCATCACCAGCTGCAGAAATGGTTAGCGGGAAGCCTAAAGAAGCGCCAAGTCCCCATAAAAAGATCGATATCATACATACAACAAGTGAAATCTTTAAAATGACCAGAAATAGTCCGGCGGCGGCTGATAAAATCGCAATTCTTAGCAATAACACCCTGCCGAAACGATCGATCAAACGTCCGCTGATTAGTCTGCCGCTAATCATCCCGCATAAAAATAAAGCATAGATGACTGTACTCATGGAATGTGAAACCTGGTAGCCATCCACCATCGCAAGTGGAATCCAATCATTGGCAGACCCTTCGACAAACGCAAGACATAAGGCGATCATCGCAAGAGAGACCGTTCGTTTGTTCAGCCATGGCGTTTGAGTATCATCTATTGTATCCGACTGCTTCTCATGCTGATCCTTTCCTGTACCGTGCGGAATAAACCGTGTGCAAATCAAGATGCTGAGAAAGAAAAGAAGGGCAATGACAAGTAGGTGATTCAGCACAGAGACCCCTAGATGAATAAAAAGAATGCCAGCTCCTGCTCCAATTAAAGTGCCAATGCTAAAGGAAGCGTGCAATATAGGCAAAATGGTTTTCTTGATACTGTATTCAATTTCTGTCCCTTCTAGGTTCATCGCCACATTGCACATACCTGAGCCTGCTCCAAAAAGAAATAGACCGGCAGTGACGACAAAGATAGAAGAGAGTGTTGAACCAATGGCAAGAGTGGTGAATCCAAGGAACATCAAAAAAGCACTAATCACAATCGCCACGCGGCCGCCTTTTTTTCGAACAAATACATTTGAAAGAATAAGCCCGACAATTGAACCAACGGATAAGCCAAGTAAAATAAGTCCCATCGTTCCTGTATTGGCTTGTAATAAATCTCTAACTTCCGGTGTCCGTGAAAACCATGTAGAGATGGAAATACCAGACATCGTGAAAATAACTATAATCGCTTTATACCACTTTAATTCCATCTAATCCCTCACATTTAAAGATGTATCTGTTACTGAACAAATCTACTCGATTATAAATGAGATGGGCTGATTCGTAAATAACTTGAGGCAGGAACATGAACAATTCTAGTCAAAAGAAATCTTGCCTTCCCAATTCTTCTGACGAGAAGGTAAAATAAACATAAAGGGGGAGGAAGCATGAATTCATATCGTATCGGTGTGTTGAAAGGAGACGGGATTGGGCCAGAAATTGTACAAGCAAATATGCGCATCTTAAAGGCAGCGCTATCACAGTTTCAGGAGTCATTTGTGGAATATGTCGAATGTCCAATTGGCTTTGAAGCCATCCATTCTCACCAAGATCCTGTGCCAGCATCTACTATAGAAGAATTAAAAAAGTGCCATGGGTGGATTTTAGGGCCTCATGATTCTGCCTCATATCCAGAGATATTGACAGAGAGGAGAAATCCAAGCGGAGAGCTCCGTCATACGTTTGATTTATTTGCAAACATTCGTCCATCTCAATCATTACCTGGGGTACAGGGCCTTGTGCAAAACGTCGATCTCGTGATTTTTCGAGAGAACACAGAAGGCTTTTATCCAGATCGGAACATGTATCATGGGGTAGGAGAGTGGATGATTACGCCAGAGGTCGCTATATCCACAGGTGTGTTTACCAAAAAAGCGATTACACGTATTGCTCATGCAGCTTTTCAAAGTGCAATGGAGCGCAGGCGAAAGGTGACCATTGTTCACAAGGCAAACGTAATCAAATTAGGATCTGGTTTATTTCTGCGAACATGCCAAGAGGTGGCAAAAGCATATCCGCACGTGACAGTAGAAGATCTACATATCGATGCAATGGCAGCTCACTTAGTAAGACGTGCCGGTGATTTTGATGTCATTGTGACAGAGAATATGTTTGGGGATATTTTATCGGATTTAACAGGGGAACTAGTCGGAAGTTTAGGGATCGCCCCTTCATTAAATTGTAACGAAAACCAAGCGATGGCACAGGCAGCACATGGATCAGCACCGGATATTGCTGGGCAAAATATCGCCAATCCCATGGGGTTAATTCTTTCTACAGTCATGCTTTTTGACTGGTTATATGTGAAATATCATGATGACAGGCTGAAAAAGACGGCTGTTCTTATAAGACGCACTCTGGATGAGATGATGAAAATGAACATAAAAACGAAGGATTTAGGAGGAAGCGAAACCACGACACAATTCACAGATGCATTCATTCAAATGATGAATCAGGATAAATAGAAGTGAAAAGGAAAAAATGATCCAAGGAGAACATTATGTTTCTAGTGACCAAACCCTGATCGCAGATCGAGAAATTGACATTTGCATACCAGCAAACCAATCAGCCAGAAAAAAGAACATCCATTTTAAAGGAATTAGAGGTTGGCGAGCATTTTTTTGCAAATTTTGATGCATCGGCTGGACACCCGCTTGACCTAATAGAACGTGCAAAAGGCATTGAATTCGGCAAACCAGTCACCATTGGAACTATGTATGGATTGGCGGTGGCGCCATTATTAATCCAGATGTCACAATAAATATCTTGATAAATCAAAATCTGGCGAATAAACGTGGGATTTTGATTTTTTCTTTTTTGTCTCAATAAGATAAGTATACTTAGATTTGAGACAAGAGAAATTCATTTGCACTGTAACTTCCTAGAATATATATTATGTAAACTAAGAGAGCTCAGCTCAAGTTTAAGTTTTGGTTGTATTCATAATATTTCCTTGACAGCTACTACACCTAAGTTCTTTTTATATTCAGTAGTTGGGGTGTCGAATAGAAAATGATCTCCAACTTCCACCATTTTCTTCACTAATACACTCTTCTAGGTTCAAAAAATATGCATTTTTGTAACCTTCCAAAAGGATTGCTATTAAGCATAAAAAAGAGCAACTTTATAAGCTGCTCAAGAACTTCTTTTTCATTTTTATATTTATACTCAATGCTTTTTCAACAACGGTAAGTTATTAAGCATATTTGAAAGTGTAAGTGCATCCCAAGGCAGATGTTCCGTAATACCTAACCCAACAATATCAAATTCATTGCTAACATCTTGAATCAGGCGAGTTACAGATTGAATGGATGAACGTTTTAACCCTTTACTTACATATTCACCATAGCGCTCTGGTTTAGCAATACCTTGCGAACGGAACTCGCGTAAATCCAATACATCCAGA
This sequence comes from Bacillus sp. MZGC1, assembly GCF_002998605.1. Lineage (NCBI taxonomy): Bacteria > Bacillati > Bacillota > Bacilli > Caryophanales > Bacillaceae > Bacillus > Bacillus sp. MZGC1. The sequence goes on from NZ_PVRE01000006.1 coordinate 52,419, forward strand.
TCAAAATGAACGGCAATCCGAGAAGCACCTGTTGCTCGCAATGCTGCCAGTACATTTTCGCTAGATGAAGCAAATTCCTCTGAACTCACATTAGGAAATTTATATTTTTCGTAAACTGAAGGTGCTTTTTCTTTCTCATCATTAATCCCTACAAATAGTAAATTGCTTGGATTAACTTTTCGAGGGACAAGCGAAGCGAAATTAGGATCCCCTTCTCCAAGAAGTGTTGCCAGTACCATGGCATGATAATGCGGATATAGCTCTGCTGTTTTAATGTCCGGATGGGCATCTATCCAAAGTATAGCCAATTCCTCTTTATATTTTTCTGTAAGATAAGCGAACGGTGCAAGTTCTACGCTACAGTCTCCTCCTAAAACAACCACCCGGTCTGGATTTCGTTCATGAAGAATATTTAAAGCTAAAGAAGTTTGCTTAATGATTTGCTTTTTGGCTACGATTCCCTCTTCTTTTTCATCATTAGTAGGATCCGTGGAAATAGGTACTTCGATTGTTTCATCATCTGTGGGTGGAGCAAGCCATGCTAGTAACTGAGCTCCAAAGTGATACGAAAGGTTGTTACCGCCCTGCCATTGTGGCATGATCAATCGTAATGTCTTCTCTTCGTTATCCATAATACCTCCATTTAAATTAATACATGTTTAGTAAGATAGGATTGTTACTTAAACAAAGATAGGTATAGTACTTAAAAGCTTTTTTAAATTAATAGAATCCCAAGGCAAATGCTCCGTGATGCCCAATCCTACCACATTTGTTTCTTTTGATGCATCCTGGATTATCTCCGTCAATTGTGGAAAATGCATTTTACCCATAGGAAAGTCTATCGTTTCTTTTGAATCCGGATTTGCAAAAATCAAAGAACGGAATGCACTAGGATCAAGAACATCTAAATCAAGGTGAATAGCTAGATGTTTAATATTTTGTTCAACAATCCACTCTTTAATAGCATTAGGATTATTTATCAGTTCTTTTGTACTTGCCGTTTTCATACCGAGTCTTTGTATTAATTCTGTTTCATGGGAAAATGTTTCTTCAAGTCCAGCAAAAAAGACATTGCTTGGCTTTAATGGAACTTTTACTTCATTTGCAAATTCCGCATCTCCCTCTCCTAATAAATTCCCTAATACCATAGTATGGCTGTTCTCAAAATCTTTTGGACTAGATACATCAGGATGTGAATCAATCCATATCAGTCCTAGTTCTCCATTATAGCGTTCGTTTAAATAAGCAAAAGGTGCTTGTTCAACCAGACAATCACCACCAAACATAATGATGCTATCTGGCTGATGGGCAGCAATAATTTGTTGAGCAGACTTCAACTGATTTATTACTTGGGTTCTACCGCGAACCCCTCTTTCCAATTCAAGGGGACTCTCATCCGGGTCATAAACAGGAACTTTTATAAGCGGCTGTTCATTTTGTGGAGCTAACCAAGCGAGAAGTTCAGCACCAAATGAATAATTAGGATTATTTCCACCTTGCCATTGCGGCATTAGAAGACGAATTGTTTTATTTGTCATTTTTAATCTCCTTTACTTTTCAACTAATTTCAGTATAAACCAATTAAAATCAATTAATAGTACGCACTAAAATGAAAGGTACTATCTAAAAAGATAGTACCTTTTCAAGTCTTACAGTTCACTGTAAACTAATAAAAGACGTCTATACAATCATTTTAGTTCATACAGATGTTTATTTGAAAGGATGATCTCAATGACAATGAATGGATATCGTGGTAAAATCAAGAATATACAGGATACTCCTTTTGGTTATACTTTGTCCTTGATTGGCGGAAAATGGAAGATGGTAATCCTATATTTACTAGCAGAAAACCATCCGATCCGCTACAATGAGTTGCATAGAATGATTGGTAACATAACATTTAAGACACTTAGTTCACAACTCAAGGAACTAGAATTGAGTGAATTAATAGTTAGGAAAGAATATCCACAGATTCCCCCAAAAGTTGAATATTATCTTTCAGCTAAAGGAGCTTCACTCATTCCGATTTTGGAAGAAATGTGTGAATGGGGTATAGAAAATCAACCGCCTTCTGAAATAGAACCACAATAAGCTAACGCGTTTGGGTTAGCTTATTTGGTTTAATTGATTTCAAAATCTTTTATATTAGCTACTGGATAAAGAACTTCGTCTGGATTAAAAACGGTTAATGGTTCTTCCTTTTCAACTTTTTTTACCCAGTCGTGATTAGCTAAAGCACCTTTTCCTATTGTTACAACATCAGCATCACCGTTACTTAACATTTCAGTTGCTCTTTCAATATTATCTAATTGACCGTTTGCTATTATTGGTAACTGGCTATATTTCTTTGCTAAAGAAACTAAGGATTTTTCTCCTCCATCAAATGCATGCTGCCAGGCTTTATACTCCGTTACGTGAATATAGTCTAATCCTGATTGACCTAGAGAACCAAAAATGATTTTTGCATCTTCCTCTTTTCCTGACCATTTATAGGTATAATCATTTACTTGCGATTGAGAGATTCGCATGCCAACTATGAAATCATCTCCTACAGATTTAGTTACTTCGGATGCAATTTCAACTAAAAACCTTACACGATTTTCTGTGCTTCCTCCGTATTCATCTGTACGTAGGTTGGTATACTCTGTAAGAAAAGCATCTAAGAGATAACCATTGGCCCCATGGATTTCAACCCCATCAAATCCAGCAGATTCTGCCCTCTGAGCAGCTTTTACAAAGCTTTTTTTCACATTATCCATTTCCTCTTTAGTCATTGCTCGAGGTATTTTATACTCTCCTTCTCCGAAATAGAATTTAAGTTGTTCCCCTTGTGGCTTTACTGACGACGGAGCAATCGTTTCCTCTGAAAAATGATTTCCTTGTGAAAGTGGTCCACTATGCTGTAATTGCATAAAAATCTTGCTACCTTCTTCATGAACTGCATCTACAATCTTTTTCCAAACTACTGCTTGTCCGTCGAATGCAATACCTGGTTGATATTGATATGTCTGGCTATTTTTATCATCAATATACGTACCTTCAGTTATTATTAACCCAAATCCCCCTTTTGCGAAAGAACGGTAGTATTTAACCATCTTGTCTGTAACATAACCATCCTTTGTAGCACTAATTCGTGTCATTGGTGCTAGTCCAATTCTATTTCTTAACTCCGTTTTATTAATTTTAAAAGTATCAAATAATATATTTTTTTTCATTTCTTTTACCTCCTAAAATTATTGTTTGACAACCTCTTGGTTATTAGCTTAAATGAATAATACAGTTTAGTAAAATGAATATATTAGATAGGGTAGTTCAATATTATTAAACTATCCTAAAAGGAGATATTAAGTTGGAACTTCGACATTTAATTACTTTCAAGACAATTGTTAACAAAAATGGTTTTAATAAAGCAGCTGAGCATTTGGGTTATGCTCAATCTTCTATAACTACACATGTTAAAGAATTAGAAAAAGAATTAGGTAGGCCCCTTTTCGACCGATTAGGAAAGAGAGTAATATTGACTCACTTCGGAGAGCAATATCTTCCTTATGCAAATCAAATAATTGAACTATATGAACAATCACTAACTATTGATAAGGAACCTCAAGGAGATCTAACTATAGGAATATCAGAATCCTTAACTATTTGCCGGATTCCTCTTATTCTCCTCGAATTTAAGCAGAAATATCCGAAAGTGAGTCTTTACGTTAAGTCATTAGAAAATTACGATGTTACCAAGAGCCTTCAAAGTGGTGACATTGATTTAGCTTTGATTTTGGAAAACAAGAACTGGACACAGGAGGAGTTGTATATCGAAGAATTAGTACGAGAGAGAATGGTCTTCATTAGTCCACACAGCAAAGGGGACACATTAAATACTGCATTATATTCTGATTTAAGATGTAGTTATAAATCAGTTTTCGATGATTACATTATATCAAATGAACTTTATATAAAAGATAGTATAGAGTTTCAAAGCATTGAAGCAATAAAACACTGTGTTAAAAATGGACTAGGGGTATCTCTTGTTCCCTTCTTTTCTGTAAAAGAAGAACTAAAAAATGGCCTATTTAAGGGAGAGAAAGTTTCAAATCAACAAAATTCCCTATCTACTTACTTGACATATCACAAAGATAAATGGCTATCACCCTCTATTACTAGCATGATTGAACTAGTTCAGAAACATGCAAAAACTTGGGAATAAGTATAGAAGGTGCTTTATAAAGCGCCTTTCAGACCGTAGTTTTTACCGAAGGTAGAAAAGTGCGGAATTTTCTCGGAAAACCCATACCCAATAAACCAACGATAAGCAACATTGGTTTCAATTTCTTTAATGGTTTGACGCATGGAGCGAATGCCAAATAGATATTGGATCAAAACCATTTTAATGAGAACAACGGGGTCCACATGATGATCTTCAGGCACTAATTCATCTAAAGCCACTACTTCTAATTGGTTTCGTCTTTCTTCTTCACGTTTCGATAACATGTTCATTCCCCACAGAATTGTGTTATTACCCTTTATTATTATATGTATATTTTTTAGGGTCATAATTGTTCAAGTAAAGTTAGTTGCTCCGTTTGTTCAATAAGAAAAGGAGGTGCCGCAGCTACCTCCTTTGTTAAGTCAAAGCACCCTTTAGTTTTATAAGCAACACTTCGAAAATACGAGATTATTGTAGCATACTCTCCAATTTGTCCTTCACTAGCACCCATTCTTGGTCGATTACACTGTAATACACAGAGTCTCTTAAATAACCGTCAGGCATAACCATATGATTCCGAAGCACCCCTTCTTTTACCAAACCCAACCGTTCAATTGCCTGCTGAGACCGCACATTTCTGCTATCTGTTTTCAACTGAACACGAATTGTCCCAAGTGTTTCAAAGCAGTGTTTCAAAAGAAGATACTTACATTCTGTATTTATTCTAGTTCGCCAAACAGTTGGAGACAGCCATGTCCAACCAATTTCCAAGTTACGATTTGGTATGGATATATTAAGAAAACGAGTGCTTCCCACAATTTTCCCCGAATTCTTATCGAAGATAACAAAAGGAAATTCGCTTCCTTGCTCTCTCGCTTGAAGTGCTCCATTCACAAGGGACTTCATATCTTCAATCGATTGAACCCTCATTGGCATGTGTGCCCATATATCTGGATTGTTTCCCGCATCAAATAATTCCTGTACGTGATAATCTTCCATAGGTTGTATCTTTACTCTATCTCCTATTAATACTACAGGCGTTATCTCCATAATTCTTCTTCTCTCCTTTTCTTCTTTGGTATGATTATATCAACTAAGTAATTTTTCTTTTGACAACTCATATAGTTTGTTCTGTTTTGTTAAATAGACGAGAGTATTATAAATGTTTTGTAAAGTAACCCGTTTAGAAGTTGTTCTCAGACCTACAATTGTTCCTAATTCATGAAATGGACTGTCTGGTTGGATAAAAAGTTGTGCTGCCACCCAACTCAAATCTTCTGAGTCCATTTTTAGATATTGGCTTAAAGAAGACCCTATACCTTTAGCTTTAGTGTTGATAGTATCAAATAAACTGATCTCTTCTTCATCTTCCAAATAATGAAAAGCTAAAAATGGCACATTAATGAATGCATTTGTTTCTTCTAAATATAACTTAATTCCACCTAATCGATGCTGACCTTCCATTTGTTAAAGAGACATTTGAAAATGGTGACAAGTAATATCTAATCCAACTTTAAGGTAGAATCTATGTGCATCATGCCTATGAAAACCAGAATCTAAATGAAATTGTTCACACTCATTTTCCTTTGCTTGACTTATTAGCCAATCCCATAGAATTTTTGCATACTCGATCATCGCAATCCACTGAATTGATGTCTCCTTTCACAATATAAAAGATATTATTCTCCAGTCTCAGCAAATTGTTTCAATCGATCTCCAATTTCATCTCTTACCCTTTGGAAAAATGACCACTTCTCTTCTTCTGTTCCTTCTGCTTTTGCTGGATCATCAAAGCCCCAATGGACACGTTCGACATGAGGTGGAGTCATCGGGCATTTATCAGCTGCATCACCGCATAGTGTGACGACTAAGTCAGCATTTTGCAATATGTTCTGATCAATCAGATCAGACGTTTGATTAGATATATCAATCCCTATTTCTTTCATTGCTTTTACAGCATTCGGGTTTAATCCATGAGCTTCAATACCAGCGCTATAGACCTTCCACTCATCTCCAAGATGTTTTTTAGCCCAACCTTCAGCCATTTGACTGCGGCAAGAATTACCGGTACATAAAAAGTAAATTGTTTTCTTTGACATGTTGATCGTCTCCTTTAATGTATAATCAATAGCCAGAAATACAAAGCTAAAAGTGTGATGAATAGTGTTGGTACAGTTAAAATGACTCCTATTTTGAAATATGTCCCCCAGGAAATCTTCACACCTTTTTGAGAAAGGACGTGGAGCCACAGTAGTGTTGCTAAGGAGCCAATGGGCGTAATTTTTGGTCCTAAATCTGAACCAATGACATTTGCGTAAATTAACGCTTCTCTCATCATTCCTTGTGTATCGGTACCGGATATGGCTAATGCATCGATCATGACCGTCGGCATATTATTCATGACAGATGAAAGAATTGCTGCGATAAATCCCATACCAAGAGTCCCTGCCAATAAACCTTGATCTGCTACAGCTTGGATCACGCTTGAAAGAGCATCAGTGAGCCCTGCATTCCGCATGCCATAGACAACAACGTACATACCTATGGAAAAGAATACGATCGCCCATGGTGCTTCTTTTAGAACGCTTTTTGTTTGAACAGCAGGGCTTTTTTGTGCAATGACCAAGAATAAAATGGCAATCACACCAGCTATGACCGATACAGGTATAGATAAAAACTCGCTTGCAAAATAACCAATCAATAAAAAAGCTAATATATACCAAGATAATCTAAACATCTTTGGATCTTTTATTGCTTCACTAGGGTGCTTTAACTCAGTCAGATCATAGCGTTTAGGTATACTCTTTCTAAAGAAAAGGTACAGTACAGTGATACTCGCTAGCAATGAAAAAAGGTTTGGAACGACCATTCTGGATGCATATTCAATAAACGTAATGTTGAAATAGTCGGCTGTTACAATGTTCACCAAATTACTTACGACAAGGGGAAGCGAAGTTGTATCTGCAATAAACCCACTCGCGATAATAAAAGGGAATACAATTTTTTCATTGAAGTGTAATGCTCTGACCATGGCTAAAACAATGGGTGTCAAAATAAGTGCTGCACCATCGTTTGCAAATAAAGCAGCGACGATTGCACCAAGGATGGTCACATACACAAACATACGCAGCCCACTGCCTTTTGCAGCCTTTGCCATATGCAATGCTGCCCATTCAAAAAAGCCGATTCGATCAAGTATGAGTGAAATGACGATAATGGCAACAAAAGCTAAAGTCGCATTCCAAACGATGCCTGTCACGGTGATCACATCGTCAACATTCACAACACCTACGATTAATGCTAAAACGGCCCCTCCACATGCGGACCACCCTATGGATAAATTTTTTGGCTGCCAAATAACCAATACCAAAGTTAACAAAAATATGAGTAATGATAAAACGGCAAAACTCAAACCCATCCCTCCTTACGAACAAGAAATGTTTGTTGCTTTATGTTGTATACTTTTTAAAAGGTCATCTTCTTTATCAATTTGATTTAAGATGATACGAATCGTCTCAAATTCTGGAGACAGTGTATTGATTGAATAATAACGCCACTGCCCTTTTCTGTTCTCATGAACAAATCCAGCTTTTTTTAATTTTCGTAAATGCTGACTAATCGCTGGTTGACTCATTTCGAACATATCTACCAGTTCACAAACACAATATTCCTTCTCCAAAAACAATTTCATCATAATGAGTCTTGTTTGATCACTGAGTATTTTTAAACAATTCGACATATGTAACAAACCAATTGAAACATCTGAAGTCACAATGATTCCCTCCCTCTTTTCAAATATTGGTGACGGTCCCTGTTATCAACTCCTCCAATATTATATAACTGAATACTTATATAATCAATTGATTATATGATTTGAACAAAAATTTATTCGCGTTAAAATTATTGATTAATGTTTTTTTCTTTTATTTTTTATTCATCAAAAAAATTGATTATTGTAGAATCCTTATTTGACTATTGTTTATAAAGCATAAAATGGATCTACATTTCTTTCAATGGTCTGTCATATGACAATTCCTATTCTTATATAAATCCCAATGGCTCATTTTGTTGATGCGCTAGCTCCATTCCTCCTACCAAATAGAGAGCGTTCTTTTTATCTATATCATCATCAGGCCAAGTGCGGATTAGTTGACGCAATCTAACTGCAACGGTCTTACACACATCTGGCATTAAGTAACTATCAGAATCCTAAAGATCCAGCAATGGAATGATGTCATCTTGATAGTTTTTCAAATGGAAGTCGGTGTAAGACCAATCTGCTTCGCAATGGCGGATTTCCATATTTTCAAAGAGAGACAATTCTAATAGGGTTATTTTGATTTAATCCCTGCACCACAAAGAGGTATGACAATGGTTTCTTCTGATTCCTTTTGATATTTCATGTAGCCAGCAAAATTAACTGCAGATGTCACTTCCACATAAAATCCTTTCTCACTTAGTTTAGAGCGTGCATTTAGAATCTCTTCTTCTTCAATATCAATAAACGAACCATTGGTATCTTGTACAGCTTCTAAAATTTGTTTGGAGCGAGCTGGGGCAGCAATTGCTATCCCTTCTGCTAAGGTCCCTTTATTCGTCACAGGTGATGCTGATTCCTCTTCATTTTGATAAGCTTTCACAAGGGGTGCACAGTTTTTCGCTTGTACGGCAACGATTTTCGGTATTTTATGAATGAGACCATTTTCAAATAACTCTTTAAAGCCATAATATGCACCTAGGAGGAGAGTACCGTTTCCAACCGGAATGATTAAAGTATCAGGTGCTCCTTTTAGTTGCTCATAGATTTCGTAGGCATATGTTTTTGTTCCTTCAAAAAAATAAGGATTATACACATGGCTTGCATAAAAAACGTTTTCATTGTCTACTGCCTTTTGTGCCGCAGCTGCAATGTCCTCTCGTGTACCGCGAATTTCTTTAATCGTTGCTCCATGTGCTTTTATTTGAGCGACCTTTTTAGGCGAAGTTTCATCGCTTAGATAGATGTCACAGGCAATACCACAACGTGCTGCATAAGCTGCAATCGCCGTTCCTGCATTCCCGCTACTATCAGCAATCACTTTTGATACCCCGAGTTCCTTAGCTTTTGTCATCAAAACAGCGGCTCCTCGGTCTTTAAAGGATAAGGTCGGCATCATATAATCAACTTTTACATAAGTGTTTGGCTCATTAGGATCTAGAACGATTAAAGGTGATTGACCCTCCCCCATTGTGACAGTTTCCCAAGTCTTAGAACCTTTTGAAAATGGCATGGTTTCAACATAACGCCATAATGAGTTTGGATAGTGATCCCAAGCTGCAACATCTATTTTCGGAGTATCTTTCACCAGATTTAATACTCCACCACAATCACATTTCCATAGAGTTGGTGTCATCTCATACTTTTTCCCGCAATGGTTACAAATCAATTGATTCATCAATCATCTACCCCTTCGAATATTTTTTTATATGAAATATAATTTTTTATATAGAGTAGGCAAAAAAATATCTTAAATATATGCAATGGCATCAATTTCAATTTTGAAACCAAAATGTAATTCATTCGTTGGTACAATAGTACGTGCTGGTTTATGTTCACCGAAAAAATTAGTATAAACAGCATCTACTTTGTCCCATAAATGAATATTCGAAATGTATAATGTCATGCGCAAGATCTTCTCTTTTTTACTTCCAGCAGCCTCTACAATCATCTCTACATTCTTAAGCGCTTGTAATGTCTCTTCTTCAATGGGGCCGAACTCTTTTTCTCTCGTTTCGGGATTGATGGCAAATTGTCCTGAAACATAGACCGTGTTTTGATGAATGGTTGCGAATGCATAGTGTCCGTTTGATTTTAGATTTCCTACCTCGAGTATGCTTTTCATTTTGACACTCCTTACCTCGATTTATTTTTGATTTCATCCAAATAGCTATAGACGGTTACTTTGGAAATGCCTAACATAGATGCGACCTTCTCAACAGATCCTTTCATTAAAAAGATGCCCTTTTCATCCATAAATTTAATTAGTTCAATTTTTTCATGACGTTTCATGACTGGATGAACACTGTTTTGAATGATTTGTTGAATCAATTGATCTACTATTTCTTCCACATTTTCAAGATCATCATTTGATGTTGTTTCTTTCTCTTGAGCTTCCACTTGTGTAGAAAGAAAAGTATCCATAAATTGCTGCATTTGATTTAGTGCTTCAACATCAAAATTGATACAGAAAGCACCAATCACCTTTTGCTTTGAATCACGTATTAATGAAGTCGAAGAACGAATCGTACGCTTACCTTCTGTTACAAATGTATAACCAGCCAGATAATCTTCTTTAAAATCTTCTGATTGTAATACAGTCTTTACTAGATGATCAAATGATTGGCCGATTTCTCTTCCTGTCACATGGTTATTTACTGTAAACATGACAGATGCTTGAGGGTTCGTTAAATCATGAATAACCACTTCGCAATTTGGTCCAAACATTTTTGCAGTAGATTTTGCTAAAGGAATATAACTCTCTAATAAATTCTTCATATGTTCCATGCCTAAGCACCTCATTTTTTTATTCCATTAAATTATATAATTTTTTATATACAAAGGCAATATATATAGATTTATTTATATATCATGATGCTCACAAGATCACAAATGTGAAAATAACCATATAAAAAAAGCAGCCATTGACTGCTTTTTGCTTGTGCTCCTTTCTAATTGCTTTCTTTCTGGATTCCATACAAAATGACGTCAATTCCCCATCGGAACCGTTCCATTGATACGGGATCACCTGCAAACATTTCTTCTTTTACACTATGAATGAAAGGAAAACGCGTTTTGTCTGCATCATGAAATGCTTTTTTTGTGTCTGAAATCTGCGAAGAGCCTTGTTTCTTCCAAGAGACCTTTTCGTAAGCTACGGAAGATACGTATAACAGTAACAGGTCTACTCCCCATGCAGCGGATGTAGATTTGATCCCGCCTTCATGCAATGCAGCGAGAATATGTTCGGTCAACTGAAGAAAGTTCGTTCCTTGTGGAATGGTGGAAAGAGAAATTTCAGCAAGACCAGGTTTTTCTAATAGCAGCAGGAAATAAGTATGCAATATTTCACATAACTTTTCTTTCCATGTGCCATCCACTGAATCTGGATAAACCATTTGGCCGAGACCATAATCCAATACGTAAGCACTTAGTTCTTGAAAATTGTTCACGTAGACATACAAGGATGCAGGTCCCGTATCCAATGCTTTAGCCACCTTACGCATACTCATGCCCTCTATCCCTTGCTCCTTAAGAAGCGAATAGGCAGTTTTAACAATAAGCTCACGGCTTAAGGGCTCTTTAGCCGGCCGAGACCGGCGACTTATAATATGACGATTTGAATTGTTCATACTCTCTTTATAACATGTCAAAGTAAAATAGTAAATTGAGCATCAATCACCGTTTACTTGAAAAGAATTCATCATATCTGCAAGCTTGACCGCAGCGTCTTTTGAAAAACACAGTTTTAAACTATTCTCCGATTCCTGAGCCTTTTCCGATGAATATTCATACATCATTTCTTCGTACTCTTCAATAGCCTTTTCAATATCATTAGGATTTCGGACAATAGCAAGTGCAAGCTCCATTGCATCAAACATCGCCATGTTTACACCCTCACCTGCGAATGGTGTCATGACATGGGCTGCATCACCGATAAGCGTTACTCCTTTATGACGGTTCCATTTAAAACCGACAGGAAGCGTATAAATACGTCTTGGAATGATGACATCTTCTGCATAACGAATATAATTTTTCAGCTGATCATCCCAATCACTAAATAACTCTAATAATGGTTCTTTCGCTTCATTCGCTTGATTAAATGGAATGCCACAAGTCTCGATCCAGCTGCGTTCTACCATAAGGCTTGCATACACTTTTATTCGTCCATCTCCGTTTAACTGACCAATAATTCCTTTGTGATCTGCTAAAGCAAACATCTTACCACGTTTATTAAATTCAGCTAAATCAGGGTGGTTCACCTCTACGTTGAGGACATTCAGTTCCAGCATTGTGAGCCCGGAGTATTCAATATCAATATCTGTTAACAGCGGACGTACACGAGAAAATGCACCATCTGCCCCAATCAAAAGGTCAACCGTCTCGACAACCCCGTTTTCAAAATGAAGTTCTGTCATGCCGTTTTCTACTGAAACACATCTATCTAGTTTATATCCGTATTTGATGTTTTCAGCATCAATTTGATCTAACAGCATTTCACACAAAACACCACGATCAATTTCTGGCCGAGTGCCTTTTTCATGTGATTCAGTTTCTTCGTCTAGATAAATTCTTCCTGCTTTATCAAATAACCGGAAATCTTCTCCTTCATAGCGAGCGTTCTTTTGAAATTTCTCATAAACTCCTGCTTCCTTTAAGGCTTTTTGACCTGTTTCTTCGTGAATATCCAGTGAGCCTCCTCTTTCAAGACTCTTGTCATGCATCTCCCGTTCATAGATGGTTGTTTGTATACCGTAATTTTGCAGAATTAAGGCGAGTGTTAGCCCTCCTGGTCCTCCTCCAATGATAGCGATTTGCTTTTGTTTTTTAGATAATGCCTGCATCGTATGCATCTCCTCTTCTTTATGGAAGTAGTGTAAAACCACATCTCATTTATATTATAACGAACATAGTTCGTAAAGAACAGTGTTCGTTTAAAATGGTTTATTTCATGAATGTGTGCTTTAATTGTAATGAACCCAATCATCCGACACCCATAGGATATAAATTGGACACTTCGATTTAGGGATTTTAAAGGATTTCAAATCATAACATGATTCTTAGATCAGTCGGTTCCTAATGTTTCAATGCTGAGTCTGCGAGGTGTTTCTATGAATAAATTATTGGCAATGTTGATATTAGGATTGAGCTTTAGTGGTGCTGCTCTCATTCTTTCTGTCCCTTTGTTATTCAAATCCAAATCAGAACAATTTGAGCTGATGTTTGCTGCTGGATCAGCAGGCGCATTCGCAGTATTTGCTGTCTCATGCCTAGTTTTTCGAAAACAATTCAATCGCTCATTAGAACAATGAAAAATCGTTTTTTGCGGCGTTTATTCACTAGATATCTTTTTGAGTTGGATCAAATGTTTTTATCTTGTCTGCTGCTATCATCTTCCTGTTTCATTCAAGATGGCTGTAAATGTGCTATTACTAAATATCAAGTCTTTTAAAGTCTAGCTGCCTGAACGTCTTCAATTGATCGAAACAAAAATAAGCCATTGATTCAATATGGCTTATCATGTAAAACTATATTTTTCAGTCACAGCAAACTGCTGTAATCAGCCCCCAATTTCATCTCTCACCCTTTGGGAAAATGCCCATTTCTCTTCTTCTGTTCCTTCTGCTTTTGCTGGATCATCAAAGCGCCAATGCACTCATTTGACCTATGGGTTTAACACCGGAGTTAACGTTTTTAGGTAAGGTGATTCTTTCGATTCTGATGTTTATTGGCAGAGTAGGTTCTCTGACCATTGTATTTATCTTTATGAAACGAACCAAAAGCCCAATACGTTATCCGGAGGGAGAAGTATTTGTAGGCTAATATGAGCAATGATTGAATTGGTTCCCTTTTAATTTAATCATCAAGATGATGGATTGATCCACTTTACATTTTTTTCTCTTCATTCACTACAAGCTGTTTGGAATATAGATCTTTTAGTACGGTCTCTTCTTTTCCAAACAATCAGCATTCGGTATTTAACGGAAAAGCTGAGATATTCAACTTTAAGCTGATTCTTGAAAAGGCTTTGATCAGCAGCTTCTCCGTTATTACTTGTTGCTCGTTTTCTTGATTAAGTCCACGCCATCATATGACAGGCTTTCCACACGTGCAGCCTTTTGCAGGATGTAATGATCAAAAAAGGTCTTCGTATAGTCCGTCACAAGATTTCGCATCTCTACCGCCTCCCTTGTGCCTCTCAGTTGCTCATCTACGCCGGTAAACACGATGTCACAGTAATCTAAATGTGCAGCACGATCAACGGAGAAATAATAGGTTACCATGCTGTTGTTAGCGCCAATGATCGCATTCATATGATAGTTCGGTTCAGAAAACAGTAGCAAAAAGGGTTTATTGAGGTCGCTGTCGAGAAGGCCGAATGCCCCGCTATCCAAGCCAATCCCGCAGGCAAACCGGTCGTCATCCCTGCAAACAACCGCTGCCGTAGGTCCTCCATAAGAGTGTCCGACGATGCCCATGCCGACGTCAAGCATCAGTCTGTCATGAAAGATAGAATCCAATTCTTCAGAGTTTAGTTTGTGAAGATGATCGGCTACGTACCTTACATCTTCTGCCTGTCGTTCACTATATAATGTTAACTGATTAATGATTGGCAGAGCCAGGACGTTACGGCACATCTCAATGGCCGTTTCATCATCAGGCCGCATCTTCATCTTGCCAGCCAGCTCCATCATCTCCGGATCTTCAGAAAACGCCATAATGACATCCGAAAAATCCTTTGATACATTCAACAGCTTCCCATCTTTCCGTTTATACATTGTGCTATTCTGATGGCCGATACTGACGACAACATAACCCAGGCTTGCCAGGTCTGTACAGATGGCTGTCCCCCATTCCGGTGAACCGCCCCCGCCGCAAACATAAAATAACACTGGATAGCGCTTTTTCTTCCCAGAAAGAGCAAGGTCGTCGTAACAATGAGTCTTGATATCGATAGAGAAAAAATTCTTCTCTTTCAGATACTCAGTGACAAGTGGCTGCTCATGAAGCATTTCGTAGACTTCAGGAAACATGTACGTTGATGGAGTCTTCCCTTCGCTGCTATCGGACGGATAGTACACAAACGCGGTCAATTCTCTTTTTGAGTCATCTGATGCTGTGTACTCAAAATCCATCTGGGTACGAGCGGCGGTATAGCTGCCGATTGGTTCTGGGAATGTGTCATACCTTTTCATCCTTTTGTTCCCCCTTAATAAATGAAAGTGCGAATGTGAAATACACATGGCGATATAAGTGCTTTCAAAACTGTAAAATGGTTACATCCAATCTTCAGTTCATCATCCTTATTCCTTGGCTTTCTTGAGATCGCTAACAACTTCAGCATATTTATCATCTCTAAGCAGCCCATGACCCATAAAGTCAGCAAAGTACTTGCTCATCTTATGCTGCAGGTTAGAATCCTTAATATCGAATTCCCTAAAAAACATGACTAAATTAAACTGCATAGATTCAAACATAAAAGAAATGAGGTCGTCATCAATATCAGGTCGTAGATATCCATCAACCCTCATGCGGCGTAACATGTCCTTGATTAAGGGGAATGACTCGCCCTTTAGCACATTCAAATATACTTTTAGTAAGGTGTTCTCTGGAATGTGTAAAAATGTTTCAACGAGTTTGATTTCCAGTTCATTCAATGGCTCAGTCGCAATGCCATTAGTGTTGTCAAATAAGCCAGTAAGGAAAAATTGAAAAAGAGAATCTTCATTGTTGTTATGAAAATACGCAGCTCTTTTCTTGGTCACATGTCGTATTAAGAGACAATAAAGGTCATCTTTGTCTTCAAAATACCGATAAAAAGTTCCGGGATGCATGGACAAACGATCCAAAACCATCTTCATCGTTATATCCTCGTAAAGATGATCAACAAAAAGATGCATAGCACGATTACATATGTCCTCACGCCTTGCTTCATTTAATCGAAAAAAAGTATTTTTTGGCATAAATGACTCCTTTATGTAAAATGTGAACTCATTCACACCATATCGATAATTGATTCACATGTCAAGCTGTATTGAAATAGATACCCGCTCTTTGCTCGGACGGATTTCACCCCAACGGTAGTACGATTGATCATTGTACCTTTATTCGTTCCGACTTGCGCTCTGTGGGCATTGCCAAAATCGAAGCCGTTTTCACCAATTGCGAATTCTCCTCCTGCGATATGAGAGGAATGACATTGGAGAATGCTATGTTTATCGATTGTACTTTTTATCAATGTAGATTCAATGACCGCGTTTTACAGGCAGCGAATATCAGCTAGTTGAAATAACGTTTGAGGGAGTGGTGACACTTCGTCAACTCCAGTGAAGAAGTGAACATTCATTATATTAATAGGAAATATGTATGTTTTAAACAAAAATTGGAATTTAAGGATTACTTAACCCGAAGTGAATTGACTATCTGAATGTATTTCATGTTGAATTGAAAAAGGCTGCTTTCCAGTAAGCAGCCCATTCACTAAACTTTCGACTATTTCAATCAAATCATTCTGCATCTTTTTGTGTGAACTCAACCCCTAACGATTGATTACCTGAATGATTTTCTCCTGAGCATCTTGTGCCTCAGGGATTGGCATGACAACAAATACATGAAGCATTTCAGGATAAACAAGGGTTTTTATGTCAATTCCTTGTTCTGTTAGTTTTTCATCAAGCTTTATGGCATCTGGATATAACATATCATGTGTTCCAATAAAATGAGTAATCTTCCCAAGTCCTTTAAAGTCACCGTAAATGGGACTGATCAATGGGTCAGTTACATTTTTGTCAGCTGTCCAAATCTTTGCAATGACTTCCATTCCTTCAGGACCTAGAATCGGGTCCTTTTTTGCATATTCAAACATTAGAGGATTGCTTAAGCTCATGTCAACACATGCAGATAATAAAATAATATCCTTCGGCTGCGGCAGACCTTCCTTCTTTAAAAGGTGCGCCAGACCAAGTGAGATATTCCCGCCAGCTGAATCTCCCATGATCGTCAATTGATTGGCACTTTCAACAGTTTTCAGAAGGTCTTTATATAGGTTTAGGATTTTCGGATAGGTATCCTGGCAGCTATAATGAGGCACTTTTGGATAAATAGGAGCCACCACTTTCGCATTGAGTGATTGCGCCATCTTATCCATGAACCACCAATGGAAATTCAAAGGCTGATTTGTCCACGCGCCGCCATGTATATATAGAATGACTTTTTGTTTTTGTGACGTTTGGTCATTCAAAGTGAAAACTTGCATGCCTTCGAATGTCTGCTCTTTTATCTCACTAATTAACTTCACATCATCCTCAATGGCATAAGGCTTAGTATTTTCTATTCCTTTTTGATCAAGAAATTTTTTTGTGTTTTCAATACTAGAAAAACTCTCTTTATTACTTTGGGAAGCGAATAATTTTTCAAATTGAATACTTTCTTCAGAACGTTCTCCATTAACAATTTCCACACTCATTTGTTTTCTCTCCTTTAAGTCAATTGTGTTATTGTTCATCCTGATGTATCACACGAAATGATTCGAGGTAGACTTGTATTTGTTTATCAGAGGTCTTTAACAAGTTAGATAAAAGGTCTTGAATTTGACTGAAGCGTTTGATTTTCCTTTCAATTTCTTCGTGTTTGTGATGGACAATCCTTCTTAAAGTATCAGGTTCTATGTCTTGACTCAGCAGTTCCATAACTTGTATTTCCTTTATCTTTCATGTATCGTTCGATCGTTTAACATTTTTAAGGTTGCTGTAAGGTTCGGATTAATACAGGTTAAGGTTGAGGTTGTACAATGGGTTTGTAAGGAAGTGAGGGATGAGTCGAATGATTCTCCCCCCTTCTAAATCAATCATAGAGGTGAAAAGGTTTGAGAGAAAATAAAATTTTGTCTTCATTATGTTACTTCAGTATCTTTTTTGCGCCATTTTTGTTTCCGATTATCGTCTATTTCTTAGGGAAGGACGAAGTGAAATATCATGCGAAAAAATCGCTATGGACACATTTTATTCCTTATTTGATTTTTGGCATTGGCATCCTTGGTTCAGGTTTACTTGGCATGAACGATATCAGACATGCTGGTCCGTTCTTAATTGCAACGTATGCTGTGACATTCCTTGTGGCGATCTACTTCTTTATTTGGAACATTGTCAAAGGCATTAAAGTGTTTTCAGAATAATAGATGGGAAAAACGGTTCTGTGATTGATCAGAACCGTTTTTTTGTATGTCCATTCATGCGGGTAATTGGATATCAATCGTTGTTCCTTCCCCTATTATACTGCGTATCGTAATATCCCCGCCGTGCTTTTGGATAATATCCTTTGCAATGGCCATTCCGAGACCAGAGCCTGCATGTGTCCCTCCTGTATTCGTCCCTCTATAGTAGCGGTCAAACACTTTTTCTAGCTCTGCCTCTTCGATTCCTTTGCCGTTATCTTTAATCGTGATGTGGGTATTTTCTTTTTGTTCCAGCTGTACAATGATTTTCACATCAGAATCATTGTGAACAAGGGCATTTAAAATGAGATTGGTGACCGCTCTTCGTATGAGGATCGTATCAATATTTAGCATGAGCTTGTCTACATTCGTTTGCAGCTCAATCGTCTGTTCTGCATATCTCGAATCGTTTAGGAGATCAATTAACGTTTTCCGCAGCAACGGCACAATGTTCACTAGCTCTTTATGCAGCATCACGTCGTTATTTTTCAGCCTTGTTGTTAAATTTAGATCCTCCATGACATCTTTGATGTACAGTGATTTATTCTCTATGATGCTGGCATAATGTCTGATGTCTTGATCTGAAAGAGGATAATTTGGATCTTTGATGATTTCTGCATAGCCTTGAATAGAGGATAATGGTGTTTTAATATCATGAGAAATATGACTGATCCACTCTTCCCGCATTTGCTCTAATTTGTCTTTTTCTTTTTGGCTTGAAGCGAGCTGCTCTGATAAGTGATTGACATTATAGAAGACATCTTTATATATTCCCTTAGTTGGCAGCTTTGTCGTATAATCTCCGTTTGCGAGCCGCTGGATTCCATGAATGGCACGGCCGAGCGGTTTGATGAGCTGCCGGCTGAATAAGTATCCAATGAATAAGGCAATGATGGCATCGATCGATAGTAAAATCATCGTCCCGATATTGAATCTTGATATTAAGTCCTTCGTGTCGAACGAAAATAAATATTTTCCGATGGAAGGGTCCTTAAACCCGATAAAGTAGCTGTATTCCTTACCCTTTCCTTTTTTTCCGCCGGCATAAATGGTCGATAGCAATTGCTTATCTTTATATTTATGTATGTTCACGATTTCTATAGGTGTATATTTGCTCTTTATTCCTTTAGGTGCGTGTGCATGATAGACGTCTTGTCCATTTTCGTCTAATATTTGAATCCACGCATTTTGTTGTTTTAAGGCTTGCTGTCCTTCTTTGTTCACAGTGATGCCTTGATCGGAAAAGGTTATGTATTGTTCAAATGTTCTTGTGAAGGTTTCGGGCGTATTTTCTTCGTTTTGCTGGCTGCTTGCTTGTAGTACAAGCCAGATCATGAATCCAAATAAGTTAATAAAGACCGTGATAATGGTCACGATAATGACAGAGACCATATATCTGCCTGTTAATCGCCATTTCATCCTTACGCATCCTTTACAACAAATTTATAGCCCAGCCCTTTGACCGTCACGAGAAACTCTGGTGTAGATGGGGAATTCTCTATTTTCTCCCGAAGTCTTCGTATATGAACCATCACCGTATTGTCAGAACCGAAGAAATCTTCTCCCCAAACGGTTTGATAAAGCGTTTCTTTACTGATCACTCGATTCGGATGCTGCAAGAAATAGGTCATCAGCATAAGTTCTTTCGGTGTGAGCTCAATCACCGCTCCATTTTTCGTCAGTTCGGCTTGCTGCTCGTTTAACTCAAATGGCCCTTTTTTGATCACGGGATCAGCTTGAGAAGGCTGTAAGTATGATGACCGTCTCAGCTGGGCTTTTACCCGGTAGGCGACTTCCTTTGGGCTGAAAGGTTTTGTAATGTAATCATCGCCGCCAATGGCAAGTCCTACAATTTTGTCTGATTCCTCTCCCTTTGCTGATAAAAAGATAATCGGAACATGCGAGACGTCTCTGATTTGTTTACAAATATCGTAGCCTTCACCATCTGGCAGCATAATATCCAGTATGACGAGATCGGGATGTTCTTGATGGAATTGCGTGAGCCCATCACGGGCAGTTGAAGCTGTTATCACCCGGTCAATGCCTTCTCTTGTTAATACTGTATGGATTAATTCCAAAATTTCTTTTTCGTCATCTATAATCAATACTTTGCTTTGAAGCTTTGGCATTATGATCACTCTCCTGAAGTCATTGTTATTATTATACCCAAAGTGTAGACATCGTGAAAAATCAACTTTCTATTTGCACAGAAAAAAGCCAATTTTCTTTTTTAATGAGAAAATTGGCTTTTGGTGTTTTTTTAGCGTTTGACCACAAATGTTGTCACACTTTGAGCCGGGAGATGAGCCCAAAATTGATTACCTGATATATTTAAGTCAGTTCCAGGCTGAAGGTTGCTGTTACTACTCGTAATCCATCTTGACGCTTGTGAAGCGGTTCCATTTTGCATGACAAAGTGTTGATTGACGCCTGTATTGTTTTTATTAATCGCTACAATGACGACCTTATTGTCCCCTTTATAGGCTGAGACGAAAACATTCGGTTCAGGGCTTTTCGTTGCATCAATTCTGACGTACCCTGGACGCACAAACTTGGAGAAATGCGCCATGTTGTAGCCACGTTTGCTAATCATT
This sequence comes from Bacillus sp. MZGC1, assembly GCF_002998605.1. Lineage (NCBI taxonomy): Bacteria > Bacillati > Bacillota > Bacilli > Caryophanales > Bacillaceae > Bacillus > Bacillus sp. MZGC1. The sequence continues at coordinate 73,187 of NZ_PVRE01000006.1, forward strand.
CCATCTTCCTTCATAGGACCGTATGATCTGCGGATGTACCACCAAACATACGCCTGAAAATCACCTTCCACCATCGAATGGTGAATATGCTCTGACACCCCTAATGCCTCAGGCCAGCGGTCCGCTGAATTGTTATCACTATTCGGGTAATATACCTCTGTCATCCACAGCTCTTTCCCCGCTCCTTTTTGTTTAAAAAGAGGATACGGAAGCTGGCTGATCTGGGTTCCATACAGATGGGCACCGAGAATGTCCATATTTCTAAGCGCCTGCGGATCGTTTAAGATAGGATCTGATATATTTTTAAGGTATTGAAAAGATTCTGGTGCAATCACGCGTGCATTAATGGAGCCGGCATTTTCTCTCATGAATCGCAGGATTTCCTGAGGCGTCCACCATGTCCATTCGTGTGCATAATCAGGCTCGTTTTGTACAGAAATGGCATAGAGGTTGACACCATTATTTTTCATGTATGTCACAAAATCATTCAGATGCTGAGCATATGCGGCGTATTGATTGTATCTCAACCGCTTTGCAGACGCACCATTACGGTTGAAAGTCTCCACCATATGGCTTGGAGGATTCCAAGGCGAAGCGATCACTAAAGCGCCATGATCTATTGCTCTTTTGGCGGTAGCAACTTCTCTGTGCCAATTATTTCTGTTCTCGTCTACATTAATTCGTAGAATGGAGAATCCTAATTGATTCTGCCCATTGCCAAAGGCGGTTTCCCTTTGAGGGGCGGTTAAATCACCAATCCAAGCCGGGTGGTTCATTCCGCCAAAGCCGCGAATCACTTGTCTTTCCGCATTGACATTAATATTCGCATCACTTGCTGCTGAAACCTCAGTTACCCCAGGCCCTATGAACATGACAGACAGCATAGTGCAGCAGACCAATAAAGTACAAATTGGTTTTTTGATTATGGACATCAAATTTTCCCACTCTCCCATCAACCAGTGATCGATGCCGCAGCATCTGATTTTGTTTACCTTTGAGTAAACTGCCAGGAATCAAATTGGAATAGGTTGGCACCATTTCCTTTGAAGACAAAAAATACGTTGTGCACTCCTGCTGCTCCGTTCACTGCCGTTTCTATTTCTCGCCAGTTTCCGCCTGTGGAAGGGACATTGAGTGTTCCGGCAATTCTGCCGTCTGGACTGCCAAGACGTACTTCTATTTGTCCGCCTGAAGCGGATGCTACATTGGTTTTAAAGGTTCTGGCACCGCTCGATCCGAAATCGACATTACTGACAGCCACCCAATCACCGTTTTGAATGTTTGTGACATGCTGGTTATTGACTGGTCCACCTGGTGCTGAGGAGGCCTCTGTTAAAATGCGTCCATTCCAAGCGAATGTTTCAGCTTCTATCCGTTGATAAGGATTCAGGTTGGAAAGCTGTTTGACTCCTTCAAAATTGGCTGCGACCTCTCGAAGGGAGCCGTCAGCATTATGCACAAGCTTATTAATGTGTGGAGATCTGTAGCCTTTCCCTGCTCCATATAAGGCAGAGCTCACCGTTTGCGTGTGATACACGACATACCACTCGTTTTTAAAATGGAACACAGCATGATGGTTGTTACCGCCGCCGCCGAAAAATGCACCCGGATTTTTCAGGAAGTGTCCTTTATACGTAAAGGGGCCCATTGGACTTGAGCTCGTCATATAACCGATCTCACCAGGTGGTTTATCTGCTGGGTGGGAGCCGCCAAAATTGATGCAATAAGAATAGTAATAGGTACCGTTATACTTATGCATACCCGAATCTTCAAACATAAAAGGAGCATCAATGGTTGATGCGCTGCCAACCACACTAGTCATGTCAGGTCCTAGTTTCAGAACTCTTGCTGTTTTAGGATTGGCCCATTGTCCCTGCGTTGGATTTGAACCGCCTGGAACGCCTCCTCCGGCATATAAATAACCGGTCCCGTCATCATCTACAAATACGGCTGGATCAAACAGCCATACAACACCGGACATCCCTGGGGTATTTGGCGTGACGAGCGCTTTTCCGATAGGATCTTTCCAAGGTCCAATCGGGCTGTCTGCTGTCAAGACGCCAATCCCTCCGCCGCTATTAGCAAAATAAAGGAAAAATTTATCCTTCCCATTGATCTTTTTCACCGCAGCGGATGGAGCCCAGGAAGCGCCTGCCCATTTGGCAATCCCTCTCCCGCCATTGGCCCCATTTGCGCCAGCTACTGGAATCGCTCCGTGATCTGTCCAGTTCACCATATCCGCCGAAGAGATGACAAAGACCCTATTCAAATTCGCAAAAGAATTATCCTTAATCGTTCCATTGCTGTGATATTCATAGTCATCACTCGACATATAAATGTACACTCTGCCGTTATAGGTGAGCGCAAACGGATCCGCCCCCAGGTGATGGTCTATGAGTGGATTTGCATTTCCTACTCGTTTTGCAATGGGGGTACTTGTTGCACTCGCATCATATACCGGTATACAGCTCAGCACCAAAGCAAGAATCAAAAAACCTACACCGCACTTCATCCTCTTCCTCATCGTGTCATTTTCCTCCTGTTTTCATCTTCCTAATATTGGGGTTTACGCCCAATTTCAAATTATGTTGATATGCGCTGATGAAGAATGAATACAAAGGATGATTTCTAGGGGAAATCACTGCTAAAATCATCATGAAAACCCTTACTTTTTGACTAGGAGACAATAAAAAATGCAGTCCTCCACTTTGGAACTGCATTTTTTCTTCTTATTCAATGAATGTAGATTACATATAACGAGCGGTCACCATTTTCTTTCTTGTGTAAAACTCTACTCCGTCTGTTCCGTTCGCATGTAAGTCCCCGTAGAAAGAATCCTTCCAGCCGGAAAACGGGAAAAATGCCATTGGTGCGGGCACACCGATATTCACGCCGAGCATACCTGCTTCGATGTTTTCGCGAAATTCTCTGATGCTTGATGCGCTGTCCGTGTAAAGGCAGGCGCCGTTCGCAAATTTTGATTGATTGGACAGGTCGATCGCTTCTGTTAGTGAAGAGACACGGACAACTGATAAGACTGGGGCGAAAATCTCGTCCTGCCAAATTTTCATTTGATTTGTGACATGGTCAAAAATCGTCGGTCCAACGAAATACCCTTTTCCATTTGTTTCAAGGTCATTCCTACCATCACGAATGAGGCTTGCTCCTTCTTCAATCCCTGACTGGATATATTGAAGCGTTCGTTCTTTATGTTCCTTTCGAATGACTGGACCAAGAAAGACATCTTCATTTATTCCATTTCCAATGACGAGCTCGTTCGATTCATCAACTAATTTTTGAATGAACTCATCTGCCACTTCTTCTTCCACCGCGACAACAGCCGCGGCCATGCAGCGCTCTCCCGCTGATCCAAAGGCAGCACCAATGATTTGTTTCGTTGCCGCATCTAAATCTGCATCTTTGAGGACAATGGAGTGATTCTTTGCACCTGCAAGTGCTTGGACACGTTTGCCATGCTCTGTGCCTTTTTTATAGACGTATTCTGCGACTGGCTGAGAGCCGACAAATGAAATGGCTTTGACCTTTTGGTGTTCAAGCAGACCATTGACGACATCATGAGCTCCATTGACAATGTTGAGAACCCCTTTTGGAAGACCAGCTTCTTCAAATAATTCGGCTAATCGTGCGGCAAGAATCGGCGTGCGCTCTGAAGGTTTTAAAACAAACGTATTTCCGCAGGCAATGGCAAGCGGAAACATCCAGCAAGGGACCATCATCGGAAAGTTAAATGGTGTAATCCCCCCGATGACGCCTATTGGATAGCGGTACATGCCAGATTCGAGTCCAGATGCGATATCTGGTAATTGTTTTCCCATCATTAAGGTTGGTGCACCAGCGGCAAATTCGACACATTCAATCCCTCGCTGCACTTCTCCTTTTGCTTCTGTTATGCTTTTTCCGTTTTCAAGCGTTACGAGTTCAGCCAGTTCATCCCATTTTTCAACGAGTAACTGCTGATATTTAAATAAAATGCGTGCACGGCGGGGAACGGGTGTTTTCGACCAAGTGGTAAATGCTTCTTGTGCTGCCTGTACCGCACGTTCGACATCTTTTTTTGTTGAAAGCGGCACTTCTGCGATGATCTCTCCAGTAGCTGGGTTATATACTGCCTCTGTTTGACTTGTTTCTGCCTCAATCCATTGTCCGCCAATATAATTTTTCAACATTTGTACATCTGTTTTGGTCATGTTCCCTCTCTCCTTTTTATGAAAGAATGTCATGCTTATAGGATGTGTATGGTTGTCATTGTCTCATCTAATGGGCGCCCATCTGTATACACTCTTTGTCAAATGTAATTGTCGTTTTGGTTTACGTTGTGATAAAAGCTTGCTCTAACGTGTGAAAGGTTGACGCCCTATCCCTTTGTTTGTGAGAAATGATTCCGGAATGTGATTTATTCATGGTGTATTTTTGATAAACTATTGGGTAACTGTAGAAAAATCATAATATTAAAAACGCTTTCAGTCAATCCTCTTTTTGCAACATAAGAAAAACCTGATGCGCGTTGCATCAGGTAGAGGCTGGTTCTTTTCTTTTATTTAGTTGATGCAGCATATTGATTCGGTTCTGCAAAATGCGGGAGCATCTCACCATGTGCTTCAATGAGTTCATCGCATAATTTGATGATGTCATCAATGGATAGTTCAGCGCTTGTGTGTGGATCAAGTAATGCCGCTTGATAAATGTGCTCTTTTTTGCCGCTAATTGCTGCTTCGATTGTCATGAGCTGTGAGCTGATATTGGTCCGGTTGAGTCCAGCCAATTGTTCAGGGATCTCTCCGACATAGCAAGGCATGATGCCGCTGCGATCTGCAACACATGGTACTTCGACACACGCTTTTTCAGGCAGATTGTGAATGAGTCCTCCTGTGTTCAGCACATTCCCGCCAAATTTAAAGGGAACGTTCGTTTCGATCGCTTCAATGATACGAGAACCATATTCTTTTGAGCGAGTATGTGTGATCTGTGTATTGCCCACAAGGTCATGCTTCATTGTATTCCAGTTGTTGATTTGTTCCTCGCAGCGTCTCGGGTATTCATCGAGCGGAATGTTAAATTGACCGATCAGTTCTGAATAGCGTGATTTGATAAAATAAGGATGGTATTCGGCATTGTGCTCTGAGGATTCTGTGACATAGTAGCCGAATTTATCCATCAGCTCAAAACGTACCATATCATGATGCCGCGCTTGCTGCTTTTCTTTCGCTCTTCTTTTGATGTCTGGGTACAAATCTTTTCCGTCCCGTTTCACCTCTAATAACCATGCCATATGGTTGATGCCGGCAATTTTTTCTTCAATGCCTTCATGATCCATTTCAAGTGATTCAAATAGATCCTTTGTACACACCTGCACACTATGACAAAGACCCACCGTTTGAATCGGTGTATAGCGCAGCATCGCACCTGTCAGTGTGGCCATTGGATTTGTGTAATTTAATAATAAAGCATTTGGACAAACCTCTTCCATCTCCTTTGCAAAATCAAACATCACAGGAATTGTTCGAAGGAAGCGGAAGATGCCGCCGATGCCAACCGTATCCGCAATCGTTTGTCTTAATCCGTATTTTTTCGGAATCTCAAAATCAATCACAGTGCTTGGCCGATAGCCTCCAACCTGGATGGCATTGATGACATATTTCGCATCCTTTAAGGCTTCTTTTCGGTTGTGATAGGGCTTAATGGTCACATTTGCACCGTAGTTCTCTTTTAAATGCCGAAGCATCGTGTCTGATTCATTCAGCCGGTTGTGGTCGATATCATATAATGCGAATTCAAAGCCGCTAAGTGCAGGGACGAACAAACAATCTCCTAATATATTTTTAGCAAACACGGTACTCCCTGCACCGATAAATGTAATTTTAGACATTGACGACTCTCCTTTTTACATCCATATTGAACTACCCTTTGACAGAGCCTTGTGAAAGCCCTGCGATAAAATATTTTTGCAACAGTAAAAACATCGTAACCATTGGCAGCATCGCAATGAGCGCAGCGGCACCAACGAGCTGGAGCTGATGCTGATTTTGACCAAAAAAATGGGATAAGGCGACTGTGAGTGTATGCATCTCTTTATCTTGCAAAAAGAAGATGGCAAATTGATAGTCGTTCCAAATATACACACAGGCAATGATTAAGACAGAAGCGGTAATGGGCTTCAGAAGAGGAAAAACGACAGTGAAAAAAACTCTGAGTGTCCCCGCTCCATCAATACGGGCTGCTTCTTCAAGCTCCTTTGGAATGGTCGACCGGATAAAGCCTGCGTATAAGAAAATGGTTAGCGGCAAAAAAGCAGCGACATTATTTAAAATAGCGATTTGATAGGTGTTCATCATCCCGATTTGAACGACCATTTTATAGAGCGGGACAAGGGCTGTGAGCGGTGGAATGACCATAATGGTGATGAATAAAACATAAACTGCTTTATTTAGCTTTGTGTTTCTTCTTGCGAGCGGATAGGCTGCAAGAGATCCAAGTATGATGAGTAATACAGCGGAGCTAAACGTAATCATCACTGTATTCAAAAAGGACTGGCCAAGCTGAGCCTCTGTCCATGCCGTGCGAAAGTTTTCAAGATGGAGCGCTTTCGGAAACAGCCATTTTGAACTGAAATCTCCTATCCCCTTTAATGATGTCGTCACCAAGATATAAAATGGAATGAGGTGAAGCAATGTCACCAAAAGTGCGAGGAAGGTGTACCATCTCTTTTTGCGTTTAAAGGCGTTATCCATCACACCTCGGTCTCCTTTCGTTTGAAATAAATCAGTGCTGCGACACTAATGACAAGGATGATGACCGCCATGAAGACTCCTTGCGTTGCTGCATAGCCTGCATCCTGACGTTTGAAATACAGATCATACATAAAGGTCGACATCGATTGCGAGGAATCTCCAGGTCCGCCGCCTGTTAGTGCCACAATGACATCAAAAAGTTTCAGCCCGCCAATGACGTTAAGCACAACATTAATGGTGATAGACGGCATAAGCAGCGGCAATGTGATCCGTCTGAATTGCTGGAGGCTTGATGCGCCGTCTAATTGTGCCGCCTCATAATAATCCTTAGGAATACTTTGAAGGCCTGCTAAATAAATGATCATCGCAATTCCGACGAATTGATAGGTGTTGACAAGCACAATGATCCATGTGTTTAATTGCGGATTGCCAAGCGCATTCATTTGGTCAAATCCAAAAAACGTCACCACATCGTTTAAGGCACCGCCTTGGTAAGCAAACACAAAATACCAAATATAGCCCATGGCAATCGGACTGATCATGACAGGTAGATAGATCACCGTCCTTGTGATGCCTCTTATCTTTAAACTTTGGTTTAATAAGAGAGCATATCCAAGTCCAATGATATTTTGTAAGATTGTACTCCCAATTCCGTAGAGAAGCGTGTTTTTGACAACAAGCCATGTCGTTGGGTCTTGAAGCAGACGTTTATATTGATCAAGCCCAATCCATTCATAAGTTTGTGAGAACCCGTTCCAATTCGTAAAAGATAGCTGAATGCCGTTCAAAAAAGGATAAATGATAAAGGTACTGACGACGAGTACAGCTGGCATGTACATCCACCAAAGTGATGAATTCCGGCTTTTTTGCATCTTTTGTTTTGGTAAAGAGGTAAATGCGGCTGGCTGCTTTGCTTTTGTGATGTCATTCATTGGCTTCACTCCTGTTTCAGCATGGGCCTGCTATTGTTTTTTCAGACGCTTATATTCCTCTTCCATCTTCTTCGATAATTGTTCTGGTGTGATGGAGCCTGCTAATAATTCTTGACCCGTCGTTGCCATGACAGCCCACATTCCGCTTGGTAAGTATTTTCGATCGAAGTAAGGTTCAATCTTCACCTGTTCGTATTGATCGTAAAACGTAGAGTAATAGTTTTTCACTTTTACATGCGTTAAGGCTGCTTCAGAGGATGTGCCTTCTGCGATTTTTTCCGCATTTTCAGGCTTTGCGAGAAAATCGATGAATTGTTTTGCTTCTTTTAGATGCTTGGAGTCCTTCCAGGCAGCGACAGTAAATCGTTCTCCCCCAATCCAGCTTTGCTCATCTCCTTCATGAATGGCAGGAACAGGTATCGTGCCTACTTTGATCGATTGATTGAGTTCTGACGCTTCAGGTCCTAAAGAACCTCCGACAAAGGTGAAGGCTATTTTGTTTTGTGCCATCAGTTCAGGTGCTTGAGATAGTTTCGCTGTCAGGACATCTTTGTTTAAAAGATCTTGATCCTTCAGCTCCTTCATGAACTGTGCAAGCGGTGTATAGTGAGACCAATCAAAAGATCCGTTTTCAAGTTCTTTTCCGTATTGATGTTTTGGATCGGTGATTAATAAAGGTGTGGCTAGTTCATCAAAGACTTGGGCGATATTTGAGTTGTCTCCTCCTGGTATCCAGAGCGGCACAACCTCTCCTTTGCTCTTTTCCTTCACTGTCAGCAAAGCCGATTGGAATTCATCAAGTGTTCTAGGTACCTCAATGTCATAGTCCTTTAATAGATTGGCATTAAAGCTAAGCCCGTCTTTTGCTTGATTCAGCGGATACGCGTATACTTTGCCATCTTGGTCCTTTAAAATCTGATCGAGTGATGGATCAAGTTGTTTCACCCAATTCATCTCTTTTAGATCAGCGACATACTCGCTATAGCGGAGTTTGGCCCAGCCGTGTGTGTCAAACAGATCCGGCATATCGTTTGCCCCCATTTTGACACGAATCGTATCTTCATAGCTGTTGCCTGGGAAGTTGGCATCGATTCGAAGATGTGGATGCTCTTTTTCAAACTCACGAATCACTTCTTCAAACGCTTTTCTTTCCCCGCTGTTGCTCATTGTCGAAAAGAGAGTCAAGGTGACCTTTCCGTTTGCTTCAGACGTACCGTTATTGCTGCAAGCAGACAAAAAAATGGTCAAGACAAAGGCCGCAGTGAGCAGCATGATTTTTTTATTCATGGTTTCCTCCTTTTGATCACTGAAAATTCAGACGATAATCGGTAGAATTCATGCAGTTGCGGAAACAAAAGAAGTCCATTATACTGGAATTCTATTCTTTTCAAAGAGATAAGAGAGCATACCGGTAGGCTGCCTTGTTCTTCGCATGATCTGGCCATCATGTGAAGCAGCTTGCTTTCTGCTTTTTTGTCTCTTTTTTGTTTGCTGAGATCTTGGTTCACCCCCTTTCATGGATGAGACATGTGCTGCCCCGTTCGATGAGTTTTGTTGGCACGACGACTTTTAGAGGGAGCTTTCTTCCGTTTATTCGCTCAAGCAAAAGCTTCAAGCCGACTTCCCCCATTTCTTCTGTGTATACTTTTACGCTTGTAAGCGGCGGACTTGAAAATGAAGCAGCTTCAATGTCATTAAACCCAACAATGGATACATCGAAAGGAACACGCAGACCGGCTTCGTTGAGCGCGCGCATTGCACCGATCGCCATTGAATCACTTCCGATAAAAAAGGCTTGTGGAAGGTTTCCTTTTTTAATGGCTTGCTGCATAAGCGTATAGCCTTCTTGCATGGAGTATTCCCCAATGTGGATATCATCCAGATGAAGACCTCCCGCCTCCTGCATTCTTCTCATAAACGTCGTTTGTCTTTCGTCCTCAATCACAGCATTTCCTTCGAAATAATGCTCCCGCTCCTTTCCGCCAATATAGCCTAGATGTGTACAGCCAAGCGATTGCAGATGGCGAATTGCTCGATCTGCCGCTCTTACAAAATCCACATGCACACAATCATACAAATCCTCATCCGCATAATGATTAATAAAAACAATGTGCTCCATTCGATTTGTCATTTTTTCAACCGTATCAGGGCTGATTCGTCCAATGACAATCAAACCGTCAATATCCTTTAGCATCGCCCCTTTGTCCATGCTTCTCAGGCGAAAGGTATGGAGGGTAGACAGCCCTTGTTTGGCATATTCTTTTTCAATTCCTTTTCGAATCGATGAAAAAAAGGGATCATTTAATTCTTCGTCAATGGATTGAGCGACAACGATACCGATGACTGGGGATTCAGATGGAGGTTTTTCTTCTGCTTGATCGGCTTTTCTTGCTCTCACTGGGGTATAGTTTAGCTTCTTTGCAATGTCGAGGATGTTTTGTCTTGTTGCGTGTGAAACGGCAAGTGTTTGATCGCCATTTAACACACGGGATACAGTGGATACGGACACTTTTGCATCATGGGCAATATCTTTGAGTGTGGTCATAGGCAAACTCCTCTTAGATTTTGACTAAATATTTACTAAAGATATTTGAAGGATAACATATAAGTAAAGCGCTTTCAATTGTGGATTTGTAATTTTTTATTTTATATTTGGGTATGTTTTGGTGAGATTGTGGTGTTTTAGTAAAATTGCGTAAAAAAGAGGATGGATTACATCCTCTTTTACTAACGTGATTCAATTGAGGCTGTTTCTTTTGCAAACAATTGCTTCATTGTCTCCCAAGCTTTATCGAGTTGATTGTGAAGTCCAAATAAACCTGAGTTGCCGATGATATAGATCTCATTTCCAGCCTCAGCAAGCAGCCGGAACGTGCTCTCATTACAAGAGCCGTCTACTTCAATTGAAAACGTGTATCCTCCCTTCTCTTTTACATTTTTCACTTGTTTAATTTTCAGAAGCATTTCTTTAATAAAAGGCTGTCCAGCAAAGCCTGGATCGATCGTCATGATCGTCACTCGGTCTATTAAATGTATAAAGGAATCTAACGCCTCAATTGGTGTGGCGGGATTTAAGACAAAGCCAACCTTGCAGTCTCTTTGATGGATATGCCGAATGATTCTAAAAACGTCTCTTTGCACGACCTCTGGGTGTAAGCAGATCATGCTTGCGCCTGCATCAATGCAGGCATCGATTAAAAATTCTTGGGGGTATTCCGCCATAAGGTGAACATCAATTGGTCTATCTGTTAGTTTTCGAAGCTGTTCAATGAAAAAGGGCGATAAGGTGATATTTTTCACGTAATGACCATCCATGACGTCGACATGATATCGATCTGCTCTCGTGTTGAGAATATGAATTTGTTCGCGGAAGTGCGTTAAATCCATGCACATTAGTGAAGGTGAAAAAATGGCTTTCATTCTCAGGCTCCTCTTTTTTAAAGTTGAAATAAAAGCTTGATCAATCCAATTAAGATTCCGATGATACCAAAGTCTGTATCTCCAAAAGTTGTCCCTTCAAAGCCAAGGGTCCCTAACACAGGTAATAAACAAGCAGGTAAAAAGGAAAGAAGCAATCCATTCACAAAGGCCCCAGCGACAGCACCTCTCACCCCTCCTGTTGCATTGCCATACACTCCTGCTGTAGCGCCGCAAAAAAAGTGCGGGACAAGACCAGGGACAATGACAGTTAAACCAAACAAAGGTAAAAGAAAAATGGATACGATGCCTCCTGCAAAGCTGCATAAAAAACCGATAATGACTGCATTTGGAGCAAATGGAAAAACGGTTGGCGCGTCAAGTGCCGGCTTTGCCCCTTTCACAAAACGATCGGCAATCCCTTTAAAAGCAGGCACGATTTCACCGATTGCCATCCTCACCCCGGCTAAAATAATGTATACACCAGCGGCAAAGGTAATAGCCTGAATGAGAATGAAGACAGCGAAGTTCGTGCCCCCGCTAATTTGTTCTATAAAGGGAATCCCTGCAAACGGTGCAATCGCAAAGAACAGCAAAGCCATCGTGATCGAAATGGCCACAGATGTATCTCTTAGAAAGCCGAGTGATTTAGGCACTTGAATGGTTTCCGTTGATTTCTCTGGACGACCGATCCATTTGCCGATCATTCCCGCTGTAAAATAACCGAAGGTACTGAAGTGTCCGAGCGCGAGATCATCGCTTCCGGTGACTTTCCTTGTGAATGGCTGAAGGATAGCGGGTGCAATGACCATAGCTGTTCCTAATATAATCGAACCGGTGGTCACAAGAAATCCTCCTTGCATTCCGGCTGTCGAGAGAACGACTGCGAGCATTGCAGCCATATACAAGGTATGGTGCCCTGTTAAAAAGACGTATTTAAAGGGCGTGAATTTTGCCAATAACAAATTGACCAGCATGCCAAAAATCATAATGAGAGCCGTCTGTGTACCGAATTCCTTTTGGGCAATGGCCGCCATGGCATCTGTATTTGGGACTACCCCTTGAATGTGAAAGGCTGCTTCAAACATTTTTCGAAAAACTCCAAGTGAATCAGACACGACCGTGGCGCCCGCTCCTAATATTAAAAAACCCATGGTTGTTTTCAAGGTGCCTGACACGGTATCTGCGGCTGATTTTTTCTGCAAAAGTAAACCGGCCAGTGCAAACAAACCGATGAGAATTGCCGGTGTGCCCAATATATCGTTCATGATCAGTTCTATCATGATGTGAATCCCCCTTTTTTGTGGCTTATATGTGTTTACGAAGGACGTCTTTAATGGCTTCCTGGTCTAACAAGTTATTTAATCCAGCGACCTTTCTTGTGCCGTCATCCAGCTGATCGATAATGTCTGTTGCTCCGATATATAGATCGGCCTGTTCATTTTTACTTGTGCTGAGATCGGTATGATCCACTTCAGCTACAAGTCCTAACTCTTCTAATGCTTTTTTGACATTCATTTCTACGATAAAGCTGCTTCCTAATCCGTTTCCGCACACAACAAGAATTTTTTTCATTCTCTTTTTCCTCCTTTATAGTTGTGAAAATTGATCAACTAGTTTTTGCACCGATGCTAATTCCTTTGCTTCAACCAGTTGTTTTCTCCGTTTTTCATCACTTAACAGCATGGTCAGCTGTTTGAGTGCTTTCAAGTGGGTCATACTGTCAATGGCTGCTAGCACAATGATGAGACGAACCTGTTTTTTTCCATCTTTAGAGAAAAAAACGGGCGGTTCAAATGACATGAGTGACATGCTTAATTTGTTCACGCCGTCCTCTGGTCTGGCGTGCGGAATGGCTACTTGTGGTGCAATCACAATATAAGGTCCATTTTGATGCACAGACTGAATCATGGCCTCCACATAACCTCTCTGAATGGCATTTTGATCGAGTAAAGGCTGCGCTGCTTTTGTGATGGCCTCTTGCCAAGTATCTGCTGTTTGCTGGAGATGAATGGTTTTTTCTGTTAATAAATCGTTTAACACTGGTTTCCACCCTTTCTGATGGGATACATATGCGGGATGAAGTAGCTCTTTAAGATCACGAAGCAGTGCTTTTTCATTTTGTACGATGGTATGCTGCTGAATGATGTTGAATAAAGCGTCCACATTTTTCTCATCAAGCCTGATTTCTGCACCTTCTCCATATTGAAGCAAGGTTTTTTTCTCATAGGCAGTGAGGATGGGATGAACGAGGTGAACGGGTTTTCCTTTAAACGAAATAGGTGTTGTTGACACAACAAAGTCAACATCAATGGATGACATTTCTTCATATGAACGCTTTGATAATAGTTCACGTACTTCGATATAACCGATTAATTCGATAAGCTGTGTTTTCAGCATGTGACTTGTGCCAATTCCTTCGCCGCAGACAATGTATACAGAACGCCGCACAATTGGTGAAATCCCTTCTCTTCTCATCCAACCACCAAAATGCATCGCCACATATGCAATTTCATGGTCGCTGATCTTTGAGCAAGTCGCCTTTTCTAAATGGCATACGACCTTTTGAGTGATGTTAAACACCTCTGGCTGTGCTTTTTTAATAGATTCTGTTAATTCATTGTTGATATCAATGTGATAGATGAGTCTGTAATAGGCCGGGATGAGATGCATGGTCAAGTTTTGCTCCAAGGCTTCGTACTCTTGAAAGGAAATACAAGCATACCGCTGAAAATCAAAAATCATTTGTCTGGCAATGGTGCGAATGAGATGCTCTTCTGGCTTTTTACTTGATGGAAGCTTTTGTTTCTTGGCGCTGAGCCATAGAGTGCTAAGAAAATAGATTTCATCATCATGAACTTGAAGACCTGTTTCCCTTTGAATTTGTGCCATGAAACGAATAGCCGCCAAGCATTCATCTGTTTCCTGCAATGTACGCTTTTCTTCGTTTGAAAGGTGTACAGCACGTCCTAGCTTCATCCGCTTGAAGTAGAAAAAGAGATCCAAAGACAGCTGATCCAGCATGTCATCTGCAAACTCGAGCTTAAGCTCTTGTTCTGACTTCTCGAGGAGATGCTTTAACCGCTTATATGAAATGGGCCCCTTTAACCAAAAAGATGGAAACGCTTTTTCGTTTTTTATCATTGTGCGAATGGAATGAATATAAGGTTTCAGCGCCAATCGAATCGCTCTTTCTTCTCCTGAAATCAAATAGCCGCAGGCTGTCTGATAGTGAAGCGTGAGCTGCTGCTTTGAAAGTGCTTCTTTTAGCTGTTTCATATCTTCAAGCAATGTATTCCGGCTCACTTTGATCATCTTCATAAAATCATCAATTCTTAGGCGTTTCTCACTGCATGCAATGGATAAGAGCAGGATGGCTCTTCTTTCCTTTACGCATGGTTCATAATCATGGCCAACGAGAATGGTGTTCGCTTTTTGAATAATGACTTCTTTTTCATGTGGGTGTAAGTAGTAGCCAAGTTGATCTTTTCGCTGAATACCACTCAGCTGCTGAGTTTCCAGCCAGCTATTCATGCGTTTGATTTCAGAGTAGACGGTTCGAGTAGAGACATTCAGTCGATTCTGTAAATCTTCAATTGATAAATAAGATGTCGTGTGAATCAGCATTGATAGTAAAGTCGTGCCCCTTTTGGTTAAATACAGTTGGAATTCCTCCCTTCTTTCCTTTGGTTATAAGTTTAATCAACTCACATGCATCAAAGAAGCCCAAATGTCTTCAGCAAATGCAGTGCAGCTTTTGGGTGCTATTTTGCTATAAGAAAAAGCACACCCGCATGAGTGTGCTTTAGACTTGTATACAAAGAATCATTTGTCTTCTTTTACGTGATAGAAATTTTTTTGAATGCCTTTTTTTGATTTTTTACAATTCTTTTGGCATTCTTGATTCACACATATGTACTGGGCTTCATTGCCGATAAAGAAAGCGGACACCAATCAAGGCACTTAAGTGCCTAATGATCAGCGTCTGCAGGTTCTTCTTTCTGGACAAAATAATCGTTTTTTGCTAGTCTCTATTATACGATGATCCACATAGAAAAAAGATGCTCTTAATCAGGATGCTTTTCTGTTTTTTTATTTACGAAGTAATGGCTGAGTCGTGCATCGGAAAGCGCCACCATAGCTTCTTGTTATTTTAAAATCAACATATTCCACCTTGATATTTCTTTTTTCTAATTCTTTTCCAATTGTATTTTGATATGCTATATCCGTTACATATACTTTTTCATTAATCGGTAACCCATTAATAGCTAAATTTTGCGCTTCTTTGTAGCTTACTTTTATTTTATCCCAATCTCTTAATTCATCTGGAACTCCGTTTGGTAGTGAGTCTTCATTCACAATCATCAGACCATCTCGCACAAAACTAATGGCACAATCAAGATGAAGAGTATTTTTCTCGAGTTTCACTTCAACTACTTTATAACCATCTGGTGTTAAATAATTACGGAGCCAATCGATTCCTTCTTTATTAGATGCTTGACCAGAGTTCCCAACAAAAATTGTTTTCCCGTACACAAGAATATCTCCACCCTCTAGAAATGGACCAGTCTTAGAATTTATGCCTTTTGAAACATCCGGCTGTGGAACAGCAACATATGGATTTTTGTTCGCTCTTACCTCTTTTAAAAGGATATGTCTTGCTGGGAAAACTTCTAGTCTGCGGTAGCTTGAAAAGAACGATCCTTCGATTATGTGATTTCCTATTGTAAAGAATGGATCTCTAACAAAGAAATTCGTAGCCCCTGCTCCACCAGTTATACCATTTTCAGCTAAACCTAATTTCTTTTCATTCTCTGTTAAAAGGCGTGGCATTTGGGTGTCTACATCGTATTTCTGAAGTACTTTTTTAAACTCTTCACGTTCTTTTTCCATTTTGATTTGAATATCTTTCATATCTTCCATCATGTTTGAGCCGCTATCTCCCTCGGGAAAATAAACTTCAGACTGAGACAAAACGACACGTTTTAATGGAGCAAATTCACTTTCTACATACACATTTCCTTTATTTTTTTCGTTTTCAGCTGAGACTTTTTCTGCTTTCACACTATCTGAGCTTTTTGACTGCGAGCAGCCTGTTACAATAACGGTCAATACCGCAGCAAAGCCAACTAAATTAATAAATTTTCTTTTCATTCCAATTAACCCTCCATTTTATTTATTTTGTGGTTAATAAAAATAGTAACTATTAAATCTTAAATATTTATTAACTTTTAGGCTTTTTTTATTTTTAAAGTGGAAAGATTACATGTTGCTTGCTTTTTCAGATTATAACAATCCTTTTTCATCTCTAAACCTTTGAATCTATTAAAAATAGTAAAAAGGGCTAGTTCAGCGAATTCATCTTCTGTATATCAGATCCAAAGGAATCTAAAATTCTTCATCCGATGCAGGTTAATTTTTTCATTAGAAAAAGCACACCTCCAACAGTGCGCTTTCTTACGATTTAGACTTAAACAATCGCAGCTCTTGCTCCATAATATCTGCTGCTTCGTTAATAAATTGAATGATTAAGTCTAATTCTTCTCGTTTGTATTCGTTTGTGAGCTGTTTAGTTGATGCCGATAAAGATTGAAAGAGTTCTTTTACTTGTGATTTCCCAGCCGTTAATGGAACGATGATGACTCTTCGCTTGTCTTTTGGGTCCTTTTCTCTTTTGACGTAGCCAGCTTTTTCAAGACGGTCAATAAGAGCTGTGACCGCACCTGAGCTAAGACCTGTTTTTTCACTTAATTCCCCTGCTGTGAGGGGGCCGAGTTCGTTTAATAAATCGGCTGATTTGAGATCTGTTGGGAAAAGGCCGAGCGATTGCGCGGCCGCTTGATGGAATAAAACCGTTCGTGTCGCGAGGCGCCTCAGTGTATGTATGATCAGGTCTGCTCTGTCTTCTGCGTCGTTCTTTATTGACAACTTGTTCTCCTCCCTTTAAAATCAATTTATCTTGATCATCAAGATAAATGTTCTCTTCCTTTATATTTAAGTTGATCATAGCAAAAATAAGAAGAGAACGTAAGCAGGAGGTAAATGAAATGAATCATGTGGATAAAGGCAAGGCATCCACTCGCTTTGTTGTCATCGGTTTGCTGTTAGGGATTTTTATGGCAGCGATGGACAATACCATTGTTGCAACAGCGATGGGAAGCATCGTAGCAGATTTGGGCAGTTTTGATAAATTTGCTTGGGTGACGGCTTCTTATATGGTGGCAGTAATGGCCGGAATGCCGATTTACGGAAAGCTTTCTGATATGTATGGTCGAAAGCGTTTTTTTCTGTTTGGACTTATTTTCTTTTTAATTGGATCAGCGCTGTGCGGTATTGCACAAACGATGGATCAGCTCATTATTTACCGGGCCATTCAAGGGCTTGGAGGCGGTGCCCTTCTTCCGATCGCGTTTACGATCATCTTTGATATCTTCCCGCCTGAAAAGCGCGGAAAAATGTCCGGTATGTTTGGTGCAGTATTTGGTTTATCGAGTGTACTAGGACCACTGTTAGGAGCTATTATTACAGATTCGATCGGCTGGCATTGGGTTTTCTATATTAACGTGCCAATCGGTATTGTTAGTGTGTTCTTGATCGCCAGATACTATCATGAATCGCTAGAACATCGCAAGCAAAAAATTGACTGGTCAGGTGCTATTACACTTGTCGTGGCAGTTGTGAGCTTAATGTTCGCACTTGAGCTTGGCGGTAAATCTTATGCGTGGGATTCGGTGCAAATCCTCACACTTTTTGCCGTGTTTCTTGTGTTTGGTACCATCTTCTTTATTGTTGAGCGTAAAGCGGAGGAACCGATTATTTCATTTTGGATGTTTAAAAATCGTTTATTTGCGACATCTCAAATTTTGGCATTTTTATATGGCGGAACATTTATTATTCTTGCCGTCTTCATTCCTATTTTCGTTCAGGCGGTGTACGGTGAATCTGCGACAAGTGCAGGATTCATTTTAACACCGATGATGATTGGGTCTGTCATTGGCAGTATGATTGGCGGAACGATGCAGACGAAAGTTCCTTTCAGACGTCTTATGACGATCTCTGTTATTTCATTTTTTGCTGGGATGCTGCTTCTTGCCAATATGTCACCAGATACAGCTAGACTTTGGCTCACAATCTTTATGATGATATCAGGCTTTGGTGTCGGCTTCAGCTTCTCCCTTCTGCCGTCAGCTTCAATGAATGATCTTGCCCCTCGTTACCGAGGCAGTGCAAACTCAACCAATTCATTTATGAGATCACTTGGGATGACACTTGGTGTCACGATTTTTGGGACGATTCAAACCAATGTCCTATCGAATCGCTTAGCAGAAGCCTTTAGCGGAATGAAAGGAGCCCCTTCTCAAATAGGCAATCCACAAGCCATATTCCAAGAAGGTGCCCGTTCACAAATTCCGCCTGATATTTTAAATAAAGTCATCGATGCGATGTCACAAAGCATTACGTACGTATTTTTGATTGCGTTATTCCCTATTGCCCTTGCAGCGATTACGGTCCTATTTATGGGAAATGCACGAGTACGCACATCAAATGAAATGAAAGAAAGCGAATAATGTGAAAAAGCAGAGCGTTAGCGGCTCTGCTTTTTTTCGTTTCACTGATATAGAGGATGGGCTTTGCCCTCACTGCCAACGATACGTATTTTCGATGTGACCATGTCTTTTGCTGCTTGCTTTGCTTTTTGTAAATACATACGTGGATCTAAGCTTTCAGGTTCGTTTGAGAAATGATCACGGATGGCTTCAGAGTACGCATTTTTCAATTCAGTAGAGACATTGACCTTTGCCATACCAAGTGCCACACATCGTCTGACGTCTTCATCCGGAACAGCGGAACCACCGTGCAGCACAAGGGGAACATCGACCAGCGCTGCAATTTGTTCAATACGGTCAAAGTCAATATCCGGTACTCCTTTATAAATGCCGTGAGCGGTACCGATCGCAGGCGCTAAAGTAGGTACCCCAGTTTCTTCTACAAATTGACGGCATTCTGATGGAATGGCTTTTTCAGCATCCTTTTCATCGACGACGATATCATCCTCTACACCGCCTACCTTGCCTAATTCTGCTTCGACATTCACCCCTACTTTTAATGCGAGGTCTACGACTTCTTTTGTGCGGCGTACATTTTCTTCATATGAATGCATGGATGCATCAATCATGACGGATGTATATCCTGCCCTGATACAGGTGAGAATCACATCAAAGTCCGTGCAGTGATCGAGGTGCAGACCGATTGGGATTTGATATTGATCAGCCGCCGCTTTGACTGTATCTGCAATCGCTTTTGCTCCAAGTGATTGAACCGTTCCAACCGTTGTTTGCAAAATGACAGGTGATTTTAATTCTGCGGCCGTTTCGAGCACCCAATAAATACTGTCAAAGGAATGTACATTGAATGCAACTATTCCGTATTTTTCTTTTTTCGCAGCCTCAAGCATCGGTGTTGTTGAAAGTAAAGGCATAATCAAACATCCTCTCTCGTTAAAATATCTGTTTCTAAAACAGTAAGCATGTCTTCATTTGTTCTTGTTTCCAGTAGCTTTTGTCGTTTCGCTTCATCCATTAATCCTCGTGAAAGGGCAGAAAGAGCCTTTAGATGAGTGGTGCCCGCTTCATTTTTGGGGATCAGTAAGGATAAGAAGAAAAAGCATGGCTTCCCATCAAAAGCGTCCCATTCAATGCCTGTTTCCGTGCGGACGATCACGAGTGCTGGTTTTGTGATGGCTTCTGTTTGTGTATGTGGAATGGCAAATCCATCTTGAAATCCAGTCGTGCTCAGTGCTTCCCTTTCAGCTAAGCCTTTTTTGACATCCTCTGCTGATGTACAAATACCTGCTTTGTAGGCAATGTCAGCAATGGCTGTGAAAACGCCAGCCTGTGAAGAAGCTGTTTCATGAAGATTCATATAGATATGTTCCATCATTTCTCTTCCTCCCTATTAAACTGCGGGTTTGTCTATTTTTTTACGGTAAAGTCCGTATAGAATGGCACCTACAAGTGATCCGATCAGTATGGATAGTACCCACTGAAATGCACCTGTGACGACTGGAAGGACAAGGAATCCACCATGTGGAGCTGGAACCTGTACGCCAAATAGATACGTCAATATAGCAGAGATGGCTGAGCCAAACATGATAATTGGCAGGACAACGATCGGGTTTTTTGCCGCAAATGGGATGGCACCTTCTGTAATATGTGTCGCCCCTAGAATATAGTTGATTGCCCCTGCATTTCGTTCCTGCGGTGTGAAATGTTTTCTGAAAATCGTTGTGGCAATCGCAATGATAAGTGGTGGCGTGATACATGCTGCGGACACACCTGCCATGAAGTAAAGGTTGCCTTGTGCAAGTAAAGCCGTTCCTGTGACATAGGCTGCTTTGTTAAAAGGACCTCCCATATCAAATCCACACATCGCTCCAACAATTAAACCTAAGAGCAGCGGGTTCGTGGATTGAACAGCTGAGAGAAAATCCATTAATGAATTATTTAGGCCTGTGATCGGAACTAATAGTGGTGTCATCACAGCTCCAATCAAGAAAATACCGATAACAGGATAGATGAAGATTGATTTTAAACCGTCAAGTGATGCAGGTAATTTTTGAAGCAGGAATTGAAGGAATACGATGATATATCCTGCTGCAAAACCTGCGATAATACCACCTAAGAATCCAGCGCCACCGTCGTTTGCAAGCAGGCCGCCGATAAATCCGACAACCATCCCTGGGCGTCTGGCGATTGAATCAGCGATAAATGCTGCTAAAATAGGCACCATTAAGCTAAAGCCGAGTCCACCAATGCTTTTTAAATAGGCAGCAAACGGATGATACGTTTCATGCTGAGGATCAGCTGAGTAAATACCGAATAGAAAAGAAATAGCAATTAAGACTCCGCCTCCAACGACAAATGGAAGCATGTGTGATACACCGTTCATTAAATGTTTGTAGATCGTGTGTATCCATTTATTCGTCGTCTTTTGTTGAGAGGATGAAGGAGCAGATGTTTTCTCCGTCCCAGGAGCCCTTCCTTTCACTTGATGAACGGGTGCATCTCCATTGATAATGCCTTGGATCAGTTCTTCTGGCGTGCGGATGCCTTTCGCTACAGGCACTTCAATCAGTGGTTTGCCGTGAAAACGATCTGTATTCACATCTTTGTCAGCTGCGACAATGACCCCATCGGCCTCCAGAATGTCTTGATCGGTTAAAGCGTTTTCAATTCCTACTTGACCATGCGTTTCGACTTTGATGTCGACCCCTAATTGCTCAGCAGCTATTTTTAATGCCTCAGCTGCCATAAACGTGTGTGCAATGCCTGTTGGACAGCCAGTTGCAGCGACAATTTTTTTACGGCTCATATCTGATTCCCCCTTATATCTTGTGAATGTGTACTTGCTCAATTAATGAATGAATGTCATGTAAATCACTTAAGCCTTTAGAAAATGCAGTAGATGCGCCCGTTGCAATGCCGTAACGTAAGCATTCTTCAGGTGAATGACCTTCAAGCTGTTTACTAAGAAAGGCTGCGAGCATTGCATCTCCAGAACAAGCTGTGTTTACCACAGTGCCTGTCGGTGCGTTTCCTTTTAAGATGACGTCTTTCGTAATGAACAAAGCCCCTTCTCCTCCGCGGGAAATAAGCACTTGCTCTGCACCCATCTCAATGAGTTTTTCTCCTGATTGAATGAGTTCTTTTTCTGACATAGGATGTATTTTGCCGAAAAAAGCAGCGATTTCTTCTTCATTCGGTTTTAATAAATACGGCTTGTATTGAAGCGTCTCAAGAACTGCTGCGGAGCTTGTGTCTAAAATAAACTTGACGTTGTGCTGATGACAAATAGCTGCTACTTCTGAAAAAATGCTGGCGGGTACGCCCTTTGGCAGGCTGCCTGACATGATAAGGATGTCCCCCTGCGGGATGGCCGCTATTTTTTCACGAAAGGCGTGAAGCGCTTTTGCTTCAATCGCAGGTCCTTGGTTCACGAGCTTGTATTCTTCTGTCGTATTAATAAAAACATTAATACGTGTAATTCCTTCAACCGAGATAAAATCGGTTTGAATGGAAAGGTCCTTTAAGGATTGTTCAATATAAGAGCCTGAAAACCCAGCAATAAATCCTAATGCAGTGCTGGGGAATCCATATTTCTTTAGCATAATGGAGACATTGACTCCTTTGCCATTCGGCTGATAATCTTCATCTTCTGTGCGGTTGACTGCATTTGCCCTCATTTCTTTTAATGCAATATATAGGTCAATAGCAGGATTTAAGGTGCAGGTATAAATCAATTGGTTTCACCTTCTTTCTTTTCTCTAAAGAAAGTATCTCATACGATGGAGTGAAAATGTTTTCAGATTGTGTAAAGGTTTTCATGATAAAAAGCCTTCCAGATCAAAGTCTCGAAGGCTTCTTAAGCGGTTATTTCATTCGGATCACATAGGCATCTAGTAAAATGCGGGCAATGACATGAAGAGACAGGCGCGATCTGACTTCATAATCTGGGAAGAAAGATTGTTCGCCTTTATATCCGACTAGAGTCATATCTGATATTTTGCTTAATGTAGAATCTATTCTTGTCGTGACGGTAATGGTTGTGACTTGCTTCATGCTGAGATTTTGACACGCTTCAACGAGCTCTGCTGTTTCGCCATTTAATGAAACAAAGATCGCAAGTTCATTTTTACCAATATCTCGTGATTTCAGCCGAATGATATTCGGGTCGTCGTGTACTTCGCATGTTTTTCCGATGAGCTGTAATTTGATGGTCATTTCTTTAGCAATCATCTCTGAGAACCCTCTGCCGAAAATATAAATTTTGTCCGCATTATGTATTTTTTGAACGGCATCTTCAATTTGCCCAATACTTTGCAGCTGAATCGTCTTTAAAACCTCTTCTTCATTTTTCCGAATCGCTAGTTTGATGTCTTCATCGATATTTTTTAGCTGATCACTTGCATCGGTCATTTTCTTTTCTTGTTTCAATCGATACTTAAAGGAAGTATAGCCGTTGTAACCAATTTTTTTCATCAATCTGACAATTGTGGCTGTCGACACATTCGCTCTTTCACTTAATGTGACGATGGATAAGGTGGAGATATCCTCTAGATGCTGGTGAATATAATGGAGTAAATAACGTTCTGTTTCACTTAACGTTTGATACACATCGCTTGGAATGTTAAATAGTGGTTCATTCAATTCGATTCCCCCTTACTCATTTCATACTATAATTAAATACCCAATAAAAACAAGGTGATTCTTTTGTCATATATTTTGATGGAAAGCCAAAATGAGTGAAATTTGATTTTTGACATACACTAAGGAAAAGTTGTGTCTGTGTGAAAGGAGCTGATACCTATGCTTCATCTCTTGTTTTTTCTCATCCTTCTCTATGTCGTCTATGTATTTTTGACCGCATTTGTTTTGTTTTATTTACCGATACGAAAAACATGCAAAGAACATTGTATTTATAAAGCCTCTTCTATCTCAGGAGACGATCAGGGGACAAATCAAGTGATGCTTCTTGACGATGGGTTTGAATCTGGTCAGGTTAGAATCCAAATGATTCGTGAGGCAAAGAAGGTGATCCGTCTCAGTTACTATTCCATTCAAAAGGGAAAAACAGCCGAATGGGTACTAGGTGCTTTAATTGAAGCAGCTGATCGAGGTGTGAAAGTCCAGGTGTTGTTAGATGGCATTTGTCACAGTTTGCGCGGGCCGCTGAAGCATTTGCGCTATGCGGTGGCAAATCATCCGAACATGTCGATTCGTTTTTATGAGCCCTTTCGTTTGTTCAAGCCATGGACGTGGCATAATCGGCTTCACGATAAGCTGCTACTAGCAGATGGCCGAGTGGCTGTGATGGGCGGAAGAAATATCGGTGATAAATACTTTGCAGATCAGCCCCCGAAAGACTTTGCTTTTGACCGCGATGTGCTGCTCTATAACGCCAAAAAGGGAAAAGTATTAGATGAAATGGAGCAATATTTCGTTTATCTATGGAATCATGATTTTACGAAAAGAACAAAAGATGTGTTCTCCAAGCCAAAAGCGAAAAAAGGGTTAAAGCTTAGAAAACAGCTGCTCAGATCCTATCAAGAAGCAGTGCGCACAAAAGAACCTTTTGTGATGTCCTCCTTTGATTGGGCAGCAGATGCCACTTCAGTGAAACAGATTGCCTTTTTCACAAATCCTGTGGAACGCTTCAATAAGCGGCCGCTTGTGCTGAAAAAACTGAACGATCTTGCGCACCGGGCAAAGCGTTCTGTGCTTATACAAACGCCTTATGTCATCCCAACACGCCCAATGAAAGCCGGACTCACCCCCTTAGGTAGTGAGATTCAAACGACAATGGTCACGAATTCTCTTACAGCGACACCAAATCCGTTAGCCTTTGCTGGATATTTAAGCACGAAAAAGGAACTGATGAAAACAGGCGTTCATTTGTATGAATATGAAGGCCCCTATTCCATTCATGGGAAATCAATGGTGATTGATGATTACTTGAGTATTATTGGGACATATAACTTAGATGCGAGGTCTAGTTTTTTAAACACAGAGTCGATTTTGGTGATTGACAGTGCCCCGTTTGCGTTATCACTTACACAGGCAATCGAACGAAAAATCGCCTACAGTAATCTCGTTGCTAAAGACCGAACAGCCTATCATGCGAGCGCATATGGGCAGAAAAAAAAGCCTTTGATGAAAAGGCTCCTTTTAAATGGATTATCCGCGATAACGGTATTATGGCGGCGATTGATTTAAAAAAGGGCGGCTACTCTTGTGGCAGCCCTTTTTCTTGCGATGGATCTTTTTCTGCTGACTCCAATTTGGTCAATTTAAACACTAAGATCCCAGCAACAATCACAATGACACCTAATAGTTTTGTAAAAGAAAATGCCACTTTTTCTAACCCAAGCCAGCCAAGCGAATCAAACAAAAGAGCGCAGCCCAGCTGTGACGTGAGGACAATCGAGATGCCATAAGTCGTTCCAAGACGTTTGATACTCTGAACAAGACAAATGACCACTCCTACCCCAATGGCTCCGCTGATCCAGTACCAAGCTTCCATATGTCTTAATTGAAACATGCCAGTTCCCTCTAGTAAGAGACCCATCAGGAGTGAAGCAATAAAGCCCATTCCAAGAACGAGGGTTGTAGTTGACCAAGAGCCTGTATGCTCATTGACCTTACTGTTAAAAATGGTTTGTAAGCTGACGAGTGCGCCAGCAGTGATAGCTAATAGTATTCCTATGATCATATATAAATCCCTTCATTTCTTCTATTCATAAATATTGTGCTCTGCTATTTCTAGGAGCCCTTTCCGGTCACAAATCGTAATCTCTCCTCTACGCCTCTCTATCAGCCCTTTTTCACAGAATTGCTGAATGACCCGGTTAATATGACGATAGCTTGTACCGATTAAGCTTGCCGCATCAGTGAGACGAAGGGCGCTCGCGCTGTCATCATTTGTCACAACAGACAATAAGTAGCTTGCAAGCCTGACCTCCACAGGATATAAAAGGTGGAAACTCAAATCGTTTGATTTTGTATAAAATTTGTTTGTGATGCCTTTTAGCAGAAAGGTTAACACGCGTGGGTCATCCTTCGCATGGCGCATGAGCGCTTGATGAGAAACCCTTAGCATATGTACTTCTGTGACAGCTTCGACTGTATTGACCATATCCGTCTGCTGAACGTATTCAATATCTCCAATCGCTTCAAGGGGATGTTTAAAGCTAAGAATAAAGGTCTTCCCTTCCTTTGTGGTCGTGAAAATCTTTAATTTTCCTTTCACTAACAAGTACAGGTACTCCCTCTTATCCCCTTTTGAACAAACGAGCTCACCCTGCTCATAGCGCCACAAGCTCACGTGTGATATGAGCTTTTGATGAAAGACGTTTTCTAATTGATGTGCCTTCATATATGAGGCAAAAAGAGGTTCATCATAAAGCTCCTCCATCTGACGCCCTCCTTTATAGCTTTAAAATGATCACGCCTGCGACCATCAGTAAAATTCCTGCATAATGAGGCCATTTCATTTTCTTCTTCTGTACACCAAACCATCCTTTTGCATCGATTGCAAAGGTAAAAGCAAGCTGTGCAATAAGTAACGCTGCGATGGTGAGTGTGACACCGATCATTTGAATCGCGGTGACTTCATTAAAAATAATAATGGCTGCAAATGCGCCGCCTATTAAATAAAGTGGCCGCACCTTTTGATATTCCCTGAAGTGCCCGTCTCGAACGATCAGTAAGATGACAAGCGAGATGATAAAACCGGTTAGCTGTGTGATAGTTGCTGCCTGCCATGTGCCGATATCCTGGCTGATTCTTGCGTTGGCCACGCCTTGCAGTGTAATGCAAGCGCCTCCTAATAAAGCGAAAATAACACCTTTCATTCGTTCAAATGCTCCTTCTTTTTTCAGTCTAGTTCCATTAAATGATACATGCCCATCTATTGAAAAGGACATATGTCCCACTTTGCGTATTATATCAGAAACTTTTTCTTTTGCAGTTTCTTCGTTTTAGATTTTTCACAGTGGGTACAGTTTTATATCAGCTGAAAACAGAATATTGATTGAATCACATATAAAAAGGAGACATGTCAGAATGAGAAATCAAGAGAAACATTTTATTAATGGAGAATGGATTGCTTCAACAGGAAACGAAAAGACAGAGGTCATCAACCCTGCGACAGAAGAAGTCATTGGCACCATTAGCTTAGGAACAAAAGAAGATTTAGATAAGGCAGTGAAAGCAGCTCGTGCCGCCTTCCCTTCTTTCTCGAAAACAACTCGAAATGAACGCGTGAAGATGCTGGAAAACATTGTGCGCGGCTACGAAAAACGCAAGGATGAACTTGTAGAAGTGATGACACAAGAGCTCGGTGCACCGCTGAAAGTATCAGAAGAAGTTCATTACACAATGGGCTATGAACATTTTTCTAAAGCAGCGGAAGCACTTAAATCTTATACATTTACCGAGGACCGCGGCGGACATACCATTATAAAAGAAGCGATTGGCGTCAGCGGATTGATTACACCGTGGAACTTCCCAACGAATCAAACTTCTCTTAAAATTGCGGGTGCCATTGCGGCAGGCTCACCAGTTGTCTTAAAGCCAGCAGAAATTACACCTTTTGCTGCGATGATTCTTGCAGAAATCATTGATGAAGCAGGCGTACCGAAAGGAGTCTTCAACTTAGTAAACGGAACTGGTGACGTGATTGGTGACGGTATTAGCTCACATCCTGATATTGACTTTGTTTCATTTACTGGATCAGGTGCTGTCGGCTCGAAAATTATGGAAAACGCGGCGGACAATGTGAAGAAAGTGGCTCTTGAGCTTGGCGGGAAATCCCCTCTTATTGTTTTAGATGATGCAGATGTGGATGAGGCAGCAGAAACCGCCATTCATCATATTGCGATGAATACAGGTCAAGTGTGTTCTGCAGCTACGCGTGTGCTTATTCCAGAATCAATGAAAGACAAGTTTGAAAAAGCGCTGCTGAATGCCCTGCCGAAGTTTACAGTTGGTGATCCGAGAGAAGATCACACCACAGGCCCGCTTGTCTCCAAGAAACAATGGGATACCGTGCAATCTTATATTGAAAAAGGAATTGATGAAGGTGCTACTCTGCTTGCAGGGGGAACTGGAAAGCCGGACGGAATCGATAAAGGATATTTCGCCAAGCATACCATTTTCACCAATGTGAAAAATGATATGACCATTGCGCAAGAAGAAATCTTCGGACCGGTCATGAGTGTGATTACGTATCAGGACCTAGATCATGCCCTTGACATCGCCAATGATACGGTTTATGGCCTTGCCGGGTATGTTGTTGGAAAAGATGAAAAAACTTCAAAATATGTAGCTGAACATATCCGTGCTGGCCAAATCACCATTAACAATGCCGAAACAGATTACTTTGCCCCATTTGGCGGCTTTAAGCAATCTGGTATCGGAAGAGAATGGGGAGACTTCGGCATCGAGGAATATTTAGAAGTGAAAGCTGTGATGGGACTTCCAACGGCATAAATTGAGAAGGGAGAAAAACTCTAGGGTTTTTCTCCCCTTTTTATTTAATTAATAAGAACCCATTTCGAATTTTAAGAACTGCTTACTACTCCCCTATTTATCCTTATCCATAATGATGAGATCATGTATCAATAAAAAGAGGAGTATTTAATGAATAATCGTGAACTCAATTTTTAACTAATTCCCAAAATTACTTCAACTTCTTTAATATGATCTAATTCATAGAACATAAAAAATTCAGCTTCTTTTCGATTTGGAGATTTCATTAAAATCTCTAAACGATTAGAATAATGAACACAAGAGATTAATTGCCAATTCATAGCTCGTATCTTTTGCAATTGTTTATAATCTTCTTGAAATTGTTCCTCTCGTTTTAATTTCATGTCATATATTTCATCAATTAAATTAAAAAGTTTATTTGTTTTGGAAACATCAACTCTTCTAATGAGAAAAACAATAAAAACAACTATTAAAACACTTGAAGCAAAATAAATATAAGTATCAAATATATTGATCGAAAGTTTATCAAAATCATTTTGCTGCTCATGTGAGTTATCTAGTAATTTCGAATCGTTAACGTTGTATTTTCTAGAAATAAAATTTAATCCAAAGTTAAAATATGAATTAAAGTAAGAGTTCAAAAATAAAAATAATGGCACAATTGTTATTGTAATAATTGAAGCTTTTGTAGAAAAATTGGCAGCTCTTTCGTATTTATCTTTCGCATAAATGCGAAGATCTGCAACTTGACTCAGATTTAATTTTTCTAATTCCTTTCTATGGATAGACACATTCTTTACTAATTTAAACTTAACTTTTGGATCTTCCAAATCTCTAATAATACTCATATTACCTCCTTGACCAAATAAATTAATTTCACCATGTATAGGTATTAGAAATCTTAATCATGACAATCAATATTATATATTTTACTTAATGGCAAACTTTCGGTAAAGTTCAAATTGAACCTATATATATAATTCCTATCGAATTAATCTATGTTTATATTTCTTGTGAGGTGGATATCGTTGCAACTTCATGTATTGAACAGTCCTTTTAGTCAGCAGCAGGCAGACTTGCTCAATCAGCTGCTTCCGACTTTAACAGATCAACAAAAAATTTGGCTTACCGGTTATTTATCAGCACAGGCAGCTCTAGCCGGATCAGAAACGGCCGCTCTGGCCCCTACTCCTTCTGCCGCAGCCCCTGCGCAGCCTGTCAGTAAAGATGTGACCGTACTTTATGGCTCGCAAACAGGCAATTCTGAAGGATTAGCGAAAAAGACAGCGCAGCATCTCGAGGAGAAAGGTTTTCAAGTGACGCTCTCTTCTATGTCAGATTTTAAACCAAATAATCTGAAAAAAATACACAATTTACTGATGATCGTCAGCACACATGGCGAGGGAGATCCGCCTGATAATGCCCTTTCTTTCCATGAATATGTCCATGGTAGACGTGCGCCAAAGCTCGATCATTTAAGCTTTTCTGTTCTTTCGCTTGGCGACAGCTCTTACGAATTCTTCTGTCAGACTGGAAAAGAATTTGATGAGCGCCTCAAAGAACTTGGCGGAACGCGTCTTATAGGCCGAGTGGATTGTGACCTTGATTATGATGAGCCGTTTTCTGAATGGCTTCAAGGGGTGACATCGGCACTTAGCGAAGGTGAAGCCGCAGCATTCCCGCAAGAATCAGCAGGAGCAACCAACCAAACAGCAGCTTCTGAATACTCAAGAAAGAATCCTTTTTATGCGGAAGTTCTTGAAAATATCAACCTAAATGGCCGCGGCTCTAACAAAGAAACCCGCCATTTGGAGCTCTCTCTTGAAGGATCAGGACTTGTTTATGAGCCGGGTGACAGCCTTGGTATTTATCCAACAAATGATCCTGCGCTTGTTGATGAACTGCTCACGACATGCGGATGGAATGCAGAGGAAGCCGTAACCGTGCATAAAAATGGCGACACTCTTCTTTTGAAAGAAGCACTCACCTCGCACTTTGAGATTACAGTATTAACAAAACCCCTTCTTCAAAAGATGGCGGACTTTACAAAAAGTGAAGCCCTCCATGCCCTTTTAGAAGAAGAGAATGAAGAAAAGTTAAAAGCGTATATAGCAGGAAGAGATCTAGTAGATGCTGCGCGCGATTTTGGTCCTTTTGAAGGAACAGCCGCAGATTTCACCGCTATTTTAAGAAAAATCCCTGCACGCCTTTATTCGATTGCAAGCAGCTTGAAAGCCAATGAAGAAGAAGTTCATTTGACAATAGGTGCTGTGAGATATGATGCCCACGGGAGAGAACGCCAAGGTGTCTGCTCCATCTTATGTGCGGAGCGCTTAGAGCCAGGTGATACACTGCCTGTTTATATCCAGCACAACCAAAACTTTAAGCTTCCTGAAAACCCTGATGCACCGATCATTATGGTGGGACCAGGCACAGGTATCGCTCCTTTCCGTTCGTTTATGCAGGAACGAGAAGAAATCGGTGCAAACGGAAAGTCATGGCTATTCTTCGGTGATCAGCACTTTGTGACGGACTTCTTATATCAAACCGAATGGCAAAAGTGGTTAAAAGATGGTGTCTTAACGAAAATGGACGTGGCTTTTTCAAGAGATTCAGAGGAAAAGGTATATGTCCAGCACCAAATGAAGAAACAAAGTAAAGAATTATTCGAATGGCTGGAGCAAGGTGCCTATGTATATGTCTGCGGAGATGAAAAACATATGGCGCATGATGTTCATGGTACCCTTCTATTGATCATCCAAGAAGAAGGTGCGATGAGCAAGGAGAAAGCAGAAAGTTATTTAGCCAATTTGCAGCAGCAAAAACGCTATCAGCGTGACGTATATTGATTGATTTGATGCTTGAAAGAAAGGAGCTTTTACTTACATGGTGAAGACAGCATTAACAGCGCCGGATGGACCTCCGAGCGACGTAGAGGAAATCAAAGAAAAAAGTGATTATTTACGGGGTACGTTAAAAGAAGTGATGCTTGATCCGATTTCAGCGGGAATTCCTGATGATGACAACCGCCTGATGAAGCATCACGGCAGCTATTTACAGGATGATCGAGACCTCAGAAATGAACGGCAAAAACAAAAGCTTGAGCCAGCCTATCAATTTATGCTGCGCGTACGCCTGCCTGGCGGAATAGCCACATCCAAACAGTGGCTAGTGATGGATGAGCTTGCTCACAAATACGGAAACGGTACGTTAAAGCTGACTACTCGTGAAACCTTTCAGCTTCACGGTATTTTAAAATGGAATATGAAAAAGACCATTCAAGACATTCATTCCACTATGCTTGATACGATCGCTGCTTGCGGCGACGTGAACCGGAATGTGATGTGTACATCAAACCCCTATCAATCAGAAGTGCACCATGATGTATATGAGCTGGCCAAAAAATTAAGTGATGACCTGCTTCCGCAAACGAGAGCGTATCATGAAATTTGGCTTGATGAGGAAAAGATAGCGGCAACGCCTGATACAGAGGTTGAGCCGATGTATGGTCCGCTTTATTTGCCAAGAAAATTCAAAATTGGTGTGGCGGTCCCTCCTGCTAACGATATTGATGTCTTTTCGCAGGATTTAGGCTTCATTGCGATCATCGAAAATGAGCAATTGATCGGCTTTAATGTCGCAATTGGCGGTGGAATGGGCATGACCCATGGTGATACAGCGACCTATCCTCAGCTTGCAAAAGTGATTGGCTTTTGTACACCGGAACAAGTTGTAGAGATTGCGAAACAAGTGATTACCATTCAGCGTGACTATGGAAACCGTTCGGTGCGAAAAAACGCCCGCTTTAAATATACAGTGGACCGCCTTGGTCTTGAGAATGTAAAAGAAGAGCTGGAACGCCGCCTAGGATTTGCCCTTTTAGACGCAAGAGATTATCGCTTTGATCATAACGGAGACCGCTATGGCTGGGTAAAAGGCATCAATGGCAGATGGCATTATACGATGTTTGTAGAAGGCGGCCGCATCACGGATTACGATGACTACCCGCTGATGACAGGTATTCGGGAAATTGCAAAGATTCATACAGGAGACTTCCGCTTAACAGCGAATCAAAATTTGATCATTGGAAATGTCACTTCTCATAAAAAGAAACAAATCGAGCAGCTCATTCAGGAGTTCGGTTTATCAGCTGGCCAGCAGCACTCTGCACTGCGCCGCAGTTCAATGGCCTGTGTTTCTCTTCCAACATGCGGCTTAGCGATGGCAGAAGCAGAACGCTACCTTCCACGCTTGATTGACAAAATTGAAGAGATTGTCGAAGAAAACGGCTTAAGTGATAAAGAAATCACGATTCGAATGACTGGATGTCCAAATGGATGTGCCCGCCATGCGCTAGGTGAAATTGGCTTTATCGGCAAATCACCTGGCAAATACAACATGTATCTTGGCGCTGCGTTTGATGGCAGCAGATTAAGTAAGCTGTACCGTGAAAATGTTGGTGAGGAAGACATTTTAAACGAGCTTGGCTCTCTGCTCCCTCGCTATGCAAAAGAACGAGAAGACCAAGAACATTTCGGTGATTTTGTCGTTCGGGCAGGGATTGTCAAAGAAACAACAGATGGCACGAATTTTCATGTGCAATAGAAAAAGACAGGACACTCTCCTGTCTTTTTTTTATGGATTCTGTTTCCGTTTCAAGTATTCGCAAATGCTTTTGTACACATGAGGGTTTTCTAAAGAAGAAAGATCTAGTGAAGGCTGCTGTTCATAGGCTCCTTTTAATAAACGCCGGACGATTTTTCCGTTTCTTGTTTTCGGTAAAGTTGAAATGAGATGAATTTCCTTTGGCATGAGAGCTTTTCCCGCGTGTGAACCAACATGTGTTTTGAGCTCTCGAATCAGTTTTGCTTCGTCACAAGATTGTGAGCTAGTCACGATGAAGCACACGAGTGCCTCCCCTTTCACCTCATCCTTTACCCCAATTACAGCTGCCTCGTGTACGGCTGGATGTCCGACAAGAATGGATTCAATTTCTGCTGGACCGACACGTTTTCCTGCTGAATTAATGACATCATCCGATCTGCCCGTGATATGGAATGTGCCATCCGCTGATTGCATCACCCAATCCCCATGTGTCCACACCCCATCAAATCGTCTGAAATACGTGTCTTCATATCGCCCCGGATCTTTCCAAAAACCACATGTCATGCCGACCCATGGCTTTTTCAAAACAAGTTCTCCTACTTCATTTATGACGCTCTGACCTGCTTCATTATACACATCTGCCGCCATTCCTAAGATCGCCGCATTAAAAAGGACTGGCTTAATTGGGCGAAGCAGCGTACTTCCTACAATTCCGCCAGAGACCTCTGTTCCCCCTGAATAATTTAGGATCGGAATGTGCTTTTGACCGATTTTGTCAAAAAGCCATTGCCATGGTGCTTCATTCCACGGCTCACCTGTAGAAATGATGGCTTTGACATGTGGCAGCTTTGTACCTGCAAGGTTTTGCTGCATCGCAGACCGAACAAAAGTAGGTGAAAGTCCAAAATGGGTGACTTTTTGCTTGTGGATGAATGACCAGAGGTGCTGTTCATCTGGATAATCGGGTGCACCGTCATATAAAACGATTGCAGCTCCATTGATCAAGCCGCCAAAGACGAGAAATGGCCCCATCATCCAGCCCATGTCTGTGAGCCAAAACAAACGGTCTCCTTTTGCAACGTCCATACAAAGACCGGCGTCAAAAGCAGCTTTTACAGGGAAGCCTGCGTGTGTATGGACAGCTCCTTTTGGCGTACCAGTTGTTCCAGAAGTGTATAAGATCATGAGAGGCTCTTCATTTGTGAGATAGGTCGTTTCACTTAACGGATCTTCTTTTAACAAATCGTTTAGCCTGATATCTCCTTCATATTCAGTATGAGAGGGAGTGTGTACAATGACGGTTTTGACAGTGTCTGTTTTGTGAATCGCATCTGCCGCACATTCCCGCATATTGATCGTCTTCCCGCGTCGCGTCATGTCGGAGCCTGTGACGACAATGGTTGCACCTGCCGCACGAATACGCACGGCAAGAGGCTCGCTTCCATATCCGGAGAAGACGGGGCTAAAGATGACACCAATTTTTGCAAAGGCTAGCATGACAGCGACCGTTTCAGGAAGCATCGGCATATAAATGACCGCCACATCTCCTTTTTGAAGCCCATTCTTCAAAAAACCAGCAGCGAGGCGATTAACCTTTTCCTGAAGTTTGAGATACGTCCATCTCCTCTCAGCCCCAACTTCATTTCTCCAAATCACGGCTGGCTGATGCTGGGTCTCTTCGTTCTCTGCCCATTTGTCCACGGCGGTTTCGGTTATGTTTAGTTGACCGCCTTTATACCACTTCGGCCACATGAATGAATTTTGACCTAATGCGGCTTCATACGGCATCTTCCACTTGATGCCGACCGCCTTTTCAGCTTCTCTCCAAAACCAATCGGTACGCTCGATACTAGCTTTGTAGAATGCATCATAAGTAGAGAAACCAAGTGAGTGCATCCATTTGTAAAGACGTGTATGTTTGACCTTCTGCTCTTCCGGTACCCATGCTGGTTTCAGGTTCATCATAAGGATGCCCCCTTTAGACCGGATAGACCGGATGTTTTCGTCTTGTAAATGTCATCTCTTTTGAGGAATAGGCTTGTAATCGATGACAAAGCTCAGCTCGCAGGTGGTCAAACGGGATGACGCCATCGACAATCATTTCAGAGGCAAGCTCATATATATTCATATCTTCCTGATATTCCTTACGTTTCTCTTGTATAAATGCAGCTCTCTCTTCGGCAGGCAGCTCGGCAATTTTATTCGCATAGACAGCATTCACAGCCGCTTCTGGCCCCATGACAGCAATTTGCGCTGATGGAAGAGCAAGACAGCAGTCTGGTTCAAACGCTGGCCCTGCCATTGCATATAAACCTGCACCGTATGCTTTACGCACAATGACCGATATTTTCGGAACGGTTGCCTCTGACATAGCAGAGATCATTTTCGCCCCGTGTCTAATAATGCCAGCTTGTTCCACTTTTGTTCCAATCATAAATCCCGGTATATCCGCAAGAAAAAGGAGCGGGATATGAAAGGCGTCACATAGCTGAATAAACTTGGCGGCTTTGTCAGCTGAGTCATGGAATAACACCCCGCCTTTCACCCTAGGCTGGTTGGCAATAAGACCAACAGGCTGACCATTCATGCGGCCAAAGCCTGTAATCAGCTCCGCGGCAAACAGTTTTTTGATTTCAAAAAATGACCCTTCATCAATGAGTAAATAAATGAGCTGATACATATCAAAAGGGGTATTCTGCCCCTTAGGGATAAGGTCTTGGATGGTCATCTCAGATGGCTGAGGTGCTTTTGCTGCTGCCCGTTTTGGTTTCTCTGTATAGTTGGCAGGCATGTAGGTTAAATAGTCGCGAGCGATTTGAATGGCTTCTTCCTCTGTTTTGGCTAAAATATCACCACATCCTGATATGCTGCAATGCATGTTTGCCCCGCCCATTTCTTCTAGTGATACTTTTTCTCCAATCACCATTTCGGCCATTCTCGGAGAGCCTAAATACATCGAGGCATTCCCTTCGACCATAACGACGATGTCACAAAAAGCAGGAATGTAAGCACCTCCTGCTGCAGAAGGACCAAATAGTAAACAAATTTGCGGGATACGTCCAGACAGCTTCACCTGGTTATAAAAAATGCGCCCCGCGCCCCTTCTGCCTGGAAACATGGCAATTTGATCGGTGATTCTTGCACCCGCAGAATCGACTAAATACAGCATCGGGCAGTTGAGCTTTTCCGCTGTTTCTTGGATTCTAATGATTTTTTCTACCGTTTTGACGCCCCATGATCCAGCTTTGACGGTAGAGTCATTCGCCATGACGCAAACCGTTTGCCCATTCATCCGCCCCGTCCCTGTGACAACCCCATCTGCTGGTAAATGTTGATCTTTACACTCGGCAAACATGGCATCCTCAATGAAAGAATCCTCATCTAATAACAACTGGAGCCGGTCACGGACGAACAATTTTCCTTTTTCTTTGTTTTTTTGATGGTATCGTTCGGCTCCTCCTTTTACAATCCGCTGTTTTTTCACTTCATATTCTTCGATCATGCCCATTCCCCTTTCTTGCTAGTTGCCTCTGTAATGAGGCGTTCGTTTTTCTTGGAAAGCTTGAAGTCCCTCCATTCGATCTTCTGTATCAATGAGCCGTACATAGGCTTCGTATTCCTTCATCAGACCTGTACGTAAATCATGATCAAGGCTCATTTGAATCGCTTGTTTCGCTTCTTTTAAAGCAATTGGACCGTTTTTGGCGATTTGTTTTGCGAGAGAAATGGCGTCATCCATAAGAGAATCTGCTAAAGAGAGGTGCTCAATCAACCCGATTTGAATGGCTTCTTCAGCTTGTAATGAACCACCTGTGAAAATCAGTTCTTTTGCTTTACCGAGTCCAATCAGGCGCGGAAGCCGCTGGGTTCCTCCGGCTCCTGGTATGATGGCTAGTCCAGTTTCTGGCAGGCCGAATCTTGCTCCGGCTCGTGCGATGCGGAGATCACAAGCCAGTGCGAGCTCAAGGCCTCCGCCGAGTGCGTGTCCATTCATCACGGCAATGACAGGCACAGGAAGGGAGTCAATTTCTGTAAAGGTTTGCTGAATCGACAGAACCGCCGCTTTTGCTTCTTCTTCTGTCATCAATCGTCGCTCTTTTAAATCAGCTCCTGCGCAAAAGACGTTAGAACCAGCTCCTGTAATGAGCAGACAGCGGATGCTTTCATCGTGTTTGATTTCTTGAATGATTTGATTGATCTCCTCAAGCATCGCAGCGGATAGGGAATTCGCTTGTTTCGGCCTGTTTAAGGTCATGATCCCAATCCGTTCATCTTGTATCATAAAATTAACCAATGATGTCATGTCACATTCATCCTTTATGAAGTAGTATGAGAGTGAAAAGCACGTAAACAATGACTAGGCAGGGTTCGATCTACTTTTGTTTCGATCCATTCTGCCGCTTTTATCAATGCAGGAAAATCGATATTTGTTTTAATTCCTAGTTTTTGAAGCATATGCACTACATCTTCTGTCGCGACATTTCCGCTAGAGCCAGGTGCATATGGGCAGCCACCAAGCCCGCCGCTAGAGGAGTCAAATGTTGTGATTCCCGCTTTTAATGCCGTATAAATATTGGCAAGACCCATCCCCTTCGTATCGTGAAAATGTAGAGCGATTTTATCAGCAGGAAAACGTTCAAGTAAAATGTCTAATCGCCTTTCTACTTGAAGCGGATGGGCTTCTCCAATGGTGTCGCCGAGTGATATTTCATCAATGCCATAAGAGAGCAGAATATCCGTTAACCGCAGAACTTGATCCATTGGCACTTGATGTTCATAAGGGCAGCCAAACACGGTAGAAATATATACGCGCGTGATCTTTCCTGCTGCTTTTAAATCAGCTGTCATTTGTTTGATGACAGGAAGTGTTTCGTGGATGGATTGATTCATATTTTTTTTGTTATGTGTTTCACTCGAAGAGATAAACATAGCGCCTGCGTCAAGATTTGCTTCAAAAAAGTGAGCCAAGCCTTTTTCATTAGGAATGAGTGCTGCATAGGTGATGTTGTCATTTTTGTGTAAGGATTGAGCTAACTCTTTGGCGTCTTTTAAGGCTGGGACCCATTTAGGATGAACAAATGAGGTGACTTCAATATAAGGGAGCCGGGCTGCTGTGAGCAGTTCAATCCACCTTTGCTTCTCGCTTGTGTCCAGCCAAGTGGATTCATTTTGCAGTCCGTCCCGCGGGCCGACCTCTCTGATAAGTACACGCTTTGGTAATGCCATCTCGCTCCCTCCTATTCTGTCAGCTCTAGAAGGACCTCTCCTTCATCGACAAATTCCCCCTCTGCCTTATACACTTTGCTGATGACACCAGCCTCTTCTGCAACAATTGGAATCTCCATTTTCATTGATTCCAAGATAGCGACCTCCTGTCCTTTTTGCACTTCATCGCCTTGTTTCACAAGAAGCTTCCATAAGTTTCCGGCCATTTGTATCGTGACCATTTTCATGAACGGTTCCCCTCCCTTTTTTTCATGAGAAAATCGGTTGTGATGCTGCCATGTAAGAAAGCAGAAGATCCAGCCATTTCCCTTAAAAGCGGTAAGTTGGTTTTGATCCCTTCTATTTCATATGCTTGTAACGCATTTTTTAATCGTTCTATTGCAAGTTTTCGTGTATCACCGTAAACGATCATCTTCGCAATCATTGGATCGTAATATGGGGTAATGACGCTCCCGCTTGTCACACTTGATTCATGGCGTATATAGGGAGCTTCTGGCATAAATAGCCGAGTGATTGTTCCTGGTGACGGATAAAAGGTAACGGGGTCCTCCGCATAGATTCTGACCTCGATGGCATGCCCAATTTGATGAATATCCTCCTGAATGAAGGAAAGCGGCTCTGATGCAGCGATTTTCAGCTGCTCCTCGACAAGATCAATACCTGTAATTTCTTCTGTGACAGGGTGCTCTACTTGTAATCTCGTGTTCATCTCTAGAAAATAAAATTGTTGGTTTTGATCGACTAAACATTCAATCGTCCCTGCATTTTCATAGCCAATGGCTTTGGCTGCTTTGACGGCCATCTGTCCCATCTGTTGTCTCACTGATTCATCGAGACAGACAGCTGGTGCTTCTTCGATGATTTTCTGGTGTCTTCTTTGGAGTGAACAGTCGCGCTCAAATAAGTGAACCCCATGGCCGAAGGAATCAAAGAGGACTTGAATTTCAATGTGCCGCGCGTCTTCAATGACCTTTTCCATATAAAGCGTCCCGTCGTTGAAAAAACTTTGCGCTCTTTTTTGATTTCCTTCAAAAGCTTTATGCAGCTCCTCGTCATTTCGCACAAGCTGCATGCCAATTCCCCCGCCTCCGCTTGATGCCTTGAGCATGATCGGATAACCGAGTGACTGGGCTTTACTGACTCCTTCTTCTGCGTCATGGAGCGGGGCTGAAACGCCTGGTACAATGGGAATCCCCGCATGGTCCATCGTTTTTCTCGCTTCAATTTTATTCCCCATTCGCTGAATGACCTGTGCGGATGGTCCAATAAAAATAATTCCTTCGCTGCGGCAGCGTTCAGCAAAGCCCGCATTTTCTGATAAAAGGCCATATCCAGGGTGGATGGCATCTGTATTTGTCTGCTTGGCAACCTCGATGATCACTTCCATGTTTAAATAGCTTTCAGATACTTTCGCGCCTCCAATGAGATAGGCGCTGTCTGCTTCTTGCACATGAAGCGCATGCTGATCTGCCTCTGAATAAACAGCCACGGTGTTGATCCCGAGCCTTTTACAAGTCCGAATAATTCTACGAGCAATTTCGCCTCGATTCGCAATGAGTACTTTTTTGAACATCGCTGCCCTCACTCCTTTATTAGATCAAGCGCCTGTTTTTTCAGACGAAATTTTTGAATCTTCCCTGATGCGGTCATCGGATACTCGTCTGTGATGAAAAAATATTTTGGAATTTTGTAGCGAGCCATTTGTGACTGACAATAGCTGGTTAATGACTCAATC
The DNA here is from genome assembly GCF_002998605.1 of Bacillus sp. MZGC1. NCBI lineage: Bacteria > Bacillati > Bacillota > Bacilli > Caryophanales > Bacillaceae > Bacillus > Bacillus sp. MZGC1. Next base: position 112,899 of record NZ_PVRE01000006.1, read on the forward strand.
GTCACTGTGTGACCTTGTTTGAGCCGAATGAATGCGGCGGCTTCCTCTCCATAGGTCTCGTCAGGAATACCAACGACCTGTGCATCAAGAATGGCTGGATGCGTGTAAAGAACGTCTTCAATCTCTTTTGGATAAACATTTTCCCCGCCTCTAATGATCATATCTTTCAGCCGTCCTGTGATTTTCACATAGCCATCCTCATCCATCTCCGCTAAATCCCCTGTATAAAGCCACCCGTCCTCATCAATGACTTCATTTGTGGCTTCTTCATTTTTATAGTAGCCTTTCATCACATGATAGCCTCTTGTACACAGCTCGCCTTGTTCTCCTCTTTGTACTTCATCCGGCGTACCTGGGGCGGTGATTTTTACCTCGATGTGAGGAAGTGCCCGACCGACTGTTTGAACCCGCCTTTCAAATGAATCATCTGTTCTTGTTTGGGTAATGACAGGTGAGCTTTCGGTCTGACCGTAGGCAATCGTGAGCTCCTTCAGGCCCATTTGTTCAATGACTGCTTTCATCACATGGGATGGGCAAAGAGATCCTGCCATAATGCCTGTTCGTAATGTGGACAGTTCGTATTGGTGGAAATTCGGATGATCGAGCTCTGCAATGAACATTGTCGGGACGCCGTGAAGAACAGTGCACTTCTCTTGTTCCACTGTTTGAAGGACTCGCTCTGGGTGGAAAGATTCAATTGGAATGATCGTGCCTCCTTTTGCGAGACAAGCAAGTACGCCAAGAACAGATCCAAAGCAATGAAAGAACGGCACGGGGATACACATGCGGTCTTCATGGGTGAGCTTCATGCAATCTGCGATCTGACTGGCATTGCAGACGATGTTTGTATGGCTGAGCATGACGCCTTTTGGGTAGCCGGTTGTGCCAGAGGTATATTGCATATTAATAACGTCATCAGGCGCCAGCTCATCCATTCGTTTCTCCCATGCATCATCCTCCATTCTTTTAGCAGCAGCTTGAATACTGTCCCAGCTGCGCATGCCCTTTGGCGTGTGCTCGCCAATATATACAACACTTTTTAAATATGGAAATGATGATGAAGTGATCTCGTCTTGATGAGCTGTTTGAAGCTCTGGAATGAGGTTTTCAAGCATCCTGACATATGATGTCTCTTTAAACCCGTCAACGATAAACAGCATGCTGCTATCAGAGTGCTTTAGTAAGTAAGCGAGTTCTTGTGATTGAAAGTTCGTATTCACGGTGACAAGAACGGCTCCAATGGAGGCGCAGGCGAATTGCAGCATGAGCCATTCAGGGACATTAGGTGCCATGATGGCGATATGATCCCCTTTTTGAACCCCTAATGCCATAAGACCTTTCCCTGTTTCCTTGACCTCTCTAAAAAACGCTTCGTATGAATAACGTAATGAACGTTCTGGATACACAATGGCTTCATGTGCTGGGTGCTGCTCCTTTTTCTCTTTTAATAGGGAGCCGATCGTTTGTGGATGAATCGACATCATGATTTTCCTCCTCCATCAGTGGTAAGCGTTTTCATAAAAGGGTTATGATAGCAGTTGTCTCGCGATGACTAGACGCTGAATTTCAGAGGTGCCTTCCCCGATTTCCATGAGCTTGGCATCTCTCACAAGCCGTTCTACCCCGCACTCTTTCATGTAGCCTGTTCCTCCGTGAATTTGGACAGCATCAAGACTTGCTTTTGTGGCCATTTCCGAAGCGAAAAGCTTGGCATAGGCAGCTTCTTTTGTAAATGGCTTGCCATGATCTTTCAGCCAGGCGGCTTTCCACACCATTTGACGAGCAAGTTCTATTTGCATCGCCATATCTGCCAGTTTAAATTGAATGGCTTGAAAGGACGAGAGGGTCTGCCCAAATTGCTTTCTTTCCTTTGCATAGGAGAGAGAAGCATCTAGTGCAGCTTGCGCGATACCAACAGATAAGGCAGCAATTGATATGCGTCCCCCGTCTAATGTATATAAAAATTGCTTGAAGCCTTTGGCTGGGTCTCCTAATATATGATGTGCTGGTACACGTACGTTGTCTAAAATGATTTCAGCCGTATCTGAACCGCGCACCCCCATTTTGTCGTATGGATTTGTAATGGACAGCCCTTTTTGACCTTTTTCTACAATGAAGGCGGAGATGATCGGGCGGCCGTGCTCATCATGATCCGTGACAGCGGTGACGATAATGGTTCTGGCAAAATTGGCATTTGTGATCCAGCACTTCTCCCCGCTAATCACATACTCTTGTCCGTCTTTGACCGCTTTTGTTTTCGTCCCTTTTGCATCTGACCCTGCATTTGGCTCTGTTAATCCGAAGGAACCGAGTGCTGTTCCAGATGCCAGCGGGACAAGGTGATCCATCTTTTGCTCCTCTGTACCGAAGTAATAAAGCGGGCTTGCGCCTAAGGAAACGGCTGCGGCATAGCTAAGGCCTGTACTGGCACACTGTTTTCCGATTTCTTCTACAGCGAGCGCATATGAGATTGTATCTCCTCCTGAGCCTCCGTATTTCTCTGGAAAAGGGATGCCCATCAAGCCGAGTTCCCCCATTTTTTGAAAAGTTTGGACCGGGAATACGGCCTGTTCATCAATGGTTTGAGCGAGTGGTGCAATTTCTTCCTTGGCGAATTCTTTGACCATCTGCCGAATCATTTGTTGTTCTTTCGTTAATTCAAAATCCATCTTGTTTCCCCCTTTGGCTCTTTTCTATCATATTTATTAATCAAGTGGCTGCTTCATGCCAAGCTTGGTTGAATTCAGAAAATTAAAACAAAAATAATAGAAAAAAGCATGAACGAAGAAAATCCTCATTCATGCTTTTTCGTTATCTCACTCTTTTTGTAGAAGGCTTGCTTTCGTGATGAAGTCGATTGAGAGCCGTTACTTTGTAAGTATCACTCTTATTCTGATGAACTGAAAGATCTTTGACAGATGTCAGCGTGCCGGTTTCTTTTCTAACGGTTTGCAGCAATTCATATGTTCCTTTCGTCGTCAAGCGATAGACCGCGTAATAGGATGCGGTAGATTGCGGATCATTTTTGATCTGTAAAGCCGCACCCTCTGCTGTCTTTTTAATAGATTGAATGATTGGTTTTTTTGGCGCTTTCTGATGAAGCCAAGGCATTTCTGGAATGAGAGCCGGTTTACGGTAAGCATCTTCTATCAATCGATTTTTGACATTCAAAGGGTTGCGATTGATATCCTTTAGGCTAAAGTGCATGCTTCCCTGCACGAGAGGCGACTGTCTGTTCAGTTTGATCTGCCGAAAGTATTCTTCTGGATCAGACCAAGCAGGATCACTGTTTTGATTAATTTTATACGTCGCCTGACCAATGTACAGGTGAACAGGCTCTCCCTTCACTTCATTTGACCACCATTTTGTTAGCACATCGTATGCGGCTGCCTGAAAGCCGATGCTCCAGTAAATTTGCGGGGTGACATAATCGATATCGTGCTGCTGAATCCACTCTCTTGTATCAGCATACAAATCATCATAGTTGGTCATCCCTGCTGTGGTGTTTGAACCAGTCGGATCATCCTTTATGTTGCGCCAGACTCCGAAGGGGCTAATACCAAACTTCACATACGGCTTTACTTTCTTCACGGTGTCGTTGATTTGCTTGACCAATTGGTTCACATTATCTCTTCGCCAATCTTCTATATGCGTGAATGCCTTTTTTCCATATGTTTCATACGTTTCTTGATCTGGAAACGGCACACCGGCTATTTTATTCGGGTAAAAATAATCATCCATATGCACTGCATCAATATCGTAGTTTTTCACGACTTCTTCTATGCTGCCGACAATGAACTCCTGAGCTTTAGGAATGCCTGGATTGTAGTAAAGCTGATTACCGTACGCAATAGTCCAATCTGGATGTTTTTTTGCAGGGTGATCGGCTGATAAACGGCTGAGGTCGGTATGATTCATTGTGATTCGATACGGGTTAAACCAAGCGTGAAATTCGAGCCCGCGTTTATGAGCTTCTTCGATCATGAATTCAAGCGGGTTATACCCGGGATCTTTCCCTTGCGTGCCGGTCAAATATTCGGACCACGGGCCGTATGCCGAAGGATAAAAGGCATCTGCTGTCGGTTTAATTTGCATGATCACGGCATTCATATTCATCGCTTTGATCTCATCTAACAAATGAATAAACTCTTGTTTCTGCTCTTTGACAGGCAGTCCTTTCTTTGAAGGCCAATCTAGGTTATAAACCGATGCGATCCATACCGCGCGCATCTCTCTTGTGCTTTCAAGCTTCCCTTTTGGCATTGGACGAGCTAGACTGCTAGAAGGAATCAATAAGAATACAAACATCAAAATTAGTGTTAGACACGTCATACTGATTTTTTTCAGCATTTTTTGCATCACCTCATATTCAGTTTATTCCGCTTTTTGAGATCGAATGCCAGCAGATGGTGTCAGCAGGATGTTTTTCATTTCCTTGAGCTGAGCTTCAGGTATTTCGCAAGCCTCGATTAAATACCGCTCTGCACTTCCGTATGTGTCCATCATTTCGTTTAGCACATCTTCCAGATAATCTTGCTGCACACCGAGAAGCGGTTGAATTTGCTCTTTTGACACCCGGTATAAACTCATCATGCGGACAAATCGCTGCTGCCTTCTGACAAGCATTTTCACACCTTCATTGGAACGCATATATTCACTTAAAACGGCCGGCATCGGTACACCTGCTGCTAATTGAATGAGGGCAGATAAAAAGCCTGTCCGGTCCTTACCGCTCGTGCAGTGAAGCATCAGCGGGTAATTGCTCTTATCTGAAAGCAGCGAGAACAGCTGCTGAATCTCTTCTTTACGTTCTGTGAGCATACTTTGATATAAATCTTTCATAATCGGTGCAAATGAAAGAGATTTCCCTTCAGTTGTCAGCATACGAAACATGGTCCACTTACTTGGCATCTTACTGTCAGGCTGCATCGGGATATGAACGATTTTGTTGTGTTCCTTGATTTTTGGCGGATGTGATTTGCGTTCTGAGCTTGTTCGGAGATCACAAATGGTTTGAATCCTAAGCTTTGAGAACGTCAACATATCTTGTTTTGTGAGACGCGATAGATCTGCGGATCGATAAATCATTCCCTGCCTGATCACCATCTCACCTGTTGTTTGAAGTCCCCCTACTTCTCTAAAATTCGCAAGCTTTGAAAATGGGTTGTTTGATTGATTCATAGAAGTGAAAATCCTTTCCGTTACGTTCTTTTCTCTATCATACGCTTTTATTGAGATGGGGAAAAGAGAAGCCATTTGGTATAATGGAAAAAGGAGATTCGGATGGATTGGAGATATGAAGCATGATAAAAACAAAACGGATTCAGCAAATCAAAGAGTATGTGTTTGACCGGGAATCTGCCTCACTTGATGAGCTTGTGGCGCATTTTGGCGTCTCAAAAAACACGATACGCCGAGATGTACAAGCATTGGTCGAATCCGGCGTGCTCAAAAAAGTATATGGCGGAGTCGCTGTGAACCATTCAACATTAGTAGTATATCAAGAGCGAAAGACCCGCCAGCTCAGTAAAAAGCAATTGATCGGACAAACGGCTGCTGCTTTTGTGGAAAATGGGGATATGATTTTTGTTGATTCTGGTACGACAACACTTGAGATGCTTCCCTATTTGACTGAGAAACAGGTGACCGTTGTGACCAATAATGTAGATTTTATTACACAGGCGATGCCTTATGAAAATCTCACTATCTTTTCCACCGGCGGGATGCTTGAGAGAAAAACGAATTCTTTCGTTGGCTATCAAAGTGTAGAGCGTTTGAAAGCTTACAATGTCAATAAAGCCTTTATCGCATCAACTGGTTTATCCATTGATCACGGAGTCACGAATTCGTCCCCACTTGAAACGGATATTAAAAAGACAGTTGTTGAAAAAAGTGCCAAAACGTTTTTATTAGTTGATGATAGTAAGTTCGATCACTACGCTTTGACCACGTTTTGTGATTTACACGATCTTGATGTCGTCGTCACGAATAAACAGCCAAGTGAAGATTATCTTCAATATGGAAAAGAGCATGATGTACGGTTTGCCACGCCTTCATCAAATGAGCAGACGTAAATAAATGGATCACAAAAAAACGGCTCAGGAATTTGAGCCGTTTTTTGATTCATTCATTTCAAGCTGCATGATCATGCGGAATAAAAAACGGTATACGGCTGAGATGACTTCAATGAAAGGCATATCTTCGTGGATGTCCTCAAGCTCAAGAAGCTGTAAATTCACATCGAATAAGCCGTCTTGCCCATTAAATTGAAGCTGCGCACCATTTAATGGAGCCAGCATGTCTTTTAAAATACCTGTGTCTTTTTTAGGACGTTTTAAACCGAATAACACGGTATACGTTTGAAACACTTCGTCCCATTCAATGGCTAATCCATCGACTCTCACCACATCAAACCACTTTGATTCGATATAAATGAATTCTTTTTGATGTTTTTTTACATATGTAAGCGGTGTGTTTAGAAATGAGGCGCCTTCTGTTTGAATCATGTCCTCGGATTCTTTGTCTACACGCTCTATATATACATCGCTAAAGCGTGCCTCTTCCTTTATTCTTGCACCTTCTAAAGGCCAATTGTGGCGCGCCGCTTCGTCATATTCAAAGTCTGGCAGCGCTTGTCCTTCTTTCAGTAAATCTTGTAAGCGATTTTGCAATGACATGGCTATGTCTCCTTTCTTCTCTTTCATGTGCGTTTATTATTTTAGCATAACTCATGAAAAGAAAGATATGACTCAGCATATGATGGTATGATAGTGTCAAAAGAAACATCTCGGAGGGGTACGTTTTGCTCACAATGACACTGGCAGAAAAAATCGTAGACGAGGTCAAAAAAGTGCTGACTGAGGAAATCATCATCGCACAAACAAACGGCACCATCATTGCGGCAACAGATCCAGCGCGCATTGGTCAATTTCATGAAGGGGCGTATCTGACATCCTTTGAAGGACAAAAACGAATCCTCACAAAGGATGATGAGCAGCAAATGAAAGGGGTCAAAGCCGGCATCAATCTGCCTATTTATTTTAAGCAAGAGGTCATTGGGGTGATTGGGATGACAGGAAATCCCGTCCATGTCTCTCCATTTGGCGAAATATTACGAAAAATGACCGAACTGCTTATTCAAGAGCATGAATTTTTTCTAGAAACGGAAACCGATGAACGGCAGCTTGAAGCGTTTGTGTTCGACTGGCTTCATCTGCCAGAGACAGCAATCAATCTCACTGAAAAAGCAGCGCGGCTTCAGCTTGATGTCAACAAGCAGCGTATCGTCGTCCTCATTGATTGTCACGATGAATCGTTTATGAAGCAGGATCAATACAAAAAAGTAAAGGAAATGCTGCATCTCACAAGTCAGGAAATGATCGTTCGCTGGGGACATGCCCGCTTTTTGCTCATGCTGCAAACCTCGGCAAATGATCGTGATACCTTGCAGCAGCGTCTTTTTCACATCCATGCTTCCCTCACCTCACGTTCCACGTCAAAGGTTTTGATAGGTGCGGGAAAACCAGCAGCTGGACATATGATGAAGCAATCCTTTCATCAAGCCTTTCGTGCCTTAAAATTGGCGAATGTGGATACACCGATTGTGTTTGATGAGGATTTAACACTTGAACTTTTTATAGAAGAAGTGAGTCAGGAAACAAAAGAAGTGTTCCTTGATCGAACGATCGCCCCACTTCTCCCCTACCCTGAACTAGTGAAAACATTGCGTGTACTCATAACATCAGATTACTCATTGAAGTATACCGCGGAAGCGATGCACGTACATATCAATACACTGCATTACAGACTAAAACGTATCCAAGATTTAACGACACTTGATCCAAAACGCATGCAAGATGCGATGCTCTTTTATTTAGCCTTGATGCTATTAGATCATCATCCAAATAAACGAGGCGAACAGCCCAATATTTTGTAGAATCGTCCATAGGCATGAGGCGATTCTTTTTTTATACTGAAAGAAACGGTATGTCTAATCAGTAGGAGTGAATGCGCATGTTAAATTCTGAATTTTTAAGTCAATTAAAAAAGATTGTCGGGGCGCCCTATGTACAAGACAGTAAAGCCGATCGGCTTGCCTACTCTTATGATGCAACACCTAATTTTCAGCATATGCCAGATGTCATCGTAAGCCCGCGCGCGGCTGAGGACATCCAGCAAATTGTCCGGCTCTGCGCTTCATATAAGGTGCCGATCGTGCCTAGAGGATCAGGAACGAACCTTTGTGCAGGAACCTGTCCTACACAAGGCGGACTTGTGATGTTGTTTACAAGAATGAACCAATTAATCGAAATAGACGAAGAAAACCTCACCGCAACGGTCCAGCCTGGTTTGATCACACAGGAACTTATTCGCCAAGTAGAGGCAAGAGGTCTCTTCTACCCACCAGATCCAAGCTCGATGAAAATCTCCACGTTAGGCGGCAATATTAATGAAAATTCAGGTGGTCTCCGGGGGTTAAAATATGGCGTGACGAGAGATTATGTACTTGGACTTGAAGTGGTTCTGCCAAACGGTGACATCATCAAAACGGGCGGCAAGCTCGCAAAGGACGTGGCCGGATATGATCTGACCCGTTTATTTGTTGGATCAGAAGGAACGCTCGGAATTGTCACAGAAGCCACGCTGAAGCTTTTGCCGCTTCCAGAAACCAAACAAACGATGCTTTGCTTATATGAAAGCCTAGAGGAAGCAGCCGCTTCAGTTTCGGCGATTATTGCAGAGCGTATTATCCCCGCCACATTAGAATTTATGGATCAGCCGACACTGAAAGTCGTCGAAGACTTTGCCAAAATCGGCCTGCCGACTGACGTTCAAGCGGTGCTATTAATCGAACAGGACGGCAACCCTGAGGCCGTTTCCCGTGATATAGAGAACATCGCAAAGGTCTGTCAGCAGCACGGTGCAAAAGGAGTAAATATCGCACATTCTGAAGAAGAGGCAAGTGCCCTTTTAACAGCGAGACGAGCCGCTTTATCTGCCCTCGCCCGTTTAAGCCCCACAACGATTTTAGAAGATGCTACAGTCCCCCGGTCTGAAATTGCGAACATGGTGCGGGCGATCGAAGACATTGCGAGAGAGTACGAAGTGAAAATCTGTACATTTGGTCATGCAGGTGACGGGAATTTACATCCTACTTGTGCAACCGATGCAAGAAATGAAGAAGAAATGAAGCGGGTCGAAGAAGCCTTTCAGGCCATTTTTGAAAAAGCAGTCTCCCTTGGCGGCACCATTACGGGTGAACATGGCGTGGGTCTGATGAAAGCCCCCTATTTAGAGCTAAAGGTCAAAAAAGAAGGAATCGCTGCAATGAAAGCAATCAAACAAGCGCTAGATCCAGCAAATATTATGAATCCTGATAAGGTGTTTGGAAAAGCAGCAAGAAAGCGGGTGGTGGTCTCATGAATTCCCCTAAACAATCAGAGATTCAGCAAAACTTTCAGCAGCAAATGGATGAAAAGGAGCTGCTCAACTGCATGCGCTGCGGCTTCTGCCTCCCTTCCTGCCCTACTTATATTGAATCCGGTCAACAAGAAACTCACTCTCCCCGCGGCCGGATTGCTTTAATGAAGGCGGTGAGAGACGGCGTGATTGAGCCGGATGAAGATGTCGAACATTCACTGAACCTTTGTCTTGGATGCCGTGCATGTGAACCGGTCTGCCCTTCCGGCGTCAAATATGGACGTTTACTTGAGGATGCGAGAGACATCCTTCAGCAGCACAAAAAACAATCTCTTCCTGTCAAATTTGTGAGACGTGTTGTGTTTAAAGGACTCTTTCCTTCACAAAGTCGAATGCGTCAAGCGGCTGGACTTCTGCGATTTTATCAAACCTCTGGTCTGCAAACGGCCGCCCGCAAGTCTGGCATGCTAAAGGTGCTTCCGCCGCATTTACAGCTGATGGAGCAGGCCCTTCCAAAGGTGCCGCGTCAACAAAAAAGCCGTGCGTTAGAATACAAAGCCATTGGCACGGCAAGAAAGCGTGTGGCCTTTTTTACTGGCTGTTTAATGGACACCGTTTTTTCCAGCACAAACGAAGCGACCATCCAGCTTTTGCAGCTGGCCGGCTGTGACGTTGTCGTCCCTCCTGTTCAGACTTGCTGCGGTGCACTTCATGGCCATAGCGGAGAAAAGGAGCAAGCGAAACAGTTAGCAAGGCGGAATATTGAAGCATTTGAGGAGATTGAGGCAGATGCCATTGTCATGAATGCGGGCGGATGTGGTGCCTTTTTAAGTGATTATGATCATTTGCTAAAGGATAATCCGGCTTTTCAAAAGCGAGGTGAAGCCTTCTCAAATAAAATCACGGATATATCAGATATTCTCGTGGAGCTTAAGTTTCACCGGCGTACATCGCTTGCCTTGCCAGAGCAGATCATCACCTATCAAGACTCTTGTCACTTACGAAATGGAATGGGTGTAGAGCAAGCGCCAAGGGTGCTGATGAAGGCGATTCACGGGGTATCATTTAAAGAAATGAAGGATGCCGACCGCTGCTGCGGATCCGCCGGAATTTATAATATTTTGCAGCCAAAGATGTCGATGCAAATTTTAGATCATAAAATGACAGAAGCTAGTCAAACAGCGGCGGCTGCCATTGTCACGTCCAATCCAGGCTGTCATTTGCAAATGGCAGCGGGTATCAAACGTTCAGGACAATCGCCCAGCATGCGTGCCGTCCATCTCGCAGATTTTTTATTAGAAGCCGTTCAATATGGAAAAAAAGCGTCTAGCTCATCAAGCTGAACGCTTTTTTTCATGCATATCTTCAGACAATTAGTTGGATAATAGAGGCAAATCGCGGAAGGAGATGATTCAAGTGCTGAAGAAAAACAAACAACATCAAAAGGACCCAAATTCAGTATTTGAGGCATTGTCACGTTCCTCTGATTTTACAAACGAATTGTCACGAAGTGAAGGTTTTCTTTATCGAATCTCTTTTTTTCGTTCTTTAATTAATGGTCATCTACTCCATGAACAAATTTTGCCCTGCATGAAAGAGTTGCACCTCACCCCCACTCTTGAGGAGCTGAAAGAACGAATCCCCATTGAACAGTCTGTCATCACGACCGATCTTCAAAAAGTGGAAGAAGCCCTTCATCTGGGCAATATGGCCATTCGGCTCGAAACGGACTGGGGCAAAGCACTTCTGATACCGATTGAAGAAAAGAAAGGCAGACAAGTTGGGCCCCCCGAGATTGAATTTGGCATTATCAGTGCCCAGGAAGCATTTGTGGAGGTTTTGGATACCAATTTAAATTTGGTCAGGCGGCGGCTGCCGACGCCGAACCTGAAAGTGGCAGAAAAGACAGTTGGCACGCTATCTCAAACAAAAGTAGCGGTGTTATATATTGAAGAAATCGCCAACCCGCAAAACATCGAAACCGTTCTCCAGCGCATTGAGGACGTTGATTATGATCAGATTTTAGATGCGAATTACCTCGCTCAAATGCTTTATGATGTATCCAATACGATCTTTCCATTGTTTTTAAATACAGAAAGACCCGACCGCGTGTCGTCAGGTTTAACAGAAGGGAAAATTGCCATCTTAGTCGATGGATCGCCTCATGTCTTGCTTGCCCCGACTATTTTACTTGAGTATTTTTCCACAATGGAAGACTACAATATGTCGTGGATGGCGGCTTCTTGCTTTCGGCTGTTACGCATATTTGCAGTGATATTCTCCATTTTTGCGACACCTTTATATGTAGCCGTTTTAACCTTTCATTATGAGCTGATCCCAAAGGATTTATTAGAAACCATTGTGTCCTCGCGCTATCTTGTTCCATTTCCTCCGATTATTGAGGCCCTATTTTTAGAGATTTCGATTGAATTACTAAGAGAAGCAGGTTCGAGGCTCCCAGCTAAAGTCGGGCAGACGCTCGGGATTGTTGGCGGGATTGTCATTGGACAGGCTGCTGTGGCAGCAGGCTTAACAAGTAATATTTTACTCATTATTGTCGCCCTTTCTGCTCTTGCCTCATTTGTCACCCCTATTTACAAAATGGGCAGTGCCATTCGGCTGCTGAGATTTCCATTTCTATTTGCAGCACAGATTTGGGGTGCATTAGGCATTGCCGTGATGGGATCTTTCCTACTCACCCATTTAATGAAATTAACATCTATTGGAAGGCCGTATCTAGAGCCTATTTTTCCGCTGCGTCTGACGGATTTAAAGGGCAGTTTGATTCGTCCTCAGCTCCGCTTTTTGAATAAAAGACCGGAAAATTTACGCCCGCAAAATGAAACGATTCACCGGCAAAAGCCTAAGCAAGGCCGTAAGGGGAAAAATGATTTTTATGAATAAGGAAGTGAAAGCATGAGTTCTTCTTCTGTGAAAGAAAAATTTCAAGTTTCCCCTTTTTTTGTGTTTTTTCTCATCAATGCCAATCAAGTAGGTGTCGGCATTTTAAACTTTCAAACAAACCTTGTTCGTTCTATGAATAATGATGGATGGATCGCCATTCTTATTTCTGGCATCAGCGTCAATGTGATGATCTTTCTGATGTACTTGATGTTTAGAAAGGCCCCTTCGGATGAATTTGGTGATATCACGCAATACGTATTTGGCAAATGGATTGGGCAATTATTCAACATACTCTATATCTTATATTTTGCTTCTTTGTCGTTGACCGTTCTCGTCCACTATATGGATGTGATCCATGTATGGCTGTTTAAAGAAATTCCTGGTCTATTGTTTGCGTCTGTACTGCTGCTGCTTGTGTATTACATTCATACCGGCGGCTTTAGAACCATTGCTGGATGGGCATTTTTTAGCATTGTACTGACGTATTGGATGACGTTTATTTGCTTTTATGTCATGAAATATAGTCACATTCGCTTCATGTTTCCGATGTTTGATCATACATTTTCGCAGCTGGTAATGGGCGTCAAAGATGCCTCCTTATCCATGTTTGGTTTTGGCACGCTGCTTGTCTATTATCCCTTTATTAAACAAGCACAGACGTCACAAAAATTTGCCCACATGGGGGCATTATTCACGACATGCTTAAATTTACTTGTCTTTCTCGTCTCCATTGCGTATTACTCTAGTGCTCAGCTCAAATTAACAAAATGGCCGACATTAACGTTAACAAGTATTGTGAAACTTCCCTTTATCCAGCGCTTTGAATTTATTGAAGTGTCCCTCTGGCTGCTTCTGATCATTCCAAATATCGCCATTCCATTATGGGCAGCGAGCCGAATGGCGAAACAAGTATTTCATACGAGTCAGCGCGTCACTTTAATCTGTCTCAGCATCCTCATTTTGGTCATGTTTTCGTTTTTTGCCGGGGCAACCTCTTTTGAAGCCTTTAATCAATGGGTGGAATATAGCGGATACATTCTTATATATGGATTGATTGTCTGTATGGTCATTGGGCTGATGCTGAAAAAAAGGTGGGTGAAAAAACGAGCATGAAACGTTATATACTCATGGGTCTCATGTTGTTTAGTCTTTTGTTAACTAGCTGTGCACAGCCTCGCCTTTTAGATGAATTAAATATCTCTCAGGCGGCAGGATTTGATTTAGTAGAAGATGGCGAAATGAAGGGCTTCTTCGTCTTCCCTGTCTTTAAAAGTGAAGAGCAAGGAAGTTATCAAATATTAAGTGCGAGGTCAAACACCATTAGTAATATTCAGTTTCTCGTGTCAGAAAAATCACCTTTTCCAGTGGTCATGGGCCAGGTGCTCGTTATTTTAATCAGTGAAAAATTAGCAAAAGAAGTCGGCATGATCGATTTAATGAATTACATTTATCGTGATCCTATCATTGGTTCACGCCAAGTGTTTGCGATTGTAGGCGGAGAAGTTGAAGAGTTATTATACACAAAAATGAATCAAACGAACTTGAATATTGGCGTGTATCTCTCTGATCTGTTAACCCAAAATATGCGAAATGGCAATGAACCTGTGACCAATCAGCATATTTTTATGAATCAGATGCTGGCAAAAGGGGTCGATGCTTACCTCCCTTACATCAAAAAAACAAGCAATGCCATCAAGGTCACAGGAGTCGCTCTGTTTGATCAAGAAAAAATGGTGGGTCATATCCCTGGAGAAGAAACGTTCACATTTAAAGCGATGATTGAAAATCATAAAAATGGCATCTACGAGTTTCAATTGGATGATCAAGCAAAGACTCATGTCGTCATTGAAAATATCAAATCACATGTGTCTTACCAGATCAAACCAACGAAAAACCTAACAAAAAAGCCTCATATCACGATTGATATCAAGCTGAAAGGTGAATTAAAAGAATTTATGAAGTCCAAAAAAATTGATAAACCTTCTATATTGGACCATGTTGAAAAAAAAGTTGAAAAACGTGTCGCTAAGCAAGGACAAGACCTTGTTCAGTCCTTTAAAAAGCAAAACATAGATCCGCTTGGGCTGGGTTTGAGGTATCGATCAAAAGACAAAGCAATGACACCAGAAAAATGGCAGGAAATCTATCCTGATGCGGATGTACAAATTAAATGCCATATGAAAATTGTTCAAACCGGTGTCAGTCAATAAATGAGTGAAAAATTATTCGAAAATGTCTTCTTTGTTATTCATTATTTTAGACACTTTCATTTTGACTCGTGGCACGCGATCTTTTTGAAGATAGTCATTTAAAGTGTTATCTACTTCATTTTTATCTGTTCTAAGGATTTTAGGTGAACATTGTTCCACAAGGACTGGTCTATTCCCTTTAGCGCAGTTTGCCATTGTATCCAGTGCAATTAAGCTGAAAGGTCTTCCTTTGTCGAGCCATGTTTTCATTCTATCCCAGGTTGGACAGCTTACGGCTGCCAGCCTTCCCCAATGATCGTGAAATTGGGTACAGGCAGACTCCATCCAATCCATGATTTTGTAAGAACGGAAACGGTACAGGCAGATAAAAGCAGCTGTCGGCAATTCTTTTTCACTGATCGATTTCAATTTCTCTATCACATGTTGTAAACCCTCATCTTCTGGCAGGCTGCTGGCTGCTGCCCAGGAAAGTGGATAAAGAAATTCTTCGTCAGCCTGATCCAAAAGTTCCCTAACCCACCCAGCGGCAGATGTACCTAAAACATCAGCCGCGATTTCTATCATTCGTGATTTCACTTCGACATGCCGAGTTTCATCAAACCGACTTTGAACAGAGTCTAAGATCTTTTTCTCATCGTGCTGTTTCAGAGCATCGATGACATCACCCTCAAGAAACCACCTAGTGATTGAAAAGTCTAATAAAGACGCCAAATCTTGCCGAACGTCTTGTAATGTGGGTGCTTTATCTTCTTTGGTGACGATGACATCATCCTCTAATTGGAAAGCCTGTCCGTCCTCTCCATAAAAGTCATCGTGCAGTAAAAATTGTTTAGGAGAATGGAGAACGGCTAAGTTATACCATTCAATAGGTCGTAATGAATAGTTGAGTAGTCTCTTGTGACACGGATGACATAATTGATAAGGCTGTTTCGGCTCATCAGAATTCTCTACTACATTCATTGCGTTTTTTTGACAGGCTTCACATAAAGCGGCTTTTTCCACTCCATTCACTTCCTTTTATTGCATATGTATGATCTTTTATATTTGTCATCATTGAATCATGTGAAAAGAACAATGTTTTCTAATCTTCGTCCTTTACATCTGGATCTTCAGGAATCGGTTCATTTAAAATCTCTTGGACGAGCTCTTTGTATTGTTCAAGCTGCTTCATATGCGTTTGAAACTGTCCTTGATAAATCAGATAGGATTCGCCGTCAAATACATAGCGGATCTTTTTTTGCTGGATTAATTTCTCAATATACGCTTCAGCTACTTCTAAGTATTCAGCTGTTTCTGCGATTGTTAAATACATGTTTGTGCACCACCCGTTCGTTTCATCTAACAAATTATATCATGATCTGTTGAAAAAAACGGATGCAGCCTGTTCATATTTTCTTTACTGATTTGACCACTGACATCATGATAGTTCTTCACATAACAAGTGTTCAGCAAGTAGATCGTCTAGGTACAAGCAAATATGGTATGATAAAGTTTGCTAGACGAGAGTTTATCGTCACAGACTTGGTGGAAAAGCCAGGCATTCATGAGGCGTCTTTCGGTTTAGCCGTGGGAGGTAAGCGGAAAGCATACTCATTAGAAAAGCAAAACAAGCATAGGCTTTTATAAGGATGCTTGAAGAAAATTCGTATTTAAAGGCAGAGTGAAATGAATGGGAACCTTGTTCAATGAAATTTTAACCTGGCTGACAAGCCTTGGTTATGTAGGTGTAGCACTAGGTCTGATGATTGAAATCATTCCGAGCGAAATTGTTCTTGCTTATGGCGGATATATGGTGTCAACAGGAACAATCGGTTTTGTTGGAGCTGTTATCGCTGGCGTCATCGGAGGTACGCTCGCACAGTGTTTTATATACTGGATCGGTCTTTATGGCGGAAGACCTTTTTTAACAAAGTACGGAAAATACTTATTCATCCATGAACACCATATCGCAACTGCAGAGCGCTGGTTTGACCGATATGGAACCGGTGTGGTGTTTACAGCGCGCTTTATTCCTGTTGTCCGCCACGCCATCTCCATTCCAGCAGGTATTGCCAAAATGCCTTTTTTGAAATTTGTCCTCTTGACAGGATTAGCTGCCATCCCTTGGTCGATCTTATTTATCTATCTCGGTATGCAGCTTGGGACAAAGTGGGATCACATTCAAAGTGTTGCTCACGCTTATACAACCCCTATTATGGCCATTGCGATCGTCCTGATCGTTCTCTATTTCGTCCTCAAAAAAATTCGTACGAACCGAAAACGGACAATCTAATGAAAAACGCCTTCCACTGATCGGGTGAAAGGCGTTTTTTCTATGAATGTGATGATTGTTTTTTCATATATTGGGATAATTCCATAATCATTGCACCCATTCTCTCAAGTGACGGAGCTAGAATTCTGTCTATTCCCTCTTCTTTTAAAGCTTCAGCTGTGACTTTTCCGACGGCCACTGCCAGTACGTGCTGCTCGAATAGCTCTTGGAGTTCTTGTTTTCTGCCCCATTTTGCCGCTAGTGTGAAAAAGGCGTGAACCTGAACAGCGGTTGTAAAACAGACGGCATGGACTTTATCATCTTTCATTTCTTGAAGCAATGTTTCTGCGGCCTCTGGTTCAGGAGGTGTGTGCTGATAAGGTAAAAGCGGCAAAACATCAGCCCCTTTGTCATGTAAAAACTGGATGAGAGCCGGAGCGTTTTCCCCGTGAAGCTGCACCATGACGCGTTTGCCATGAAACTCCTTGTCTTCAAGCTTTGAGATCATGTCACGAACCGTTCCATCTTCATCAGATACGTCTGGCTGAATTCCGCGTTTTTTGAGTGCTGCAAAGGTTTTATACCCTCTTGAAGCAATATGCGCATTTGATAGAATGTGCATAAATGCTTCCCCCAGATGAAGCTCTTCTGCACTCTCAATCAATGTGTCTGTCCCGATGCCTGTTGTGAAAATCACCCAATCCGCACCTTGCTTCACAAAGGTTTCAATGCCTGGCTTTAACTCCTCTTTGGCTAAAAATACAGTTCCTTGAAGAGAACGAATAACGGCTTGTCCTCCTTGCTTTTCGACAAGTGTACGCATTTCTTCTGTTTTTCTCGTTCCACAAATGGCAATCGTTTTTCCAGCTAAGCCTTTACTCATTTTATCCCTCTTTTTCTATCACATTTGATATGTATTAAATATAGATTTATTTGGAAGACGTTGCAAGTGTCTACTAAAAAAGAGCTTGACGTTTCGGTCTAATTCGAGTATCTTTTGTAAGTGCAAATTGTAGGAGGTCATTATGGAAAAACAGAATGTTCAAGCTATTCGATTATCAATTGCAGACCCAACACCACTTGGTTTGTTTGGTTTAGCAATGGTGACGCTCGTTGCGTCCTCACAAAAACTAGGAATTACAGATGGCACTTCCCTTATTTTACCTTGGGCTATCTTCCTTGGAGGCATCGCGCAGCTAATCGCGTCCATACAAGATTCAAAGCATCATAATATTTTTGGAGCCACTGCCTTTGGCGCATTCGGTCTTTTTTGGATGGGCGTTGGAACGACTTGGCTCATTCAAGCCGGCGTTTTTGGGAAAACGCTTGCGGGAGCAGCAGATCCAAAACAACTAGGTTTTGCGTTTATCGGTTATTTGATTTTCAGCTTGTTTATGACGATTGGTGCAATGGAAACACATAAAGTATTATTTTTGATTTTCGTCTTTATTGATTTCTTATTCCTTGGTCTTTCCCTTAGCTCGTTTGGTGTGATGTACGATGTGACTCATACCATTGCAGGTATCGCAGAATTGATCATTTCCCTGCTTTCGTTTTATGGTTCAGCAGCAATTGTGCTCAATACTCATTTTGGCCGTACTGTGCTGCCAATTGGACAACCATTTCGTATTTTTACAAAAGCATAAATAAAAAAGAACTGCTTTGTGCAGTTCTTTTTTCATGTTTATTTTTCTTGTGCCTCTTGGAAGATCTCTCCGATGATTTCATACGAGCGCATTCTTTCTTGATGGTCAAACATATCCGAATTAATCATCACTTCGTCTGCTTGAGTGGCTTCAATAAAGGCTTCCAATTCTTTTTTCACCTTTTCTTTATCCCCGATCATTGTCGAACTTAATTGTTCATCCACCATCGCTTTTTCATACGGACTCCAAAGGCCGTCCATACTGTCAACAGGCGCTTTGAGTTTTCCTGGAGTATTTCGAATGAGACTCAAAAACCGCTGATAATGAGAGGTCGCCAAATATTCAGCTCGCTCTGTTTGATCTGCAGCAAAAACTGTCACACCCACCATGGCATAAGGCTCTTTTAACACATCAGAAGGTCTAAATGACTGTCTATACAACTCTAAAGCAGGAATTGTATTTTTAGGTGAAAAATGTGCCGCAAAGGCAAATGGCAATCCAAGCTCTCCTGCAAGTCTTGCGCTAAAACCGCTTGAACCAAGCAGCCAAATCGGAATGTCTAGACCCTCTCCCGGAACGGCTCTTACATGTTTTTTGACCTGTCCGGTTGGTTTAAAATATTGCCGAAGTTCTTCTAGCTGCTCAGGGAAATCTTCTCCGTTATGAAGGTTACGTCTGAGAGCTCTTGCCGTTAACTGATCTGTCCCTGGTGCTCTTCCAAGACCTAAATCAATTCTCCCCGGATATAATGTCTCAAGTGTCCCAAATTGTTCGGCAATGACAAGTGAAGAGTGGTTTGGCAGCATAATCCCGCCAGATCCTACTCGAATTTTTTCGGTTCCCCCAGCAATATATCCAATTAAAACGGACGTTGCAGAGCTCGCAACACCTTCCATATTATGGTGTTCTGCTAGCCAGTATCTATGATAACCCCACTTCTCCGCCTTTTTTGCTAAATCCATACTATGTTCAAAAGACTCCTTAATGGTGCCTCCTTCTGTCACAGAGGATAAATTTAAAACGGAATAAGCTGTGCGCTGTAAAACTGATTGACTCATAAATGATGTCCCCATTTCTGTCAAAAATCATACTAGTTATATACTTTCAACACCATAACATAAAATCATGAAACATTTAAATGATTTGATTCGATGATTTTCGAAATGATGAGTTTCTAGGTTTTACTTCAAATTTGAAAATTTGCACATAGAATGAAATATCAATTTTAGGAGATGGGCAATTTGTACAATCAATTCGATCACAAATGTCCCTTTTGCGGTAAATATCATGAGCAGCCTCATTACAAAAGATCACGTCATGACCGTCCTCAAAGAAGAGACTGTCCATTTATCAATCAAGAACATTCAAAACAAAACAGGTCTCGAGGGAATCCCCCTGTGAAAAAGGAGAAAAACAATCAAAAACAATTCAAAGGGTTGGACGAAGAGGCCCAGCAGGTCCCGCTGGGCCAACCGGACCAACTGGACCTGCTGGCGGATTAACCGGCACCCTCCCTTTTAACCCCTCACAATCACAAGATTACGAGGCGGGTCAAGTTGTCACGTTTAATGGCAGTATTTATATAGCCAATGTAGATGCTCCATCAGGAATACCTGGGCTCTCCCCCGACTATACACTTTTGGCAGCTTCTGGGGGAACTGGTCCGACTGGAGTTACAGGAATCACTAGTGTTGCTGGAACAGGTGGTTTTACGGATACAGCACTTTATGCTGCTAATAGTTCTGGCCCTACCATTGTTACTGTAGCCGGAGGAACGAATATTCCTTTGCCAAACTTTCAAAACATTACTGGTTTTACAGCAAACGGCACAAGTACTGTTTTTACCGTTCTGCAAACTGATAAATATTATATTACGTATCAAGTCAACACCACTGCAGCTCTTTTAATTAATACATGTTTGCTTTTAAATGGAGCAACCACTGTGCCTGGTTCTGTTCAATCACCTGTTATCTCTACTTCGTTTATCCATAATACTGTAATCGTTAATTTAACAGCTGGAAGCATCATTTCACTGCAGTTTTTTGGGGCTGTTGCCACAGCTGTTTTAGTTGGCGGGGGTGCTGCTGCAGGTGCTGCCTTGACCATTATACGGCTCAGCTAAACGAAAAAAGAAAGGCTTTTTCAGCCTTTCTTTTTTATGTCTTCTATTACATTTATACAATGTTCAATATCATGAGACTGTAAGAGGTGAAAAATAGATTGGATGATTGCAAACTCTAAATTCCACCATTCTAATAATTGAAGTTGTTCAATTATTTCCGATGAAAACCGATATTTCATGAACTGCTGCGGATTTCCTGCAGCAATTGCATATGGCGGCACATCTTTTGTGATGACACTATTTGCTCCGATCACTGCTCCGTTCCCTATATATACTCCTGACATAATCGTCGCGCCATATCCAATCCATACGTCGTGTCCTATCTGCACATCTCCTTTTGATTTGGGATGTCCTTTGATGTGGGCAGCTTCTTTGAAAATTTGATTAAACGGATACGTTGTGACCCAATCTGTCCGGTGTTCACCGCCAAGGAAAATTTTCACTTCGTTTGCGATGGAACAAAACTTCCCAATGTTTAGTGTCGCACCTTCCCCCCATGTCAGCACTTGGAAATCTGGTCCGGCATAAGAAAAATCACCGATATTGTGCGAGCTCAGTTCACTTCTTTGATTCAAAAACATAGAAGATCAGACCTCCTGAAAAGTGATAGATCTTCGTATGTATATGCTGCTTCACACTTTCACATTATGACTGAACAAGCGCTACAATTTGTTTTTTCTTCCATACGAGCTGATAGTAGCCGTATTGAAGGAGTAAGTTCACAAAGAAAGCCGCAGGATAGCCAATCCATATGCCCTTGATGCCAAGGGATGTGTAGTGCGATAGCACATAAGCGACTGGTACTTCTACAAGCCAAATGGAGCAAATACTAAAGATTGTTGGCCATAAAACTGTTCCACTTGCTCTCATCGTGGCTGCAACAATTTGGGCCGTTCCAAAAATAAGATAGCTCCATAATGTAATGACGACCAAGCTATAGGCAATGTCAATCGTCTTAGAATCTGTTAAAAAGATAGATAAAATCTGTGGTGCAAAGAGATAAACGATGATAATAATGAATCCGCCTATGGCAAAATTGAGCCCTAACCCGATTTTTATCACATCTTTCAAGCGGTTGATATTCCCTGCACCGATGAATTGTGCTGCAAAGATAGAGACTGCAATGCCAAGACTCACTGCCGGCATCTGCACATAGCTCACGACTTGATTGACAACACCATAGGCAGCTGTGGCCTGTGATCCATAATCGTTGACAAAAGAAATAACAGCAATTTCTGATAAAGAAATAAGGATCATATTAATGCTCGATGGAATGCTGAGCTTTAATAATGTTTTTAGTAGATCCCCTTTCATCAATAAATGCTTTCTCACTGATGCATCAATGCGAAGCGGGTGCTTTGTCTTATATAAGTAGATATGTAGAATAATAAACGTCACAATGGTTGAAATCACAGAAGCATATGCAGCGCCGTATAAACCAAATGCCGGCAGTCCCATCCAGCCAAATAATAAAATGGGCAGCGTCAAAATATTCGTTGCCGTACTAATCATTAAGAAATAAAAAGGCGTTTTTGAATCCCCAGTTCCTCGCAGGAAGGTCGTGTAAACAAAATAAAGAAATAAGATCGGCATTGAGATGAATAGAATTCTGGCATATGCCGCACTTTCCTCCACAATATTTGCAGGTGTTCCCATGAGATTTAGGATGTCTGTTGCAAATAAACCTCCAATGATCGCTAAAGAAAGTCCGATTAAAAAGGTGAATGAAAGCGTTGTGCCAATAATTTCTTTTAATCTTTTTTCATTTTTCGCGCCATACGCTTGTCCAATAAGGATGGAACTTCCCGATCCAATTCCAATGGAAAAAGAAACGAGTAAAAAGAAAAGCGGAAAGAATGCAGAAATAGCAGCTACTGCATCCTCTCCAATCCATCTACCGACAAGAACGATGGATACAAGCTGTCCGATTGATTGCAAAATATTGCTAAGCAAAAGCGGGACGAGAAAAATGGACATGGTTTTTACTAAAGATTGATTGTTATCTAACGTCATGATGGTACTCCTTCTCTATCTAAAGATTCTCAGCTAAAATGCTGACAATATGGTCTTCTATCTCTTTCCCTTTTTCGTCATCAACAAGATGATTTAATAAAATGGAAAAGGCGACCGTCTTTCCGCTCTTCGTGTCAATATATCCAGAAAGTGTGCTAACCGTTGTTAATGAACCTGTTTTTGCACGTACTTTTTCTAGTGTAGCTGGTTCTTTGAATCTGTTCCTTAATGTCCCTCCGACCATTCGTTCACTTGCCCCTGCTAACGGAAGCGCATGTTCATAGGTCTTAAACCATTTTTCCTTTTGAATGTTTGTCAAAAATAACGTGAACTGGTTGGCAGAAACAAGGTTAATAGGTGATATGCCCGACCCATCTCGCAGCACTGCATGCGAAGGATTGATGCCAAAAGCAGGAAGCCTTTCATTCATGACATCCAGTCCATCCTCAAAGCTCCCTTTGCTTTTCACTTGTTTTCCAAGTTCCTTTAGCAACATTTCTGCATGGGTATTGTTGCTGAGTTTCATCATGGGAACAAGCAGATCTGATAAAGGCATCGATGAATGGGTGGCAATTTTCTTGGCTTTTTTAGGAACTTGTTTTGTTTTAAGCGGTCCTTTTACTTGAATCCCTTCCGCCTTTAACGCTCGTTTCATTAAATCTAACGCATAAGTGGTTGGCTCCCATAACGCTACCCATTGTCTAGATGAACTCGCTTTAACCGGAATGGTTCCAGTCAACGTAATCTTGTTTGTGCCGTGAGAGCGCTTAAAAGAAATTTTCTTTTTTCCGCCTTCTGGCACGGTATTTACTTGATTCATGACTTGAGGGACAGAAGTCTTCGGGATGATGTCATAGGTCGCTTTTTGCCCTGCTTTCTTTCCTGGTTTTACTTCGAGAATCACGGTTCCTGCATCATAATCTTGATTCGGTGAAGCTGTGAGAGCAGAGATTTGTGCACCGTAATATTGATCTTCATCACTCCAAGGCAAATCAATAGAATATCGCGTATCATCATACCAAGTGTCATCTGCCGCAAGCTGTCCGCGAATCGTATGTATTCCGGCCTTTTTCACTTGTTTGGCAAGTGCTGCAAAATCCTCCTCTAATAAAGTCGGATCCCCGGTACCGCGTAGATACAGGTTGCCATGTAACGTTTTCTTTTGAATAGAACCATCCATCCAGATATCTGTCAGGAATGTGTGTGTTTCTCCTAGTATATCAAGGGCGATGGCTGATGTGAGCAGTTTCATATTAGAAGCAGGAGTAAGACGAATATCGGCTTGATGTTCATAAAGAAGAGAGGAGTCAGAAGTATTGCGGACGCTGACGCCGGAGATCGCGCCCTCTAAATCAGGTGCTGTTCGTATGAATTCATCTAAAGCTGTCATCCACGGCAGTGAGTCGTCACGAGCTGTAAGTTGATCATCTTTTGCTGAAAAAGGGAGAAATAAAATCGACAGGATACATATTTGTAAAAACAAGAGCTGTGAAAAACGCTTCACGCAATCCCTCCTTTTTTATCGCAGCCAATTTTAGAAGAATATGTTCATTATACACAAAAGAACGTTTGTTCTCAAAGGTTTTTTAAACAGAAAAGTCAGCTTTCTTTGACGAAAACTGACAAGCCCTTTACCTCTTTTCTGGATTCCAGCCATCGGTTCCGCCAAGAACAGCTTGCACCGTGATTTGACTTGCTTCGTTTTTCGTTAAAATGTTGGACCATTTAACGCGATTTGCTACATTGCTTCCGGTCCCAGTCGATCCATATTCTTTATATCTTGCTGTTCTTTCGTTATCACGGTTATCCCAGTTATGCCATCCCTCTGCCTTAATATGTTCATCCATTTTTGTATAGAGGAATGTCACAGCGGAATGAGGCCTCCACGGACGTCCTAAATAAACCGATTGAGCAGCTGCCGTCCCCTTTTTCAACGTAGAATCGATGAATACATAGCCATACCTTTGTGCTTCTGTTGTGGATGCTGCAGTAATATACCCATTTCCAAGACTTTTTATTTCAGCTCTTTTAAACACAGCTGTGGCTGATCCAAAAATAAAATCGACCGTGCCCTCGATATAGCAGTTTTCATAATATTGCCGGCCTGAGCCTGTTGCATAAAGTGTATCTTGATACCCTAAGACCCGTATTTGTTTGAACGCAGCCCGGTCGCCAGACACATACAGCGCAACCGCCTGACCAGCATGTCTGCCAGCTGTATTTTGAAAGGTGATATTTTCTGCGTAAAAGTCGTTCGAACGAATCATAGTGCTGGAGCTATTTGTTGTGCTGCCAGTTCTTGCATTTGTATCATCATACGTCAGAATCGTCTTGTGCTGGTTTTCGCCGATAAAGGACACGTACGGTTTATTTTGCGGAAGCAGGATCTTTTCTTTATACACACCATTTTTAATATAGATCGTTACGCGCTGTTGATTGTTCGCTGGAATCGCATCAATGGCAGACTGAACGGTTCGAAACGTGCCATTTCCCTTATGATCGACCACAAGGACGCGGTTTGTTTGATTCTGATGTCCGGCTGCTTGAAGTGAAGCTGAGTCAAATAGTAATAAAGACAAAACGAATACAAGCCATACCTTTCCATACTTCATCGCACATCTCCTCCTCTTTGTGAACATTTTCAATCAAACATTCTTTTTGATCCTATTCATGACACACAAAAAAAACACCCACTTAATTTTGTTGTGGATGTTTTTTAGATTTTTCATATTTTATCGCATAAATCCCTTCATTTTCAATCCATTCACAAAATAGAACGTCTCGATGAGAAGAAATGTGCTGCTTTTTTAATTGCTCACTCAGCCATGTTTCGTCAAAGCCAGCTTCTTGTAGGTCATCTTTTAAAATTTCGCCATCAATAATAAATGTTCTAGGCAATTTGACTTCTTTTCCCTTCACGTTCACATCTTCTGCTGTGGCAGTTGCGTATTTCATTTTCGGAAGAACACTGACAGAGCCGTCTGTTTCCAAAATGGCATATTCTATTTCATGCAAGGCAAAATGACCTTTCGCGCGAATCAGTGTCTGCAGCTGATTGAGATCAAGCATATTTTTCTTCAAACGATTGTAGTGAATGTTCCCTTTATCAATGACAAGCGTAGGTCTTCCTTCTAAAAAGGCTCGAATACCTTTAAAGCGTTGTGAAAACCATTCAACTGTATAGATGAGAACGCCCCACACTGCAACAGCAAACAAAATGTGCTGAATCTTGACTTCTGGGTCAAAAATGGCGTTTCCGACCATTTCGCCTAAAATCAGTGCAGAAATAAAATCAAACGGCGTGATTTGTGCAAACTGTGTTTTCCCTAATAATTTTGTAATAAAAAATAAGGCGGAAAACCCGATAAATAGTTCAATCAAAATACTAAAAAACGGCACAGAAATTCCTTCCTTTCTTGCTGCATTTACATACAGCATATACATGAAAGGAAGGATCTAAACTATTTATGAGGGCAATAAAATAAAGACATCGTCCCCCTCGACCAATGTTTCATACGTTTTAACGCATCCGTGATCTGGTGCTTGAACGTTCCCTGACGAAAGATCAATCTTCCAATCATGCATTGGACAGAAGACATGGTCTCCACTTACCATTCCTTCAGCCAGAACACCGCCTTTATGAGGGCAGCGGTTTTCAATGGCTTTGAACTGCTTATTAGAGGTTTGAAAGACAGCTAATTCAAGAGTACCGGCTGCGACTGTTTTCCCTAGCTGCAGCGGAAAATCTGAAAGGGTGCCAATGTGAACTTTTACAACTGAAACTGTCATATGATCTCATCCCTTCAATTGATTTATACAGAAGCCGTCGCTTTTTGAAATAATTGTTTCGTGTCTTTTTGACTCTCGCGCAGCTCCTGCCAAGGCTCCTCATACGTTGACAGTGCGATGTCCATTCTTTGGATTAAGGCTTCTCGTTTCTCATCATCTAGGAGTACTGATTGAATATGATCTAATCCAAGTCGTTCAACCCAAGCAGAGGTTCTTTCTAGATAATTTGCCGTTTCTCTGTAATATTGAAGGTACGCAGCTGCCACTTGCTCTACTTCTTCTGCTGTACTGACCTTCATCAATAAATCTCCAGCCCGCAAGTGTGTGCCGCCATTTCCGCCGGCGTACAATTCAAACCCTCCATCAATTCCCACAATGCCAAGGTCTTTAATGCCAGATTCTGCACAGTTTCTAGGGCAAGCAGAGACAGCCATTTTGACTTTATGCGGTGTCGCAAGACCTTCGAATTTCTTTTCAAGTGCAATGCCAAGAGCCATCGAGTCCTGTGTGCCGAACCGGCAAAATTGTTCTCCAACACAAGTTTTGACCGTTCTTAAAGATTTTCCGTAAGCATAACCAGATGGCATATCCAGGTCTGCCCATACTTTAGGTAAATCTTCTTTTTTGACACCTAGAAGGTCAATACGCTGGCCGCCAGTCATTTTCACAAGCGGTATTTCATATTTGTCGACGACATCAGCTATTTTTCTCAGGTCATTTGCATTTGTCACGCCGCCGTACATCCGCGGAACAACCGAATAGGTGCCATCTTTTTGAATATTGGCATGCATGCGTTCATTCACAAATCGTGAGCTCTTTTCATCTTTGTACTCAAGAGGTTGAAGCATGCCTAAATAATAATTCAGGGCAGGTCGGCATTTTGAACAGCCTTCCTCTGTCTCCCAGTCAAGTACGTTCATCACTTCTTTGACATGCTGCAGGCCCTTCTCTTTGATTTCATGAATGACTTCATCTCGTGAACGAGTGGTGCAGGCGCAGATGGTTTCTTTTTGGGCTGTTCGGTTCGCATCATCGCCCAACGTGTGCCAAAGAATCTCTTCGACAACGGGCTTGCAGCCTCCACATGATCGTGAGGCACTTGTACATTGCTTCACTTCCTGAATCGTTGTTAAGCCTTCTTTTTGAATGGCTTCCACAATCTGACCCTTTGAGACACCATTACAGCCGCAAACGATATGGTCATTTGCCATGCTTTCAATCATGCTTTCTTGCGCCGGATCATTCGAGGTTAAGACAGATACCTTCTCCATATCCGACATATCTACCCCTTCTCTAATATACGAGAATAGACGAGGTCCATCGCTTGTTTCTCCAAACATGACGGCACCTACTAATCGGTTTTGCTGGAAGACTAGTTTTTGATAGATGCCTTTTTGTTCGTCAAAGATTTTGATCGCTTTTTTCTCATCGTTTTCTATAAAGTCACCAGCTGAAAACACGTCAACCCCCGATACTTTCAGTTGCGTTGACAGAACAGAGCCTTCATATGGCACAGGATTCATGTCACATACATGCCCAGCAAGCACATTCGCTTGATCGTATAAAGGAGCGACAAGCCCGTACGTTTGTCCTCTGTGTTCTACACATTCTCCGACGGCATAAATGCCTGGGACACTCGTTTCCATGAAATCATTGACGATAATACCTCGGTTCACTTCAAGGCCGCTTATTTCTGCAAGCATTTTACTTGGTTTAATTCCTACAGCCATGACGACTAGGTCTGTCTCAAGTGTCGTGCCATCTGAAAATGATAACCCTTCAACTCTTGTATCTCCTAAAATCTCATTTGTCTGTTTTCCTAACAGGAAGTTCATGCCCTGTTCTTCTAATGCTTTTTGTAGAAGCTGACCTGCAATAGGGTCTAGCTGGCGTTCCATTAAATGAGAGCTGAGGTGAATGACATTCACTTCCATGCCTAAGTTGAGTAGGCCGCGTGCTGCTTCCAGTCCAAGAAGGCCGCCTCCAATGACTGCTGCTTTTTTGTACCTGCTAGAGGCATTGACCATTTCCTCTGTGTCTTGCAATGTACGAAAGGCCGTCACGCCTTTTTTATCACGCCCTGGAATCGGCAGGATAAACGGAAGTGACCCTGTTGCTAAAATCAATCGGTCATAATGCACGGTCCGTCCTTGATCACTGGTGACTGTTTGGTTATCTGTATCGATCTTCACAATGGTCTCATTTGTAAACAACTGAATATCATGCTCCTGATACCAATTCCAATCGTTTAGTGTAATATCTTCAACCTTCGTATCTCCTTGAAGCACCTTCGATAAAAGAATCCGGTTATAGTTAGGATGCGGTTCACTTCCAAATACCGTCATGTCGAATCGTTCGCTGTCTGTTTTTAAAATGTTTTCGAGGCTTCGAATGCCAGCCATACCGTTCCCCACTAATACGAGTTTTTCTTTCACGATAAAACACCCCTCATGTGATCATTTTTTAGAAAGTACCATCATCTAAACATAGATGGAAAATACATGTTATGATTTCTCACATATTTTTTAATTCACATAGGCTGACAGCTCTACAGGACAATATTTAAAGCCTGGCATTTTACTGTGCGGATCTAGTTGTTCACTAATTAATTGATTAATGGATTGATGTTTACTCCAGTGAAATGGAACAAACACGGTATCTTTTCGAATGGTGTCTGATATGCGGCATCTCATGATGACACTTCCTCTTTTTGACTGGATGGTCACAAGCTCCCCGTGCTGAAGTCCATACGTTTTTGCTGTGTCAGGATGAAGCTCTGCATAAGATTCAAACTGCCGGGCAACAAGAGAGGTACTTTTTCTTGTTTGAACGCCCGTTTGGTAGTGAGCCATCACTCTGCCCGTCGTTAAATAAAGAGGATATTCTTGACTGACTGGTTCCTTTGCCACATTTTTTCCGTGTGTGACGACGGCAAACTTTGCTAAACTGTCAGAATGTGAGAATGCATGTTCAAATAATCTTTCGGTTCCTGGGTCTTCTAGATGCGTACAAGGCCATAATATGCCTTGCTCCTTCCTCAGTCTTTCATAGGTCATGCCTGAGTAATCCGCTTTTGCGCCTTTCGTTGCGGCTCTTAATTCTTCAAAAATCTCTTCTGCGGATGAAAAGGAGAAATAGCCGCTTTTGCCTAATACAGCTGCTATATCACAAATGATTTGCCAATCGTGTTTTCTTTGATGCTTAAGTGGATAGGTTGCTTCTCTAAGCGTAACGCGCCCCTCTACATTTGTCACCGTACCTTCATCCTCTAAATATGACGAAGTAGGTAAAATTACATCTGCCAGCGCAGCTGTCTCAGACATAAATAAATCAACAGCTACAAAAAAGGACAATTTCTTGATGGCTTGTTGAATAAAGCGCGCATGCGGGCCTGACTGAACGGGGTTAGAGCACATTAAAAAGAGCGCTTTTATCTCTCCTTCCTGCATTTTTTCAAACATCTCAAAAGCAGACACGCCTTTTCCAGGGAGTTCTTTTTCATCAATGTTCCATATGTCAGCTATTTCTTTTCTGTGAGCAGAATTTGTGATATCTCGATACCCTGGAAGCTGATCTGCTTTTTGTCCATGCTCTCTTGCCCCCTGGCCATTTCCTTGCCCGGTTATTGCGCCATAGCCGCACCCAACGCGGCCGATCTTCCCAGTAACAAGCAGAATATTCAGGAAATTTCGCACAGATGCTGTCCCGTCTATTTGCTGCTCAATGCCTCTTGCTGTGAAAATCATGCCTGTCTTTTCTTGTGCGAATTTCCTTGCTATTTTCTGCAGAACTTCAATCATCACACCGGTTTGCTCAGCAATGTTTGAGAGGGACATGCGCGAGACGTGCTCCTTTAATTTTTGGAACCCTGACGTTCGATGACGAATAAATGATTCATCTATTAAATGTTCATGAAGCATAATGTGCAAGATGCCGTTTGCCAGTGCAGCATCTGATCCTGGTTTCAGGCTGACATGTAAATCGGCTAATTGGGCTGTCGGTGTTTTGCGCGGATCGATGACGATGAGAAATGCACCGTTTTTTTTCGCCTCTTCGACGTACGGCATGAAGGTTGGCTGACATTCTGCTATATTCGTTCCAACCAATATCAATACCCGTGTATGCTTGATGTCACTGAGAGGAAACGTAAGACCCCGGTCAAGTCCGAATGTTTGATTCGCCGCAGTTGCTGCTGACGACATACAAAGTCTCCCGTTGTAATCGATGTATTTCGTTTTCAGCGCCACTCTCGCAAACTTTCCGAGTAAGTACGCCTCCTCATTTGTAATAGATGCGCTTCCGTACACACTGATGGCATCATGCCCGTGTGCCATCTGAAGGGATTCCATGTTTGTTTTGATTTCATTAAGTGCCTCCTGCCATGACGCTTTTACAAATTGCCCGTTTCTTTTGATGAGCGGGTGATTCAAACGTTCTTTGTGCAGTGCGTGCTGGTGTGCATGCTGCCCTTTTATACAAAGTCTCCCGTGCGTAGTTGGATTGTGTACGCCAATCGTTTGATATCTGGTTCGTCCTTCCACATGCTGCTCTACTAGCTGCATTTTGCACTGCATACTGCAAAATGGACATTGGGATGGATACACTCGCTTTCGTTCTTCCTGCTCTGATATTTGCTGGGCATATCGTAAAAAAGACTGACTCATACCTTCACATCCTTTTGTCTGCTTTGGTCAAATTGTTCACAGAGCTCTTTTCTTCTTTCCTCATCAAGCAATTTTTCTCGAATAGAAATAAGTCCATATCGGAGAAGCCAATCGCCGATGGATTCTTGAAAGTATGCACTTTTTCTATAATCTTCAAGCAGCGCTTTTAAAAAAGGGATCAGCTCACTTGATTGAGGCAAAGTGTAAAAAAGCTGGCCGGCCTTCGGCTGACATACGTCACCTCCTATATAAATGTTCCATTCCCCCAGCTGTCTCTTCATACAAATGTCATATATTGGAGCTAGTTTACACGTGCAGGAAGAGCCGGCGACATGAATAGAGGTGACGGCTGGTAAAAGTGTGTCTTCTACTTGTCTTTCAAACTCCATTACTAGTGCTGTGACAGCTGGATCGTGACTACAATCACATGTAAGGACATGAGATAGTCTTCTTTTCTCTTTCGCCATGATGGGCCAATGTTTTTTGACGATCTGTGCCGCCTGTTTTGACACGCCGATGAGCCGTATTCGTTTATGCTCTGTCAGCTCTGCCTGATCAATCAGTTTTTGTTCTAACAAAGACGTCATGATTTTCAGGAAATCCAGTTCAAGACGCCCTCCGTATAGCTGAGGCAACATGTCTTCTTGATCAGCATCGCTGATTTTTTCAATCGGTGATTGGAATTGCTCGAGATAGTATGGAATGGCAGACCTGCAGTTGCTGCAGCCGTTCTCCGTTTTCCAATGAAAATGTCTTCTGATTTCCTCCACATTCAGCAGCAGTTGCTTTTTGATAAACGAAAAAATGGTCTGCTCATCAGCTTCTGTACATGAACAAAAAGAGGCCGGCTCATCTATTTGTTCATGTGATGATAACTGACAGCAGGCACGGACGAGCTCTTGACAGCCGCCGCAGCCAGTTGCTGCCCCTGTTTGTTTTTGAACCTCTTCTAAGCTTGTCAGCTGATGGACGGATATGGTGTTCAAAATCGTCCGTTTTGTAACGCTTTGACATTGGCAGACGAGATCGTCCATTTTTAATGAATCTAGAGGAGATGGTTGCTCCTCATGAAGAGCTTTCATGACGACACTTTTATCACGCCCCACTTTCACATCTTGCAAAAGCTGATCGGCTTTCTCCAGCTCTCCAACTAATAAAAAACCTGTTAGTGCCTCGCGTTCAAAGACGAATTTTTTATACACTTCTTGCTCTTCATCTAAATATGTCACCACTGACGTATACGGGGAATGGAGTTCAATACATCCCGCAGAATAGATAGGCATGTCAGGTACTTTTAATTTTGTTGAGTAAATGGGATGAGGTACAGATGTAATTTGCTCGCCTAATAGATGATTGGCAAGTGCATTTGCTTGTTCATAAATGGGCTGAACAAGGCCATGCACCATTCCTTTATGCTCTGCACATTCCCCAATGGCATAAATATCTTGGACATTTGGTTGCATCATGTCATTGACGACAATGGCTTTTCGCGTATGAATGCCGTGATTTTTTGCAAGCTGTATGTTTGGACGGATACCTGTTGTGAAAACAACAAGATCAGCATCCACGATGTCGCCATTTTTCAATAGAACGCCTTCTACCCTCTCGTCCCCTAAGCATGCAATGGTATGGGCATTTGTTTTCACCTGGATGCCCTTGCGCGTTAATTGCTGCTGTAATAGACTAGCAGCCGTTTCATCTAATTGGCGCTGCATGAGCCACTCGGCATGATGAATGATGGTTGTCTCAAGTCCCGCAATCTGCAGGCCAGCCGCCACCTCTACACCAAGCACACCGCCTCCGACCACTGCTGCTCGTTGATAACGCATCGCATCCGCACAAATGGCCTCATAATCATCAATTGTACGAAAAGCATAAATCCCTTTTTTGGACACGCCCTGAATTGGAAGAAAATACGGCAATGATCCTGTTGCGATGACGAGCTTGTCATAGGGAATTTCCCGGCGCGCTTCTGTCATGATACACTTCTTGTTTGTATCGATATGGACGACTGTTTCCCCTTTGTACATGATGATGTCATGCGCGGTGTACCATTCTTTTTCCTTGAGTTCAATTTGAGATAATGAGTCGCTTTTTTGTAAAATCGATGAAAGTTTTATTCGATTGTAGGCAAGGCGCTTCTCTTTTCCAATAACTGTTATGGCATAGTGTTCTGGCTGTTTTTGAATCATCTGCTCGATACATTTCATACTCGCCATGCCGTTTCCGATAAACACGAGTTTGCGTTTTGCCATATGAAATCAACCTCTCTAAGCTTCTTGCCCAACACATTGTATGGATAGATTATGGCACATGCCTGTAAAAAAGTGTGTAATCATGTCAATTTTTCTAACATGATACTTTTATTACTTGGGATAACTCGCTATCTTTAAGTCAGAAAATTCAAAATAGAGGGGGCATTTTATGAAATTCTCAGAGTTAAAATCAAGTGGTCACCCTAAGACATTGCTAAGTTCCTTTTTATATTTCGATGTGAGCTTTATGATCTGGGTCTTATTAGGGGCACTGGGTGCTTTTATTGCGCAAGACTTTGCTTTATCGACCGCAGAGAAAGGCATGATTGTTGCCATTCCGATTTTATCTGGTTCTTTTTTTCGGATTGTACTTGGCTTATTCACTGATCGTATAGGACCTAAGAAGACAGCGGTAATTGGCATGCTTTTCACCACCATCCCGCTCATCTGGGGGTTCATCGCTGGTACAACCCTTTCCGAGCTCGTGCTGATTGGTATTTTGTTAGGAGTAGCAGGAGCAAGCTTTGCTGTTGCTTTGCCAATGGCAAGCCGCTGGTATCCTCCTCATTTACAAGGCGTGGCCATGGGGATTGCAGGTGCCGGTAACAGCGGAACACTGATCTCCACACTATTTGGTCCACGTCTTGCCGAGTTTTATGGATGGCATGCAGTCATGGGGCTCGCCCTGATTCCGTTAAGTCTTGTCTTTTTGTTTTTTATTTTCACAGCAAAAGATGCACCAAATCAGCCCGCTCCAAAGCCGCTACGGTCGTATTTTTCAGTATTTCAGGTGAAATCGGCATGGTTTTTCTGCCTGCTTTATGCGATTACATTCGGAGGATTTGTCGGGCTTTCCAGTTTTCTCAGTATTTTCTTTGTGGATCAATATGGTATCTCGAAAATTCATGCAGGTGATTTTGTGACTCTTTGTGTGGCGGCGGGCAGCTTCTTTCGCCCCATCGGTGGTCTCATTGCGGATAAAATAGGTGGAATGAAAGTACTGCTTGGATTATTCGCAGTCATCGGCATCTGCTTAGGAGGGGTGAGCAGTCTTCCAGCTTTACCTTTGGTCATTACCCTTTTATTTACCGGGATGATGTGTCTTGGGATGGGGAATGGCGCAGTTTTTCAGCTGGTGCCTCAAGTATTTCATAAAGAAATTGGGATCGTGACCGGAATTGTTGGTGCTGCTGGGGGCATTGGCGGCTTCTTTTTACCTAATATTCTGGGCTGTTTAAAAGAAGTGACGGGCTCATATATGTTTGGCTTTTTGACCATTTCTCTTTTTGTTCTAGTTGTCTTTATTTGTTTAGTCATATCGCAGCTTAAACGCAAAAAAGTCATCATCAACCACACCATTTCTGAATCATAAAAAGCCATGACCACTCTTTGGCCATGGCTTTTCTTTATATGTGTAAACACCCTTTGTATGACCTATTTTGGCAGAACCGAACTCCCCATTAAATAACGGTCTACCTCGTGCGCCACTTGTCTGCCTTCATTAATCGCCCAGACAATCAAGCTTTGCCCGCGTCTTGCATCTCCCGCTGCAAATACGCCTTCTACATTTGTTGTATACTCCCCATACTTTGCGTCAATGCGATTGTTTTTGCTGTCCACGCCAAAGTGTTTCACGAGTGGCTGTTCAGTT
Source organism: Bacillus sp. MZGC1 (assembly GCF_002998605.1). NCBI lineage: Bacteria > Bacillati > Bacillota > Bacilli > Caryophanales > Bacillaceae > Bacillus > Bacillus sp. MZGC1. The sequence continues at coordinate 147,824 of NZ_PVRE01000006.1, forward strand.
CCCTCAAAACCAATTGCAATAAAGACTAGCTGAGCAGGCCATACCTTTTCTGTCCCTGGAATCTCATGAAATTCAAACTTCCCCTGTTCGTTTTTCACCTTTTCCATTTGAATGGTATGAAGCTCTTTTAATTTCCCATTTTTGTCTGCCACAATTTTTGTGGTTTGAATGGAATATTGACGCGGATCTTCTCCGAATTTTGCTTGTGCTTCTTCATAAGCATAATCCAGTGAGAAGACGTAAGGCTGTTCAGGCCACATGTTATCCCCTACACGTGTATCCGGAAGTTTTGGGTGCTTCCCGAACTGAACAACACTTTTTGCTTTTTGGCGAAGTGCAGTTGCGACGCAATCCGCACCTGTATCTCCCCCGCCAATGACAATGACGTCTTTTCCTTTTGCATCAATGAAGTTTTTGTCTTTAAATCCTGAATCAAGCATGCTTTTTGTTGCGAGGGTTAAATAATCCATCGCAAGGTGAATCCCTTTAGCTTCCCGGCCTTCAATCAACAGGTCACGCTGCTTCTGTGCACCTGTACAAAGGATGACCGCATCAAACTGTTCTTTCAGTTCGTCGGCAGTGACATCGACGCCGATTTCTGTGTTCGTTACAAAATCAATGCCTTCTTGTCTCAACAGTTTGACTCTTCGCTCCACCACTTCTTTGTCCAGCTTCATGTTTGGAATGCCGTATGTCAGCAGCCCGCCAAGGCGGTCAGACCGTTCGAACACTGTTACGGCGTGGCCTGCTTGGTTTAATTGATCCGCACTTGCAAGTCCTGCTGGCCCTGAGCCGACAATGGCAATCTTCTTGCCTGTACGGCTTGAAGGAATTCTTGGTGTGATCCATCCATTTTCAAAGCCTTTATCAATGATCGTGCGTTCGATATTTTTAATCGAAACGGCTGGATCATTGATGGCAACTGTACATGACCCTTCGCAAGGTGCTGGACATACTCTCCCAGTAAATTCAGGGAAATTATTTGTTTTTTGCAGCCTTTCGAGCGCTTCTTTCCATCTCCCACGGTACACAAGGTCATTCCATTCTGGAATTAAATTGTAGATCGGGCAGCCTGAGACGCCGCCCCTGATCTCCATCCCAATTTGACAAAACGGTGTGCCGCAATCCATACATCTAGCGCCCTGCTTCTTCAATACGTCATCTGTATAAGGAGCTGAATATTCTTTCCAGTCATTTTGACGAGTGAGAGGGTCACGTTCATTTGGCTTTTCTCTTTTATAATCCATAAAACCTGTTGCTTTGCCCATTGTCCTCTCCCCTTTCTTAATGAGCGAGGGCTGCTTTTTGCCCGTTTGCCGTTTCTTGATTTTTCGGTTTTGTGTTTGCTTCAAAGGCGAACATGACCGCTTCTTCATGACTGAGGCCCGCTTGTTTTTGTTCTTCAATGTTTTGAAGCATCATTTTGTAATTTCTCGGAATAACTTTGATGAATTGATCCTTTTCTTGCGCCCAGTTTTCTAGAAGTGCCGATGCTTTTGAGCTGTTTGTATAATGAAGGTGCTCTTTAATCAGCTGTTTCACTTCTTGTTCTTCTTCATGATCTGTGAGCTTTTCAAACATGATCATTTCCATGTTGCACATTCTTTTGAACTGTTTCGCATCGGATGTATGGACGTAAGCTACGCCGCCAGACATGCCTGCGCCGAAGTTTTTTCCGACGTCTCCTAAAATGACGACACGTCCGCCAGTCATGTATTCACAGCCGTGATCACCGATTCCTTCAACGACCACATGCACACCTGAATTACGAACGGCAAAGCGCTCACCTGCACGCCCGTTAATAAAGGCTTTTCCGCTTGTCGCTCCGTAGAATGCGACGTTTCCGACAATGACGTTTTCATGTCCATTTTGTACAAAGTGATCAGAGGTTTTGACCGCAATTTTGCCTCCAGAGAGTCCTTTGCCGATATAGTCATTTGAATCGCCTGTTAAATAGAGAGACATGCCCTTTGGCACAAATGCGCCGAAGCTTTGTCCTGCGGAACCAGTGAACCTTAGTGTGATCGTATCCTCTGGCAAGCCTTCTTCCCCGTAGCGCTTAGACACTTCACTTCCAGTAATGGTTCCGGCCACACGGTTGATATTGCGAATATTCAATGATAGATCAACCGGTGTTTGATGATTCAGCGCTTCCTGTACATAAGGGAGGATTTCATTCATATCCAGTGATTCATCAATTTTATGATTTTGCGGTGTTCTGAATGTACGAGCTCCTTCTGGCTGATAAAGCAGTGTTTCAAGGTCTAGCTGCCCTGCTTTCCAGTGTGCTTTTGCTCGTTCACTGACTCCTAGAACATCCGTGCGTCCAATTAATTCATCCATTGATGTAAAGCCAAGTTCCGCTAAGATTTCTCTTACTTCCTCTGCAATAAACATCATGAAATTCACAATGTGATCAGGGTTCCCCATGAATTTTTTGCGAAGCTCTGGATTCTGTGTAGCGACGCCGACTGGGCAAGTATCTAAATGACATGCTCTCATCATCACACAGCCCAATACGACAAGTGGAGCTGTTGCAAAGCCGTATTCTTCTGCTCCTAAAATCGCTGCCATGACAACATCGCGTCCAGTCATTAACTTGCCGTCCGTTTCAAGAACGACTCTCTCGCGAAGACCATTTAACACAAGGGTTTGATGTGCTTCTGCCAAACCGAGCTCCCAAGGAAGTCCTGTGTGTTTAATACTCGTTTTCGGCGAAGCTCCTGTGCCGCCATCGTATCCACTGATCACAATGACATCCGCCGTCCCTTTTGCTACACCTGCTGCAATCGTCCCAACGCCGGCTTTAGACACAAGCTTGACGCTGATGCGGGCATCACGGTTCGCGTTTTTCAAATCATGGATCAGCTGCGCCAAATCCTCGATGGAATAAATATCATGATGCGGCGGTGGTGAAATCAATCCGACGCCTGGTGTAGAGCCGCGTACATCGGCAACCCAAGGGTATACTTTATTTCCTGGCAGCTGTCCGCCTTCTCCAGGTTTTGCTCCCTGCGCCATTTTAATTTGGAGTTCATCTGCATTGACCAAGTAATGACTCTTTACGCCAAAGCGTCCAGAAGCAATTTGTTTAATCGCACTTCTGCGATCATCGCCGCGTTCATCAACTGTAAAACGTGCAGGATCTTCTCCGCCTTCTCCGCTGTTACTTTTACCGCCAATTCGGTTCATGGCAATCGCAAGCGCTTCATGCGCTTCTTTACTTAAAGACCCAAATGACATGGCACCTGTCTTGAATCGGCGCACGATGGATTCAGCAGATTCAACGTCTTCCAAACGAACTGGTTTTTGTTTTGGCTGGAAAGAAAATAAATTTCTAAGGAAGCCGATTCTTTCTTCGTCCGCTGCCTTTGTATATTGCTTAAATAGATCGTAATCTTCATTGCGGCATGCCCACTGAAGCGTATGGATCGTTTTTGGGTTAAAGGCATGGTGCTCTCCATTTTTTCTCCACTGGAAATCACTGCCTGATTCGAGTGTTTGGTCAGTCGCTGCCTGATACCCTGCTTCATGACGGAGTTTTGCCTCGTGTGCAATGGTCTCAAGATCAATCCCGCCAAGCTGAGAAGCTGTTCCCGTGAAATACGCCTGAATGACATCTTCACTAATGCCGACAGCTTCAAAGATTTGCGCTCCTCTATAGCTTTGCACAGTGGAAATTCCCACTTTAGACATGACTTTGACGACACCTTCGGTCACGCTTTTACCAAACTTTGTGACTGCTTCATCAAAGCTGAAAGAGATCGCTTCATCTGCAATCAACTGTTTGTACGTTTCATACACAAGATAAGGATGGATCGCATCTGCTCCGTAGCCAATCAGTGCGGCAAAATGATGGACCTCTCTGACTTCTCCAGATTCAACGATCAGACTAACCTTTGTCCGTAAGCCTTGGCGTACAAGATGCTGATGCAGTGCACTTAGCGCTAGAAGCGGTGGAATCGGCACTTTTTGTTCTGTCATTTCACGATCTGAAAGGATTAATAAAGATACGCCTTCGCGGATCGCTTTTTCCGCCTCTTCAAACATCGCATCCAATCCGCGCTTTAAATCATCGGTGAATAGAGTATGAATCGTTTTGCTTTTAAAGGCATTATGAACAATCGTTTTCAAGCCGTTAAATTGTCCACTCGTTAAGACCGGTGTATAAAGTTTAATTCTTCGGCATGAATATTCATTCGGATGTAAAATATCTCCTTCAGCACCCAACCAAGTCATGGTAGATGTCACAAGCTGCTCACGAATAGCATCAATCGGCGGGTTCGTCACCTGTGCAAACAACTGCTTGAAATAATGAAACAGAGACTGCGCACGATCTGATAACACAGCAAGCGGTGTGTCGCTTCCCATTGAACCGATTGGGTCTTTACCTTCTTCTAGTAAAGGAATTAAATATTTTTGAATGTCTTCGTACGTATAATGGAACGCACGCTGACGAGTCAATAAATCATCCATTATACTAGAATTTTCTGAATTTTCTTCTGAGCGATTGACATGAACCATTTCTTCATCAAGCCATTTTTGATAAGGAAGTTCATTCGCAATCGTCGATTTCACTTCTTCGTCAGAAATAATTCGTCCTTCTTCTAAATCGATTAACAGCATTTTGCCCGGCTCGAGACGGTCTTTGTATTTGACATCCTTTTCATTTGTGTCGATCACGCCGACCTCAGAAGAGAAAATGATATGATCATCATTTGTGACGTAATATCTTGCCGGTCTTAATCCGTTTCGGTCTAAGATGGCACCGATTTGTTTACCATCTGTAAAGGAAATGGCTGTTGGTCCATCCCACGGCTCCATGAGAGAACTATGGTATTCATAAAATGCCCGTTTCTCTTTTGACATGTGCGTGTTTTCAGTCCAAGGCTCTGGAATCAGCATCATCGCTGTATGAGCAGGTGTACGGCCTGCAAGCACAAAGAATTCAAAGGCATTGTCTAGAATGGATGAATCACTTCCGTCTGCATTCAGCACTGGCAAAATCTTGTCTAAATCGTCTCCGAAAGCTTCAGATACGAATTGTTGTTCTCTTGCTCTCATCCAATTGATGTTTCCTCTTAATGTGTTGATTTCACCGTTGTGAATCAAGTAACGGTTTGGATGGGCTCTTTCCCATGTAGGAAATGTATTTGTACTAAATCGTGAATGAACAAGTGAAAATGCAGAAACAAATGTTTCATCCTGAAGATCAAGATAAAAAGCATCGACTTGATCTGATGTTAAAAGCCCCTTGTATACAATGGTTTGACTCGACAAGCTGACAAAGTAAAATTGCTTTTCCTCTGCTGTTCCCCAGTTCTCAGCCTGCTTACGAATGACATATAATTTTCTTTCAAATGACAAACGATCTGTGATGTTGTCGTTTGCCCCGATAAAGACTTGCCTTACAACCGGACAGCTCTTCGCTGCGACAGTACCAATTTTACCGGCATCGACAGGGACTGTTCTCCAGCCAATTAATGTTTGACCTTCTTGTTTAATGAATCCGTTGATTTTTTGCTCGATGGCTTGACGCGTTTTCTCGTCATCCTCTTTTGAAAAGAAGACCATTCCTACCCCGTAACGGCCCTTTTCAGGAAGTGCAAAGTCTTTGCAGCTTTTTCTAAAGAAAGCGTCTGGCAGCTGTACCATTAAGCCGGCACCATCACCTGTATACGGATCACTGCCTTGCCCGCCGCGGTGATCAAGCTGGCAAAGCATTTGTAATCCCTTTTTGACGATGCTGTGTGTCGCTTCCCCTTTTAAATGAGCGTACAGTCCGATTCCACATGCATCATGTTCAAATTCAGGACGGTAGAGACCTTGTGGTTGTGGTAGTTGATTATAAGTCATCGTTTCTCTCCCCCGTTTAAAAGATCCGTTTTTTCACAGTCATAAAATCTCACAAACTCTGTAACTTATTTTAAGTTTTCAAATTAATATAAACAATATATAATTTAGATGAAAACAATCTCTTTTTGAGATAGATGGGTGTGAAGTGTAAAAATGGAGCTTCGTCAGTTACGTTATTTTGTAGAAGTCGCAGACCGTGAGCACGTGTCAGAAGCGGCTGAAAACTTACATGTCGCCCAATCTGCTATCAGCCGGCAGATTGCGAATTTAGAAGAAGAACTTGGAGTGGCCTTATTCGAACGAGAAGGCCGAAATATCAAATTAACGAAAATCGGCAGACAATTTTTAGATCATGTCAGAACGGCACTAAAAGCCATTGATTATGCGAAAGAGCAAATTGATGAATACTTAGATCCGCACAAAGGAACGGTGAATATCGGCTTTCCTACAAGTCTAGCAAGCCAAGTGCTTCCTTCAGTCATTTCCGCCTTTAAGCAGGAATATCCAGAGGTCGATTTTTTACTTCGTCAAGGATCCTATAAATTTCTCATTGAAGCTGTAAAAAATCGGGATATTGATCTCGCCTTTTTAGGACCCGTACCGACAAACGATCCTCAAATAGAAGGAAATATTTTGTTTTCAGAAAGCATTTATGCCCTTTTGCCGGTTAGCCACCCCTTTAGCGGACAAAAGAGTATTCATTTAAGTGATTTAAGAAAGGATCATTTCGTGTTATTTCCTGAAGGGTATGTGCTGAGACAAATTGCAGTTGATGCTTGCAAGCAGGCAGGCTATAAGCCAACCATTTCATCTGAAGGAGAGGATTTAGACGCCATTAAAGGTCTTGTATCAGCGGGTATGGGCGTTACCTTATTACCCGAAAGCGCCTTTTATGAAACCACACCGCGATTTACAGCGAAAATTCCGATCGATTTTCCGCAAGTGAGAAGAACTGTTGGAATTATTGCGTCTAAGTCACGAGAAATGTCTCCTTCTGCCCATGATTTTTATGTGTTTGTGAAGGATTTCTTTTCTAAAATTGAACAATATAAATAATTTATTAAAACAGGACATTTCATTTGTGGAAATAATCCCTCTTTGTATATGATGGGTTACAGAACAACACACTATATGGAAGAAAGGTATTCGTATGAAATCAATTTTATCGTTTTTAAAGCCGTATCGGCTGTCCGTTGTGTCCATTGTTATCCTCACCTTTTTAAGCAGCATGCTCCAGCTGTATTTACCGACGCTTACGGCAGATATCGTCGATGTCGGAATCGTCCAAGGAGATATTGCTTACATATGGAAGGTTGGCGGCTGGATGGTGGCCTGTTCTTTACTTGCCATCTTGCTCACTATCTGGAAGTCTTACTTGTCATCAAAGACTGCACTTGGCTTCGGGCGTGATATGAGAAGACAGCTGTTTGTGCATGTCGAACAATTTTCACTAGAAGAATTTCAAAGGATCGGGACGTCTTCCTTTATTACAAGATCAACAAATGATGTGAAACAAGTCCAAGATGTCACGATCATGATTTTACAAATGATGACGAGAGCACCGCTCATGCTTGTGGGCGGAATTATTTTGGCTGTATCCCGAGATGCTGTCCTGTCTCTCATTTTTTTAGCAGCTCTTCCCCTTCTTGGCGGATTTATCTATTTGGTATCGAGAAAAGCCATTCCATTATTCGGCCAGCTTCAGAAGAAAACAGACCGGCTGAATTTAATTATGCGAGAATCTCTTTCAGGCATCCGGGTCATTCGTGCTTTTAACCGTGTAGATGATGAAAAGGAGCGTTTTCAAGAAGCCAACACATCCTACAAGGATACTGGCCTTAGAGTCAACCGATTAATGGCTTACTTGTTTCCATTTATGCTGATCATCATGAACTTCACGAATATCGGTATTGTCTGGCTAGGTGCAAACCGAATTGATGCCGGAGAGATGGAAGTTGGGAATCTCATTGCTTTCATTCAATATGCGATGATGATTTTAATGGCACTTATTATGCTGTCGATGAGCTTTATTATGGTTCCAAGAGCACAAGCATCAGCTAAACGCATGAACGAAGTGTTAAACATGGAACCGAAGATTAAAGACAATGAAGGAACTGTTATTGACCTGCGCGCGCCAGCCCAATCCATTCGTTTTGAAGATGTGTCATTTTATTACTCAAAAGCTGAGAAACCGGCAGTTCAAGACATTACGTTTGAAGCCAAAACTGGCGAAACGACAGCTATTATCGGAAGTACAGGTTCTGGGAAAACCACTCTTCTCCAGCTGATGACACGCTTTTATGAAGCAACAGATGGCCGGATTACACTAGATGGTGTAGACATTAGAGAGCTGCCTCAGGAGAAACTAAGAAGCCAGATGGGCTATGTCTCTCAAAAAGCGGTTTTATTTAGCGGCACCATTGCCGATAATGTGCGTTTTGGCAGGCAGGATGCAAGCGATGAGGACGTCTGGCAAGCGCTGCGAACGGCGCAGGCAGAAGAATTTGTTTTGCAAAAAGATGGCGGAATCAATGCGGAAATTGACCAGGGTGGATCGAATCTATCTGGCGGTCAAAAGCAGCGTCTTTCTATTGCAAGAGCGCTAGTGAGAAAGCCGTCATTCTATCTGTTTGACGATAGTTTCTCAGCACTTGATTACAAAACAGATGCGAAGCTTCGGGCATCATTAGAAGCTGAAAAAGCGCATGCAGCCCTCATCATTGTGGCGCAAAGAATCAGCACAGTGAAGCATAGTGATAAAATCATCGTACTAGATGATGGGAAAATCGCAGGTATCGGAACACATGAACAATTACTGAAGGACAATCTTGTCTATCAAGAGATTGTTGCATCCCAGGAAGGTCAGGAGGTGGAGCGAGGATGAGTAAGAAAATGTCTTCCGGCATGGGCCATAAAGGCGGCCACCTTAGAGGACCTGTCACAAAACCGAAGGAATTTAAGAAAACACTGCTTCGTTTGATTGGTTATTTAAAACCGAGGAAAATTCAATTGATCATTGTCTTCATTGCAGCGGTCGGTTCAACCGTCTTTAACGTCATTAGTCCAAAGCTGCTAGGGGATGCCACCTCTTCCCTGTTTGACAGCTTTACTCAAGGAACAGCTGTTCAATTTGATGTCATTTCACGTATTTTATTACTGCTTGTCGCGCTATATGTCATTGCCTCTCTCTTTTCATTCGTTCAGCAATATGTGATGGCGGGTGTCTCCCAACAGACCATTGCTGAATTACGGCAAGAAGCAAATGACAAGCTCACACGTCTCCCCCTTCGGTATTTTGATAAAACAACCCATGGGGACACGCTGAGCCGTGTGATGAATGATATCGATAATATTAATACATCGCTTCAGCAGGCACTCACCCAAGTGATTACATCTGTCATTACGGTCATTGGGATTGTCGTCATGATGCTATTGATTAGTCCGCTATTGACCTTGCTTGTTTGTTTAACGCTGCCGCTCAGCCTGTTTGCGATTCGCGGCATTACGTCATTTTCTCAAAAGCATTTTAAAGCGCAGCAAAAAGAGCTCGGGATGATCAACGGACATATTAATGAAATGTTCTCAGGGCATCAAACGGTTCGTGCGTATGGCTACGAAAAGAAAGCGATTGATACGTTTGATCAATTAAACGAACAGCTGTATGAATCATCAAGGAAAGCGCAGTTCATTTCTGGTTTAATGATGCCATTGATGACGTTTATCGGGAACCTTGGCTATGTGGCAGTCAGTGTAGCCGGCGGTATTCTTGTCATTAATGGGAATATTCGTGTCGGAGATGTGCAGGCGTTTATCCAATACACGCAGCAAATGTCTCAACCGCTCGTGCAGGCATCAAGCGTCGCCAACTTGGTTCAATCAGCGATTGCTTCTGCTGAAAGGGTATTTGAAATCCTCGATGAGGAAGAAGAAAGTGCCGAGGAAGATGCAGCAATTGATCTTGAATCACTTTCAGGCGATGTGAGCTTTGAACAAGTTCAATTTGGGTATGAAAAAGACCATCCGATTATTAAAGATTTGACTTTAGATGTAAAAGAAGGACAAACGGTTGCTATTGTCGGGCCAACAGGCGCTGGAAAAACAACCATCATCAATCTTTTAATGCGTTTCTATGAATTAGATCAAGGCTCTATCCGCATCGGCGGCGTCAAAACAACTGACCTCAGCCGTCAGCAAGTACGCGACTTATTTGCGATGGTTCTTCAGGATACGTGGCTTTTTGAAGGAACGATTCACGACAATATTGCCTATGGCAGGCAGAACGTCTCAAAAGAGGATGTCATCAAAGCCGCCAAACATGCTTATGCTGATGACTTCATCCGCACACTACCAGACGGATATGACACACTCTTAACAGAAGATGCCGGCAATCTGTCCCAAGGTCAGCGCCAGCTGTTAACCATCGCCCGTGCGATTTTATCTGATCCAAAGATCTTGATATTAGATGAAGCGACGAGCAGTGTGGATACACGGACAGAGATGCACATTCAAAAAGCGATGAATGAATTGATGAAAGGCAGAACGAGCTTCGTCATTGCACACAGGCTGTCGACGATCAAGGATGCAGACCTTATTCTAGTCATGAAAGATGGCACCATCATTGAAAAAGGAACGCACAGTGAACTCTTGAAACAAAAAGGCTTTTATGCAGACTTATATATGAGCCAATTTTCGGAGAATCAAGTGGGTTAAATATAAAGAGAGGATAGACACGCGCCCATGCGGTCTATCCTCTTTTTTGTTAATCAGCTCGCTTTTTCACTTTTACACTGAGTTTCGTTATATACTCTGCTTCATCTTTAGACATGAGTGAATGAAGCAAATACTCCTCAAATACATCTCCATCCAGCATCATTTCCTCTTTCTCGATTTCATCTAACAAGCGCGAATAAGCAGACTCAATCTCCTCATATGATCCTTGATCATACATCACAGCATAGAGGCCCGCAGGTTTTTTAACTGCTCCTGGCGCTTCCATTCGGCAAAACAGCTGATCTGACTGATGATAGTGACGCTGAAGAAACTGCTCCTTTTTTAAGACAGCACCATTTGCCGCAGCACCTTTTATACCAATTCCCTTTAGAAATTTTCCAACAATACGTGATATTTCTTCTACGGATGTATTCATGTCAATTGGGTTCGATGCACTTAATACAACAGGTTCTTCTGGCATCTCTTGAAACAGAACCTCTCCTATTTTTATAGATGATAGTTCTTGCGTCGTCTCCATCACCCGCATAAGAAAAGACTGGATATCTTGAAGTTTTTCAATCTCTTGTTTGACCTTTTCTATTTGTTCGGCTGCTAGGCTTTGAAGCCTTTCGCGGGAAGGCTCTGTAAAATATTGTTTTAACTCTTTTATCGGAAATTGAACAGCTCGAAGGGATTGAATCGCTATAAAATGATCAAATTGCTCGAGTGTATAGTAACGGTACCCATTTTCATGGACACCAGCTGGCTTAAATAAATCAATTTTATCGTAATAAAACAGGGTATCTTTTTTTACATCAAATAGCTTGGCAAATTCTCCAGTGAAAAACGTTTTTTGCACATCATTGATCATGATTAAGGCTCCTCTCTTGACTATGGAGTTACTCCACCCTTTATCATGATAACATGCAGAACCACCACTACGCTGGGAAAGGATAAAAACATGAACAACATAACTCAACATGAAGTGACATTAGAAATTGCAAATAAAGAGGATTTCCCTTTTATGAAAAAAGAGCTGCAGAAAGCTTTTACAGCTGGCGTGATCGACGCATTTGGCGATGCGCATGATGGACCGATTCCTCCAGATGAAGTGATTGATGAATCTTTTCAATCAAATGAACACATTGTTTATCATATTAAGCTAAATGGTGAAAAGGCAGGCGGAGTTGTCATTAAAATCAACAAAGAGACCCATCACAACTCAGTTGACCTATTATACATCTCTTCATCCTCACACGGAAAAGGCATTGGTCAGGCAGCATGGAAAGCCATCGAGGCGCAATATCCAGAAACGATGGTATGGGAGGTTGTGACCCCGTATTTTGAAAAACGCAACATTCATTTTTATGTCAATAAGTGCGGCTTTCAAATTGTTGAATTTTATCACATGAAACATCCAGATCCGAACGCACCTCATGCAGATGATCAAGAAAATGAGCCATCAGCACCTGAGGAATTTGAATTCTTTAAATTTGAGAAAGTCATGAAGAAAACTTGCTCTAACAAATGAAATTCTTCATCATACACTAAAAAACACTACCCTATAAAAAAGGTAGTGTTTTTTGCATCTCTTCTAGCCTCTAATCTGGCCATCGCCAGATAGAAGCAGCTTCGTTGTCGTGAGTGCAGGAAGTCCCATTGGCCCTCTTGCATGCAGTTTTTGAGTGGAGATGCCAATTTCAGCCCCGTATCCAAGTGCGCCGCCGTCTGTAAAGCGGGTAGATGCGTTATGATAAACCGCCGCCGCATCGACTGCGTTTAAAAACGTGAGTGCCTGCTTTTCATCTTCTGTCACGATGGCTTCTGAATGTTTTGTACCGTACTGATCAATATGGTGTATGGCTTCCTCGATTGAATCGACTACCTTTACTGCAAGATCAAGACTTAAATACTCATCTGCCCAGTCCACTTCCTCAGCAGGAATGGCGTTTGAAAAATGAGACAGTGCTGCCTCGTCACCATGTACAGTGACATGGTGCTCCAGCAGAGCTTCATTCAATGATGCAGCATTCTCTTTCAGCCAATCACGATGGATGATCAGCGTCTCAAGTGCATTACATACAGCCGGACGATTCGTTTTTGCATTGATGACAATCTCAATGGCTTTTTTTACATTGGCTGTTTGATCAATAAAGACATGGCAGTTTCCTGTCCCTGTTTCAAGGACGGGAATGGTGGATTGTTCAACCACTGTTTTGATTAAAGAAGCTCCCCCTCGCGGAATTAAGACATCGATCCAATCTTTCAGATGGAACATCGCTTGAACCGATGAACGGTCTGTTTGTTCAATCAATTGCACCGCATCACGCGGGATCTTTGTTTGATCCAATGCTTCATGAATGACACGGACAATGGCTTTGTTGGAAGAAATAGCGGAGGAACCGCCTTTTAAAATCACTGCGTTACCTGCCTTGAGGGCAAGCCCTGCTGCATCGACAGTGACGTTCGGTCTCGCTTCATAGATCATCCCGATCACGCCGAGCGGTACTCTTCGGCTTTTCACGTGCAAGCCGTTTTCAAGAGTCCATTCATCCAATATTTCTCCAACAGGATCTGTTAATCTCGTCACAAGCCGCAAACTTTCAGCAAACTCATGAATTCTTTCTTCATTTAACATTAAACGATCCAAGAGTGCCTCTGAGAAGCCCTTTTCCTTCCCTGCATCTACATCCTTTTGGTTCTCCTGTAAAATGAAGGTGCTTTTTTGTTCTAACGCTTCTGCTAGTTTAAGCAGCGCCTCGTTTTTATCCTCTGTATGAAGTAAACCTAGTTTTTTTGAAACGTGCTTTGCTTTTTTTGCTTTTTCTTTGACCGATGTGACAACTTCAGCTGTCAGTGTCATGGAATTCCTCCCTTTTGGTTAGCAAACTGGTATCGATAAATCTAAATGACAAACAAACGCTTCAAGATCGACGACATGAACCACTTCATCCTGTAACGAGTCACTGCTCAGTGCAAGTTCATCAGATGGATAATTCACAATACCAAGCCCTATTTCTCTTCCATCTTGATCTAAAATACGGACGACATCGCCTTTTTTAAACGAACCCTTTACATTGACAATGCCATCGGAATCAAGGCATTTCTCGCGGTGCATGAGGTGCTCCTGTGATTTTTTTTGAACAACGATCTCGCCTTTTGGTCCAGAATGAAAGGCAATCCACTGCTTCTTGTAATTCAGCGGAGCTAAATTTTCATCAGCCGTAAAATAAGTGCCGTCCTCTGTCCCATTGATCGCTTTATCTAAAATGTGAGGCGTATCCGCTTTTCCTAAAAAGCCATTGATGCCAGCGGCCATGGAAATTTTAAACGCATCGAGCTTTGATTTCATTCCGCCTGTGCCCACACTGCTGCCTGCATCTCCAGCCGCTGCTTCGATGTCTTCTGTGATGTCTGTGACTTCAAGAATTCTCTTCGCATTTGGGTTTGTATGCGGGTTATCTTCATACAAGCCATCAATATCAGATAAAATGGCAAGGAAATCCGCATCAATCAATCCAGCTACTTTTGCAGACAATGTATCGTTATCTCCGAACTTCAGCCGATTGATCGTCACTGTGTCATTTTCATTAATAATTGGGATGATGCCTCGATCTAATAACACATTCATCGTGTTGCGCACATTTTGATAGCGTGTTTCATCGGAAAAATCACTTCTTGTGATTAAAAGCTGTGAGGCAATATAACCGTGTGATAAAAATAAAGTAGAATATGATTCCATTAAAAGGCCTTGCCCAATTGAGGCAGATGCCTGTTTTTCCGGCAGTGTTTTGGGTCTATCGATAAATCCTAGTTTTCGGTAACCAGCTGCAACCGCACCAGATGAAACCAAAATGACTTCGTGTCCTGCATCTTTGAGTTTCACAATTTGATTGACGAGGTTTTCTAGTTTTTTTAAACTAATCTCCCCTTGAAAGCTAGTAAGAGAGCTGCTTCCGATTTTCACAACAATTCGTTTTTTCTCTTTATCTGCGTACACCTTATCACTCCTGTACCTGAGCTCTATTTATATAGATACTTTTTGTTTTTGCTGATTGCTGATCTCTTTTGATCGATTAGCAGCATGTTTGACGGCCTGCTTGATCGCTTCTCCACCGCCAAAATCATCTAATGCATTCAATCCAGCAGCCGTTGTTCCATTTGGTGACGTAATTTTCTCTCTTAGAGTAGAAGGGTCTTCTTCTGTTTCTTGCAGCATTTTCGCAGCACCGAGAAGTGTCTGCGCGCCAATTTGACGAGACAATTCCTTAGATAAACCTGCTTCTTCTCCTGCTTCTTCGATTCTCTCCATTAAGAAATAAAAATAGGCTGGGCCGCTTCCGGCAATTCCAGTGAAAATATCCATTTGCTCTTCCTGAATGGTATAGACTTCGCCCATTTCAGATAAAAGAGCCTGACTCATGCTGATATGGTCGTCTTTCACATAACGTCCAGCACATAAAGCGGTCGCTGAAGCCCCAATCGTACTTGACGTATTGGGCATCACCCTCATAACAGGCTGCCCTTCATGCAGCATATCTTCAATATATGATTGCTTAACGCCTGCAAGGACAGACATGATCAGCTGGTCTCTCTGAATATGAGGTTTTAACGATTCAAGTGCTGTTTCAGCATCCTTTGGCTTCATGGCCAGGATCAACATATCCATTTCTTCAAAAGGAAAAGAATCCATTGTGGCTGTTTGTATTCCGTATCGTTTCGTTAGTTCATTCAATCGATGTTGATTTTGTCTGTTTGTTGCGTAAATTTGGCCTAGCGGCATCTGTCCTGATCGCACAATCCCTGCAATCATTCCTTCCGCCATAGAACCTGCTCCAATGAAAGCAACTTTCTTTTGATCAATGATATGGATCCTCTCCCTTGTTCGCTTTTTGTTCGTGTTTTTCACACGTTAGTTATCGTAACATGATGAGAAATCGTGTCAAGAAAGAGCTAGTGCTTTTCAAAAGTCCCGATTGTATAGCGAACCGCTTGCTATATGTATGCTGACTGCGCTTTTACGAAACAACAAATTAGACCAAAAGAACTATTCGTATTTGCATCATAGTACCCTTTCTTTCGACTGAATTCCCCATTTTATTTTTGATTCGGTGACTTCAATTCTATTTTTTAGAAAGCGCTATCATTTTTAATGACTTTCTATTTTCCTATACGATGAATGTGCTTGAATCTTCCGATTAGACTATTGACATATTTTAGAAAACATGTCCGTTGAAATGACATTTTACTGGTGATACGGTGAAAGAGAAACCAAGTGAAAAAGGAGCGTTCATAATGAAAGTGAAAGAAAACTATGTCAATGTCATTCCAATGAAAGAAATCCGTTCTACCGATGACCTTCTTTTCCCATTTCCTATTTACAATGAGCTACGTGCGCAGAGTGATATGAGATATGATGAGACAAGAAAGTGCTGGGATCTCTTTCGATATGCGGATATCCAGTCTGTTCTCAAGCAGCCGAAAGTGTTCTCATCACAGCGAGGAAGAAGCACCTCAAAAACGAGTATTTTAACAATGGACCCTCCAAAACATACAAAGATGAGAGCACTCGTGAATAAAGCATTCACGCCAAAAGCGATCAAGCAATTAGAAGGTAAGATTAAAGACCTGACACATGACCTGCTGCAACAAGTCAAGGATCAACGTACGTTTGATATCGTGCAAGATCTAGCAGCTCCCCTGCCTGTGATGATTATTGCTGAGCTTCTCGGTGCAGAGGTAAAAGATAGAGAACTGATTAAGAAACATTCTGATGCCCTAGTGGCAGGTGCTAAGGATGAATCAAAAGAAGCCATTCAGGCAGTTGTCGATATGCAGAAACGCGCAGAGGAAGAGCTGTCCGCTTATTTTGCTCACTTAATCCAAAAACGAAAAGACTCCCCTGCTGATGACCTGATCTCACTTCTCATTCAATCGGAAATCGATGGTGAGCGTTTAACCGAGAATGAACTGCTTGGCTTTTGTATTCTATTACTTGTTGCTGGTAATGAGACAACGACCAATTTAATTACAAATGCAGTACGACTGCTTACAGAGCAGCCGCATATCGCCGAAGCAGTACGGCAGGACCTCTCTCTTATTCCTCAATTGACCGAGGAAACGTTACGCTATTACCCGCCTGTTCAAGCCATTGGGCGAATCGCGGCCGAGGATGTGGAGATTGCAGGCTCAAAAATTGAAAAAGGTGACTATCTCATTAGCTGGGTCGCTTCTGCAAATCGCGATGAACAGAAATTTGACGATCCAGATACGTTCCGCCTTGACCGGAAATCAAATCCTCATATGAGCTTTGGCTTTGGCATTCATTTTTGTCTCGGTGCACCGCTTGCCCGCCTTGAGAGCAACATTGCCCTTGAGGTTTTACTCCAGACGTTTCAAGACATCACCTGTGCGGCAGATCAGCTAAAACCCATTCAAAGCACATTTGTTTTTGGGGTAAAAGAATTTCCTGTACAGGTCACCCGTTTTTAAAAGTCCCTTTTGAGGGGCTTTTTCATTTTCTTCAATTCATCATCTCTTTCTTACCTTCCATCTCCGAACATGCTAAAATAAAGTCCATACAAAGTGATAACGGATTGCAGAAAGGGAGCCAAAAATTCATGACCGATTATACAGCAATGAAAGACGGAATATTCAAATCAGTTTGTTCGTTAGATTGCCCGGATCAGTGCGGTCTTTTGATACATAAAGAAAATGGAAAGATCGTAAAAGTGCAGGGAGATCCAGACCACCCAGTTACCCAAGGCAACATATGCAACAAGGTGCGGAATGTCACAGCCCGTTTATATGATGAAAAACGGCTGACCACTCCTTTGAAACGTGTTGGACGCAAAGGCGATGGTCAATTTGCACCGATTACGTGGGAAGAAGCCATTGAAACCATTCGTCAAAAATGGACAAAGCTGATTGAAGAAAAAGGTCCAGAAAGTATTCTGCCTTACAGCTTTTATGGGAACATGGGCAATCTGAATGCAGAAGGCATGGACCGCCGCTTTTTCTATCGTCTTGGTTCAAGTCAGTTAGACCGGACCATCTGTCAGTCAGCAGGAACGACTGGCTATAAATATACAATGGGTGCAAGCATCGGGACAGACCCAGAAGACACCATTCATACGAAACTATTTATCTTTTGGGGCATCAATGCTGTGTCGACCAATATGCACCAAATCACCCTCGCACAAAAAGCGCGAAAGCAAGGAGCAAAGATTGTCGTGATTGATGTTCACAAGAACCAAACCGGACGGATGGCAGATTGGTTTATTCCGCTTCGACCTGGTACTGACAGCGCACTTGCCCTTGGCATCATGCATGTCCTTTTTAAAGAAGGACTGACAGATGAAGCCTTTTTAGAGGAATATACAACCGGTCATAAAGAGCTGCGTGAGCATGTGAAGCAGTATGATCCAGATACCGTTGAGGGTATCACTGGGGTTTCTAAAGAGGACATCCTTACACTTTCGAGAATGTACGCAGAGACATCGCCATCTCTCATTCGCATTGGCAATGGTTTGCAGCACCATGATAATGGCGGGATGAGTATTCGAACCATTTCCTGCCTCCCTGCCCTGACTGGTCAATGGCTCTACAAGGGCGGCGGTGCGATGAAATCAAACTCTTCTTTTCTCAGCTATAATGAAACCGCTCTTCAGCGGCCGGATCTATTAAAGGACCGCACGCCTAGATCATTTAATATGAATCAGCTAGGCAGTGTGCTGACGAATGCAGCGCCTTCCATTGATTCACTCTTTGTCTACTCGTGCAACCCAGCCGTTGTGACACCTGAAGCAAATAAAGTAAGAGAAGGTTTGCTGAGAGAGGACTTATTTACAGTGGTTCATGACCTATTTCTGACAGAGACAGCTGCGTATGCAGACATTGTCCTGCCGGCAACCTCTGCTTTTGAAAATGAGGATTTCTATACATCATACTGGCACCATTATATTCAAATTCAAGAGCCGGTGATTGAACGCTATGGAGAAAGTAAATCCAATACGGAAGTGTTCCGCCTGTTAGCCCATGCGATGGGCTTTGAAGATGAAGCCTTCCGCGAGACAGATGCGGAGCTCATGGAACAAGCCCTTCACCATCCGGAAAATCCGCATTATGAGGACATTTCGTACGAAGCATTAAAAGAAAAGAAATGGATCAAAGCAAAACGAGGACCTTTCCAAGACTTAAAGCTCTCTACTCCAAGCGGGAAAATTGAGCTTTATTCTGAACAAATGAAAAAAGACGGCTATCCAGCACTACCAACCTATGTGCCCCTCTATCAGGAAAGCGATTATCCGCTTACCTTTATACCGGGACCGAATCATAATTTTCTTAACTCGACCTTCTCACTTCATGAAAAGCATCAAAAGCTTGAGAAGTTTCCTAAGCTTCATATGAATGAACAAGATGCAAAGGCAAGACAGATTGAAGACGGTGACATGGTGCGTGTGCTGAATGACCGGGGAGAATGTGAGCTGGTCGTGTCAGTCGGTCAAAATGTATTATCCGGTGTTGTGGTCAGTCAAGGATTATGGGCTGATCAAAAAGGCAAAAAGCATTTAGTCAATGGATTAACACCAGATCGCTTGGCAGATATGGGCGGCGGCGCGACGTTCTTTTCTGGCAGAGTGGAAGTTGAAAAATTATCATAGACAGAAGAAAAGCCAGCAAAAACTGCTGGCTTTAGATTGTTGACAAAGTGCTAAAATGATTTTTATTTTAGCACTTTGTCTTCTTTTCAGCGTGATAGAAAACCTTTGAAGTCTAGGAAGGGCGAGCACTGGCGCGGAGCGAATTTAACATTCGTGAGCACCAGCGCGCAGACCTGACAACGAATGCGAGGGTTTGTCTACACGCTGAAGCCAGCAAAAACTGCTGGCTTTTTTTCATTTGGTTTTATCGAATAATCAGCTGGTTGGTCATCACATTTGCACTTCCGTTGCTTCGGTAGCCTTCTACAGTTAATGCTGTTTCATACATTTTCCCCATTGGCATACCTAGGCTTTCCCATTTTCTGAAATGCTCACTGACGGATACAGTTCCGCTCGTACGTTTTGTTTGACGTACACTCCAATATTGCTTAAAGGTAGCGTCCCCAATAATAGAAGGCTGGTTGACACGTAGCGTTTCATAAATGTCATATGTGCCTCCATCGGCATAAAATGATCCTTTATACGTTCCTGTTGGGCGATATGTGCCCCATGACTCAACAATGTAGTATTCAGCTAATGGAGATTGTGTCCAGCCATAGACACATAAGTAGGAATTCCCGCCTGGGTTAAAGGCTGCGTTGTAATTGATGGAGATGTTGCCAAGTTGATGATGAGTTTTAGTGGAATCAAACTTCTTCCCTTTTCGAAACAAAGCATTTCCAATATTGTTCCATTGTGCGCTAAATGCTCCGCCATTATTGAGTGTCATTGAGGTATTTCCGTAATCCTTCCATAATTCAAAATCGTATCCGCTGTGTGTGCCTATTCTATTATCATAAATCGTTTCCGCATGAGCTGGTACAGCAGTCAGTGTCAGCACAAATCCAATACACATCACAAACAACAGCCTCAATCTTTTCAAATTCATTTTTCATCCCTCTCCTTTTTTCATCATATTATTCTGCCTTCTCTAAGATGAAACGAGCCCATCACCTCCTTTCATGTAACCTTTCTTGCTAGACAGAACGGTATTGTTCTAACCCGGCATGGATGTCTCTTGTTTGTGTATAGATCTTTTGATACAGATGAAATAGATCAGCATATATACTTGCATGCTGCTGCTCTGGCTCATAGACAGCAGCTTGATGAATAAACTGATCTGCACATGCCTCAAGCGATGGATACCATCCGCAGCCAACGGCGGCCAGCATAGCTGCACCTAAAGCAGGCCCTTGTTCATTGTCTAACTGGATGACCTCAGCCTGAAAAGTGTCTGCTTGCATTTGAAGCCATGTCCGGCTTCTCGCGCCGCCCCCAATGGAGACAATAGAATCTATGTGTTTCCCTGCTTGCCGGAATAAGGCGATGGATTCATTTAACGAGAAGGTAATCCCTTCTAGCACAGCCCTTACGATATGTGTCCTTTCATGTCTGCTGTCTAATCCAATCAAGCTTCCACGAACGGTAGAATCCGCATGAGGTGTTCTCTCCCCGACTAAATATGGCGTAAAGAGCAATCCATTCGCTCCTGGCGCGACATCAACCGCACCCTCTAAAAGCGATTGGAACGATTCCTCTGGAGCCAGTAAGTGTTTTACCCAGTTAAGGCTATATCCTGCTGAAAGGGTGACACCCATTGTGTAAAAAGCGTCTTTTTTTGCATGATGAAACAAATGCAAGTTTCCTTGAAGCGCTCTTTCATGATCCTCTTCGTAAGAGAGAATGACGCCAGATGTGCCAATGCTGCATAACGTGCGGCCAGAGGATAAAATGCCAGCTCCAATTGCTCCGCAAGCATTGTCTGCCCCGCCAGCAAAGACTTTTGCACCCTCTTCGATCCCCGCCTCACGTGCAATATGCGGCAATAGTGTACCGACCTCATCCTCTGATGAGACAAGCGGCGGACAAATATGAGGAGGAATATCAAATGCCTGACAAATCTCTTCACTCCACTTTTGCTCTCCAATATCTAACAGCAATGTGCCAGCCGCATCAGAATGATCGATATGAACAGACCCTGTTAAACGAAATCTGACATAATCTTTCGGGAGTAAAAACATGTCGATTTGTTGATCAATTTCTGGTTCATGTTCCTTTACCCATAATAATTTTGGCAGTGTAAATCCTTCTAGCGCCTGATTTTTCGTGATCTTTTGCAGCCGTTCCCCCAGCTTTTTTGTGATGCGTGTACATTGCGCTGTCGTTCGTGTATCATTCCATAAAATCGCAGGGCGGAGTACCTTGCGGGATTCATTTAAAAGAACCAGACCATGCATCTGTCCAGAAAAGCTGATGCCTTCTACTTTCTTTGAATGAACAGGCTGTCTTGCCATCAGTTCTTTCATCGCAGCCACTGTTTGCTCAACCCAATCCTCTGGGTTCTGCTCACAATATCCAGGTTTATCTTGAATGAGGCGGTAAGGCTTAGAGGCCTCGCAGCACACCTTTCCATTCTCATCTACTAATATTGCTTTGACTCCGCTCGTTCCAAGATCAATTCCCATCACATACTTCATGTCTTCACTCCTTCAAAACAGGTCCGCTCCTTTAATCAATCTTCTAACAAATATTGATTTAACCGGGCTTTCAACTGTTCCTCTCTTCCCGATTCGTTTCTGATCAAAGGGTGTTTGAGCGCATACTCTTCTAATGTATGAAAGTTTGCCTTTCCTTCTGAAATGTCACGGCCAATCCCTTCAGAAAAACTGCGATACCTGTGCTTTATCACATCTTCAAACACACGATCTTCTATGAGTCTATGAGCGACCCGCAGTCCTTTTGCGAATGCATCCATACCCGCAATATGGGCATACAAAATATCTTCAAGCTCAAAAGAAGCTCTTCTAACTTTTGCATCAAAATTGAGACCACCAGTTCCTAGTCCGCCATTTTGCAGAATTTCATACATGGCAAGAGTTGTGGCATATAAATCTGTTGGAAATTCATCAGTGTCCCAGCCGAGCAGCGTATTCCCTTGGTTCGCATCCACAGAACCGAGCAATCCATGTATTCTTGCTACTCGTAATTCATGCTCAAACGTATGACCGGCAAGCGTCGCGTGATTTGCCTCGATATTCAATTTAAAATGTGAATCTAATCCGTATTGCTTTAAAAAGGCGATAGATGTCGCTGCATCTGCATCGTATTGATGAGTGGTTGGCTCCTTTGGCTTAGGCTCAATTAAAAATTGGCCTGTGTACTCTATTTCCTTTGCATAATCAACAGCCATATGCAAGAACGACGCCATGTGGTCAAGCTCTCTTTTCATATCTGTATTCAGCAGAGTATCGTATCCTTCTCGTCCTCCCCAGAAAACGTAGTTTTCAGCGCCGAGTTCTTTAGCTGTTTCGATGCCTTTTTTCACCTGTGCGGCCGCATAGGCAAAGACATCTGCATGACAAGATGTCGCTGCGCCGTGTACAAATCTAGGATGTTTGAACATATTGGCCGTGTTCCAGAGCAGCTTTACTCCGCTATCCCGCATGTATTCTTTCATTCTATCTAAAATGATGTCTAATTGTTGATTGGTCTCTTGAAGCGTATCTCCCTCCGGTGCAATGTCACGGTCATGGAAGGAAAAATACGGAACATCCAATAGATCAAAAAGTTGAAAGGCCACTTCTAATCTAGCTTTCGCTAAATCCATTCCGCTATAGGAGTCCCAGGCTCTCTGCATCGTGCCAGTTCCAAACATGTCTGTTCCATCTGCAGTCAATGTATGCCAATAAGCGACTGAGAAGCGCAGGTGATCTTTCATTGTTTTTCCGCCAATCATTTCGTTTGGATCATAGTGTTTAAAAGCGAGTGGATTTTTTGATTGTTTTCCTTCATATTGTATTTTTCCGATTCCTTCTAAGTTGTGTAACGTTTTCATATTTGAGTTGGCCATCTTTTATTCCTCCTATGAATATACTTAGTAAGTTGATTCAACAAACTAATGTTCAATCTATGATCAATTCACTTTGAATTTTCCATATTTTTTAGTTTTTTAGAAATATTTTCGTTATAATAAAGTTAAAATCATCCTTCTTACAGAATACAGGCAAACAAAAGTAACTTTTTTTCAACTTAATCTAAAGACGAAACAAATGGAGTGGATAACGTGGATATTGCTGATCAGAACTTTGTGAAAAAAATAAATCAAAAGCTATTATTAAAAGAAATTCTCCAGCATGCGCCAATTTCCAGAGCAAAATTATCTGAACGCACTGGATTAAATAAATCGACTGTTTCCTCTCAAGTAAGTACATTAATGAAAGAGCATCTCGTCTATGAGATCGGTCAAGGTGAGTCTAGCGGCGGGAGAAGACCGGTTTTACTGATGTTTAATAAACGTGCTGGCTGCTCCATCGGGATTGATGTCGGCGTTGATTATGTCAACGGCATTTTAACCGACCTCGAAGGGTTCATTCTTCATGAAGAGCAGATCAAGCTCCCATCAAGCTCTCCTGATGTGACCATACGCATTTTAATTGAATTAATACAGCAGTTGATGGCACAAATCCCCTCTTCCCCATACGGGCTCATAGGTATTGGCCTATGTATACCTGGGTTAGTGGATACCGATGAACAAATCGTGTTTACGCCTCATTCCAAATGGAAAAATGTTGACCTGAAAACAACGCTCCAAGACGCTTTCCAAGTACCCGTCTTCATTGAAAATGAAGCAAACGCGGGTGCATATGGTGAAAAAATCTTTGGCGCTGCTAAACACTATGATCATTTGATCTATGCCAGCATCGGCACTGGCATTGGGATCGGGATCATTATCAATCATCATTTATACAGAGGCGCATACGGCTTTTCTGGTGAAATGGGACATATGACCATCGACTTTAATGGACCAACATGCAGCTGCGGAAACCGTGGATGCTGGGAGCTGTATGCATCTGAGAAAGCCTTGTTTCAGTCTCTTCAAACAAATGATCAGCCCATCTCCCATCCAGACTTGGAACAGCTGGCGACGTTAAATGATATGAAAACGCTCAATGCCCTGCGCAACTTTGGTTTTTACCTTGGCGTCGGTCTCACAAACGTCCTGCATACCTTTAACCCGCAAGCGATTATTTTACGAAACAAGGTGATTGAAGCACAGCCAACGGTTTTACGTGTGATTCAAGAGGAGGTATCCTCAAGGATAGATACTCAATTCAGTTCACATGTAGAGCTGCTTCCTTCGTCATTAGGACACAACGCACCGGTATTAGGGATGACATCTCTAGTCATTGAAGCTTTCCTGCAAGATGCCACCCTCTCACCATGACAGGTTCATAGATAAAAAAGACAGCTCTCAGCGTGTTGTCTTTTTTATTTATCTGTTTCTTCATAACGGAAATAGTTGAAATCAGCAGGAAGACGCTCGCCGCTTGTATCCTGGCACTGCATGCCGACAAATGCCCCTGTAAAAAATCCCCCTCCTCGAATGAAGTCATCGGATAAATGGCTTGATTCAAATGACACATCAATTTCCTTCCATTCTCTTTGATCAAAAGAATAAGAATAGGTATATGTCTCTTTCTGAACGGTCACTTTTAAATACACATACGTGACCTCCTCTGGAATGACGATTTTTTGTGTCAACGGCTGAGAAAAGGAAAGGTTTTGACAGACAGATAGTTCAAGAATGCGGCCAAGTTCCTCGTCATATGTCACCTGAAGCGCTGTCCAATTTTCCGTATTATAATAATTCACAAGACCAGCGGCTTGCTGGAAATTCTCTGGAAAGAACGACACAGCTGTCTCTGCTTCAAAATAAAAGCTTTGCCAGCGCCTTGCAACGAAAGCTTGGGTAAACTTAGATGTTAGAGATTCCTGACCGTATAACCTTAAATGCTGAGGTTTTTCCGTTAATGAACCGATCTGATCAGTAAAAGGGATTCTTAATGTTTGGAAGTGTCTATTTAACGTTGATTCTTTAAATTCATCGACTGTATGGTGTGTAGGAGCAAAAACCTTTTCGTTTATCGCTGGCGCTTCAACCTCCAGCGCCCCCTCTTTTCCGCCCACAACATACGGCCAGCCATCCTTCCATTCGAGCTTTTGAATCGCTGTTTCTCTTCCTAAAGGACACCACCCTCTCTGTTGAAAAATAGATTCCTTGCTTGATTGAATGGGGCGGCCAGTGAGATGAGCCAAATACCATTCATTTGTATGCGTTTGAACGATGGAAGCATGCCCGCATTTTTGAAGCGGATGTTCAGGTGCGTGAAAAGCACTTAAAATGGGGTTATCAGGATGAACCTCATAAGGCCCTTCAATCTGCGAGGAACGGGCAATTGTTGCCGCATGCTCGTACCGGGTACCTCCTTCTGCTGTTAATAAATAATAGTAATCACCAATGTGATAAAGATGCGGCGCTTCTGTCAATTTTATCGGCGTGCCTTTAAAAATGACCTTCCGCTGACCAATGAGTTTCTTTTCCGTCACGCTATATTCCTGCAGGGCAATACCCGCAAATGAATGGTGCTTTTCCCTATGATCCCACAGCATATTTAAGACGTATTTCTTGCCGCTTTGATCATGAAATAAAGAGGGATCAAAGCCAGAGCTATTGAGACGGACCGGCTCACTCCAATCACCATCCACTTCACTTGCCGTGACCAAATAATTATGACCATCTTTAAATGGACCATCCACTACTTTGATATCTGAATAAATGAGCCAAAACTGACCATCTGCATAGCTTAGGCACGGTGCCCATACTCCGCCAGAATCAGGATTCCCCTTCATATCCAGCTGCGACGTTTTTTGCAAAGGACGCGCAGCAAGCCGCCAATGGACTAAATCCCTCGAATGATAAATTTGCACCCCTGGAAACCATTCAAATGTAGAGACCGCCATGTAATAATCTTCTCCTACACGGCAAATACTTGGGTCCGGGTTAAACCCTTTGAGCACTGGATTGGTAATTTTCATTCAACTTCCTCCTCTTCACGACCTACATTTTAAAATCATCCATATGATCGATATATACTTGATCCCTATTCTCAAGCTCCCTTACAACTTTTTTGTGTTTTTCTTCATCTAGGTTGTAAAAATTAATATCAATCATCGCTAAAATCAGTAAGCATACAGGAATCACCGTTACCGTAATTAAAATGCCAAGTAATGCTTCTGGTGTCTGCATTTGGTTCGCGACATAGCCAAATCGATCGAGTACAAGCCCCGGAACAATCCCGCCTAACGCCATACCAAATTTAAAGAAGAACCCAATGACCGCGTAGATGAGCCCGCCCATCCTTTTCCCTGTTTTATATTCGCCATATTCAACAGTCTCTGGAATAAGTGCCCACATGTAAGCACCGGCTGTAATACTCCCCGCAGCAGCAACGAGCCTGAAAATCAGTATTAAAGTGATTTGACTCGGCGGTATCACAAGTAATGCAAGAAGACCTACGATATTCAGCAATAAAGAATAATTCAGCAGCTTTTTCTTTCCTAACACCTTGTGCAGCTTAGGAATAAACGGCAGCACCATTAAAGCTGGCAGACTGCCAATGAGTCCGTACCATTTCACTAAATCTTCTCTGCCAAGGTTATACGTCACATAATAGATCCCAACAGAGTTGCTGATCGAGTTCACACCAAAAATAATAATAAAGAAAATGCTTAATACAACAAGCGGACGATTCACTCGCAACTGGACAAAGATATCACTGAATTTAATCTTTTCCTCTGGCTTTTGAAGCGTGACACGTTCATTCGTGCTTTTAAAACAGAAAATCAGTAATGCACCGCCAAGAACGCCGAGAAAAGCCATCGTCATCTGCCAGCCGAGTGCTGTATTACCTGTCGTATCACTTAAAAAGGTCGCAAGAAAAGGAACAAAAAAAGCCACAACTAGACCGCCTAGATTGGCAAAAACCATACGAACGGACGTAATACTGACAACCTCTTGGTTATTTCTTGTCATTGCGGAAGTTAAAGCACCATAAGGAACGTTGATGAATGTGTATGTAAGCGATAAACCAACATACGTGATGTAGGCATAAATGAGTTTACCCATTTCGGAAAAATCAGGTGTTGTAAAGCAAAGGATGGCAAGTACGACGAAAGGAAACGCACCGAATAACAAGTAAGGTCTGAACCTGCCAAAACGGCTGTTCGTCCGGTCCACCAATGCACCAATAAATGGATCTGCAAGCGCATCGATGGCGCGAACAACCAAAAACATCGTCCCTGCTGCTGCCGCTGATAAACCGTACACATCTGTATAAAAAAATAATAGATACGTAGAGACAGTTGCATAAATCAAATTACATGCGAAATCCCCTGAAGCATATCCCACTTTTTCAGACATACGAATCTTCTTTAAATTCTCACTAACCATGAGCTTTCTCCCTTCTTCACTTAGCCTCTTCTAACGAACAGATGATGGAGGGCAGCAGCAATCAATGCGGGAAATATAAAGCGCTTTCAATTTGTTGTAAAAATGTAGCTGAACATCTCATCCTTTCAGCTTAGCCCATTTAAGCAGCAAATCAGTTGAATGACGGAATCATCTCCTTCAATGTAGGAATCAATGCTTGAAATCCATCTTAGTTTATTGACCAAACAAACTAAGATGAATTCATTTTATAAAATCTGATCTGACTTTTCAATATTTTTTGAAAAAATAATCCAAATAATCGATTTTTTGTCATTCATCTTGTAAAATGACATGAAAATCTGAAAGAATTCATTTAATGGTTGCATTCAAGCTCATCCCATGCTATATTAATCAAGCGATGAGCTGAATTGTGTAAGTCGGGTAACATGTCTCTTTGAGACACACACGAATGTGGCGTGTGGTTATTCCGCCTCAATACGCAAAAGACATCTTCTGAGGAAGATGTCTTTTTTCTTACCCTATTTTTGTTCCATTCTCAACCGGTTCATCTGTGGCTAGCAAAACCACGTCTTCTTTTGATGGCATGCCTCCTAAGACAAGCACTTCTGATTTGAACCCTGCAATTCTTCTTGGCGGGAAATTAACGACTGCTACAATTTGTTTGCCGGTAAGTTTCTCCGCTGTATAACGCTTTGTCAGCTGAGCACTAGATTGCTTTACACCAATTTCTTCACCAAAATCAATCTTGAGTTTCAACGCTGGCACTCTTGCCTCTGCAAATAATTCTGCTTCTATGATTGTCCCAACACGAATATCTAACGCCAAGAACTGTTCAATATCTGCCATATGACTCTCTCCCCTTCACGAAAGGTAACGTAATCTATTGATTATCCATTGTAGCACATTCATTTCGTCAAAAAGGAGGTTCAAAAAGCCTATTCAGCGCTAAAATCACCCTTTTAGTTTACATAATAAATTTATAGTCGTGTATTAAATGTTTGCATCCTGAAAATGAATTCAGTAAAATGGCAAATAATCCTACTGCTTCCTCCCGAATATATTGGGGAGGGTTCACACTTGTTTACATTATCGGATATGTGGACGTTTTGCTGGTCGTTTTTCGTCATTCTTCCTATCGTTGCCATCCTTCATCAGCTTGGCCATATTGTGGTTGCGTGGATGTTTGGGGCAAAGGTTTCCTTTGCTCTTGGCAGAGGCAAAAAAGTGTTGAAAGTAGGCGTCGTTGAAATTAGACGAATCTATTTTCTAGATGCATTTTGCCACTATGAAGAAATGAGGAAAAATAACCGATTTTCGCACATTCTTGTCTACTTAGGCGGTTCATTATGCAACCTGCTCAGTGTTCTCATACTGAATACAATGATCGCCAATGATTTCCTGCCAGAGCACCAATTTTTCTATCAATTTGCTTACTTCTCAGTCTACTATGTATTTTTTGCACTGCTGCCAGTCCAGTATGCAGATCATCATCCGAGTGATGGGCAAGCAATTGTGAACATCATTCGGCACGGTGAACCATGTGACATCATTGACTAACATGATGACTTTCGCTGTCAATATGATAATGAATCGTTAAAAAAGGAATACCGAACAGCTTCATTTGGTGGACCGCTGTGAGACTTTGATCTGTCTCCGGCTTCATATGAAAGCTTTCTTCCATTGGCAGTTTCATGGTGATAAAAGGCGTATGTAAATACAATCCTTCGTCACCGGTACTGCCTTTTGGACATGTGCTTTTTAATAGAAAGTCTTCCTTTTCATTAAAAGGCTTTAAAATGGCAGTCAGCTGAGAATACGGAAGCGGCAGCGCAATATTCATATAACCCGCAGCTGCATCGTGATGAAGAGCATAAAGTGCAAAAAAGACTTGCTCCCCTTTTGCGTTATGACGAATCCACGCACGCACATTCTCTCTTTCTTCCTTAGGGTGTTGAAATCTACAAAGACTTCCCGGCATTTCATAAGGAATACGAGATGACCCCAAATAAAGCTGACCTATTTTCTTAAACACTGGCTGAAGTAAAAATACAAAAGGCCTCACCCACCAATGGAAACTGACGGCTGCTTTTAACGTAAAAGCCATAGGGTTCTCATAAAATCTGCGAATCACAGGTGAAACCCGATCAGCTGAAAATGTCGTTCCATTTAATTCATCAAGTGAATCGACTAAACCGAGCTTCTCTCGATCGTGCACTCTTTCCTCTTGAAAAGAGATCAAATGAAAGCGACCATGCACTTTCGAAATCGGAAAATCCTTCTGCTTCAATTGATCCTTCGGTCCTTCGATCAACCAGCCAATTAAACCTGGCAAAATCACAAAAAAAGCATTGATACTGCCATGAAACCAAATCATCTGATCAATGCTGATGTAGGTCACTCGCATAAGCATACCCGCTGAATAAAGAAGAGATAACACGATCGTCCCCATTAAAACAAAGCTAGAAAACACAACAAGACCTTTTGCGAAAGTTGACCGAAATTTTGTTTTCACACAAAGGATTCCATATATGTAGAGGGCAACCACATAAAGAACGACGCTGAACGTATCAAATAGACGGGAGAAGCTAATCCCAACAGCAATCATCACAGGCGACAGCAAAATCACCCAGCCCGCCGCTTTGTATAAAGCTGTCTCCTTTGTTCGCTGTCTCCCTAATAATCCATAAAAAAGCGGGATAAAAAAAGCCGAGTAATGAAAATGAATAGCGGTCAAAAGAACAATGATCGGCGAAAATGTCATCACCTGTATATCTGTTGTGTACAGCCAAGACCAAAGCCCGCCTAAAGCGATATACATCCATGCACCATCAATCATCAGTTCATGAAGCGGAAAGATGCCTCTTTTCAGCAAACGAGAAAAGCCAAATAACGCCAACAGGAATGTATATAAAAGCCATCCCGATGCAAACCAGGCGGAATGATAGATAAAAGCAGCGGTTGCACAAAGAGCGGCTAGTGGAAAGGCTTTCATTAAAAAGCCGATCAGCATCCCTGGCTTTTGTTTCTTCCCTTCTTTCTCAAAAAAGTGTAAGGCAGCGGGAAGAAAAAATAGAATTGCCATGAGAACAAAAAATTCTGCTATCGGACCTGTCATCAAACGGGTGGCGATAAAAAAAGACATAAAGATCAGACTGGATGTCAAATGCCACTTATTCATCATGAGACACCCTTTCTGTAAAACGGCCTTTATATGTAAAAAGAGTACCAAACAGGCGATTTTTCACGTGGACATCAATGGTATATTCACCTGCATGCTCATCGTAGCCTTCCGTTACATCTGACACACCATAAAGCCATGAAGGCAGCGGCCATTCCCTGCCGAACATCAAAAACTTCTGCCGGCCGGATTGAATATGCAAGAAACCATGCTTTGTTACTGTAAAATGAAGCTCTGACACAAGAAGTCTAGGCTTTCCAAAGTAGTCTAGGACTGTATGACTCTTCTGATCAATGATCATATCTGCATCAAAGTGCCGCTCCTGCTTTGGGAAATAAAACGTTCGATACCAGTGCATCCCTTCCTCCCCCTTATTTGTCACAAAGGGCTCATTGACAATTTGGAAAGGAATATCTTTTCCTCTCTCAGGGAAAAAACAGCGAAACAATGGACCAATTCTGAAGATCAATTGAATGAGTCTTGACCCGCCGCCTATCTCCTCCATGGTGCCTTCAGCAGAAAACGCGCGGTTGTATCTCTCTTTTAGTTTTGGATGCAGTTTATCGTAATCCTTTACTTGATGACGATGAACGACCATGTCTACCTCCCCTTTTTCGTTTGATGGAAAATACATCTACACAATCTTTTAGATTTATCATACCTGCAATCGACAAGGTGAAAAATGCACTCATCACAAGCGGCTCATGAAGCGTCGTTTGCGGGGATAGGATCCCTATACAAAGCATGATCAGAAGAAACATGCTTTGTAGAATGAAGAGATATTTCTTTGACAGCTTAGGAATCAGCCATGATACACCTAAAAGCGCATAAAACAATCGAAATCCCATGCTATGATCAAAAGCAGAATGTGAAAAAGGGATGACCGCTTGGCATAGCCAGACGATGGCAAACAGCAAACAAATCCCGTAATGAGCAAGTGTTCTCTCTAGTAATAACCGAGGATGCGTTCCCTTTTCAAGCCACGTCTTTAAAGCGCCAAAACTAAAGGCCGTCATAAATCCTATCATCGGGCGAAAAAGAATCCGGTCTGCCCATGTCCAACCTTTTCCTTCTTTCGTTTCGTAATCAAATTGAGTTTGAAATACAATGTGATCGCTTGTTTTCATATACTTCCAGTAGCCGCTGCCTTCTTTGATAAAAGACAATGGGTGTGACGATTTGAAATTAAGTGAGGATGCCCGCTCATTCCGTTCATCCATCATTCTTGTTCGATACGCTCCTGTCCCTGTGACACTTAAACCAAACCCAAGATGCTTTTCATACAAAAAGGATTGGGGCTGTTCATTTTGGGGTTCATTTAATGAAATGGTTGAAAAACGCAAATCCCACTGTTCATGAAGCTTTGGATTTTGCGTATATTCCCAGACTTTCTCTATAGGTGCATGAATGGTTGTTTCCACATAAACAGGCTTTCTTTTCATCTGCCTCTACTCCTCTATGTGAATTATTTCACATAATAAGCATACCATGTTTCACAAAACTGTCAAATCTTTATTCGTTTTCTGTTAAAAAAATTCTTCAAGACGGCCGCCCTTTTAAGATATCTATTCACTGCAAAAAAAAGACCTGTCAATGAGACAGATCTTCTTTTTGCAACACACCTGAGATATAAAGCCTGACCGCATAGCTCACACTGTCTTCAAGCTGTTCTTTTCGTTGAAATCCCTTTTTATTTGAAATATCACCGAAGCCGTGCAATAAGCTTCTTAGTCCTCTTACCACATGTGTCATCTCTTCTTCTTTTACACCAAAGCGGGACATGATGGATTGGACAAATTCAGCAAGGCGCTCTGCCTCGCTTCTTACTTTTTTCTCATCCATATGTGAAAAGGCAGCTTCATAGAGACCTGGATGTTCCCGGACAAATTCAACATACTGCCTGGCGAAGGCTAAAACAGCTTCTTCTTTATCCAGCCCCTCTGTTACGTGTATGCCTTCTTCACAAAGCATGGACAGCCCTTTTACTGCGAGTGCCGCCTGAATCTCATGAAGACCGGATACGTGATTATAAAGGGAAGGCGGTCTGATGTTCAGCCTTTTAGACAATGTAGCAATGGT
Organism: Bacillus sp. MZGC1; assembly: GCF_002998605.1. Taxonomy (NCBI): domain Bacteria; kingdom Bacillati; phylum Bacillota; class Bacilli; order Caryophanales; family Bacillaceae; genus Bacillus; species Bacillus sp. MZGC1. Next base: position 180,639 of record NZ_PVRE01000006.1, read on the forward strand.
CAATGCAGAAAACCCCTCTTCATCAACAAATGCAGCTGCTGTATCCATAATTTTTTCTTGCGTGATACCCATTCTTGGAGACACGGTTTACTGCTCCCCTTTCTTCAGCTGCTGCTGCCTTTTACGAACGGCAGCTTGCAGCTTTTCATGAGGTTTTATGATGAGATCGCCATGTCCTGCAGCAAGACAGGATAAGCGAAGTGCCAGTAATTTTTCGGCGCTATTGAGTGCGGTTTCTGCATCCCATGTAGCAAAGGCCGGGAACGGAAAGGTCCAGCGAAATTCACCCGTTACTGATAAGCCGCCTTTTGTTACAAGGGCATCCCCAGCAATCACAACTCCTGACCTTCCATCGTATAAGGAAATGCTGCCAGGTGTGTGCCCTGGTGTCGCAATGACTTTCAGCGGCCCAATCTCATCTCCTTCTTCGACAAGCACATCCGGTTTTGTGTGAATATTTCTCGAAAAACTGCCTTTGATTTTTTGCTGGGGTTCGCCAGGAAGCAAGGATAAGTCACCCTCAAATAGGCGGGCATCGCGTTTTGATAAATAGACGACTGCCTCTGGAAAAACTTTTTTCACTTCATCTAATGCGCCTATATGATCCATATGACTATGGGTGAGAATAATTTTGTGTATGGGTTTGTTCTTTTGACGGGCAAATTCGATAATCGGCTTTGCTGCCATTTTTAAAGCAGCATCAATTAAAATGAGCCCATTCTCTTCCTCAAATACATAACAATTTACCGGAAATAATCGCGGCATCAATGTGAGCTGGTGCAGACGGTCAAAAGTTGTCAATCTCATCAAGTGTCCCCCTAAAACTAATGTTGTTAGTTTTATATTAACTAATACTATTAGTTTTAGCAACTATTTTTTCATCGACCGCAATATAAATATCAATTTGCGCTTCTTTTGGATCAATAGACCTTTCATCGTACCATTCAAAATCCCCTGTATATGTGCGAAAATAACGCTGATCCCAATTCCAAATCTGCTGCCATGTTTCAAGCACAACTTCTTCAATCGGCCCCTTTCTCGTTCGAAATCTTGCGTACGTGGACGAGGGAATCTCTTTTACATGTTCTAAGTGCTGATCCACAAAGTGTCCCGCTGTGAATAAATAAGAGCCATGCTCATCTTTTTCATAATCTGAATACAGCCCTATGACGGGCGCTTGTCCCCCGTGAAGCTGCTGCGCAAAAAATTGCTGCCAAAGAGGTGCAATCTTCCGCTCTTTTGTCAGCTCCATTTCGTTTGTTGTTCGAACAGACAACCCTTTCATCCATTGTTTCTCTAATGTCACGATATCGTACATACATTCTCATCTCCTTTTTTTCTATCATATAAAAAGAAACCTGACAACATTGTGTCAAGTTTCCATTCGTTTGAGAAATTGTTTCAACTGGAGATCAAACGCTTCTTTGACATGCTTTGGGGAAAGAATGTCGACATCTGGACCTAAATGGAATAGGAAACTATTTAACCAATCATCTTGAGGTACAGTGATGGTGGCAAGATAGCTTCCGTCTAAACATACGTTCAATTCGTTCTCATCCACCCATTCCTTCACTTTGCCCACTGATGCTTCCGTTAACCTGAGCGTGACAGAGCTGACCGATGGTTGTTCTTGCCAAGAGTCATTCCAAGGCTTCTCTTCGTTTTTGATTCTTTTCGGTTGGAAATATCCTGAAATGGTGACAAGACCCGTCATTCTGGTCAGCTTGAACAGACGAAAAGCTTTTTTCACACAACAAAACGCATACAAATACCAATGCCTTCCTTTTAAAACAAGCGTATAAGGCTCCACTTTGCGTGGAAGTGTTTCGCCTTTCGCATTGCGATAGGTGAACTGAATATATTGGTGCGCTGAGGCAGCTGTATGGATGAGCTGGAGCTTCTGCTCAGCCTGGCTGTCTTTTCCCCAGGAGCTTAAATCAATGAAGACATGATGCTGTTTTTCGCTTTCATCCGTATGCGTGGGAATGAGCGATTTGATTTTTTTCAGTACATGCTCACTTTCTTTAAAGGAGTACGCACTCGTCATGCTTTCGAGGGCTGTTAAAATGACCTCGATGTCATCATCGGTAAATAATTTTTTCTCTAAACGATAGTCCTCAACAAGTGAAATGCCTCCACCTGCTCCTTGGGTTGTCACAATAGGGATTCCCGCTTGATTGATGGTATCAATATCACGATAAATGGTCCTCACGCTCACTTCGTGGAGTTCAGCAAGATCTTTCGCCTGTACTTGCTTCTTGCTAATGAGCAGCATCACAATAGATAAAATGCGGTCGATTTTCATGACTTTTCCTCTTTTTCATAAATGTAGGTTTTGTTTTGATAAAAAAAGAAAGAATGGTAAAGATAAGTAACAGCCAGCATTCGTTTACATCCCTGCACGTGCAGGAGGAGGTTGCATCATGACACATAACGTGTGGCAGTTGTTCATGATTGGGAGCATTATGTTGATCTGCATCATGATTCGAATGAATCGAATGAGACGCTATCAGCTTGTACGCCCCATCAGTCTTTTGATGAGAATGTATATCTTTGGTCTCTCTGCCCTTATTCTCCTATCAGAAGGATGGCAAAATCACAGTATCTTCATCTATGCCGCTATTGGCATGCTTTTTGGAAGCAGTCTGGCTGTTCATGCCTATCAGACGATTCGAATGAAAGAAGAAAATGGCCGGCTGTATATGAAAACGAGTAAATGGATTGAAAGCTTCATTTTATGTTTGTTTTTATCCAGGCTTAGTTTTAAGCTGGTTGAGCTGACAAACCATTCGATGACCAAGATCAGTGTCGTTGAACTATATCAGCATATCGTGAGCGATGATGCGATGACCATGCTCAGCTTTTTTCTTTTAGCTGCTTACTATGTTGTTTTTTCTTATCACATGATGAAAGCAAGTAAACGATCGACACATGTGCATCATGCATAAAAACCTTCCTATAGGCGTAGGAAGGTTTTTTATCAATCGTGCTGTGCATGGTGAATCATCTGTTCAAGCACTTCCATCACATGCTGATCTTCAGGGCTGTAAAAAATCGAGGTCCCTGCTCGTCTAGATTTCACGAGACGAAGGTTTTTTAAAAAGCGCAGCTGATGAGAAACGGTTGATTGCATGAGATTCAGTGTTTCTGCTATATCATTTACCGAGTGTTCACCTTGAGACAGCAGGTGCAGAATTCGAATACGAGTCGGATCAGATAAAGCTTTAAAGGTTTGGGAGACAAGAAATAGACTTTCTTCATCCAGCTCCATCCGTTCCTGTTCTTGATTTGTATTCAGTTCTTCCTTCATTTTGCTTCACCTTTCTTGTCCGTCAAATCACGACTTATTCTCTGTATCATCATATACCAAAACGTCCGGCATGCAAAGCGGGCACACTTTAGAAAAAGGATTTACTCAAATAGCATTGACACTTGGTAGCATTCTTTTTAAAATGAGCATTATTTATTCATTTTTTTAGAGGAGCTGATAGGCAAATTGACTGAAGAGCCAAGACTAAAACGCAGCCTGACTGTCTTTCCACTTGTTGTGATCGGGCTTGCTTATATGGATCCACTTGTCGTATTTGATTCATACGGCATTGTTGCTCAGCTGACGAAAGGACACGTCGCTGCAGCTTATATATTTACGTTACTTGCATTACTATTGACAGCGCTTAGCTATGGGAATATGGTGAAGGCTTTTCCAAAAGCAGGATCTGCTTATACATATGCGCAAAAAAGTATTCATCCTCATGTCGGCTTCCTTGTGGGCTGGACACTTTTACTGGATTATTTATTTTTGCCTATGGTGAATTTTGCGATCGGAAGTGCTTATTTAACCGCAGCCTTTCCTGATGTACCTCATTACATTTGGATCATCATACTTGCTATCGCCATAACGACTGTCAATGTAATCGGTATTCGGCTTACAGCCAACATCACGGCACTATTTGTGACCTTCCAGGTCATTGTCGCCGTCACTTTTGTTGGGTTTGTTATTTATGGGCTCACACAAAACGCTGGAAGTGGAGAATTATTGTCCGCCCGGCCATTTTATTCAGCGAGCTTAGAACCAGCGCTTATTTTTTCAGGAGCGACCATTTTATGTTTTTCGTTTCTAGGATTTGATGCAATTTCGACCATGTCTGAGGAAACCATTAAGCCAAAAAAGACGATCCCACTTGCCATCTTCTTAACCGTCGCCATTGGAGGCGTACTGTTTACCTTGACGTCTTATTTTTTGCAGCAGGTATTTCCAAATTTTCAACAGTTCAAGCATCCCGATGCTGCCTCACTTGAAATTGCGGAATTTGTGGGGGGCGCATTTCTCCACTCGTTCTTTTTAGCTGGCACAATGGTCGCTGTCATCTCTTCTTCCTTATCGTCACATGCAAGTGCAGCAAGGCTGTTATATGCAATGGGTAGAGATGAGTCGTTACCGAAGCGTTTCTTCGGATATATTCATCCGAGATTAAAAACCCCTGTTTTTAATATTTTATTAATTGGTGCTTTCTCCTTAACCGCAGTCGTTGGCGAACTTGAAGTCATTTATTCCTTTATCAGCTTCGGCGCGTTGATTGGATTCACTTTTGTGAACTTGTCTGTTTTTGCGTACTATTTCGTCAGACAAAAACAAAGAGGTGTACTCAATATATTGAGATACGCATTGATCCCTCTGTGCGGGACGGCCTTTTGTATTTGGCTGTTAACGAGCATCAGTACAAATGCATTAATCATTGGTATGCTTTGGCTGATTATCGGTTTTGTTTATTTCTGCTACAGATTGAAAACAAGACCCGAATTTACATTTGGGTATGATTGATTATAAGGTTTTCACTTGGTATCCTGTGCAGGATATGGCATAATAAAAAGGCTGTACTTCCCTTTTAAAAGCGGGGCAAAACAGGGGTGAACTGACCTTGAAAAAGAAAAAAACAGGATGTTTTGCCATTTCAGGCTGCTTCACGATTTTTCTGTTTGTTTTCGTATTAGCAGCCATTGTCATGTCCTTTAATCAAAAGGAATTAAAAAAGCTGCCGATTGATACGGAATCAATTGTTTTGTCGAGATTGGATGATTACAAGCCGCTTGTAGAAACAGAGCTAAGAGATCAAGATTTAGATCAATATACCGCGTTAATCCTCGGTATGATGTATCAAGAATCAAAAGGCAGAGGCGGAGATCCAATGCAGTCCTCTGAATCTCTTGGTTTGAAACGAAATGAAATCAATGACCCTCAGAAAAGCATTAGACAAGGAGTCCATCATTTTTCTACTATGTACAAGCATGGGAAGAAAAAAGGCGTTGATTTGGAAACCATTATTCAAAGCTATAATATGGGAATCGGCTATATTGATTTTGTTGCAAAAAACGGGGGAAAACATTCCGAGAAATTGGCAAAGCAATACTCCAAAAAGCAAGTGAAACAAAACCCCGAAGTCTATACGTGCGGAGGCAACAAAGATAACTTCCGCTATCCGTATTGCTACGGTGATTTCACTTATGCTGAAAAAGTAAAAGAAAAAACGAAAACAGTTGAAGAAAAGATGAAATTGGCTTCATCATCCACACCATCATCGTAAAAAAGCACTTCCGTTTAGGAAGTGCTTTTCATTTTATCGCTGTTCTTTCCCGATTTCCGGCAGGATCGTTTTCGCTAAATGCTGATCCATTTCCTCATAGTCATCATATTGAATCGTTTCATACAGCTCTTTTCTCGTTTGCATGTCCTTCAAAATTCCTTGCTGCGTCCCCTTCTCCATGATTTCTGTAAATAAACGCTCATACGCTTTTGCAGCGACTCTAAGTGATGACACAGGGTAGATGACCATCTGAAATCCAAACATCGAAAATTCATCTGCATGATAATAAGGAGTCTTACCAAACTCCGTCATATTTGCAAGAAGCGGTCCTTTTATGCTGCTTGACGCATGCGTGAAGTCTTCAGCTGTAATGAGCGCCTCAGGAAAAATAGCATCAGCTCCTGCTTCGAGATAAAGATTGCCTCTGCGGATGACATCCTCCATCCCGTTTACAGACTTTGCATCGGTTCTTGCAATCACTAAAAGCGTTGGTGCCGCTTGTTTGATGGCTTTGATTTTCGCGATCATCTCTTCTACTGGAACGAGCGACTTTCCGTTTAAATGTCCGCATTTTTTTGGCATTTGCTGATCTTCAATTTGAACAGCTGCCACCTTGCTCTCTACCATTTCTTTTGCCGCCCTTGCAGCATTCAATACGCCGCCATAGCCAGTATCCATATCGACCAAAAGCGGCAGCTGAGAAGCTCGAATGATTTCCTTCGCTTTTTCAGCCATTTCCGTTGAATGGATCATGCCGAGATCAGGCAGTCCTTTGCTGGCACAAAAAGCGGCGCCAGATAAATAGAGCCCTTGGAAGCCCATTTTTTTTGCATAAAGCGCAGACATTCCATCGTGAACGCCTGGGATTTGAAATAAAGCTGATTTGTGCATTTGTTCTTTAAAGGCTGCGGCTAAATCTGCTTGACTTGATTCATCATTCACGATCCACACACTAGTTCCCCCTTATATGACGAATAGGTCCATAAATGCTGGTACGGTTGTTGTTTTTAATTGATTTGGATTTTGACAGAGTGACACAATTTGATCCACTTGTTTTTGTGGAAATCTTGTCTTCAAATGATAGACCCATTTCTTTTCAAGCAGCGGAATGCCTTCCTGTCTTCTTCTGCGATGACCAAGCGGGTATTCAATTTCAATTCGATCTGTCATCGTCCCGTCTTTAAAGAAGATTTGCACACAGTTTGCTATTGATCTCTTTTTCGGATCTAAATAATCTGCTGTATAACGTTTATCTTCTTTGACAACCATTTGGTCCCGGAGACGATCAATGGCCGGATTTCGCGCCGTTTCTTCTTCATAATGGTCAGCTGTTAGCTCACCATAGATCAATCCAATCGCGGTAATATACTGCAAGCAATGATCGCGGTCTGCTGGGTTATACAGCGGCCCCTTCTTATCAATAATCCGAATCGCTGATTCATGTGTTGTAATCTCTACCCGGTCAATGTCATCTAATCGATCTTTTACAGCATCATGCAGCATCATAGCGGCCTCTGCAGCCGTCTGGGCATGAAACTCAGCAGGATAAGCAATTTTGAAAAGCACATTTTCTATGACGTATGATCCTAGCGGCTGAGCGAGTGTGAGAGATTTTCCTTGCATAAGAACATCTTCAAAGCCCCACTTCTCAGCACTAAGCGGTGTTTGATAGCCCATTTCCCCTTTTAGTGTCATCATTGCCAGTCTTACCCCGCGGCTTGTTGCATCACCCGCTGCCCACGATTTCCTTGATCCTGTGTTTGGGGCGTGGCGATACGTCCTAAGCGGAGAATTATCAACAAACGCTTGCGATAAAACATGCTGCACGTCTTCCTTTGTTCCGCCAAGCAATGCACACACAACAGCACTTGTTGCCACTTTGACAAATAACACATGATCCAAGCCATTTCGATTCAGACAATTTTCTAAAGCGAGCACACCTTGAATTTCATGTGCCTTGACGATCGCATGCAGTACGTCATTCATCGAAAGCGGCTCTTCACCGTTTGCAAGCCGCGTTCTGCTGATGTAATCACTTACAGCTAATATTCCGCCTAAGTTATCTGACGGATGTCCCCACTCCTCTGCAAGCCACGTGTCATTATAATCTAACCAGCGAATCATACAGCCTATATCAAAAGCCGCTTGAACAGGATCTAGCACAAACGAAGTGCCTGGAACTCTTGCTCCGTTAGGCACAACGGTACCAGGTACGATGGGGCCAAGATGCTTCGTACATTCCGGAAAATTGAGCGCCAGCATTCCGCAGCCGAGTGTGTCTATCAGTACATACCGCGCTGTTTCAATGGCTTCTTTGCTCGTAATCTCCCCGTCTACTGCATAGGCTGCGATTTCTTCCAATAGCTGATCCGTTTGATTGGCGACTGCTGTTTTATTCATGTTCATTCCCCCGTTTTTCTATCATCATCTGAGACTTTTAATCCTCTTGGCCCTAAATACCGGACTCTCGGTCTAAAAATGCGATTATGCAAATGCTGTTCAATGACATGGGCAGCTAATCCGCTAGCTCTCGCAGCAAAGAAAATCGGTGTATAAAGTGAAATCGGAATCCCGAGCACGTAATAAATAGGTGCAGCGTAATAATCAAGATTCGGATAGAGGTTTTTCTTCTCTTTCATGTATGCCTCTCCTGCTACACACATGTCATAAAGCGTTGTATCTCCCTTTGATTCCGTAAGCGTTTTCAATGATCGTTTTAAAAGAGCGGCTCTTGGGTCCATTTTTCTCATGTATACCCTATGGCCAAAGCCCATCATTTTTTCTTTTGCGGCTAATTTTCGTTCAATCAGCGCAAGGAATCCTTCCGTTGTTTTTCCTTCGAGAAGCATGTGCATGACAGCTTCATTCGCTCCCCCGTGCAAGTCACCTTTTAATGAAGAAATCGCTCCAGTAAAAGCACCATACATGTCAGAATGTGTGGATGCGATGACTCTAGCGGCAAACGTTGAATTAGGCAGTTCATGTTCACTATATAATGTGAGTGTTTGGTCAAAAGCGGTGATTTCGTCTTGTGTTGGAGTACGTCCTGTTAGCATGGCTAAAAAGGTTTCAGTGTAGGATTTGGTCTGATCTGGAGAAATAGCGGCGTCTTTTGTGAGAATATGATAGCTTCCAGCAACAATGGCCGGCAGCTGGCCGAGTAATCGAACAGCACGCCTTTGCTGGCACGCTTCTGATCGATCATGTAATGCATCATCGTACCCACTAAGAGCAGATATGCACGTTCTCATGGCATCCATAGGATGAGTGGTTTTTGGCAGCTTTGTTAAAATGGTTTGAATGGTTGGATGTAAGTTGGTTTGTGAGGAAATGTCTTGCTGAAATTGGTGATATTCCATGGTATCTGGTAATCTTCCATAAATAAGCAGATAGGCTGTTTCTAAATAGGTCTTTTTTTGTGCCAACTCGATGAGGTCATACCCGCGAATTACAATTTCTTCTTGCTGCACATCTAAGTATGAGATAGACGTTTCGCTTGCCACAATGTCTTCAAGCCCCGGTTTATACTGCAGTTGTTCAGTCATCATACAACCCCCGTTTCGTTCAATTGTTGTTCTCCAAACGAGCAAACGGCCAGAAATGATGTGAGTCTATAGATGGGAAGATACCGTGCAAGTCGGATACCCAATTCCCATTTTATCCAAAGCACTGCCTCTTGTAAATAAAAGAACGTATGTCCAGTTGGGCATACGTTAGCTGTAATATGGAGAAATCATCATATACACAATGACGCCAGTGAGACTGACATAAAGCCATAGCGGCATTGTCCAGCGGGCAATTTTACGGTGACGCTCGACTTGCATCTGTGCACCTCTAAACAGAGTAATCAGGGCAAGCGGTACAATTACAGCTGATAAGACGATATGTGTGATTAAAATAAAGAAGTAAATTGGACGGATGATCCCTTCTCCTCCGAAATGGGTATCAGCTGCCATTGAATGATATGTCACATACGAAATTAAAAAGACAAGTGTCGTTGAAAATGCAGCAAAGATAAATCGTCTATGCGCTTTAATGTTCTTTTGTTTAATCATGATGAGTGCTGAAAGTAAAAAGATAAACGTAAAGCTGTTCATCACGGCATTAAGTAACGGCAAAAATGTAATATCCAGATGGCTAAATTTATCTGATTTTGGCATTAAAAATAATAAAGCGATTAATCCGTTTATGGCAATTGTTAAAATGATCACAATACCAGTGAAATTTTTCGGTTTTTGATTCTGTTCGTTCATGTTTGAAAACCTCTCTTTATTAGTTCCGACTAAGAGTATGTTATTTAACTTTCTCTATAAAGTCAATGAATTCGCTGTCTTCGTCGAATTTTAGACAAACTTAAGGGTTGCAGACGTTCTAACGGCTTGAAAGATCCATCCACTTCCTTTAGAATTGGAATTTATGTGATTTTTATCATTTCTGATATGAAAGGAGTAATGGACTTGTCAATCTTACAGGAAACAGCCAAAGATGTGAAGACGTTAGAGCAAGAATTACAGCAATTGCAGTTCCAAATGTATCGAATGCAAGAAAATATGAAAGATATTTCGAAAAAAGCAAAAATCATTGGCATCGATCAAGCGAAAGAAGATGAGTGGATGATCGTCTCTGCCATTGAAAGTGCAGATACATGTAAAATTATGTTGAGCGATTGTGAAAAAGCTTTTCGCGGACAATCTGATTTTTCCTTAATTGCGGAATATCCTGAAGAAGGAAAGATTCATATTGCCGATATTAAAGGCCCGCCAGATAATGGGTACGGCTCCATCTGTATGAAGCATTTAAAAGAAATCGCAAGAGAGCAGAACATACCAGTGATTACTGGCGACCTCGTCAAAAGGGACTGGAATCACGTGGATCGCTTGATTCATTTTTATGAAAAGCATCAATTTGATGTCCAAATCAATTGGAAAGAACAAAGCGGAGAAATTTATTGGGTGGACAGCTAACGACAAAAACCAGCGTGTATCATAAGATATGCGCTGCTTTTTGTCGAAAATGCAAACTTTTCAGAAAAATATGTGTATTTTTGACCAAAAAAAGGGTATAATAAAAGCATCAGGCCGCCACCTGATGCTTTCTTCCAAAAAAACAATTGTTTACTAGTTAAGTACTTTTACTTTGACTGATTTTACGCCCCAATTTTGCGCTTGGGATTTGCTTGGTACATGTACATCAATTTTGTTACCTTTAATTGCGCCGCCAGTATCTGCTGCGATGGCTTCACCGTAGCCTTCAACATAAACCTTACTTCCTAATGGAATGACACTAGGATCTACTGCAATAACTTTTGCGTTTGGGTTTTTGTTTAAGTTTACCCCTGTTGCAGTGATACCTGAGATGCCACCATCATTTGCTGTATAAGCCGTAGCCGTAACAGTCATTTCTTTTTGTACACTTTGACTAGCAGAAGATGATTCTGCTTTAGCTGTTTCCTTTTTAGGAGCAGCTTTTTTCGTTGTTTGCTCTTTTTGGACAGGTTCCTGTTTTTGAACAGGTTCTGAGCTTACCGGAGCCGAGCTTTGACCAGCAACACTTAGTGTTGAACCAATCATAATTATATCTGAGTTTAAGTTATTCCAAGACTTAATATCGCTAATTGACACATTAAATTTTTGAGCGATTTTCCAGAGGCTGTCCCCCTTCTGGACTTTATACTGCTCCTGAGTTTTCTCTTTTGAAGAGATTGTCAATTTATCACCTACATAGATCATATCAGTAGATAAATTGTTCCAACCCTTTAGGTCCTTTAGAGACACATCATTTTTTTGTGAGATTCCCCAAAGTGTATCACCTTTCTGTACAGTGATTTCCTTTGCAGAAGCTTGCTGCGCTCCAAATGCTGTTGTTGAGATTGCTGCAACAGCAACCAAGGACATAATAGTCTTCTTCATAAAGTAAATCCTCCCTTGTTAGCTTTTTATGGCGGCTAACGAGTGCTATCGTAACATATGTAAATGTCATTTCAATAACAAAACGATATGTTTTAGATTACAGTTCCTTTACATGAAACATCTCTCTCCATTGGTAAATCAGACCACAAAACGGCTTGATTCCCCGCCATATCAAGGTTTTAAAAGGATCGAAAACGACCTGATGAAAACGTGTCCAAGTGCAGCGAAAAAAATTTATTTTTCTTCTTTAAACACTTTATTTTTTCTCTTTTTCTATAAATAAACGAATTTCTTCTAAAAAAACATCTCCGTATTTCTCTCTTTTTTGAGCGCCAATCCCCTTAATTTGGAGTAATTCATCATCTGTTTTAGGCTCTACAGCTGACATTTCCTTCAATGTTTGATCAGAAAATACAACAAATGGCGGGACGCCTTGCTCTCTAGCTAGCTTCATTCTCAGCAATCTCAATCGCTCAAATAATGCATCATTTTCTTGAATGGCCTCTGCTTTGATCGCCTGCTTTTTATACACTGTCTCTTGTCCAACTAACACTTTCTTCCCTTTATGGGTCACCTTAAGTGTTGGGTAAGCACCTTCAGACATGTGCAAATACTCTTCTGTAATTAAAAATTCAATGAAGTCACTGATTTGCTGAGCCGAATGTTGTTTCATTAAAGCATATGTAGGGAGACGGTCGAAACCTAGCTCAAGCACTTTTTTGTTTTTAGAGCCTGCCAGTACTTGGGCTATCATCATTTTACCGAATCGCTCATTCATCCTCACTGTACAAGATAACACCATCTGTGCTTCTCTTGTGACCTCTTCACGCTCTCTTTCATCAAGGCAGTTGCTGCATTTACCGCAAGGCGAACTAGCTGTTTGATCAAAATAGTCCATCACAAATTGCTGCAGACATTGCTCAGTATGACAGTAATCCACCATTTGCCTTAATTTAAGCAGTTCATGCTGATAGCGCACCTCATCTTCTGTTGACTGCTCAATGAGAAAGCGCTGCACTCTTACGCCTTGTGGTGAAAACAGTAAAATGCATTCACTTTCAAGCCCGTCTCTGCCGGCACGCCCAGCTTCTTGATAGTAGCTTTCAATATCCCTTGGAATTTGATGATGGATCACAAAACGTACATTCGACTTATTGATTCCCATGCCAAATGCTGATGTAGCGACCATAACCTGGATGTCATCATTTAAAAACAGGTTTTGCTGCTCTTCTCTCGTATGGTCATCCAATCCGCCATGATAAACGCCAGCTTTGATCTTTTGTTTTTTTAGTCGATTATAAATGTTATCCGCTTCTTTACGAGTTGCTGTATAAATAATGCCAGACTCAAGACTGTTTTTCTTCATATATTGTGTGATAAAACGGTCACTATTTTCCCCTTTGATCACTTGAAAGGACAAATTTTCTCTAGCAAACCCAGTAAAGATGGTTTCTTCTGCGTTCATGCCAAGCTGTTCACATATATCTTGGTGGACCTTTTTCGTCGCTGTAGCTGTTAATGCGACAATCACCGGCCTTTTTGACAGCTTGTTCAAGCATTCTTGAATGAAGCGATAACTTGGCCTAAAATCATGCCCCCACTCAGATATACAGTGCGCTTCATCAATCGCGATTAAAGGGATCGTTAACCGATCCAGCAGCTGAAAAAAACGTTCATTTTGTAAGCGTTCAGGTGTGATATAAAGCAGCTCATATTCCCCATTTTCGCATTTTTTCAGCCTTTCATTCATTTCAGCTGCGGAAAGTGTGCTGTTTAAAAAGGAAGAACGTATTCCCATCTCATTTAACGCATCGACCTGATCCTTCATTAAAGAAATAAGCGGAGATACAACGATCGTTGTACCTTCCATCATGAGGGCAGGGATCTGATAGCAAACTGACTTCCCACCGCCTGTCGGCATAATGCAGACAGTATCCTTTTGTTTATTTACAATCGCTTCAATGGCTTGTTTCTGTCCTTTTCTAAAGACATCAAAGCCATAGTATTGTTTCAGGAGTGCTTCTGCTTGTTCTAACATCCAATTCCCTCTCCGTCATTAGTTTTGTCCATTTTAACATACATTCTTGCCTCTACAGGCGATCTATCCAATTTCGCATTTTCACAAAATAAAAAGCCATTTTCCAAAATGGAAAATGGCTTGAATCATCCTAGGAAAAGCTGCGGATGCCGTAATCTAAGTAAGAAAGTTTTAAACCACCACTCCTCAAAGTGGGTGTTTGCAGAAACGTTCCTGTCTTCCTCTCTAAGGAGGCATGACATTCCGGCTTCAATATAAAACTCCCTATTACAGCTTAAAGGTTAAAACTTAATTAACATTACGCGCATCGCAGCCTTTAAACTATATTACACGAAAGTTTATTAAATTTCAAGAGATCTTTTTTCTAAGAAATACTTATGTATACAAGATATTTGTCCTTGCACACATAAGAAAACATTATTCTGAAAAAATGTAACTTCCACTTATTATCCTATTTTTCTTCGTCTATGTCAACATCCTGCTCTTCCTCTAATCGTTCATACGTATCTGAATGCATCTGATCCATTGTTTCTCTATTTGTTAAATCACGCATTTGATCAGAGAAATTACGGTCAAACTCGTTTGGGTCTTGAGTCGTTTCTTCGTTTTTCTTCGCATCGATTGAATAACGTGTATAGGGGACTGCTTTTAAACGTTCATATGGAATGTCTTTCCCTGTTTTCTCACATATCCCATATGTTCCGTCTTCCATTCGTTTTAGTGCTGCATCAATTTCGTCTTCAAGCTGGCCATCAACTTGATCCAGCGTTTGTTCTGTCATGCGGTCTAAATAGATGCTCCCATGATCAGCGATATGGTTCCCAACACCATTTGAAATCTCGCTGGATTCACTTAGCATAGATTCTTCTTTCTTTTTTGACCCTTTCACATCTTCTTTTAATTGATTCAATCTTTCGTATAAATCAGCTTTTTGTTCTTTCGTTAAGCCCACGGTCAATCACTCCTTTCTCATTAACTTCCCGCTGCAAGGGAATTGAAAACATCAAAAAAGCCGCCGCCTTTTTGGCAGCAGCTTTCTTCTCTTACATGGTGCGAAGTGCTTCTTCTACTGGTTTATCCCCTTTAATCAAGTCAAAAGATTTATTTTTCACATTGGATTCCGTTAAGCTTTCCACAAGTACAGCGGCTACGTCCTCTCTTGAAATCTCAATGTTTTGATCATCTGGAATATGCTCCGCAGCTTCAATCTTTCCTGTCTTTTCATCATGCAGCAAGGCGCCTGGACGGACGATGGTATAGGAAAGCCCAGACTGTTTTAAGTGTTCATCTGCTTTTCTTTTCGCCTCATAATAAATTTCCATACTTCCTTGCCCTTTTCCCTGGTTTGGGTCATCGGCATTATAGGAACTCAGCATAACAAAATGCTGAATGTTTTCTTTTTTCGCTGTGTCGACAAGGTGTTTTGCACCTTCTTGATCCACTGCAATCGTCTTATCTGCACCTGTTTTTGAGCCTGAACCAGCTGCAAAGATGACAGCATCTGCTTGTTTCACAGCATCTGTCACATCCTTTTCAAGATCACCGATGACAGGCGCTGCACCAAGTTCCTTTAGCGCATCCGCTTGTTTTTCATCTCGAATGAGAGCAAGCGGCTCATGTCCTTTTTCTTTTAAATAACGAATGACGAGCCTGCCTGTATGTCCATTTGCTCCAGCAACTAATACTTTCATTGTTCATTCTCCTTTCTGTATCTGTTTCATCTTTATCCTTTTTTGCTATCATTCAAACACCTAAACAAAAAAAGCCCTTCCCAGAAAATATGGGTAAGGGCTCAGGAAATGTGCGATCTATTAAAATAAGTAGAATGAGAAAAGTGCATGATCTATGTAATCGCAAGGTTGATCAGCAAAGATGTTTTGTCAAAATGGCTTGCACATCACTCAAATCCGTCTCTTTCGAAAAATCGAGTTCAAATACTTTTGAGCTTGTGACAAGCAGCATACCTGTGTCCTGATCAAACACGCCAGCTTCTTGAATGGCAAAACTTTCAATTGATCGATACGGCAAGGAGACCCTGACTTTCTTCTTAGAAAATACGCGGTTATCGCCAAAGATCAGTCGTTTATTGGTGAAACAAATTTGGTCGTGACGCAGTCTGTAAACAGCCTCAATTCTTTCCCCTTCAATTAGTAAGGATTCGAATTTCTTATCATTTTGTTTACTGACAGAAAAAATACCCACGTAAACCCCCTCTTCCTCCATCAAATTCCTTTATGAAAAAACGGACGCACGCTCTGTGGGTACGTTTTATTCTCACTTATAGAATACGCTATAAATGGTCGTTATTCCATTACGAATAGATTAAATTTCATTTAACTTTTTCTTTTTGATTCGATGCTCTTTCCTCTACTTATTTAGACAGTTAAAGCAGGAAAAAAGTTTCAGTTCTTTTTGAGAAAAATTGCTGAATGTTACCAATAAAAAAACAGTGATTTTTTCAAATCACTGTCAGCGTGTATAAAAACCCTCGCATTCTTTGTCAGTCCTGCGCGCCGGTGCTCACGAATGTCAAATTCGCTCAGCTCCGGTACTCGTCCTTCCTAGACCGCAAAGGTTTTCATGTCACGCTGCTGAAAAAGAAGACAAAGTGCTAAAATAAAGATCATTTTAGCACTTTGTCAACAATCTGGACTATTCGTCTTTTGGTGTATCAATGGTTCCCTCGGCATATACATCGGAAATCTGCTCAAGCGTAATCGCCATATCAGCATCTTCGTGATCATGCCAAGCATTTTGATTATTCTGCTCGTCTGTTTGCTTCTTTTTCATCATCATCACCCTTTACTGTTTTTCTTAGTATGAGTGATGATCACTAAAATCATTCAGCAGAAATGTCTTCGAAATACTCTTTATAATACCCGCCTACTTTACCTGTATTATCAACGACAAAGAGGAATTCTTCTGTCTCATTTTTCACTTCATATGTGCTTCCAACCGTTAGTGCACGGTCGACCATATATTTTTTCGCATTCGTATGTATACATTTTACTTGTTTTAACGTTTGAACCGTTTGCCAGTTTTGATGGATCATGATTTAAAAACTCCTTTTTTCATCTATACATTTATTGTAGCCAATTTTTCGTGAAATGCAATGAGTGTTATGGATTGCTTTTAAACATGTCGTGTAATATGATGAATGTATACGTTTACACACATGTGCGTATACTGGTTCATTTGCTTCAGGTCCGCTTTTCCACCTAGAACTCGCAGAACAACCCATATCTTTAATTAAGGAGGTTTGTTTATTTATGAGCTCTACAACACTTCAAATTAGTTCAAAACTCGATTCTTTTCTCCAAGGGACGAAAAAACTCTACATTAACGGTCAGTTTGTCACAAGTCACGATAACAAAACCTTTTCGACTCCTAACCCAGCCACAGGTGAAACCCTTATTGATGTATATGAAGCAGGTGCAAAAGACATTGATGAAGCAGTAAAGGCTGCCAAAAAAGCCTTTCAAGGCCCATGGCGCTCAATGTCTGCCGCTGAACGCGCCCGCCTCATGTTCAAGCTTGCTGATTTAATGGAAGAAAACCAAGAAGAGCTCGCGCAGCTTGAAACTTTAGATAACGGAAAACCAATTAATGAAACAACAAATGCAGATATCCCTCTCGCCATTGAGCATATGCGCTATTATGCGGGCTGGACGACCAAAATAAGCGGACAAACCATTCCTGTCAGTCAAGGTTATTTTAATTATACCCGT
Organism: Bacillus sp. MZGC1; assembly: GCF_002998605.1. Classification (NCBI taxonomy): domain Bacteria; kingdom Bacillati; phylum Bacillota; class Bacilli; order Caryophanales; family Bacillaceae; genus Bacillus; species Bacillus sp. MZGC1. The sequence goes on from NZ_PVRE01000006.1 coordinate 197,896, forward strand.
CATGAGCCTGTTGGTGTTGTAGGACAAATCATTCCTTGGAACTTCCCGCTGCTCATGGCCATGTGGAAAATGGGTGCTGCACTTGCAACTGGCTGCACCATCGTTTTAAAGCCAGCAGAACAAACACCCCTCTCTGCTCTTTATTTAGCTGAATTAGTGGATAAAGCCGGCTTCCCAGAAGGTGTGATTAACATCGTTCCTGGATTTGGTGAAACAGCTGGAAACGCATTAACCGATCACCCTGATGTAAATAAGCTTGCCTTCACGGGGTCAACAAGCGTTGGGAAACTCATCATGGAGAAAGCAGCCAAATCCATTAAGAGGGTCACATTAGAACTTGGCGGAAAATCACCAAATATTATATTGCCAGATGCCGATTTAAAGAAAGCCATTCCAGGTGCTTTAAATGGGGTCATGTTTAACCAAGGCCAAGTGTGCTCTGCAGGTTCTAGAGTCTTTGTTCACCGGAGTCAATATGATGAGGTTGTCGATCAAATGGCTAAGTATGCGACATCCCTCAAGCAAGGCGCCGGTCTTCATCAAGATACGCAAATCGGACCTCTCGTAAGTAAAGAACAGCATGAGCGCGTGTTAGGATATATTGAAAAAGGTAAATCTGAAGGTGCAACAGCCGTTGTCGGTGGCGATTGCCCTTATGAGGCTGGCTATTTTGTCTCCCCTACTGTTTTTAAAGATGTAGAAGATGACATGACCATCGCAAAAGAAGAAATCTTCGGGCCTGTCCTATCTGCGATTCCATACGATTCCATTGATGAAGTGGTCGAAAGAGCCAACCAGTCTGACTATGGATTAGCAGCAGGACTTTGGACAGAAAACTTAAAACATGCCCATGACATTGCTGCACGTCTTGAAGCAGGCACGATTTGGGTCAACTGCTATAATGTCTTTGATGCTGCAGCCCCGTTTGGAGGATACAAGCAATCAGGTCTTGGCAGAGAAATGGGATCATACGCCCTTAACAACTATACAGAAGTCAAAAGTGTGTGGATTAATCTCCAAGACTAATGACGCCTATAAAGCCGGTGACCATGTCATCGGCTTTTTTTTGTGATTGCATGTGACAGGCAGTCTCCTGAATATAGTAATAAAGGAAAGGAGCATGGCCGCATATGCAAGATTTCAAAACGAAAGTAAACGAATTTATTGATGAATTGCACATGCAAATGCTACGCAGACAACGAGAAGATGGCGCTTTTGTCTTCTGCTTTGAAGGCCCAATGATGACAAATGCTTTTTTGATTATGCTGTTAAAGGCTGTCGGTGATTCGGACCAGGCACTCGTTCATCAATTGGCAGAAGCAATTCGCGAAAAGCAAAATGAAGATGGTTCTTTTTCTTTGTATCATGATCAATCGGGACATGTAACAGCGACTGTGCAAGGCTATTGTGGAATGCTCGTTTCAGGGAAGTTTCAACAAGATGAGCCGCATATGGAAAAAGCAGCACACTTTATTCGATCAAAAGGCGGATTAAAAGACGTTCATTTTATGACAAAGTGGATGCTTGCCGTCAATGGCATGCACCCTTGGCCATACTTCTATGCGCCACTTTCATTTTTACTCATCCCTACATACTTTCCGCTGCACTTCTATCATCTTAGTGCATATGCAAGAATTCATTTTGTCCCAATGATGATTGCACTCAACAAACGATATACCTCTCATGAACAGTTTCCAAGCTTAGCACATCTTGATGCGAACATGTCTAAAAATCCTTTTGACTGGTTTATGGCAAGAGAAGAACGTTCCACTCACCACTTTCTAGCGTACATGCGGTCGTATACAGCACTCGACAGCCGCCTCGACTTTTTCGGGTATGAGGCAGCGAAGCGGTATATGTTTGACCGCCTTGAAAAAGATGGCACGCTGTACAGCTATTTAAGTGCCAGTATTTTTATGGTCTATGCACTCATGAGTCTTGGATACTCTCCAGGACATCATCTCATTTTAAAAGCAGTTAAAGGGATGAAAAAGATAGTCACTGACTGTGGGGGCAGGAAATATGCTGAGAATTCTACATCCACAGTTTGGGATACAGCGCTTGTCAGTTATGCTTCTCAGCGAGCAGGCAGAACACAAGAAGATCCAGTTATCGAAAAGTCTTTTACGTACTTATTGAACCGGCAGCAAATGAAGAAAGCAGATTGGGCGATTCATAACCGGCATGCGGCTCCGGGAGGCTTTGGTTTTTCAGATTTGAACACAAATAACCCTGATTGTGATGATACGCAAATTGTGTTAAAAGCCATTCCTCACACCTACGCACCGGTTCAGTGGAAACGAGGGTTTGATTGGCTTCTTTCCATGCAAAACCGTGATGGCGGCTTTTCTGCTTTTGAAAAAAATCAAGATCACTTCTTGCTTCGTCATCTTCCGCTCGAATCTGCTGAGGATGCGGCCATTGACCCATCTACTCCTGATATTACAGGTCGTGTGCTTCATCTCATCGGTCTTGAAGAGAACAACATGTCACCACTCATGCAAAGGCAAAAAGATCATTGCGTAAAATGGCTTCTTGATCATCAAGAGAACAACGGATCATGGTTTGGCAGATGGGGCGTTTGCTATATTTATGGAACCTGGGCTGCATTAACAGGACTAAAGGCTGCTGGCATCCCCTCATCGCATCCTGCTGTTCAAAAAGCGTGTCGATTTTTAAAAACAATTCAATTGGAAGATGGCAGCTTCGGAGAATCGTGTAAAAGTGCAGAGGTAAAAAGATATGTCCCGCTCCCATTTGGAACAGTGGTTCAAACGGCTTGGGCTGCTGAGGCACTTTTACAATATGAGAAGCCGGATCACACAACAATTTTAAAAGCCATCTCATTTTTGATTCATCATCAGCACTCGAGTGAAGCCTTGCACTATCCAGTAGGCATTGGTCTTCCAAAGCAATTTTACATCACCTATCATAGCTATCCATTTGTCTTTCCAATGATGGCTTGTTCCACATTTTTAGAAGAAATGAGGCGTAAAAATGAATAAGGAAGAATATCGCATGCAGCTTAAAGATTGGCTTAGCTCCATTCAAGGTGCAGTTCAAGATGACAACATCCGTCAGAAAACAGAACATTTATCGTTCATCATGAATGATGAATATTCCAGTGAAGAAGAGTGGTACGAATTGGCTGAAAGTATTGCAGAGGATATGAAACCACTAGAAGCAATGCGAGATGTGGCAGCTGGCGACCATAAATTACCTCCGCTCCCTTACCGGTATGATGCACTAGAACCGTTTATTTCAAAAGAGATTATGTATTTGCATCACCAGAAACATCATCAATCATATGTTGATGGTCTGAACCAAGCTGAGCTTGCCTTAAAAAGAGCGAGAAGAACCAATGATTTTAAAATGATCAAACATTGGGAACGGGAGCTTGCCTTCAATGGTGCGGGACACTATTTACATTGCATTTTTTGGTTTTCTATGAGTCCTTCAGGAAAACGAAAGCCCACTGGACAAATGCTGCGTCTCATTGAACAATCGTTTGAAAGCTATGATGCATTCAAATCCCAATTTTCAGCTGCAGCCAAACAAGTAGAAGGTGTTGGCTGGGCCATTCTTGTATGGGCACCAAGATCTCAACGATTAGAGATTTTACAAGCCGAACGCCATCAATTTCTATCACAATGGGATGTGATCCCTCTTCTAGCTCTTGACGTATGGGAACATGCCTACTATCTGCAATATCTGAATGAAAAAGCACAATATGTAGACCGTTGGTGGAATGTCGTTGACTGGCGTGAGCCAGAAGCACGACTAAAGCAAGCTCAGCAAGTGAAATGGACCCCTTTTTAAGACGATACTCCATATAGGCAAATGCTTATATGGGGGTTTTTAATTCAATTTAGTTTACATAATTTTATTATGATCATCACTATAAAGAATGGGTTGTTTTTTCAGAAAATTCGTTTAAAATAAAAAAGATATGTAAGGAAAGAGAGTTGAAACAATAAATGAAGATTCTTTTAACTATTAGTCACTTTGCAGGAAGGACCTTTGCGATTTGGGTCATTGTCTTTGCACTTTTTGGATTTGCCTTTCCTGCCGAATTCTCTAAGATTGGACCGTATATTCCTTTTTTACTCGGTATTATTATGTTTGGAATGGGGCTTACCTTGTCCGCTGAAGATTTTAAAGAACTGTTTCGAAAACCTCTTTATGTTCTGATCGGGGTGCTGACGCAGTACACACTCATGCCGCTTCTTGCCTTTTTGTTAGCTTACGGACTGCGGCTTCCGTCTGAAATCGCAGTAGGAGTTGTTCTCGTAGGCTGCTGCCCAGGCGGTACAGCATCGAACGTCATGACCTTTTTGGCGAAAGGAAATACAGCTTTATCTGTAGCTGTAACCACCATATCAACATTGCTTGCGCCGTTTTTAACCCCTGTTTTCATTTTAATTTTTGCAAGATCTTGGTTACCTGTATCACCAGAGGCTTTGTTTTTATCCATTGTACAAGTTGTCTTAATCCCTATTATTTTAGGTATTCTTGTGAAATTGTTTTTTAAAAAACAAGTATCGTATGCGGTTCAAGCACTGCCGCTTGTATCTGTTGCCGGAATTGTGGTGATCATTGCTGCGGTTGTCAGTGCAAATAAAGAGCAGATTCTTCAATCTGGACTGCTGATATTGGCCGTTGTTATATTACATAATGGACTTGGTCTTTTATTTGGTTACCTGATCGCAAAGTGGTGCAAAATGGATATCCCTTCTCGTAGAGCGATCTCGATCGAAGTTGGCATGCAAAACTCTGGACTCGGTGCAGCTCTAGCAACAGCGCACTTCTCGCCACTTGCAGCCGTTCCAAGTGCCATTTTTAGTGTGTGGCATAATTTATCTGGTTCCTGGCTTGCAACATATTGGTCAAAAAAAGGAAATCCTGAAAATGAAAAAGAAAAAAAGCTAGCACCTTAACGGGTGCTAGCTTTTCAAATTGGAGATTATCCTTCAAGCAATAGCTGCTCCGGATCTTCAAGCAAGTTTTTAATCGTGACAAGGAATCCAACTGCTTCTTTACCATCGACAATTCGGTGGTCGTAAGAAAGAGCTAAATACATCATCGGACGGTTTTCAAAACGTTCTTCATCAATTGCCACAGGACGAAGCTGAATTTTATGCATACCTAAAATTCCAACTTGAGGGCTGTTTAAAATTGGTGTTGAAAGCAGTGAACCGAATGTTCCACCGTTAGTGATCGTGAATGATCCACCTTGTAGCTCATTCAGAGACAATTTGTTATCTCTTGCTTTTTTCGCAAGATGACCAATTTCCTTTTCAATCCCTGCAAACGACAATCTGTCTGCATCACGGACAACCGGTACGACAAGTCCTTCGTTTGCAGCAACAGCGATGCCGATGTCATAGAATTTCTTCAAGACAAGCTCATCACCTTGAATTTCTGCGTTAAGTAGCGGATATTTCTTCAGTGCTGCTACAACTGCTTTTGTGAAGAAGGACATGAAGCCAAGCTTTACATCATTTTGTTCAAGGAACGCATCTTTACGGCGCTTTCTTAAGTCCATCACAGCCGTCATATCTACTTCATTAAATGTCGTCAGCATCGCAGCCGTTTGCTGAACCTCAACTAAACGTTTTGCAATCGTTTGTCTGCGGCGTGACATTCTCTCACGTTCAACAGGCTTTCCTGGTTGCTCATTTTGCACCGCAGCATTTGCTTTTGGCGCGGCTTTCGGTGCACTTGCAGGTGCTTCATTCTTTTGATAAGAAGCGACATCCTGCTTTCGTACCCTGCCCAGCGGATCTACGGTTGGAATCTCAGATAAGTCTAGTCCCTTCTCTCTCGCTAGTTTTCTAGCTGCAGGAGAAGCGATGGTTCTGCCATTACCAGATTTCGGCTCTTCTTTCACTGCTTCTTCTTTTTGAGCAGCTGCCGGTTCTTCTTTCGAAGCTGGTGCAGACTCTTGCTCAGGTGCTGGAGCTGCGGACTCGCTTCCGCCAGCTTCACCTGCTGCAATTGTTCCGATGACTTCTCCAACTTGTACAGTGTCACCAGAATCCTTCAGCACTTCTTTCAGTACACCAGATTCTTCGGCTGTCAGTTCGACATTGACTTTATCTGTTTCAAGTTCTAACAGGTATTCTCCCTGCTCCACATAATCGCCCGGCTGCTTTAGCCATTGGGCAATCGTTCCTTCCGAGATCGATTCCGCTAATTCAGGTACTTTAATTTCCGCCATTTTTCATTTCCCCCTTAGTTTTTGCGAGTCAAGCTATCAGATACAATTCGTTCTTGTTCTTTTTTATGCACAGTTGGATCACCCTCAGCCGTACTTGAACGTCTTCTTCGGCCGATATAACGTACTTTTACTTTTTCAGGCGCAATTTCACGTAAATATGGCTCAATGTATCCCCAAGCCCCCATATTTTGTGGCTCTTCTTGCACCCATACGATTTCTTCTAAGTTTTTTAGTTTCGATAAAATCGCTTTAATATCTTTGGCTGGGAATGGATATAGTTGTTCCACTCTCGCAATGTGAAGCCAATCTTTCGGCTCTTCCATTTGGGTAAAACGATCACTAATATCGATTGATACCTTCCCGCTAGATAGCACGAGGCGCGATACTTTTTCGTGATCATGCACAAGGCCTGGCTGTTCAAGAACTGGACGGAACTGCCCATCCGTTAATTCCTGGACTTCAGACAATGTGTTCGGGTTACGAAGCAGACTCTTCGGTGTCATGATGACAAGCGGACGAATCTCTTCACGAAGCAGCATTTTCGCCTGTCTTCTAAGGATATGGAAGTATTGTGCTGCACTTGTCAAGTTCGCCACTGTCCAGTTATTCTCAGCAGCTGATTGCAGGAAACGCTCTGTTCTACCACTTGAATGTTCAGGTCCTTGTCCTTCATATCCATGCGGCAAGAGCATCACTAGACCTGATTTTTGCCCCCATTTTGCGCGGCCAGCTGAAATAAATTGATCGAAATACACTTGAGCCGCATTTGCGAAGTCTCCAAATTGAGCCTCCCAAATGACTAACGTTTCAGGAGAATAGACATTATAACCATATTCAAATCCGATCACTGAGCCCTCTGACAGTGGACTATTATGAACAGTAAATGATGCGTTTGCATCACTCAGCTCATGAAGAGCAATAAATTCATCTCCAGTTTGACTGTCGTGAAGAACAAGGTTTCTTTGAGCAAAAGTACCGCGCTCTGAATCCTGTCCGGTCATTCGAATTGGCGTACCGTCTTTTAATATAGATGCAAATGCAAGTGCTTCCCCAAGCGACCATTCTACTTTGCGGTCATCTGTAAACACTTTTGCACGTTTTTCAAGGATCCGCTTGAGCTTACCAAATACTTGGAAATCCTCCGGCCAGCTGATCAATTCTTCATTCAGCTTTCGTAATACATCAAATTCTACTGATGTATCTACTGCTGGGAAGCCATTTGATACTGGTTCTGGCAGTTCAATTTCTTGAATCGTATGCTCTTTCTTTGAAGGCACCTTTTGATAGGCTTCTTCTATTTTCGTCGCTACAGCCTGCTCGATTTCTTCACGCTGCTCTTTCGTTAGAAGACCTTCTGTAACAAGTTTATCTGCAAAGATATTCTTGACCGTTTTGTGCTTTCTGACTGCATCGTACAGCATCGGCTGAGTCGTAGAAGGCTCATCCATTTCGTTATGACCGAATCTGCGGTAACCGATCAAGTCAATTAAGAAATCCTTCTTAAAGCGTTTGCGGTATTCTACAGCTAGCTGAACAGCCGCTAAACATGCTTCTGGATCATCTGCATTGACGTGAACAATTGGAATCTCAAATCCTTTTGCAAGGTCACTTGCATATTTTGTTGAGCGAGATTCATTGCTTTCTGTTGTAAATCCGATCATATTGTTTGCAATGATATGGATTGTTCCGCCCACCTGATAGCCTACAAGTTGACTTAAATTTAATGTTTCTGCCACAATTCCTTCTCCAGGAAATGCCGCATCACCATGAATTAAGATGGCTAATGCCTTTTCAACGTCTTGGGCTGGATAACCTTTTTGAGTACGTGTTTCCTGAGCGGCACGTGTGCTTCCTTCAATGATTGGATCAATGAATTCCAAGTGACTTGGGTTATTGGCAAGCGTAACTCTTGCACTCTTTGTATCTTCGTCTTTAATTTGGCGATCTGCTCCAAGATGGTACTTTACATCACCTGTCCACCCGTAGCTGATGCCGATAGAGCCTTCTGATGGAACAAGCTCTTTATTTGGCGCATGCTGGAATTCTGAGAAAATAATCTCATATGGTTTTCCTAACACATGTGCTAATACATTTAAACGGCCTCTGTGTGCCATTCCAATGTTAATATTTGAAGTCCCTTGTGTAACAGACTCTGAAATAATTTCATCAAGTACTGGGACAAGTGCGTCTAATCCTTCTATTGAGAAGCGCTTTTGCCCAACAAATGTTTTATGAAGAAACTGTTCGAACTGCTCAACTTCTGTTAATCTCTTGAAAACAGAAACTAGTTTATCCGCTGGCTTTTTCTTAAATAGTTCACCAGACTCAATCGATTTTGAGAGCCAGTTTCGTTCTTCGAAATCATGCACGTGATCAAACTCAAATGAAATGGTACGCTTATACGTATTTCTCAAATGGTTAATGGCTTCTATGCCGTTTGAAATGTGTTTTGGTGCGTCAGGACTAATAATAGATATTGGAATATTCTTGACGTCTTCTTCTGTTAAACCGTACTCCTTTAAAGGAAACAGCTCTTGTAATTCCTTTTCTTTGCGAAGAGGATTGACGGAAGCATTTAAATGGCCATACGTTCTGATGTCTTCTGCCAGTTTAACGACTGATGCTATCTTTTGGATTTGTTCAGAAGTAACTACGCTATTTTCTTTTTTCCCAATTTCCTCCTTCATTTCACTCGGTGGTGCACCAAGTTCATCAAATATGCCTCTTAGATCTTCATCAACACTAGTAGGATCCTGGACATACTGATCGTAGAGCTCGAGCACATAGCCGAGGTTCGGACCATGAAATTCTTCCCAACTCAACGGTTGTTTCACATCATTTTGAAACATTTTGAACACTACCCCCAACTTTGATCATCAAGTGATTGAACACTATCTCGATATAACTTCCAGAACACAATGACCAAATTTATGTAATAAAACGCTTCCAATAATATTCTACCACTGTTTCGGATTACTTTCTACATTCTTTGTTCAATTAAAGATAAAAAATTCACAGAAAAACAAAAAATTTAAATCATTCCGAAAAATATTTTGAAGAAAGGGGCAAAACCTTATGCCCCAATGCTTTTATGCAGTAATTTTTTCAGTAATGGATATAAAACATCCGGCAATGTATCGACATCTGGTACAAAAATGCTGAACTTGCCATACATATCTTGAATGGTTTTTATCTGTGCTTCTTCGATCGGCGAATTGGATAAAAACACATTGATCACCTCAATGCCCTTTTTCCTCGCCTCAAGAACTGCTTCATGTGTATCGACGATCCCATTTTGTTCGTAGCTGAAGGCAGCTGGCTCTCCGTCTGAAAAGACAATGAGAAACTTTTGCTCTTCTCTTCGTTTTAAAATCATTTTTGTCATTTGGCGAATCGCATAGCCATCCCGGTTATCCTCTTCTGGTTCAAGGGACATAATGGAAGGACCTGCATCAAATAAAGAATCTTTGAACGACACGACCGTGTTGAAATAGTTCGGCTGACTGGTTTCGGTTGCGTCGTTTGTATCTTCCCAAAATCCTACAATTTGATGTGGGACTTGAACGGATTTTAACGCTTCATGAAATAGAACAATTCCTTTTTTCGTCTCGTCCATCTTGTCAAACATGCTGGCAGAACAGTCTACTAATAAAGTGAAAACAGCATCAATCTCCGAAGAAGGTGCCTGTTTTTTATAGAAAAGACGCGGGTTAGACTCTGTAAAATAACGAATCAGCTTTTTACTCAGACGCCCTGCATGAAGGTCCGTTTTTGGCCATGATTTTTTGTGTTCGAGCGTTTTTTGAATCATCTGTTTTAAGCGTTTCTGATAAGGCTCAATCTCCTTAGCGTGCTGCTTGTATACATCGATTTGTTCTGGCGCGGGAGGATCAGGTGAAATCATGACTGGAAACGCATATTTGTTCTCTTTTCCATTCTCATGAGCATCCGCCCCGCTTTCTTCCCCTTCAGCCTCTTCCAGCGCCTCAAGCTTTGAATAATCTTTTCGGTATGTTTGCTTGGCAGAGCCTTGGACAGTGCCGAGTGCTTGATCTCCGTCATCGCCTTCTCTTGCTGCATCCTTCCCGAGATCACTTTTACCGCCGTGCTCTAAATCAAATTGAAGGAAGCTTTTTGACGGCGCTTCTGTTTCTCGATGCCACACTTCCATATACTCCTGGTGGATATCTTCATCGCCCTCTTTTTCCCGGTCGACTTTGATGTCCTCACTTAATTTAGGTTTTCTTTTCAAGTCATGAAACAGCGGTTCTTTTGCCGCTTTTTCATAGTCCAATTCCGGGAAGAAAAAGTACGTATTCAGCATATCCTTATCAAGAAGCTCATCAAAGCCTTCCATTAATTCTTTGACAATGACTGCGATATCTCCGGTTGAACCCGCTTCATATACACGCTCAAGACTTGATTCAACAAACGGAATCATTGGGTTGATCCGCTCGTGTAGAGGCGGAATCTCTTCCAGCGGCGAATCAGCTGTCAGCTTCACATACATTGCACAATAGAGTGCATCCGTTAGAATGCTTCGCTCTTGGTTAATTGTTAATTGCGTCTTAAAGTGTCGCCGGTACAGCTCTCTTCTTCGTTTAAATACCTTTTTTGTTCCTGGGCGATCGCGTTTAATTCGCTCTTCAATCCGGATATCTTCAAACAGCATAAACAATTGTTTACATAGATCAGGAATGGAAATTGTATGGGCATAGCGAATAATTTCCTGAAAGACAGTCAGATCACTATAAACGGTTCCTACTGCACGGAGGAACACATCACTTTTTAGCCCGGCTGTCATGTCTTCTTGTTTACGATCATCCCAAAAATGGCTGATGAAAATTTTCTTTTCAAAAGGCTCATAGTAAGAATGCACTCCGTATTCAAGCTCGACATCATCACTTTTTGCTAACGTTTTAGCTAAATCCGTTAATTCCATAAATAAAAATGAATCGATTCTGCTGTCATTAAATTTGATGAATTTCAAAAGTCAGAACCTCACTCGAATAATGTTTGGGCAATATTTCTTACCGCTGCTTTTTCCCGGTCATCTTCTAGCTTTTCAACAATCCCTCGTTCAACTGCACGAAGCGGCGGGATGTATTGCGCAAGATCACATGTGTCTAGGAGTGCGCGAATAGATGCAGCTTCTTCACTTACCTGCCCGTTGTGCGCCTGTGTAATGAGGTCTGATGAGAGCTGCACGAATTGATCGATTAACCGTTCATCCTTTAATACAGATTGAGATTGCAGTACATCCTTTAGGATACCGCCGCCAATATATGGAACGTCAATCACAACAAAACGGTTTTTTAACGCTTCATTTAGAGGCACTGTGCCGACATAGCCTTCATTGATTGCCGCAATCACGCCAAAGCCTTCATCTGCTCTAACGACCTCGCCTGTAAATGGGTTTGTCATCATTTTTCTGTAGTCGAGTACGCCGTTTAAAATAGGCAGTGTTTCCGGCTTCGCCATGTTGATTTCATCAATATATAAAAGATGGCCTTTTTTCATCGCTTTCGTTACGGGTCCTTCAATAAATTCAATAGAAGCAACTTGACCATCATTGTGAATGGTTTTATAGCCAATCAAACTTTCTGCATCAAGATCAACCGAGCAGTTCACACTATGCATCGGCTGCTGAAAGAAAGCAGATAAAGTTTCTGCTAGTTTTGTTTTACCTGACCCAGTGGGCCCCTTTAAAAGAACGTTTTTGCCGAGTGCTAGTGCAATCATAGCATCTTGTATGATAAACGTATCCTGTGATTCATAGCCGCCTGTTCCAATAAGCGGACGGAATTCTTCTTCTAGTCCTTTTGCTTTTGCTTCAATCATTGCTTGAATTTCTTCTGGGAGTGATTGTTCGTTAAACATTTATGATTAATTCCTCTCTTCGATCATTTTCCTCACCAAGTATACTAAAAAAACCTTTATGCACTCAATACATAAAGGCTAGACATCTGTTATTTTACCATTTCTTTTGTAATCGCTCCGCAAGCGATGCGTTTCCCTGAGTTTCCAGAAGGGTTGCTTAAGTAATCATCTGCTTCTGCATGAATGATAAAGCTCCGCCCATTATGATCGATTAATTGGTTTGGACCTCCCTTTAACGTCACATCTGGTACATTCACGACAACATCAATTTTTCCATCTGCCCCAACTTCTAAATTAGGCATATCTCCAGCGTGGTGGCCTTTTGGGTTATCAAATCCATGCTCCCGGTGTGTTGGATTAAAGTGAGCCCCTGCCGTTTCAAAATCTGGCGCTTCACATACTCCTGTTTCGTGAATATGGAAGCCATGAGGACCTGGCGGCAGATCTTTCGCTTTCACATGTAAATCCAGCCCATTTTCCGAGGAATCTCTTACTTCGATGCTGCCTATTTTTTGCCCGTTTTCATTGATGAGTGTCGTGATAACCGGTGCTTGTTTAGGTGCTGCAACCTCACTGGTTTCTTCTGTCGTTTCTTTTTTCGGCGGTGCATGACATGCTGTTGCGACAAAGACCAGACACATCATGATCATCCACACTGACTTTTTCATATGACTGCCCCCTTTTGATATCAGTATGGACAATCTGATCAATAGGCAAACAAAAAAAGCCGAAAATCGGCTTTTTTTAGAAGAAACGTTTTGCACCTAAATAGGCTTTTTTCCAATATGGGTTGCTTAAGTTCGAGATCCCAACTCCGCTGTCACTTGCATGAAGGAAATCTCCTCCGCCAAGGTATAGTCCCATATGAGATGGACCCGCTTTGTATGTTGTGAAATAAACAAAATCGCCAACCTGAGGTGTGCTCACAGGTTTCATCATACTCCAGTAGCCTGCTGTGCTTAATCTGGATACAGACGAAACTTTATTAATGAGGTAATAAACAAAGCCGCTGCAGTCAAAACCAGATGGTGTATTGCCGCCCCATCTGTAAGGAATACCTGTCAGCTTTTTCCCTTCTTGGATCATCGTCGTGATTTTTGCATTCATCGGCACATCATTTTTGTTATTATTGACCGGAGTTGTTGAACCGTTAGACGTAGAACCATTCGACCCAGTTGAGCCTGAAGCTGCACCATTAATTTTTAGAACTTGTCCAATTCTAAGCACATCGCTTTTTAAGCTGTTGGCTGTGCGGATGGATTGAACCTGCACTTTAAATTGATTCGCAATTTTCCATAAGGAATCGCCTGATTTTACAGTATAAGATGTCGCTTTCCCGCTTGAAGGCGGGTTGCTTGGTTTAGCAGGTGCTTTCGGCTGACTTGGTTTTGATGCAGCCGTCCCTTTTACTTTCAATACTTGATTCGGATAAATCATATCAGATTTTATCCCATTCAATGTTTTGATTTCACCAATCGACATATTGAGCGAATTCGCAATTTTCCAGAGAGAATCTCCTAATTTAACCTTGTATGTACTTGATGAGGATGAACTATTTGAGTTCGTTGTCTTATTGTTTGAGCTGGAATTTGAAGAGGAGTTTGATGACTGGCCCCCGCTTGTCTTCGTACTTCCAGATACCTTTAGCTTTTGTCCAGGACGAATTAAGTCACTGTTTAAGCTGTTTAGACTTTTTAAGCTTGCGACTGACATTTTATGATTTTTTGCAATGAGCCATAAAGAATCTCCAAGCTTTACAGTGTAGCTTGATGTCGTTGAAGCATTTGATTTCGTTGCTTTTGATCCAGTTGACGAGCTGGATTTTTTGCTTTTTGCGCCAGGAATTTTCAAGCTTTGCCCTGCAAAAATCATCGTCGTTTTTAGTTGATTAAGAGATTGAAGTTCCGAAATACTTGTATTGTACTGTTCGGCAATCTTCCAAAGTGAGTCACCGCTTTTCACTTTGATCGTCTGTGCTTCTGCCGGTGCAGCAAACACAGCTGAGCCAGCGATCGCTGAAACTGTGAGGCCGGTTACTACTTTTTTCTTCATAGATGAATCTCCGCCTTTCATATTTCATTCAATAAGACTTATGCACTAGTTTTGAGTTTAGCATTTAATGGTTCTGCTTCTCTTGCACTATTTTATCTTTATTTCTATTATATTACTCGACATGTAGACTTTGGGCAATAACAAATAGGCTAAAGCAGCCAACTCAAAATGCTAAAACAAAGCCATATCGTTTCTATCGGCAGTTTGCTGTATTTATAAACATTTTTTAAGGAATTTTTAAGTTGACGTTTAGAAATTTGTCAAAACAAGCACGGTGCTAGTTTCATAGTTCTATTCTACATGACAAATTTTTCTGTATCAAATGACTTTTTACTCAATTGGCTGTTTTTTCTCCTCAAATGAAAAAAAGCATCCTTCCGAATGAAGAATGCAGCGATTCATTTTTATTTCCTTATTTCAGGTTCTTTTACAGTGAGCGGATAAAGGACTCCTTCTTTCGCAAACGACATTTTTCCCGTTTCTTCTGATACGACGAGAACAAGTGCATCGGTCATACCAGAGAGTCCGATCGCAGCCCTGTGTCTTGTCCCGAGAGAAGGATTAACTTTTTTTGAAGTAAGCGGGAGCACATTTGCAGCAGATACGAGTGTATTCTCTTTGACTAAAAGAGCACCATCATGAAGTGGATTTCCTGGGTAGAAAATGCTTTCTATTAATGAAGCACTAATTTTCGCATGAAGATTTGTCCCTTTTTGAATAAAATCCTCAACCTCATCACGCCTTTGAATCACAATAAGTGCCCCGTGTTTTTGTTTTGATAAGTTCTCAATGGCTAACGAAAATTGAGCAAATCCAGGTGTGAATTCTTCCATATACGATTGCAAATAAAACGAGGAAGCCTCTGCGTGCATTTCATTAAACTCATCATGTAATGACTCGAGATCACAAAGTAGACATTGCTCGCTCTCATCAAGAGAATCGATAATGTCACTTGCATCCTTCATGATTTTCATCAAGTGTGTTCTCATGTCCACTTTAAATAGCGCTTCTTCATTCGTACGATTGATCATTTGACCTTTTCCCTCCTCCTTTTGTTGTCATAAAATAACAAATTATGCGCATTCTATTGATATGGAGGTGACTTAATATGACCATTCAGAAAGTGATTCAATATGCTTGCAGCATTTTAGGTGTTGTCAGTCTTTCCTTTATTTATGCCCAAATGTTTAAAAAAACGAAGCCATCTAAGAAAAATAATCCGACGGAGAATTGATTTTTTTACATAGCATGATATAATCCTCTCGTTATTTCTGTTCAGAGAGGAACTTATGATGAGAGAAACAAATAGCATTCGAGCTAAGGTGACACTATTTTTAACCATTTTGATTCCGATTTTAATCACTCAAGCGGGTCTTTCGCTTATTACGTTTTTAGACACCGTAATGTCTGGAAAAGTGAGTGCAGAAGACCTTGCGGGTGTTGCGATCGGTTCTAGTATTTGGACACCCGTTTATACAGGACTTGCCGGTATATTAATGGCCGTTACGCCGATTGTCGCTCAGCTGATGGGCGCTGGGCATAAAAAAGATGTTCCCAAGGCTGTCTTTCAGGCGATTTATTTATCCTTTCTTTTAAGTATCGGTGTGATTGCGATTGGTACAATCAGCATCCCTTACGTATTAGGTGGACTTGGACTTGAGCAATCCGTAGAGGATATTGCGCGGCATTTTCTCAGTTTTCTTGCTTTTGGGATCATCCCGCTGTTTGGTTATTCGGTACTCAGGTCATTTATTGATGCATTAGGGAAAACACGTGTGACGATGTTCATCACGTTAACAGCACTTCCTATTAACTTTGCTTTAAACTATGTATTTATTTTTGGGAATTTTGGCTTTCCAAGGCTTGGCGGTGCGGGAGCTGGCCTTGCATCTGCGATGACGTATTGGGCCATTTTCATCATGAGTATTTGTATTGTCATGAAAGCAGAACCATTTGCCTCATTTCGTTTGTTTCAAAAACTGCCTCGAATCAATATCTCCCGTATGGGGCAAATACTAAAAATCGGTCTTCCTATTGGGTTTGCGATCTTTTTTGAAACGAGTATCTTTGCAGCTGTCACGCTGTTAATGGGTCACTTTGATACTGTGACGATTGCAAGTCACCAGGCTGCGATGAACTTTGCTTCTATCTTATATATTTTACCGCTCAGTATCTCAATGGCTTTAACAATTGTCGTTGGGTTTGAATCCGGTGCCAAGCGGTATAAAGACGCGCAAAACTACAGCTATATCGGAATTGGAACGGCGGTATTATTCTCATTGTGTACGGCGGCACTCATTTTGTTATTTAGACCAGAGATTGCTGGTTTATACACAGCTGAATCGGCTGTTTTACAGTTGACACAGCACTTTTTGATTTATGCGATCTTTTTCCAGCTGTCAGATGCAATTGCTGCACCCATTCAAGGGGCTCTGCGCGGCTATAAAGATGTGAACTATACGCTCATTGCCGCATTTGTTTCTTACTGGGTGATCGGCCTTCCTTCCGGCTATTTGATTGGCACCTATACCTCATTTGGGGCATTTGGCTATTGGATTGGTCTCATTGCAGGACTTGCCGCTGGTGCCGTCGTCCTCTTTATCCGCCTCAGGTTGATTGAAAAACGCTTGCTTCAGCAAGCGCCCAATCACTAAAGACGACACAAAAAAAGCAGCTGATCGATGTCAGCTGCTTTTTTATTTAGTCATTCCATTGGTACGTCCAGAAAATTTCTTCATCGAACCATTTTTGGACGACAGGTTCTTTGTTTTTCAGCTTCTGTTCAAGCTCTCTCAGCATGCCTTCTGTTTGCGTTCTATGCGCTCTCAGTGCATTTAATTTGATATCTGCTACATCTGTAATGTCGATCATAATATCTGCATTTCCCAGCACTTCTTCTCTATTTCTCGTAATGGCCATGCAGTATGTGACAGGACGGTCTTCTTTTTTCTTACGGTAAAGAGCACGAATAACCGCTTCGCCTGTCGCATCATGATCAGGGTGTACACCGTGTCCTGGATAAAACGTGACAATCAGTGTAGGTTTGACTTCATCAATGATGTTTTCCATCACATCAGCTAAATACTCGTCGTCTTCAAATTCCAATGTTTTATCACGAAGTCCAAGCATACGTAAGTCTGTGATATCCATTTCTTTGCAGGCATTGATTAATTCCTGTTTTCTTAATTCAGGAAGTGTTTCACGATTGGCATATGTTGGGCTGCCCATATTTCTGCCCATTTCCCCAAGTGTCCCGCATGCATACGTGACTGGGATTCCGCGTTTTCTGCTTTGTGCAATGAGACCTGCAACCCCAAAGGATTCATCATCTGGGTGAGGCAACATCACTAGTACATGTTCGTTCATGACTCGTCACCCTTTCTTCTACACCTGAAATGGTGTTTCACTAATTTGTAATGAGATCGCTAGTTTTCCGTCTGGCAAGTGCCCTGCTAACAGCAGGCGGCCATGGTCATCAAACACATAATCCGTTAATCCTTCTGCGTAAATCCAGCCATCTTCTGTTTTCATTCCAACACGGTACGGACCTTGTCCTTTTATTTTCGCCTGTGAATAGACGACTTTCGCATTTCGGATATATGCCACGACCGTCATATTTTGTTCATTTACATGAGCTGAATAAGAACCAGTTGTCGTTTCAAGATGAACGAAAACTGGACGATTTAAAAACGATTCAAGATGTGTTGTGACATCTTCCGTTTGAATTGGTTTCATGAGTGGTTCCTTCCTTCATTTTGAATTAATTCTCGCAGCTTTTTTGTATGTAAGCTGATCAGCTGCAGCTGATGATCATGCTCAAGCTCACTTTCTAATATTCTCTCTACAGCGAGCACATATTTTTGATGGAATGATTTTCTCGCCCGCGGATGAGTGCGCGCATCGCTTAAATCATCACATATCGCCTCGAGTAAAGAAGACATATCATCGACATCAAGCTGACGATTTTTCCATAAAGATTGATAAGCGGCTGCAAGCTCATTGGCAGATGACATGTAATCACCTCTACAGTTTTGGTAACAACTTATTATGACATGATCCGCATTCAAAAAAAAGCAAACTGCTTGTTCCACTTAATGAGAATTCGCTGTTTTTTTCATGCGTAATTGAGAGGTAGTAAATAATAAAATCGCCACCCAGATACAAAGAAACGTCACGATTTTAGCTGAAGATAAATGCTCGTGATACACAAATAACCCCAAAAACAGCGTAATCGTCGGTGCAATGTATTGTAAAATGCCCACTTGATAAAGAGGAATTCTTTTTGCGCCTTCAGAGAATAAAAGAAGTGGCACCGCTGTAAAGACCCCTGCAAAGAATAAGAGACCAAGCGATCCGAAGCTGTTAGGGTTCATTGTCACCACAGGTTCTTTTAAGAAGAACAATAAGTACACAAGGGCCGCCGGGGCTAAAAGCAGCGTTTCAATTGTCAATCCAATTGCACTCGTGAAGCTCATTCTTTTTTTAATCAATCCATAAAAACCGAAGCTAAAGGCAAGTAA
Organism: Bacillus sp. MZGC1; assembly: GCF_002998605.1. Classification (NCBI taxonomy): domain Bacteria; kingdom Bacillati; phylum Bacillota; class Bacilli; order Caryophanales; family Bacillaceae; genus Bacillus; species Bacillus sp. MZGC1. The sequence goes on from NZ_PVRE01000006.1 coordinate 216,568, forward strand.
TATCGCAACGACAGGAAATGAACCGTACTGAATCGTGGAAAGAATCACCCCAGTGGCGGCAATTAGTATCGCAATGGTTTGTAATTTATTGAGCCGCTCTTTCAAGAAAATGATGCCTAGTAAAACAGAGACAAGCGGATTAATATAATACCCTAAACTAGCTTCTAGCATGAGATGGTGATTGACTGCCCAAATGTACACATACCAGTTAACCGAAATTAAAATAGCAGATAAAAGTAGTGAAAAAAGTGCTTTACCATCCAGCATGAGACCCTTCACTGTCTGCATCGCCGGCCGGACTTGTTTTAAATACAGAAGAATACCGCACATAAAAACAAATGACCATAAAATTCTGTGCGCTAAAATTTCGCCTGACGAAATATGCTCCATCAGTTTCCAATATAAAGGGAATAGTCCCCATAATGTAAAAGATGCTGCCGTATAGAGAACACCTTTTGATTGTTGCTGATCGTTCAATCTAACCATTCCTTTCTAAACCTATCGTATATTATAGCACGCACTCAGGTGAATGGGCATATACTAATTCAGGGCATTTAGAAAGGATGATTTGCATGTTTGACTGGAACCGATTATTCCCTTTTCAAAAGCAATTTTCAAAAGAAGCCTTAAAGAATTCAGACCCTAAAGACGTTGAGCAGTACGTCAATCAAGTGATGGAAAGTGTATTCGGCTCCAATTATCCTGCTCAATTCCCTTTTCAGGACCCACTCTCTCAACATCAAAAAACGAAAGAAACAGACGTCAAAAAAGAAAAAGAACCCGAAGTGGAAGTATTCGAAACCACTGATCACGTGTTCGTTAAAATTGAGCTTGCTCGGCCGAACACAGAAAAAGTAAAAATCAAACATACAGCCAACCTGCTGTTTATTGATCATTTTCCTGAGGAAGGCACGCAGAAGAAAGTTGTCCTTCCTGCTGCTGTAAAAAGAAAAGGAACGAAGGCTTCGTATCAGGACGGTATTTTGGAGATTATGTTTTTAAAGCATGATGATCCGGGGATCTCTGAAATCGATATTCCATTATAAAAAGCCTGCTTTCATATAGAAGCAGGCTTACTCTTTTTTCTTAATAGTATGGTGGATATCCGCCGCCATAAGGTGGTGGAGCAGGCGGTGGTGGCGGGTAATATGGACGGGGATAATTAAAAATCGCACTTCCTAAAAATCCGCCAAGCAGTCCGCCGACTAAAGGAGCGCCAAAACCAAAAAACAAAGGGACTCTGGATTCATATGGCGGAATGCCAGGGGCGCCGCCTCGGAAATACGGAGTATGAGGGTACATGCATTTCTCCTCCTTTGTCATGTGCCTAACATCAGCATATTCATCAGGAGTCAAAACGTTTGGGCAAACCTGAAACTAGGCTTGCTCCTTTTTTTCATGAGATTCTGTATACTCCCCTGCCCACCTAGATACCTCATGAAACACATTATTTAGCGCATTTCCTTTTTCAGTTAAACAATAAATGACTTTAACAGGCGTCTCAGGCAGAACAGTTCGCTCTATAATCCTTTCTTGCTCAAGTTCTTTTAAACGCTCTGCGAGCATTTTTTGACTGATAGATGGGATAATGTCCGTCATGTCTTTAAAGCGCTTTGGACCATCAAGCAATACATGAATAATGAGACCATTCCACCTTTTGCCTAGCAGTAAAAAAGCTTGCTGAATGTGTGGACATAATTGAAATTCCATAAATTTCAGCCTTTCTTTTCATGATTGTTTGACAAACTAACGGTATACAATTTAAAATAGCTCTAGTTACAATAAGTAAGTTTCTCACTTTTTTAGTTATTGTACCATACTATTTGCAAAAACGGGAGGAAATATCCATATGGCGACTGATCAAAAAACAATTGACATTTTAAAACAAAGAGCTTCAGTAAAAGAGTATGATACAACTCATGAAATGACAAAAGAAGAGTTAACAGAGCTTCTTGATATCACAACTAAAGCACCATCTGCGTGGAACCTTCAGCATTGGCATTTCACTGTTTTCCATAGTGCTGAATCTAAAGCGAAGTTACTTCCAATCGCTTACAACCAAAAGCAAATCTCACAAGCATCAGCTGTTATTGCTGTACTAGGTGATCTTGAAGCCAATCAAAATGGTGAAAAAATCTACAGTGAGCTGGCAGAACAAGGCTTCATTACTGAAGACATCAAAGAAACATTGATGACTCAAATCAATGGCGCATACCAAAGCGAGCAGTATGCACGTGAAGCTGCGTATTCAAATGCTTCATTAGCTGCTATGCAATTAATGATTGCTGCAAAAGCAATGGGCTATGATACATGCGCAATGGGTGGTTTCAGTAAAGACGCCTTCATCAAAGAATTCAATGTAAGCGGACGTTATGAGCCAGTCATGTTGATTTCAGTTGGTAAAGCAGCGAAAGAAGCTCATAAAAGCAATCGTTTCGACATCGAACAAGTATCTAATTTCCTTTAAAATTGGCAAGGCCTCAGCTTTCATGCTGAGGCTTTTTTTATTTGGTTTAAATATTATTCCTACATACTTTCTTTTCACTTTACCCCTTTTCACCTTCACCCTTTCTCCTTTTTAAGAATGAAAGCGTTATATTAGTATGATATTCGCCAAAATGATTGTTTTTTCTGAAAATGGTCTTGTGATCTAATCTGACAACTGCTATTATTATGAAATTACAAAAAATTCAGGAGGGAATCATGAATAAAAAATTGATACTGGCACTACTTATAGCGATTCCATTCATCGGACAGCTCGCACTGCTGCCCTTTGCAAATCGTATTCATCCATTTGTGATAGGGCTGCCCTTTTTCCACTTCTGGCTCTTACTATGGATTGTTCTCACACCAATCTGCACATTCATCATTTACCGGATGCAACATTCAAATGGAGGAACTGACTAATGCAAGGAAATTTAACAGCTTTATTGATTACTGCAAGTATTATTTTCATCGTCGTGGTCATCGGATTTGCCGCTGGCCGGGATAAATCATCGAGACAGTCAGTAGAGGAATGGTCTGTCGGCGGGAGAAAATTTGGCGGTCTGCTCGTCTGGTTCCTCGTAGGCGCAGATTTATATACCGCTTATACCTTTTTAGGGCTCACTAGTACAGCCTATACAGCTGGAAGTGTCGCTTTTTTCGCTATCCCCTATTCAGTTCTAGCGTATTTTATTGCTTATTTCTTCTTACCAAAGCTATGGACGGTTGCGAAAAATCACAACCTCACAACGCTCGCTGATTATGCACGTGAGCGGTTTGACAGCAAGCTGTTATCCAGTTTGATTGCGATTATTGGAGTACTTATGCTGATTCCTTATATTTGTCTTCAGCTGAGCGGGATTCAAGATACGTTAACTGTCGCTGGTACTAGTTATATTAATGTGAATGCAGTTGTTATTATTTCATTTATTTTAGTCGCACTTTATACATTTTTCAGTGGTATTAAAGGTCCTACATATACAGCCATTATTAAGGATATTCTCGTTTGGGTCATCATGCTGTTTATGGTGGTTTCACTGCCAATCATTCATTTTAACGGCTGGACCCCGATGATGAATACGTTAGCTAAGGAAGCGCCACAGCTTCTGACAATTCCTGACGGCGGTCCTAAAGGCATTTTATGGTTCATTACCGCTTCAGGCGTTTCTGCCCTTGCTTTGTTTATGTGGGCACATGCGGCAACTGGGGTTTTTACAGCCAAAAGTGCAGATGCCATCCGTAAAAACAGTATGTTTTTGCCTCTTTATAACATCGTATTGATTTTGGTCATCTTCCTTGGATTTATTGCCTTTTTAGTCTTACCTGAAGATACAAATCCAAGATTTGCTCTTCTTCATTTAATTCAAACGTCATATGGTGGTGTGATGCAGGGCCTCGCTTATTCAACAATTGCACTGGCTTCCCTCATTCCATGCTCGATCATGGCCATTGGCGCATCGAATTTATTTGCCAATAATTTATACCGTGACTTAATTCATCCGAATGTATCACCAAAAAGATTGACCATCATTACACGTTCAATGGTGTTTATCGTCATCGGACTGGCCCTTTTATTCGGGATGCTCTTCCCAACAGCACTTGTGACGCTTCAGCTCATTGGCGTTTCAGGAATGGTTCAAATTTTCCCAGCCATTGCGATCAGCTTGTTCTGGAAAAAACAATCGAGAGAAGCAACGATTGCGGGGTTAGTTGTTGGCATCATCGTCACCTTTACAGCCAATATCTCACAAGTCACGTTCGGTCTTTATGAAGGTTTTCTCGGTTTACTAGCAAACGTTGTGGTCATCTTGATCTTGAATCCATTCTTCCAAAAGCATGTCACAGACAATTCTGTCATAAATGATCTTTTTGAAAAAGATAACGAAAAAACAGAAGCGACTGTAAACAACGCGTAAACATAAAAAGAGCAGTCCCCCTTATGAGGACTGCTCTTTCTTTATTTCATTTCTTTTTTCAAAACTTCAATGGCTTTTTTCATTTGTGTATCATTGTTCTTTAGCTTATCTTGGATCTTTGTCATCAGTACTGTCGTTGTATCTCCTGTCAGAATACCGTCTGTTTTCAGATCGTTGTCTGTTTGGAAGCGTTTGACGATAGACTGGAAAGCTTGATCGTACTCACCATTTGCTTTTGCTTTGTAGCCAAGCGCTTGGAACATTTTTTGAGCCGCTTTGACTTCATCTCCATTGTCATTCAGCTGATACGATTTTTTCGGACTTAAGTATGGCAGCTTTGCATAACTTGGGAGCGATGCTTTGACCTGTGGTTCAATTCCTTTTTTGTGAATCCAAGAACCATCCGGCGTCAGCCACTTGGCAATGGTTAACTTGACGCTAGAACCATCATTATAGCTTTGTGCATTTTGAACAGTTCCTTTACCAAATGTCTTTTCACCAATAATTTTGATACCTGAAGATTGGTGCAGAGCCGCCGCCATGATTTCAGCAGCGCTTGCTGAGCCGCCATTTACAAGAACAACTGCCGGCTGATGAACTTTACGTTCTTTTTCAGCCTTGTACTCTTCTTTCTTCCCTTTTTCTTCAACTTGCATGATGACTTTCCCTTTATCGATAAAGTCATTACTCATTTCAATCGCTTCTGTCATAATGCCGCCTGGATTATCTCTCAGGTCGATGACAAAGCCTTTTGCCCCTTTTTTCTCGAGGTCATCAATGGCTTTATCTAGCTCTTTCGATGTTGTTTCAGCAAAGGACGTAATTTGGATTTCTCCTATTTTGTCTTTTGTGAGTTTTGCATACACCGTTTCAAGCGGAATGGTGTCTCTTGTGATCGTCACATCAACATTGCCCACTCCTTGGCGGTTAAGGTGCAGCTTGACATCCGTTCCTTTTTTCCCTCTAATAAGAGAAACTGCTTTATTGACCGACATGCCTTTTGTGCTTTTCCCATCCACCTTTAAAATACGATCATGAGGTTTCAACCCGGCTTTTTCAGCAGGAGAGCCTTTAATCGGTGCGACAATTAAAATTTGCCCATCCTTCTCTTCTACTTGTGCACCAATTCCTTCAAATGATGATGAAATGGTGTTGTTAAATCCTTCGGCTTCCTCCTGATCCATATATGTAGAGTATGGATCATCAAGTGATGCAATCATTCCTTGAATCGCACCATCTACTAGTTTTTGATCATCCGTTTTTTCGTAATACTCATCTTTTACCTTCGTATACGCCGCCATGAGTTTACTAAACTTCTCGTCTCCTGAGACACTGACAGCCCCTTGTTTTGTGATCACAAATGTAATCGCAGAGGACAGGACCGCTGTCACCAGAATGGCGATCACGAACTTAAATTGTTTTTTCAAAAAAACACCACCTTTATCTCCTTTCATTATTATCAAGGACGATGCTTCATCCGTCAACCAAAGGATCGAAGTTCTCTTTGAAAAGATAAGCCATTTGACCTTGCATTGCATAATCTTTAAAGAGGAACTTGATAAGGAAAGAAGGGATTTTATGAGTGATTATGTAGAAATGCTTGCCTATTTTGGCGTATCCAGTGCCCATCCTGGCGGAATTGAGTTAACAAAAACGATGCTTCAGCATATAAAATTGACGCCGGATGCACCTATACTGGATGCGGGATGCGGGACAGGACAAACGGCGGCATATTTAGGAAATATTGGTTATCATGTAGAGGCGATTGATACACACCCTTTGATGATTGAAAAGGCCAACCTGCGATTTGAGCGAGAAGAACTGCCGATCTGCGCATTGCAAGCATCGATTGAACAGCTGCCATTTCCAGATGAAGCGTTCACTCTTCTCATCAGTGAATCTGTTTTAAGCTTCACAAACCTTCCTGCTGCACTTGCTGAGATCAAACGAGTGCTTGCCCCTGGAAGTCAAATGATCGCAAATGAAGCTGTGTTAAAAGCACCCCTTACACCAGAGGAGCTCGCCACCGTACGAGATTTTTACGGGTTTCACTCACTCTTTTCACTTGAAGAATGGAAGGAACAGCTAAAAGCAGCAGGATTCCATGACTTTCGCATTCTCTCATTTGATGAACACATGGTACAGGAGGAGCCGACAGAAATGGAATTATCTGAACACATCCCGCCTTCTCATTACGAAACGCTGCAAACACACTACGATCTGATTCAAGCGCATCGGAAGCAGCTAAGCCACATTCTATTTGAATGTACCGTATAAAATGAGCGAATCTCCTATATGTTTTGTCCAAACTCTATGAGGTCTCTCGCATAGGATAAGAGTGAAAAGAGTTTGTCATAAGGAGGAAAAATATGGAGCGCTATCAAAAGCTTTGTCAGCAGCACATGGGAAAAGTCGCTAGAATCACAGATCGTAATGGCAGAGTGCATGTCGGACGCATTGAGCGGGTGACAAACCGTAAAGTGTATATTCGTCCAGTCGGCGGTTCTCGCGGCGGCTTTGGCTTTGGTTATTACGGAGGGTATTACGGCTGGGGTGCCGCTTATGGCATCGGGCTTGGTTTCATTACAGGTTTCGCATTAGCAGGATTGTTCTTTTTTTAAAAGAACAATAAAGAAGGCCCCCCGAATAGCTGGGAGGCCTTTTTATTTGATTAGATTTTCTTCACTTTGTTCATGTACTCTTCAAATGTTAAATCGTGATCATGCATCGCTTTTGCTGCTTCTTTTCCAACATAGCGCAGATGCCACGGCTCATATTCATATTTTGTAATATCTTCTTTTCCTTTTGGATAACGAATGATAAAACCATATTTATAGGCGTTTTTAGCCACCCATTTGCCATCAGGTGTTTCACCAAACTTTTCAGAGATGTCAAAGCCGGCACTTTTTGAGGAAATGTCCATGGCAAGGCCTGTTTGATGTTCACTTTCGCCTGGTAAAGCTACTGCTTCCTGCGCTTTGTCTTTGCCTTTTAATTTGACTTCACTATCAAAAATGACTTTTTGACGGTCATAGGAGCGATAGCCAGATACTGCAGCCAGCTCGAAGTTTTTCTTTTTCGCATCTTTGAATAACTTCTCAAGTGCTTCCGCTGCTTCTTTACGAATATATCGTTTTTCAATATCCTCTGAAAAAGAGAATTCTACTTTTGGTACAACGAGATCAGAAGGTTTATAGGTTCCTGGTAATGCGTATTCTTTGTTGACAAGAGCTAGCACGTTTGCAGGATTTTGAATGGTTTTCAACCCACTTACCACCTTGATGTCATTGAAATATTCACTCTTTAATGTCAGCTCTTGATCCGATGAATCTGCTGTATTGTTTGAGTTTTGCTGGGTAGATGAATTTGCTGCGCTCTTTTGTTCGTTTGTTTTGTTCGATTCAGATGTACCGCTTTTTTGATCCAGCAACTGGCAGCCCGATAGTGCGGCTGTCAAACCAAGAATCGATGCGATTGAGAGTATTTTATAGCTTTTCTTCATGACATACCTTCCTTTTGCTCTTCTAAAAAAAATAAAGATGCGCTACATCGTAGCACACCCTTTATACTATTATAAAAGAGAGTCTAGTGCAATTAAGATCATTTCGTCAAATGTCGTTTGACGCTCTTCAGCCGTCGTTTCTTCTCCTGTGAGAACATGATCACTCACTGTCAGAATGGATAACGCTTTTCGATCAAATTTTGCTGCAAGCGAATAAAGAGCTGTTGTCTCCATTTCAATCGCTAGGATACCGTATTGAGCCATGAGTTCAAGTGGTTTTTCATTGTAAAATTGGTCTGCTGTAAATACATTACCGACACGTACAGCGACATTTTTTGCTTCTGCTGTATCGTAGGCTTTCTTAAGCAGTCCAAAATCAGCGCAAGGTGCGTAATCAATCGGTCCAAACGCCACACGATTCATTTGTGAGTCTGTTGAAGATGTTTGAGCTAAAATGACATCACGCACGTTAACATCCCTTTTGATAGCCCCGCAAGATCCGACGCGGATTAAGTTTTGAACATCATAGCTTTGAATGAGTTCATTCACATAAATCGAAATAGAAGGTACGCCCATTCCGGTACCTTGTACAGAAACGCGCTTTCCTTTGTAGGTTCCAGTATAACCATACATTCCGCGCACTTCGTTATAGCATTCGACATCTTCTAAATATGTATCTGCAATATATTTCGCACGAAGCGGGTCGCCTGGCAGCAATACCGTTTCTGCAATTTGTCCTTTTTCTGCTCCAATATGTACACTCATTTTTTAGCCTCCACTTACGTTTACTATGTGATTTATCCTATTTAGTATAAACGATTGAGCCTAAAAAAGAAAATACCAGCTGAAGCTCAAGCTGGCATCGTCAATCATCTATTTAACTCATCGTTATCAGTCGTTCACTGCGTTTCCATCCTGCCGGAAAAAGCTGATAATAGCACTTTCCTTTCTTCTTATCATCAATCACAACAATATCACCTGTTGTCATAAACCGTGCATTGTAATCATTAGGGACTGTATCATGTACATTAAATGTCGAGAATGCTTTTTCCAGAACATCCAGGTGTGTTCTGCCGCCAATCTTTGTCCGGTACACAGGCTGATGCCCGCTTGCAGCGCCATATTCAGGTGTCTGATAAATGGTTAAGTGAAATGCTGAAGGTTTCTTTTGAAAAAATCTCAACGTCAATTGCATTCAAATCCCTCCCCTTTTATATAAAATTGGCTGGGGTCTGTCAATTTCCTTCTTCTATTTTTGTCGAATGACAGACAATTTTTCGTCAATCTTTTTACAAATGAGAAATAAAGCAAGTCCTATCGCAAAACCGCCTGCAACATCTGTCAAATAATGAACACCGATATACATTCGGCTGATCCCAATCAAAAGAACACAGAACCCCGTGATCAAGTAGACGATTTTTTGTCTTTCTTTCAGCCATGGAATCATTTCAACTAATAGATAAGCTATAAAAGGATAGATTGTGGCTGCATTCATCGAATGTCCGCTCGGAAAGCTGTAATACGTTTCATTGACAAGATGATCAAAGGCCGGTCGCTCTCTAGCAAACAGTCCCTTTAGTTCATGATTGATGGTTTTTTCTGTGAGATATAATAGAAAAAGCATCATGATAGAGTAATAGCGCTTATACATGAATAGTACGACACTAAAAATGAGCATGATTGGGACGAGCAGCGCACTAATGCCAAAGTCCGTCAAAGTCAGCATGACATCATTTAAAAAAGGGAGTCTGATGCTCTCAAACCATAAGATGATCTGGTTGTCCAATTCTTGACCCGCACCAGATACCATGAGCGCAGCAATGGCGCCAAATAAAATCAAAAGAAATAGGATATACACGCGAAAGATTCTCCTCCCTCTCTCTTCAGAATCTCTTCAAAGTATAGTGCCTACCACGCCTCTTCTTCAACTATCATTGCTTTTTTCAGCATATATTCAAACGTAATGTCAGCCAGCTCAAACGTTTCCAGCTCAGCAGGTATGTACCCTCTTTTGACCAGCTCCATGTAGAAGAATTCCGCAATTTCCTCTGTATCAATCACCAAATCTGCTTCTTTCATTACATTCCGCCTCCTTTTTTATGATGTATGAACGACGCCTGTTTTTTATTACAGTTTGTCATAATGGCTCATTCCATACATATAAATGCAGTAAACAAAAAGAAAAGGGGTTTGAGGCAATGAAATGGTTAAGCATATTAGATGGAGAAACGTTTGATCAGGTGATGGGCCGTATCTTGAGGGGATGGTTTTATGTGATTGTTTTTTTCTGCGTGCCTTATTTTTTATTCGTGTTAGGACAAGTCTTTCTTTAACCAAAATGTTCGTGTAAACTTTCCAATATAAAATCCATCATATCCTTGTATTCTGGATCTTCGAAAAATTCGTAGAGAATTTTATAGTCATTATATATATCAAGAAGCTCATCCACTATAGATACAGCGAGGAATTCTAGTGATGCTTCGCTTTCTTGTTTCTCTTCTAGTTGTAATAGAGCCGTTTGAACCATATCTTCTTCCATTTCTTTTGAGGTTTCACCGACGTAATGCACAAAAAGAAGCTGATGAACGAACTGGTCCATCTCATACTTCCTCAGGACAAGCGTTAAGTCTTCCTCTTCTGTTTCCAGCCACTCTCCGTCCTTTAGCCTCGTGAGTTCGTAAATGACATCTTCCCAGCCGTCATCAAGGTATCGCCATATTTCAGTCCGATGGCCAATAATTTTAAATAGCTCTTTTCCGTAATCTTTTACATATACAACATCGCCAATGAGGAACTCATATTCAATGTCCAGCTTTTCTGTATCCACAATCACCCCGTCGTACTCATCGTAAAGCTGAAGTGATGTTTCAAAATAAAGCACCTCATTATGATTGACCTCATACAAATAGTGCTGGTCAATTTGATGGACTTTTGTAATCGTTCCGACTGTGCCGTACATGACAACGACGACAATATCCCCTACTTGATATTTTGGTGCTTTCGCCTTCATTCTGTCTCCCCCTTGCCCGACTTTTGGTCTTAACGTATCGTATGCCGGCGCAAGGAATTCTGCATGGGCAACCACACCATGCAAAACGCCATTTTATTTCTCATAAAAAAACCGCTCCTCCCATCTGGAACAAGCGGTTGTTTGTTATTTTTTTTTGACTTCTACTTCATATTGCTCAAACGCTTCGTCAAATGTTGTCATTGAGCTCAAATAATCGCCATTTAATTCTAAATAGGCACACAGCTCATGATAATCAATGGACGCTTTCGGGAAGCTGTGATCCTCATAAGCAGCATTTGCAAAATGGCTGATTTCATCTTTCGGTTTTGGATGTCTGTACTTCATTAAATAATGGTAAAACGACTTCACCTGTTTTTCCCTCCGCGACACTCTATTTTGTTGTTATATTATACAGCAATTTGATGACTTGTATAGGCGGAGGTACAACTTATGATGAAAAGTCAAAGTAATTTCGCTTTAATAACCGCTCCATGCTCATTAATTCTTCGTATGAAATTTTTTCTGGAAGTTTTGTCTGATCCACTAAAATTAATTGATCTTCTATCTCTTTGACCGTCTCATCCTTTTGATATAACATGCCGCAGTGCGTGCAGGAAATGGACGGTGTTTCGATGATTTCAATTGATTGTGTGCCAGTGATCAGTTCCCAATAGACTGTTGTCTGCTCTGCGTTTGCTTTGTTTTCCTCACACCAATCACATGTCAGCAAGGTCATTTCTCCTCCTTTACAGTTTGATCTTTTTTGAGCTGTGCTTGATATTTTTTCTCTTTTAATTCATCTCGTTTTTCACGTTTGTTTTTGAGTGTGTCATGCTCAGGATTTGTCTCATATGCTTCTCTTCGTTTCATCCGGCTTAAATTCTCAGGCGTAAACGATTTCGCTTCATCCTGAAATAGTGCGGTAACACCAATTGCCGGTTCTTGTTTCTCTTCATAAATTTCATTAAAATACGCATCTGCCTGCCCTGCGACGTAATGCTCTGGTTCAGGGTAAGAGGTGATCACACCTTCAAAGTTACGAAGGACGACTTTGTCAGGGCTTTGCGATAATAAATAATTTGGCTGTAAGGCGATCTTTCCTCCGCCTCCTGGTGCATCTACAACAAAGCTTGGCACGGCATACCCGCTCGTATGCCCTCTTAAGCCTTCAATGATTTCAAGACCTTTTGATACTGGTGTTCTAAAGTGGCCAATCCCCTCAGATAAATCACATTGATAGATATAATAAGGTCTGACCCGTATCTTCACGAGATCGTGCATCAGCTTCTTCATAATCGGCACACTGTCGTTAATACCTGCAAGGATGACAGCCTGATTACCAACAGGGACGCCGGCATTCACAAGACGTTCGCACGCTTCTTTCGCTTCTTTCGTAATTTCAATGCTTGTATTGAAATGGGTATTCAGCCAAACCGGATGATATTTTTTCAAAATCTCGCACAGCTCATCTGTAATGCGCTGCGGAAAGACGACCGGCGCGCGGGTTCCTATCCGAATGATCTCAACGTGCGGAATGTCTCGTAAGTTTTTCAAAATGTATTCAAGCACTTGATCATTGATTAAGAGCCCATCTCCGCCGGAAATTAACACATCCCGCACCTCAGGTGTTTCTCTAATATATCCAATGGCAGCATCTAACTGCTTTTTTGGCACGCCCATACCGATCTGGCCGGAAAAACGTCTTCTCGTACAATAGCGGCAGTACATGGAGCACTGATTTGTTACAAGAAAGAGCACACGATCTGGGTACCGATGCGTTAACCCCGGGACAGGTGAGTCTTCATCTTCATGCAGCGGGTCTTCCAAGTCATATTTTGTTTTATGCAGCTCCTCAGCGATTGGCACAGATTGCATACGTACTGGGCATCTTGGATCGTCTGGATTCATCAGTGAGGCATAGTAGGGTGTAATGTTGAGTGGAATGGTTTTGGTGGAAATCTTCACCCCTTCTCTTTCCTCTTCTGTTAAGTTCACGATTTTCTCTAAATCTTCAAGCGTTTTCACGGTATGCGTCAGCTGCCAAATCCAGTCGTTCCACTTTTCCTCAGGTACATCCTTCCAAAGCTCAATGTCCTTCCAATGACGCGCCGGTTCATACAGTTTCTGATTCATATCCATTCCCCCTATCAGCATTCACCTTATACTATGCAAGTTATGTGCCAACATGGGAAAATGCCCCTATTCTTTACAAAAGGAGCTTTACCCGTGATATTCAATGGATGGTGGTGCCTATTTTTCGGCATCTGCATATTTCTTCAGTTTATACTGCAGCGTTTGTCGAGGGATTTTTAAGGCTGCGGCGGTTTTTTTAATATTGCCATGATGCTGATTTAAAGCTTCTTGAATCAAAGTTTGTTCAAATGAAGAAACCTGACTTTTTAAGGAGGCGTCGGGTGTTTCTTCCTCGAGCTTCTGCGTACGTAAATGAGCAGGAAGGTATGAAGGTGTGATGTCTTCCGCTTCCTCTGGCATCATCAATACGGCATGCTCAATGGTATGTTTTAATTCTCTGACGTTTCCCGGCCAGTGGTGAGCCATAAACAATTGTTCCGTTTCTTCAGAAAGGCGTTTGACGTTTTTTGAAAACTGCTGATGATAGGTTTGAATGAAATGGCGGGAAAGCAGCGGGATGTCTTGCTTTCTCTCACGAAGCGGCGGGATATGAAAAGATGACACATGCAGTCTATAAAATAAGTCTTCTCTTAAGATTTGCTTTTTCACTGCTTCAAATGGGTCCATATTGAGTGCAGTAATGAGTCTTACATCCACTTGAATCGCTTTTGCATCCCCAATGCGGCGCACAACACCATCCTCTAACACGCGTAATAATTTCGTCTGCAGCGTGAGCGGCATCGCTTGCAGTTCATCAAGAAAAAGCGTGCCTCCATCAGCCAATTCAAAGAGCCCCTTGCGATCAATTGCGCCCGTATAGCTCCCTTTGACAGATCCGAATAATAGGCTCTCAAGTAGCGATTCTGGAAGTGCTGCACAGTTTTGCGGAATGAACACTTGGTTTTTCCGGTCAGATTCATGAACAATGGCTTGAACGAGCACTTCTTTCCCTGTCCCTGTTTCCCCGTAGACAACAACTGATGACGGATAAGCAGCTGCTTTTTTTGCCTTTTCAAGCATTTCTTTTAAGAACGGATCATTTGTTAAAAATGAAGCAAAATCATGCATTTGTTCTGCCCCAGCCACATCGTGTATCCGTTTTTTCTGATCTAAACGATTTGAAAGGGCTGACAGCTTCGATACATCTTTTGCGACTTCGACCGCGCCTATTAACTTGCTTTCTTCAATAATGGGCAATGTCGTGTTGACGGTTTCAATTCTTTCTCCGTTTTTATTCAAATAGGTTTGCAGCGAATGATAAATGGGCTTCCCAGTTCTCAAAACATGCATAAGCGTACTTGTTTTTTCTGTTAAAGAGGGATACACCTCAAGGATGTACTTGCCAATCACCTCTTCTTTTTGTAAACAGTCAAACTTAGCGGCATTATGATTGTAAAAGATCGTCATGCCTTGATCATCTACAACATGAATGGCTTCATCAATGGCTTCTAAAATTAATTCAAACCAATCCGCTCTTTCGACAACTTTCCCCATTCTTTCCCCCTCACTTTCAGTGCCAAAAAACCGGCGTCTATTGCCGAATTTTCAGCGGCTTGATCATCTTCATCACACCTTCTCCTGTCCTTTCATGTTTCGCTTTTTCCTTGCAACTTCCTGCTTTTTTTGTCTATAGCGCCAAAAAAGCACCCCTCTTATGAGGAGTGCTTTCGCCCTGATGTTTGATAAAGAGACATATCGAATTCTTGCAGCGATTCCATATACAGCGGCACTATCGGCTTTCCTTCTTGAAATAACGTAAATTGGGAAGGGTATAAATTAATTGGCTGATGATAAAAAGCAAATCGCTTCACGACATCAGGATCAATACGGTAAAAGGTATGATGCATCAGTAAATAGACATCTTGTTTCCATTTAAACAGCCGCCTGTTTGGCGGACTAAATACTGGAGAAACTTGAATCATGCCGCCATCTTCAAACATCTGAAGCCGTTCATTTGAAATCGTATAGATCTCCTTAGGGTGAAACTGAAAATATTGCACGTCACGTTTTGAAGCAAATCGCCTTTTTTTCTGATCTTCAATATAATAGAACGTTTTCCCATGATCTGCCGTGACAACTGTATAATTTGGTACTGCCAGCATGTCTTTCATCTCATATTTCATCGCACATAACGATGGCACCCGAATCGCGCGCCTGTTTTTTTCGTTCACCCAGCACCTTTCAATTTCATGAAGATTGCCGCCTGCGATTTGGTAGTAATCCCCTTCCTTTTCAATCACCGTTCCGTCAATGAGATCATACGGCATACTCGAAAACAGATGATGAAAGGAATGAGGGGTTTTATACGTTGTATCAAGTACATCTCTTAATGGAAAAAACGCGGCAAATTGATTCAGCCTCATCCAAAAAACAGAATCTGCATGATGCCAGTGTTTCGGCTCATCATCCCAATATTGCCCGTATTTTTCATGAATTAGCGGAAGCAAACGCCTTCTGTGCATGACCGAACAATGATCCACTTGAAAGGATGCATGCTCCAAGATTTGGTCTGCTTCACGGACAAAGCTCATGGTCTCAACTAAATGCTTATCAACATGCACGACCCGCTGCGAGGAATAAACGATATCGATATGAGGCTTCGACTGAAAAACATCCACCATTTTCTGCAAACGATCTTGATGATACACAGTATCATCTGTTAAATAACAAATGAGCTGACCTGTTATACGGGTTAGCGCTTCATTAATAAGCGTCGCATACCGAACGGTTAACAGCCGTTTTGCAGGATGAACCGTGCGTGAATACAGATGAATGCGTTCATCGTCTAAATAGGGCTGGATCTTTTGGAGGGTGCCTTGTTCTGAGCCATCATCCATAATCAGAAGCTCCCAATTTGAATACGTTTGTTCCACCATACTCTTTAGCACACGATCAATGAAATCAGGTTTATTGTAGCTTGTTAAAATTACCGATACTTTCATGATCATTATCCTTTTTAATTAGATTAAAAAGCCCCCCAGCTGACAATGTTCACGTAAGGAACATTCACTCTTAGCTGATTTGTCACGTTTTTAAAGACCGCTACTGTATCAAAGAGCTGCACAACAACTACGTTTTGAAGGACCTCTCCATTGACTAAATGAACACGTGGCAGCGGAATGCCAAGCTCAAGCCATGGACGAAGTAATTCTTTGATGTCTGACACACTCTCTTCCTCACTTTCTTCTAAAAGACGAAGAAGAAGTAAAATCAAGATGACTTCAAGTACTCCTTCTGCTTCT
Source organism: Bacillus sp. MZGC1 (assembly GCF_002998605.1). Taxonomy (NCBI): domain Bacteria; kingdom Bacillati; phylum Bacillota; class Bacilli; order Caryophanales; family Bacillaceae; genus Bacillus; species Bacillus sp. MZGC1. The sequence continues at coordinate 232,855 of NZ_PVRE01000006.1, forward strand.
AGTAACTCTTCGTTCCAACCATTTAATAATTGTTCAAATTCCATTCATAATCCCTCTCTCTTCACATTTAATCTTTACTAGAGTATGAGAATCACTTCATTTAGCCTCAGCATTTGAAAACATTTTTAAAAATGTGTGAAGTAATTAAATGAAAAAAAGAACAAGGAATCAGCGTTCTGCTTATACCAAAAAAAGTGAACGGCATATACATAGGGGTGAGTTTGAATTGATGAAGAAAGGATGGGGAAAAAATGAGCGACAAGCGTGCCGAATTAAAAAAAGAACTATTGAAAGTGTTTTTCAAACCACTTACTCGTGCATTAACAGTTAATCTTGAAGAAGGAGGAGTTCAAATGGAAGAAAAATTGAACGATTTATTAAGTGAAGTGACAGCTGAGGCATCACCTTCAGATTCTGCTACAACACTCGATGTATCTCAGCCAGCAAGATGGATTTTTGCAAGACTTGCACCAGGAACCGTCATCAGCATTGTCACTGACTCAGGAGACTTAATCGGGCCAGTTCAATTCGTAGCATTCAATGCTTTAACGGGTGTTGTATTTGTTACACAAGAAAGCTCAGTCACACCAACAGGCTCTGCAACGACTTTATTAGATGTAGATAAAGTTGAAAGTGTTACGTTCACATCTTAATGTGAGAGGGTCATCATGAAGCTTCTTTATATCAGCTCTGGCTACGGCGGAATCTATCACATGTTTGATCAATGGGTAGAAGAGAGCTTCATTGATTCCCCCTTTTCATGTGTGAAAATTGATCGAGAATCTCTACCCGCTCACATGCACAAAATCCGGACATTTTCTCCGGATTTTGTTTTGATGATGATCGGTGATCATGTTCCGAGCGAAGTGCTTCATCAATTCAAACAAGAAAAGATCCCGATCGTTTTGTGGATGACAGAAGATCCCTTTTATACAGATGTGTCAGCTGCTTGCACGCGTGATGCGCGGCTCATATTAACGATTGATGAAGGAGCTTTGCCATTTTACAAACAATTGGGCATAGGTCACACCCACTACTTTCCCATTCCGGCAAATACACGTGTTTTTCAAAAAAAACAATCGCCTGAAGAGATGTGCAACTATGACATTGCACTCGCCGGCTACCCTTACCCCAATCGCATCATCGCCATTGATACACTCTTACAACAGAACAAATGGCGGATTCTCGTTGCAGGTAAGGAATGGCATCGTCATTTAAATAAGTCACGAAGACATTATCGAGATCTCACACTAGTGACCAATTGGCTGAGCCCTCAGCAAATGGCGGACATCTATCAGCAATCAGCGATTGTTCTTAACCCGCACAGGCCGGCTCAGTTTGCCTATAATAAAAACAAAGCCATGATTCAAAATGTAAGCCTGAACAACAGAGCGTTTGATATCGCTGCAGCTGGAAGCTTTCAATTGACGGATCTACAACCGCCGCAAGCTTTTTCAAGCTTCGTTTTTTATAAAGATGAGGACGATTTGCTGGAACAGGTTGAATATTATGGATCAAATCCCGAGAAAAGAAAAGCGATCGCACGAAACAATTACGAACAAGTCGTTTCCTGGAATACATTTGAGACATTTCCACACAGGCTTTATGAGATCGTAAAAAGCGCCCTATGACCGGGCGCTTTTCTCGTTGAAATTCATCTTATGCATAACCCTCCGCATCTCGGCGAGCCAATAAGACTTTCTCCGCTTTCTCAAGGTCTTCCTCCTGTTTCACCACGAGTGATTTTTGGCGATCCATGATATACGCTCCAACAGATCCTTCTAAAAAGGAATGAATGCATTCTTTTGCATATGGAACATGAAAAGCATACACTGCTCCATTTAAACGGCCATACGTATATGGCTGCTCATGCTTTGGCATGAAAAAGTAATGATTGTCCTTATATAAAGTGGCTTCATTATTCTCATGCAGTGTCCATGTTTCATTTGGGTTTTCTAGCGCCTCTGTAAAAGATGCCATGCAGTCATAACCCCCTTCTACTAAAAGCTGCAAGCACTTCTCAATATCTTCCGGCTCTCTTAAAGGAGACGATGGATGTAAATATAGAACAATATCAAAGGTCTTCCCCTCACGCTCTAAATAAGCAAGCGCATGCTTCACAGCTATGAGTGACGGTGTTTGTTCCGTTACATGCGTGTCTGGCAGTTCAATCACATGGGCTCCGTAGTGAGAAGAAATGATTTGAGTATTGACATCCTCTGTAGAGACGATGACTTCATCTAACTCAATCATTTGCAGTAACGGCTGAATGGTCCAATAGATGAGCGGCCGCTCCGCCAATACGCGAATGTGTTCATCATGCTGATCGCGCCTGCTTCTAAAAGCTGGTATCAAGGCTAAAATACGATTTCCCCTATACATGTATTCCCTTCTCCCCTCGCGCAAAGCTCTCTTCATTTTCACCGAGCTGATCGCAGTACTGAAGTGTTCAGGTCTCTCGTTTTTCTACTTGTTCTCTTATCTCTCCATATTCTATTAAGACGTCAAGCAGATGGTTATAATTTGTTCACCTAATTTATATAGAAAGTGGTTCTTTTCCTCAAACGGATACCGCTCTTTCACATATGATGCAAAGTAGAGAAATGAGAGTTGGGGGATTAGATATGTCCAAAAAGATAGAAACGAGTTTGAAGGCTTTTTTTCGTGACAAAACGATATTAGTCACAGGCGGTACGGGTTCGATCGGCCGTCAAATTGTGAAAAAATTAACATCATGCTCTCCAAAGAAGATTATCGTCTTCAGCAAAGATGACAGCAAACAATACATGATGAAAAATGAGTATACAGATCATCCAGAAGTTGCATTCGCTTTAGGAGATGTACGAGATGCAAGCCGCGTGAGACAGCTCGTCAAAGGCGTTGATATCATCTTTCATGCAGCCGCCTTAAAACAAGTACCCACTTGTGAAGACAATCCGTTTGAAGCCGTACAAACAAATATTATCGGCGGACAGCACGTCATTGAGGCTGCAATCGAACATGAAGTCAGTCATGTTGTCAACATCTCAACTGACAAAGCAGTTTCTCCGACCAATGCCATGGGTGCAACAAAATTGATTTCAGAAAAACTATTTTTCCAAGCAAACGAAAGTATTCCGAATCAAAAAACGATGTTTTGCTCTGTGCGTTTTGGCAATGTGCTTGGATCAAGAGGTTCAGTCATTCCCATCATGCTCCAGCAGCTGTTAAATGAAAAACCTTTGACCGTAACTGACCCTAATATGACACGTTTTTTTATGTCCATCGAAGAGGCTGTCTCCCTCACACTTCAAGCAGCCATCATGATGAAAGGCGGCGAAACATTCATTCTCAAGATGGAGTCATTACAGCTTGCTGATCTCTTAAAAGCGTTTCATGAATATGCCACTCAAATCAATGTCGCACCCCCGGATATTCTCGTTGTTGGGAAAAGACCTGGAGAAAAGCTTCACGAAGAGCTCACATTTCCGCACGAAGCAGATGCACTATTTGAGCATGAACAATTTTATGCCATTTTACCAAGACCACAACTGCACGCTGACTTTCAAAAAGTCGACTTAACCAATTACACATCAAATGAAGCGCCTCTCATTACAAAAGAAAAGCTATTCCACATCATTGAACAATTACATCACACGCATCATAAAAAATAAAAAATCGTCACACGGAAGCAGATGCCTTCCATGTGACGATTTTTAAATAGATCAATCAAATAGATGTTTCAAATCCCCATAGCCTTCTTTTTCAAGATCATCTTTTGGGATAAACTTCAAAGCGGCTGAGTTAATACAATACCGAAGACCATTTGGTCCTGGTCCATCAGGAAAGACATGACCTAGATGAGAATCAGCTGTCTTGCTGCGCACCTCTGTCCGCACCATCCCATGGCTCGTATCCACCTTCTCCGCTACTTCCTCATCTTCAAGCGGCTTTGTGAAACTCGGCCAGCCGCAATGGGCATCAAACTTATCTAAAGATGAAAAAAGCGGCTTGCCTGAAATGATATCCACATAAATGCCTTCTTCTTTGTGATCCCAGAATTCATTTTGAAATGGCGGCTCAGTGCCATTATTTTGCGTGACTTCGTACTGCATTCGGTTTAATTCTTTCAGACGCTTTTCTTTTTCGTTTGTCATGATTTATCACTCCAATGGGACTCAATAAAACCCGCTCTGCCCGAACCGACATGATATCGTTCGTAATGCATTTTGTTCTTTTTATAATAATGCTGATGATATTCCTCTGCGGGATAAAAAGGACCAGCATCTAAAATTTCTGTCACAATTGGCTTTTGGAAAGTGCCGCTTTGGTTCAGCTTCTCTTTCGATGCTTCTGCAAGCTTTCTCTGCTCGTCATGATGAACATAAATACCTGTGCGGTAGGACTCTCCTCTATCACCAAATTGCCCTCCATCATCTGTTGGGTCTATTTGCTGCCAATACAGTTCTAATAGCTTTTCATACGGGAAAACGTCTGGATCAAACGTGATTTGAACCGCTTCTCTATGTCCCGTTGTATTTGTACATACTTCCTCATAGGTCGGATTCACTGTATGTCCGCCAGTATACCCTGATTCAACTTTGATAATGCCCGGCTGTTCATCAAAAGGTTTAACCATACACCAGAAGCAGCCTCCTGCAAATGTGGCTAATTCTTGTTTTTCAGACATATTAGTGCCCCCTTCATTTAAAAAATGGTATCATCATATTATAACATGATGAAAAATAATGAAAATGATACGACTTGTATACCTAAAATAAAAGAAAGCATTCTGTCGTATCTTAAAATATAATGGGGGTTTAATGATTGGAACAAAGAAAACAAATGATGTATGAAATGGATTCTTTACTGAGAACCGTATTTAAGCAGATCCGTTATGAGATTAACAGCCTGCTCGAAAACGAATTATCTCGGAATGAATTTCTCATTTTAAATCTGCTTCGTGAGCAAGGTGCAAAAAAAGTAACGGAATTTGCGTCCATTCTAGGGGTGTCAGCAAGCCATATCACAGCTGTGACCGACACACTCGTAGAAAAGGGCTGGATTACCCGTATCCGTTCTAAAGAGGATCGCCGCATCATCAAAATCCACTTAACCGATAAGGGTAAGGAAATTACTGAGCATTTTGAGAAAAAGAAAACAGAATACTTTATGGAGCGATTTGAGTCATTCGACGACGAAGAACTGAAAACAATGATCAAATTATTTAAAAAGCTGGATAAAAGTCAAAAGGATTAAGCATAGATTTTAGCGCTCTGGACATGCTACGGATAAAAAGAGGTGGAATGAACCATGACAAGCCCTTATCTTTGTCCAAACTGTAAAACAAACAGAACGCGCTTTAATCTGATTGAGCAGCTTTCAGAACCTGTGAAGCTGGATCCTGCGACCGGAGCAGTTGTCGAAAGATACGAAGGAGAGCAGCTTTCTCCTTTTCACGTGAGCTATCAAGGTCCTCAAATAAAAGTCCAGTGCGGCGTTTGTGGTTTAATTGAGGATGAAAAAACGTTCATTAAGCTAGCTGAATATCATCAATATTCTTCTCCTTCTTAACTTGCGGGCCTGACGGAAAACGTCAGGCTTTTTTCTATGCTTCTTTTGCCTATACAGATCGCCTTTTTCATGCATACGCTACAAAAAACACCATCGCATAAGAAAGTAGGGATTGATGACATGCAGCAGCTCTCTTATCATGACTTTCCATACCGTCCACTCGCTGCGGGCTTCGAGCACCCTCAAAGCAGCCCTTCATCCAAAGCCTTTATTCGGCTCTTTCACGCTGCACCAGATCTTAGTGAGCTCGCTGTATATGTGAATCGGAATGAGGTCTTGAAAAAAATGCCTTACAGTCATTTGACAGCTTATATGGAGTGGGATGAGGGAATTTATGAGATAGAAGTGTTCAAGCTGGCCACAAAAGAAAGAGTTCTTCATTCTTGCATGATGATTAAACGTAGCGAGATTTACACCCTATGTATCACAGGTGCTCATGCAGGTTTTGCGCTGCTGACAGAGCGGCAAGACCCTGTGATTCAACACGAGGACCTGTCAGCCCTTACATTTGTCCATCTGTCTCCAGACCTTCCTTCCATTGATATATATGAACGTGATCAAGGGGTGTTATCAAAGGAGCTTCATTATGTAAACAGCACTCACATTCATCATTTCTCCCCGAATAAATATCATTTTGAATTAAAAGCCGCCGGTACTCAAAGTGTACTGCTTGATATCCCAAAAGTTCATCTGCAAGCAAATCGCGCATACCTCATTCTGCTTCATGGCTTTGCTAACGGAGAGCCAGAGCTTATGGCGAAGGTGGTCTTGTCTCAGCAAATATAAAAAAGAGCCTTTCCTCAATGGAAAAGGCTCTTTACGAGACATCTTCAGCTTTTTCTTGCTTTTGAAAATCAAAAGCAAGAATCATGATACCTAGAAATAATGCACAATAGGCAATATTTAAGTAAAACTGATCGATATTTTCTGCTCTTAAATCAGTGGCAGCTGTAATGCCAAAGTACGCAGCAAATAAAAGCGACAGTAAACTAAAATATTGATAGACTCGCTTCATGATTTCACTCCTGACTCACTTTCTATTGCTTTGGATGATAATATGAGAACTCAATTTCATCGTTCTCTAGATCAATTTTGTTTGCTTTCACATACATATCATTCGTCAGTGGCATTTCTGAAAGGCGTACTTCAACCGTTTTTTGATCCGGTTTCACATGAACGAATTCTGGCAGTTCATAGAACTGGCCCATGTAGCTTAAAACAAAACTAATCGGAATGCTCAATTGTCCAATTGAAAGGCCATCCACTTTCAACAGCACATCACCATTATCTTCGACAGTTGGCGTAAATGAGACGTTTGCATCAATAGTCGAAGAGAAAGCTTTAATTGCGCCTGTTACTTTCACATCTTGATCGATCGCCACATGAAAGTCTGGCATATCACTTGATCCTTGATTTTTCAAGTAATCATTGATAAAGCTGGTGAGCGATTCCTTTGAGCTAGATATATTAAAAGAATACTCGCTTTTTAATTCTTTAGTTGAAGCGGATTGACCGCCTGGCAGCATCATCAAAATACCGCAGGCAAGAACAATCAATAGATTGATTGCAAGTAAAATAAAAAATAAGCTTTTCCACTTTTTCATACGTTCACCCTATTCCTTCGGCAGTCCTTCTTTTTTCACTTTGGAGAATAAACGATTTGCCATAAGAGAGTACCCCTTTTGGTTTGGGTGGAAATCATCATCTGCCAGTAATTTTTCATCAGAATCTTCCTCAAATAAATCTGCTACATTGATGATATCAGCGTTGCCGTCTTTTTTCAGTTCCTTTTTGGCAGCGGCATTCCAATCTTTGACGACTTCATCAATATCTCGCAGCTCAGACAAACTGAACTTAAATGGATTGTACATGCTGACATACATGATCTTCGCATGATCATTGTGCTTTCTCAATTGAGCAAGAATGGTTTTAAAGCGCTCCTCAAAAGGACCCTGCTCTTTTTGAAAAGGAGCAAACGTCAAATTGAGCACATTTTGATGGACAACATGCATTAAGTCATTGCCGCCGATCGTAAAGAAAATATAGTCAGCGTCTTTCAGTCCGTCTTGCACCTTTTTTTCTTTTAATCTTTTTAATAAATCTACCGTTCTACTGCCTTTAATGGCATAATTTTTTAATGTGACAGATTGCACGCCGTCCACCGCTTCTAACTTGTCACGGGTCATGCCTGCATATCCTTTTTTATGTTGATCTCCGATTCCTTCTGTTAAGGAATCTCCAACCGCTGCGATCGTAATATGTTCTTTTACGTCTTGTGTGTCTTCTAGTTTATCCTTTATGCCAGCCTCTTGCGCGGAACATGCAGAAAGAACAAAAGCTACAGACATCACAATCAAAATCAAACGAGCCTTCAAACGATGATGTCCCTCCTTTTTCTGATTAAAAAAGTGTATCATGTTTTCGCTCATTTGAACATCCTTATGCTAGCTTCGATTCAGCGTTTTGATGTCCTTGATAATTTCATCATAAGGTGTATTTTGTACACCATCATAATTTTTCATCACTTTCCCTTCTTGATCAACTAGGAAAAACAATGACTGATGAATCACTTGGTCTTCATCTTCAGGTTTCTTCACAATGGTTTTAAAGCTCTTCATTGCGAATTTTTCGATTGCGGACTGTGAATAGCCAGTGAGAAAATCCCAATTTTTAAAGGACAATGGATATGCTTTTGCAAATTCTTTTAGCTTGTTCGGTGAGTCTACCTCCGGGTCCACGCTAAAGGAAATGATATGCGCATCCAACTTTTCTTCTTTTAACCGTTTTTGCAGCTCTGTCATATGAGCAGTCATCGGCGGACAGATCGTTTCACAGCTTGTGAAAATAAAATCTGCAACCCATATTTTCCCCTTCAAATCATCCAATGACACCTTTTGACCATCCTGATTTTCATACTCAAACGGCTGTATTTGATAATTTAACGCATCTTTGATTTGTCCATTTGAACATGAGACTAAAAGAAGCACGCTTATAATCATAAGCGTACCAAGTGAGGCTCCCCTTTTTTTAAGCATGGTACGTCCATCCCCTTTTTCAATCAATCGGTATAAAAAGTAAAGCCTATTGCGCCTTTTCCAGTGTGACACGAAATAATCGGTGTTGTGTAGGCGATGTCAACAAGTGCTTCAGGTGTGTGATCAAGCAGCGCTGATTTGAGCTTTTCAGCGAGTTCTAATGCATCTGCATGCGCTATCCCAATGGCTTGAACTGTTTTTCCTTTCACGGCCTGTACATACTGTTTGGTCAAATAGCGGACAAGCGCAGAATAGCTTCTCACATTCGCTTCCGGCGTGTATACCCCGTCTGTTAAGCTGGCAATTGGTTTGATGTGAAGAAGTGAGCCGATCAGCGCCTTTCCTCTTCCAATTCTTCCACCTTTCACGAGATTTTCTAATGTATCGATTGTGACAAATAGCTTTGTCTTAAGGCGGATTTTATCCATTTCTTTGATGATGTCTTCACGGCTTGCACCATTTTTTGCAAGCTCTGCTGCTTTGCTGACTTGAAACCCTAATCCATAGGAAATAAAATTTGAATCAATCACCGTGATGTTTCCGTCTACCATTTTCGAAGCGCTTTCAGCAGTTTGAACAGTTCCACTCATCCCACCCGTTAAATGGATACTAATGACTTCGCTTCCATCTGCCGTGAGCTTTTCATATAATTCGACGAATTGACCGATCGCAGGTTGAGACGTTTTCGGCAATTCCTCAGCGGCCTCCATTTTTTCAATAAATTCATCTGGCTGTATATTCACTCGGTCAATATAATCAACCCCAGAAATGGAGATATTGAGCGGAATCACGTGAATGGAAAGATCATTGATTTTTTCTTGCGGAAGGTCCACAGTTGAATCTGTTACAATTTTAATTTGTTTCACTATCGTCTCATCCTTGCTGTCTTAGTCTTTACTTATGATATTACCTTATTTCGTGCATACTTGAAAACAACTGTCATGACGTTTTTGAAATTGTCACATTTTCTTCTTTTCATGAAAAAAATCCTTGCCAAGCTGAGCAGCTGTCATTTCAAAACGGCCGCTCACTCCACTTGACAAAGATTTCTATTTACGCATTGTGTTTCAGTGTAGGCTCCTGATAGATCTGCTCATATGTGCTCCACTTGACGTTACGTTTCACATCCTCTCTGAAAGAGTACACAGCTCTCTTTCCTTTAGATACATAGACTTTTTTCAAGAAAGCTTCAAGTCTAAAGGTGAGCATGAAACCATACGTCTCATCTCCCTTTAGTACAGGGACTTCTGTTACCTTGATCTGAGCTCCATCCATCCGTCTAAAACATATTGTTTTGAGCAGCACAAACGATCAATCCTCTTTTCCAATGTTCTGTTACGCCTAAATAAATAGGTGGAATAAATCTTGATCTTTATTCACTTCAACATAATGGAATCCTTTTTTATTCATCCGTTCAATCAGCGCCGCATAGTCATCTCTTTCTTTCAATTCGATGCCAACAAGCGCGGGGCCTTTGCTTCGGTTATTCTTTTTCGTATATTCAAAGCGTGAGATATCATCATTTGGCCCTAATACTTCATCTAAAAATTCCCGAAGCGCTCCTGCTCTTTGCGGAAAATTGACAATGAAATAATGTTGAAGCCCTTCATAGATCATCGACCGTTCTTTGATTTCCTGCATTCTGCCAATGTCATTATTTCCTCCACTGACAATACAGACAACATTTTTCCCTTTAATCTCCTCGCGATGGGCATCCAGCGCTGCGATCGACAGTGCGCCTGCCGGCTCTGCTACAATCGCACATTGATTATACAGCTCTAAAATGGTTGTACATACTTTTCCTTCAGGTACAAGACTGATTTTATCGACAACGGACTGAAGCGATGTAAACGTCTTTTCGCCAATCCGCTGAACCGCTGCTCCGTCTACAAACTTATCAATTGAATCAAGTGTCACAACCTCGCCCTTTTCATGGGAAGCATGGAGTGAAGCTGCGCCAAGTGGTTCGACTGCAATGATTTCGGTTTCTGGGGCGATATTTTTGATATATGTACCAACCCCAGATAACAGACCTCCGCCTCCAACACTTGCAAATAAAAAGTGAGGCTCCACTTCGATATCATTTAATATTTCTACAGCAGTCGTTCCTTGTCCTGCCATCACATCCAAATCATCAAACGGATGGATAAACTCGCGCTTCTCTTCATCTCCGCATTTTACTGCTTCATGATATGAATCATCAAACGTATCTCCGGTTAAGATAATTTCAACATATTCTTTTCCAAAAAGCTCGACTTGAGATACTTTTTGTCTTGGTGTCGTGGCAGGCATAAAGATTTTCCCGTGGATCCCTAAATATTTACAAGAATATGCAACACCCTGCGCGTGATTTCCTGCACTTGCACAGACAATGCCGTTTTCTAGTTTATCTTTTGGAAGCTGGCTCATTTTATTAAAAGCGCCTCTTAATTTAAAGGAACGAACTACTTGAAGATCCTCTCTTTTTAAGTAGACATTACATTCATATCGTTCAGAAAGTCGCTCATTTTTTTGAAGAGGTGTATGAATCACTACATCCTTCAAATTTTGATGGGCCTTTAAAATGTCTTTCACTTGAATTAGCGTGTTTTCTTTGAGCAACGGTTTCATGTACAAGATCCTTTCTCTTTAACCTTATTTAATTTGTCATTATAACATGAATATTCAAAAAATAAACCAATAGATCATGGATCAAGCATAAATTTCATAAACTTTTTCGTTTTTCTGTACATTTGGTTTTATTGGGTGTTACAATTGAACCAATTAGAACCACAAAGAAAGGAATCACCCGATGACCACACATTCGTTTACGTCTATATATGGAGAGCATCAAGAAATTAAGCGTGCCATTCATCTGGCAAAGCAATTCACAAAACACGAGCAGCCGGTCTTGATAACAGGAGAAATTGGCACAGGCAAAACACTATTTGCCCAGGAAATTGCAAATGCAGCTGCTACAAACGCTTCACTGACACATCTATATTGCCCCATCTTAGATGAAGATACCTTACAGAAAGCCTTCACGGAAAAGACCAGTCAAATTCTTTATTTAGACGAAATCGCCGCATTAAATATTCCTATGCAGCATCAGGTCATTCGTTTTCTAGAAACCTCTCCTGCAACAAAAGTCATTGCCACTTCGTCTTTATCAATAGAGGCATTGAGGGTGTCATCTACCTTTTTACCTGAGCTGTTTTATCGCTTAAATGTTTTCCATTTGCCCCTCCCGTCATTAGCAGATCGAAAAACAGACATTCCTGTGTTAACAACTGCTTTCTTTCAGGAGCTGAGCATGACGCCTGATATTGATCCAAGTGTTTGGGAAACGTTGCAGGAGTATCCGTTTGAAGGAAACGTACAGGAACTCAAAAATATCGTTCATTATGCTGCAGTCATTCTCGAGGGGCAAACGGTTTTTTTACACCACTTACCGCCTTTTGTGTTAACACCTCTTTCGCCGGACGTAAAAGGAAAAAAGGAAGAACACCAGCTCACACTAATGGAAAAACAAGAGTTTGTTTTCCTGCTGGAAGCCATTAAATCTCTCAATGAGAAAGGAGAAGCAGCCAGCAGACGCATCTTGTCTGAATTAAGCAAACAAGGCGACATTCCGCTGACCCCTCAGCAGGTGAGGAGCCGATTAGATGATCTTGAGAAAAAAGCTTACGTGACGAAAGGAAAAGGCAGGGCCGGCACGAAGATTACACTTGAAGGTCTTTCATTCCTGAAGTCACTTGATGGTTATATACCGGTTCAATAAAAGGAGGCTATCCATTGTTTACTGTAAAAGAAGAAATTGCAAACGCCATTACACATGGCATTGGCGTTATTTTATCCATACCAGCCATTGTTTTTCTCGTTTTATTCGCTGTTCAATACGGCACTGTCACAGACATCATCAGCTTTTCGATATTTGGCTTATCCATGCTGCTGCTCTATTTAAGCTCGACCTTGCTTCATAGCATTCGGCACAAAAAAACAAAAGATGTATTTGAAATCCTCGACCACTCGGCTATTTATGTATTGATTGCTGGTACATATACGCCCTTTTTACTAGGACCATTAAAAGGCGCACTAGGCTATACGCTTCTTGCGATTGTATGGGCGCTCGCTGCTGGCGGAATTGTCTTTAAAATCTTTTTCGTCAAACGGTTTATCATTGTGTCCACCCTTGTTTATTTATTAATGGGCTGGATGATTATCATTGCCATCAAACCACTTTACATTGGGTTAACGGGCGCAGGATTTGGCCTCTTACTGTTAGGCGGTCTATTGTATTCAGTCGGAACCATCTTTTATATTTGGCGGAAAATTCCCTATCATCATGCCATTTGGCACAGCTTTGTACTCGGCGGCAGTGCATCGATGTTCTTCTGCATTCTCTTCTATTGTGTGAACATTCCTGCTGCATGAAAAAAACCAGCATCCACTTTCGGATGCTGGTTTTTCTATGCGCGCTTTTGGGCGTAATCACTCATCATGACAGGTGCTTTAATATGAATATCAACATTAACAGGGCGAAGCCTTTTGACGATCTTCCCAGTTAATAGACGATCCGTTCCACTTGTTTCAATCGGTACAAGCGGACAATCACAATCTTCAGCAAGTGCCTCTGCCATGTGACGCTTTGCTTCTGGAAGCAATACACTCTGCCCAGATAAGATTCTTTCCTTTGCTTCTTCTAATAAGGCATCATCAGATTGATTCTGATGAATAACCGCCATCTTCTTCAGCCATTGTTTTAAAATGGGATATCGAAAAAGATTCGGCTTTGCCATGAAAGCAAATGGCTTCTCAAGGTGACCAATCAATAATGTCGTCGTGACTGGATTCAGTGCCTGTGTGATATAAATAACGGGTCCATCTGGCAGCTTCTTTTGCTGGTGAATGGTCATGACTGATCCTGACTGATCAATACAGCCCCGGGCAAACCTTTTTGCATGCTCATGAATGAGATGCATTCGTTTCGTATAGGAAATGCGCGGATCAGTTAATTCATGAGCATGCAAATGCCTCATACTTTTAAAAAAGGATAGGGCAACATAAATCGTTAAAAACCAATAACGAAACAACCGTACTCCTCCTACTCATTTATCCTTTTTTGTCATATACGACAAATTCATAATTGTAGGGGTTCTTTTCGTCACGATGGCCTTTTTCGCGTGATACAACCGTCCATTCGTTTTCATTGTAATCAGGAAAGTAGCGGTCTCCTTCAAACGCATGGTGAATATGCGTGATATATAGACGATCCGCATATGGCATCATTTCTTCATACAGCTTAGACCCGCCGATGATAAATAACTCTGTCTCGTTCTCCCCGATTGCCAAAATATCAGCAATGGAATGGACAACCTCGCATCCTTCTGCTTCAAAAGAAGAACTTGTTGTCAAAACGATATTTCGGCGGTTAGGCAGCGCTCTTCCAATTGATTCAAACGTTTTTCTGCCCATGACAATCGTATGCCCGCCTGTGACTTTCTTAAAATATGCTAAATCAGCTGGTAAATGCCAAGGCATTTGATTATCTTGACCAATGACTCTGTCTTTTCCTGTCGCCACAATCATCGAAATCATACACTGACTTCTCCTTTGATATGCGGATGCGGGTCATAGTTCTCAAGCACAAAATCATCGAACGTGAAATCAAAAATGCTCTTCACATCTCTTGTAATGCGAAGCTGCGGAAGCGTGCGTTCCTCGCGCTCTAGCTGCATTTTCACCTGCGGAAGATGATTCTGATAAATATGAGCATCTCCTAGCGTATGAACAAACTCTCCTGGCTCAAGATGTGTAACTTTGGCAATCATCATCGTGAGAAGGGCATATGAAGCAATATTAAATGGCACGCCTAAAAAGATATCTGCCGATCTTTGATAAAGCTGGCAGGAAAGCTTCCCGTTTGATACGTAAAATTGAAACAGACAATGACATGGAGGCAGCGCCATTTGATCAATTTCACCCGGGTTCCAAGCACTGACGATCAGTCTTCTTGAATTCGGATTATGCTCGATATCGTGGATCAGCTTTGTGATCTGATCCACAGTCTCACCGTCCCCACTAGCCCAAGATCGCCACTGCGCTCCGTACACACGGCCCAGTTCGCCATTTTCATCTGCCCATTCGTTCCAAATCCGGACGCCATTTTCCTGAAGATATTTGACATTTGTATCACCTTTTAAAAACCACAGTAACTCATGAATAATTGATTTCAGGTGCAATTTCTTTGTTGTTAAAAGCGGAAATCCTTCCTGCAAATCAAATCTCATCTGGTAACCGAACGTGCTGATTGTACCTGTTCCCGTTCTGTCACCTTTTTCATCCCCGTGCTGTAATACATGACGGCATAACTCTTTGTATTGTTTCATTTTTTTCATCCTTTATTTATGTTCTTGTTGTAGTTTACCTTATTTCTGCTTTTGTTTAAACCAAAAAAACATGCCTGCATGATGAGCAGACATGTTTTTCTTTTTATACTTGATTCACTCGATCCTGCTCTTCGTCCTTAATATCTTGGTGTGAGTGAGCAATACGGCTAGCTGCTGCTGCGGCAAGCGCGGCGACAAGGTCATCAAGGAAGGTATGCACTTCACCTGGACGACCTTCATCTAATTCTCGAATAATACCAAATTTCTCTTTATCTAAATAACCGAAGTTGGTCAAACCGATTGATCCATATACATTGACAATGGAAAGCGGAATAATTTCATCAATACCATATAGCGGCTCGTCTGTTTCAACTAAGTGCTGCAATGGTTCTGGCAATAGCTTTTTTTCAGCCAGCTGATCAAGGGCAAGTCCTGTTAAAACCGCATGGACAATTTCCCTTTTATTCAACACTTTTTCAACATTTTCAATACAGACACTAAGTGGAAGGTTTGGATGATATTTTTCTTGAAGCTTTAGCACAATATGTGCAATATCTTCAATTTTCACTCCACGTTCGTTTAACATTTGTTTTGTAATCTGCACCATTTCGTTCATTGTATACTTTTTCAATTGGCATGACATCTCCTTCTAGTGGCTCATCCAGCTCGGTGGGGTGTTTTTGTCCCAGTAAATATTACCGAGTTCATGATGCGTCTGGAATCCATCTTCTGCTGTATGGTAGTGAAAGTTAAACCAATATCCGCTGTGTGGCGGCTGATCTCTTCTCACATGAAAACGGAGCAAATCTTCTCCAGTCTTTCGGTTGTAGATGTGGAAGATTTTTTCGCCATTTCCGCTTGAAGGCTGATCAGTTAACACAACATCTTGAAATTTTTCGTCATCTTTGAAATTTGTTAAAACATCTGTTAACACTTGTTCAATTTTCGGTTGAATCTCTTCTCTGTACTCGTCTTCAATGACAGGTGTGATTTTACGGCCGAATTTGAGAAAGGATTGATTTTCTGCACTTGATAGAACCTCCTCCTTATATTGCTCAAAGGGGTCTACCTGCTCTTTGTTGTCCTCTTGCGATAGTTCCCAGCTGCGCAATTCATCTGATGTATCATAAACCGCTGTATAAGGCGTTTTATCAGATGAAGAAAGTTCAGATGGCTTGTCTGTCATCAAAGCCGACGGAGGAGAGATTAAACCAAAAGTTGCAATTGTAAAGAGCGCAACAAGCGTTTTTCTCATCCACATCTTCATGATATCTAATTCCTTCCATAAGTTATCATACTGCTATTCTAGCATATAATGAATTTTCAGTCATTCAATTTGGTCACTGATTTGAGACTTTCTTTTTCATAATAAAACGTTTACAATGACAGTAATGACGACTAAAATTTGGGAGGAATGGGTATGCTTGAAGGGTTTTTCATCACAGCTTCCTTGCTGACACTGTTTTATTTTGTCTATATGGAGATTACGGATTAAAAGCCCTTAGAAAGGGCTTTTTCAGATTGTTGACAAAGGGCTAAAATAATCTTGATTTTAGTCCTTTGTCTTCTATTCAGCGTGATAGAAAACCTTTGAAGTCTAGGAAGGACGAGCTCTGGAATGGAGCGAATTTGATATTCGTGAGGGAGCGCGGGACTGACAACGAATGCAAGGGTTTGTCTACACGCTGTAAAAGCCCTTAGTGAGGGCTTTTTTCTTTCTCAATATAACCATAATGAAATTGGGCTGTTTTTCGTTTTATGACGTGAAATTGATAGGATTCCGCTGTAAATCGTGTACTTTTCCAATGATCTTTTAAAACCACTCTTTTTCTTGCCACTCTTAACGCCTCTTTCACGGCTATTTCGTGATCAAAGTGATGCTCTGCCGCATGACGCAGCGGCGCTATACTTGTAGATTCTTGAATCGTTTCCTCAAACATCGGATCAAAATAGACAATATCAAATGAACGGTCAGGACACTGCTTTAGCTGCTCGATACTGTCTCCACTGATCACAGATATCCGTTTCATCGCTTCATCTGCTTCTTCTATCCCTGTCTCCCATGTGTTCAGTCCTTCTCGCACTAGTAACGCCGTAATGGGATTCTTTTCTATACCGATGGCCCTTCCATTCCTGCCTATCGCACAGCTTGCAGTAATAGCATCTGACCCTAAGCCAAGTGTGCAATCTAAAAAGGAATCTCCCGGCTTTAGCTGTGCTGCTTCGATTAAAGGATCCTTTTCTCCGCGCAAGAGCCGCTTCACCCTGAACATCGCTGAGCTTGGATGAAAAAAGAACTTTTCACCATTAGGCTGATACCATTCGAATCTTTCTTTCCCGACAACAAGTACATCTCCTCGTTTCATCGCAAGCTGCTTGACGGATTGTTTGCGTCTTTCTACATACTCACCATGTAAATCCTCTGCAAGAGCCTTCGCTGTTTCAATCGTTTGTTCATTTGCTCTAAAGCTTGTTGTAATGAGCATATTGTTCCTCCATCATGATCAAGAAAAAATGCCCTGATCTGATCACAGGGCATTTCAACACTTGTATTAGCAATGTTTTTCGAATGCAGTTAAGACATTTTTCATGATATCTTCCATTTCATGACCTTCAATTTCGTCACGCGGGATAAAATGAACGAGTTCATTTCCTTTTAAAAGGGCCATAGAAGGAGATGATGGCTCTTCACCCGTGAAGTATTCTCTCATTTTTGCCGTTGCTTCCCGATCCTGCCCAGCAAATACTGTGACGATTCTGTCTGGAGCTTTTTCTGCCTTCATCACAGCTTGAGTCGCTGCTGGACGTGCTAATCCGGCAGCACATCCGCATACAGAATTAATGACAACAAATGTTGTTCCTTCAGCTTCTTGCATGGTTTGTTCTACTTCTTCTTCCGTCTTAAGTTCTTGAAATCCTGCACTTGTCAGCTCTTGGCGCATTGGCACAACGAGCTGGCGCATATATTCTTCATATGCCATTGACATAAAAAAGCCCCCTCTAAAAATCCTTATGTTGTGAATAAAGGATACTATAGAGAGAGCCAATTTTCAAATGTTCCATATCAGATTAAATTTTCATGATTCCGCCTGTATTGGCTGATGTCACAAGTTTTGAATATCTAGCAAGATAGCCAGTTTTCACTTTTGGCTCAAAGCCTTTCCAGTTTGCTTTTCTTTTTTCCCATTCTTCCTCTGGAACATCGACGCTTAAAATGCGTTGTTCAATATCAACCACGACATGGTCACCATTTTCAACAAAGGCGAGCGGGCCGCCTTCAGCTGCCTCTGGAGAGACGTGTCCAATGGACAAACCACGAGAAGCGCCGGAAAAACGTCCGTCAGTAATTAAAGCAACCTTTGGCCCAAGTCCCATGCCGACAATTTGTGAAGTTGGTGCAAGCATTTCTGGCATACCAGGTCCGCCTTTAGGTCCTTCATAGCGAATAATGACAACATGTCCTGCTTCTACTTTTCTATTAATGATGCCTTCAAGAGCTTCTTCTTGGGATTCAAATACGATCGCAGGTCCTTCGTGACGTGTGATCCCATCTTGTACCCCGCCCGTTTTAATGATGGCTCCATCTGGCGCAAGGTTTCCAAATAAAACGGCTAAGCCGCCCTTTTCAGTAAATGGCTTATCGATTGGATAAATGACGTTATAGTCTTTTACCTCATGTCCTGCAATGTTCTCACCAAGCGTTTTCGCTGTGACGGTCATTGTATCTAAATGAAGTGCGCCTTCTTTTTTGGACAATTCATTTAGCGCAGCTGTGACGCCGCCTGCTTCATGTAAATCCTCAATATAAACATCCGAAGCTGGAGCAAGTTTTGATAAATGAGGCACACGCTCTGCTACTTCATTGATACGTTCAAGTGAATATTCAACACCTGCTTCATTTGCGATCGCCAGTGTGTGAAGAACGGTATTGGTTGAACCACCAAGTGCCATATCTAATGCAAATGCGTTATCAATTGCTTTTTCAGTCACAATATCACGTGGTTTAATATCCTTTTTAATGAGCTCCATCAGTTGTTTTGCTGACTTTTTCGCAAATTCTCTTCGCTCTGGTGATGTCGCCAAAATCGTTCCATTTCCAGGAAGAGCAATTCCAAGCGCCTCTGCTAAACAGTTCATTGAGTTTGCTGTAAACATACCTGAACAAGAACCGCAGGTTGGACAGCCAAACTGTTCTAATTCATTTAATTCCTCTTCGTTAATTTTACCTGACTGGTATGCACCAACGCCTTCAAATACAGAAGAAAGAGAAATCTTTCTGCCATCACTTGTTCTACCCGCTTCCATCGGTCCACCGCTGACAAAGACAGTCGGAATATTGACACGCATCGCTGCCATCATCATCCCTGGTGTAATTTTATCGCAGTTAGGAATACAAACCATTCCATCAAACCAGTGAGCAGATACAACGGTTTCTACAGAGTCAGCAATGATTTCACGGCTTGGTAATGAATATCTCATCCCGATATGACCCATCGCAATTCCATCATCGACCCCAATCGTATTGAATTCAAATGGGACCCCGCCAGCTTCACGAATGGCTTCTTTCACAATTTTCCCGAATTCCTGAAGATGGACATGTCCTGGGACAATATCAATATAGGAATTACATACGGCAATAAATGGCTTGCCGAAGTCCTCATCCTTTACCCCCGCCGCTCTTAGTAAGCTTCGGTGAGGTGCTCTGTCAATTCCTTGTTTAATCATATTACTGCGTAGTTCTGCCATCTGTTTAAAAAGCCTCCTATACTACAAGTCTTGTTGACTGCATGATTTTGAGTTGATTTTATTTTACAAATTTTCTGTTTATTTAGCCACCGATGAATGACTGATGACCAACATGTCTGCTGAAACTAGCGCTCAGCAAGGTTCGTGTCATAAAATCTGACCTCCAATATTCTATATTGGTACTACTATATAGAGTTTTTTCGCATATTTCAACAATATTCAAAATAATTTTTCTAAAAAAATTTTTCTGTCTATCACTTTAAGAAAAACAAGCTGCCTTTCATTGGCAGCTTGCTCATATTTCTCATCATTCTGATGCATTTTTTCTACTTTCTGTCATTTGCTTCCATACAGAGCCTTTCGCTTCTTCTCCGTGCTCAATGCGCTCAATCGCCATTTTCACTTGAAGGCTGACTTCAAATTCAGGGTCTTGCTCAGCTTCTTTTAATGCGTCAAGTGCTGTTTCGTCACCTTCTTCATAGAGGAACATAGCTGCTCGCCAGCGGACAAGTTTACTCGGATCCTTTAATGCTTCGATCATTGCTTCCATAGCGCTAGGATCACCAAGGTCTGAAATACAGTCTCCAGCGGTTCTGCGGACCGTCACAGTTTTGTCTTTAAGTCCCTTATATAATATAGGCAGTATAGCAGGATCTTCAATCATTCCAGCATTCACAACGGCTTGTCTGCGAATGGATGTTTTTGGGTCCTCCATCGCTTTCATTAAAACAGGTATATCCTTTTGCTCTGGCTGCATTTGCTCTAAATGGGCAAAACGCTTTTTCCAATCTTCCTCGCGCAGCATGTCTTCTGTTACATCATATGCTTTTCGGTTCACCTGTCTATCTACGGCTTCTTGCCCTTCTTTGACCGCCTCTGTTAAGCGGGCTAAACGCTCGTCATCATAGGCTGCTTGCAGCTCTTCTGTGACTTCCTGGCCGATATCAGCAAAGTCACCAAAACGAACGCCATGTTCTTTCCACACACGTTCAAATACGACATTGTCTGAACTGCTTCTGAGCTTTAAAATGGCTGCTTGGAAGCGTTCAGGCATTCCGAACCGCTCTTCTCTTTCGCCGTCAGTTAATTTGACTTGCATCGGAATCCCATTAAACATTTGGACAAACACTTTGACTTCGCCAAATGTGTCACCGCCTGACTGCGGTCCTTCCTGAAGGCCTTCTGTTTCTTGACCAAAGGCTTCTCTCACCTGTTGTAAAATGCCCTGCCAGTCAAACTTTGCATTACGCTCGACCGCTAAGAAATCTGCGACATGATAAACACCTTTTACACCTTCAATGTTCAAAATGCGCTTGATCATTTCTGGCGCTTCGTCTTTTTGATCCTTTTTGTAGTTGTTGCTTTTACCGCCGGCAAGTGCTTCTGTCAAAATGACCTTCATGGTATTTGGACTTGGCGTCGGTTCTATCGCTGTTATTTTCATCTATACATCCTCCTTACACACATAAAGACCCTACTCATCTGTAAGGCCGCATTCTTCTTTCCACGTCTTGATAAATAAGCTCATCAATTCATGCCGCTCCTCAGCAAGCTGCTTTCCTGCAGAGGTGTTCATCAAGTCTTTTAATTTGAGCAATTTTTCTTCCATATGCTTTAGCACGGAGCCCTGCTGCGTGTTATTTGTATAGTGGGGCTCCCCTCTTGCGCCTGCATAAGTAAACACTCTTGCAATACCGCTTGCTCCTATCGCATCGAGTCTATCTGCGTCTTGAACAATGGCCCCTTCTAACGTCATAGGCCTATTCTGCTTATGTCGATGACGAAAAGACATCGTGGTAATGATATCCATGATATAACGAATATCCCGCGTATTAACTTCCCAAGAAAGGAGCTGAAGCTCAAGTTGTTGCGGTGAAAGCTTCCATTCACTCGACAGCTTTTCATCAATGACATCATGAACAATCGCTGCCATTTCGATCATAAAAAGAGAGCCGCCTTCCTGATTAGCAATCTGGCGGGCAAGCTGGCGCACACGATCAATATGAGCCGCATCGTGTCCAGTCGGTTCATATTTCAGCTGATCTGAAACAAAGGAGGCAGCTGCCTCCAATTGTTTTTTCTGCATGACTGTGAGCACCTTATTTGTCCAAAAGAGCGATGATGGAGCTTTCTAATTCTTTTGGTGATGTTTTCGGAGAGAACCGCTCAGTGACTTCTCCGTTTTGATCCACGATAAATTTTGTGAAATTCCATTTCACTGTTTTCGTTCCAAGTACACCTTTTGCATGACTTGTTAAATGTTTGAAAAGCGGATGCGCATTGTCACCATTGACATCTACTTTCGCAAACATAGGGAAGGTTACGCCATAATTCAAAGAACAGAATTCCTGAATCGCTTCTTCCCCTTCTGGCTCCTGGTTCATAAATTGGTTGCACGGAAATCCTAAAATTTCAAGGCCCTTTTCATGATATTGATCATATAGCTCTTGCAATTGTTTGAATTGAGGAGTCAGTCCACATTTGCTTGCTGTGTTGACAATAATGAGTACTTTTCCTTTGTAATCTGCCATTGATTTTTCCTGACCGTTAATGGTCTTGACCTGAATATCATAAATTGACATCTCATAGCCTCCTAGGATTCACTTTTTCCTATCGTAACATGCTTCTTTTATAAAATCGCTTTTTATGCCTCCTGTTAAAAGAGCCCTGTCACACTGCCGTCTTCTAATAAATCCATCTCGAGCGCCGCAGGTTTTTTAGGTAATCCAGGCATTGTCAGAATGCTTCCGGTTAAAGCAACAATAAATCCTGCTCCTACAGATGGTTTTAACTCACGAATCGTAATGGTAAAGCCCTTAGGTCTCCCAATTAAAGCTGGATCATCCGAAAGTGAATATTGCGTTTTTGCCATACAAACCGGTAAATGACCCCAGTCGTTTTTCTCGATGGCTGCCAGCTGCTTTCTTGCTTTTGAAGTGAGTGTGACCCCGTCTGCTCCATAAACCACTTGGGCAACTTTAGATAACTTTTCTTCAATAGAATCATTTTCTTCATACAAATAGGAAAAGTGGTTCTTCTTCTTTTCAATAAGTGTCGCGAGTTCCTCGGCAAGTGCTGTCCCGCCTTCGCCTCCTTCTTCCCATACATTCACAGCTTTGACTGGATGGCCATGTGCGTGGCACCAATCTTCTATCGATTGAATCTCTTCTTTTGTATCAGTGATAAACCTGTTTACTGCGACGATGTATGGAAGACCGAATGCTTGCACAGTTTCAATATGCTTTTCTAAATTATGTATACCTTCTAATACGGCATGTGCATTCTCTTCTTTGAGTTCAGTTTTCTTCATTCCGCCATGCATCTTTAATGCTCTGACAGTCGCCACAATGACCACTGCACCAGGCTTGAAATCACCAGCTCTTGTTTTAATGTGCAGGAACTTTTCTGCTCCAAGATCTGCTCCGAATCCAGCTTCTGTTACCACATAATCGGCTAATTTCGCAGCCATTTTGGTTGCAATCAAACTATTACATCCATGCGCAATATTGGCAAAAGGACCACCATGTACTAGGGCCGGAGTTCCTTCAATCGTTTGAACAAGATTCGGTTTGAGCGCGTCTTTTAAAAGTAACGTAAGAACACCTTCATATCCAAGTGCTCCAACTGTGACTGGCTCGCCATCTTGATTATAGGCAACAACAATAGAAGAAAGACGTTTTTTTAAATCGGTTAAGTCTTCTGCTAAACAAAGGATGGCCATCATTTCGGAGGCAACTGTGATGTCAAATCCGTCTTCTCTAGGATACCCATTTAACTGACCGCCAAGTCCGACAACGACCTGTCTTAATGCACGATCGTTTAAATCAAGCACTCGCTTCCATACAATGCGGCGCGAGTCGATGCCGAGTTCATTTCCGTGATGGATATGGTTATCAATGAACGCAGATAAGGCATTATGCGCAGAAGTAATGGCATGAAAATCTCCTGTAAAATGAAGATTGATTTCTTCCATTGGCAGCACTTGTGAATATCCTCCACCCGCTGCACCGCCTTTTATGCCCATTGTAGGACCTAATGAAGGCTCGCGCATCGCAATGATTGCTTTTTTCCCAATTTTTTCGAAGGCTTGACCGAGGCCGACTGTTACGGTAGACTTCCCCTCACCTGCTGGCGTTGGATTGATCGATGTGACAAGAATCACATGTCCTTCTTTTTGTTCTTTTAAACGGTCAAAAATAGTCAAAGATATTTTCGCTTTTGTGAAACCATAGCATTCTAATTCTTCGTCATGTATTTGCAGCTTTGCTGCGATGTCTTGAATAGGTCTCAGCTTTGCCTTTTGGGCGATGTCAATATCTGATAAATGCTTTGTGATCATAAATAAACGGCCTCCTTTTTTTCCAGAAACAGCTTTGTTTTTGCTCTGTTTTTCATTGTAACATAATTGAAACATTGAAATATCGCCAGAAAGTTCCTATAATGAAGTGAAATTAGCTTTGGTTCAGGGGGTGGCGAGTTGCCTATTAACATACCAGTTCATCTGCCGGCAAAACAAATACTAGAGAGCGAAAACATTTTCGTCATGGATGAGACAAGGGCATTCAAGCAAGATATCCGTCCTTTGAATATCGTGATCTTAAATTTAATGCCAAAAAAAATACAAACTGAAACGCAGCTGCTAAGAATGCTCGGAAATTCTCCTTTGCAAGTGTACTTTACGTTTTTGATTCCAAGTACGCATACACCGAAGAATACGTCGAGAGAGCATCTAGATGAATTTTATACGACCTTTGAATCGATTCGCCATAAGAAATTTGATGGAATGATCATCACCGGCGCACCAATTGAGCATTTAGCTTTTGAAGAAGTGTCCTATTGGAAAGAGCTTCAGGACATCTTGGACTGGAGTAAAACCAATGTGACGTCTACCCTTCATATTTGCTGGGGTGCACAGGCAGGCCTATATCACCATTATGGGATTGAAAAAATCAAGCTTCCCGAGAAAAAGTTTGGCGTATTTGAGCATCTTGTGAAAGAGAAAAAAGAAAGATTAGTCAGAGGTTTCGATGAAGTATACTATGTCCCACATTCGAGGCATACAGATATTAATACAGAACAATTAAAAAACACGCCGAATTTGAAAGTATTGAGTATCTCTGAAGAAGCGGGTGTTTGTTTAATTGTTTCAGATGATGATAAACAAGTATTTTTAACTGGACATCCTGAATATGATACGGACACATTGAAGCAGGAATATGAAAGAGATTTGTTGAAGCATGATACAGTCCAAAAACCTGTCCACTATTTTATAGAAGATGGTGACACATTAGTCCCAGTGAATCGCTGGAAAGCCCATGCCACTTTACTGTTTATGAATTGGCTCAATTATTATGTTTATCAAGAAACACCATACGTTTGGGAATAAAATAGACTGTGGTCTGATGATAAATGATCAA
The DNA here is from genome assembly GCF_002998605.1 of Bacillus sp. MZGC1. Classification (NCBI taxonomy): domain Bacteria; kingdom Bacillati; phylum Bacillota; class Bacilli; order Caryophanales; family Bacillaceae; genus Bacillus; species Bacillus sp. MZGC1. The sequence continues at coordinate 257,974 of NZ_PVRE01000006.1, forward strand.
AATGTGTTAAAATACAAATGGCTCTGTCTTCCATTATCAATTTAGTCTCGTTGTTTTTTAAAATTAGTTTAATTCTTTCGTAACGAATGATATGCTCTGGCTGTTTATATGTTATCTTTATGTATATGTAGACCTATGAGATTAATAGTTTTCGTACGAAGTTTTGTTGTTGTTGATTACATTTGAGGTGAATATTCTTGAATACCAATAAAAAAATATTAATCTTGACCGCAAATTATGGAAATGGACATATGCAGGTGGCTAAAACACTGTATGATGAATGCAAATCCCAAGGGTTTGAACATGTTGTAGTTTCTAATTTGTATCAAGAATCAAATCCCATTGTGTCAGAAGTGACTCAATATTTATACTTGAAGAGCTTTTCCATTGGGAAACAATTTTATCGCTTGTTTTATTACGGTGTAGATAAAATTTACAATAAACGCAAATTTAACATTTATTTAAAAATGGGAAATAAGCGTCTTGATGAACTCATTCAATTACACAATCCGGATATCATTATTATTACATTCCCGATGATTGTTGTTCCAGAATACCGGAACAAAACAGGCAAAGTCATCCCGACATTTAATGTCATGACAGATTTCTGTCTTCATAAGATTTGGGTACATGAAAACATCGACCGATACTATGTTGCAACCGATTATGTGAAACAAAAATTAGTGGAAATCGGCACACATCCAAGCGATGTCAAAGTGACAGGCATTCCTATTAGACCACAATTTGAAGCAGACGTGCCAAAATCGAAGATTTATAAAAAATATGGATTATCATCAAACAAAAAAGTTCTTCTGATTATGGCCGGTGCTCATGGTGTACTGAAAAATGTCAAGGAATTATGTGAAGCGCTGCTTCTAGACAGTGAAGTACAAATTGTTGTTGTATGCGGAAAGAACGAAGCGCTGAAACAATCACTGAGCGATCTTGAACAAGCACATCCAGATCAATTGAAGGCGCTTGGATATGTGGAACAAATTGATGAATTGTTCAGAATAACAGATTGTATGATCACAAAACCAGGCGGCATTACTTTAACAGAAGCAACAGCAATCGGTGTTCCGGTCATTCTTTACAAGCCTGTCCCTGGACAAGAAAAGGAAAATGCACATTTCTTTGAAGATTATGGTGCGGCCATCGTCATCAACAGACATGAAGACATTTTAGAATCTGTGACCAACTTGCTGCAAGATGAAGAAAAGTTAGAAGTCATGAAACAAAACATTAAAAAACTGCACTTAAAGCATTCTTCTCAAACCATTTTGGAAGATATCGTTGAGCAATCAGATCTCATCACGAATAACAAAACGTATGCTCGTGCATTATCATAAAAAGGTGTCCGTCATTGACGGACACCTTTTTCTTTATCCTTGATTTCCATTTGTTGTGTACACTTCTTCAAACGGCTGCACGACAACAAAACCGCTTCCGCTAAATTTCATTTGAATAGACTCTCCGCTTCCTCTGCCAATAAAGGTTTTGAATGAAACATCTGTCACAAATTCAGTTTTTAAATCCCCTGACCATGCAACTGTCGCGTTCGGATCTGTATATACAGAGTCACCCGGCTGAACAATCAATGTGAGCGGCTCATAATGACTCGTAATCGCAACAAGGCCTGGTCCTTCTAATTTGACATTAAATAAACCGCCTGCAAGCATGCCCGACACTTTTTTCATCAATTTGATATCCCAGCGCACTGACGGTTCAAATGCGAGCAGATCATTCCCATTCACAAAAATGGAATCCCCTTGAGCCAAACGAAGAATTGAGATTTTTTTGCCTTGATCTGCCACATATAATTTCCCATCACCTGTTGCCTTCATGAGTGAAGTGCCTTCTCCCGACAGCATTTTTTTGAACATCTTTGAGACGCCATGTTCAAAAACGCCCTCGCGTTCAAACTTGATTTTGCCTCGGTACGAAACCATGGAACCTGTTTTTGCCCAAATGGTATCAGTCAAATTAATTTCTAAAAGTCTTGATGTTTCAAGTTCGAAGACCCCTTCTCCTTTATCTTCCTGCTGCGTATTCTGAACAAATTCTTCAAGTGTATAACGATTCATGATAGCACCTCTTCCTGTATTTTTTTTATATACGGACAAGGTGTGCATAAAGTTTCAGAAAATGGGGACGTTTTAGCTATTATTGTTATTCGCCAAAAAAAATCAAATATTCTGCTCAAAATTTGGCTCTTCCGCTTGACGCTTTACTTTTGATGGTGTATAGTGGAACCATCATTTAACAACTGCAAAGTCGTTAGGTGATGAAAATTTTTTTTAGTATGCCAAAAGGTATGCTACAGTACTAGGAGGAAAAAGCAATATGCAAAACGGTAAAGTAAAATGGTTCAATAATGAAAAAGGTTTCGGCTTCATTGAAGTTGAAGGCGGAGACGATGTATTCGTTCACTTCACAGCTATCGAAGGTGACGGCTACAAGTCTTTAGAAGAAGGACAAGAAGTTTCTTTTGAAATCGTTGAAGGTAATCGTGGACCTCAAGCTGCAAACGTAACAAAAATCTAATCAACTAAATCAATGATGTAAAGACAAAATAAAGAGAGGCCTATGCCTCTCTTATTTGATTTTCAGCTGAATTTCAATCGCTAAAATATTTTGCTTCAGTCGTTGTTCAATTTCAGAGATATCTTTTTCGAGAAAAGGTCTTCCCTTCTTTGCTACATCTACTAGTTGCTCTAGATCGCTGTACACCTCTTGAAATGTTCGATGTAATACCGTTTCGAACTCCTGATTATTCATACCGGCCTTCCCCTTTTCCTCTAATATCCGTCACTTAGTCGAAAAGTAACTCAACCAAAACTTTCTATAGTTATATCGGCTCATTTTTCAGAATATGTTCTTTTTTTACACATTCTATTCGTTTTTTTTCATGAACGGATGTTTGAGCAGGGAAAACCGGTGCGTCCGCTTACTTTTTGAGCAGCGTCTGTCCATATTCTTTTATTTTCTCTCCAACGGTGCATTGCTGTATACAAAAGGAATGGGCATATTTTTTGCCAAATTCTTTCCGAAAATGCTTCTTAATCAAACAATCTGAACAATACGTGTCTTGAAGATCGGTCAATTCTTGTACTGCTGTTTTTTTATCCACATTATTCAGCTCCGTCTGCTTCTAATTTCAATGTACTTTCGATTGGGACGTCTGCAAGAATCTGTCTTGCAAGCTGATCCGCTTCTGCATTTTGTTTCCGATCGATGACTTCATAGGTTGGCGTCAGCTTCAGCTCTTTTAAAGCCGCTTCAATTCGGTCAAGCCATTTGTTATGTACATCATCATAACAAGGCCATTCTCCTTTTAACTGATTCATGACAACAAGTGAATCTCCTCTAATCGTGACAGAATTTCTGCTTGCCCCTAGGTCTTTTAAAGCTTTTACTGCCTCAAATAAAGCCGCATACTCTGCTTCATTATTGGTGCTCCCTTGGAAAGGCTGATTTTTTCTCAATCGATAAGCGTCTTTTCCCAGCTTATAGTAGACGACAACTCCAAGACCAGAGTCGCCAGTTTCTTTATGAAAACTTGCATCAAAATAGACTTGAAGCTGATCAGGTTCAAGCTTTAGTTCTTCATTTAGCTTTTCAAGCTCTTTTATGGACCACATGGCCCCTTTTTCATCTTCAAATGACAGGAGTGACTGTGGTTCTTTTTTGTCGATATATTTTGCTAACCTCAAGGCCTCATTTAGCTCCATCCAATCTTCTTGGAAAAAAGCAATGGACCCAATTGATTTCACTTTCATTGTGTAGTGTGCTCTTAATTTCATTGATCACATCGCCTTCCCGTGCTTTTAAGGTAAACATACGTTATGCTATAATCAAAAAGTTACATTTTACAATGAGAAAGGAAGTTCATGTCACTTGTTTAATGAAGGTATTTGGATCTTATTTGCGATCATTAATTTTATCATTGTTCTTCTATTTTATAAAGGATTTGGCAAGATGGGCCTTTTTGTCTGGATTGGCTTTGCGACAGTTGCCGCAAATTTACAAGTTGTCAAAACCGTTGAATTATTTGGCTTAACGGCAACACTTGGAAATATTTTATATGGCAGTGTGTTCTTTGCAACGGACGTATTAAATGAAAAATATGGACAAAATGAAGCGAGAAAAGCTGTCTGGATTGGCTTTGCCACCCTTTTAACACTAACTGTTGTCATGCAGGAGGCTTTGCTTTTCCATCCCGCTCCATCTGATATCTCACAATCATCGCTGGAAACGATATTTGGCTTTATGCCAAGGGTTGCACTTGGCAGTCTTGCTGCTTATATCATCAGTCAAATGCTAGATGTTTATGTATATTCGTTTATTCGCCGGATATTTCCTTCCGATGGTGCGCTCTGGGTGCGCAACGCCGGAAGTACGATGATTAGCCAGCTTCTTGATACACTGATTTTCACCACCATTGCCTTTCTTGGCACGTATCCATTTCATGTATGGATTGAAATCTTCATCACGACATATGTCATTAAATTTATCGTAGCTGCGATTGCGACACCTTACGCGTATGCAGCGAAAAAAATGGTTCCGCTTGATGAAAGGGTGAAATAATGTGCCAGCTGAAATATACATTGATGGTGCAAGTGCAGGTAATCCAGGTCCCTCTGGCATCGGCATTTTCATTAAATATGATGGAAAGGCTGAATCCTTCTCCATTCCTCTTAGATCAATGAGCAATCACGAAGCAGAATTTTCCGCTCTGATCGAGGGAATGAAAATATGCGCGGAAAAAGGATTGCGTACCGTTTCATTTCGAACAGATTCACAAGTAGTTGACCGCGCAGCCAATGCAGGATTTGCTAAAAATCCAGCCTTTCAGCATTTTATCAAAGAGATGATCGAACTTCAAAGCCAGTTTGATTTATTTTTCATTAAATGGATTCCGAGTAAGGAAAATCAAATAGCGGATCAGCTCGCTAGAAAAGCGATTCACCTTTCTAAAGGATGAATCGCTTTTTTTCGGTTATGCTAATGTGTGTGAGGTGATACTGATTGGATAAAGAAAATAAAGGTCGTGTCACAAATGGGACAACCCCACAAGGTGATGCGCAAACAAAAGATAAACAGCCACTTTCTCAGCTGGAAAATAGAGCGAAGAAAAGCAATACAAAAAGATGAACCTGAGAGATCGGCTTTAGCTGATCTCTATTGTACTTAAACGATTCATCATCGGTTCGATTCCTTTGATTTGATGGTACCTCAGCATAGCAGCAGCACGTTCTTGATTGATGTTCATTTTCGTCTCATCAATTGGACAGCTGAGCGGGACATCACATTTGATCTCTGCCAATAGACGAGAAAGCTTCAGATCTTCTAATCCTGCTTGCATTTTCTTTTGCTGTGCAGCCGTTAGTTCATGGACATTTTCTAACAAACCGTCAATCGTTTCATATGTTTGGATAAATTTTAATGCGGTTTTTTCTCCGATTCCTTTGACACCTGGATAATTATCACTTGCATCACCCATGAGCGCTTTCATATCGATCAGCGCCTTTGGAGAGATTCCCATTTCCTCTTCGAATAAGACTTTTGTATAATGCTTATAATTGCCAATTCCTTTTTGCATCAAGGCAACAGTGACTTTTTCATTCAAAATTTGCAGCAAATCTTTGTCTCCAGTTAGGACAGTCACCCGTGCTTCTTTTTGGTAGAGCGCAGCAAGAGTACCGATACAATCATCTGCTTCAAAGCCCTTTAAACCAATGTTTACAATTCCCAGTTCTTCTGTAGCTTCTTTTGCTAAATCGAATTGCGGAATGAGCTCGACAGGCGCCTCTCCCCGATTTGCTTTATAATCTTGAAACAATTCGTTTCGGTATGTTTGGCTTCCCATATCCCAGCAGCAAACAATATGCGTTGGCTCAAATGTCTGTACAGCCGTTAATAAGTGCTTCAAATAGCCATTGACTCCATTTGTCGGCACACCGTGATCATTTATCATAAAATTGCGATGTACAGCCGTTGCATAAAACGATCTGAACAAAAGCGCCATTCCATCTACAAGCAGTACGTGTTTATTCATTCTTATAAACTCCCTTTTTCAAAACAATACTCCTATTCTATCACAGAACACAAAACTCGACATAAAAAAGGCGCCTTCTTCTTTTAGAAAAGAAGAGGCACCCTGTTTACTTTTGACCGTATTGCATTTTTTTCGACTCTGCTTCTGCATAGGACGGCATGTCTTTTTGTTTAGGGTCACGCTCATCCTGCTGCTTTGTCTGTTGCTTTTTTTTCATGATCATTCCCCTTTCTCGGTACATTCATTAAGATGACCAAAAAAGAGAAAGTTACTCTTTACTTCTGTTTCCGCTTGACATACTCCCTGACCATATCATTCGTCACATGCTTACGCAGCGGAACAATACCGCCTCGTGCAAGCTCATTCATCTTCGACGTAATGGCATTGATGTCATCTGTTGTAAATGGCTCGTTTTGCTCACATTTGAATACAGCAGTCTCTATTGCTTGTTCTCTTTTCTGTTCAAGCTCAAGAAAGGACTGAATATGAGCATGCTGCTTTTGTGAGTGTGCGGAAATCTCTTCGTGTACGCTCGTCATTTTCTATCAACTGCTTTCTTTTTTATTTAGTCTACCATGAATCAAATGGTTTTCAACTGGTTCTTCCATTCGTTTGTTTGTTCATATACTTGTTCAATAATCGCTTGTTCTTTGGCATCTGTCGTTAGGCTCGTTATAAATGTTTGTTTTTGTTCACTTAGCTGCTCGAGCGCTTCTGTTTCATATCTTTCAGTAAAGGTCTTCACCATTGTGTCGTACCTGCTCAGTAATTCTTCTTTTTCTTTATCTGCCCATTTCGTGGTTAACTGATGAAGAATATCTCGAATCGCTTCAATGAACGCAGCCTTTCCATTCTGTTCAAAGAAAACTTTCGCTGATTTTTGCTTCTTTAAGAGCGGTTCGAATGGTGTCAGTTCAGCTTCGACTTCAATTTGTTTCAGCTCAGCATTTTTCTCTTCTGGCGGCGAGAGTGTGAGAGAAAAGTAGGGGTCTTCTGCACTTGCCGCCTGCAATCCTTTCTCCCACTCCTCTTGGAAATATTGATGAATAAACGATTCCATTCGGATATCAAGCGCCTTTAACTCCTGTACAAATTCAAATTCATAATCCTTCAGTGCCTGTTCAAGCGCTTTTTTCAACTGCTGCCTGAAGTCTCCTTGAGATCTTCCAGGGTAAAAGGCAGTCTTTAACAGATCATTCGCAAATAGTGATAGGCGCTGCACAATATGATAGAGCTGTTCATGTAAGTCCTTTTTCACACTTTCTGTCACTAGCTTAGATTGTTTGATATGGCTCATTTGATCAAGAATCGCTTCATAGGATGTGTCTATCTTTTTCTTTTCCGCTTGCTTCTCATCTTCTGACTGATGCAGTGTCGCATGCAGCTTGTCGACTGTGCTACATAACCTGCCGGCTTCAAAATACAAAAGCTCGATCGCATCTTTCGTTAATTCTTCCTCAATAAAATAGTCGAGCTGTTTTCTAAGCTTTGCATATTGATTATAAGCTGTCTCTCCCTTTCCTTCGATTTCTTCCTTACTGGACACATGATGAAGGTTTGGGTTTCGGATGCCTTCTTTTGTGAGCTCATTTTTCACATAGTCAAAGACGGTGTCAAGCTCTGCTTGATCCTTTGCGAGGTCAGCTGCATTGATAATAAAGAACATTTTATCCATGCTAAATGAATCTTTTACAAGCCCAAGCTTACGTAAAAATGACCGATCTGCCTTCGAGAAAGAGTGCTGGTAGTAAGTTAAATAAAGAAGAGCATCTGCGCCCTTCATATATTGAAAGGCAATCTCTGTATGGCGCTTATTCATACTGCTGGCGCCTGGCGTATCAACAATAGTCAGCCCTTTATCTGTTAAAGGTGTACTCAAATACACCGTCACTTCCTTCACCACACAAGAAACAGCTTCTTCTGCCACATATGGCCTCAGTTCTTGAAGAGTGACATGAAGCGGCGTTTGCTTCGTAATGTGATGAAGGAAACGTGTATGCGCTTGTAAAAAATGTTCAACAATGATGCGGTGATCTTGTTCAAGCTGTCTTTTTTTCAGCGTTCGTTCAAGCTTGGATGTAAACGTCTCTCCCTTTTCTTCTGAGATTGAAAATCCGAGGATCTGATTGAGCTCCTCTAATATATCCTGTTCTGTTTTGAACACCACTTTTACACTTTCATGCGGGTGATCTTCCGTCGGTCGCGTCAGCTTATTAATCGTTGCCGTTGTTGGCGTGGGAGAGGATGGCAGTACCTTTTTCCCAACAAGGGCATTTGCAAAGGAAGATTTCCCCGAACTAAAAGCCCCAAATAAAGCGAGTGTGAATTCTTTCGCTTGCAGCCGTTTTGTTCGTTTTTCAAAGGACTTTCTTTGAGATTTGAGAGCGTCTAATGGCAATAAAATCTGAGAAAGCTGTTCAAACTGGTCAATTGACTGTGCCGTCGTGACATGCTGTGACTGACGCATTTGATGTTGCTCTATCTGCTTGTGCGGTTTTTCTTGCTCGCTCTCTTCGGGATGAATGGTCGCGTGATCCTGCTTTAGCTGGTGATGCTGCATTCGCTGCTTTTTCGCATAAAACCAATCTTCTTCGATCTGTTCATCCGTTCCATTTTGCCATATATCCCATACATGTTGAATATCTCGTTTCATTTGTTCATTTTTTTCGATGCACTGCTCGAGCGTTTGGAGTTCTTTTGCAGCCTGAGCCCATTTTTCTTGATGTTTTGCTTTATCTTTCATAACCTGGGCTTTCAGCGACTCAGACATTTGTTCAATCAGTGTCATCGCTTTCTGTTTTGCCTGTCTTCTCAAGGCTTCGCCAGCATCTTTTGCATATTGCAGTACGTATTCATTGGAGAACGTCGCACCATGATGAATCACACTTTCAAGGAGTGCTTCTTGCACAGGTGTTTCAAATGCCATCACTTGATTTAATAACTCTTCACCAAGCTGATGCTTCTTGACTTCTTTTTTAAGCAGCTCAGCAATATGCCAGTCCACTTCAGCTTTCATCCTCGCTTTGACATCTGTTAAGAAGTCGGTTGCCCGTTTTTCTTTTTCTTGCTCAGTTTTATTTTTAGCAAAAAGCAGTCCCACTTTAAAGCCAGGTGCTTTTGATTCAATATAGTCGCTTGCGAGTTCCCTCATTTTAAATGGAGTGAGGTTGGCATTCTTTAAAATGCTCTCGACTTCAGAAGATACTTCATCTTCTAACTGTTTGGCTCCATTTTCAATGAAGTAGTTTTTCGCTTCAAACTCCTTTACTTCTTTTCTTTTTTCTTGAAGCTGTGAATCAAGCTCTTCACCTTGCAGCTCTTCTTTTAACGAGTCAATGTGTTCTTTTAAAACATGCTCAATTTTCTGCTCCGTATAAGCCCGAAGTGATGCTTTCGGCAACGTCTGTAATTCTTGTAGTTTTTCGATTAAACGAATCATTTCATTTCTTGGGTGCGTCTCATCGGTTACAGATGTAAAGTATAGATGATCTTCTTCAATGCCCTCTTTAAGGAGCATGTCTACCACTTGATTTTTGTAGTCTTCAAATGCTGTCTCATGCTCATCATGCCGGTCCACTTGATTCACGATGAAATAAAGATTTGGCACTTTTTCTTTAATGGAACGAATGAAACGAATGTTTTCTTCAGAATGAACATGGTTGTAGTGAACGACATAAAAAAGAGCATCTGCTTGATGAAGAATAGAGGCAGCAGACAAAAAGTGGGCATGATCCGTTGAATCAATTCCTGGCGTATCAATCAGTGCCACCTTTTCTTCCAGTCCTCTATAGTCACCGCTAATTTCCACCATCTCAATCTGTTCTCCATCCTTACAAAAACGCTGTACTGCTTCTTTATCATAAGAACCGCTCATTTTTACAAAATGGTCATCAGAGGTGTGAAGCTGCACTTCACTTTCCCCTTTCCTCACGACGACCAAGTTTGCACTTGTTGGGATTGGGCTCGTTGGCAAAATGTGATCATGAAGCAGATGATTCACAAGTGATGACTTTCCAGCAGAATAGTGGCCGGTAAATGCGATATACACTTCTTCTTCTGCTTCCTTTTTGATAATCGATGCAAGTTTGGCTGCGCGCTCATGATCATCCCTTTTGAGAAAGCTTTGATATAAAGCTCCTGTAGTTTGAACGAGCGAATCTCGAATAGACAAGTCTTTCATGACGATAAACCCCTTTGTTTTTAGAAAAGTCAGTTATGTATGTGATACCATTTTACACAAAATAAAGAGATTTTTCTTCTGATCTGAGGAAATAAAAAAAATCTGCTGCCCGATCAGTCGCAATTGACTGAGATCAGGAAGCAGATTTTTTGGAGACACCTTTTAATACGAAGCCAATTAATAGGCTGTATACACACACCGTACCGAGTAAGAAAATCATTGTCATGTGATCACCGTCCATCCTTCATGATTGAGAATGTTTATCATTAATGAAAGTGTAGCACAATTGATAATGATTTTCAATATTAATTTAGCAAATACTGATTTAACGCTTTCTCCTCTGTTTGAATTCTTACAGCCATCATCCATGCATTTAAACACGTAAACAAAATGGCAGTGACATACGCCTCAAACAATAGCGGGATCAGCAAAAGTTCAATCGCCACGACTACATAGTTAGGGTGTTTCAACCAACGATACGGCCCTTTTTTTACAATCATTGCGTTTGGCACGACTAAAATCTTTGTATTCCAGTACGTCCCAAGGGAGCATAATGCCCAGTATCGAATGACCTGTGTAGCCATCAGGAAAAGGAGCAGCACAAGAAAATACCGGGACGGCCCCTTATGTAAAAGCCCTATCTCAACTATGAGTGAGAGAAAAAAGGCCGTATGCATAGCGACCATATAGGGATAATGACTAGCACCAAATTCAATGGCACCTATCGCTTTTACTTTTCTTTCATTTCTTTTGGCCACAATCATTTCAATGAGCCGCTGACAAACGAAGAAACCGATAACAAGCCAAATGATCATGACAAGACATCCTCCCATTTCATAAGCAGCAGTTCTGAGGAAAAGCCTGGACCAAGCGCCCCGCAAAGGCCAATATCCCCCGCTTCAATTGATTGATGTTCAAGGAAATGCTTGATGACATACAAAACTGTGGCAGAGGACATATTTCCGTGTTGTTTGAGTACTTCTTTTGAAGAAAATAGCTGATCCTCTCGTAAAGATAGACTTTCAACATAGGCATCAATCACTTTTTTTCCTCCAGGATGGGCAAGAAAAACGGATAAGTCTTTAGTTGAACATCCAAGCTCCTCTAAAAATTGATCCACCTGCTCTTTTAACCAGCCTGAAATCATAGACGGAATGTCACGGGAGAAAATAACCCGAAAGCCGTCACTTGTAAATTCCCAGCCCATCACATCCTCAGAATCCTTCATCGTGACGGATTGTGTACTTAGTACTTTAGGGACTGTTTTTAAATGGGCATATTCTAGTGCAGCCGTTTCTCCAGCTAAAAGAGCCGCAGCCGTCCCGTCTCCAAATAAGGAGGTGCCGATTAAATTGCTTTTTGATTGATCTTGCGGCTGAAAGGTTAAACTGCACAGCTCACAGGCAACGAAGAGCACCTTTGCTTCTGGATATGCCCTTATGTATTCATAAGCCCGAGACAGCCCTGCCGCACCACCCCCGCACCCTAGCCCCCAGATCGGTATTCGTTTCGTATAAGGAGAAAAAGGAAGTACGTTCATCAGCTTTGCATCAAGACTTGGGGTCGATAAGCCGGTACTTGAAATAAAAAACAGTGCATCGATCTCTTCAACCGGAATCGGCTTTTTCAGAAACGCCTGCTCTTGAAGACAATGTAAGATCGCTTCTTTTGCATGAGCCAGTGCCTTCTCCAAATAGATATTGTTTTTCTCTTCAAAAGAGTGGTGCTTCTGATACCATTCAATGGGCTGCACAAACTGCCTGCTCTGAATTTCTCCATTTTGAAAAGCTCTCAGCAGCCGATCAATATCTTTAAACGATCGTTTAAATTGAGACCTAGCAAATTCAGCAGCTGTTTTCTGATCCACGTGATGCTTGGGGAGACTCGTTCCAATTGAAAGAATGTACGCCATCGGCTTCACCTCTTTTTTCGGTTAATATCCCCTATCGAAAAAAGGATATACATGCCAAATCGTCACAATTCAGTCAAAACATTTTCCTCCGTCTAACTTTTTGTCTTGACGACAATTGATAAATATTGGATAATATAGTTGAAAACATGATGTAGTTTTCCTCCTTCACAGGTTCGTTCCAAGCCAAGCGAACCTGCTTTTTTTATGCAAAAAAACACCTCTTAATGAGAGGTGTTTCAGATTGTTGACAAAAGGCTAAAATGATCTTTATTTTAGCCCTTTGTCTTCTTTTCAGCGTGATAGAAAACCTTTGAAGTCTAGGAAGGACGAGCACCGAAGCGGAGCGAATTTAACATTCGTGAGCATCGGCGCACAGGACTGAAACCGAATGCGAGGGTTTGTCTACACGCTGAAACACCTCTTAATGAGAGGTGTTTACATAACAGATTGCTTAGGTTCTTCTATCAGATCCTGCCCTGTTTCTTTTTTAAATGGAATCATGTGATAAATAATATGAAGCAAAATAGCGGTAAAGCTACCGGCCACAATTCCGTTACTTGTTAATAATTTCATTGATTCTGGCAAATGCTCAAACATTTGCGGCACGACGGTGACACCTAAGCCGATCCCAACTGAGCAAGCAACAATTAGTAGGTTTTCCTGTTTGGCAAAATCCACGCGCGAGAGCATTTTAATACCGTAGGCAATGACCATCCCAAACATGGCGACCATTGCGCCGCCAAGAACTGACTTTGGAATAATCGTCGTAAATGCAGCAATTTTAGGAAAAAGTCCAAATAACATGAGCAATGCTCCTGTCACAACGATGACTTGATTTTTCTTGACTCCTGTCAACTGGATCAACCCCACGTTTTGCGAGTAGGCTGTGTAAGGAAAGGCATTGAAGATACCGCCTAATAAAACAGCAATCCCCTCTGCGCGATAGCCTTTCGCTAAATCCTTCTCTTTTAATGACCGGTTTGTTAAATCACCTAATGCGAAATAAACACCTGTTGATTCGACTAATGACACAATGGCTACTAACGTCATGGTCATGATGGGTGCAAATTCAAAGGTAGGCATGCCGAAATAAAATGGTTCAATCATGCGGAAAACTTGAGCGTTCGCCACCTCAGCTGTTTCCACTTTCCCCATAAATGCAGCGACTGCTGTCCCAAGGAGAATACCGATTAAAATAGCGATCGCCTTCATAAAACCTTTTGTGAATCGATAGAGCAGCACAATGATAAACAGCACAAGGAAAGCGAGGCCTAGATTTTCAAAAGAACCATAATCTGCACTTCCTTCTCCACCTGCCATATTGTTCATCGCTACCGGAATAAGGGTAATGCCAATAATGGTGACGACAGATATAGCTTGAGTACAACAATGAATACACTTTAATTATAATAAACTTTTACACTCAACTCAGGCTGTTTTCCATCTTCATCTTTAACTTTATATGACACATGGCTAATAAGTTTTTTGAGAATTATATTGATCTCTGACTCTGACATTCCCTGATCTGATTCTAGCAATGCCTGAACATCTTCTTTTTGCCATAGGTAAGTTCTTTTTTCTAATGCCTTTTCTTTTTGATATTCAACTGATGAATATAATTCACTGAGCTCTTTTTCAGATTTTATTAAATTTTCTTGTGCTTTTTCTAATTTTTCTTTGTACTCATTTTTGTCTAAATCACCGTCTAAGTAGAGTTCTTTTAACCGATCAATTCTTCCTCTCAGTTTTTTAATCGCTTTTTCTTTTAATTCAATTAACTGCCCCGAAAAAGTAGCTTGTTCGTCAGTTTTAGTATTCTCATTCCTTTTGAATAATTCAGAGCTATACTGTTTCATTTCTTGTAGTATCGCTCGGTATAAAATGTCTTCATTTATCCCTTTTGTTGTATCACACATTGGTTCACGAGCTGTCGATCTTCTGAGACACTTTCTTACGTGTTTTTGTCTTCCTTTTGGCTGATCTATACTTTGAACTTTCAAACAATAAGGACATCTAACTATTCCTGAAAGTCTGTTAGTGTTCATGTTCAAACGTCTTCCAGCCTCTGGATATGTCCTTAGTTTTGATAGTCGTTCTACAATTTTTATATGCTCTTCCTCTGTTTTGGTTGGCTGATGAATACCTTTGTTCTGTTCATCTTTTCCATACCAGACAAATCCTCTATGAAAATCATTTATCAAAAGATAGGTTACCACTTCTCCATACCACATTTTCCCTCTACTAGAAGGAGGTGGGATTTCCAATTGATTCAGTCTATCTGCAATTGCCATGGAAGACATTTCTTCATTAAGAAACCAATCAATCATCATACGATAAATTTTTATTTTTTCTTCATCAACCTTTGCTTTCTTGTCATTCTTGTCCCATTTAAACCCGTATGGAACAGATCCAGAATGCGGTCTTCCCTCTTTGACAGCACCTTTTCGACCATTTAACAGCCTTCTCTTAATAGCTCTATATTCATTTCTAGCAATAACCAATTCGAACTCTGAGAGCATTTCATCACTCTCATTGGACATATTATATATTTTTTGAGGAGTTATGAGTAGAGTGTTGCTTTCTTTAAAGGCTTCCATGATACGTCCTGAATCTATCTGTGATCCCCTGGAAAGTCTATCGTTCGCAATTACACATACAACATCAAATTCACCTGATCTGATTCTAGGCAACAATCTAGAAAAAATAGGTCTATTATCAATAGAATCAGAAGAGACAACTTCTTCGAACCACTCTACATCTGTAAAACTGTATCTATTTAAGAGTGCTTTTAGTTGATCCCTATGTTTCAGTAAAGTATCTTCTGTGTCTGGGTCTTCTCTTGATTTTCTTGAATAGACTGCCACTTTTGAATTTTCATCAATGTTCATATTTAATCACCACACATTTTTATTATTAGTTGTAAATATTATAACAAAAATAAAGACAGAGACTTATCCTGATCCCTGTCAATAATATGCATCACCTCCTTGAAATTAAATTCTCGCACATCTTATTTATGTAGTATGTATAATTAACTTTCTTCTTCATCCAACTTACCTCTGTTCCAATCTCTTTACAGATGCTAATAGGTATGCTGGACTTGTTCACCTTGCTTATGTATGTGTGCTCTAATTGCTTTTCAGCGATATTCTTATATGTAAGAAAGTCTTTAATATGTACAAAGAAAACTCGGTTTTCAGGCTCTCTAAAGTTAAACAGGAAACCAGGTATAACTCCTTCACATTCTGCAGCTTCTTTAAGATGTTTTATTTGCTGTGACTTGATCATACTCTCTGAAAAGGATACGGACTTACTTTTTGTAGACTTTAATTCTAGTGGAAACAAATGCCCCTTAGCGAAAAGAATACAATCATATTTATTTTTGGATACTCCAAAATTCCGTTTTAATGCCATTGGATTTACATCTTTAATTCGGTAAAAGAATAAACCTTGATCCTTCGCAGATTGTTGTATATTTGCTTCAAAAACTTTTCCTAAGTTTGTGCTCAATGAACCAATCCTTTCTTTGTGTTTAATTATTAAATGGGGTATTCTATGATTATCAATATCTAGGAGAGTGTTCCAATTGACTGAGCTCATCAACCAGCACAACGAGTTAACTGACTATTTAAAGTCAAAAGGATTTACAGTTAGATTTCATGTAGACATGTCCGAGAATCATTTATTTGAAAAACATTATGTTGTTTACAAGGAGTCAGAAACTAAAAATACTGAACTCGTATTCAAAGCAAACGCTAAAACTAATGAAGTTGAATACGAGTTCGTTGATAACAACCAATACCCAGATTTAGTCGAAGAAGTGAATACTTTAATAAAAAACTTCAAATCTTCTTGATGATTACCCTTGTCATTAGACAGGGGTTTAAAATTTTAATTCGATTGCTTCTCCATTGATTAGCTTCACATACTTCTTATCAAACTTGTAATCTTCTAAAACAGCGTTCTCCAACTCAATTAAGTCTAAGTGGAGCAACTCTTTACCGTTTACATCCTCAGCAAGAATATAGTCACTTGAATCAAATTCAGTTTTGTACCAAATGGCAGTTAAATTTGTTTCGATGTTGAGTTTATTTGTTAAGTACATGTAAGCATCCTGTGATGTATTGTCTGTAACATCTCTAATTTCTTCATCATCAATGTTGTTGATAACAATTAAGTTGTTTGATTTCTCATTATAAAAATAAGCAAAATCACCTCCTTGATTTTTTAATTGATAAGCGCCTTTTAAGTTATGTAAGTTAAGCATATGTATTTACATATCTCCCTTTTTCATTGTTGGACAAGTCTCTTGCTTCTTGCATTAATTCTTCGTTATTGTTACTTAGACTGATGCCTAGACGGTTTACTTTTGAAAAATCATTGTTATGTATCGCTTCTTCAATTGATTCCATTTGTTTTTTCATTTTGCTGTGCAGCTCAACCAAACTATTTTCTTCTATTATTTAACTCCCCTTTCATAAGCGCATTGTCTACATGCTGGCTTATAATCGTTCCCAACTTTAACTTGAGTATTTGAATCATTAGAAACTTCAAGTGAAACCCAAGCGTCATCGCCACAAAAAGCACAAACTGCATGATGTTTAGTCACATGATCTGCTTTGGCCATTAAGTACGGTACAATTCCAAATGGCTTACCATATCTGTCCATGTCTAATCCTGCAACAAACACTTTCTTCCCTTGTTCGATTAGTTTCTCAATGTGAGTGATCATTTGATCTGGGAAAAATTGAACTTCATCAATGCAAACAACATCAGCTTCAAACAAATCTAGGGGTATACCAACCTTGTTTTTATCTGTTATTTGTATGTTTAACGCCTCAACTTTCTTACCATCATGTGTCACAATGAAGTCTTCTGAGTATCTGTTATCTATGGACGGTTTGAGAAACACCACTTTCTTTCCAGCTAACATGAATCGTTTCCCGTGACGCTGCAACGCTGTTGATTTCTCAGCAAACATACTTCCTACATCAATTGTTAATGATCCTACTGTTATGATTCATCACCTCCTCCAAGAATGAGTTGTCTATATCTCTTATAATCTTCTTCACTATTAAACGAAAATACTGGAGTTTTGCCCTTTTGAAAAGAAATTCTACCGCCAACTTGAGATAGGTACGCTTGTTTTAATGCATCCTGTTCAAACGGAATTCTAATAGTCATATGTAATTTCTCCTTTCAATGTAAAAAGTGCTTGATTTATGTAGTAAATATGAATACTTATTTCTGGTTAAAAGACCGATTTTATTTAGAATTCTTAAGTTGTATAACAATGCCACACATAATAACTAAATATCCAAGACCGATTAAAGGCACAAAAATGACTGCCCAGCTTGTTTTATCATGCCCCCATCCATTTTTTCTTGCCCATCTAACTAAGCAAAACTTAATTAGAGTGGTTAATATATAATAAATTATCGCAATGAGTATCATTGGAACAATCCTCCCCAAATTACTCCGTCTGCAATGGCAACAATAATCATTGAAATAAACTTAGCTACTCCAATCCAAACAGTAAACTTCACATCACCTTCTAATTCCCATTCACCTAGCACAACAAGTCCAAATGCAATTAACAAAACCCATGCTGTAACGATCATTAAATCACCACCTAGAATAATCTGTAATGTCCTTATTCAGACCACATTTGCTACATTGTAATCCAACGGCTACCCCTAACTGTGTTCCTTCAAAATAATAGTAAATATTTGCTTCACATTTGGCGTGATCATTCTTAAATTGAATTATTTCGTTCTTCTCATCCTCACTAAAAATAAATAGGCTATTAGCTTTTAAATCATCAATTTCATTCTTAAGTTCTGTGATCTTCTCATCGGACTCATACTTTTTTAATTCAGCTTTTAATGCGTCACGCTGTCGCTTGATTTTATTGATGTAAGATTTAACGTTATTAAACATTTGATCTTCTTCATTTTTTTCTATAAAAGCAAACATATCTTTCATAGCTCTTTCTTGATCTGTCAAATTAACACTCCTCTGATTTAACTTCATCGATAATACTTTTTAATGTATAAAATGCTCTTAAGTGATCCCAATCGGATAAGTTACCTGTGTCATTTTCCAATTCACGTTGGTAGCCGTTAAGTTTTTCACTCGTCATCCAACAAAGATCATCAATTTCTTCAGCCGTAAATGCAGATAAATTTGATGTAAGTTTTTTAAAGTGTTTTAAATCCAATTAACTCGCTTCCTTTCTCTTTGACATTTCTAATTTCATTTCAAGCAATTCTCTTTCAGTAATAGGAATCAAAGATTTGTTTTCCTGTTCTGTTTTCGCTTCTAAATAGAATGTATCGTTGTGAGTAATGAACTCAATAGCACCAGTTAGGCCGTATACAAACACTAAAAAATTTAAACTTTGCATTCTAATAGCATGAGTCAGGTTATTTTCTTTCATAAATTCATCCCACTTCTTAAAGTAGCTTGAACTTTTCTTAAACTGTTTGAAAATACGTCCATCTAATTCTTGTTCCTTTCTGATGAAATGCTTATCATCAATCTCATCAGCATATGCTTCATTTATTAAAAGACCTCCATGAAAATCATATGCTGCTTTACTCGCTAAGTCTTCGATCCCAACTAAACTTGAAATTTCCTCGTTCCTATCTTGCATAAATTGTCCTTTGATGAAAAATCCATATTCTAGATCTCTGTGTAAGTTAGAAGTTTTCTCTACTTTGTAATAATATTTATCCATTTTACAATCTCCTTTATATATGTTATTTGTTATTTAATATCTGAAATTGCATTATGCTTTTTCAATTCACTTATAACCGTTTTCAATTCATTGATTGTCATTTCACTAAAGTACGGCGAATAACCGAGAACCTTGATTAAGAACCATCTTTTTTCCTTTAAATTATTGAATCCCAATCTTTTAAACTGATTATTCATTTCTCTTTTAAGAATGTGAGACAGTGCGAATACGGTGTAAACAATCGTACGTCCATCTCTCCTTTATTTTGAATTTGTGATATAATTTAGAAAAACTTGAAAGGAATTAACAATGCCTGCATATTTTAATAACTTAAAAACAACATACTACAAATTTGATTTCCAAGCCTATCTTGAAAGTCCGCCAATAAAGTCTAATGTAGGAAGACTGTCTTTTTATAAATCTTGGGTTAAGTATTGGTGTGACATATTTATCGAACGTGATAAAGATATTGAAGATTATGCTAGACATAAATCTAATACTACTCCTATTTATGAGATGTCCCAATTAAGGAATAAAGATGTTGAGTTTTTTAGTTTTGATTTCAAGACGAGCGTTGGCACCTACAGATATCATTATGATGTCGATATTCTCAATGAAATAGTAAAACAAAATTCGTTAGTTCCTGAAGATGTCGATTTGAAAGATATATATGTAGACAGCACCACTACATTTGTATCCGATAAGATCAAAGACAATCGACCACCAATCATAGTGTACAACCCTGGAGTACCCGTCCCTTTACTTTGCGTTGACGGCAATAAAAGAATTATGGCTCAGAAGAAATTAAATAATATTAAATCTATAAAAGCAGTTAATATGCCTTTAGAGTTAAGCAAGTATTTCTTCTTTACTTCTCTTGATAATGCTTTCTATTACGCTCATCTTGAGATAGAAATGATAGCCAGATTATTAGAAATGGGTCAGGACGAAAAAGCAATCTATATGACAACTGCATTGTCTAGAAATTCTCATAACGGATAGGTGATTAAACTCACTTATCCTTTTTCGATTTCTCTCATTCGCTGCATATTAACTTGATCTGTAATGACAACACCAGAATCGCTTAAAAAGCTACCTTCATCATCTTGGATGCAGGTACTTCCTCCAAACTCAATGCCATTTGATTCAATCAACTCAATGAAATCATCGTAGGTAAACTGAGAAGCGTCTTCTTTAAAAAATGTCCCTTCAACATGTAGTTCTTTCATTAGTAAACTCCTTTTTCTAAAGCTTCTTCATTTAATTCAATTAGCAACCTATTTACCGTATCATAATCTGGTCTCTCAGGAATGCTTGACAAATGAACAGCAGCTTTCAACTTTTGGTCATAGGCATCGATCATCTGAAGTGCTTCTTCAAAACTAAACTTTCCCGACCTGCAATCAATAAGAAGCTCTCGGTTTGGTCGGAACGTGCTAAAGCCTCCAGTCTTAAGAATTTCAATAGCACTTGTAAGAAGTCTGATACTGTGCATGAAAAATTTTGTATCGTACCCATGAGCATCTACTAGGTCTTTTCTTGTTGCACCGTTTGAGTTGGTGTTTTTTAGTTTCTGCATTTGAGAATGTGCAAAACCACCAAACTTCTTTTGAATGTTCTTAGTTAAAAACAAATGTCTGTTATCGATTAATTTCTGGCCAAGAGATGTTACTTTGAGGTAATCTTCATTTCTAACAAATAACAGCTCAATGTTATTAGGCACACCCGCCATTGCATCCTTAACAAATTTGTTGATATGAATAATGTTAATGTCCACATCATTTTTAGTGTTTTTAAAATTCTTTCCTCCGCTATTGTTGTATTCATTGAAGGATTCGAGTCCTAAGTAATACTCCTTTGGTGGGATACAGATGCCTTTAAAATCTTTATCAGACTCCTCTGTATTTGTTCCATAAGCATAGCTGCCAGTTGGAGCTAAAATAATCGTTCTTTCTTCTAACCAGTTGATATTTGAATTGATTTTTAATTGACTCATCTGTTAATGACTCCCCACATATGAAATAGTGATAATACAAGCACAGGCAATACGATTAAGTTCGTGTAGAATACTCCTGAATAAAATCCTTTTACGTATTCTTTTGGGAGTTCTTCTTCTCTTTTAATCTTTGATTTCAAAACTTTAATCATTTATTCTACCCCTTTCGATAAAATCAACGTTTTAAACCAATGGTTTAACAGTTACTGTTGCAGCATCAGTGAACAGAACTTTATGCTTACCATGTAGACTTTCGTGTTCAATTATATCGCCTACCTTAAATACACTTTGGTCTATAGTGAAATTGAAAAATGGACTGCTGTCTTCACGCAATACAAACATTATCACAATTCTAACCTCCTAATTTAAACTGAGGGGCAGTAGCCCCTACAGTCTTTTAAATCCTTTACTTGCAATGTCATCTATTACCCTTTGATGATATTCTGGATCATCCTCTAGAGAGTCATAAACAATCTTAGTGTTAATTGATGTAGCCCATGTGAGATCCAATGCATCTTGATTACTTACCAATATGAGTTTTTTAACTTTCACTCGATCAAGCAAGTTAGATAAAGCTTCTGTTCTTAGTTTTTCAGAACTCATAGGTTTAAGTGGATATATAACCGCAGTATGGATTGGATCACCATGCTTGCCCCATGTTCTTTCTTTTAAGGTGTCTACATAAATGTTATTAAGACCTCCACGATACGCTACACCTGTTTTAAGTTTTGTTGATGACTTTAAGAATCTTGATGCGTTTTCTAGTGTGTAGGTTCTGAAAAGAATATTCTCAGAAAACAAGTGCTCGCATAACACATTCATAACTAGGTCTATCTTTTGATGCATATGAGTTCCTGTGACAATCGCAACCCTTTCATCAGAATTCAAAAAATCAATAATCTTCTCTTCAGCTTGTTCTCTTCCATTCATAGTATCAGCCTCCATAATTTGCTACATAAACAGTATAGAGTTGATTGGTATTAAATTAACAGCTAAATGTTGTTCTGCTCGAATTTTATTCTAATAAAATCTTCATGAAGTCTACTAAACTCTTCTTTGTTTATGTAAGCTTTGCCATCACCTTTGAAATCGAATAGCTTTAGAAACTCTTTGTTGATCCTTGCTGCTTTCAAGGCCATAGATGAGCTGACCCATTCTGATTCTTCTGTCAGCTGCAATACTTCACTTAGTTCAAACAGTCGCTCTAGTGCTAATGGATTTTGATTTGTTTTAATATGTAGCAGGTCTCTTTTTTTCTCTAAGATGTCCGATTTAAGCTTGTATTTGCTTTTTTCTAACTCATTTAGTCTTTGATACATTGGATTCACCAAACAACTCTACGATTTCTTCTACTTTCTCTATGTTGCTTTTATTTTGGGATAAGATCGCTTGAATTGCTTTTTTAAGCCAAAATCTCTTGTTCATTTAATCCAATCTCCTTTTCGTTAATTTAATAAGAATTTACATTTAGACTTGCATTCCCATCGATAATATTAATTGCCTCATTTATATCTTCTTTATTCGCCCATCTTGGAGCTTGGCCATTTTCCAAGGGTATACCATAGCCATCAATAAAAGTAGAGCCTAATATTGCTCTAGTCCTTGCTATATGTTCAGCATGTTCTGTTAATGTAGTGAAGTCATAGAATGTTTCTCTGAAATTCTGCATCCATTCTTCATTTAAGACATTTTCATCAAATTCAATAGTGTATTGATCTTGTCTTTCTACATCACATGTTCTTTTAAAAGTCATTATGTATCTCTCCTTTGAATTCTCATTAAAATTCAGATTTTATGTAGTTTAGTTTTGCTCTGCTCATATTCATTGTTCCTCTATTAGTAACTCAGGGTTTTCATAGATGTTGCCTACGACTTCTGGAAGTCTTCTGTTAACGTTTAGTTCCAACCCTGTCCATCCACCGTTCCCTGCGTTAGCGTGATACAAATCTAAAGGAACGAACTTATATCTAGCTTGGTGAGAATCGTAACAAATGACTCCTTTGATATTCTTAACTGGATCAAGAGCAATATCCCCACCATAAATATCAACGCCGTTACGATCTTTCAACCCTGTGAACTGCGTATAAATTCCATCTTCTTCAGCGAAAATCTTATTGATATCACCGTTAAATGTCGGTGTCATCATTCCTATCTTGCTACCATACCAACCTCTGAATTTAATTTCTCTCATTCCATCAATGCCTCCCTTTAAATAAAAAAGATAAACCGATTTGGCTTATCTTTATAATATATGTAATTTGTTTTTTAGTCAATATAAATTATATGTTATTTGTATTTTTGTAATGGATGAAACTGTACCCTATAGATCTCCCTTTGTCTCTGTAATGATGTTCACTACTATTCCTTAACCAATTGTCATCAAGACTTGGGAAATATGAGTCTGCTTTAGACATATCATGAAACATTGTCAAATAAACATTGTCTGCATGGTTAAGGAACTGTTTGTATATCTCACTGCCTCCTATAACCATAACTTCATCTCCATGATTAGCTTGTCCGTTGATTAATTTCAATACCTCAACAATCGAATGATAAACAAATGTGCCTGGTAAGGCTTTATATGTCTTATCCTTTGTTAAAACAACATTTGTTCTGTTAGACAGAGGCTTGTCGTTAAGCTTAATAATCGATTCATATGTTTTTCGACCTTGTATGCATAGCTTACCTTGAGTTAATTCTTTAAACCTTTGCATGTCCTCTTTAACAGAAAACAAGAGTTTGTCGTTTAATCCAATACCCATGTTCATGTCGCACGCTGCTATTAAACTAATCAAACTGCCACTTCCCCTTTGATTAATGGATGGTGTTCATAATTAATAACTTCAAAGTCTTCTAGAGTATACTCAAAGATGGATTCAGGCTTCCGTTTAACATTAAGCTTTGGTGCCTGATATGGAGATCTGACTAGTTGTTCTTTAACTTGATCCATATGATTGTGATAAATATGAGCTACGCCAATTGTGTGTTTCATGATACCTGGCTTTAAACCACATTGTTGAGCAATAATAGTCAGTAGTGTTGCATATGATGCGATGTTAACTGGAACACCTAGAAACATGTCTCCTGAACGTTGATAGTGATACATATGCAAGTATTCACCTTCCACGTAAAACTGAACAACAGTACTGTGACAACATGGTAATGCAGTATCTTCCCATTGCATCTCTGGGGCGTTCCATCCTGTAAATAAGATGCGTCTGCTTGTTGGATTGTTTTTAATTTGGTCAATCACATACTTAATCTGATTAAAAATGTTCCCTCGGCCGTCTTCCCATCTAGTCCATTGTTTGCCGTAAATGTTTGGCAGCTGTCCAGCTTCATTCGCCCATTCTTTCCAGAACTTAATTCCATACTTTTCTTCTAGTTCTGTATTAGATGTTGAGCCACTTAAAAACCATAGCAACTCACCAAAGACTCCTCTAGTAAACATTTTCTTAGTTGTAACCAATGGAAACCCTTCAGACAAATTAAACTCCATTGTTTCTCCGAAAAGGCTTCTCATGCCCGTTTCCGTTCTGTCTCCTGAGTCATGACCATATGTATAAATTTTTTGTAATAATTCCAAATATTCTTTTTCCAAATTATCTCTCCTTAGGTTATAATAGACTGACAATAATAAAGGCGGTGCTTTCTATAGCTAAAAGAACTAACAAATCCATTTCTTATCCTGAGTATGTAATTGAAAAAAACTGTGATTGCCACTCATTTGTAAGTCAGCAAGGAAAAACGATTAATGTTAGAACATCATTAGTCATAAAAACTGATAAAGATACTAATAAGGTAATAACCTATATTCTTAAAAATCCTAGTAAAGCTGATGAGCATGAATCAGACCTCACCATAAATAAAATAATAGCCGCAGCTTACAAACAAGATGCATCCAAAATTTTTATCTTTAATGTGCTTCCATTTTATTTAACTGATTCTAATCAACTAATAACTTATTTAAAAGAACTTATGGAAAACGACAAAAAAGATTATGATGATGCTGTTTTGAAAAACTATACTGTTATCGAAAAGTACTTAAACACAAAATCTGAAGATGTGTTTATTTGCGGTTGGGGATCCAATACAACGGACGAAAAAAATCTTGAGGATATTGAAAAATTAATTAAAAAACACCGTATAGAAGTTAATAAATTCAAACAAATAGATGACTTTCCAGTTCATCCTCAAGGCAAACCAATCGACATGGATGATCCTTTTGAACCGTTGGATTTATAAAGCTGAGCTAAACTGTCTCAGCTTTTTTCTTTGTATTAAGCATCTCAATTCTATTTCCAACGTCTTCACTTCCAACTTTCTTTAATAAAGCAGTAGCTTGTTTTATACCTTCTAACGCTGCATCTCCAATCAAATCAAACTCTTTAATCATGTTATCTAATATTTTCATTTTCATCTCAGGATCATCTATGAGCTCGTATACTTGGTTCTGTTTCTCGATTTTCTCTAATGAATTATATATCGCATCAACTTTTATCATGCTCCCTCACTCTTTTCCTTAAATACTTCCTAAGACTTAATTCTGCTGCAAAACTCATCAAAATTATTGCAGAAGGGATTGTCAAAGCATAGTGAACAACCTTTAAACAGGGAAGTAGTACAAAAAATACTGATACTGTTATACAAATACATATTGTCCTGTTCTCTAATTTCACTAGTTCCTCTAGTTTGCTTGCCATTAAAACTCTTCCTTTTTAAATTCATTTATCACCGATTCTGCCATTCTTTTTTCGATCACACGTCTTCGCTTTTTTATATCTTTTTTAAAGTTTTTCTTACTTTGTTTTTCTCCACGTGTGGCCAGAGTCCATGTTCCTACAGCTTCCAACGATTCAATTTTTAAAATTCTGTTTATCATATAAAGCATGTCCTTTCCTTATGAAAGTCTTCTTTTATTTGAATTATTGCGATGCTGATGGTTATCATTACCTTTAATTTGGTTCATTTGGTATAATCTAATTATTATTAAAATTCATAAAAAGGTGGTTGAACAGTTGAAAGTAATTAAAGCTAATCCAAATAAGAACACTATTGAAGGCCTTATCTACGAAGCAGGTTTTGAAAATAAGAGTCACTTTAACTATCTCTATGAAAAAGAAAAGAAAACACTTCATATTTACGATGATAGATCGTACAATCACACAAGTGCAGTGAATTCGGTTCAAGATATTGTTGCCGAGATTGATAAAATTATCACCAGTGAAGGTAAAGGGTTAAAGGAATTCACTCAGAAGTTTGTTTCACTGTTCTCGAAGAATGAGCCTTCAAAAATTATTTTTTATACTGAAGCCAAAATGCTTGGTGGATCTGGTAACAACAGGTATGGCGAGCCATTGCGTATACAAGCCTATGATCCCCAAAAGAAAGATTACACAGGCTACACAAAGGACGAACTTCACCCTGGCTTTGTGGATATTAATTCACTTGTAGTACCAAACTAATTAAATCACTTGGCTGTGATACTCCACAGTATAAAATTTTCAGAAATCACACCATGCACGCAGCCAAGTTTCAATTTACTTAGTACCCGTTGACCCATGTCCTCCACGATCATTGTTACCTAGACGATCCACTTCAATTAATTCAACTTCTGACATCTTCTTCATAATTCTAAATTGACAGATGCGCTGTCCCTTTTTAATCTCGGTATCCCGTAATGCATAGGCTGGAAAGAACCAGAAATCATTGTCTCCCTTATATGATTCATCAATAACCCCCATTGAGTTTGTTTGAATGATCCCGAAGTGTTTATATGTGCTTGATCTAGGAACAACATGCGCTTCATAACCTTCTGGCAGCTCCATAGCAACACCTAACGGAATAAGTTTAAATTCTTCTTTACTTATTACAACATCTTCTGCTGCACGTAGATCAATCCAATCACCTTTCTCAATTTTGCTGATTCTTGTTTGTGTCTCATCTAGATATTTGATTTTAATTTGCATTATGTAACATTTCTCCTTTACGATGTTTGTTATTTATTATTTCCTATCGAACTTCACCTTTAGCTCTTCATATTTCTTTCGTTCGTTCTCCTCTTGATATTTCTTTTCCATCGCTGTTTTCAAAGAGACAGCAATACCACTAATCAAACCTAGAAACCATCCCAGGAAAAAGATAATAGCTTCACCCACAACATTAGAACCCCCTCTCTTATTGCGATAAAATTACCATTTTATACAGTTTGAATGCAGCTTTTCCTTTGACCCCAATTTGATTCTTTTATTAATTCAAATTTCCATCCATCATAATCTGTTCGCTGCCCTTTTAAACATTTCTTAATTATTGGTCTATGTAATTTATACTTTTCAGAGAATGGTCTTAATCCCTTGAAGAATAAATGTTCTCCATCGGGGGAAATTGCGATAAAGTGTACTTTAGTGTCTGATAAATCCCTGTGAAGCATGTTTACCTCTCTTGTTACTAAAGTACATGTTTCTAATGAGTAAACCATTTTGTTCTTTGGAGTATCTTTTTGTTTTATATCTTTATCTAAGTACAAAAGATTCTCTTCAAAAAGCTTAGCATCGTACCCCTCAATATTCTTGAAATCGTCTAAAAAAGTTTTGAAACAATGCCACCTATCATCTACTCTTACTCCTGCTCCGCCGTACCCTATGTAATTTTTACAATTCAAATCATAACAACGTTCTAGCATCCCGCTCCATACAGAATAAATCCTTTTATGATTTACCATTTTAATGTCACCTAGGTAGCCAACCCCAAAAACTGACCTCTCAAACTTGTCCTTTATTTTTCCCCGTTTAATTTCAACTTTTTCTACATCTCTTTCATAACCAGTGTTTAAAAACCTAATTCTAAAAGTTTTTGCTCCATTCTTTTTAGCACCTGATACTGCCAATACTTTATAAATTTGCCCCTGATTATTTGCAAATTCTTTACCAACAATTTCAGATTCAATTCCCAAAAATAAAATCCTCATCTTTAAGTGCTTCTACTGTTGCTTTCTTATAACTAACACCCTTCATTGAGAAGAAGTCTTGTGACTTTGTTTTTGTATTGAGTCCGTTCAATACAATTGGATTGATCTCTTCTTCTTCAAAGTAAGGGGCAAATCCAAGGTTCATTAACGCTTTATTGGCATTGTAACGAATGAACTTTTTCACATCAT
>NZ_PVRE01000007.1:0-113416 GCF_002998605.1 Bacillus sp. MZGC1
CGGCTGTTTCTCATCCAATTGAAACATCGAAAGCAATTGGAAAATCAATTTCAGACTCATTCCAAAAAGAAGTCATAGATGGTGATGCGTATTCTCGGTCACACTGGTTTGCCTATGCGACTGGTTCTTTAGCAGAAATCGTCTTTGGCTCTAAAGGGGCAGGAGCCATTACAAAAACAGGGACAACAGCGGCCAAAACTACGGTGAAGAAAGGGCTTGAACAAGGAGCAAAATCATTAGACAGAGTCTCTATTCCGAATCTATTGCCGTACTCACCAAAGTTTCAAATAGCTGGTGGAGGGAAACTACCGTATAACGTTTTTGACGGAGAGAATATCAAAAATAAACTTCTCTCTATGGCAAAACGTCTAGATAACAATTCAGGGTACGGAATCTCTCAGACAGGTAGACGCTTACCAGCACCAAAATCACCGCCAACCGTTGTAAGTTACGGAGATCACTATGCAAGGTGGAAACGCAAAAAAGTATTAAAACCAAATGTCGTTTATTCAACAAAGCAAGGGTACACCTACACAACCGACCACTACGGAAGGATTGTCAAAGTCGAAGCAAGTGATTTAAAATACGGAGAGATCAAAAGAAACCAATATGCCCAATCCAATTCAGGGAAGCCTGACAGATTACTAGATGATGATGGTGGGCATTTAATTGCGTCAATTTTTAAAGGTTCAGGTGATATTGATAACCTGCTTCCGATGAATTCACAAATTAATCGTAGTGGTGGGAAATGGTATCAGATGGAACAAGAGTGGTTAGCTGCATTGAAAGAAGTTCCTCCTGAGAAAGTATCTGTTTCAATAGAACCAGTTTATAAAAGTGATTCATTGAGACCAGAACGTTTTGTTGTTGAATTTAAAATAGGCAATGACGAATTACAAAGATCAATTATTAAAAACCAAAAAGGTGGATAAACAATGGAATTAGAGAAACTAGATTCTCTGTATGGTGAAATTGCACAAACTGTTAATGAGATGATACCAAAAGAGTGGGACGAAGTTTGTTTATATGCCGAAATATTAGACGACTCTGCAGAGATTAATTTTTATTATAGATTAAAGGGAGAAACGGCATTTCTTTACTCACATAATATACCTGAAGATCATCATGTAAGTAAGTCAATCTATAACGAGTTTTTAATAAAATTACATGATTTATTTGAAGAACTTCAACAAGCACATGAATTAATTAACCCGGAAAAATGGACAAATTTAACTTTGAAGTTAGATGCGAATGGAAAATTCTCTTTAGACTTAAATTATGAAGATGTATTGAATCAAGAAATTAACGGATCTCAAAGAAGAGCAATATGGGCATACGAAAATTTAGGGATACATCCAAAAAGAAAGTCAGTTAGAGAGTTTCTGGATCAGTATATTAAAAACAAGGATAAAAGTAACAACTAACTTACCGCCCTCCAATCAAGGAGGGTTTTTTATTAAAAAACACCCAAATAAGGGGTGTCTTAATTTGAATTAGCTATAGAACGTAAAGCATCATCATAGTCAGTTAGATCATAAAAAGGATTAGTTTTTAATTTTGTATACTTAACTGTTTTGTCAGGATTATTTAAAAAGTATTCAGCAAGTCTAATAAGCGCAGCACGGATTTCTTGGTCGTTGATATCATTAAAATCAAAGTATTCACATTCGCCGAATCTTGCTTTATAAAGACAAATTTTACTGAATTCAATGTCATCGAAAGGAAGGCTTTCTGATACGCTATAGTTGTGCTCTATTTCCTTTAAAAGTTGATTAAGAAGGAAGTATCCAGTTAGCTGAAGAACATCCGCAGACTTGTATCCCACATCTTTAACCACTTTGAAATCATATAGTACATCATCAACTAGAATATCTGCATCTGCCCCATCAACCAATAGGGAAGCAATGCCAAAGTGAGGATTGAAAACTACTTTGCTGTCTGTTTTAACAAATCCACTGCTAATGAATTTTTCTTCAAATGTCTCCATTAATCCAGTGAGTTCATTAGTTAACATGTCTATTCTTTGTATATCGAAAATATCAGCCTCAGTAACCCCTGGCACATTCGCTCTAGAATATCTCTCTAGATTCCCAAGTTTTAAGGCGATCACACAAACATCACTATTTAATGCTAAATTACCTTTGACATACATATCAATTCCTTTTTGAATAGGCGAATAATATTCATCTTCTAAGCCATTATTTCCAGTGTCTTTCTGCAATTTTTTTAGTCCTTTATAGGCAACAAGCTCTTCGAATCTCATTTCTTTATTTATTATTTGGACTATTCTAAACCTTGCCAAGTAATCAAAGGCAGTCCCTATCAAGCTTGCATCAGACGGTTTCTCCAATGTGTAAGGCACTAACGTTTCGTACTCTTTAGAAAAGGGATTTTTCCCACTCGTAGTCTTGAAATCTTTCTTTTTAGGCGCAATAGTAGCAACTATTTCTTTGAATTGTGGTACTTTGCTTAAGTTCGATGTAAGTGACATTGTTAACCTCCTAATTGTTATACATAAATTGTAACAGAAGGAGAGATTTTGTATACCAATATTTACATCGAACAAAAGTTCTCAAAACGCATTGATAAAGAACGTTTGTTCTGTTACTATTTAATCATTCAAAAAGGAGTGATTAAATGCTTAGAGACAGAGGTACGATTAAATGGACAGCTATGATGTTACCTGAGCATGTTGCACGACTTAAGCATGATTTAGCAGAAACGAAAAAAATAGATAAACCAATTATAGATGAACAACAAGCAGAAGAGTTTGAAGCAACAATTGCTTACGCAATGAGTGTTAACAAGCCGTTAATTTTTTCAATTTATGAGTCAGGAATTGTCAATCAACTTAAAGGTTTCACACAATACATCAATTACGAAAAGAAGATGCTACATATAAAGGATATGTCAGATGATATTCACTTTGTTTTGTTAGATGACATAGTGGGTGTTTCTTATGATTGATTACTCAAATTTCCCACGTCACAAGGTTCTGTGTGTAGACATGAAATCCTTCTACGCTTCCATTTCAGCAGTTATGATGGGTTTAGATCCACTAGAGTGTTATTTAGCTGTTGTAGGTAACACAGAGAGGCAGGGGAGTGTGGTGTTAGCTGCAAGTCCTAAACTCAAACAAGATTTTAAGATTAAAACAGGATCGAGGCTATTCGAGATTCCCAATGATCCAATAATCCATATAGTTAACCCTAAAATGGATACCTTTATAAACGTTTCAACGAAAATCACTCAATTGTTTTATCGTTACGTTCCAGAATGTGATGTTCACACTTATTCCATAGACGAATCCTTTTTAAAAGTTGACGGTGTTATGAGAATGTGGAACAGTGTTGAAGAGATTGCTGAACATATCCAAGATGCCATCATGCGGGAATTTGGCTTACCTTGTACAATTGGAATTGGTGATAATATGCTGATTAGCAAACTTGCTTTGGATTTAGAAAGTAAGAAAGCACCGAACGGCATTGTCAGATGGAGATATGAAGACATTCCGCACAAGTTATGGCCAGTTAAACCAATCTCTAAGATGTGGGGAATAGGTAGACGAATGGAACAAAACTTGAATCGAATGGGCATATTTACAGTCGGCGCACTAGCTAAATATCCATTAGAAACCTTAGAAAAGAAATTCGGAGTAATGGGAAATCAGATTTATCACCATGCTTGGGGTATAGACTTATCTGAGATAGGTGCCCCAGTGTTACAAGGTCAAGTTAGCTTCGGAAAAAGTCAGATACTACTCAGAGACTACACGACAAAAGAAGAGATCAAAGCGGTGATTCTCGAAATATGTGAAGAGGTTGCTAAAAGAACACGAGATCATAACAAAGTGGGGAGAACGATTAGCTTAGGTATCGGATATAGTAAAGAAGAATATGGTGGAGGGTTTTACAGAAGCAAGACAATCGAAAATCCAACCAATATCACTATGGACATCTATAACACGTGTATTGAATTGTTTAACACTTTTTATCAGTATAAGACAGTTAGGAGTATTTCAGTAACGTTGTGTAAGATTGAGCAAGATTCTAATCAGCAGTTAACTTTATTTGATGAAAAAGGGTTGGAGAAAAAAAGGCAGCTTGGTTATGTCATGGATGGAATCAGAAATAAATACGGATCGAAATCACTCCTGAGGGCAGTTTCATATACTAAAGGTGGAACTGCATTGCACAGGGCTGGTTTAACTGGTGGGCATAAAAGTTAATGTTGACCTTGACTCAAAATGATTGCTGTTGTAGTATAGACATTGTAAAGTAATAGTAATTCTTTCATGGGTTTTCTTCTTAATGAAGAAGGGCTCAAAGGTGTTCACGGATTATTCTGTGGGCACCTTATTCTTTTTACATATTAAAAATAAAATCTAGATTTGAAGTTGATGTGCATGCTAGTATTAGATTTAATTTAATTATCGTTGATATTTTCATCAAATTCTTCACCTCCCTTGGGAGCGGAGTTTAGGCTATTAGCGGTAGCCTAAACTAAACAGAAGATAGACATTCCAACTGTCCACGTTTAAGGAATGTCTTTTTTTGTTGCATAAAAACGAAAAAAATACCCCTACTCAAATGAGGAGGGACTTTGTTGATTATTGAATTCTAATTGCGATAAACTTTGAAACAAATGAAGAATAAACTGTTGATGTTCCAGGAGTTGTTTCAAAAACTTTAAACAATTTATCTCCCTCGCTAAATATATCACCATTAACAAGTCCATCTGTGGAACTGAACGAGAAAACTTCAGGTAGCGTACCCTTTAATCCTTCGCTTGCACTTCCATAAAAAACGTTGCTCATCAATATATGTTCACCAATTTTATTCTTGCTGCCTAGTCCTAAGTAGGTTAAGCAAGTAATTGGTGCAGTTACAGAATAATCATTTTTGATATCTGTTACATGTAGCCTTCTGCCACTTCCGATGCTACTTGATGCAAATACACAAGAGCTCCATTCATGCTCATCTGCAAATGTTAATGGAACACCTATGTAATTCAACGTAGCAGGCAAAGCAAGAGACAGGGAATAATCAGTCAAGAAGATAAGTCTGTCCTTATTACAGCTATAATAAAGCTCAATTGGCTGATTAGGAAGAATTTCTGATTGATAAGTTATCGCTACAGCTTTCCAGGTGTCGCTATTTTTTGAAAATGTTCCAGAAACACCAGAGGATCCAGGCAGATACTTTCCTGATAATCGCATTGAGAAAAATCGTGAGCTTGAATTTGAAAATATAGCGGATGAACCTGCAATTGTACTGGCAATATCCCTCATCTGAAAATAAATTTCCTTCTTTCCATCTTCACCATTTGAAAACATTACATCATAGTCCGTTGATGGACGACTAGAAATATTTTGCCATCCTGATTCGAGCATGATTTGCTTTAGCTTGCTATATAAATCTTTCTTTAAAACAGTTATTTTATTGAAAATTGTATCAGACATTAATTCTTCATCCCCTTAGTCCAACTATGCTCTAATGGTGTTTGTCTAGGGGCATTCATGGACGATCCACCTAAAACGAAACCTTTTCTAATATCAGTTTTCTTTTTATCTGATTTAATTGAAAAGGGATCCGAAACAATAATCTGTTTTTCGAAGTTCGAGTCCCTTAATCCTACAACAGGAGTAGGTGGAATAATTTTAACACTAGTGTACGACGGCTTCCTTTGACCATAAAGGTTTGAACTCATTACAAAACCTTTCAGCTTATCCATTATTCCACCTCAATTCCAATATAGTTTGATGGAAAAGAGGTTGTCCTATTAGTTGTGAAAAAAGTATAGAATACCTTATATTTTTTCTTGGTATTCAAATCAGTGTAAATATCTCCATCTAACAGGCCAATGTCTGTCTTTATAGCATACAGTCCATCTAAATAACCTCTTACACCTTCTAGGGTGTCACCAAAAGCAATTGGACTAATAAACATAGTGCCAAAAATGTTAGTTAGGTTATCACTCATGAAGGTACTTAATAAATAAGAAGCTGCCTGTGGAAATTCTGCTTGATCGTCTATTAATGCTTTTCCAGTAGACAACGAGTTTGCAGAAGTAGCATAAAGACAATTCACATTTTTAGCTGTTTTACCATATATAATCGGCTTGCCGAAATAACATACACTGGCATTAGACCTTAAGATAGTGGGAGGGACGACAGTGAAAACTATCCGATCTCTATTTACTGAATAATATAAAGTTAAATCAGTTTCTGGATTAAGCGTTGCAGCAGTTGTTATAAAAACAATGTTCCAAGCTTCATTTCTTTTGAAAGTTCCAGGATTCACTGGAGTAGAAGAGGGAGTGTACTCCTTGCATAGTCTGAAGGAAAAGTAAGCGTAGTCCGTTGATGAAAAATTTGTTGAAGCAGAAGGGGAAGTAACTGCGCTAGCAAAGGGACGAATATTAAAATAGATGCTTTCTTTACCAGTCTCCCCAGTGGAATACATAACATCAAAATCTGTGCTTGGATTCGATGTAACATTAGTCCATCCAGCATCAATTAACAAGGAAATAATTCGATTATAGAGATTCTTTTTCTTTATGTTTTCCTTCTTGAACACAACGCTCATGATTAATACCCTGTGACTTCAATTGCTATAGCTGCAGTGCCAAAAGAGTTACTAGAAAGAACCCCAGGCACAATTACAAAGTATTGTCTAGAACCGTCCTCTATAATACTTCCATGTAGCACATTATCATTCGGCAACCCATAAATTCCAGTGATTTTACCTCTAGTTCCTTCACTTGTATTCCCATAATAGAATTCAGAGAGCATGTATAGACCTTGAGTGTTTGGGTTCTTTGGCGATAAGTTTACTATAATCGGCCTTACTGAAGCACTGGTTGCAGGAGCAATATTCACTGGTGAATTTGAAATAATTACGTTGTTTACAGAATCTGCTCTTGTTGTTGTAGCATAAATTAAACCTCGGCTATCTGGTTCATCTGCATAGATTTCGTCAGGAATTCCAATGTAATTCAGAACACATCCTAGACCAGTTGCAGAGGGACTTTCAATGACGATAATCAATCTATTCTTGTTTACATTTAGGCGATACGTCATTACAGTATCTTTAGAGAGCAATCCAGTAGTGGGGGAAACCATAAAATACTTCCATGGCTCACTTGGTCTACCTACAGTTCCAGCAGCACCATTTGAACCAGGGGTATATGATTCAATTAATCTCAACGAAGCTGTACAATAATCAGTTGTAATAACTGAGTTTTTATCTGTTAAATCAGTAGCCCTCATCTGAAATACAAGTTTTTTATCTCCTGATTCTCCAGTAGAATAAAAGACATCATAACCAGAAGCTGCGTTAGAGGATTTGTTTTCCCATCCAGCATTAATTAAAGAATTTTTAATCACTGAGTACAGGTCGCTTTTAAGACAAGTCCCTGTTGTAAATATGTATCCCATAAATAGCCTCCTATAGTAAGTTTGTTGTTTTGATTTTTAATGTTACTTGAGCATTGTTCTGGCTATGATTGATCAATTGAACGTGTATTTTCTGTGTTCCATCTTTATCCTGGCAGGGGATATTCGCAATATCGTAGATTGAATCTGACTTCAAGCTCTGATAAACAATGTCTCCATTTGAAGATTTGTCAAAAACAGACACCGATATTAAGTTCTTGTTCTCATCTTTTGCGTATACCGTTCTTATGTCATACTTATCAAACCATGCATCTAATGAGAGTGTTTTTGTTTCACTTGGCATCAATGTAACAGTATCATTAATCTCGTTTAACGTAGGCACTCCACCTCGTCCTCCTGACATTGCAATAAAAACAATATGGTCTTCAACAGGGATTTCTTTAATAAATTCAATGGATTTGTTTGATTTTTCAATGTAATCCATCTGTTTTGATTGAAGCACTCCGTTTTTGTAAACCATCATTGTGTCATTGTTGTTTTCGTATTCTGGTACATTAAACAACTTAGTAGGGATAGATCGTTCATTAGGCAATGATTCATATCTGTACTTAATTCCACCACTATTAATTGAAGTGATTGTGATTTTCTTACCAGTTTCATCAACAGCTAGTTTTGTATATCCGCCAGCAATAAGCTCATAATTCCCTGTGATTTTCTTCATGCCCACAAACACTGAGCTGCTTTCAACAGGTACATAATTCAGTCTTTCAGTACCTTCGTTATATGCAAGAACTTTATTGTTTCCGATACTAGATTCATCAACTAAAACTGTGCCTACTTGAGCAGGATCGTGTAGGTTAGTATGAGTGTGATTAGTATTAGACTTGAAATTTAATGACTCATTAATTTTATCGCTTGACCATGTAGACACCTTATCAACGTTATTGTCATTAATAGCAGTTGATTGGCCATTGGCTACACTTGAAACTCTTCCCTTGTCATCGACAGTGACAGTGGGATTAACATACGTTCCTGCTTCAACACCGTTCTTAGCCAATTGAGGGAGGGAAGCTGTGCCCGTCAAATCGCCACTTAATGTAATTCCACCCTTAACTGTTGAGGTAGCATCATTTATGGAGGATGCTCCTCCTGCATATACCCAAATATCTCCGCTATAAATGTACTGCGTTTTACTCCCACTATGATTTGAATCACTTTTAATGAAAATCCAATATCCACGTTGAGGAGAAGGGAAAGCTTGCATAGCAGCTGAATATGTATCAAACTCACCTTTAAACTGTACACCTGTAGTGATTCCATTAATCTGATCCTGAATATTACCAGTAATGCCCAACAGGCTATTAATTTCATCGATTGATGCAACTTGGCCAGAAAGTGATTTTGCGAAGTCAACAATATCATCGCCATCGGCATCGTATATTGATTTTTGCATATCTCCTGAAGCCACTTTTGAGTTGCCATACATCAGGTTGCCGTTTTGCTCAGTAAATTTATCAATCACTTGCTTGTTGCTGTGTATATGACTTTTTATCTCTAGTTGATCAATAGAATCATTAACTGTTCTGATGTCTTCTGCTGTAGTTTTTAACCTGTTTTCGACATTACCTGTTAACCCTTGTAAGTAAACAATTTCTTTAGGTTTAACATTTCCAATGGAAGTTGTTTCAGGTAATTGGACTACGCCCTCAAATACAGGACTGTCAACAGGAGCTTTTTTGAAGTCCATTTCCTCAATAGCTGTTTGTACATTATCAGATTCGATTTGATCAGTAGGGGTGAACACGACAGAAGATGCATCGCCGACTGAACCACCACCTTGTGGAGCATCTGCAAATATAAGTCCAGTACCACTTGGGTTTATCTTGATCCACTTATTCGCAAAACCTTCGTATGAAGCAGGCGTATCAATTAGGTCAAGAAAACTTAGTTCTGCATCATCGGCAAGCGATCCACTAACAAGCTCAAATTGACCTTCTTTAAAAATATAAAGAGTTGGTTTATTTGATTGGGATTCATCGCTTAAAACAGCATAGATAGCTCCTTCTTGTCCATTTATAAGCTTTGCCTTACTTTCAACAACGAGGATTGCTTCTTTTCCAGCTATGTGTTGTATGGTCTGTAAGATTAAATTCAAATTATCACCTCATTTCTATCCAAAACATCTCACCATGATCTCGAACAAATTCGTATCAACTGGGTTATTGAAGGTTATTTTGTTTTTATCGGTTTTTACATAAGAGGAAGGGGAGCACTCAACTCCTCCAACAATAACTGAAAGTTGATCTTTAGTTGGGTCGTAATCTGGAACTTCAATAAACGAGATCATTCGCTCGTTCTCGTCAGGTGTATATTCAAAAGACCATTTCAGTGATATTCCATTGTTTAACCTGGGATTAAAAAAACTCATGTGTGAGCACCAGCAAAGTTATACTGAATTCCTTTTTCTTTGATTACAAAGCTAAAGATAGGAGTGTCTATATGATCCATTGAAAAGCCATCCCCAGACCTGATGAAAATCGGTTCTCCGTGATTTATAGAAACAGTGCAATCTTGGTCATTGCGAAATTGAAATTTATAAAACTGTGTCGGTCTATTCGAACCTTGTGATTCTGGAGGGACAATATCGAAGTTCTCAATGTTTGTTGACTCTAGTTTTAAAGAGCCTTTGTATCCAGATCCTAATCGCATAATTTAACCTCCATTAAAAATGAAAAAAAGAGAGGGATTACCCCTCTCACATTTGTTTAATCATATCTTTTAAAACTTGAAGAAATGCTTTAGCATCTTCTTTTTCCATCCTTAAAATGTCTTCGTTGCCCAAGCCTTCAGAGAGTGAAATCTTGAGAACGGGGAAGATGGCTGGTTCACTTTCTTCATCAGCTTGGGGAACTTCAACTTCGTCTAACAACAGAGTTAGAACTTTCTCTTCACCCTCAGCATTAATGTGGGCTTCACTGAATTTATTTGGGTATGGCGAATACTTAATGTTGACTGTATTCATTATTTTCTAGGCTCGTGATATTCTAAAGCTTGATCACTGTCAGATACACCTTTAGTAGTTGGGTCATCTACAATACCGACAATGGATAAGAATGTGAGAAGTGCATTAAATTTCACAGTTAGATCATCGCCAAATCCTGTTAAGTCATAACCGAATGCCTCAGCGATCATTTGAACGAATAAAAGGATGGCTGAGAGGATTGACACCCAAAATGTTTTCTTTTTTAAACGTACTTTCCAGTTAATTTTCATTACATCAAGCTCCTTATTTATTAATTCCGAAATGGTATAGCAAATATGCTCCGATTATCGTTGCAGCTACTGAGGGAAGAATCTTATAAAAAATATCTTTGGTAAACTGCGAGGGATCTATCTTTCTTGTTGAATCACTTCGTTCAAGAGTTTCAACCCGTGTATCTAATTTTTCATAAGATTTATTGAGGTTTTTTAAATTATTACTCATTTCAATGAGTGTTGAAGTTAACTCTTTCGATTGCTTTTGAGATTCTTTATTAAATTCAAGTTGTTGTTCGCATATCATTTCAATTCTGTTGAGTGTATTTGTTTTATCTTCTAGCTTAACAATTTGAATTGCTTGCTGATTTGATTTTTCTTCAAGCAAGCTTATACGAACATGAACGTCATTACTTTCCATTTGACACCAGCCTTAGAGAAGGAGGTGACTTTAGTTCACCTCCTTGAAGTTGATTTCCATAAATTTTCAT
Organism: Bacillus sp. MZGC1; assembly: GCF_002998605.1. Lineage (NCBI taxonomy): Bacteria > Bacillati > Bacillota > Bacilli > Caryophanales > Bacillaceae > Bacillus > Bacillus sp. MZGC1. The sequence continues at coordinate 11,143 of NZ_PVRE01000007.1, forward strand.
GGATATCTGTAAATCCACAAAAATCTATATTAATTTAGTTATACTTTACTTCCATACTGACCAGAAATATAGGCGCGCTTTCCTTTGTAGATTACTTCCCAGTATCCTTTAGGATTGTTGCTACCCTTAACAGAACCAGAGATTTCAATTGTTTTACCCAATGCGATGGTGTCTAAATTCTTGGCTGAATTGCGGTCAGGCTTATCCATGATAATAGCTGCGTTTGACACTCCAATAATCTTGATCTTTCCAACAGATTTAATTGATGAACTCTTAGCTGCTTGTTTTGGTTTTGTGGCTTTCTTAGCAGGAGACGGCGATTTAACTGCGCCTGACAACTCTACATACTTATCAGAAGCAGTAATATAGAAAACGACTCCCTTAGAGTTTTTCACTTTATATTGATATGCTGTGCCAACTTTTACTTTTTCGACAACAGTAGGGAATCCAACGCCTTTATTCACAGTGCCGACAACATCTTTATCATCCCATGAAGCTTTAGCATAAAATCGAAGACCGTCTACTTTAGATTTTAGAGAGCCTCTTGCTTTAGAAGAGTTAGACTTGGAGGGAGTAGAGGAAGAAGGAGCTTTAGATTTAGTTAGCATTTCTTTAATTTTTGCAAGAGTTGCTTTACCAGCGATTCCGTCAACAGCAAGTTTGTTCGCTTTCTGGAATGCCTTCACAGCAGCGACAGTTTCATCTCCAAAGTGAGAGTCAGCACCATATTTCGGTAATTTATAACCGAGCTTAATTAGATTAGATTGAATTGCTTTTACTTTCGTACCTTTGTCTCCAAGACCATATGTTTCAACAAGTTCAAGATCATTCTTGTTAGTTGGCTTTGGAGTTGGAATAGTTACAGTTTTTCCTGTTAAAGCTTTATTAACATCGCTGACAAATTGAATCCATGCGCTAGGATTGTTAGTGTAATAACGATGGCAATCTTTCCAGCCGACCACTTGATTATGAGTCCATAGGTTTTCAGATTTAAGTCTATAAGTCTTGAGAAGAGAAGCTGCTAACTCTACAGTTGTTTTGTAAGTTGTAGCATCAGGCTTACCTGTCCAATCAGGGTGTGTCATTTCAATACCAATGGTGCAGTTGTTAGGATAAGAACTTAAATTTCTAAGTGCGCTTGCTGTATAAACATTCGACCCGACGTGATAGGCCAGCTCACTGTTCGGCAAGCACTGAATTACTTTAGTGCCTTCGACAATGTAATGAGCTGAACCGAATCCAGATGTACCGCTTTTACGATTGTTGAAGAAGTTGCGGTTTCCTTCTGCAGATGATCCTGGATTAGCAACCCAGTGAATTACAACAGCTTTCACACCTTTTAAAGCTGTTTGAGGTCTGGAGTATTTGTTGGGAGTCAACAAACTTTGAGTAATGTTCATTAAATAAATTCCTCCAATTAATTTTTTGAGCACAAAAAGAGAGCGGGGGATAGCCCAAGCTCTCTCGTTCTCACACATGCTCTGTCTTTCTCTGTTATGTATTGAAGATATTCCTATAAAATCATAGTTTTATTTAATATTGTGGTGTAATTAAACACACGGCTACACCAAAGCCACGTTCTTTACTAAACGGCGTTGTAACCTTCATCACATGGAATCCTTGATTCGAAGTAGATTTAGTACCTTTACCTGCTTTCGGTACAATTTTGTCTCCCGCCTGTACAGTTTCATCAATTCTTACATGAACCTGTCCGAACATGCCTACAACATTCCATTCAGGGCGTTCAGATCTAGCGACATATTCTTCTTCAGGGTTAAAATAAGGATTCTCTTTAGGAACTCTTCGTGTTTCAGTTACTTCAATACCTTCTTGATTAATAAATGTGACATCTACATCTTCATAAATCAATCCACCAAATTCATTTTTAACGTATCGACCTTGCCAGTTAAACGTTGATTCTCCTAAAACAATTCCTGCTGTTTCAGAGATAACACCTAATACTTGGTCTCCAAGATTTGCTTTTTTGATTTTTTCATTCTCTAGAGTTACAAAGTAACCAGAAGGGATTGATTTTCCATCAGCAGACTCAAAATACTCCGCATAGTCACTAAAAGTAGAACCACCTTTTACTTGACCAGCACTGGTAACATCGCCTGATTTAGAATGAATTTCTAGTTTAATATTGGATGAAAGAGGAGTTGTGCTTGTACCGTATCCCCATGTAGTTGTGTAGTCTTTTTTATTTGCAACTCCATTAGAACCGATTACAACCCTGGAAGAGCCAGCGCCTACAATTGAAGAATTGTTGGATGCTACAACTAAAGAGCGGCTTCCTTCAGCTGAAGTGTTGGAACCACCTGACGAAGCGATAACTGCATTACGCATGCCTCTAGCTTTTGCTCCACCTGTTGTAGCTATTACAGCAGCGGCTTCAGCGGTTACTTGCGCCCCGCCAGTTGATGCAGCAATGAAAGAAGTTTTTGTTTTAGCATACCCAGAAGTTGTAGCAATCCGTGTTCCATTTTTAAAGTTGTTAGGTATGAACGTGTACTTGTTTCCGGCCATTTCACTGGGAGTTGAATATTTCTCAACATTTACGGAGTTAATGTTAGCTTGGTTATTGTAACAATAGATTCCAATTGAACCAGCAGCATTCCTTCCGATCAAACTTCCATTACTAATATTAACGTTAGTTACGCCACTACCTACTTTAATTCCAATAGGTGCAGATTCAAAAATACTCACATTAGAAATATTAATGTAATCGGTTTTTTGAGCTCCACCATAAATGTAAATATCGGCATCTGATGTTCTAAAATCTTTTACAGTTATATTCGAAACGTTAATATTACGACTTTTGTATTGAAAAGCAATTGCAGGGGTTTTTTTATAATCATAAGAAGGATCGCCAATTGCGTGGAAATTAGATATATTTACGTTTACAAATGCAGAAACAACTAACGCTTTTGGAGAAAGCCCTTCATACATAGTGCTGTATATAGGTTTAATTGCAAAGCAGTTTACCACATTTATGTTTCTTGCTGTTGTGGAAAGAGGGTCTGTTGATAGATGATGTCCAATATGTCGAAAATCAAAACTTCTAATATCATTCAAAGAGGTACAGTCAGACAAGTTAACATTTTGAGCTGCAGGAGCAGAAGCATGAGCTTTTACTTCGAATCCTCTTGCATTCTTTCGACTATGACAGTTACCAATCCAAACGTTCTTAGATCCATCATCAACTTCGAATCCGTTAGTATTTGAAGCTTTGGAAGGGTGTGCTGAGCCATTTCCATCAAAAGAATAGCAGTTTGTAATAAAGATATACTCTGAGAAGTGCGTAGTGAAACCGTCATCGCCGAAATTTGACGCTACACAATTATCAATCCAAACGTAACTCGAACCACCAGTTTGATAAACTGTCTGATTGTCAGTGGATTTGTTATATGAAGGAGAGGTTACATCGAAACCATGAAGACCAGCATTCTCAGCATATACATTGCGAATCCATACAAATTTAGCATTTTTAATGCTAATACAAGTTGCGTTCGCACCTGAACCAATTGTATTGTTAGTCTTCGATCTATTCCAGTCTGCAGTTAAGTTTTCAATTTGAACGTATTCAGCCCCAGGCTTAGTAACAATAACATCCTTCTTTGGGTCAGCACTTTTATGAAGCTTAATGATAGAAGATTTTCCTACACCAATCAATCTTGTATAAGAAGGGATGGACAATCCCATTACTAAATAAGTACCTTCGGGAACGAAAATTTCAGAATAGCTTGAGGAAAGGGCTAATTCAAATGCTGCTTGATCATTTGTAACTCCATCACCTTTTGCGCCAAAATCCTTAACGTTAACTCTTCTTTCAATCAAAGAATTGATTACTTTTTCTACTAGGTTTGTACCAGTAGCGTGAAAGTCGTCTATATTGCCGATAGTATTCTTCATACCATTAATTTCATCTTTAGTCGATTTGTCAACAAGCATTATCTTTTCAGCTAAACTTTTATCAACTTTAAGTATTTCGTTGTATGTTTCAATAAACTTATCTTTGATCTCATCAATCGTCAGTCTATCTGTGTGCGATCTTAGCGCCACGGCATCTACTGGTATCCATTTACCAGTTTCCTCATCTTGAACACCTAATGTATTAACTGGAATTAATTCATTTTCAAATGCCATATTTTCCTCCTTTTATTCTTTTCTAAACCAAATAAGCCCACCTATAGGAGCATCGACAGAAGGCTTAATCCTTCTTTTTTTAGGCGGTGCATTTAAACGTAGCCATACTCTTTTGATGTTATGAGGTTCGTTATAACTTGTAATAACATCGTACCCATCGAACTCTTCCGAGATGCTGATATTTATCCAATCAAAACCGTCCCATCTGTACACAATCCCAGAGTCTCTAACTGTTACAGTCCATCCAACAAGAGGATTGGGATAGGTATCTAGTAGATCGGTATATGTATTAACAAGTGGCTTATATTCTTTTTTTGTGTTTTCCACTACGTATTCATAGTTAGAAGTAATTGCTCTGCACCATTCAGTTATTTCAATACATCGCTTAATTACTCGCTCACATTCTAAAATTCTTTCATTCATACGAATGATACAATCTTCCGCCTCGTCAATAAGCCCTTGTAAAGTTTGGACTACCGTATTCCCTGAACGCTTAATCCAAATACGTGCAGCTGGGAAGAAGTGAGCACCTTCACCTACATATTTAACTTGCAGTTCTTTGCCTTCATTAGAGGAATTAAAAAAGACAACCCCCATCATGTAATCAACACGATAACAGTCATCTTCTAATTCACCATCTTCAATTTCTTTCCACTCTTTGTTTCCGCCAGTGATAACAACTCTATTTTCACGATTAGGATTTTCAGTTAAAAATATCCGCCCATTTAAAATAGAGTGGGTTTCATCATAGCTCATATAAGGATCATCGTAAGTGCCTTTTCGTTTGTGGTATAAGATTGGATCGTTATAAAGTTTTGGGAAATCCATATAGAATCACTCCTTTCCTATAGATTTCTATATGCTTCGAAGAAGTATGTGACTCCTTGTTTGTTGCCTTTAAAAGTTGAATCAGAACCAGTAATAAACCCCATATTTGCAAGTCGTCCGTTTGTGTTATTGGGAAGGTTGTTTATTCCTTTAAAATAGATATTTGATTCGAATATTTCCTCCGCATAACCACCGCTTGTGCTTACAATGGCTAATGCAGGATCGCTTTGAACTGTTGATTTAACCTTAACTAGAGAGGGGGTGAAGGGGAGAGGGATTGCCCTGTTTTGAATCCCATTGCCAATGTATGTACCGACATAACTAATTTGCTGAAGATTGGTCGGCTTAATTTTTCCGTTAGCATCTAATGCCGCAACTCCATTTGGCGAATCTTTTGCTGTGTTTAGAATAAAGTCTTTGTCTGTATACTCACCTAATTTAGATGCACTTCCTGATATAGATGCTGAAATCACACCGTTGTCATCTCTAACAGGTATAGTGTTGGGTTCCTCATGCAATGCAGGAGCAATACCATTTAAGGAGTCTGCGTTACCTGCAGTTTGGACAATCCATTGTTCTCCATCATATAGTTCAGATTTATTGTTTGTTGGGTCAATCCAAAGTGTACCTGCATCTGGATTAGAGGGCTTTTCAGTCGTAGAAATCTGATATAATCCGTTTACTTTCCCTTTAACCTCAACAGTGCCAGAAGGTCTATACGGATTCTCAGTTGGCGTTTGCGGTTGAACTATATCAGATAACAAAACACCATTTGAACTAATTGAGGTTTCAACATTTCTGTATGACTGTACTCCAAAAGTGAAATATTTTGTTGGAACTTGTGAAGTAAAGGTAGCTATTCGCTTATCATATCTAACAGAAATTCGTTGCTCCTTAGCTAACGAAGCTCCGAACAAGTAGGTATCTGAAGATGTATCAGGATAACAATGTACAATGAAACCATCTATATTGTATTTATCCTCATCAGACGTTGGATAGTTCCACGATACCGAAATATCAACAGAACCATTCTCATTTACTTTGTGAGTTATAGATTTCAATCCAATGGTTGGAGGAGAGGGGGGGATTGGAATACGGTCATTACGTGCGTTGTAGTTAGTAGCAAGCGTATCATAATCGATTTTCCGAGTGTTGAATTCAGTAGATGCTTTATCAACTCTATAAAGCAATTGAACAAAGTCATCATCTTTCTTTGGTTTTTTCCCGTTTGAGACTGTTACAGATATAGAAGTATCATCAAAATTCAAACTTATACCTGTCAAAGTTGCTCTATATTCAGTTCCGAATTCTTTCTTTTGAATTCCTATGATATCTCCTAATGCGATCCTGTTCCAATATGCTTTTTCGCTTAGAGCGTTATAGAAATTGACTATGTTCGTTTTAACATCAATTGGAGGAGATTTTCGCTTATTTAATTCCTCATAGCTCTTTTCATATAACTCAGTTTCGTCAAAAATATTCTCATTAGTCCATTCATCTCCATGAATAAATTTAGACAGTTCTTGGGACAGTTTTTCACCTAAATAATTATCCATATCTAGTCGTTTTCTAAGTTGTTCAATCTGATCATTAATTGTAGAAAGTTTTGAATCACTTTGATCAATCTCAGCCTTTTTTGCGTCTACCTCTTTACTCTTGGCATCTCTTTGTTTGATTAAATCCTTAGTATCGCCATTAGTTTCTTTAACCACTTCGATTCGATCTAGGATTTGTTGTAATTCTAAACTTTTTAGGACGAATAGTTCATTTTCCTGAGTTGTCTTGTTGGCTTCAATCCGTTTTTTTTCATTCAACAGAGCTTTAAATGCTTCAGCTTCCTTGTTTACCATTTCGTTGTAGTCTAACAAGGCATGGCATAATTCGTTACTCATGTAGTCACTCTTTTTAATTACATTCCTGTTTTCATCACGTTGAAAGGGGCTTAAAAAGAAGCTGAAGTCATCCAAGTAGCCTTGACCTGTTGGATTAACTGAATTGATAACAATGCCGTCTTTTCCAGTTACATAAAGTCTAGTCACAACATCGTCCATACTTCTAGTATCCGTCATATCAATCATAAAGTTATGAGACGAAATCTTAACACCTTTATATTTAGAAATACTGTCCTTTTCGAAGAAGGATACTTTATCATTGATAGTGTCAAATACAGGCACAGCGTCAAATGTTTCACAAATATTCCTTAGAAAATCAAATCTTGATGTAATTGATCCGATAGAAAATGATCGTCTTTTTTCATTAAGCGTACTTTCAATTTCACCAATAGTCCAACCAGTTCCCTTAAGGCAAACTTCACCAATTTCTTGTAAATTTTTTGATATGCCTTCATATTGCCTGATTTTCGGTTTATTTAGCATATAAGGAGAGAGTTGACAACTTACCTGAATTTCTTCTTTTTCTATTGTGCTATTGTTGGTAATACTGTCAATCACATAATACTCAGTTCGGTTAAAAAAAGTAGCCTTAATCAAGTACCACTGTTTGATAAGTTGTGCAATGTGATTTGTCTTAATCTCATCACCATATCTAGCTTTAAGAGGTATGCTAAAACTCAAATCATTAATGGCTGCGTGATTTAGGTTGACCGAAGCGCTATTAAAATCAACAATATTTGCGATTTTCTTTTTGTTCGTCTTACATAGCTCTAATTTAAGCTTACCTGGCTTAAAAGTGAATTCTCCTAAATTCATAGCAACCTCCTTAATAATATTTGAATCGATAGCTAAATCTTATCAAGCATGACCCCTCAATTTTGATTCTGTTTTGACCTTCACCAAGAATCACATAGCTTTCGTTTGATTGTTCGTAACATTCGTAGCCAGTCACACTAGATTCCATTAACTCTTTTGCTGAGTCTATTTTTAGAACTTCTCTATCTTTTAAATTATCAACTGTGAAAGGAGTTCGATACACACTGAGATTCGTGATTTTTATATTTCCATCACCTATTTTTTGAATCTCCATTGAAAGAGGGACATCTAAGTCTCCCTTATTGTCAAAAGTGAGGATGCTGTCAATTTTATTTGAAGGATTTATCCACGGTGTTGAGATTTTCGTACTGTATTTAAAGGGGAGGACTTTCATAGTCAATCTTATATAACCGTCCTCAGAACAGTTATGCACTAAATCCATAGCGTTCAATGGAATTGCATAATAAACAATATCTAAATTTGAGCTAAAGGAGAGGGGGGAGTAGTCAGACACACTTAGCCATCTTGCAATTTCTCTTAGTTTCTTTTGCGTTAGATTTCTATTTTTATAAAATCCTTCACGGATGTTCTGGTCAACATAAAAGTTTAAAGCCATCTCAAAAGGTTCATAAACAATACTGTCAACGATAGGTTCAGGTCTATCTTTCAGAAACGTTTCATTTATTGTCTTTCCCGCTAAAAAGTTCTCTTCTTGTAGGCCTCCTTCGGTATTAACATTAACAACACCCATATCAATAGATCTTATATGATTAAATAAAAAATATTGGCTTTCTTTTATCATTTAAAATCTCCTTATTTAAAAGGAAAAGAGCCTGATTTCAGACTCTTATACCTTACCTTTCATTTGCTTTAATCCTCTTCTGATGTTTTCCATTGCACTGTTTGCGCCATTCTCATCACCAACCATTTTATCAATCTGCAAGGTTAGATTGTAAACATCGCCCTGATCATTCGACACAGAAGACATAACTGTAGACTGAGGAGCTTTTGTAAGTTTTGTTATCGCACTAGGAATAATGCTAATGGCTGATGCTGCGCTCTTAACAATATTCGCTTCAGCTAATTTAACTGCTTCAGTTGGAACGCTAGTTAAAGCCGAGCTCAACTTTTGTCCAGTTCCCCATTTCGGGGTAAATGGCACATCATTTTGACTGATGTCTCTAACGGTTTCGACAGCTTTAAGCATGTTAACTGAGTCTTGTTTATTGAGGACAATTTCTCCATCATCTACTACAGCTAAAGCTCCTTGGGCTGGTACTTTACCAACTGATCCACCAGTCTTAAAACGAGCGATCTTTTGTCCAGTTGTATTACCCTTAACGACAACACCGAGAGCATTTGAAGCCTCTTTAAGCTTATCAATCAAATTGTTAGAGATAGACTTACCAATTGACTCCATGTTTGAATTGATGAATTTAGTAAACTCAGAAAGTTGTTTATTGATATCACTAATCTTACCGTTCATCAATTTACCTTCTAAATCCTTAAATCCACGCTCATCAGCAACAAGATCATCATATTTTGTGTTGATTGATTTTTCGTCTTTTTCAAGTTGATCTTGTAGCGCTTCTTTACGCTTGGAGTTTTCCCTGTCCTTTAAGAATTGATCTAAATCAAGCTGATCTTTCTGCATCTGTTCAGTAAGTTCTTTTACCTTTGACTTACCAAACTCTGAGTCGTCTAACGCATATTGATTTATCTGATCTAAAAGCTTCTGGATGCTTTCCTGGCGATCTTTTAAATCCTTTTGGAACTTAGCTTCATCATCTTCTTTATCAATGCCATCAATGATGTCTTGAGTAGCTTTACGATGGGCTTCTAATTCAATATCACGCATCTTTTCGTACATCTCTTTATAAATGGAGACGACTTCATCAGCAAGCGATTTGTAAATATCTTTAATGCTTTTCTTGGTTTGGTATAGCTCTAAGTTGAAATCCTTTTGTTTGTCTTTCCAAGAAGAAATCTCATCCGATATTTGCTTTTGGATTTCAGGAAATCCTTTAGCTGCTTTCTTTTGTTTTTCAAGCTCTTTGATGTATTTAGCAGCTTCTTTTTGCTGTTGCTGAATCAGCTTGATTTGCTGACTATAGTATTTAACTTTATCCTTGTCTTCTTCAGTTGTTTGAATCTTAATATCAACATTTTTAAGCTTTGATTCAGTCTTTTTGACTGACTTATCGATGTTATTAAGAATTTGATCAGTTTTAGATTGGACAATAGTGGCCTGCAAATCATAAACCTGATCTTTGATGCTGATGAGGTCAAGCTTAGCTTGTTTTAATTCTTCACGTAATTGATCACGTTGAGCAGCGTTTAATTGCTTATTTTGCTTTAACTCTTTGTTAATCCAACTTACTTTTTGACTCTGAATCTTTTGTTGCGCTTCAACTGCTTTACGTTGCTCATTTGTATATTTTCTAAACTGTGCACTGTCGTTAAGATAACGACTTGCCTTAGATTGATTTTGAGCAACTTTCAACTCTAAATCAGACTTACGTTTTTCAAATTCATCAAGTTTTGACTGAACGATTTCATATTGTAGGTCTTGAATTTGGTCTTTGACAGAAGATAGGTCACCTTCAAGTCCCAATAAATCTGATTTAGCTTGTGAAATAGCTTGTTGACGTTCAGCTTCAGAGCTAGACAAATCTGAGCCGATTTGTTGCATATATGCTTCTGGATCAATCGCTTTACCGTTTTTCTCAATCTGCATATGAAGATGAGTACCAGTAGAACGACCAGTGCTTCCCATCTTGCCGAGAGTTTGACCAGCTTGAACCTTTTGGCCAGCCTTAACATTGAGACCTTTTTGCATATGCATATACTTCGCTACGGTGCCGTCATCTTGTTGAACAACTACCCAATAACCAGCAGATTTAGAGTATGCTGCAGTAAGGACTTTACCTGATTTTAGAGACTTGATAGGAGTACCAGATTTAGCAGCTAAATCTAAACCTTTATGAGGAGCAGAGCGTAAACCTTTTTCTTGCTGACCGAAATGAGATGTTCTCCTCATTGAGTCATAGTAACCAGCAGCCGATCCACCACCAGAGGATAGTGAGCCACCCATTTGCTTAAAGTAGTTGTTTACTTTCTTAACGTAATTTTGCGTTTCCTTAAATGGAGGAATGCCACCATACTTGGTTACATTACCAGGCCCCGCATTGTATGCAGCTAATGCTTTTTCAATCGATCCAAACTTATCAAGCATTTGCTTAAGATATTTGGTACCGCCCATTACGTTTTGATAAGGATCCCTAGAATTCTTAACTCCAAGACCTCTGGCCGTTGCAGGCATAAGTTGCATTAAACCAGTTGCTCCAACCGATGAACGAGCATTAGGGTTGAAGTTAGATTCTTGCTTAATAACCGCAGCAATTAACGCAGCTGGAACATTGTATTGTTTTGCAGCTTGATTAATAATGTTTGAATACTTACCTGAATAAGAACCGCCTGAAGCAGAATATGAAGAGCTAGAAGGGGAGTAGGATGAAGAAGAGTCAACAATTCCCGTTTGAGCAATGTATCCAGATTTAATTTGTTCTTTAAGAAGCTTAATCTGACTCTTAAGAAGTTTTTCTTTTCGTTCTAAAGCTTTGATTTCCTTCTTAATTGAATCACGATATTTCTGTGACCATTTAGGGTAGTCATTGGTTTTTCTGTTTTGTTCTTCAATCTGCTTATTGACTCGCTCTAATGCTTCTTTATATTTGTCTGCAACATAGATTGAATCTTTCGTTGATTTTGACGCCTTGTCAGCTGAATCCGACATTGTTTCAAAAGACGTTCCTGTTTCATTTAGAGATGCTTGAGTTAAATCTGACAGCTTATCTAATTCTTCTAGTTGATCAGTGATACCTGATAATTCACCAAGATCTCGTTGAGCTGCTTTAAATTGTTCGATAGCGAGTTGATCTTGCTTACCATTGGTCATTTTCAAAGAATCTTCTTTGAGTTTTTCTAACTCCGCTTTCTTTCTCAGAGCATCTTGAACAGTTTTAATGGCTGTAATTTCAGACTTGTAATATCCGATTTTTTTACTTAATGCATTAGCTTGATTCAATAGTTCTTGCTTTACGGAAGTTTGCATATCTGCATATGCTTTAACCTTTGCGTTTCGTAGCTTTATTACTGCATCACGATTTATTTTCACTATTCCGTTTTCTATTGAAATCGCACCAGCTAAATCTTTTTCCTTTTGAATAAGCTTCATTGCTTCTGATGCAGAAATAGACTTACCTTCGGCCATTTTTTCTAGTAATCCATTGAGAGGGGATACCTGATCAGCTAAATCATCGTATACATCACCTTGTAAAGCTTCCATTGCTGCTGTAGCTTGGCCAGATTGCAGTAATTGATCTAAAACATCTGTCGTAGCTTCAATATCACCTTTAACTTCTTTGAGCTTATCGGATAGATTTCCAACCGATTCACCTAACTCATCTACACCTTCACCATTTTCATTCCAGGTGACTTTCGCTGAATCGCCAGAATTTTTAGCCTGATCTAACGAATCCTTAAGAGTAGAGTAGGAGAGGTTCAAGTTATCGACTTTCACTTTCCCATCTGAAAACTCATTAATAAGAGATTTTAGTGAGTCTGTTTGTTTATCAAATTCCGAGCCGTTGCCATTGTTTAGTGATTTTTGGAGCGAGTCCATAATGACAGCTACTTGCTGCGAAAAGCTCTTAAGCTGTTCAGGACTCAATTTACTAAAGTCCATTGTGTTTAAAATATCGGTGATTGATTGCTTGATGTTTGGGTTAATATCAATGGAGTTAAATGCACTGATTACATCTAATACTGAAGCCTGAATTTCTGCATTTGCGCTTACTATTGATTGTTTCGCACGCAAGGCTTCACGTTCGTATTTGTATCCTTCTTTTACGTAATCATCATCACTAGCAAAGGGGTTTTCGAATATCCTTGTAATCCAACTTGAGCCTTCTTTGTAGTTATCAGCTAAAGTTTTATTAGCTTCCATTTCCTTGTTCAGTTCTTTTAACTTTTTAATTTGATCTTCAAAGTTGGAAGTTGCGTTATCTTTTAAATCACGTTTATTGAAGTTTGCCATCTCTTCGGTGTATTTAATTGCCTCTTTTAAGGCTTCGTTGTTCTTAATGATGGCATTACCTTGAGCGTCATACCCTTCAACAAGGTTAGGGAATGTTGCTGCCAACTGCTGAGAGACTGATAAGTATTCTTGTTCTTTTTCAGGCGTTAGTTGGTTCTCGTCTTTAGCTTTACGAAGTTCTTTGTACTTATCGATTAACCCTTGAGTAGCTTCTTTATTCGTAGTCCAAGCTTCGATAGAGGTGCTTTGTGCAGTCCCGAAATCCTCTTGAGCTTTTTTTGCATCAGAATAAGCGCTAACCAATTTCTCAACAACAAATCCCAATGCAGCAAATCCTGCAATAGGCAATGCGGCTCCAGCTAAAAACAATCCAGCAGATTTTGCTGCTTTTCCTAAAGTGGCAAAAGAAAGGGAAAGAACTCTGTTTGTCGTTGCTGCTATCCCTGCACCAGTAGAGTATGTTTGCAATGTAAGAGGGAGCGCTTTAAGTGTGTTAATGATTTGAGTGCCACTTTGCATAGCCGTTGTTCTTAAAGCATTAGAAAACAGTATAGTGGCCACTGTAGCTGTTGCGAAAGCAGGAGCAAGGAAGCCGATATTTTTAACTAAGCCAGTGGTCAATCCCATGAAATTTCCTAATGCTTCTGTAGAAGCGATAAGACCATCTGAAATGAAGGCATCACTGGCGGCAACAGCGAATTCAGTAACCGTATTTTGAAGGCGGTTTATCCGTGCCTGTAAGCTATCAGCATACTTTTCTTGTTCTTTCCATGCCGAACCCATTGAGTTTGCAGAAGTGTTAGCTGCGTCTTGATAGATTGAGTAGTTATTTAATAGGGCGTTAAATCTGGATAACTGATAAATACCCGCAACACCAATCGATGTGTTTTGCTTTTGGGCATCAGACAAGCTGTCCCATTTTTCTGCTACTTCGCCAATTAACTGACTTGAAGTTTTTGCTTCACCAGCTGCCGTTTGCACAGAGATGCCGATTTGATCTAAGGCTTTAATAGAGCTTCTATTATTACCAATTCTCGCAAAAATGGTCTTTAATGAGTTGCCGACTATATTTCCACTTTCACGTGTTGTGCTTCCAATGGCTGCTGTATAGCCGATTAAGTCATTCAATTCAACACCGAAGGTGGAAGCGGTACTTCCAGCTTTTCTTATCGAATTAGCCATGTCGAGCGTGGAAATCGCAAAATTGTTGTCAACTTCATTAAGTTTATCAGCGATAGAAATTGAATCTTTTGCTGATACGTTGAAATTGAGCATGGCTGCAGTAAGAGTGTTTACAGTATCTGATGCAGTTAGATCTGAAATATTCTGCAAAACTTGTGCTGTTTTGGTTAAATCGGAAAGCTCATCTGCCTGAAAACCCATTCGACCAAAACTTCCCGTAATTTCTAGAACATCTGATACTTTGTTTGATAATTCATTACTTAAATCTAATGAAGTTTGAAGGAGCTCATTGAATTTATAATCTGGCAAATCCATGACTCTTCGGATATTTGTCATTAGAGTGTCGATTTCAACAGCTTGCTGAGTTATATTTTTTAGAGCTGTAATAGCTCCATAAAATATAGAACCTGACAGCAAATATGCTGGAATACGACTAAAAGCATCACCCAATTGTTGTCCAAATGTTGTTGCTCTTTGAGTTGAGTTTTGAATAGAGGACGAAAGCTCTCTAAACTGCATATTGAGGTCTTTTATCTTTGAGGATAATGCAGGGGTTTTAGAGGTAAGTTGAGTCACGGAAAGAAGGTATTCTTGAATTTGCGCCTTGCTTTGATTACTCAAGTTATTGCCATATTTGCTAGTTAAATTATTCGCATTAAGTTGAGCTTGGCGTTGATATAGTGCAATGGTTTGTTTTAACTCATTGTTTTTTGCTACAGCAGACGACTTGTCATCCAATGTGCGAATTTTTTGTTTGAGAGAGTCAATTTGAGCTGAAGATTGAGCAAGGTTGATTTTACGGCCGAGAGAGGAGAGGGTAGTATCAGATAGAATGCCTTGCTCACGAAGTCTCTGAAGAGAGGCGTTCAACGCATCAATATCTTTTCTTTTTTTATCGAAGTTAGTGGAAACAGTAGAGTTTTTCACGTTTCCTTTTTCATCAAGATTATATGTATAATCTTTGTAACCATCACGATTTTTCTGAGTAGAGCCTGTAACTTTACCTTGAGCATTCATTCTCTCAGTACTTTTAACAACTTGACCGAGTTTTTGTTGAGCACTTGCTAATTTATTAGTTTCGGTTGTTTGCTCTTTAATTTTCTCAGTTGTTCGCTGGATAATTTCTCCACTGCGTTTATGTTCCTGAGTTACCTTTGTAACATTGCCATTAAGATGTTGGGTGATTCTTGTGGTTTCTTTAACAGTGTCGTTGTAATTTTTTAAATTGGACTGATATTTGTCAAATGCAGAAGTGAACTCTTTTAGAGTCTTTAGGGTGTTGGTGTCAATGTTTGTTTTTAATTCGAGGGCATTTAGCTTAGATTGAATTTGTTTTATTTGCTTGTTTAGATCATCAGTGGTCTTTGGAGAGGTATCTGCTACTGGAGTAACAAATATTTTCAGTTGTTCGCTCAATTAATTGCTCACATCCTTTCAATACAGCACGGAAATTTGTGTTTGATTAAGCAGTTTATTACAGCTATACTTTTAACATAAGGTAAATGGGGGAACGTCATGAATAAATCCATATTATTTATATTGGGAGCTATTTTTATCTTGTCCGGTTGTGGACAAAACAAGGTATCAGAAGAATCTGCTAGTTCTAAAAATGTAACCTCTGAAGAAAAAGTAAGCTCTGCTAATGATAGCCACAATTTAACTGAAGAAGATAGAAAGCTTATAACGCTTATAAAAGAAGAAAAATTTGATGAGGTTATTAGCAAAACTGCTGAATTGAAGGAAGTTTTTCAAAAAGATTATTATTTTATAGCTTCTGCTTTCAAAAAAAATAAAGAGTTAAATGAAAAGAAAACAAATGTTGAAAACTACGATTCATATGCATACATTGAAGCCATGTTAGATAAAGTTAAATATTCAAATGCTCATACTGATTTAAAATACAAGCAAATCAAGAAAGATAATTTGGATAGAGTTAAATCTTTAGAGAATCTTAAAAACCAAAACACAGCAAGAGATAAGAATGAGATCGAAGGATACGAAAGGAAGAAACAAATAGAGGATAGGACGATAGATCCGCAGAGCGTTTCCATTGGAATGACAGAAGACGATGTGCTTTTAAATGGTTGGGGGAGACCTGTAAAAGTAAACACAAATATCACTAAAAATCGTACCTTAAAACAATGGGTTTATAAAGGAAACAAATACTTATACTTTGAAGACGGAATACTAACATCAATTTCTAAGTGAAGCCATATAAAAATAGCTGTGCCGTTTGTAGGGAAGATACACATTCAGCAGAGCTATTTTTATATTCTTTATTCTTCTTCTGATTATCCCAATAAGGTGACTCAATTGCCTTTAAGTTTGATGAATTCCCAAAAGTGAATTAGATGATTTAGTTTATCAACAGGTGCATCCAAAAGCTCGTTGCAAAGCATTTCTAGCTTAGGATTAACCCTACGAGATAATAAGTTGATACACTTTACGTTTCTTTTTCCTGTTATCAAATACTCAATGCTTACGTTGTGAAATTTAGCTAAACTTATCAGAGTTTCAATGTCTGGCTCGCTATCGCCAGTTTCGTATCTAGCGTATGCTGCTCTAGTAATATTCAATTCCTCTGAAAGAGTTTGCTGAGTCAATTTAGGTCGGTAAACATTTCGCAGTTGTTTCAGTCGTTCACATAGACTAGGCATATGTATTACTCCTAACACTTTCAGATATACACAATTGCTATTCTGATCTTATCACCAAGAACCAAATGATTAAAGGTGTTTGTGTTTTAATGATAATCAAAATCCCTCAGTTAATATGAGGAGTGACCGCCATAGTGTTCCTATCAAAGTAGACAGGAAGTCGGTTCAATCCAAATTTAATTCGTTAGATATACACATTTAAAGGCCTACAATTGTTTTAACACTTCATTAAAACGTTCAACATACTCTTTTTTCTGTTTTTCTATGGTGTCTTCATCTTGATATGCTGAAAATCCTTCTAATGTGCTTTCTGCACTATACCAGTCCTCCAAAAGTTCATGAAATATTTCCATTAATTTCTCTTTTTTCATATTTATCACTCCGTAATTTTGATATATTAAAAACATACTTAAATTTAGGGGGAAGATCATTGTCAATTAAAGAAGCATTATTTTTAACTGAAGAAGCAGAAAAAACTCTTAAAGAAATCGAAGAAATGCAAGAGAGATCAATGTCAGAGAATCTCGAGAGGCCTTTAGCTTTTAAAATTAAATACTTTTTAGATTCTCTGAATTCCGCGTTGGATTACGCAGCATATTATACTTTCGAAAAATACTGCCTAGAATTAGCAACGTACAAATTAAATGAAACGCAGCTAAGTAAAGTAAAAAGAAAAATATATTTTCCTTCATATAAAAAAGAAGATGTTTTTATTAAACAAGTGGATCAAAGTTTTATTGGTTTGAAAGAAAATCATCAAGAAATATACGACATATTTAAAAGTTCTCAAGTGTTCTCATCTGAATCAACATGGTTATCGGATTTTAAATTGCTTACCAATCAAAATAAACACATAAAACTAACAAGCAGTAGAAAAATGTTCGATGGGGTAATTAATAGAGCAGACATAGGTAATGGTGTAATCCTTGAAAATAATGTATTTATTAATTCAGGACAACCAGTATCAGTAAATGGAGAGCCACTTGATGTCTTTAATCCTCAATCCAACAGTTTTGTTCGTGATTTTGATGGAGAGTTCACTTCATACTATTGCCTCGAAGGCAGTCATGTTCCTGTAGTCACAGTTTTAAATGAATACTTAATCAATATAAAGAATATTGTCATTGAAATAGACAATTATCAATAAGACATAGATCAGATAAACCCTTTACTTTTTAAATAAATGAAAAAGGGTTTATCGGTTTAAAATCAACCTTAGAATTAATAAATCCTTATGTCAATGAATTCTTAGGGCGCTAGTTATCTATGATATTTTTTGTTTTAACCATAAGCAAAACCCCTCAAAAGAAGGATCTTGATTCTGAATAAAAGAGGGATTTCATGCGAAGATTTGATTCTTTTCTTCTTCAAAGTTTCTCAAGTCGTAGTGCTTGATTGTAGTTGATACATCTTCATGATGAGCAATGTATTTACTAACCAATTCCAGTTTGATTTTTTTAACTTCAAGAAGATAGGTGATACAAGAGGCTTTGAATAGGTGGGGGTTGATACGTCGGCCAAGAATATCTGACAGAACATCAGAACAAAAATAATCTGCCCAGGACTCTGAAATCTGCTTAGGTTCACCGCCGTATTGAGTTGTGAAAATATACTCATGGTCATAGCCACGCTTCTCATGCCATAATCTCATATATTTTATAGCCTCTAAATTCACCATGTATTCCAGTACCTTTCCTTCGCCTTTGCCTTTACCGAAGACTTTATGGCTCATAACGTACGATTGATCTTCATTAATAGGATAATCCAATAGTTCTGTTTTAAATTGAACCAACTCAGCTCTACGACCGCCTACATTAAATGCTGTGGCCAGCCATGCCATCCCAAGATAATTTTCGTCTTCTTCTAGTGTGTCCATCATTAATTTGTAATCATCATATGTCACTTTAACTTTTTCATAAGTCACCGTTTTAGGTATAGCAGGGAGACCACGAGTAAAGTTTCGAAATGTTTTGTAGTTTGGATCATCTTCCGCAACTACATTTTCAAGATAATTGTTGAGGGAAGATACTGAAGCTTTTTTTAGAGCAATGCCACTTGAAGACATTCCACGATTTTTCAAGAAGCTCTGATATCGTATAAAATCTCTTTTAGTGATCTTGTATAGTTTCTTGCCGTTTAATGATGTGTGCACCCACCAGAAAAATTGACGAAGTGTAGAATGGTACTGTTTTTTAGTTTTGTCTCTGAACGAGTTAGCATCCAGGAATTCTGAAACCAGGTCTTGATGTTCTTGATCAACCTGTGACCACATATCATCAGTGACTTCAGGTAGCTTTTGCGCTCTTTTACGTAGCATGTTTTGTTCGATTTCTTTGCTCATTATTAAATTCACCGCCAGGCTATTTGATTGTCTTATAACCAGCCTTGCGAACATCTTTCATAGCAGCTTCCACTAATTCACCACTGTATTTGAGCTTTTCAGCAGTGTTGCCCATAAAAGGACGAGGCTCACCATAGCCATAACCATATTCGTCAGGGAATTGGTATCCTTCACCAGTCTCAACAACTGTTGCAACATCTTGTCCATCGTCTGCTCTTACGTTGTCTAGTGAGATTCCATTTGATTCATTCGCTACAACAAAAGAAGCCTTTAACTCACCAGTTCGGTTATATTCCACTGGACTATATGAATCATATACAACTGTTTGGACTTGCTCTTGACCTGTTTTGACTAAGAGCTCTTTTGTATGACTGCCAGTCTGCAAGGCTTTTAAAGCTGCTTTTTCAAGCATAACGGCTAATTCTTTATGATTCTTGGCCATTATGCTTCAGCAGTTAGTTTTTCAACTTTTTTCAAGATTTCTTCGTTCGCTTTATCAGTAAGTGCCTCTTGAGTTTTGATCATACCTTCTGTCATTGAACGCAATTTCTCATCAATGCTTTCGAAACTCTCTTTAGGAAAAGAATCGTTGATTATTTGATAGTATGGGGACTTAACCAATTCACTCATTAAGTTAACTTTCGATGTGATTCCTTGTGGGATATTAGCGATATCACTAAAGGTGAGGATTGTATAAATGTTTAAAAGATCAACGAAATTAAGTTTGTGTTTAATCTTTTTATTCGACTCAATTTCAGCTACATCTTCTAGAGCCATTTTAATCATTTGTGTAATCTTTACTGGATCAAAGTTGGGGTAGATGTGAACATGGAACTTATCATCTAACTGAACTTTAACTTTCTCATCGTACTTTTTATTTCCCTCTTTAATGTGATCTAGCGTTAATTTTTGTGTTGTCATCATATCTCTCCTTATGATTAAAATAAAAACACCTCAAACAGGGGAGAGGTGTCTAGATAAAATTCTTATTTTACTGGTATTCCAATCCTGTTATATCAAAGAACTGTTCGGGCGTAACATATTCTGCTACGACTCCTTCTTCTAACTCATCAACAGTACAGTCATTAAAGGTCATAGCTTGTTTTACCATAGAAGTTGTTGCCCATTTATAAAACAGTGCCATCACCCAAAAATTAAGCTTCAATCGGGTTCGCTCCTTTTAGTTTAAGAATCTCAATTTTCATTTCTGCAATCTGCTGCCCTAGCATAGAATTCATCCTGTCAGACTGTTGTCGAGCGATTTTTTCTTGTGCTAATTGTTCTCCTATAATATGCAATTGCTTTTCAACCTGGGACATAGGCCTTTCGCTGTCTAGCTTTAGGTACTCTTGCCAAGCAGCAACGAACTCTTCATCAGAGGGGATAGGCTCTTCTAACGTCCATGTGTCTATGAATTGGCCTTCACCGTCATCTCTAACAGAGAAATCCTTACCCAGGATTGCATTAGGAAATAAGTACATTATAGCTAAAGCCTTATTCAACAATTTACCCCCTTATCGTATTTGAGACATAGTGACATAGCAAGTAGCAACAGCTATAGTTTTCCCTGTATTTTTAGGAGTAATATAAAACGTCACCTTATCACCTGCTTTAAATTTCTGCTGAAGAAATAGAACACAAGTACTTGATGGATTATTAGGACTCCAGTTTCCTAGCCGTTGGTATTCTGCACCATTAACATAGCAAGATAACACATTATCAGATCCTACTGTTATATTATCGCTAGTGATATAAAGTCTAATTAGATACAGTCCATTATTTTTCAAAGTAATCTCAGAACGTGTGCGATTGTACTCGGATAGGTCGTCTGCTCTCGTGGCACCGAAATTTAGTTTGGTAGCTACATTCTCAGCAGCTGAAACAGAAGAGTTATCTTGATCATAAGTATCAACATATGTACTGTTTTCAAAATCCTCTACAGTCATCATTCTTTTCCAGCCTTTAAAGCTACCATCTGTATGAACCGTTCCCCACCAATGAAGGTTATCTCCACTCCTGATGATATGGAATGTTTTACGATTGTTGCTATTATCAACAACATAAATATTAAACCATGATGAATCGGTTTTACTCGGCATGTTGACCACATTTGTGCCTACAGCATAGTAATATCCAGAAGGTAATGTTAAAATGTCTGTGCCGTTAGGAAGCAACTGACTTTGACCATTCTCGGATAATAAGTTATGGTTTGAAAGCCTTGACCATCCACTCCACACGTTGTTGTTTAAATAGTTGGTGTAGATGTTATTTATGTAGTCGGTTGCGTATACCCAACCGAATGTACCTTTTCCGTTGGTCGCATCGGTAATATGATAGAAGCCTCTAAATGAACGATGATTCGGCAAGTCTTTTGATCCTGCAATTGCATAGAACGTTCCTTGACCTAATCCATTATTGATAACAGAATCTAAGATGCTTATGGATGTGTCTTTAAGAGAGAGCAATGGCATTCCAGTGTCAGTTGTAATTTTCATTTTCTGAAACCCTGACACAAAGTCCTTTGACTTTTGCAAAGCTGCATCTGCTTTCTTCTGAGCTCCATCAGGCGTTTCTG
Source organism: Bacillus sp. MZGC1 (assembly GCF_002998605.1). Taxonomy (NCBI): domain Bacteria; kingdom Bacillati; phylum Bacillota; class Bacilli; order Caryophanales; family Bacillaceae; genus Bacillus; species Bacillus sp. MZGC1. The sequence goes on from NZ_PVRE01000007.1 coordinate 32,678, forward strand.
CCGTGTCATCTGTATATTTTTTAGCTGCTACAAGTGCTGCGTCTGCTTTAGACTGCGATCCAGATGTAGTTTCTTTTGCATCCCAAGTTTTTTGTTTGTCTTCTGTCACATGTAGTTTAGTATCATTCTCGTGTGTAAGTAACTCATCTTTAGAAGCTTGCTTCACATTATCTACTTTATCTAATCCAATCTGATTTTTCGTTACATTATGGGGGTTGTTTTGATCATCGATATGTACAGTAAGAACATATTTTTGACTATCTTTGAATTCTTCATTGTCTTTTTTAAACTCATTGATATTATCTAGCATTTGTTTCTCGTTTTTAAAAAACAAACCCTTTAAATTTGCGATTTGGTATTCAATTCTCTTGAAGAGACCCCTAATATTTGAGTCAAGCATTAAGTTGAGACCTCCCCATAAACAGAGACATCTCCACCAGTCACTTCATCCAACCTAATTAACACTTTTTTAAAAGGAAAGATTGTAATTTCCCAAACCTCATTAGTTCCTTCAGTTCCTGTTGCAATTCGGTAATCGCTTAACTGAGTACCGCCTAATTCAATTTCCTGATCATCATTCGTTAAACCCATAAACGAAATTTTCCTTGAAGTAGATGTCCCAGTTATGCTAAAAGCTAACTTTTGGTAGTGTTTAACTTCAAATATTTCACCGTCGGATGGGGAGGATGACTTATCATGAAATGTAAACGATGTTCGATCAGGAATAACTACAATAGGAGCTGTTTTTTCTGTCGCCATGTTAATCACTCCTTAATAAAAAAGAGAGGAGGGGAGACCTCCTCAGTTAATCAAAAGTCTATTTATTCTCCGTCAACTGGAGGAGCTGTTTGATCGTCCTTCACGATGCCTTTAGATCCGTCAGCATTTCTTTTCACACGTGAGAACTTACCAATTTTCCCATTTTCGTCAGCTAAAGCTCTGTATCCAATTTCAGGAGTGTAAGCTTGACCTGCTTCAAGTGAAATATCAGCTTCGCCAGAAAAGTTGACTTTAGGTAATTGAATGTATAGATCACTATAAACTTTAGATGTCTTAGGATCATACTCAATTGTATGAATTTCAAACTCATAGTTCTCAGAGAATTTTTCACCACTGATTTCAACAGTTTCAGCATCTACTTCAATTTGATAAAACACTGTGATTACAGCTTCTTTTTTAGCAAATTGCTCAGGGACTGCAACTTCTGTAGAAGTTGTTGAGACCTTTAGATGTTCGCCATCTTCATTCGTAAGAGTGACTTCTGAAATAGGAATATAGCTTAACTTAACAGTGTTAGTTTCAGAGACAGTTAAATTCTCATCCTCCCATACAGAAATGGCTTCATTTTCGATTTTAACGCCTTGTTGCATTGCCATGAAGTCAAGATCAAAGAATGCGTTTCTGACGTTACCTGAAACCTCTTTACTTGAGTTAATTACGTATAAGTCTCTATTGCCCCAGCCACCCTTTAAAAAGTCCTGTTGAACTTGCTGAGTGAACTGAGTCATTTGTGTAACAGAACTACCGATTACTTTCTTATCGCTAATTCTGCGAGCAGTGATTTTTCCAACTTCATGGATTACTGTTTGCTTGCTCAATAGATTTCCTCCTAATAAAAAAGAGACTTTATCAGTCTCCGAATAGTTTTTCTAAATTTTTTGCTTCTTTTGCATTGAGGTGGAATGAGTCTTCTTTATAAAGATCAATGGATTTACTCCAGTCGTTAATCTTAGCTTCAGAAGAAACTGTTGCGAATAACGTTGTAGTATTGTAATTCATAATCTCCGCCATTCTGTAGAAGCTTAATTGGAGCTGATAAACGGTCATGTCAGCTATTTCGTTGTATGTGTATCCATTAAAGGCAGCCACGCAACTAACAATATCTTTAAGGTCATTGTGGCTATCTTGCCGTTTTAACATTTTGGCCAAATCATCAAATTCTTGTATTTCTTCATTTGTCGATATCTTTTCTTCGGATAGACAATGCATATCAAGCACCAGTTTTCGTAAACTGTTGAAATTGTTTGGATTGATTTCAGACAGTCTTTCTTTATCAACAAATATTTTCTCGAAAACTTTATTGTAGGCCTCACTAAAATCAGGAAGAATGTGATTTACAATATTAAACAAGCTATTTCGCTTAAGCTCTATAATTAACTCATTTAAGTTCTCAGCTTCGTTTAATTTCTCATACTCTCTAATGATCTCTTTTTTCGACATCTTAATAGCATTTAAATAATGAACGTAATTCGGATAATCTCTCAGCTTGATAAATGATATTTCACCAATCTCAGTCATCACTGAGTCACCTAGAAAGAAAAAATCCTTGCTACTAATCATTTAGAAGCTCCGAACGTGAAAATCAACTTGTAACCAAGATGACCATCAGGTGGATTTGGAATAAGCAATCTCTTGTATGTAATCATTGAACCGAAGCCAGTGATGTTCCTATCGAATAAAAGATTACATATCCTATCAGATATCTTTGTGTTCCTGAATTCAGTTTCCTCAAATGTATCTATATGTGTGTAAACATCGATCATAATGTCTTGATTTAGGAGTTTATAGCTTTCATTTGGACTTTTAGGCGTACCAGATCCTAAGTATATGCACACTCTGCAAATGGGCTTAGAGTCGAGATCATCGGTTTTGGGCGCACGCTTAAACAGATTTGAATAGATAGGAGGGAGGGTGAGACCGCTATCTTCATCGACAGTAGGTTCATAATAGTTATCCAAAGTTTGGACATCTGGAAGATCAGATGAAAGGGGATCATCTTTATAATAGAGGAGGCGATTAACTTCTATATCATTCAGTATTTCTCTAAAAATATCCGTTATATGTTGAACCATCATACTCATTTGTTATCACTGACTTTCTTTTTTGCGATGAGTTTAATGGTGCCCACACCATCAATTACTTTTGAATAATCAATATCGTGGACAATATAATCTTCTGAATAAAATTGCGTTTTTAACCCAATTTTCAATTGAGGATTAGTAGAGTAGGGGAGAGTGATGTGCGCTTGGCCATCGGGAAGATTGATCGGTTGATCAGAGCCGTTAACTGATACAGTTCTCTCAAAAACACAAGGAATTTCAATCATTTCACCAGGTACAAGTTTTTTAATAGGTTTTCCAGTGATTTCATTGATCTTGCCAGTATCAATATTTATGTCTCCTGATGACAGCTTAATTGAGCTGTTACATTGTTTCATAGTTGCACTATCATTCATTTTATTATCATTCGGTCGAGAATTAACCAACCAATAAGAGCTGTCATACAAGATCAGGTCGCCCCGGTTCAATAATCCCAAAACTGTTATAATTTTTTTAACTTCACTATCTTGAGTTGTTTGGATAATAACATCAACAGGCTCATCATTTAATAAAACACTATAAGTTTCAGGAGAGTTCGCTAGTATCTCTTTGAAAATCTCATATTTATTTGCAGAAAACTCTTCGTTCTCCCATCCACTTAAATAGTTTGAAGAAGAACTCAAATACCAATCTTTAGACATTTAAGCACCTCATTCAAAGTTATTTGTTTTAAGTTTGTGCAATAAAGCATCTATTTCATCAGACAAATCTTCGTAGGCTCTATTTACTTGAGCTTTAGTATTCGCCAAGCCAGTTAATTGAATGTCTCTGCCGATTACATTGTTCAACTTTAAAGCTCGATCTCTATATCGACCTAAATGTTGTTTATACATAAGAAGCCCAAGCAGTTTAATTTTCGGTCTAGACATTTCTTCATTGAATTCCTCAGTAGAATCATCGTATTTGAGCGGTTCAAGATCAAGCTCATACGAAGCTAACGCCTCAATGAAAAACTGTTTCTCTAGACCTTCTGGAACTACTTCATTTGATTGAAATTTTGAATGAAATGAATTTAATACATCTTCATATCCAGCCATTATAATCTATCCCTTATGCGTCAAACTTAAAGCCAGTATATTCTTCGATGAACTTAATTTTGCTGTGATCATTGATTTTAGAATCCTTTGCAACTTCAAACAGTTGAGCTTTCTCAGAATCAAGTTTAATTGATTTTTTAACATTATCCTCAAATGATTTTTGAGTTTTAAGAGTTAAAATCTTTTTAATCGCTTCTTGATCAACAACATTTTGAGTAGAATCGTCACTTTCAAATCCTAAATGAACTCTCGTTTCTTTATCGTCAATATAAATCTTAGCGTGAGATCCAACCCCATCAGTTCCAGCAAACATTTTCACATTGTCATAAACTTGGGACTGAACTTCAGCTACAGTAATTTGTCTTACTCCGTTAGCAGGAAGTTTGAAATCTCCAGGAGACTCGAACTTTTTGAAGTACAAATCCCAAGAACATAAGTTTTTAATTTTAATTTTTTTATCTAAATCGATTGACATTATATCCCTCCGTGTTTATGGAGGGACTACGCCCTCCATTAAATATTATTCTGGTGTGATTTCGAAATTTTCATCTCGGATTAAGCCGATTTGATGTTCCATACCTTCAGCAACTCCAGCACCTAATTCCAAATCAAAGCGAGTAATTTCTGTGCCAGTGACCACATCATTACCTGTCATAGTTGAAATTCCACCTTTTTGGAATACTTGCAGTGGTGATTTAGCACCTTGAGGAATGAAGAACAGGAGGCCTTCTGGAAGGTAGGTTTTGAAGTTGTCCTTAGCTTTATTAAGCTCTGTCAAATTGTAGCTGTTTGGAAGCTCGACAATAGAAGATCCTTTGTATGTTTTCAATAAACCAGTTTTTCTGATCTCATCCATAACTGACTCGGGCAATTTTGCACTTGAAGCCTCTCCAGCTACAGCTTGGAATCCAGCAAAATCATTTAGCTGTGAAACGACAGAATAGTCTCCCACAATTGAAGGCTGACCAAATCTACGAATCTTCGTAATCGTGTCATCCACAGCGCTCTTAGCGATACCAGGGCTTTCTGAGAAATATTTTACGCCTTTAGCCTTTTTGATAGCATTAAACATTTCATTTACAACGTAGTACATCGCCTTATTCATCATGTCGATTTGAACCTGATCCATGCCTTCAGCGACCTTGTCGAGATTCCCACTCATAATTTCACGGTAATTTACTGCGTAACCAGATGAAATGGTTTGAGTAGCAATCGGGTATTCTCTCCAAGTTGTAGTTGCGAATGGAACATCACCACGAGCAGCTTGAAAACCGCTTCTAATCGATTCGTGTGCGTATGTGGTCATCATAGGCTGTTCATCATAGCCGATTGGTTTAAAATTACCCATGAAATCGAACAGTTTTAAAGCTGAAATTAGCTTAGGCTCAATTGCAAATCTTACAATTTGGTTGATTTCTGCCTTAGCAACTGGATTACCAGCTAGAGCTTGATCACCTAAATTTTTAACGTGCTTCATAGCAGCGTCCACTTTAGCTCCATTAAATTTAGATAAATCTTTACCAGTTGCAACCGCAGAAAAGATTTCTACAATTGGAGACTTAGTATTTAATTTAGAATGTGCAAAAACTTCAGAATCACGTCTTGCATTGTTTAATTCAATTTTCATCATTTAATTCCTCCAGCGATAGGATTAGCCCTGAACCGTAAGATAAAGTCCATTGCCACCGAATGTTGTATTTTCAAGCACTTTAAGTTTTACTTTATATTGATCATCTGTACCGTCAGATTTAACCCATTTTCCTGAGCCGTCAGCAGCAGAGACTAAAACATCGTTTTTAACAATGTTTTCGAAGTCAACCACAGTATCCTGACTAAGTTCGATTGGTAAACCAACGCAATCTGCTAATCGAAAAGCTCTTACAAACTCATCTTTCAAAACCTTGAAATCAGCTTTGCTTCTAATTTCAGGTTTGTCGATGATATTACCTACAACATAAATATCTCCTTTAGCAGCAGTAGCTGATGCAGGGGTAGGAGCTCTTCCTGTAGAATCGTCTGGCACAACTACATAACCAGGAACCAAATCTTTTGTAGCTTTACATCTTGGATTATTTCGCACTTGCTTAAAAGCGCCAATAGTTCCGAATTTAAACATTCAATTTCCTCTTTTCTATAAAAGTCTTATTTTATTAATAAAGTTCCTCAATAGTTACAGAAGCTTCATTACCAGTTTCGTTAATTTCTGAGTAAATGTCGTTCACGCTATTAATCTCATTTGATGTTTGTTTCATTCTTTGACTAATGTAAGATTGTGCAATAGCAGAGTTGATTTCTGAAACGATTTGGGTTTTTAACTCCTCAGTAGGGGAGGTTGAGAAGAGCTCAATTTTCTCTTTGGCAACAGATTTTTCTTCTTCTGTATACCGAGAAAGATGCTGGTTCAACTCTGTTTTCAGAGTTTCCTCTGTAACTGATTTTTTAAATTCTTTCAAAGAGTTAATTTCTGCATCAGCCTTTTCTTTGTCCTCTTTAGCTTTTTTAACTTCTTCATCTTTAGCCTCAGCTTTAGCTTTTTCATCTTTAACTGCTTGCACTGCTGCATTAAGTTCATTTGTTTTTTTAGTCAGTAATTCATTTAATTCAGCAACCTTAGCTTCTAGGGATTCAACATCCACTTTAAGTTTCTCGTTAAGTTCCACAAGGGCTTCTTTTTCTTTAGACAAGATTTTATCCTCCTTATTTTTACTGTTTAGCTCTAACAACACTGCTGTGTCATCTGCTGGATCAATGCCTAATATCGCATCTCCAGTAAAATCAAAGGTCATAGGGACACGACCTTCTTCTTTATAGCCACCTTCATATTCAATATTCGTTTTTCCTTCGACAGCAGATATTTCTACAGATGTCTCAGGAAAATCACCATCAAACATTTTCGACTTCAACCATTGGACAAATTTAGGGTATCTCTGGTTGTAAATGTAGCCTTCGCCAATGAGTACACGTTTTTGTTTCCCATTTACTTCAATAGAATCAATGTAGCCATTAGTTGTAACACCTACAACCGCACTATTCTCAAATAATGGTGTACCATCTTTGATTTCAGTTAGCCCATGTCCAAACGGCTCACTATTCTCATAATCAATAAACTCAACACATAGGGGCATCCCTTGAATAGAATCTAAGTTAGCTTTAATGTATTTTTCCAGCCAGGTGATACCGTTTTTATTGAATAGAGAGTTGTTCTCGTGTATTTCTAGGACTACCCATTTCAAATAAGTCCTACCATTAACTTTCTTGTTATTGTTAATTTCTAAAATTGCACTTCTCAAGTAAATTTACACCTCCTTTCAAGATCCCGAAGGTGTCCCGTTACTGTTATTAGTTTTAGATTTAATGGTATTCTCGTTCTGCGAGTCTATTTCTGGAGCGCCAGCTTTTTTATCTTTGCTTAGCGTGAATGATGTTTCATGGACAGGGTATTTCTCATCGAATTTTTCTTGTTTTTCGTATTCCATTAAAGATATATAAGCATCAGGATTCCAACCAGTTGCTGCAATCCATGCAGTCAAACTTCCACGACCACTGGTGTACAAATCTTTCATGTTTTGAACTTTTTCTTTTCTGTTAACGTGCGTGAGAGGGAGATAATAAACTTCAATAAATGATTTTGGATTCTTGATAATATTTGCGTTTATTACCTTATTGAATTCATTGGAGATTTGTTCTAACCAGGAGAATATTTGAGAGGAGACCATTTCGATATTCGTTGATTGAGAGGAGTAGTTTCCATCTTGACCATTCAATGCGGAACCTGCAAAGCCCAGGTTAGTTGATATCCTTTTAATTAATTCGTCTTCACCTTTAACTTTCAGAAAATCAACGTTGGTTTCAAGCTTATTTAGCTTAGTTCCTGATGCCAATGAGAAAAACTTATATCCAGTTAACCCATTTCTAGAGCTAAGAGCATTTTTGATGCTTATATGCTGTTGTTCTTGCTGTGTTTGAGAGAGGGAAGAAATACCTTTTTTTTCACCCTCAGGCAACGTTTGATAAATGAGGGTACTGTTTAGTTCATCTAAGATATTACGTTTCGTATCAACAAAATAATCATCATAAACCATATCAACAAATGCAGCTAACCCTATAGGTCGACCCCATTGATCTTCTATTCCTGCACTAGCTTTGTTCGCTATAGTTCTATTGTTGTCTAACACAATCCATCGTTTATTCAAATCCTTTTTATACTCGACATAACCTTGTCTAAACTCCTTCGGCCACCTTTTAAGTTTCAAGGATCTGCCGTTACCTGTGAATTTATCAAAGTAAGATACATTAAACGCAACCAAATAAGAAGAGTTCTTCCGACCAACAATTTTACAATAGTCAATAGGGAGCGTTAACACAGAACAATTAAAATCGTCTCTGTTATTGATTTCAGTCATCCCTTCAATTTCAAGATCACTAAGGGTAGAAGGGAAGGAATCGTCTCTGAAAGATTCAAAATAATGAAAAGAGGTTCCATAAGTACTCAGCTTTCTAATAATATCTCTTGCAATTTCTTTATCGTTTATCTTAGAAAGAGCTTTTGTATAGTCAGCTTTATCTGAAACGAAACTGTCATGAGAACTTGAATTTCCATAGACAACTCTATCCAAAGTTACGAGTGAAACCATATAATCAATCACATTTCGATAAATTCCGTTTAAATTGTAGAGATATTCTGAGGTTTCTCTGATTTGTTTATTGTGTCTATTGTGGTCTTTTAGCCATGATTTAACATTTTCGTAATTGAAGGAGCTAACAGAAGAAGAGTAGTAAAGAGAAAGGGGGATAGGGGATGATAAATCTGTGTTAAATTCAAACGACTCGCTTTTTTCCTTTTGCAATATTCCACCTCCAATCGTTTAATTGAAAAAGAAACCGAACGAATATTCATCGTTCGATTCCTCTTTTTCTAAAAATAAAGCAATATAATATAATGCATAAGCTATAGCACTGTATCTGTCTTTATCTATTCGTTTAACCACTTGCTCTACACTAAAGGAATTTTGATTTTTTTTAATTCTTAAGTTGGCAACCTCATCGATGAATAACTGTGTTTGAATACACGCAGCTTCTATCATCACATCATCTAAAATTCCTTTTTGGTTTTTAATATCATCATAAGCCTTTAACAGCTTCAACTTACCAGATTCTACATAGTCTAAAAATTGAGTGATGATGTCCTGGTTAATACCTTGTGATTTCAAATTGTAAACAATTTCAGGAGAGTTAGGAACATCAGGTTTTTGGTCAGTATTTATCGTAGCCCAACAACCTAATTCTTCGTTAGTTTCTGGATCAGTGACGTCTTCCAAAAGACGATCTATCAAGCCACTTCCCACGCCGTTACCATCCACAATAACTGCTTTAACTCTTGAAAGAGAAGTATCCTGATTACCTCCATAGTTTTTAAAAATCCGTTTAACAACTATAGACTGCTCTTTGAAACTAAGCCCATTGGGAGGTTCAATTATATTTACAACTTGAACTTGTCTAATCAGATTGTTGCTATTCCTAATGATCTTCAGGACAACAATTGCTGTTTTATTGTTGGATTCAGCCGCAGACCTTGCGACATCGACACCTATCACATATTCATTCAATAAGAAATTTTTGTTCTTATCTTTAGGGCACGAAAGTTCTGGCTGAGCTATTGTTCTAGCTTTAATGAGTTTACTGATATTGATGAGGGCTCCATCACTCGCACCTATCCAATCGCATAAGTAGTTTTGCCTGAAGCGAGTGACGTTTCCTTGTCTGGCTTTATTAATAGTTGACATTTTCTGTCTACCAAAATGAATCGGTATTCTCCAATCAGAACCAAACACAAACGAACCTTTAAGGTCGCCAGTTTCTTTAACCATGGTTAATATTTTTTCATACTCATCGGAGTTTTTGTAACCAGAAGTAGAAAAGCGGTTTATTTGACCGTTTAGCTCAGTTGGATCAATTTCACCAGTCATTGTAGTTCGAGGGATATTAAAAATAGGTTCAATGGCATCATCGTACAAATCTTTATCAATCAGTGCAGATTCTTCTAAAGAACCTCTTCTTCTACGAAGTCCTTTCGAGGACTGGGCGTTTGCGAGGTTGTCAATGATAGCGCCATTTTGAAATTCTACTCTACCCGAGTCTTTGGAAAAGTTCTCACTTTTAATCTCGTCCGACATAGCGGGGTAGAACCTTAAAATCTCATCGTGTTTTTCCTTCCAAATCTTAACCGCAGATTCTTTAGTGGAAGCTGTAATAGCCAATGTTATATTAGGAAAGCAAATAGCAGTATGATAAGCAACCATTATTTGAGTGAGAGTCTTAGAACCGCCACGAGGAATACAAAAATAATTTTGAGGGAAACGACTAAGTGTCCTCATCATTATTCTTTGATATAAATCGAGTTCGATGCCGCCGACATCGGGTTTGAGCATATCATAAAATATATCTGGATAAAACCGTATAAACGAGGTGAATTCAGCCCATTTGGAAATGTTCTTTTTGATGATGTTTTTCTCATCATCACGATCTAAGGGGGTTTCGAAAGAGGATTCGTATATATCGTTTCTATCGTTACTGTTCTTCTTATTTTTAGAAGTAAAGTTTTTATAGCTAGCCATTACTCATCTTCACCATTTTCATACAGTGGTTCGGTATAGACTTTCCCTAAATCCCTGAACACATTATTTCTTTCTTCTTTCGATTTTTTGATTTGATCATCAGTCAGACCCTTAGATTTGAAATGTTCTTCCAGCATTTCATCATAAAAACGATATACATCTTCATAATTGACAGGCTCTTTATCTTCCAATCTTCTGTAATAATTAATGATCGCCCAAATAATCAAATCAGCATCGTCATAGGGTTGGGCGGTCAACCGAGGAAGAAGGGGTATAATACCTAATTCTGTTTCCACAGCTTCAAAGAGTTGTGTGATAACATCAACACCGCCACTAATATCACTTTTACTAAGTTGTGAAACGTTGATCTTAGCGTCAGTAGCGGCTTTAGAAGCGAGTGATCCCCATTCTTTCGCTTCTTTAACATCGCCTCTTGCAGTGGCCATCTCTTCTTTGACACGAAATCTTATAAACGATAGCAAACCTTCAGTATGCAGTGCTGTTTTCTCGCCGTAGCTTCTTATCAATTTGACATATTTACGTTCAAATTGTTTGTACTCATCAAGAGTGTAACCGAATCCCCATTTATCAACCATATCATCTGTAATTTCTGTAGAGTAATCAGTTGATGAGGGGGAGGGAGGGGTGGTATCCGAATTTATGTTGTTCGCTTCAGTTTCTAAAAAACTATCTTTCCAACATGTTCCGTTGAATTGCTTTAACGAGTTGGCCATTGTGATGTAAGCACTGAACGTGTCTGTTTTTCTCTGGATGGCTTGCTCCCAGTACAACGGATCAAACTTTACATCCATTTGCTGAAGAGTGTTATATACTGTTTCCATGTCATCATAATTTATTGTTTTCTTTAAGCACGTTTTGCAAATTGGGAATTTCCCAACCTTTTCATATAATTTGTTTTTAGTGTTATAAAAACCGTTCATCTTGTCCTTTTCTTTTAGGCAATCTAAACATTTCAAACACTCTTTTCCTTTTTTTACTGGCACATATGACACCTCCAATTAAAAATAAAAACACACTTTACGAAACGCCCAGATTAACTAGACGTTTTAAAAATGCGCTTATGTAGAAGTAAAGAATCCACCTAAGATTTCAACATTTTTATTTTCTTTAATAATATTCAATTGTTTTTCACTGACAGATTCATCAATAAAAACCTTACCTCTTCTACCATTAAGCTGCTCAACTGTTAAAATGTATTCCGCCGCACCCAGAAATAGCGGATAGCCATTTTTCTCAAGGATTCTTTGGTATATTTCACGATATAGTTTAGCGATATGTGAAGTGCCCACAACAATCAATGCTCCTTCATCATAGCAGTAACTGAAGAGGATAGTGGTTTTTCCTTTGCCTCTATCGATTTTAGAATCAACTGATGTCAATTTCGGATGCGCTTCCCTGAATCTTTTATACAGGTCGGAGTCCACTAAACCAAATCGGAGATTTGTCTGATTTCCTCCATTGGAGACAAAGCTATTCCCACCAAAGGTGAGGGTGAGGGAAGGATCTTGTTTAAAAACAATTCCATGTAATTTTGATAGGGCATCATTAATCTCACGATCACATTTGTAACCAGTTTCCTTTAGCCTTGTTAGAAGTTTTAAGTGTTCACGCAAGAATTCAATATGTTCTTTGTTTTGGTTCTCAATCAACATTCATCATCCTCTTCATCATCATTAAATTAAATTAAAATTAAAGTTTTATTTAGTAATGTATTTTAAAGAATTCATCGTTAATTGGATTAACTTTAAATATTAAATCCATGCCAGAAATTTCTGCGACTCGACCTTTTAATTCAGCTCTTGAGATGATTTCTGCTTCATTGAATTCAAAAGAAATCTTTTGACCTAAGTTGTTTTTTGGAATGTAGCCCTCAGTTTCAGCAATTATTTTAAATTTATGTCCTGAGTTATTCTTTCCGATAGAAATACTTTCACGTTTTCCAAGCTTCGTCTCTAAAGAAGTGGGGGAATTGTGATCACCTAGAAATTTTAGAACCTCAAAATTCAAAAATGCATTTCTAACAAATATCAGGTATGTATCATGTTCATCGGAAAAGTAAATTTCTGTATCTTGAATTGCATTTAATTCGATTAGGGATTCTTCGGTATTCAAATCAAATAAATGCAAACTATAGCCTTCGTGCATGGCTAATTCCATATGTTTGCTCACTCCTTTTAAAATAATAGTTTATTTTCCGTCCTTGAAACGAATTATGTATGTAGCTTCAATTCCTTCATCATCAAATACCATGAACTTCTGTGAAGGCTTAGTTCCAAACCGCCCTTGCATAGCGTAGTCGTCAGCACCTACTAAAGCTCCATTAACAACTACAGTCGTGCTGCCGTATTCTTTTTCGTAATTGTGGTGAACGTGTCCACCGAATATGTAAGAAGGGATATAACCAAGTAATTGAGGTAAGCGTGTCACACATTGATCAACACGATCATAGTGACCATGCACAAACACTACTTCTTGATTTTTAATTTTTGTAGGGATGAAGCCGTCTTGTTCTTGCTCAATAGTGATATTCGGAATGTTTTTGAGGCGGGCTTCTAAGTACCAATTGATAAAGTACTCAAAGTTCTCTTTGATTCCAACATCATTTTTAGAAGGGGAGAGGCGACCGTGGTTTCCAGCGACGCTATAGAATTTAACCTGCTCAAACTCACTAGCGAATGCTGCCAAAATTTCAGCTAATGTTTCAGTAACATACTGAGTTTGCTCAACAGAGTCAGTGTTAGCTTGAACTCTTGTTGAAACATGAATCAATCCGCCGATTAAATCACCAAGATTGGCAACATGCAGAGTTGAAATTCCGTTTGTTTTTCCATGTTTAATAACGTCCTGTGCTAATTTTTGAACTCTTTCATTGAAAACTTGTTCGTTGAAGGTGTTAATACGATTATCGATATCCATTCCAAAATGCCAGTCACTGAATAATGCTAGACCGTGCTTATCAGAAGTTGAAGGGGGAGGTGGAGAGAATGTAAGAGGGCGCTTTTTCTCTAATTCCAAAATTGCTTCAGTCATATCATCACGGATACGATCGAAGCGAGCAGAGTTTCTAATCTTCTTTGTGAACTCTCTATTCTGATCACGTCTACGGACTTCCGCTTTAGCAGCTTCAATTTTAATCTCATCATATTTGTCAACAATTTCTTGATCAAGATTCTTGTTTACATGGTAATCAGCCCATCTGCGGTATTGAGCAAAGTCTTTACGCCATTTACTTTCTCCATAGTTCTCACCAGATTCTTCATTTAGCAAATCTCTAATAACAAACTTGTCGATTTTATAATCGTGTTTATTTGTATGTAATCTAATAAAATAGTCGTCAAAGCTTTCGTCTTTTCCACGTTGTAATTCTGGATTTGTAATTACGCTCATTAACTCACCAACCTCTACTCTTTGTCTTTAACAGGCAAATCATTTTCTTCCTTAATTGTAATGCTGATCTGTTTTCCATTAAATTCAGATAAAATTTCTTTAAAGTCGTATGGAAGTTCCTCGTTACTTTTAACTTCGATCACTTCCATAACATCCATATCGAAAAATCCTTTTAAATTAACTTGATTAGTTTTTTTACTCGCCATTATATAACCTCCAAATAGTATGTAATTTTTATTTTAAACCGAATAAATTCCTTCGGATGTCCATTGCCGACACATTGGAACACCCGAAAAAGGAGAGAAGAAAGGGGAATAAAAAGAAATGTCGGAAGGGTGCTGGGGAAACACCCGAAGGAATTTACTAACTAAAATAACCTCTTTACACAGGAAAGAGGTGGGGATAAAACTGATTTAATTAACAACAAGGGGATGCGGACGAGGATTTGCACCTCGCATGTCAGCCGAGCTTTCTGACTCACGAGTTTTTTAGCGGGTTCACTCCCGATTCTCCTATGCTTTCGCACATGATAAGCGTCTACCTATTCCGCCACCGCATTGCCAATTCGAAACTCCTCATGGACAGGAATACACACAGTACTCTTACTAAATTTTAGCTAACCCACAAGTCAGACAGTCGCAATTTCTTGCGCTGTAGAATTACCAAGTGTAAGTTATACAAGTAGCTACTCTGTCATAAGACATGGCATCTTAGATACCGAGTTGTGTACTATAGAAATCAATGATATTAAGTAGAAGAAAGGTAAGACCCTCGATAAACCTTTCCTGAGACAAATCCTGTCTTACTTGTCAGGTCACACACCTTATCTACATATATTGCGTGTAGATCGCCAATCTCTTATTCTGCATGCTTTTTTCTATACCTCGTGTGAGAAGGTACATGCTTGGGAAAATGTAGTTTAAAAGAAGCTCGGACGCATCCAATCACCTTAAGTGAAGGCCGAAGCTCAACACCGCAATTAGTTTTAATTATCGAGCAAATACCTCCTAAAATAAGTCTCTGCTAGGATACAGTCGCATTTGAGCGTGAAGACTTATTGGCATTTGTAGCCCGATAATATTCATTTGGTATAAGTTGAAGAGGGGGAGTCCAAACCTATATAAATGAATATTATCCGACTCAGGAGTAGCCATCTCCTTAAATGTGAGTCAGAACTATCTTATGAAAGGGAGTGAGACAGTTTGGAGAATAAAGTTGCACAGGGTAGTCAACCCACTAATGACTATTATTCTATTAATAATCATTAGTCAGCCACGAATACCCACATATTCGTGAAAGACCTTTAATATTGCAGAAGCATGTTATTTATTGATTTGAATAAAATTAACCTTTTACAGCATCTTTGAGTGCTTTAGCAGCTTTAAATTTTGGCGCTTTTGTTTCAGGAATATCAATTTCTTCACCTGTTTGAGGGTTGCGACCCTTGCGTGCAGCACGAGTGGTCACTTCGAATGTGCCAAACCCAGCGATCTGAACTTTACCTTCTTCTTTAAGAGTAGATTCAATTGCATCAAATGTTGTTTCAACAACTTTTGCAACTTCCTTCTTTGCTAATCCTGTCTTTTCAACCACTACTGATACTAATTCTGTTTTATTCATTAATATTCCTCCTGATTATATATGTAATTTGTATTTTAAAAATGGGGAGGGGAGATATACTAACCTTTTTAATTTGGATATTTGCTTTTTACCTCCCTTAAGACGATTATCTCCAAAAGTGGTCTAAACCCTTGCGGCTGTAAGGTTGAAGCCACTTTTCACTAGGTTTATTTTTGCACAAAAACGCTGTATCCCTTGTGGCTCTAAGGCTCAAGGCACTTCCTAAACCGTCATTCTTGTCCTAGACGCATATGATTTCTGTCTTTTTCTATGTTTTTCTTTTTCAATTATGACTGAGCACTTTGAACAAAAACTAGAGTTGTTCGAGGTGGGCTTGTACATTTGTCCGCACTTTACACAACCTTTGAAAGTTTTTAAATTCCTTTTCAAATTATTGAGTATGGTTTCCCCAAAACATTCCCACAGCGTTGCTTTATATCTACTTTTCTTTTTGTATAGATGTTTTACAAGAACATCTACCACATACTGTTCATCACTATTTATTTCAAGTAGCTTATCTCTAATGAGTTTGTAAACGTACAATTTCTGATTTGGCTTAGTTTCTTCATTATTAGCAAGCCATTTTTTATTGCGATCGAGCTTTATGTATTCATTAACCAATTCTTCGTCTTCTTTGATACGTTTATTTCTTAATAAGAAGTTGTAGTCGAAATTTCCTGCTACAGCTTTGAAGTTAATCCTATCAGTTGGAATGATATCATCTAGTTTATTTACTGTGCTCTCATTTATAGGCTGCACAGATGAGATATCTTTATCTTTAGCATGAACAAAGAAGAAAGGTACTTTATCTTTTATGTAATTTTTAATTTGTTTATCAACATTGTCTGGTCTTGTAGGCATAAACAATGTTTTTGCATAGTCAATAGCGAAGTTATTTTCAGCGCATAGCCATTTGATAACATCAATATTAACTGAAGAACTGTTCCAGATCTTCGTTATATTGTTACTATACTCGCCAATATTAACTGCATAGGCATTTGTTAGAGATTCATAGAGATTTTCACTATTAATCATCTGTTTGTTTGCAACACCCATTTCATAATAAAGGGGGACGATGTCAGCAACATGCTTCTTTGCAATATTAACAAAGAATGTATCTGATATGATCAGCGCTTTATCTCCGTCATTGTCAAACTGGAGTAATTTTGAGATCGGATCATGAACACTTGTATAAACTCCTTTAGTGATAAACCAGTCATCTAAAAGCTCATTTCTAACATTCTTTCTAATACCATGCTCACGATAAAGATGAGGGGAGCGAAGTACATCAATTTCTCCTTCATCATAAATCGCACAGTAAACGTTGTTACCGTCCAACAAACCATTTGGATGTTCAATTCCTAGAAAAAGTTTTTCACAAAAAGCGTATAAATCAGGGCAGAGATACGTATATTTGGAGTTTTCAATCTGCAACTTGCCTGATTTTGCGTCTTTTACAAGACTCTTTTTCTTATTCTTAATGGTTTCTTTGACATGATCATCATTCAATAGTTGAGGATAGAGAAGTAATGCGTTTTGCAAAGGCGATTTGAATTTTCGATTCTCAGCAGCCCCCATAATTTTTAACATAATATCTCTATCATTACCGATAGCTTTTATTTCCTCAACAGTTTTGTTACTAATAGACTTGAGCTCATCATGAGTAATATCAGTAAGGGTTTGAAGCATTTGATATGTAAGTTTTCCCTCAACTGAAGGATCTTCTTCATTTAATTTTGCACCTAGGCAACCGTACAGAACAAACTTTTCTTGATATTCGCTCCAAGACCTATAATATTTCCACATCTTAAATTGTGATTTAGTGAAAATAATCTGGATATCATCTTTCTTAATATCCCATACCTTACCGTATATGTCTGTAATTTGTGTTTTGTTATGTGTTTCTGCAAAACGATGAAAGTCGAAGGGCACTAACAGTCCTTTAACCCACGGCAGTCTGACCATAAAGCTTTTACTACTGAGCTTAGGTGATATAATTCCACAACCATCCGTATGTTCAATAGGAATGTTCATTGTCTTTCTAGTAATCTCATATGTGTTTCTATCAATGTAATCAACTTCACTCATTACATTAGTCTCTAAGTCATCAACAACAACAGTTTTACTAATATCAATATCCCAATGGCTGCTGGCACTATTCGATAAAGCAAGGTAAGCATTCCATTTATTGATGTTCATCCCACCATTAGAATTGATATCTTCAAGACTAAGGCCACATGTTAAAGCATTTTCAAATTTATCGTATGTAGATTTCTTAATAAAACAAGCTTTTTTCGTTCGTATTTGCCCAGCTGAACTTGTAAAGTAAACATAAAGTTCATTGTTATGTACAAAACCTTTATCAAGAATACTCTTGAAAACCTGAAAGTGGTAAACCTGAACCACAATTACATCATCAGAAAAATTGTTTTCTTTTATACCTAGCGTGCGAGTCATAACTGAATCAAACATAGCGATCTTTTTATTGTCAGTTAATGTGTCGGCTCTAAGCATTCGTACACTTTCATGTTCACTGAAGGCTTGGTTTAACTCCTGTTTTAATTTAGCGATTCTGTTTTTTATGTATTTCTTATTTTTTTTGGTGTCCCCATTATGTGTTTTAAGCAAATCTCTATATCTATAAGACTTTAAAATCTTTCTATGTAATAAATTTTCACGATCATTATAAAAACTCGAAGTATCGAGACTATAAATAAATACTTGTTTGCTTAAATCATTTGTTTTTCTCCCCAAAAGCGCTCTCCTCTATTTGTTATTTTGTCTTTGAATATGTAATGCCAATCTTTTAAATAGTGTAGAAGACTCGTCCATTTTGCCAAACCATTTTAAGTCTTCGTAAAATGTGTTCTCTTCTTGAGAAGCAATACCATTAACAATCCGATACTCAAGAAGTTCAATAATGTCCTGCTTGTTACATGATCCCAATAAATCACCTCATTTCAATTTGCTATAAGGTGATTGTATATGTAATTTGTATTTTAGTCAATATAAAATAAATGTAATTTGTATTTTATTAAGAGAGACTGATTACTCAGTCTTCAATAATTGAGAAGAGATCGTGTATTTCGCATTCCAACGTTTTACATAATGCTAAAGCGTAAGGAAGTGATGGGGGATTAGAACAGAAACCTTCATCGTTATTATTACACCAAATAGAAATTCTACTGGAGTTAGTGCCTATTTGGTCAGCCAGCCACTTCTGTTTAATGCCTTTAGAGTTTAGGTAGTCCTTTAATTTGCTTCTAACCTTATATTTCATAATATCACCCAATGAGAATTTTATATTATGTGTTGTCTTTATTCAAATGTTCAATTAAATTCACTTAAATAGATAAAAAAAGTTGTCTATATAGATAAATTTTGTTACTCTATCAGTGGAGGTGCAGTATGACATGACATATTTTGATGAAGTCGTTGCCAGATTAAATATTGATGATGTATCACTGTTAACATTGCTGCAAGAATGCGGAGCGAACAGGCTAATAAAAGGAATGACAAAAGAAGACTTCAAGATCGAATCAGTTAAACTAGATACTCAATTTTCAGAAGCGACTATAAGATCATCATTAAGTAAACTTGAGGCATTGTTGCTTATTGAAAGAGATTCATCAAGTAAGCACCATAAATTTATAATTACTTCATATGGAATTATGGCCTTAGAATATCATTTGGAAGGGGAAATGGTTTAATGTACGGATTTGTTGGAATTGGTCAATGTGGTGGGAGTATTGCAGATGAAGCAATGAAAAGAGGATATTTCAGTATTGCTGTCAATTACTCTAGCTCAGATTTAAATAGTTTAGAAGTTGTTGAAGACAAACTAAAGCTAGTTGGATCCGAAGGTGTAGGCAAGGATAGGGAAGCAGCTATAAATTACTTTAAAAATAACTGGGAATCATCTGTTGAATTTATTAAAGAAGCAATGGAAAAGCCATCGATTCAAGTAGTGTTCGTAGTCTTTTCAACAGCTGGAGGTACAGGATCAGGAATTGCACCAACATTAATAGAATTATTAGATGAATATTTGGATAACAAAACCGTAGTTGCTGTACCAGTCATACCAGATCAAGGTGAAGTAATATTGAATCAATTAAACACCGTTGAATGCCTTCAGGCACTGTCAGAAAAACAATTGAATGTAATTCCCCTAGACAATTTTAAAGTGTCTCAAAAAGGCATTAAATCGTTCTCAGAGCCTATCCTATATCAAAAGGTAAATAAACAATTTATTGATATGCTTGAAGAGGTTGAAGGGTATACAAACCTTCCGTCTAGCTACAGTACATTAGACATGAAGGACTTAAACCAAATTTTCAATACTCCAGGTGTGACAGTGATTTCGAAAATGGATTTATCTGATTATAACAAAGGAAAATTCGCAAACACTCTACATGACGATATTAAACAGTCATGGCAGCAATCCATTTTTAGCGCAGACACTTTTGATTCATTAGTTAAAGCTGGTGTTATTATAGACGGTAATGCAGATTTAACTGATCAGATTAGCTTTAAGAGACTTTTCAGTGAGGGTGAACCATTAGATTTATTTAAAGGATATTA
Source organism: Bacillus sp. MZGC1 (assembly GCF_002998605.1). Taxonomy (NCBI): domain Bacteria; kingdom Bacillati; phylum Bacillota; class Bacilli; order Caryophanales; family Bacillaceae; genus Bacillus; species Bacillus sp. MZGC1. The sequence continues at coordinate 52,817 of NZ_PVRE01000007.1, forward strand.
TGATACTGGTAAGAATCAAGTGATTTCAATTTTAAGTGGACTAGGATGGATTAACGACAGAATGAAGCAATTAGATGACCTGATTGAATCAAGAAAAGTTGAACCGGTAAAAGAAGAGGTATATGTTCCAAAATTTAATTCAAAGTCAGCATTTTTAAAGCAGCAGACTAACACTAACAAGGGTGAGAAACAAGTGAACAAAGGAAGTTACTTAGATAGACTTAAATCATTAAAGAAATAAAATGAGTGAGATGGTCAATTGACTGTCTCATTTTTTGTTATCGTAAATTTTTTAGGCCGATATCGTAAAATTGATCAAAAGGAGAAAAAACACAGTGATAGCAATAGGTTTGACGATTATATGATGACTATGAATGGTGAGTGATCGTAAAGTTGTTGTGGGAGTAAGGAAAAGTGGACAAATTTAGAGGAAATCGTGAAAAATGAGTGAGTAGAGGAAGGGGGAAACGTTGATATATAAGGCGTTTACGATAGCAAGTACGATAGAAAATAGGCTAAAATCGATAAAATATATAGGGTGTGGAAATGGAAGTGCTATGGGCACATTTGTTCTTTGTTTTAGCGTTTTGGATGTTAATATACCCCCTCCATATGGTAATAGATGGTTATGAATACGTCTTATAATTATAGTTATAATGCAGATTCCTTTGTGAGTCTGCTTTTTTATTTGAGGCAAACTGAATGCACAATTAAATAGAAAAATCAATACTTTATTCAATTAAATTTAAAATTTTTTAAAAAATGATGTGATTTTAAAGTTTTGTTCCATTATGCGGAACTCTTCGTATGAATAACGTGGGTCAGGAAATCGAAGTGTTATTTTTATGAATAATATTGCGTCCACTATATCACGTTTAGCAATTCACAGAAAGTAAAAGTTACATTATAAAAATACAAATTACATACATAATAACTTGACAAAAGTACAAATAACATATATAATATAAATATAGGAAGTGGACGAGTACGTATTAAAGGGAGGAATAAAAATGAAAAAGAAAATTCATTACTTCAATACATATTGTGTAGATAATTTAACTGATAAACAATGGAACGAAGATATCTCTAAGCATTTATTGAAATACAAGGAAATAGAATGCTACTCAGATGAAAGGCTACCTATTAATGAATTTGAGGCTTTAATTGCTCATGGATATAACTTTTGGGTAAAGCAGATAAACGATGCTCCTTATTACTATAGTGATTGCATACTAGTTGATATAACATTGATGTATACTAATAAAGCTATGTCATTTTACATTGATAAAGAATATTTAACAAATAAGATATATACGAAAGTAGCAGTGTAATACCTTTACCAAATCAATTCTAAGCACACTCACAGCCTCATACAAAGGTTTAAATTAATCACACAACTAATTAATCTAATCACTTATATAACAACGTACAAACAAATTTAAAGATGAGATAAAAATCATCAAATTAAAATACAAATTACATATATGTTATTGTTTAATATCTGAAGTCATGCTATAATATAAACATAAGATAAAAGAAATAAATAAAGTACATAAAAGGGGATAACCATAATGACAATTAAAGTAACTGAAGATCAAATTTATGAAGTTGAAAATCAGAAAGTGTTTGGTGAATATCTTGTTAGAAGAATTAATATGAGTGAGCTTGAGGTTATAAAGAATGGAACTATAGTTTTCAAAGGTGAAGATTTTGAAGTGGCAGAGTATTTCAGTTTCCAAAATGAAGTCTAATAATGTTATTAAAACACTTTTAAGTCCAAACTTGAGAGTGTTTTTTATTTGATTATTAAAGTGCAAATTACATACATTTTCAAGAATATATGTTATAATATAAGTATGGAAAGGAGGTGCAAAAGTGCTTGAAAAGGTGACTATAATAATGGCTTTACTAATCAGTCTTACTACAGTCTTAATCAATATGCTTGTGATTATTGAGAAGGTTGTCAGTATCACTAAAAGTATAAGCCAAAAGAAAAAGCGTACACGTAAGCGACCTAGGTCAAGGACACGCAAACGAATACGCCATTAAACATCATTAGACATTGGGAGATAATTCTCCCTTTGTCATCTATATTATAGCACCTTGCAGCACTTTGTAAACATATATGAAGCATAAACAAGTATTGTATTCACTTACAACATTTGGTATCACATTCATTGTATTCTGGCTTATAAAAGGGTTATTCAGCAGCAGCACACAATCCATTATTACTTGGACATATGCTATTGCTACATTGATTCTTATAATCACTTGGTTGTCTTACTTTGTATTTAAAGGTTTTAAACGGTGAGCGGTAGCTCAGCTCGCCATACATAAAATTTTGAATAGGGGAGAATGAATGTCAAAAGTAAAAATTATTGATTCGATTATGGGAAGTGGTAAAACAAGTCTAATGATTGATCACATGAATGAATCACCTTTAGATAAGCATTTTATTTTCATCACTCCATACCTGGATGAAGTATCAAGAATTAAGAAGTCATGTAGCAACAGAAAATTTCATGAACCAAAAGTTCACTCAGAAAAGGGAGAAGTATTATATAAGATTGATTCCTTTCATAAGCTGCTTTCAGAAAACAAGGATATAGTTGCAACTCATGCATTATTTAGTATGTCTGATCAAACAACTAAAGAACTGATATACTCAGGCAATTATACTTTAGTGCTGGACGAATCAATGGAAGTGATTAAAAAATTCAATATTTCTAAAGATGATTTAGATATGTTGTTTAAAAACAACTGGATCATTAACAACAACGGAAAGATATTGTGGAACTCTGAGAATGAGGAAAAATTGAATAGGGAATACAAAGGGGAGTTTCAGACATTAAAGAAGCTGGCCAAAAGTGATAATTTAATCTATCACAATGAGTCTGTTTTGTTCTGGGAATTCCCTAGTGATATCTTTGAGAAGTTTAACGAAGTGTACGTTTTAACATATTTGTTTAGTGCTCAGATTCAGAAATATTACTTTGACTTACACAATATCAAATATGAATTATTGTCGGTTATTAAAGAAAATAAAAATTACAAATTAATTGAGCATAACGAGAGCCTAGATCAAAAGATTAAAGCTGCTTTGAAGAGTAAGATAAACATCTATGAAGGGGATCTGAACAAGGTAGGTGACGACTATTATGCATTGTCTAAGAATTGGTTTGAAAGTAGAACAGTGTTACATAAGCGGTTAAAAAACAACATCTTAAACTATTACCAAAATATCATTAAGTCTAAATCAAACGAGAATCTATGGACAACCTTTAAATCACATAAAGGAAAGTTGAGTGGCAAAGGATATACTAAGGGATTCTTAGCGTGTAATGTTAAGGCTACAAACGAATACAGTCACAAAAAGTCATTAGTTTATTCAATAAATAGATTTGTTAATCCAGCAATTAAGGATTTTTTTAAGCAGAATAACATAGCGATAGATCACGATATTTACGCATTATCAGAGATGATTCAATGGATATGGAGATCAGCAATAAGAAATAATAAATCAATCAACATTTACATCCCATCATCTAGAATGAGACACCTCTTAGTTAAGTGGTTAGAAAATGACCTATGAAAAAAAAAGCAATAAACCATTTTGAAAACTCAACAGACACAAGGGCTTTTACCGATCTCCTGTAAAAGAAAAGAAGTTAAAATTATATATAATATATAGACTAAAAATAAGACCTTGGGGTGCTGACTTTGGTCACTTCAACAAGTTGAATTGCCCTTTCGTCCTACACCACCCCAAACCCCTCATAGGACGTAATAAAATACTTAATAAAATTAAAAATAACATACAAAAAGTATTGATTAAAATACAAATTACATATATAATAAAGACATAGAGAAGAACGGAATCTAATCAAACAACAGAAAAAGAATGGAGAGAATTATAATGGCGATAAATGTAACAATTCATACCTCAGTTTTGAATCATAGTGGAGTTTGCGAAGGATATAAATACAATAAGCTTAAATTAAAAGAAACTGGAGGGAGACGTTTATATTTCGCTGCTATTAATAACGGTATTAGAATGACTACACTTCGTAAATTAATGAAATTAGAAAATGGACAAGTTTTTGTGAGTTTTGGAAACAAAAAATATGAAATAGGATCATATGAGGAGGTAAAGAACTAATGAAATATTTTGCTAATTTCAACTTTGTGAGAATCGGTGAATTTTCAACACTAAAAGAAGCACAACAAGAAATAGGGAAACATCAAGAATTTTTCAAATCAAAATATACAAAAAAAGGCACTCCAAAAAGTAGTTATTCTCAATTGAAACGATTCGCAATTAGTGACAACAATGGTGATTTATATTACATCTATTAAGCAGTAAGCGAATTCAATAAAATGAATATTTTAATCGAAATGGAGAAGGTAAAGATGATGTTAATTAAACAAAAAGGCAACAGATACTACAGATACAGCTGGGCTCAAATGAGAAGTTTTCCAATTAAAAAATCAGAAGCATTGGAACTAATCAAAAATGGTGAAGCTGAAATAGTCGAAGCCTTTATTACTGATCCTACACCCCAACCAATCGAAGCAGATGAAACGAAACAAGCAATTCAAGAGGTTCAAGAAGAAGTGGAAACAACAAATGTTGTAAGTCTAAATTCAATTAGAGAAGCGAAAAATGAAATAGAAAGCATCACAAAAGCAAAAGAACATTTCACAAAAAATATATTGCCTAATCTTAATTCGAATGAAATGAAAAATCTTATAAACCTTTCATCTAAAAAAGATATTGAAGGCTTTCAAGAAGAGATGATGAGGATTGTGTTGAGGATGAGTCTTGAAGAATCGACCAAAAAACTTATGATATAAAACTATATAACCACCAACAAACCAAAAGGGAGAGATTGAAAATGACAGCAGTTTTAAAAATTAATAAAGAATTGAATGGAATCGAATTATACTTTGATAGTGAGCCAGGAAATGACACATTGACACATTTAAAATCTAACGGTTTTCGATACTCTGGCTTTAAAAAATGTTGGTGGAGTAAACGTACTAATGAATCTTTAAGTGTCGCTAACGATATCACTAAAAATAAAATTACATATATTGAAACGAAGAATCATACCGAAAAAGAGAAAAAGAATGACTTTAACCTCTGGAATGCTATACAGTGGGAACCATTTGAAGTTAATAAAGAACAAGATGTGAAATTGATTTCTAAAGAAATTAAAAAACACCTTACAAAACGTTTCCCAGGCTTCAAGTTCTCTGTGAGAACAGGCGGAAATCATATGTACAACAGTATTAATATAGAAATCAAGAAAACACCATATGAGAAAAAGAGCGTTTATCTTTCTGCGATTCGTGATTACTGTGAAACTGTGTTAAATCATTACCGTAATTGCTATAGTGCTGCGGATCCTTATACTGATTATGCTGGAAGTTATAATTTTTACGGTAATGTGTCAATTGATTGGGAGTACAAACAAACTGAGCTTACCGAAGACATAAAAACTGATTGTGAAATGTATGACCTAAAATCTGAAGAAAAAGCAAATGAGGAAAAAATAAAGAAAGATGCTGAATTTAAACAATACCTCGAAGAAGAAGAAAGAAGAAAAAAAGAATACCAAAGAATGCAGCTTGATGAGTCTGAAAAGGCAGAAGAAATAAATTCATCTGTTGAAATTAAAGAGCTTAGTGAAGAAAATCAATATTACGTGATGAATTCAAAATTTGCGAAATTAAACAAGAATAATTCAATAACAGAATATAAAACTGAAGTTGAAAAAGGCGATTATTCTAAAGAAGATGTAAAAATCACTAAAGAAATTCACTTTAATAAAGCTAATGTTTATGAAAATTTCGAAAATATGTTAATGACTAACTTTGAATTCTTAAACGAAACGGGCGGCAGTTTCACCGAAGATAAAAGGATCAATTCTTATTTAGATTATGACATGATGGACGAATTTGAGAAAAGAACAGTTGAGTGGTTTAGAAAAGGCGTAGCGGTTTATTTTGATGGTGAATTGAAGTTTATTGTGGATGCTCAAGGTCATTCTTATGCGAGATATGTGGGATTAGTTGAGGGCTGTGAAATCAAAAAGACTGTTGAGCAACAACAAACTTTGAAAGAAGACGATTTAAAGGAACTTATCACTCAAGCTAATACAATAGAAGATATTTCAACATCTATCATTGAAGAGTTAGACTTGAATAAAACATGGAAAAATGAAGGATGGAAAGCTTACAAAAATGCGTTGAAAAAAGAAATGTTGTTGGCCAATATTGATCTTTCAAAGAACATTATTCAACAAATTGACATACCAGAACTTAAGCAAAATCTTTATAAGTTGTTGATGGAAGTAGAAGGAATCCAAGAACAATTTGAACAAGCCCTTTTGAAAAAAGGTGAAAAATACACACTTTGTTATATATCTGATTTAGGGTTGTTTATTACACAACAAATCACATTCGATTCTTTTGAGTCAACTAAATATGCTCAGTATGAAAATGCTGTGAAACTTGTCTTTAAGCCTCAGAACAAAAGAAAATTGTACTACACCCATTTTTATTCCGATCTATTAATTTTTAAAGGGTGGCGTGAACTTCCTGAAAATGTTTTGAATAATGTTAAAGAATCTAAAGGCTTCTTAACTATTTCCAGCAAGTATCATTCTTGTGATAAGCAACAGTTTGATGAGGTATTGAATTACTTCAAAAAACAAGATATAGAACCTATTATAAACACATATCGAACAAATTAAATTTAAAAGGGAACGTATATTTCAAAACTTGCGTTCCCTTATAAAGGAGAAATTATGTTTAAAGAGAATCCAGATTTTTATCCCACTCCAGCAAGTTTAATAAACAAAATGAATAAAAAAATAGTTTGGAAGAATATCAAATCAGTATTAGAGCCTTCAGCGGGTTCAGGTAATTTGGTGGAAGCAATTCATAAACAATTTGATTACACAAAGGCTTACAGACGTGATTCAAAATATGATATCGATGTAATTGAACATGATGAGAACTTGCGCCATGTATTAAAAGGTAAAGATTTCAGAGTTATATCTGACGATTTTATGTCTTTTAATACATATAAGAAATACGACCTTATATTTATGAATCCTCCTTTCAGTGCTGGAGACAAACATTTATTGAAAGCTATTGATTTAATTGAGTCACAGAAAAGATCAGGGCAGATTGTTTGTTTATTAAACGCTGAAACACTGAAAAATCCTTTTTCTAATGACAGAAAACATCTTGTAAGAAGGTTGACTGATCTTGATGCAGATGTTGAGTTTTTAGATGATGCCTTTGTTAGTTCTGAAAGAAAGACAAGTGTAGAGACAGCTTTAGTTTATATAAAAATTGATAACGGTGAATATAACAGTGTTCTTTTAGATGAATTGCAAAAGGATGAAAGTCACAAACTTTCAAATGACTATAAATCAACTCAATTAATTGATTCTGATTACATAAGGGGTATTGTTGAGCAATTTAACTACGAGATAAAAGCAGGGCTCAAACTAATAAAAGAATACAACAGCATGAAGCCATTAATTTTACATAGTTTTAAAGAAAATTCTGCCCCTATATTAAATCTGGAATTAGATTCTTCTAGAAATAATTATGAAGAAGATATTGAAAACGCCTTTGTGAAGCGGGTTAGGCAAAAGTATTGGAATACACTGTTTAATAATGCTGAATTCATGAGTCTTTTTACAAGCAATCTAAAGCAAAAATATTTGCAGCATGTCGAAGAGTTAAAGGATTATGATTTCTCTTTATTCAACATATACACGTTAAGGATACAAATGAGTAAAGAAATGATTCAGGGAGTCGAAGAAACCATTTTAAATTTGTTTGAAGAGTTCAGCCATAAACACTATTATGATAAAACATCAAAAAATGTTCACTTATATAACGGATGGAAAACAAACAAGTCATATAAAATAAATAAAAAAGTTGTAATCCCACTCAATGGCTATGGTACGTGGGACGGCAAATATGATCCAACTTACTATACAGTTATGGATAAACTCAAAGATATCGAAAAAGTGTTCAACTACCTAGACAATGGCCTTACTGATGATGTTAATATTGATGAAGTTCTAAAACTGTCTAAACACTATGGAGAAACGAAAAAAATTGATTTGAAGTATTTTTATTTAACGTTTTACAAAAAAGGCACATGTCATATTGAATTTAAAAATGATGAGATTTTAAAGAAATTCAATATTTTCGGAAGTCAGAAAAAAGGGTGGCTGCCACCATCATACGGTAATACAGAGTATACTGAAATGAACAAAGAGGAAAGAGCGGTTATCAATGAATTCGAAGGTGAGAGAGAATATAGCAAGACAATGAAAAACAAAGGTTATTATATGTTAGATACATCAAAGGTTTTAATGCTAGGAAATTAAAGTACAAATAACACATATTTTTTATTGACTAAAATACAAATAACATATACAATATAGTTATAAGATACAACGGAAACGGTTAATAAAAATTCTATCGTTTTAAAAAAGGGGATGTAAAAATTATGGAGCAAGTAATTAAAAGAATTTTAGATGCAGATGTTGATGGTTTAAAAGGAACGGTAAAATACTCAATAAATGAAATGTATGATGTAATTGACGAGGAAGGAGTCGGCGAAATCAATTTTAGACTTATTGATGAGTTCACAATGACATTTAAAGAGATTGGTGAAGAAGAAGAGCGGCAAGGGCATAGTATGAAAGAAGAAATATACAAAGCATATGGAATAGTCGAATAAAATTCTAATTTTATACAGGAGGTTAAGGTGATGTTGAAGTTTGTATATAGAAATTTTAAAAATCCAATTAATCCATTTGAAGAATCAATAAGAGAACACTTCAAAAAATCGTGCGGAATAACACTGTATGGCTTAGCTTCAAAAGATAAGGCTCATTCTCTAGTAAGTAAATTCCCAAAATACACAAAGGTAAAGCCAACTTCATGTACAAGTAATAAATCATTTGATGAGGAATACGGCATATACTCTGAAAAACTAAATAGAAACGGTTATGATACTCATATAACATATGGAATCGACTTTTCAATGTCGCCTATTAATAATGTTACAGGTGATTTTAATGAAGCAGGTCAAAAGAGGTTAAATAAATTTATTGATGTTTTAAAAAGAGAAGGTTATATATCTTGATAAAATGTTGATTTTACAGAAAGGAGTGAGTGATATCTTAAATAGAGTGTGGCAGTTGCCACCGACTAAAAGTAAAAAGGCAGATCACAATTGGATTCATCCAAAATCAAAGTACCATGCATACACAGGTAGTCATGATAAATCTATGTGTGGTGAACATGATCGAAGTGAAAATTTTCTTGAAACAGGTTTGGATGAAAAGAATATTATTAAGTCTCCGCACATTGCATGTAAAAAGTGTTTTGAATTGGCTAGTGAACAAACGAGGTGTAAAAGACGGTAAAATCTTGGATGCTGACCCGACTAATGTTGATAATTATTTTGAACCTGTTTATTGCTATAAATGTGCTGAAATGGTGGCAGAACCTATGAATACTAGGAGTGATTAAATAAAATGTTTCTTTTAATTAGACATAGATTTAAAAAGGGGAGGGCTTTATGATTACGATTGAAACTTTACTTAGGTCTCCATATTTCAGAGTGTTTTTCAAATCATATCGAAAGGAAATGGGAGTCAACGCTAGAGATCTATCCAGAGAATTAGGCAAGGGGGATGCCTATATAAGCCAAATAGAAAGTGGTCGAATTAAGAACGTTGATGAAGTAACTGCACGTCAGCTTTTAAATAAAATTGGGACATCTCAAGAAGACATTGATGAGATTGTGTATTTTTATTTCCATACGGAGTCTAACCGTTGTCAAGAATCATTAAAAAGGAAAACAGGCTTTTCAATTTCAGAAAGAAAATATCAAAATACAAAGGAACGTTTAGAAAGAGAAAAAGACATTTTTAAAAAATTAGAGTTGATTAATTTTGTTGTAAAAAAACTTATAAGTGATGACATTGAAGCTTCTGAAAAGTTAATAGATGAATTATACACATGTTCAGTTGATATTGGCTTACCTGTAATACGAAGAGAGCATGAAGAGCTTAATAAAGTAATGGAATTATTAAAAACTGATAATATAAGAGAATTAAATTCGATAAAACATGAGTTTTAAACAAATAAATAACACATATTTGAAAGGTGATAAATAATGTGGGTTGTTAGGTTAAATGGCGGTTACTTTAAAAAAGGTTATATCAATATTGCTGGATTAAACTTAGATCCATCCACACCATTGAAAAAAGATGCTAGGAAGTTTAAGAGCATGAAACAAGCCTATTTTTTCTCTTATAAAATGAATGGTAAAGTCGAGAAAGCATAATAAAAATCCATAGAGGAGTGTGCTATGTATGAAAGTGATCCAGGAGCGGTTATTAAAACGGCGGGATGATTTAATCAGTGTTGCTGTATTTAGCCTATTGGCCATTATGCTGCTTTGTGCATTTGTTTATTCAAGTTAATTTATAAATTACATATACATAAGAGGTGGATTGTGTGAGGGATTTAATTAGGAAAGAACTGAAAAAACCGTATATGCACAAAATGTTTAAAAGCTGGGCGGATCAAGAGCAAATTTTAGATGAACTTGAAGAAGGGTATGTAGGTTTTAAAGGCAGCGTAGAGGAATATTTAAACAACAAATTAAATTACTGAGCTCTACATAAAAAGGGGTATGGACTGTGCCAATTGGAAAACAATTAAAACAAAAATTAGCTAACACAAATGCTTTTGAGAAGAAACATAATGAATTCTTAAAAGGAATTAAAGAATTTAATAATAATAAAGAACTCCAAAATGAATATAAACGTGTGCAGGGTGCTACAAAAGAATTGATTAAAGATGGGGAACAGAAAGTTAAATAAAATGATGTTTTTAATAAGAAAGAGGAGCATATATAAAGCTCCCCTTTTCACACAATTTACTTACGAAGGCCATTAATTGAATTTCTTTTTTAATCCATCCATCATATCTGCAGCATAAAAAGATTGTAAGAGTTCATCTACATTGATTTTTTTATCCTTCTTGCTTAGAAATTGATTGATGATCTTTTCATATTCATTTCTAGTATTTCCTTCAATATTTGAAAGGTTTAATTCTTCACCAAAGTGTCTAATAAACGCTGTCCTTGTTATGTCATAGGCCTTTTTGTTTTCTTCTTCACAGGTGCAAAATGCCCCTGAGAGAGTGATAAGGAATTGAACATCTTCATCGTCTAAACCATTGGCTTTTTGGAACTGAATAAATTGATTTTGTGACATATATAGTCACCATCCTTTTATCTAAAGTATGAGTAAATCAGCAGTGAGAACAATGTATTCAACAACAAGTCCGATTGTATCAGCTACACCCGAATCTATATGTTTTTTAAGTTCTGCAGAAACAACTTTTCGAGCCCTACCAGCTGCATTTTTTGGAGTATCAATAATTTTTTCTAATTCTTTAATGATCTTGTTAGCATTTTTGACAGTACCATTTACAGCTTCTTTTCCAAAACGTTGCTGTAAAACCCATTTTGCCCAGTCGTTATTTACTAAGCCTTTAATTACTTTGATTGCTGCCTTAATAGCTGCACCCTTAGGGCCATTTGTAGTAGCAAGTGGATCATTGTTAGCATTTTCAATAGCTTTAAATGCTTGAAGCAATGCTTCTTGTTTTTCTAAAGGTACATCTCTTAAAGCAAGTTGTTTCTGAAGCTCAGTAGGATTGATAGTTACTACCAAATCTTCTTTCTGTTCAATCTTGTCTGCTGCATGTGTAGCTGTAGTTGGAATAAATACTGCTGCTGATATGAGAACTAGCAACATCTTAACAAAAAACTTTTTCATTGGAATACTTCCTTTCTAATCATTTTTCAATAGTGAGGATATCACAAAATGAAATAATTTTTACATAAATTAGAAGAAACAGTATTTAATTCACACGCTCTTTGTCATTGTTTCATTCAATGTATTACTAATTTCCCACATCTAAAAAGGGGGATATTTACACACAAAAGCAACTTTAAACCTAACTCTAGGAGTTGCTTCTTCTAATTTTTTAAAAGTATTATCTTAAAATAAAGCTTAGAAACTTAGGCTGTTTTATGAGGTGTAAAATTGAATTTTAGGAATCCGAAGAGGAAAATAACAGAAAATATTGGTGAGTATCGACCAGCTATATGCTAAAATAGCACTTATATAGAGCGGTGTAGCAATGCGTATAAATACAATTATTTTGGGTGGAGTATTTATAGAAGATTAAAGGAGAGACAAAAGTTATTAAAATAAAATCATTCTTTTATACGAAAGGTTTGATGATATGAGGTACACTCTATACCGTAATGCAGTTGATTCACTAGCAGCTACTTATGTTTCATTAGAAAAAGGAAATGAATTGGCTGGTGGTGAAGGTGCTGAGCATCATATTAAGGATGCCATTCTTTCTATTAATCACGCAACAGAATTACTATTTAAATATTTACTAAAAGAACAAAATGAGTATCTTATTTTTAAAGACTTGGACGCATATATGAAAGCAAAGAAAAAGATGACCGATGAAAACAAAGACAATATCTTTGAAGCTTCTCCAAATATACAGACCGTCGGATATAGCGAATCGATTGATAGGTTGGAGTTGCTTTGTGAAATGAAAATTCCTGATGAATTAAAAAAAGAGACTAAATATTTAAATAACAAAAGAAATCAAATTATGCACTATGAAATACACATGTCTCTGCAAGAAACTGAAAAATTAATTAAAAGAATAGCTAAATGCTGCGAGTTATTAGAAAATTTCTTCTCAAATCACAAAGAGTTTTTCAAAGAATCGGTTGGCATAGCAAGAGCCGAATTCACTAAAGATGATCTATTTGGAGATTTAAATGTAGAAGTAGAAGATAGCAATAATAATTCTCCTGAAGATGTTCACCCTGGCAAAACAGAGTAGATGAAATTAAATAAAAGAAGTATTTCATTTAGAAGGTGATTGCAAATGATTGTTGAAGCAATTAAAGTAGGAGGCTAATAGGGGGGGGGTGAATTAATGGCTGATATTCGTCCAGGAGGATAAGAGTGGAGGAGGGATTAAACCCTCTTTTTCATTCCACATTTGGCGCATTTACGAATAAATTCCCCTTTGGATATTGTAGACTTGAATTGTGCAGTATCGCAATTGTCACAGCGGCCACTATTTTTATCAGGATATTCTCGTATGTCGTAAATCTTATCAAGATCAATTTCTTTCAACATGATTTAATTTCTCCTCAGATCCAGTATTTAAGTGTTTATTATAGTATATGATCAAGCAAAATTAAACTCCTTATAATAAACAACAAATAACAAATATTTAGTTGACAATGAATTGAAATTATAGTAAATTTATTGTAGGGAGTGGGGTTATATGAATCTTAAAACATACATAAAAAATAAATGTGAAGATGATTCTTCTTTGGCTATGAAACTAGCTAAGATAGCGGGCTATTCGGATAGAACTGGCCTTTACAAATTTTTAAATAGCTCTAACAAAGAGATGGATGACTTGAGCAATCTTATAAATTTAGTTAGAGAAGTTGATCAAGAAAGAGAAATTGAAATAATTAGCACCTATATCACAACACTCGACCCTAACAAGTCAGCTGCTAGACAAGCTGTAGAATATTTAGATGCTAATCAACTTGGCGAAGAAACAGATGAACTTGTTGCTAAATTATGCAGCGCCAGCAACGCATTAAGCAAAGAGTGGGGGAATGTATATCGGATACATAGAATGCTCACAAAAGGTGAAATTGATTTAACTTCTGCTATCAAAGAAACTGGTACTATAAAAATCAAGAGTGAAGAAATGTTTGTATTTGCAAGGATGATGACATTATATGAATATCTAAACTCAGGTGAGTTTGGTCTGATGAAAAGTACATCAGCATATATTGATCTTTCTAATTTAAAGAAGGGGTATGTTAAAGACTCTTTTAGTTCAAGGTATTTGCTGCTTATGGCCAACGTATTTTTAAACGACAACAATTTAAAGCCTCTCAGAGACTACTGTGAACAGATTATAACCGAAGATGTTAAGGTGAATCGATTTCAAGTGTTTGCTCATCTTACCTGCGGTAATTCTTATGTATTTGATGATTATAAGAAAGCAAAAACATATTATATCAACGGGTTGAAATTCGCAAAAAATAGCTTCCATAAATATAAACTTACATCGGCTTTGGCATTCTTAGAAAACATTTGGGGAGTAAAAGAAAATAAATACCTCGAACAGGAACCGAAAAATGATTCTGATTTTATAGAACTTGCACATCACTTTATGCTTAATGATCAGACAGATAAAATGATGGATGTGTTTAATAAATTAGACTCAACTACTATGCATGACAATGATTTAGGGTTCCTCTATTATGTTAAAGGCATATTCTATAAAGACAAAGGGTGTTTCTTGAAATCAGTTAAACATTTCAAGAAATCAGATGATAAATATTTTGTTAAACTGCCTTTAATTAAATTAAAAAATATGGGCGTAGAAAATGAAATTTTAGAACTTTTAGCTATTTGAGTTTTAAGCTTGAAAGGAGGTGAGGTATATGAAGAAATTAGTTATGGCTTTAGTTTTAGTTGCAGCAGTAGCAGGCGTATTCTCTGGTACACAGCAATCAATTGCTATGGATGCTGAAAAAGTGTCAACATCATCTGCTTCTAGAGGAGCTTAGTAATCGTTTGTAGTCAAGGGATAGAAATATCCCCTTTTTCTTGAAATTTTAAGAATGACAATATATAATCTAATGAATAATAGTTGTACATAATATGACGTATAACCCTTTAGGGGTTTGCGTCATTTTGTATTTTTAAGACAATATGCCAATTTTTCCGAAATTGAATAATGATCTTACAAAAGCACATTGAAAATGTGCTATTTGTCGTGAAAAAAGCTTTACATATAAGTTTTTATCCATTAAACTATAAATAAGACATACGGAAATATGTAATTTAGGAGGAGAATTATGTTAGCTGCTAGAAAAGACAATGTTATAAATTTCAATAAAACTGTTTATGCTCGTAAGATAGATAAATTCGGGGGAGAATGGTTTAATCACCAAGAAAACAAAAATAACATAGATAAAGAAATCAAAAAAGAACAAATTAGAAGATCGATGATTTCAGGATATTTGAAATTATTGAATAGTTAGGAGGTAAGGCCAGTGATTGCATCACCAGAAAAAAGCTGTGCGGACATTGAGTATCAATACGAAATAATCAACAGCTTAAAAGAAGAACTTGTATATTTACGCAGCCTAAGTTTATCAATTAATTCACCAGTTGATCTATATAAGGTTAAACAAGCTGTATTTGAGTATTTAAAACAAATAGATGAGTTTTCTTTTAATCAAACCGTATTGACAAACACTTACACTGGAGATCTTCTCGCAGCCTATATGAAAAGAATGGAATTCATTAAGGAGCTTCGCAAATCTGTTGAGTATGAATTTGAATATTTTATCACTACATAAGATTAACATCAATGGCCAGGTCATCTAAGATACATAAGCATTCGAAGGAGATGTGCCAGTGCCTAATAACTTATTAAATATTATAGAACAATCGAACAAAACTATAGATAGTGTAGCTGCTGAATCAGGTATTTCAGTGAAAAGACTAGAACAAATTATATCTAATCCTGAAGGGGCTAGGTTAATTGAAATGGCAAAAATAGCGATTGTTCTTAATTCAACGATTGAAGAATTAATGTGAAGGAGGGAGAAAAATGAATTCTAAAGCAATTCCACTAAAGGAATACACGGTGTATAACGATATTATGACATATCTAAAAAAGATTGATGATGAAGGATCGGTAGGAAATATTGATGTTTTTTCTAAAACAAAGCGGAGACATAAATTGTTTGAGACAAATACAGCAGTTAATTATTATGGTGATATTAAACAATTCTTTGGCTTTCTTAAACCCACTATTGGAATAGAGTTTTTAACTTCCGAAGATATTGAAATCACCTCAATTGACTTAATCAATTTTAGGAAACATCTGAAAGAAGAAGGTTTAGCTAATACAACAATCAACCGTAAAATGATATCAGTTAAAGGCTTATACAAGTTTCTTAAGACTGTTAGTACTTATTCTTCTTTAATTGATTTAAGTCAATTTGGATCAACAAAAAAGCTAAAAGAAATATCTAAGAGTTACGGTAAAACAACCCAAACTGAAGCAGAGAGAATTGCTGAAAACATGCTATTAGAGCGGGAGAATGGCTTAAAAAAGAAGCTGCTAACCAAATTTCTAATTCGTACTTCTTTTAGGATTGAGTATGCACTTACTGTTAGATGGATGGATATCAAGAAAGTTGATGGTGAATTGTATAAAGTTGAAGCGTTGAACAAGGGTTCGTATGTAGTTTCAACTGGCCTTCATGAAAATTTTTTGAATGATCTGCAACAATTAAAAAACCAAAATTGCATGGAGAATGATTTAGTGTTTGGTGGATTGACATCAAGATCTTACAGAGAATCGTTCAATAGAGCTTTGGATAGATTAGGTATACCTGCATCAAGAAACCTTAAACCTCACTCTTTAAAGGGAGTTGGGATTGATATAGCTTATGAAGAGTCTGGCAAAGATATACGAGTTGCTATGAATCAAGGGAATCATAAAGATCCTAAGACTCCATTGAGATATTTAACTAAAAATGACAACATCGAAAACTCTGCGGGTATATTGATGGATAAAGAAGTGGATTTTACATTGATTGAAAGTGCCACAAAAGAGGATTTTGTCAATTTTTTTCGTAAAGCAGATAGGGGAACTATGCAAAAGTTCCTAGAATTTGTGAGGTAAGTTTACATTTAGATTAATTTTATGACTATAAATTGATTTAATATAATTTGTTTGTTATTTTTGTTTTAGAAGAGGTGTATTAAATGAACAAGCTAGTGATTTTTGATGACGAAAAAGATGCGCTTCTAAACGAAACTATAGAAGTGTTATTGCAAAAAAATAAACATGACAAACATTTTAGAGAAAGACTGCAAAATGTTCTTTCTCATAAAGGCGTTTCACCTGGAGAAACAATGAATCTTATAATTAGATTTGGGAGACAGGAAGCACTTCGGAAAGAAGAAAAATATCTTTTAGCTTCAGGAATATATGAAGTGACTAAAGATGAAAAGATTAATCCAGTAAATTATTTTCCCGAAAGAATAATACAAGAAATTGAAACAACATGGGAAGGCTTTTCGCAAAATAACAATGAGATTAGTTTTCCTATAACCTTTGAAGATGTTACGAAAGTTGATGACAATAATTTTACTTTCTTACTTAAAAGAAGTGAAATAGCAAAAATGTATGAGAATCATTTGCTTCAATATAACCCTAGAACTCAGAGAACTAGTGAGACCAAGAATTTTGAATTCTTAGGTGGTGAAATACCTATTCCTGAGCTTAACCAAGAAGCGGTAGAGCAGATTGCTCAAAAAGCAATTGATGGTACATTAATAAGTTCAACATTAATATTTAATGCAAGATTTGGCTCATCGTCTGAGGGTATCGAGATCTCTTACGATCCACATGAAAGAAGTTTGACGGTGATGACAGATACTCTGGTTGATGTAATTGATGGTTATCATCGTATTGTTGGTATTTCTAAAGCAGCAAGGTCTGGCAACTTTGATGACAAATACATGAAAGTGGACTTTTACAACGTAACTCAAAAAGTTGCTAGGCAGTTATTTGGGCAACATAATACAATGACTCCAGTTAGACTATCGAAACTAAAAGAAATGAACGAAGAAAATCCTGTGAACAAAGTTGTTACTCATATTAGAGACAACAGTGTAATTGGACAAAGAATAAGTTTAGATCATGATGTGATTGCAACTCAATCAGATTATTTATATTCCTTAAATGATGTAGTAAGTGCAATAGAGGCAACAAAATTCCCTAAGTTGCTGAAAGATCAAATAGCTGTAAGGAAAATTGGTGTCTTTTTGGTTGAATTCTTTGATGAATTAACTGAGCTGTATTACGAAGAATTTCTAGGAGACAAATTTGAGCAAGCCAAAAAAACTATTGTAATAAATAAAAACATTTTGGTTGGGTTCATGGAAATAGCATATTTCATGTACACTTCTGGTATTAGTGCATCAATGACGCAACAAATAATTAAAAAAATGAGACTTAGCTTTATTAGAAGTAATCCAGAGTTAAAAGAACACAAAATTCTAAATAAAAAGAATGAAGTAACTCACAGTAAAAAACATGTTATTAAATATTTTCAATACAAATTGAACGAAGTAGAAGGTGTATAGCTTTGTATAACGAGGAGTTTAAGAAAACTTATTTAGATACATTAAGTAGTGATAGTCAACTAAAGCAAGCCTCCCTTTTATTTAGTCATTCACAAAAAGAAGAAAAAATAAGGGATAAAGACTTATTTGATTTCACAACTGATGAAATTTTGAATGTGCTAAGAGCGATGTATTCAACTTCTCTTGCATCTTTGGAAACATTCTTATACACCATGATAACTTATATAGATTGGTCGATTGCAAACGGTGTTACAAAAGGGAGTAATAATTTAGCTAGGTTGATAAAAACCAATGATCTATTGTCATGTATAGATTCATCATTAAAACTATATATAACTAAAAACGAATTGGAAAAAATGTGCGAAGAATTAATTAATGCCCAAGATAGAGCCTTGTTTAGATTGCTTTTTGAGGGCATATTAGGTTACGAGGCAAGTGAAATGACCAGTCTTACAA
Organism: Bacillus sp. MZGC1; assembly: GCF_002998605.1. Taxonomy (NCBI): domain Bacteria; kingdom Bacillati; phylum Bacillota; class Bacilli; order Caryophanales; family Bacillaceae; genus Bacillus; species Bacillus sp. MZGC1. The sequence goes on from NZ_PVRE01000007.1 coordinate 71,638, forward strand.
GAAGTGATATAGAAAAAGCGTTAAATAATAATAATATGCTAACTGTACATGATTCAAAAAATGGTGAGAGAACAATAAAAGTAGAGAAAGCAACCTTGCAAGACTGTCTTGAAGCAAACCTTGAAACAGAATATAGACCATTGAATGGGAAACCAAGGCTTAGAAAGCCATCATTAAGTTTAGTTGATAATGAATATGTAATAAAAACAAAACTGACTAATGCGATTGGGCAAGGACAAGCTTCAAGAACTGTAGTAAGTTCTACTTTTAGAAACCTTAAAGAAATTTTTGGTTTTTCATTTTTAAGACCTATCGGTATAGTTAAGTCAGGCCTTCTATATGAGGGCTATAAGCTAATATTAAAAGGGGAAGAGTTGGACAGAAAAGCTCTTAATGAAATATATGAGGATAGGAAAGTCCAAACAACTGATTTAAATCAAAAAATCATCTCAGATCGAAGAGAATTCATGAATGAGGAAACCATAAGAAAATATTACGCAGATGAACTTAAAAAAGAAGGCAAATCTTTATGATTTGTCTCTTTTTTATGAAAAATTCTAAATAATTTCCCTATTCGACAAAAAAAGACAAAATATTGCGTATACAACCTGTTATGCTTATAGTAGTATAGTCTTATCAGCGAATTCGCTGATAATGGAGGTGTACTGAGACCATTGTCTCAGTTAATCAATGTCGTATCCTAAACTCAAATAAATCGTCAATCTTGCATCCTAAAGCCATAGCGATCTTCGCTGCTGTTTTAATGCGGATGTCTACAGGTTGATTAATTATTTGAAAGATGCTTTGTGGTGTCAGGCCAGTGGCACGTGCCAAGTCAGCCTGTGTCCAGTTTTTTTCCTTTAGAAGCTTAGGAATATGACATTGCCCGATCTCTACATTTAACATCGGACAACCTCCAGTTTTGTTGTTAAAATGTACAAGCTCTATTACATATCATACCAATCAAAGTGAAATAAAAAAAGAAAAAAATACTGTAGCTAATATTAGAGCTTAGATGTATAATGAAAACAAGAAACAGAACACATGTTCCTTTTATGTTGCAGGAGACTAATCAGATAGGGAGAAATGAGTATGGCTAAGTTTAGAACCTGCTTCGTTATAAGCGCTGATACATTTTTAGATATTGAAGATGTTGAAAATACTGAGGCTGCGTATAAAAAAGCGGAATTGGTAATCTCACCGTTCGAGCTAACAACAGATATTATATTGAAAATAGGAGACAAAGAAATAAAATTAGAATCTGGATGTTTGGATATCACATTAATAGAAGATGTTGAAGAAATAGATTAAACCTAAAATAACATAAATCCTACATCTAAGATTGTAAGCAACTTGCTTTCGGATTGGAAAGAAGATAGCTAAATATGGCAAATGTCATTATTAAGAGAAAAGACTACCAGGATATTAATCTAAAAATCAATGTGGACAAACTAAGTGACATGGAAATCGCCTTTGAACTTGTATTCTCGGGGAAAGAAAATAGTATTGCGATAACAATGAATCCCTCAGACTTGATACAGCTGAGGGATAAAATTAATGAAACAATTTTTAAACTGTCATAAGAGCAAATAATGCTCTTATTTTTATGTAAATAAGTGAAACAAAAATAACAAATATCTATTGACAATGAAAGGAAGAGTGTCGTACTATTAAAATACAAATAACATACATTAATAAGAAAGGAGTTCTGTTTGGAAATATTAGAATCAAAGTTAAAAAAGATTGAGTGTTCGATTTCTAATTTCAAAAGAAACTTGGAAAAAGGTAAGACTGAAGCTATTGGAGATATTCACTCAATTATTGAGTACGGATATGAATTGCTCTACATATATGAAGCAGCAACTAAAGAAGATAAAATGTAAGTTTTAATTAGACTCTAGGAGGTGAATGCTATATCGTAAAGGAATATTTTTTCGAAATTAAAAATACAAATTACATTCATTCTGAAGAAATGATAACTGAGATGTTTAATATTGCAAATGGCGAAGCTGAAAGTAGGGATACATTGATTAAGTCAATTAGATTTATTGATGAAGATGTCTCATATTCCATTGGAGATAGTGTAGAGGGCTTCATGGGAGCTAAGATATATTCTATCTATGACTATCGTGAAGAGCCAGAGAAGGCGTTCTGGATTCATTTAGATAACGGTAATCAGTTCTTTATAAATAAGGGGAAAGTAATTGTTGAACATTATTAAGGAGGAGAGTATATCGACTAAGAAATTTGAGTTATCAGAGATGCAACAGGAAGCTGTAAGGATTATTGAAGACTGGTTTAAGAATTCAAAAAAGAAATCATTTTTCTTGGCTGGATATGCTGGGACAGGAAAAACAACATTGGTTGAGTACATAATTAAAAAATTACAAATGAAAGATAGCGAAGTGGCTTTTGCTTGTTATACAGGCAAAGCGTCCTTGGTGGTAACAAGAAAAGCAAATGGGAAGTATACAGCAAGTACAATACATAAACTTATTTACAACGTGAGAACAGATAGAAATGGTGACTTGCAATTAGAGAGAAAATCAAAAAACGAATTATCTCATTTAAAGCTGATTGTAATTGATGAAGCATCAATGGTGGATGGTAAGATCATGAAAGATCTGAAGTCATTCGGTATCAAAATTCTATTCATAGGAGATACAGGACAATTACCACCTGTATCACAAGATGGAATTGAAGATTTCATGACTATGTTTAACAATCCAGATTTCACCCTTACTGAGATTCATAGACAGGCAGCTGAAAACCCTATAATTAAATTGTCCATGATGGCTAGAACTAAACAAAAAATTTAACCTGGTGTATATGGCGAAAATAAAGAAGTTGTGGTTATTGATAAATCAACGTGGGAAGCTCATAAAAATAGACTGTATAAAACTGCTGATCAAATTATTTGTGGGTTCAATAAAACAAGGTCACATATTAACGGTGAGATTAGGGAACTTTTAGGTTTCGACTCAATTTATCCAATGATTGGCGATAAATTGATATGCCTGAAGAACGATTGGGAGAAATCAGTCAACGATTATTCACTAGTTAATGGAATGACTGGTTATGTACATAAAGTATACAGCAATGATGAAATTAAAAGGGATCCTAAATATGAGTCAACAGTTATTGATTTTAGGCCAGACTTTACAGATGAACTTTTCAAAGAACTTTATATTCCAAATGATTCAATAGGGAATCCAGGCTTTAAATTATTGCCCTATGATGAATCTGATTACAATCGTTTTGATTTTGGGTACGCAATCACTTGTCATAAATCTCAAGGATCACAATGGGACAATGTTGTTGTAATAAACGAAGTACTAAATCATAAAACACATCATAGATGGCTTTATACAGCTATCACTAGAGCTGCTGAAAAACTTATACTTGTTGTTTAATTAAGGAGGAGAGAGCTATGGAAAAAGTAATTGTATACACTGATGGCGGTTGTAGAGGGAACCAAAACGAAACAAATGTTGGAGGCTGGGGAGCAGTCTTATCATATAAAGGGAAAGAAGTTGAATTGAAAGGCGGCAAGCTAAACACAACAAACAACGTGATGGAGCTTACAGGCGTAATTGAAGCTTTAAAACACATAAAGACAAATAACATACATATTGAGGTTTATGCAGACTCTGCATACGTTGTAAATGGTATGAAAAGCTGGATGAAGAATTGGATTAAAAACAATTGGCGTAAATCAAACAAGAAACCAGTTGAAAATAAGGAACTCTGGATGGAATTAAACGAGCTTGTTAAGAATCAAGCGTCAGTCACATTCTTAAAAGTAAAAGGACATAGTGGAGATGCAGGGAATGAAAAGGCAGATGAGTTGGCCAACAAAGCAATGGATGAGCTTGAATAGTAAATAAAAGATGCATTTTAATTGAAAAGGAGGAAAGGGAAATGCAGTCGATTACGAAGATCACCTGGGATAATAAATTGCAGATAGACGAAGCTTTTGAAATCACTGATAAAGGTTTTTATTATCGTTCAAATTTCAGAAAAAGCAGATTTGAATTGATTCCCAAGAAAACGCTATCCGATCCTAAGCCATTTGTTGAATTTGGGACATGGAGGAACACACTTTATATATCTACAAATAAGTTTAAAAAGAATAAAGATTTTTGGATTGACATGGTAAAAAAATATCGCACAAGTAATGATGGACGTAAATGGCTTAAGTAACTGAGTTGACGTTTTAAATATTTGATGGAGGAAAGAAAAAGAGGAAAGGGAGATGCTATATGAGGTATGTGTTTTTGGGTTCATTTATTGTAACTTCTTCTACTGCGTTTTTATGTTATCTAATTTCTAAAGGATTTGTTGAGGCTATTTTCACTTTACCGTTCCTTGGAATTGGTTTGTTACTTATTCCTTATGGTTGTTTAAAAGCAGGTATTGAATAAAAAGACTGTTTTAAGGGAAGGGGTTAGACTTGTATGAGTATGTATCACCGTTTGAAGAAATGGGATGATGTTATTGGGTTCCTTAAAGACGTAGATTATCATCCACAATGTTTTACAGTTAACTACTTACCAGAAACAGAAGAATACTCAATTTGGATTGGCAACCAGCCGTATCATTCATATGAAAAGTTGATTGAACTCGAAGAGAAAGAGCATCATGAAACAAAAAAGAAGCTTGAAATAGAAATCAAAAATTTAAAAAGTGAAATTGATTCATTGCAGAAATTACTAAGCTAATATTCCATAGCTTATTGAAAGGAGTTGATGAATTGCCAATCAATTTCAAGAAATTATCTAAACAAATGTCTGATCCTAAGTGGATAAAGCAGCAAGAGGAAGCGAAAGAAGAAGAAAGGCGTATCTTCGAAGAAAGTGAAAAAATAAGACATAAAACAGTGTGCTTCACAGGTCATCGTCCACAAAAATTAGGAGGATATGACATGAAGAATCCAACAATGTTGAAGTTAAAAGAAAAGCTACTAGAAGTGATTGAAGAAAATGAAAGCAATAGATTTATCACAGGTGGTGCTTTAGGAGCTGATACTGCTGCGTTCTGGTGTGTACATATTATGAAAGAAAAGTATCCTCACATCAAAAATATTGTTGTGGTGCCATTTGAAAATCAAGATAAGAAATGGTCTACAGAGCAACAGGCTTGGTACAGAAAGATGTTAGATAAAGCTGATGAAGTAATCAAAGTTGATGAAATTGAAAATTACAAAGACAATACAGTTCCAATTGGAGAATACTCAGTCGCAAAGCTAAGTAGAAGAAATGAGTACATGGTGGATCACAGTAAGAGTATTGTAGCGATTTATGATGGGAGCAAGAGCGGTACATCAAACTGCTTATACTATGCTCAGAATAGATATTTAGGCCATGAAATATGGAGACTGTATCCGCAATATGATTTTCAATTAGACATTTACTATACGCCTAGCTAGGAGGTGAGTTTTACAATGAATAAGAATGGAGAAGATATTTGGATAGAAAACGGAAAAATTGTTACACCAGTAAAGACTGTTCATTTTGAAGACGATGAGTTAAACGTTGAAATTGAAGATTTTACTGTAGTTGAAGTATCTGCGATTGATTAAAATAAAAGGATTATTTCAAAGGAATTGGGAGGGACGGTATGAAAGCAGTTGTTACAAATTTAATGGCTAGAGATATTGTTTTAGATATTATCGAGGAAGAAACATCGGTTAGAACTATAGAGGAATTAGCGGATTACCTTTTGAAACATAGAGACAATGAAACAATCTTCGTTGAAGGATGGGAAAATAAAGCTGATCTAGAGCCATTTGATGATTCTGAGTGGGTAGATTAAAAATAAAAGGGGTTATATAAATTGAACAATAATTATATTGAAGAATTAGGCGTTGAAGGACTTGAAGACATTCTTTTAGATTTACTCTTGAAACGAAAAGACTCAGAAACAAATTACAATTTAAGAAATATTAAAGCGATGCGTTATTTAGAGAAAGCTGCAGAACAATTTCGTTATACAGATGAAGATGCCTACAAATTTGATGTAATTGATGTAGTATGCAAGATTGAAGATATCAAGAAAATCATTAAAGGGGATGAAAGTGTTAATAATTAAAATAACAAATTACATATATTATGTATATCGAACAGCGAAGTTCAATCTTATCTGGTTTAAGATGCATCTCAAAGCAGACATAAACATCTTTGAGAACTGCAGCTGGAACTCATATATCGCCCATAAGCAAAATAAGAAGGATGGTGAAAGGCATGGACTCAGTAATCTTTAAGAAAGACATTGCTTTTGCAGACGATTCGAACAACCCAGTGTTTAAAAAGAACAAGGAATACGAAATCCTAAACGAAGATAAAGAATTCATTTATGTTGGTTATAAACCAAATTCAAATGAGTGCTCACAGATACCAAAGACTGATGAAGGGATATTGTTTGAATATAAATAACACACATCTTGAGGGAGATAATACATATGAGCAATATGAAGAAATTGATTAAAGAAAACGTTAAGTTGAAAATGAAGCTGGCAGCTAATGAGGAGGCCATTCTTAAAGAGAAAGAAGAAATGAGAAATAACAAATTGATTAAAATCATGATGAATGATCGACACTCTGGTTTATCAGTTTAGATGAAATCGTGATTTTAAACAGAAAGAGGGGAGAAAGTGGAATGACAAATAAAATCGTATGTCCTCATTGCAAGAGCGATGGCGGATTCTTTACGAAGCAAAGAATAACTGGAACGGCTCACATATACTACAACTCTATTGGTGACCTAGAAGAAGAACAAGGCTCTATGCATGATGGCCTGTCGTATCACGGAGGAACAAAAGCCTATTGCAAACAGTGCTATAAACCGATGGGGAAAACGGAAGATTTAGCATCTGGAAATCAAGAGGAAGAAACATGGAGGAGGTAGCGGAATGACAAAAATGACTGCAAAGAAAATGGCGGATATGTTAGAAGGCTATGAGCAGGATGCATATGCAGAAGAATTTGGATTAGATTGGCTTGCTGATGTTGGTGAAAATCTTAAAAACTATATGATTAATTGTTATCTTGAAAAACGTGATCCAACCTTTGAGGGTTTAATGCAATGGATAACTGATCTTCACATTAAGGCAATGACAATATGAAATCGAGGAGTAACTATATGAAATATAGAAAGAAACCAGTTGTAGTAGAAGCATATCAAATTGATAAAGAAATGGACATTGAGACATTAGAAGGCACTATGAAAGCATCGCCTGGTGATTGGATTATTAAAGGTGTACATGGTGAAATCTATCCTTGTAAGCCAGATATATTTGAAAAGACATACGAGAAAGTCTAAATGAAAGATAGTTTTTAAATAAATTATGAATGGGGGATAGCTGATATGACTTTAAATGACTTATTGAAACGAGTTTCGGAAGAAGATAAGGATAAGATGCTTTTATATACTGATGGAAAGGGTTGGGCTAATGTAAATATTCGTATCGATGACAGTAATATTTGGATTTTTGATGACGAATGCAACAGCCCATTTTCATCTGATAAATAAACAATGAGTTTTTAATGAAGGGGGTTAGTAATTTGAAAATTGAAAGTGTTGATGACTTAGATATTTTTATCAAACCTAATTCGTTAACTAATCTAATTAAAGGAAAGAAGATACGAAAAAAGTTGCTTGATAATGGGGTGAAAGTTGAGATTAAAAAAATAAAAATTCCCGTAGTAATGCAATTCACAACAACAAAAATTTCCTTTGTTTTTCATCGTCCACCGACAATTGAAAAGACAGTTATGAGTGAAATAGTTCATAGCCTTAGTGATGTCGTATGGAAAAAACATGATTGCGGTCAATGTTATGAATATGTTAATTGCTAAGTAAGAGCAGAGAATAATGAGCTAATTAAAATATAAATTTAAGCAGTATCCATATAAAGGTTTTATTAACAAGTGGCTAAGGGGTTATGTAACGGAGAGATCAAGCTCTCCATGATTCGAAGGATGGTATACGGAGTTTGCCGTGCTTAGTCTTAAATCTGTGCTTAACCTTACATACAATAGGATCTATAAATACATATTTGTCAGATTCAGATTTTACTTGTTTCATAGAGTGGAATTTACTTCGTTCTTCACGTGGCATAAATTCCATAAATCCAGCTGATGATCCATCTGGATAGGAAAGAAGGAATTTTATATCTTCCTTTGTATAGCCCGTAATGAGAACTTCGGTGTATTCATAATTAATGACTTTAAGCCAATTGTGAGACCGTTTATTTATTTCATAAGGAGAGTCAGCTCTTTTGAGTACGATTCCCTCTAAGCCCTTTTCTTTGATCAGATTAAAGTAAGATAGCCCGTTACCTTGAATTCCTGAGATTACAAAGACATTAGGGTGATTCAGATTAAGTGAATACAGAAGGTTCTTACGCTTCCTGAGCGGTTTAGCTGCTATAGAATCGCCATCTTTAAAAATAACATCAAAGACACAGTAAACAATGCTATGATCTGATTTTTTGGACATAAAACGTTCCATTATAGCCTCAAAGTCAGGAGCACCATTTGAAGCAGCTACAATAACTTCACCATCGAGAACTGTACCATTTGGGATATCTAAATCCAAGAGTTCTGGGAATTTGCTTGTTACTTCGTTGTTATGTCGGGTGAATAGCTTTATCTGATCATTAAATTTGGAAAGAATGAGTCTTATTCCATCAAATTTAAGCTCTGTAATATAACTATCGTCATCGAATGGTTCTTTGATCGAATGCAATAACATTGGCGATACGAACAAAATATCACCTCCTACATATATCATATTAACTAAGAGAAGGCGTTATTTAAAGCGAAAGGGCAGTGGTACTTACTGGGATTGTACATGCATTAGCAAGTATGAATAATACGAAAAATTAAAAAGGAAGTGATGCAATGTCTATAGTTGGAACTGAACAGGTGCATGTGTATGTTGAGGGAACATGGATTGAACAGTCATTTGAAAATTTGAAGTGTGGGCAAATCTTTAAAATGCTACATGAAGAAGGTATCGGTGTTTATACTGCGGTTAGCAATGCCTGGTACGATGAGCTATATGAACAGTGGATGGTACATATTGAAGAAGATCACGGCGGAATAATTAAAAAATAACATATATATGAGGTGTTTGTTTGAGGGTTTTGGTCAGAGACATAAAATACCTTATGAAGGCAGGAGTATTAAAGCAGCCTTTGGCAGGACTAATCTTTGTAAATTTGTTTATTTATCTCTTATCCAGAAGTAATGGCAATGGTGAATTCGTGAATATGGAATTCTTATGGGGATTGATAAATTTCTCATTCATTACAGCTGGTGTTATAGGATACATAATGTATTGGAAACCGATGATTCAAGAAGAAATAGATATGATCGAACTAGAAATTACAAATAATAAGAAATTGATGAGATACGACAGATTAAGAAAGAAGTTCGATAAGTTAGGATAAAACAGAGATTTTAAATACATTCAAAAAGGAGAAATAGATGAATTTATATGAAATTATGTTAATGCACTTTGCTCCTAGAGGAAGTGAACAGGGTATCTTTACATACTTGCTGGCTAGATCTGATGAGGAAGTATATGAATGGTTGAAAACTAACCCGTCCCTTTCTGACGGGAGATCATTATATACACCTTTCTATGACTCTGAAAGCGACAACAAAACGTTTGAAATTTATAATGCCAACTATGAAGTTGTTGGACATGAAACGTACAGAGAAAGAATAATTCGATTAAAAGGTGATTTGAATGATGGTGATTTAGAACTCTCTGATTTGTATTACGGTCAAACATTAGTCGGGTGGGACGTAGTGAAATCAGATATATCAGTGGAACAAGTAGAACTGTTAAAGGATTCAGGAATCAGCATTGAGTCTAAATAAAAGTAATTTTTTAAACAAATGCAATAAAGTAGGGTTAAAGTGACCCTACTTATCTGAAGAAAACTGAATAAATTAAAGCCATAGGAAGTCCTATGTAAAAGAAAATCTTGAATAGCAGAGTTTTAGAGTACTCTGCAATAGAATCTATGAAATCCTCAATGTAATATCTCACAATATCACCACCATCCAAAGTAATTTTATCAGAAAATGTTAGGTTGTTTTATTAAATGAAAATTACGGAATGATTACAAATATATAGAAAGCAGCTAAGGAGGAGAAGAGAAATGCCAAAACCTGAACAGCTTAAACGAATGAGTGAAATAAACGAGCTGATCCAGCTATAGCAAGAATTGATCGCAGAACATTCTACTGTAAATCAAAAGATCGAGTTGCTTCTTTCAAATTTAAAACCAAGCTATTTTTTATTGACGATTACACAGGAGAATATGTTTATCCATATGAATTAGGGCACGGTCGAGCTAACGGATTTTCTCACGGAGGGAACATGTGGGAGCTGATCAACCGTTTTAGGGAATTTATCATCACTGGTCGATATGGCGATCTCAGAGATTACAAAGAAATATGGGCTTACAGTCGTGAGGGCTGTGAAAAGATTCGTCAAAAGGCGAAGGAAATCGGATTTATTAAAACTGTGGACTACCCATACAGTTTCAGAGAATGGCAGACATACAGTTTCAGAGAACAGAAAGCAAACTAACAGCCTAGCGGCTTAGGAGGAATATCTGTGGAAATTCGAATTGAAAAAAGAAAAGAAGCTGGTTCTTGTAATTATTGCGACAGAGCCACAATCTACGGAAGAAGTCGGGTGCAATATCCTTACGATGAAGTTATTCATGTTAAAGGAAATCAAACCAGCACACGCTTCTGTAAGGACTGTTTCAAAAGATTATCTGAGTTTAATCAATACGTTAAGCAGGAGGGATACTGAATGACGAGCGTAAAAACTGAATTAAATAGGCTCATAGAAATTACTGAGAAAGTATCACCTAAAGTATTTATTAATCACAATAATGAGTTGATCTTAGTCCCAACCAAAAATATTTATTTTAGATTAGAGGATGTCAAAACAGACCTTGATTTAAAATGTAAGGTTTTAGCTTGGCTATCTCGACCAAGTTGCAAAGGAGTAGGTCACTACTGGCAAAAGAGAGTGCTTCAAATATTCAACGGATTTTTAGGGACTAACTTCTCTAAAGAAGAAATGGACAATGTTTATACTCACTTAGGAAATGATGTTAATAGAGAATTGAGCATTAGTTTTGTTGAATCAGGTTATGACCTGTCGGTATTACCAAATGAACAACTAGCAAAGGAGGAAGCACAGTGAATCTCAGTGATAAACAGCGAAAATGTCTCGATGAATTGAGCGAAAGTAAATGGGTTGTTCCAGAATCCATAGAGGAATCCGTAAAAGAGATGCTAAAAGTTCTTCATGAGCTGGAAGATAAAGAACAGGTTTTTCAAGCACGTTATGATCATCATATCTCACAAAAATATGAAGCAATGGCAGGGAATTTTGATGGATGGAGCAGTAGTGCAGATGCTAGAAATCACCACGCATTGAGTGCAAGCCTTGTTTACCAGGATGCATTAACGGCAGGAATTAGATTGAAAGCGGAGGGTGACTAATGGCAAAGGTATTGTTGAATCAAACTCTCTATCAATGTGAACAGTGCGGAAAACGTCTTCTTACGCCGCATGGTGCTAAATTACATGAAATTAAGTATTGTTCAGTTGTTAGACAGAGAGAAGCAATGATTGAACATAAGAAACGTCAGGAGTTCTGTGAACACAAACATATGGAAATGAGCTATATTACGCCATTGGGAGAAGATTCATTTGCAGATACCCGACTTTGAATGCTGTGCAGACTGCGGCATGACAGAAATGGATATTGAGAAGAAAAACAAGGGGGAAGTAGAGTGAACGAAACATTTCCATGTATTCAATGTGGAAAAGTAACAACTAAAGATATTGAGTTTTGTTGTGATGGTTATGAGTGTGGATGTAAAGGTCTTCCTATCCACCCACCAACGTGTAGTAAGGAATGTGATGAAAATTTCTTTGGCAGAGGTGAAATGAAATAAAGAAAATTGAAAAATCATTATTCGAATCAGTAGACACAGTAAAGAAAATGAATATGACAATGAAAAACTGGAAAAAGAAACATTTCATACTTAGATTACTTAATGTAAGCGTACTTGCTATTATATTCACCCTAATTATCATACATAACTTCAAATAAAAACAACCTTTTAACGAAAGTGAGGGAATTAAATGATAAGTGAGCTAAAGCAGGCCACATTAAATCAATGCCTACTCAACCATTTTTGATGAAAATGATAAGGTTTTGAGTAACCTAAATACATACTTAGCAAGTCTGACCATTGCCCAAAAGAATTTATTTAATGCTTTAGACAAGGAAGCAAAGAGTAAGTTTTCAATAGATATTAGACAGCGAGTTTTGCAGCTTCTTAATGACTATGTGGGAAACATATACGATGGATGTAGTGTCAAAATATCTACTGCAAACTTAAACCCCTTTGCAATTATCAGCGATAAAGGTAGTGTTCTTAGAGTAAATTGGGAATCAAAAATATATGGACGGACTGTTGACTGGTCTTCAGAAAATCACTACAAGAGAATGAATCAAGACCTTGAAAATAGAATTCGGGAGTCTGAAGCTGCTATTAAACGATACTCAGAAGTTTTAAAACGACCGTTAATTGGACTTTTAAAAGATAACAATCGTTTCATTAAGAATCCATTTAAGTACATACCAGTCCAATGTTCTACTGTACTGGTTCATCCGTTTAAAAAGAAAGAATACATAGACATGCTTATAAAATTAATCCAAAACAATAAAGATGAAATTGAATCATGTGCCAAAGAAATAAATAGGAATCTAGAGACATGGAAAAAACAGCAGGAGGTAAAACCTGAAATAGACAAGATATTTGAAGTTTGGAAAGAGCATTTGAAAGGGTTGGGTTATAGAGAGATTAAATCTAACTCACCAGAACTTTATTAGGAGGATATTATTGAACTCAGAAACATTAATTAACAAATTACAAGCAGATAACAGATTATTGAGAATCGAGAATGAGAAATTAAAACACCTTTTAAGCAATATTGAGCATCGTGGCATGGAAAAGGATATCAAATTAAAAAGAAAGCAAATCTATTGAGGGGGAATTGAATTGACTGGAACTAAGTATAAGACGGAGAAACGTAAGGCACGCGTAGGAGAGCGTATTTTGATTACGAATAAACACGTGAGGGAAGGCCGTTATAAAAACGGAGATGTACTGAAGGTAGATAGTTCTTACGTTATCGGAGTTTTTAGCGAGGAGGATTATGGTATTTGGCACTCTGAATACGAAGTCATCGTCGGTGAATACACGCCAGCCCCGAACCTAGACGAAATGGACTATGACGAATTAGTAACGCTAGTCGAGGACGCAATGAAGGCGCTGAGAACCCGATCATATAAGAACGGATACGATCAAGGGCGTTTTGATGCGGAAATTGAGGCGGCACATGGCACGTATGAGAAGTCCGATCAGCAAAAACGGGATGAGGTCGTTGCTAAAGCGAAGTCAGATGTAGCATTCTTCATCATAAAATTCTTAAAATCTAAAAATGAATTTATCATAAATTCTAAAAAAAGAACCGTCGTAGCTCTACGTAAATCATCTGAGAACGGCCATGTAACCTCTAAAGGAATCGCCAAATGCGCACCTAACGACTGCTACAACGTACACATCGGCAAGGCTATTGCACTTAGACGTGCATTAGGTCTCGAAGTGCCGGCGGAATATCTAAACGCTCCGCAGCCGACAGAAGTACGTGTGGGAGATGTTGTAAGAGGGCGAACGGCATTCAGTATGGATACGTATGAAGAGACGGTAGGAGAAATCGAGGACGGTAAATACAAATACATCGGAGGAGATTTCGATTATACAGAAGATGCTGACCTCGTAATTATTGACGATTCGAGAGCGGGTGAGAGCGAATGACCGATAAAATAATTGAAGTGATTAGATTGAGTAAAGAAGAAGGAAGAAGATTAGAAGAAACTGAAAAAAGAATGTTATTAGAACGAGTTGAAAAAGACCATCTAAGGCGGAATGCTTTGTCTTTAATTTTTGGAGAACTTAGAGATGGAGGAATAACAGCTAGAGAAAGAAGGATTTATAAAATCGCAAAGGAGGCTTTAAAATGACGCTTCATCGATGGCTTAAAACAGGTGGAAGAAAAAGCTATGGCGGTGTCGATTATTACTATACTGGCGGCTGATGGAAAGCTAACTTTGAGGAACAGCGTGTTAAAGGCGAAGATAAAAAGATGCGCTCAAGGAAAGAATGAACTTTACGTAAACGAATTGGCAAAAAAGAGGCAGCTATGAATGACGAATGAATTTTTGGAGGGGGTGAATGCGTAGTGAGGATTAAACACAAATTGCAATTAAATGGATTAAAAAGAAAAACTAAGAATTGTATAACTAAAGTCTTAGACCCTTTGGCAAGGTTAGAGATGAACTTATACAACAGAAGATATAATCGAACTGTAGATAAAATCACTGAAGATAAAGCGATTAAGATTTTTACAAAAGCAATTACTAATCAAATTGTAAAATATCCAAGCGAACATTACTTTATTATCGCCAGTTTTATAGATGAAAATTATATTACAGGGGACTGTATGGGAAGTTTTAGCTTTAGAATTTATTTTAGAAATAGAAGAGGGCAAATAGCTCACAGTAAATTTGGTAAAAGTATTGATTTTCAGTTAAAAGTTATTGAATCTTTAAAAATTAATAGAGATTTGGAAGTCATAGAAACCATAGAAGATTTCAAATGGAGCAAACCAAAAAACTATCAAAAATCAGTGATGATCAAGATAAGGGGAATGAGATGAAATACGATAAAACATTCGTTTTAAGCGATATACATGGTGAATTGTCTAAGTTTAAAGAGCTGCTTCAATACTGGAAACCTAATGAAGAAAACCTGGTTATCCTTGGTGATCTAATTGATAGAGGAGAACATTCACTAGAGGTCGTACAAACTGCAATGGATCTCCAAGATACTTACAATGAGCAGGTTGTTGTGTTAAAAGGGAATCATGAAGAAATGCTCTCAATTTTCTTATCTGAAAAGGATTATGAAACAGGCGATTGGTATTTTAACAATGGTGGGAACAGAACATGCGAAAGCTTCACACATTATAGCTTCCCATTGTATTTCCACAGTTATGAAGAGAGAGCCAATAAGATGCTGCAAGTGACTAATAAGGAAATTCAATTTCTTATGCAGCTGCCTCTGTTTTATGAATTTGGAGATACGCTTTTTGTACATGCAGGGATTAATCCTCATTTAAACGATTGGAGAAAATCAGTTGAGAAAGATTTCCTGTGGACTAGAGGTCATTGGAACCATCCAAATGAAACAGGGAAGACAATCATTTTTGGCCATACTCCAGTTAGACATATTCATGATAGTGATGAAGTCTGGGTAAGTAAATGTAAGTCTTATATAGGCATTGATGGTGGAGCAGTTTTTAAGGGACAACTAAACGGCATTGTGATTGATAAAAAAGGACAGATTTTAGAAAAATATAAAGTATAGAGGTGGAAAAATGACAGTTGTTTTAAGTCCAGAGATTCATGACGCAGTAGAATTCTTTAAGAAAAATCTTGGATATTCAGATAAGCATCTTTACTTGGGGTTAGTCCAATTTGATGTAATGAAAGACAAAAACGCTGAGTTTGCAGAAGTTATTTACAATTTCTATAAAGAAAAGCCTGAAAGCTTTATTGCTGCTTTTAAGCATGGATATGTGGTTGAACGGCCAATTGAATTCAACCAAGCGATTGTCAGATTCTTCAACAGGGAAGAATTAAGCGTTGTACATAAGAATTCGGGTAAACGTTTTAAAGTTTGGCTAGAGATGAAGAAATACCCTGCTGACTTCGATATGAGAACTTTAGACATGTGGAATTGGAGTGAGGTTACAGCACGAAATGAATAAACTCATTGTGTTATCAGGTCATAGTGGCAGCGGTAAAACGAGTTTGATGCGTCACATCATGAAGAATGAAGTCGTATCATTTACTACCAGGAAACCAAGACAAGGAGAAGTTGATGGCCTAGACTATAAATTTATTAGTCTAAAAAAATTCGAGGAGTTAAAGGAACAAGGTAAGTTAATCGAACAAGTTGAATATAGTGGCAACTACTATGGAATTGATCAAGAAGAATTTGAAAATAAGATAGGTATAGGGGATGCATTTGTTATTGTTGATTACCCTGGAATGCAGCAGATCAAAAAAATGTATCCTAATTGTGTCACGATGTTTTTGTATACTCCTTACGATCAAGCATACAAGCAGATGATTAAAAGGGGAGATACATTAGAGAAGGTAGAAGAAAGATTGAGTACATACTCTGAAGAGATGAAAAATAAAACCTATTATGATTATGTTATAAGAAACAATCATAATAGGTTTAGAGTCACTAAAGAGATCATTGAAAAGGTTATAGATTCAGAAACAGGTAAACCATCAAATTAATATTTCTTGCCTAAACGAGTTTGGTGCGTTACTTTAGTCAATTTCTTCTTACGTTTTTTATCTTTGTAAACAGTAAGAATAAATTTATTGTTCCAGTATCCATTTTTAGGGCTGTAGTATGTATTTACAGTGTAGTAAAACTTTTTCTGCCCAGTAGAGCCTGATGAAGAAATTACCGCAGATACAATAACAGCAATTGCTTTAGCTGTAAAAATCGCACCAGCAACTGCACCAGTTCCAGTTGGTAGCATGAGAATAGCTCCAGTGACAAGGAAAATAACTGTGGTAGTGATATTTATTTCGTTTTTGTAAGACTTCACGTGTTTCCAATTGTAGCTTTTATTGGAGAGGGTATCAAATTGTGAATCACTATCGATACTTAAATCTTCTCCAATACCGCTTTTTATTTGTTCAATTGTTTCTTTATCCACTAATTTATTGTTAATTCGAAGTTCGTCTTCATTGCTGTTGTAAGATACAACGCCTACATTTTCACCATCATCAATTGAGACAGTTTGTACACCGTCCTTAATAACAGAAGTGAAAGTATGCAACTTACCTTCAATCTCAATTTGGTGTGAATCCTTGATTTCGTTTGTTGTCTGATTAGCTGCAGCTACTGTTTGAAGCGGTACTGTTAAAAACAACATTAACCCTAAGAAAACAAGCACTAACTTTTTCAATTTACTATTCCCCCTTGTTTGATTTGACGTTATAATGATAACATATGTTGGTTTTGTTGGTAATATATAGGTGTCAATTTAAACTGAATTTAAGCGGGGGATGATTGTTTGTTTTTTTACTATCTAATTGGTCTAATTGGGGTGCTGATCGGATCAGTTCTATTGAGCACAGAAGTTGAAGGTTCTACATTTATTATGAGATTCATTTTAAATCTGCTTGGTATGGCTTTTTTTGTAGGGTCAATTTGGTTTGTTAGGGCTAGGCATAAGAAAATGAAACAGCGGTAAAGGTCATCTAAAAGCTCCTGTTCATAGGGAGCTTTTAATTTCAAATAAAACTGTCATTTTAAATCAAAATAATATATGAAAGGTGTTGACTAAAATACAAATTACATATATTATAGAGTTACAGTTAAAGAGGAGGTGAGCATATGAAGCTATTGAAAGTGAAAAAGAAAGCAGTGGATACATATAGGCATACTGTAAAAGGCAATTACAAATTATCGGATGAGAAAATTCAAATGAAACTTAATCGACACATCATTTGTTTAAAGGAAAGAGAGCCAGAAAGAATAATCAAGCAAGGATTATTAGGTAGGGTTTATCTTTATGGAAATCTAATGATTAAAGTTCGATTGGGGAAGATTGTAGACATTATTAATCTACCTCATAAACTTAGAATTGAAAAACGTTTAGAAGATAGTGTGTTTCAAGCAATTGAAAAGCAATTAAACAACAAATAACAAATATAAAGGGGATTAATTATACATATGGCAAAAAAGAAAAGCGATATTAAAATCAATAAAAATCATGAAGGAAAAGAATTTAACAACTTTTTCAGATTTGTAGGAAAAGTAAAACCTGTTATGAAAAAGGATGATGCGACAGATAGCTGGGTGGAAGCAGCGATTTCTGAATTAACGCAAACAAAAACAGGCAAAGATCGTAAGGTAGTTCAGTTTATTGTAGAAACAGCCAATAGAAATGAGCTTAAGGTCGAGCTTGCTGGAATGGAACAAGCTTTTGTTTATCCTTACAGTTCTAAACATAAAAAGTCTTTTAAACTAGAATGGGAACACAGATTCGATAAAACAAAATTTCCAGACGAATCTTATAAAGTAATTGCAACTGATTGGGACTTGTGTGATGAACTAGCTGGACTTATTAAACCTGGTATGTGGGTTGATGTAAGAGGGGTGTATGAATTTAGTTCGTTTAAGAACGATGAAGGTGAAACAGTAAATGTTGTTAAGAGAACAATTAAACAAGTTTATCCATTAAAGAATGGCCAAGTTGAAATCAATAATGTCAAATCAGGCGATGAATACAGGGTTTATGATTCAGAAGAAAATGGGACATTGCTTGGTTATGGGAAAGCTAAAGAAGAAGTCATTAAAATCAATGTAGGTTGGCTTTCGCCAGAAGGTGGAGATATCTTTATTACTAAATTAAGTAATGGGGAAGAAGGTAAAAGAGCAAAAGCTACATATAACGAAAACGTAAGTGAATCTGATCGAATTAAAGTCATTAATAATGTTGAAAGTACAATTAGAATTAACAAAGAAGATGGTTCATATGAGTACATTCCATATATCAGAGACTTCAAATCAGAGAATTTTAATGAAATCAATGAATTTGAAATGCAAATCGGTATTAAGAGTGTTTATCAACCTGAAGATTCTAAAGATACGAAAGTGAATGCTGCATTTCTTGGTTACGGTAAAGAAAGAAGTGAAGTGTATGATGTTGAATTAACTGTATTTCATAAAGAACCAGAGGAAGGAAAAAGATCAATTGCTGAGGCCTTTGCTAACTTAAACAGATTGGATTTTCTTGTAGTGCATGGCATCGATAACAACAGAGCAGAATTTGCTACAGTCGAGGTGGAAGAACCAGAAGAAGATAATCCATTTGCTGATGTTGCTGAAAAAGTGAAATCCTATGAACAAGTTTCGACTGGGACAAAAAAAGGTTTAGAAATTCTAAATGTTTTTGCAGGGACATATGTAAAAGAATTGCTTACTGAAGAAGAGATCACAGGAGAGTCAGATCAACAAGATCCTTTCTCTAATGTTTCAGTTTCGGACGACGATCTCCCATTTTAATTTAAATACATAAAAAATAAAATAAAAATTACATATATAGAGAGGTCAGAAATTATATGAGTTTCAGAAAAACAGTTAAGAACATTGTACCTAAAGTCGATTTGCAATCCTATATGCTTGGGATTGCTGGGGGCTATAAATCAGGAAAAACGAGATTGTATAAAGAGTTAATTGAAAATTTTTATCCAGGAGATCCAGATGCAGGACTTCTATTAGCTTTTGAGCCAGGGTATAACACTTGGGAGTTAGATTCAGTTATTCCTATGCATGACTATGACTGGAGATTTTTTAAGGGTGAAGTAGTGAAAGGTCTACTTGAGGAAGCTAAAAACGGTCGTGTGACTAAAGTTCTTGGTATTGATACAGCTGACAGATTGATGGATATGGCTACGGATTACATCTTAGATGAATTGAATAAGAAGTATGGAAAGAGCATGAAAAATCTTCAAGAAGTAGCTGAGACTATTAAAGGTAAGAATGGTTACATGCTATTAAAGCAAGAAGTGTGGAAACAGGTAGATTTATTGAAAAATGCAGGGTACGGTATCATTTGGTTAGCGTGGACTAAAGAAAAAGAAACTACTACCAGAGATGATCTTAAATACAACTCAATTGAATTGAAGATGAGTAAAACAGGAGCTGATATCTTTGAATCTCAAGTTGATTTAATGTGCACTCTGCATAATGAAGTAAAAGTGATGGATAAGAACGGAAATGAACTTGAAGAGAACTTAAAAACTAAAAGCGGTAAAGAACAAGCAGCTAAGTTTCATTCTACAGAAGCATACATGTACTTTCTCCCTTCTAGTTATATTGGAATTGGAGGAGGGAGATTTACAGATCTTCCTGAGAAAGTTCCTTACGGTGTAGAAAACTACTTAGAAGTCTTTGAGAATGCAGTCAAAGGGCAACTTAAAAAGACTACTAAATCAATTACAGAACTCAAAAGTGAAGAAGATCAAGTTAGAGAAGAGAAGGCTAAAGAGTTTGTAGATAAAGTAAACGAACCTGATCCTAATGAAATTCTTGAAGAAATTAATTCTCTTGTTTCAGATATTGAGCGTGATAAGAAACTTGAGTTGTCAGAGAAGTTTAAAGATGCTTTTGGTGAAGGTAACTATAAGCAACTTAAAACTGTTGAAGATTTGAACAAAGCTCTTGAAATTGTTAAATCATTTTTAAACTAAGAGGGGTTAATCCCCTCTTCATTGTACAAGAGGTGACTGTATGAAAGGCTATAAATGTAGATTCTGTGGTTTGAAAAATGACCATTTGCAAATGAAGTGTTATTCAAAACCTACGGGTAAGTTTAACAAAAACGGTTCCGAGAAGATGGCGAGAAAATACGTCCATATAAAATGTGATGAAGAATATAAGAAGAATGAGGCTTTTAAAGAAAAAGAATTAAAAGAATTAGACGAATTGTTTACATATCTTAAGGAATTGCACAAGATCGATACGTTGGATGGCCGAATGATGGAGAAAATCCAAGACCTCAGAAACGGAACAGTGGTGTTCAATAAGAAAAAAATTAAAAGATATAAAGAAGGAGTGCCTTTTAGAGACATTTTATATACATACGAGGTAAATGAAACTTACATTAACGAAACTATGAGCAATATGGCGTTTGCTGCTAAGTGGAATGAATTTTCCTATATTTTTGCTATTGTTATAAATAACCTTAACGATTCGATTGGAGCAGCTTCTAAAAAAGAAACTGTGGTGAATCGCAGAGAGGCTATTATTGAAAATAATTTAACTGATCACACCTCATTTTCTGTTCAAGAACCAAAAAATTACAACCATAGTAAAAAAGATGTTTTGGATATCTCGGAATTTTTATAGGAGGGTTTAATGGGAAAACACTTATCGGAATTTGTAGATCCTTCACAAATACATGAAGCTTTATTTGTAGGCTACCTTTGGAATAACCCTGCATTGTATCAAAGATATAAGACACATAAGATCACAAACAAAAGTTTCACAGAGCAAACTTGGTATTTTTATTTCACTGTTGGTCTTCAAATGTTTGATAACGGTATTCGAGATTTTGATGATAAAACGGTGTACTCCTTTGTTGTCTCCCGACCGAAAGAAAAAAACAAGAAGAGTTATATTGAAGCATACAACGATTTCGGAGCATTCCAAACCATTGAAGAAATAATGAAAGAATGCCAAAAAGACACACAAAACGAAGAATATCATTTATCTGAAATTCAAAAATACGAAGTTCTGAGAAATATGCAATCAGTAGGCTTAATTGATATCGGAAACAAGGAACAGTTGGTTAAGTTAACTCGTATGAATTTAAAACAGTTGCAGATGTTTATACAATTTAAACATAAAGAAATGTTTGCCCATGTAAACGCTGGAGAAGTTATCGAACACGATTTAGTTGATGATCTTGATGTGACAATTGAAGACTTAGATTCTGGTGAGTCTATGGGGATTCCATTACATGACTCACCAAGACTTAGTAGGAAAATAAAAGGATGGAAAGACGGTTCTCTATATTATCTTGTACTAGCTTCTGGAGTTGGAAAAAGTTCCATTGCGATGGAGAAATTTATGCTTTCTTTATTTGAAAATCAAGAAAAAGCAATATTGGCCATTAATGAAGAAAGTGTAAAAAAATGGAGATCGCTTTTATTGGCTACTATTTGTTCTAAAATATTAAAAAAGCCATTGAACCGGGAAAAGATGTACGAGGGTAAATTTGATAAAGATACACTTGAGAAACTGAACGAAGCAAAAGACTGGGCAGTTGAAAAAGGGCAAGGCTTAATTAAAACACTTGAATTAAAGAAATATAGAATTGAAGATGTTTTGAGTAGAGTTGAGTTATACAGACCTAAAGGGTACAAAAAATTAATCATTGATACTTTTAAACCAGATAGGTCTTCAAAAGATAAAGCTCGATGGGAGGCGTTTTCTGATTCAGCACAAGAATTGCATGATTTAATTAAAGAAGATAATCAAAATGTTGGGACATTAGCTACTGTACAGTTGAAGTTAGGTAAGGAATCAAGGTTCTTGGATTTAGACGCAACGGGGAAGAGTATGGAGATAAATGAAGTGGCTGCAGTTGTAATGATGGGAAGATTGCTTTATGACGATGAATACCCAGGAGCTAAAACAGCAAATGGTAAAAACAGTCCTTACGTATTACACCCTTACAATTATAAAAAAGATGAAGTCACAGGAACCTATTACAGAGAAGATTATGATCTTGATCCTAACAAGACATACTTAGTTTTATTTTTAGCTAAAAATCGATTTGGAAGTGAAGAAGAGCAGATATTATTTGAAGTTAGCTATGGAATAAATACATTTAAAGAGGTTGCATTAGTCCAAGTCCCACGAATTGGAACGCATTAAAAGGAAGATGACATATGTCTGAACTTAAGGCAATTAAAGAGCGTATTTTTTATGAGGGTCTAATCAAACAAATATTATCTGATATTGGGTGCTGGAACATCCAAAACGAACAAAAGGGAAAGTTGATTGTTGCTGGTTTGCCTGATGGTGATAATGAGAGGAGCGTGCAGATTAAAAACACACCTGCTCTTGCAGCTAACATTAGATCTAAGGGTATAACTGGAGATATTTATGATGTTATTTCATACATAGTATTTGAGGCTCAGTCAGATGAAGAGAGAGTAAAATCATTAAATAAAAGTAAGTTTTGGATATGTAAGAAGTATGGTTATTTAGAATACATAGATGAGTTTTACAAAACTACATTAAAAGAACAAAGACCAAAACTAAATAAATGGTTAACTAGTTTGAAAAACAAAAGGAGCGAAACACCTCTTACTTTAGAAAATAAGACAATTGAAGTTTCATATGAAAACCAATACGGAATACTGCCATATTTAGACTGGTTTAGAAGTGGGTTGTGTATAAGTACTCAAAAGTACTTCCAAATTGGATTGGATATTAGATCAGAAAGAGTGACCTTTCCAATACATAATGCTGCAGGTCAATTAATCGGTGTTAAAGGACGCTATTGTGGACAAGATTCAAAAATTGAAGAAAAGTATAAATATCTTTATATTGTTCCATGCAATAAATCAATTGAGTTGTTTAATTATCATCGAGCTCTGCCGTACATAAAAGAAAAACAAGAAGTGATTATTGTTGAAGGTGCTAAAACGACAATGTTTTTGACGCAGTGGGGATATAAAAACTGTGTTTCTGTAGAGGGAGACTCTCTGTCAGATGACCAAATAAATCTGTTAAAAGCTTTAGGTTTAAATATAACTTATGTATTTGCTTTTGATAAAGATAAGCCACCAGATTTTGTACTTGCTGAAGCGAATAAGCTTAGAGGAAGAGTTAAATATGGCGCATATGATACTGAAGGTTTACTAAAGGACAAAGAGTCCCCCACAGATCAAGGAGAAGAAGTTTGGAATATACTTTACTCAAGTAAATATAAGATTACATAGAGGTGAAGAGTTGGAGTATAAGGTAATTGGAAATAATGATTTTGAGCAAGGTATCATCAAAACTATTTTAAGTAATAGGGGAATTTATAGTTCTGAGATGGGTTCTGTTTTAAACCCATCATCAGCCTACGAGCAACCTTATTCTTCATTATGTAACATAAATAAGGCTTCTGAATTGCTATTAGATCATTTGAAAAATGGCAGTAATATTTTTATCCAAATTGATAGTGATACTGATGGGATAACTTCTTCTGTAATTTTAATGAAGTACATAAAGAAAATGTTTCCGAAATCAAAAATAACATACAGGATGCATGAAGGGAAAGAGCACGGAGTTATTCTTGATACAGTGCCAGACAATACGGATTTAGTAATAATTCCAGATGCAGGTTCCAATCAATACGAAATCCATAAGGAGCTTAAAGAAAGAGGTTGTGACATATTGGTTATCGATCATCATGAATGTGAGGTTGAGTCCCCACATGCAATTGTTGTTAATAATCAGCTTTCACCAAATTATTTAAACAAGTCTTTAACGGGGGCTGGAATGGCTTACAAAGTGTGTCAAGCTCTTGATGATAAACTCGGAAAAAACTATGCTGAAGAGATGCTTGACTTAGTTGCGATTGGCAATATTGCTGACTCTGCAGATTCAAGATGTTTAGAAACAAGATATTACATATCAAAAGGGTTAGAGGGTATTAAAAATCCATTTTTGAAAAAGCTGTTTAAAAAGCAAGAGTTTTCGACAAATGGTGTTAAAACAATTCAGAATACACAATTCTATATTAATCCGCTTATTAATGCTGCGATTAGAGTAGGTTCAAAAAAAGAGAAAGACCAGTTAATCAAATCATTCCTAGGTTCAAGAGAAAAGGTTCTTTATAAGAAGCGTGGATCTGTAGTTGAAGAGTCAATTTCAATTCAAGATGATACTGTAAGAATTTTAACCAATTTAAAGAATAAACAAAAGAGATTAGTTGATAAAGCAACTGATGAAATTGTCCAAAAGATACGCCAAGAAAATTTGTTAGAAAACAAGATACTCTCTGTATATATAGAAGGTATTCTTGAAAAAAACTTAACAGGTTTAGTGGCAAATAAACTTGCTGATACGTTTAAACGACCAGTTTTACTTGCTAGGGAAGCAGAAAAAGCTGAGTTTTTAACAGGGTCGATAAGAGGATATGATAAAGGGGAAGTTAAAAACTTTAAAGAGCTGTTGGTGGGGACTGGTCTATTTGAATTCGTTGAAGGACATGCTAATGCAGCAGGATTTTGTATCAAAAAGAATAGTTTTAAAAAAATTAATTCGGCGCTTAACGATTTGTTAAAAGATATTGAACACAAGACAGTTCTTGATGTCGATTTTGAAATCCCATTTAAACTTCTCAAAGAAGATTTTATCTTAGAGATTGGCAATCAAAGAGAGTTATGGGGATACAAATTAGAAGAGCCTTTAGTTGCTATCACTGATATCCATGTGAATAAAAGTGAAATAGAGATACTTAAAAAAAGAACAACTACTCTGAAAATAAGATCAAATCAAGTGGAGTTTAAAAAACAATTTTATAAAAACGAGTTCCCCCAGTTAACAGATGAAAGTGAAAGTTATGTCTTGACCTGTATAGGAAAATGCAAGTTATCTAGTGAAAATAAACCGTACATTGAAATCGTTGATTTGGAAGTGGTACATAGTTTTCTTTTTTAGAAAGGAGGAATGCTCTTGATCATAAATCCAAAAATCGAAACAGAAGTGACTAAAAAATATGAAAAACACTGGATAGAGGATTTTGAAGAAATCAAAAATCTTTTTGATGAAGACCAACCTAGATTATGCGTGATTGATTCTGAAACTACAGGGTTGCATATTATCAACGATAAGCCTTTTATGTGGGTATTTGCTTACAAGCTACCAAAGGAGAAAAGGAAAGAAGGATTAGAGGGTAGAAGTTTTGCCTTTAACTCTAATAAAGAAATACTTTATCAAGTATTACAATTGACTAAGAAATGCACTATGACTGTTGGGCACAACGTGAAATATGATTTGCATATGTTGATTAATGGTGGAGTTGAAGAAGAAGAGGTATTTAATTTAGCCAATGTTACAGACACTATGGGATTATGCAGACTTACATTTGATGCTGTTTCAGCTAGAGATGGTGGAGATATGTTGGGGTTAAAGAAAGTCTCCGAAAAATATATTGATCCTCGAGCAGCAGAATTTGA
Source organism: Bacillus sp. MZGC1 (assembly GCF_002998605.1). Lineage (NCBI taxonomy): Bacteria > Bacillati > Bacillota > Bacilli > Caryophanales > Bacillaceae > Bacillus > Bacillus sp. MZGC1. The sequence goes on from NZ_PVRE01000007.1 coordinate 97,591, forward strand.
AAAAGAAGTCAAAAAAGAATTAAGAAGAATAAATGATCAAAAAAGAAATCTTTTAAAAGAATTGTTAAAGCCTTACAAAGACATTGGCTGGGGTATTGGAAAAATTAAAGATGCATACAAAGTAAAAAAGAGAAATGATATGGATCAATTTACAACCGAAAGGAAGCAGCGATGGATTAATATTCCTGGCGAAATAGAAAAGCTGTATCGTAATTGGTTAAAAGAAAATCCTTTTGCGAATTATTCAGAAGTTGACAGGGATATAATGATGGAATATGTCCATAGTGATGGAATCTACACTCTTGAAATAGTGGAAATGACTTATCCTACAGTTTTAAAACGAAAACAGAAATCGATACTTGAGCACGAAAATAAGTTGATTATGGAATTACTGAGAATGGAACGAGTGGGCATGAAGGTTGATATGCCTTACTTAAACGAATGTTTCAAAAAATGCGAAGATGAGATACAAAGTCATTACGAAGAACTTTGGAGTATCGTCGGAGAAAATTTTACAGCTTCACAGGCATCTGTTATACAGGATTATTTTGAAAAAAAGTTAGGAGAAAGACCTCCTACTACAGATAAAGCGTTTTTAAAAAAGCACAAAGATGATAGGCTATCCCAACTAATTACTCGGCTAAGAAGGTTAGAGAAATGGCAGTCTACATATATATCTAGAATCATTGAAGTAGCTCAATATGATGAGCATTTTTATACTCAATATGGACAATTCAACACCGTATCTGGTCGATTAGGTTCCGATGCACAGCAGTTTCCTAAAGAGAGAATCCTGACAGAAGAAGGAGAAAAATATGAAAAAGAACATGGTGAAGGTAAAGCCCCCTCAAGTTTTGAAATTTTCTCCCCAAGAAGAGCTTTTATTGTAGAGGGAGGGGATTATGATCAAATTGCATACTTTGACTTATCGCAAATAGAATTACGAGCCCAAGCAAACTATACAGTTCTACTAAATAGACCTGATTTAAACCTTTGTAGAGCTTATATGCCTTTTAAATGCAGTCACTATTTAACAGGCGAAGAGTACAGTTTTACAAGAAAAGAGGACAGGATAAGATGGTCTGAAAAGAAAGAAGACGGTAGCTCTGTATGGCTTTTAGAGGACGGGGAAAGTTGGACTCCTACTGATGTTCATAGCGAGACATCTCACAATACGCTCATCGCATTAGCGTTTGAGTGCGTAGAGAAATATAAACAATACATACATAAGTCAGATTCTCCAGTTGATGAAAAATCATTTAAAAAGTTTTGGAGATACATAGGGAAAATGTTTAATTTTATGAGGAACTATGGTGGAGGAGCAGCCAAGGCCTCTGAAGCTCTGGAAGTTTCTATGGAAATTGCAAATGCGTTAGTATCAGGGTGGTCAAACACATTCCCTGAGGTATCTCATTACCAAAAGCAAGTTGCTAAAAAGGTACAGAAGGATAAGCATGCCACCAACATGTATGGACGTGTTTACTATCTGAGTAATACAGAAAAGGCATATAAGGTTGGAAACTATCTTGTGCAAGGTTCATGCGCTGATATGTTAAAAGCATATGTAATAAAGATAGGGGAATTTTTAAGAAAAAATAATTGCAAATCATTGCCACTAGCTAATATTCATGACGAATTACAATTCCTAATTTATAAAGGAGAGGAATGGATTTTCCCTCACATTAAGAGAATTATGGAAGATGTAGATTGGATGCAGGTACCTGTAGTTGTGGATCTAGAGATCACTAATACAACTTGGGCAGATAAGAAAGAAGTAGAATGTATTGCATAAAGGAGTGATGAGAATTATCAAAAAACTTGTAGACAAAAACACAAATAACATATATTATAAAGTTAATTCGAAGGTCTTAATAGTTTTAACAGGATGGCTGCTAACATTCTCGTTTATTAAGATGGAGATGAGTTTAATTAGAGACAAACCGAATGAAAAGGCAAGTAGGACAAAGTTGGTTGAGGGTTTTCCAATGAGGCATATCGAGCTACATGCTCCATTGCCAAAACAAGAAAGTAAAAAAGAAATAATTAAGAAATTACAAATGAAATACCTGAAGGTAAAAGTACAGCCAATTCAAAAGAAAGCAAAAAAGGTTGAAAAGAAGAAAGGAGATAAAAATGTCAAACAAGCTAAGAAAACTGTGGAACAAAAGAGTCAAACACGCAAAATGGTTGTTACAGCTTACACAAATGGGATCGAAAGCACAGGTAAGCATCCAGGTCATTCTGAGTATGGGACAACGGCAAGTGGTTTGACTACAAAACAAGGCGTTACAATTGCTTGCCCACCATATATGAAATTTGGAACAAAACTATACATAGAAGATGTTGGACTAAGAGTATGTCAGGATAGAGGTGGGGATATAAAAGGAAACAGGTTGGATGTTTTCATTGAAAATCTTCAAAAGGCTAAAGAGTTTGGGAGACAAACACTAACAGTCCAGGAAATTAAAAATAATACATAAAGAAGAGAGTGACTTGATTGAGCAAGCTTACTTTAGGACAAAGAGTATTAACCTTATATGGGGAAGGAACGATAGTTGAGGTACATGCAAATAATGAATATGGAGTTGCTGATGATGAATACAACATGGTCGAACTTTATGACAGAAGTGAATTAGCTGAATTAAGGAGGTGATGTCATGTTTGAGGTAAACGACACCGTAATAGTAAACCATAATAAAGAAAGGGCAATAGTGGCTACAGTGTCAACTCGATACTCACAACTTGAAGTGCAATATGAGGATGGTTCGCATGAGGTTATGGGATTTCACAAAGTTACAAAGGAGGATGATAAATGATCATCATTTTAGAAGGATGTGACTGCTGCTATAAATCCACAGTGGCAAAGCAGCTGTCAAAGAAGTTAGATTACAAGATACTACGGGGATCATCATTTGAATTAGCTAAAAAAAATCTAGATAACCTATATGATTATTGCTTTGGACTAACAGAACACGACAACTTGATCATCGATAGATACATATATTCCAACCTTGTTTATGCTACCAAATTCCCTGGTAATACAAAGCTCACACATGGGCAAGTAAGCAATATCGAGAACAAATTACTGAGTAAGGCCAAGTTAATCTATCTGTATGCAAGACCTGAAGTAATTGAAGAAAGGATTCTTAGCAGAGGAGATGATCAGGTTGATAGGTCTGAGGTGGAGCCAATTGTAAAACTATACAATGATGTGATACCAAAATCAAAATTACATACATACTCATTCGACACTGAGAAGTACGACAGCGATGAAATTGTTGAGGACATTATCTACTTGGTCAGTGAGGAAGGCTCATGAAAAGAAAAGTAATTGCAATTGATATGGATGATGTACTAGCAGATTTCTTACCAGCTTGGGTAAAAGCAATAAACGAACATGATGATCCTACTTTAAAATGTGAAAACATAAAGTCTTGGAACATCCTAGATTATGTGAAAACAAACAATGATGTGTTTAGACATTTAACGTATGACTTTTTTAAAGGTTTGTCAGTTAAGAAAGACAGTCAGAAAGTTGTTAAGGATTTATGTGATTTCTACGAGGTATATGTTGTTACTACTGCAACAGCTCATCCAGAATCATTAAAAGCTAAATTAGAATGGTTGCAGGAACACTTTCCATTTATCTCACATGATCATGTTGTACTTTGCGGTAAGAAAAAGATCATTAAAGCTGATTATATGATTGATGATGGAATACATAATTTAGAGTCATTCGAGGGTGTAGGCATAGTGATTGATGCACCTCATAATGAAAATGACAACAGATTCTTACGTGTTAAGAACTGGACAGAAATCGGACAAAGATTGAGGGGAGATTAAAATAAAAATGAAATTAGATTTTTGGATTAACCAAAAGATTTCTCAGCTAAAAGAGAATTATAAAGAGGTTGAATTTCAATCAGCGAAAGACGTGGAATTAGTGTTAAATGGTGTTAGCCAAAATTTCTTAGCAAATGATACACCGATGGATACGGAAGTTATCGAAATTGATTTACATACGATTCTTAAAAATGAGAAATATCAGGGTTCTGAAATTCTATTTAACGTAAAAAGACCAAGAAAAAGAAAATTTGATAGTCATTCAGTCTACGTTAGGATTGTTGATTAAAGCTTACAATAAAATATCTCTTTTATTGGAAATAAAGAAAACGGGAGAGTGAATTAATGGAGAAAGAATTGCTAGAAAGTATTGAATTGAATCGAATATATCAAATGGATTGTTTGGAAGGAATGCATTTAATTCCAAATGAAAGTATAGATTTAGTCTTAACCGATCCGCCTTATAATGTATCGCAGAAATCGAATTTTCAAACTATGGGTAGAAAAGGTATAGATTTTGGTGAATGGGATAAAGAATTCAACCAAACAGAATGGCTAGAAATTGCCTGTGAAAAAGTTAAAAAGGGTGGAAGTATCATCATTTTTAATGACTATAAGAATATTGGTGAAATGAAAAGAGTCTTAGAAAACAAGGGGTTAGTAATTAAAGAAATGCTTCAATGGAAGAAATCTAATCCTATGCCAAGAAACAGAGACAGATTATACGTTACTTCAATAGAGATTGCTTTATGGGCTGTGAAAGGTAAAGGGTGGACATTTAATAGACAAAGAGAAACCTATGAAAATGGGATATTTGAAGCACCTGTTGTTAACCATAAAAAAAGAATACACCCTACTCAAAAACCAGTAGAAATTATATCTGAGTTAGTAAAGATTCACAGTAATGAGAATGACATTGTTTTAGATTGCTTTATGGGGAGTGCTTCAACAGCAGTAGCTTGTGAATTACATAAACGAAAATGGATAGGTTTTGAATTAAAAAATGAATACATAGAGTTGGCAAATAAAAGATTGGAATTTATTCAACTTGATAATGATATAAAAAATTACAAATAAAAGATCAATTTTAACTAGAATGATAGGAGAGGACTTATTGGAGAAATTGAAAGTAATGAGTTTATTTAGTGGAATCGGAGCATTTGAAGCAGCTCTTAGAAACATAGGAATGAATTATGAACTAGTTGGTTTTAGTGAAATTGATCAATTTGCAATTAAATCATATTGTGCAATACATAGCGTAGATAAAAGTTTGAATTTTGGTGATGTAACGGAGATCGAAAAAGAGAAGCTGCCCGATTTTGATATTTTAGTAGGGGGATCCCCGTGTCAAAGTTTCAGTGTGGCAGGGCATAGAAAAGGGTTTGAGGATACACATGGTACACTATTTTTTGAATATGTTCAAACTTTATTAGCAAAAAAACCAAAATATTTCATATTTGAGAATGTAAAAGGCCTTCTGAATCACGATAAAGGAAAAACGATTGAAATCATCGCAAAAGCTTTTAGGGACGCTGGTTATTGTATTGATCTTGAGATTATGAATTCGAAATATTTTAATGTGCCTCAACAGAGAGAACGCCTATTTATTATAGGAATTAGAGTAGATAAGGTAAGAGAAGAAAAATGGATTAAAAAAGTTCCTAAAAATACTTTGCAAAAAGGGAAAGAACGGTTGGATAATATGAATATCAAAACTTTTAATTTTAACTGGCCACTACAGTTAAATGTCCATTCTACTTTAAATGATGTTCTTGAACGGTCAGTGGATGAAAAATTTTACATATCAGAAGAAAAATCACAAAATTTACTTACAAATAACCAAGCAATTGAATACTCCGAATCCAAGTTTAAAGTTAATAAAATAGGTAATGTACATCCTTCAGGAAAGGGTATGAATGGCACTGTTTATAGCTCATGTGGGTTAAGTCCAACCATTACGACAAATAAAGGCGAAGGTATTAAAATACTTATTGAAAAAGAAAGAAGAGTGAGAAAAGAAACCCCGCTAGAATGTTTTAGGCTTCAAGCATTCAGTGACCATGATTTTTATAAGGCTAGATCTGTAGGAAATAGTAACACTCAACTTTATAAATTAGCAGCAAATTCAATCACAGTTACAGTACTGGAAGAAATATTTAAAGAACTTTTACATACATATAAATAATAAATTACAAACATTTAAAAGGGATGGTGAAATATGACTGAGAGTGAAATGATTATCTCAAAATTCAAAGAGAAAATTGAAAGATACCGAAAAGAAATGCACCAAGGAAAAGAAATGCATCCAGAAGAAACGGTTCGGTCTCTGTTATCAGAAGTTGAAGCTATGGACAGTGTGAAAAATGCGTTCAAAGAGGGTGCAGAATTAATAATTGCGGACATGAAAAAGCTTGGTAAGCGATAATGAAAAACATCCTAGAGCAAATCAATTCATTGGAAGTCATACACATTGATTTAGACAACTACGCCATTTACGTTGAACAAAATGAACAAGTGATTAAAATATTACATACATTGATTAAAGATATGACAGTAGAGGAATACATACATAGCTTTAGAAAAGATGATTTAATCGATCTGATACCAGCTGTAATCGGAACAGGGTTAGCTGATGGATATAATCAAGGAAAGGGATTTGTATCTGAGTCTAAACAGTTCTACATGAAGCGGTGTTTAGAGTTGAACAGCAGAATTGAATACCTTGAAAATATGATTGTGTCACTTGGTGGGCATCCAAATATGCAAATTGTCAATGAAAATAAATTAATCCACTAGAGAGGAAGAAAGGAATGAAATTTAAAATTGGGCAGAACGTTCTGATTTCATCTAGGGGTGTTGTAGGTAATGTTGTTAAAGCAACACACCATGTATCAATTGAAAAAGGAAAAGAATTAAGTGTTATTAAATATAAAGTTGAAGTGGGTGGGCTGATGTACGCCCAAGAGTTTGATGAATCATTACTTGCACATACAGATAAAGAATTTAGGATGATTCAGATTGCTGAATTGAATTCACTAATTGATCTAGCATTAGACACAACAGATCGAAAATGGTTTGACGAATTAGTTCAACAAATAAAAACTTTAGAAGAAGGGTTAGTGGAGTAGATAGAGAATTATTTTCAAGTATTATGGAACGGAACAAGAGTTCCAAAGAAATTTATCACAAAAATAAAAGCAGAAGTGTTTGTTAGACGCAGAAAAGGATTCACTTGTGAGATACAAGAACGTACATACGATAACAAATTTGTAGACAGCTGGACTTACCACATTCCACTGCATTAAGGATGTGAAATAATTCTGAGAGAACGGGAAAAAGTGAGAATAGTAGATGAATTGGAGGCTGTGCATAGTAATCTAGATTATATACATAAAACTCTGGAAGAAGCAGGTTCAATTGATGATGAAGCGTGGAAATTGTTAGAACCTAAGATTGTTAAGTCATGGGTATTATTAGAGGAAATAAAGAAAAGCATAGGATCACAATAAATTAAAAATAACATATAAAAAGTATTGATTAAAATACAAATTACATATATAATCGATATAACAGCTAAGGAGAATCAATGGACTACATATGTGAGATTTGCAATGAAGGGGTTGAGAAATACCCCTTATGCTTAAGGTTAACAGAAGAGAACGCAAAAACCACGGAAGACAGAATTGAATTCAATTGCTGCTGTAAATGTGCTGATGAATTGAGCAAGAAAATCCGAGAGAAATGCGAGGGGATGAATGTAAAGAAGACGCTGAAAGTACTTGGGATTGATCATATTAAGCCTTATAAAGACTAAGATAGATTGGAGAGAAGGAGAAATGAATATGTTCGTTATCGCTTCAAAGAGCAATGCTGGAAATTATTTAAATCACTATCACCCTCGAATTTATGCAAATCAAAAGCAAGCTGAGAACGCATTGAAAGTCATGAAAAGCAACGGAAAACTAACAGAGAGCTCCAAGGTTTATGGATTAAATGGTTTGCATTTGGTTGATCTATGATAAAAATCAAGTATACAAGAATTAGAAATTTCGATTCTTCAAATTGGTTTGGTGTAATTGGCAGTATGGGAATGTTTGTACTTGCTGTCCTCGGCGAAGTATTTTATAGAGAATGGAGGATACAAAAATGAAAGATAGTTTAATTGCAGCTGTGAGTTTTATCCAAGCTAATCGAAAAGAAATGGGTGACAAAACTTCACTAAATATGCTTTTAAGAGCATTAGACAAACTAATCAAAGAAGCTAAATGAACAGGAGAAAATAAATATTGCTGAAAAAGAATAATAAATTAGATAAGAAATTCTGGATAACATTAATCAAATGGGCAGTACCAACATTTTTAGTTGGATACTTGATTGGCTTTCTGCTGCCGAACATAGTTTTATCAAAATAAAATACAAATTACATATATCTGAAGGAGAATAAAATGAATAATCAAGAAAAACGAGTTTGGAACGGATTTTTTATTGGATCAGGTGCAATTTTATTATCTGCGTTAATGTTGGCAGCTGGTGCTGTAGTCAATGCAGGGGTAATTTTTTATGGCTTAAACTTTGTACTAAGTCCACTTGTGAATGTATATGGTTTTAGCTTCCCTGAAATTTCACTAGCGCATTCATTTGTAATCGGGGTTCTGTTAATGGTGTTTGTGAAAGGGAGTAAAAACTCTGAAAAGAAAGATGATGATACGATTTTCAAAATTTTTGGTAAAGGTGTAGCAAGATCAGCTTTTGTCTTACTTTTGCTATACATTGCTTCATTGTTTATCTGAAAATAAGGACAAAGGAGAATTTAAAATGGAGTATGCAAAAGTAAAGGGTAATAACGTAGTTATAAGCTTGCCAATTGATTTGTTAGAGGTTGCATTTAATGACAATCCAAACAATTGGGATGAATCAATCAAAGTGAAATTCAAAAGACAGTTTGCTAAAGGATTTGCTGATAAAATCAATGAAACTTCAACGAATGCCGAAAGTGGATTAACTGTTTTCCAAGAAGCGATAGATGCGATTTTTGAAGAGATGCTTGAAGAAGCACCTAATTATATCAAAATTCCAAACGAAGATTTCTAAATAAAAGTTTTATTTTAACGAAAAGGAGGTGGGGCTGTGAGAACCTTTGAAAAAATTGTTTCGATTGATGAGCATCGACTTCGGATCACAATTACAGCAAATGAATCAAGCAGGACAGGGCGATGGTCAGTTAAATGGGTTGATGTGAAGGACGTGGAGAACAACAAAATTGTTTACCGAGGAAGTGATCTAAGTTATAGCAATCATCCACTTAAATACACATTTAAATTAGCTGCAAAAGCTGCCCAAAAAGCTTTAGAGAAAAACAAAGAAACTAATATGGAAATTGAGGAATTTGAAAAGTGGGATGGAGTTATAAAATCTTAAATACGAAAGGCAGGACAGCTATTGAATTATAAAAATATGAGATATGAAACAATCGAAAAAACTATTGTACTAAATGGACTTAAACATTCATTGAAGATTCTTGCTGATCGTCTTTCAAACGGATGGAGAGTATGGGGATTTGCAATTATTGGGGAACAATATAACGGATTGTTCTGGTATGGCGAGTGTACAGATTATGAGGATATGAAAATTAAAGAAGTAGTATTAAAGCTGGTTGAAAAGATGAAAGCTGAAGTGGAAAACGATAAAAAAGAAAAAGAAGAAATGGAAGAGTTCAATAACTGGGACGGCTTTATCAATTTCTAAATAAAAGGATGATTTCAAAGAGAAATCAGATGAGGAGGATAGGATGCAATACACTAAGCATGGAAATTCAGTAGAAGGTTACATAACATTTAATCTTTATTTTCATTCATTTGATTATAAAGAGGACAGCATATTGGAACAAGTAAAATTCACCACAGTTAACGAGCTATTCAACATGATGCAGCCTGATTATATTGAACAACTAAAACAAGAAAACGATGCAGAGCAGGTTGAGCTTCACGATATCACTTTCAGTGCTAAAGATGACGACACTGAGGCTTTCATCATAATGTATGACAACTCAGGAAGTTATAGAATCTCAACAAATCTTGATGTAAGTGGATTAGATAGTGAGTATAAAGAAACTTTAAAAAGTATTAAAGATATTCTTGATAAGAAGATGTAAAAAAAGGAGGGAATTCTAAATGGCATATGATGAGTTTAAAGGAAAGCTAAGTAAGCCCAAAGTAAGTGATGTAATCAAAGCATTGCAAGATCAACTTGATTTTAACGGAGACACACGAGTTGAATTTTGGATTGATGGCGAAGAAACCAGTGATGAAATTCAACTAGATCCATATAAAAATGTTCTTGTGTTGAATTTAGAGGAAGATTAAGGAGGTATCTCATGTACTTTATAACAGAACCAGCTGATTTAATTGACAAAGAGGTTGGGTTCATTCATGCTAATCAATTTTACGATGCAACTACAATCGTGACTAAAGATGGTGGAATATTAATTGTTAAACAAGTTTTTGATTTTGAAGAAGAGCCAAGCACTATTGTTTATAACGAGCACCAAGCCAAAAAAAAGATTTATGAGGACAGCTACGTAAAGAATGAGCTTGATAAGTTGGGAATAATTACTGAGAATGACTGGGCTGAATATGAGCTGCAACTTAAGGAAGCAGAAGAAGCTCGTAGGATTGAGTTCCAGAAGGAAAAAGAAGAGCGAGAAAGACTTGACTACGAACGATTGAAATTGAAGTTTGAGGAGGAAAACTAAATAGACATATTTGAGCATATCATGTGCGACTTCAAACATTATAAGGGTGGAACTTATAAACTCGTTGGAGAAGTCATTCATACAGAAACAGAAGAAGAGCTTGTTGTTTACCATGATATGGACGGCACTGTATTATGGGCAAGACCTAAAGAGATGTTTTTCGGAAAAGTTATTGTTGATGGCAAAGAGATAGACAGATTTACAAAAATCAATTAGAAGATATGAAGGGGTGAAGATGACTTAAGCCATCCCCTAACCAACATATCTCAATACAGTTACTTTCTTTTAGCCTTTGCTTGAGAAAGAACTGACCCAGCTAAACTCTTTGCTGTCTTACTTGAAGATTTAGAATTAAGTACTTTAGAAGCTTTAGTTGCAAGTTTTGAAGATGAAACTCTTCTGCTGCTAGACTTTGCCAAGGAAATCACCACCTATCATGGGAAAATATGTTCCTTATAACTATATATAGTATACATAATTATTTAGAGAATACAAGATATTGATTTAGTTTTAAATAAATTATTAAAATGGAGGAATACTGATGAAATTTTTTGAAGTGAGCAACCCTTATTATTCATTAATTAAAGCAAATACAAAAGAAAAGGCAATGGAACTTTATAAAAAGGATTCTGCTGATGATGAAGGAGATTTATCTAAAGAACTGATTGAGGTTGGAGATATTTACGCTGCTATGAGATATGGGAGAGCGCCAGGAGAGGACAAAAATTTAGTTCCACTTAAAGAGGTATTAAAAGATATCACAAGCGATGAAGAAATGGTATTGCTTACTGATGGAGATTTACTATAAAATCACAGTTTCATATAAATAAAAATTGGGGGAAATATAATGGGAGCTGCAAGAAAATTAAAAAAACCGTATGTACATAGCAGACATCTAGTAGACCTTGAAGTAGTTGAAACAGCGACAACTGTTCATAATCCTGATGGAACATCGTATATCGTAGAACCTGGTGATGTGCTATCTGTTAATGAATTTGGAGAAAAAAATCTTGTACCTAAAAATCACTTATTACATTACTTTGAGGTTGGGAAACTTGAAGATACAAGTTTTTATGAAGAGATGGCCAAGGGATATGAAGAAATGGCAAAGATTAATTCTGGAATTTCTAAAGAGAGTGAATACGTAGAATCAGAATCTGAATTTAGTACAGCAAAGTTTGTAACAGGTAAAAACCATTTGTAATGTTAATCACTTATGAGAGCTTAACAGGAAACGTTCAACGATTCGTTGATAAAATTACAAATAACAAACATTTAAACGTAAAGAAAATAACTGAGGATACGATGATAACTGAACCATTCATACATATTACATACACAATCGGTTTTGGCGAAGTGCCAAAGTTGACTCAGGTATTCATACATAACAACAAAGGATTACTAAGAGGAATATGTTCAAGTGGTAATAAGAATTGGGGTAATAATTTTGGATTAGCTGCAGATAAGATAGCAAGCCAATACGATGTTCCGATCTTACTCAAATTCGAATTAGCTGGAACAGATTCTGATGTCGCAAAGTTTATTGAACTAACAAATTACATTAGTGGAGAAGAGGCGTGTTTGAGTGGGGAAAAGTTTATTAAGTAGTCTTGAATTAAATAGAATTTATCAGATGGACTGTTTAGAGGGAATGAAACTGATTCCAGATAAATCAATTGATATGATTTTATGCGATTTACCTTATGGAACAACTCAATGTAAATGGGATGAAATAATCCCGTTCGAACCTTTATGGGAGCAGTACAAACGTGTCATCAAAGAAAACGGAGCGATTGTATTAACAGCTTCACAGCCATTTACAAGTTCTTTAATTATGAGTAATCCTAAGTGGTTTAAGTATTGTTGGTATTGGAATAAAGTGAGAGGAGTAGGTCATTTAAACGCTAAAAAGCAACCGCTAAAATCCATAGAAGAAATATGCGTCTTTTATAAAAAACAAACCAAATATCACCCACAAATGAGGGAGAGAGTTAAACCGAGGCAGAGTAAAAATAGAAGTACTCAACAGGTGTATGGAAAAAGTCAAGATGTATTTGAAGGAGAAGTATTAGATAAGCGTTACCCAATTAATATATTAACATATTCTAAATCAAATCAAAAAGACTTTATGCTACATCCAACCCAAAAACCAGTGGAGTTATTTGAATATCTAATCAAGACATACACATCAGAGAACGAGATTGTGCTCGACAACTGCATGGGAAGTGGTACAACAGCAGTTGCTTGTGAGAACTTAAATAGACAGTGGATTGGATTTGAAACTGAAAGTGAATACATAGAGATTGCGAATAAACGACTTGAATCAATTGATTTAAAGAGTGATTTGAGTAAATTATAAAAATATAATAATAGGAGGTTAAATTTATTGACAATCAGCACAAACAATATTCCTAATTGGATTCAATTGAACAACCAGATCATGATTCAGAAGGATGGAAAGTTCCAGTTTGAAAAGGATAAGGAAGCTGTAAAGAGTTACTTTATTGATTACGTTAATCAAAATATGGTTTTCTTTCATGACCTTGAGGAGAAATTAGACTACTTAAAGGAACATGATTATTACGAAGAAGAATTTTTGAGCCTATACAGTAAAGAAGATATCAAAAAGGTATTTAAGTTTGCCTATAGTTTTAAATTTAGATTCCCATCATTTATGAGTGCATTTAAATTCTACAATGACTATGCATTAAAGACCAACGATAAAATGAAAATCCTTGAGCGTTACGAAGATCGCATCTCAATTGTAGCGTTGTTTTTGGCTGAGGGTAATACTGATAAAGCAATGGGATATGTTGAATCAATGATTAAGCAAGAGTATCAACCAGCGACTCCAACATTCTTAAATGCTGGACGAAAGAGAAGAGGGGAAATGGTAAGCTGCTTCTTAATTGAAGTTGGAGATAGTTTGAATGATATCTCAAAAGCAATTGATATTTCGATGCAGCTCTCTAAATTAGGTGGTGGTGTAGCACTTAATTTAAGTAAGATTAGAGCTAAAGGTGAAGCGATTAAAGACATTGATAACTCTACTAAAGGTGTAGTAGGTGTTATGAAACTTTTAGATAATGCCTTCAGATATGCAGATCAAATGGGTCAAAGACAAGGGAGCGGAGCAACTTATCTGACAGTCTTCCATCCTGATATCAATGAGTACTTAGATGTAAAAAAAATATCAGCAGATGAAGATGTTAGAGCTAAAACGTTATCCATTGGAGTAGTTGTTCCAGACAAATTCATTGAGCTTGCAAGAGAAGACAAAGATTATTATATGTTCTATCCTCATACGGTCTATAAAGAATATGGACAACATTTAGACGAGATGAACATCAATGAAATGTACGATGAATTAGTTAATAATTCAAGTGTAAGAAAAACTAAAGGGAGTGCTCGAAAACTTCTTGAGAAACTGGCCATCCTTAGATACGAATCAGGTTATCCATATATTATGTTCCAGGATAACGTAAACAAGGTTCATGCTAATAACCATATATCTCAGGTTAAATTTTCCAATCTTTGCAGCGAGGTGATTCAGTCCTCTAAAGTATCAAAGTATACAGATTACAATCAAGATGATGAAATTGGACTCGATATTTCATGTAATTTAGGCTCAATGAACATCCTGAATGTAATGGATAACCAATCAATCGAGAAGACAGTTAGAACCGCAGTAGACGCTCTTACAAGGATTTCTGATGCAACTAATATTGTTAATGCACCAGCAGTCAATAAGGCAAATAAAACAATGAAATCAATTGGATTAGGTCAGATGAATTTACATGGATATCTAGCTCAAAACGGTATCCCTTATGAATCAGAAGCAGCTATTGATTTTGCTAATACATATTTTATGATGGTCAATTTTTATTCTCTGAAGCGTTCAATGGAAATCGCTAAGGAAACTGGTGAAACGTATTACATGTTTGAAGGATCTACATACAAATCTGGAAGCTTTTTTGATAAGTATTTAAGTATTGATTATTCGCCGAAGCTTGAGAAGGTAGCCAAACTGTTTAAGGAGCAGCATATTCCTTCAATTGAAGATTGGAAACAGCTAAAAAGCGATGTACAGAAACATGGACTCTATCACAGTTATAGACAAGCTGTAGCACCTACTGGAAGCATCTCATATGTCCAGTCATCTACCGCAGGTGTAATGCCTATCATGGAAAGAATCGAGGAAAGAACCTATGGAAACAGTAAGACTTATTATCCTATGCCTGGACTGTCTCCGAACAATTGGTTCCTATACAAAGAAGCATATGATATGGATATGTTCAAGGTTATTGACTTAATATCCACTATTCAAACCCATGTTGATCAAGGTATCTCGTTTACATTGTTCCTCAAAGACACTATGACAACACGAGATTTGAATAGAATTGATCTATATGCACATCACAAAGGAATCAAGACTCTTTACTATGCACGCACAAAAGATACTGGCCAGGATAGTTGCCTTAGCTGTGTTGTTTAATCCTCTTTTTTTAGATACCAGAAACCAAACCTAATAAAAAAAGCTACAGATGTCTGTAGCATGAACTGACTAAGGTTGTTACTTGTAAGTGCAAGTAATCCTAATTCAAAAACTATCTCTACCATCTCAACAATTGTTTTTCCACTCATTATTAGTCACCTCTATTATTTTTTGAGGCTTAAAGATCGCCTCATATAGAGGGACAACAAAGACAGGTGTTTAACAAGTACTGAAACAAAATTTTTCGTCTGGAGGAATAAAAATAAAAAATTTAAACAAAAATTCAACATACACAGCTGCAGATTGGTCAAAACATGAGGATGACTTTACACAGATGTTTTACAACCAAAATGTGAAGCAATTCTGGCTTCCTGAGGAAATCTCATTACAAGGAGACTTGTTACCTTGGAGAATGATTGGTGAAAAAGAGCGAGATACGTACATGAAGGTACTTGCTGGACTGACTTTACTTGATACAGAACAAGGAAATACAGGGATGCCGATTGTGGCTGAACATGTAGACGGCCATCAGCGTAAAGCGGTATTAAACTTTATGGCGATGATGGAAAATGCGGTACATGCGAAATCATACTCAAATATCTTCATGACACTCGCACCAACTGAAACGATCAGTGAAGTGTTTGAATGGGTCAAGAAAAATAAATTCTTGCAAAAGAAAGCAGATATGATTGTCAGTTTATACCGTTCGATTCAAAAGGACGATCCGATTTCCCTCT
>NZ_PVRE01000008.1:0-62480 GCF_002998605.1 Bacillus sp. MZGC1
CATCAGGTTTGGTGGCGATAGCGAAGAGGTCACACCCGTTCCCATACCGAACACGGAAGTTAAGCTCTTCAGCGCCGATGGTAGTTGGGGGTCTCCCCCTGTGAGAGTAGGACGCCGCCAAGCTTTTCTAAGGATCAGTTCCATACGGAACTGGTCTTTTTTGTGTTTTTGAGAGGTTTGACACCATATAAATGTGGAAATAATATTCTTAGTTGAGCGATTATCTTGAAAAATCGATCGAAAAAATTTATAGTAAGGTTAAAGTCAAATATAGTCAAAGTCAATGGAGGAGGAGGCGGAGTGGCACAAAATATTTCTGATATCATCGAGCAGTATTTGAAGGAAGTCTTGGATCAGAATGGTCGAGAAATATTAGAAATTAAGCGCAATGAAATTGCAGATAAGTTTCAATGCGTACCTTCACAAATTAACTATGTTATCAATACACGCTTTACGAGCGAGAGAGGCTATATCGTTGAAAGTAAGCGTGGCGGCGGTGGCTATATCCGCATCATTAAAGTCAAAATGAATGATGAAGTCGACTTATTGAACAACATTATTTCCCAAATATATCATCGTTTATCACAGGCTGCCTCTGATCATATCATCATGCGTCTTGTAGAAAATAACATTTTATCTGAAAGAGAAGCTAAGATGATGATCAGTGTCATGGACCGTTCTGTTTTGCACATTGATTTACCTGAACGAGATGAATTGCGGGCTCGGATGATGAAAGCGATGTTAAATGCTTTGAAATTAAAGTAAAGCGGGTGAAAAGATTGATTTGTCAAGAATGCAATGAGAGACCAGCCACTTTTCACTTTACGAAAGTTATAAATGGAGAAAAACAAGAAATGCACATATGTGAACAATGTGCAAAAGAAAACAGTGATTCATATGCTATGAGTGGAAACCAGGGTTTCTCGATTCACAACTTATTATCAGGTTTATTGAATATTGATCCTAGCTTTACCACAAGTGCTAATAAGGGATCTTCTATTTTTCAAGAAGCGAGAGAAGTGGATCAATGTCCTAAGTGTGGCTTAACCTTTCAACAATTCAGAAAAACAGGCCGTTTTGGCTGTGCAGAATGCTATCGTTCATTTGATCAGTATCTGAACCCTGTTTTACGGAAAGTCCATAGTGGAAATACAGTCCATAATGGAAAAGTGCCTAAACGGATTGCCGGCAGTCTTCATGTCCGCCGGAAACTTGAGATGATGCAGCAAGAGCTGAAACAGTTAATTGAACAAGAAGAGTTCGAAAAGGCAGCGGAAGTTCGAGATCAAATTCGTGCATTAGAGCATGAACAATCTCAGCAGAGGGAGGGAGATTAACAACATGTCGCTCCAGCATTTTATTCAAGACGCTTTAAGTCAATGGATGAAACAAAAAGGACCAGAAAGTGACATTGTTCTAAGCAGTCGAATCCGGCTAGCACGCAACCTAGAGCATGTTCGTTTCCCAACTCAGTTTTCTCAAGAAGAGGCTGAAGCTGTCCTCCAGCAATTCGAGCAAAAGTTTGCTAGCCAGGAAGTGAAGGACATCGGAAACTTTGTTCTGATTCGTATGAATGAAACGCAGCCTTTAGCCAAGAGAGTACTTGTTGAAAAGCATTTGATCAGCCCAAACTTAGCAGAATCAAGATTTGGCGGTTGTTTGCTTTCTGAAAATGAGGAAATCAGTGTGATGCTGAATGAAGAAGACCATATTCGAATCCAATGCTTATTCCCAGGTTTCCAACTAGCCAATGCATTAAAAGCGGCTAATCAGATAGATGACTGGATTGAAGAGCAAGTGGATTATGCGTTTTCTGAAAAGCGGGGATACTTAACAAGCTGTCCAACTAATGTAGGTACAGGTATTAGGGCATCGGTCATGATGCATTTACCAGCTTTAGCCCTCACAAGACAAATGAATCGAATTATTCCGGCCATTAATCAATTAGGTCTTGTAGTCAGAGGAATTTATGGTGAAGGTAGCGAAGCAATAGGGAACATCTTTCAAATTTCAAATCAAATGACACTTGGTCAATCAGAAGAAGATATTGTAGACGACTTAAATAGTGTGACCGCTCAGCTCATTGAACAAGAGCGATCTGCACGAAAGGCGTTATATCAAACATCTCAAATTGAACTTGAGGACAGAGTGTACCGTTCCTTAGGGATATTGTCCAATTGTCGTATGATTGAATCAAAGGAAACAGCAAAGTGTTTGTCAGATGTGCGCCTTGGAATTGATTTAGGTATCATTAAGGGGCTTTCAAGTAATATACTGAATGAACTCATGATTTTGACTCAGCCAGGCTTTCTTCAACAGTACTCAGGAGGAGCTTTGGAGCCAAATGAACGAGATATAAAACGAGCAGCGATTATTAGAGAAAGGCTGCGTTTAGAAATGCATAGGAATGGACAGGAGGATGAAACGATATGATGTTTGGAAGATTCACTGAAAGAGCTCAAAAGGTATTAGCACTTGCACAAGAAGAAGCCATTCGCCTAGGCCATAAGAACATTGGTACTGAGCACATTTTACTTGGTCTAGTACGTGAGGGTGAGGGCATCGCCGCAAAAGCATTAGAAGCACTGGGCCTTGTTTCAGATAAAATCCAAAAAGAAGTCGAAAGCTTGATTGGAAGAGGGCAAGAGGTGTCTCAAGCTATTCCTCATTATACGCCTAGAGCGAAGAAGGTCACTGAGCTTTCAATGGATGAAGCAAGAAAGCTAGGTCATTCCTATGTAGGGACAGAACATATTCTATTAGGTCTTATCCGCGAGGGAGAGGGTGTAGCTGCCCGCGTTTTAAATAACCTCGGAGTGAGCTTAAATAAAGCACGTCAGCAAGTTCTTCAGCTGCTTGGCAGCAATGAAACAGGTGCATCTGCCGCTGGCTCTAACAGCAATGCAAATACACCAACATTAGATAGCTTGGCAAGGGATTTAACAGCTATTGCGAAAGAAGACAGTTTGGACCCTGTCATTGGACGAAGCAAAGAAATTCAGCGTGTCATTGAGGTCCTAAGCAGAAGAACAAAAAATAACCCTGTGCTGATTGGTGAGCCTGGTGTTGGTAAAACAGCCATCGCTGAAGGTCTTGCGCAGCAAATTATTCATAATGAAGTGCCTGAAATCCTGCGCGATAAACGAGTGATGACACTTGATATGGGAACCGTTGTAGCGGGAACGAAATATCGTGGTGAATTTGAGGATCGTTTGAAAAAAGTCATGGACGAAATTCGTCAGGCAGGAAATATCATTCTCTTCATTGATGAGCTTCATACACTCATTGGTGCTGGTGGAGCAGAGGGTGCGATTGACGCATCTAATATTCTCAAACCATCCTTAGCACGTGGAGAGCTTCAATGTATCGGGGCGACAACGTTAGATGAGTACCGTAAATATATTGAAAAGGATGCTGCGCTTGAACGACGTTTCCAGCCAATTCAAGTGGATCAGCCATCTGTTGATGAAAGTATTCAAATCTTAAGAGGACTTAGAGATCGTTATGAGGCACATCACCGTGTGTCCATTACGGATGAAGCGATTGAGGCGGCGGTGAAGCTGTCTGACCGTTATATTTCTGATCGTTTCCTTCCAGATAAGGCGATTGATTTAATTGATGAGGCAGGTTCGAAAGTCCGCTTACGTTCTTTCACAACACCGCCTAACCTAAAAGAACTAGAGCAAAAGCTCGATGAAGTACGCAAGGAAAAGGATGCTGCTGTTCAAAGTCAGGAATTTGAAAAAGCAGCTTCTCTTCGCGATACGGAACAGCGTTTGCGTGAAAAAGTAGAAGTCACAAAGAAATCTTGGAAAGAAAAGCAAGGACAGGAGAATTCAGAGGTATCAGTGGATGATATCGCAATGGTTGTCTCTAGCTGGACGGGAGTGCCTGTTTCAAAAATTGCACAAACAGAAACAGATAAGCTTCTCAATATGGAACAATTGCTCCATTCTCGTGTGATCGGGCAGGATGAAGCGGTTGTCGCTGTAGCAAAAGCTGTGAGACGTGCGCGTGCTGGCCTAAAAGATCCAAAACGTCCAATCGGCTCCTTTATCTTCTTAGGCCCAACAGGGGTTGGTAAAACGGAGCTTGCAAGAGCACTCGCAGAGTCTATTTTCGGTGATGAAGAAGCGATGATCCGTATTGATATGTCTGAATACATGGAAAAACACTCTACATCTAGACTTGTTGGGTCACCTCCAGGCTATGTTGGCTATGAAGAAGGCGGTCAACTGACTGAAAAAGTGAGAAGAAAACCTTATTCTGTTGTGCTTTTAGACGAGATTGAAAAGGCACATCCAGATGTATTCAACATTTTGCTACAAGTGTTAGAAGATGGCCGTCTGACTGATTCTAAAGGGCGTACCGTTGACTTTAGAAATACGATTTTGATCATGACATCCAACGTTGGAGCTAGTGAATTGAAGCGAAATAAATATGTTGGCTTTAATGTGCAGGATGAAGGACAAAATTACAAGGATATGAAAGGCAAAGTGATGGGCGAGTTGAAGCGTGCATTTAGACCAGAATTCATCAACCGTATTGATGAAATCATTGTCTTCCATTCACTTGAAAAGAAACATCTAAAAGAGATCGTGTCTCTCATGTCTGATCAATTGACGAAACGATTAAAAGAACAAGACCTTTCAATCGAATTGACGGAAGCAGCAAAAGCGAAGATTGCCGACGAAGGTGTAGATCTTGAGTACGGTGCGCGCCCGTTAAGAAGAGCGATTCAAAAGCATGTGGAGGATCGACTTTCGGAGGAGCTTCTGAAGGGTAATATTGAAAAAGGTCAACATATCGTATTAGATGTGGAAGATGGAGAAATTGTCGTAAAAACGACGGCTGCTACGAACTAATATAGTAAGAAAAAAGTGTGAGGCATACCAGTAAAGTGTATGCCTCCCTTTACTTATTTTCTGATCAGTATAAGGAGTTGTATTCTTCAATCTATGGCTAAGACAAAATCAAAATTTATATGCCAATCGTGCGGTTATGAGTCAGCCAAATGGATGGGGAAATGTCCAGGCTGCGGCACGTGGAACAGTATGACAGAAGAGGTCGTTCGCAAAGAGCCGGCAAACCGTCGAAGCGCTTTTAATCATTCTGTTCAAACCATTCAAAAACCTTCACCTATATCTGCAATTGAAACATCAGATGAACCCCGAATCAAAACGAATTTAGAAGAATTTAACCGAGTATTAGGAAGTGGAATTGTCAAAGGCTCTCTTGTTCTCATTGGCGGAGATCCTGGGATTGGGAAGTCCACATTATTATTACAAGTATCAGCACAGCTCTCAGACAAAAATCAGAATGTATTATACATATCTGGTGAGGAGTCCATTAAACAAACGAAGCTAAGAGCGGACCGCCTCGGCATAAAAAGCACCTCTTTACATGTTTTGGCTGAAACCGATATGGAGTATATAACGTCTGCTATACAAGAGATGAAACCCGCTTTTGTCGTGGTGGATTCGATTCAAACCGTTTATCAAAGCGATATTACGTCAGCTCCTGGGTCTGTATCTCAAGTGAGAGAATGTACAGCACAGCTGATGAAAATTGCCAAGACAAATGGTATTCCAATATTTATCGTTGGTCACGTGACCAAAGAAGGCTCGATCGCAGGTCCACGCCTTTTAGAGCATATGGTGGACACGGTTCTTTATTTTGAAGGCGAGCGTCATCATACGTTTCGTATCTTACGTGCGGTGAAAAACCGATTTGGCTCGACGAATGAACTAGGGATTTTTGAAATGAGAGAGGAAGGACTCACGGAAGTATTAAACCCATCCGAAATTTTCTTAGAAGAACGTTCGGCAGGTGTATCTGGATCGTGTGTTGTTGCCTCAATGGAAGGAACAAGACCTGTTCTTGTCGAGATACAAGCATTAATTTCACCGACAAGCTTTGGAAATCCACGGAGAATGGCTACAGGCCTTGATCATAATCGTGTGTCATTGCTCATGGCGGTTTTAGAAAAACGTGTCGGACTGCTGCTGCAAAACCAAGATGCGTATTTAAAGGTCGCAGGCGGTGTGAAGCTTGACGAACCGGCGATTGACTTGGCCATTGCCGTCAGTATTGCTTCAAGCTTTAAAGACGCAGCGCCGCATCAAGCGGATTGCTTTATAGGAGAGGTCGGTCTGACGGGAGAAGTCAGAAGAGTATCAAGAATTGAACAGCGTGTGCAGGAAGCTGCGAAACTAGGATTTAAGCGAATGTTTATTCCTCAGGCGAATATAGATGGATGGAAAAAGCCGAGAGGGATTGAGTTAGTCGGTGTAGAAAATGTAGCGGAGGCACTTCGAATTTCACTAGGGGGATCATAGAAATGGAAAAAGAGAAAAAAGGAGCGAGAGAACTCGATCTCTTAGATATCGTACAGTTTGTGGCACCAGGGACACCTCTTCGGGCTGGGATCGAAAATGTCCTGAGGGCCAATACTGGCGGGCTCATTGTTGTTGGTTATAACGACAAAGTCAAGAGTGTTGTAGATGGAGGGTTTCATATTAACTCTGCCTTCTCCCCAGCACACTTATATGAATTGGCTAAGATGGATGGAGCCATTATTTTAAGCGATTCTGGTCAAAAGATCTTGTATGCGAATACACAGCTGATGCCAGATGCAACCATCCATTCATCGGAAACGGGCATGAGGCACCGTACTGCTGAACGTGTAGCGAAGCAGACAGGCTGCTTAATCATTGCGATTTCTGAACGGAGGAACGTCATTACCTTATACCAAGGGAATCGTCGTTATACGCTGAAAGATATTGGCTTTATTTTAACGAAGGCCAACCAAGCCATACAAACACTTGAGAAATATAAAACCATTTTAGATCACGCCATTTCTGCGCTAAGCGCCCTAGAATTTGAAGAGCTTGTGACCTTTGGTGATGTATTATCCGTGCTGCATCGTTACGAGATGGTGCTTAGAATCAAAAATGAAATCAATATGTATATCAAAGAGCTCGGAACAGAAGGACATTTGATCCGTCTGCAAGTCAATGAACTGATTACGGATATGGAGCAGGAAGCGGCTTTATTTATTAAAGATTATGTGAAAGAAAAGATTAAAGATCCATATGTTCTGCTTAAACAGCTCCAAGATATGTCTAGCTTTGAGCTTTTAGATGACTCCATTCTGTACAAGTTACTTGGCTATCCAGCTTCTACAAATATTGACGAATATGTGTACACAAGAGGCTACAGATTGCTTCACAAAATCCCTAGACTGCCTATGCCAATCGTCGAAAACGTGGTTGAAGCGTTCGGTGTGTTAGATCGAATTATGGAAGCGGATGTACAAGATTTGGATGAAGTAGAAGGAATTGGAGAAGTAAGAGCGAAAAAGATAAAAAAAGGATTAAAAAGACTGCAAGAAAAACATTATATCGACCGCCAGCTATAAGGAGAGAAATTTTTCTTAAACACGGTTAAAAATGGATGAATATGGGTATATTAATGATGCTTTTGTTTTCTGTTGATTATGATAGGAAACTTAAACATATATCAATGTCAGGTGAGGGTGGATTGACAGATGAAAAATAAAGGAGGTGAAGGTATGTTAAAAAGAATCGTTCAGGCGTTTTTTATCATTTTTGGTGCAGTTGTAGGGATTTTTATCATTCCAGAGTTATTTCTGCTGTTAAATGTAAAGGACATACCTTTCATAACAAATGCTTACTCTTCAGCACTAATAGGAGCCGCTGTGTTCTTTATCATCGGCAAATGGTGCACAGGCTATGTGGTTAATTGGGTGAAATGGATCGAGGATTCTCTATTAAAGGCGCCTCTTCCTGATCTTATATCTGGAAGTTTCGGATTAGTATTTGGACTTATTCTAGCATATCTTATTGTAAACGTGATCCCGCTAAACAATATCCCATATCATATTTTTGGTACCATTATTCCGATTTTCCTGGCTTTCTTTTTAGGATACCTTGGATTTCAGGTAGGGTTTAAGAAGAAGGATGAAATGATGGGGCTGTTCTCCCGATCTGCAAAGGTCACCAAGAAAAAAGGAGCAGCTGATGATGAACCTGAAATAGAAGATAAAAAGCTGAAAATTTTAGACACAAGTGTTATCATTGATGGAAGAATCGCAGATATTTGTCAAACTGGATTCTTAGAAGGTGTCATGGTCATTCCTCAATTTGTGCTCGAGGAATTACAGCATATTGCAGACTCTTCTGATGTATTAAAGAGAAATAGAGGCCGAAGAGGTCTTGATATTTTAAATCGTATTCAAAAAGAATTAGATATCAAAGTTGAAATTTACGAAGGTGACTTTGAAGACATTCAAGAGGTTGATAGCAAGCTTGTGAAGCTCGCTAAATTAACTTCAGGTGTTGTTGTGACAAATGATTTTAATTTAAATAAAGTATGCGAACTTCAAAAAGTAGCAGTGTTAAACATCAATGATCTAGCCAATGCGGTGAAACCGGTTGTGCTACCTGGGGAAGAAATGAAGGTACAGGTCATTAAAGATGGGAAAGAGCATAACCAAGGTGTTGCTTACTTAGATGACGGTACGATGATTGTGGTCGAAGAAGGACGCAATTACATTGGAAAAGACATCGATGTGCTCGTCACAAGTGTGCTGCAGACTGCTGCTGGAAGAATGATTTTTGCGAAGCCAAAACTTCTGGAGAAGGCGCTCTAAAGGGAGAACGAACATGTATTATGAAGTAGTTATTCCGGCTGCGGGGCAGGGGAAACGAATGAAGGCCGGCCGCAATAAGCTTTTTATTGAGCTGAAAAGAATGCCGGTCATTATTCATACACTAAAGGTGTTTGACGCTCATTCGCAATGCAAACGCATGATCCTAGCGATCAATGAAGAGGAGCGTCAAGACTTTGAAAGGCTACTCAAGGTACACGCTTTTCAAACGCCTGTTTCACTTGTCACTGGCGGTGAAGAACGTCAGCAAAGTGTATACGAAGGATTAAAGGCTGTGAAAGATGCAGACATCGTGCTTGTTCATGATGGGGCAAGGCCTTTTATTAAGCATACACAGATTGACTTGCTCGTTAAAGCGGCGATTGAAAAAGGCTCCGCAGTTGTAGCGGTACCAGTGAAAGACACAATCAAGCGCGTTCAAGAAGGCAAAGTGGAACAAACCATTGAACGTCAGAGCTTGTGGGCAGTCCAGACCCCACAAGCTTTTCGTCATTCTATTTTAAAAGAGGCGCATGAATATGCGGAGCGGACCGGCTTTCTTGGAACAGACGACGCCAGTCTTGTGGAACAATTACATGGTGAAAACGTGTATATTGTCCAAGGAGATTACACCAATATTAAGCTGACGACACCGGATGATTTATTGGTTGCCAAGGCAATTATGGATGCGGAAAGAGGGTACTAGATCATGTTGAGAATAGGACAAGGCTTTGATGTACATCAATTAACAGAGGGAAGACCTTTGATTATCGGCGGGGTCACCATCCCATATGAAAAGGGGCTGCTTGGGCATTCAGACGCTGATGTACTGCTTCACACAGTGGCAGATGCCTGCCTAGGTGCGATTGCTGAAGGAGATATCGGCAGACATTTCCCAGACACAGATCCTGAGTTTAAGGATGCGGATTCTTTTAAATTACTGCAGCATGTGTGGGCACTAGTAAAGGAAAAAGGCTACACACTTGTGAATATTGATTGCACCATCATGGCGCAAAAGCCCAAAATGGCACCTTACATTCAACCAATGTGTGAGAAGATTGCAGAAGCGCTTGAGGCAGATGTCACACAGGTGAATGTGAAAGCAACAACGACAGAGAAACTTGGATTTACAGGAAGAGGCGAAGGAATTGCCTCTCAGGCAACAGTGCTTCTTCAGAAAAAGTGAAATCCATTTTGATGAGAATGGGATTTGATGATAAAATACGTTTATAAAAAATTGGTGTCAGACAACATGATGCAGATGAAAGGAAGTTAAACTCATGGGAAATGAAGTGCGTGTTCGTTATGCACCGAGTCCAACTGGTCATTTACATATTGGGAATGCTAGAACGGCTCTTTTCAACTATTTGTTCGCACGCAGTCAAGGCGGCAAATTTATTATTCGAATCGAAGATACGGATCAAAAGCGTAATGTAGAAGGCGGAGAAGAAAGCCAGCTTCGCCACCTGCAATGGCTCGGTATTGATTGGGATGAGAGCATTGATAAAGATGGCGGCTATGGTCCTTACAGACAATCAGAGCGTAATGAGATTTACAAAAAATATTATGATGAGCTGCTAGAGAAAGACTTGGCGTATAAGTGCTATTGTACGGCTGAAGAGCTAGAGGAAGAGCGTGAAGCACAAATCGCCCGCAGTGAAATGCCTCGATATTCTGGTAAATGCAGCCATTTATCAAAAGAAGAAGAGGACAAGCTGATCGCTGAAGGAAGAGAGCCAAGTATCCGCTTCCGAGTGCCAAAAGGAGAAATCATCAAATTTGACGACATGGTCAAAGGCGATATTTCATTTGAGACAGACGGCATCGGTGATTTTGTCATTGTGAAGAAAGACGGCACGCCAACTTATAACTTCGCTGTAGCAGTGGATGATCATTTGATGAAAATGACTCACATTCTCCGCGGAGAGGATCACATTTCGAATACGCCTAAACAAATCATGATCTTCAACGCATTTGGCTGGGATGTTCCGCTATTCGGACATATGACGCTGATTGTGAACGAGAACCGCAAAAAATTAAGTAAGCGTGATGAATCCATTATTCAATTCATCGAGCAATATAAAAACTTGGGCTATTTACCAGAAGCCCTGTTCAACTTCATTGCACTACTTGGATGGTCTCCGGTGGGCGAAGAAGAACTGTTTACAAAAGAGCAATTCATCGACATTTTCGATGTAAACCGACTTTCTAAGTCACCAGCTCTATTCGATATGCATAAACTAAAATGGGTAAATAACCAATACGTGAAGGCACTTGATCTTGATCAGGTTGTTGCGTTAACACTTCCGCATCTTCAAAAGGCAGGCAAGGTAAGCGAGCAGCTGACAGAAGAAGAAAACACGTGGGTGCGCAAGCTTATTTCTCTGTATCACGAACAATTAAGCTATGGAGCAGAAATTGTTGAGTTAACAGAGTTGTTCTTTAAGGAGCAAATTGAGTATAATCAAGAGGCAAAGGAAGTTTTAGCAGAGGAGCAAGTACCAGAAGTCATGGCATCTTTTGCTGGTCAGCTTGAACGGCTTGAGTCTTTCACACCTGATGAAATCAAGGCTGCTATTAAAGCGGTACAAAAAGAAACAGGGCATAAAGGCAAGAAACTATTCATGCCAATTCGTGTGGCTGTCACAGGACAAACGCATGGCCCAGAACTTCCGCAAAGTATTGAACTACTAGGTAAAGAAACGGTATTAAACCGCATTAAACAAATATAAGGAAATCGTTGCGAGGGAGAAGTACAATGTTTTCGTCCATCACAGAAAGAGTCTTCACCGGCTGAAAGAGACTTATGGGCAGACGTTGGAAATGCACCCTCAAGACCCTTGAGGAACACGAGTACGTTAGTATGCAAGGGCGGTACCCTCCGTTATGGGATTAAGTTGAGAAGGCTGCAAAATGAGGGCTTTCTAAACAGAGTGGAACCGCGTTTTCAAAACGTCTCTGTCATTTGGCAGAGGCGTTTTTTATTTGTCCAAAAAAGAGAGCAAGTCCTAAGAGAGATTGATGGGGAAGAACGGGGGGAGCATGTGTTTTTCAAAATGCTGAAAGAAGATATTGATACTGTGTTTGATCAAGATCCTGCTGCTAGAAGCTATATTGAAGTAGTGCTAACCTATTCAGGGCTTCATGCGATTTGGGCTCATCGTATCGCGCACGCATTTTATAAGCGTAAGCTGTACTTTCTTGCGCGGATCATTTCTCAGGTCAGCCGGTTTTTCACAGGGGTGGAAATTCACCCTGCGGCAACCATTGGCAGGCGCTTCTTCATTGACCACGGCATGGGAGTGGTGATTGGGGAAACATGTGAAATTGGAGACAACGTCACTGTTTTCCAAGGCGTGACACTAGGGGGAACAGGGAAAGAAAAGGGAAAGCGGCACCCGACCATTTTAGACGATGCCCTCATTGCGACAGGTGCAAAGGTGCTTGGTTCCATTACAGTCGGAAAAGGGGCCAAGATTGGTGCGGGGTCAGTCGTGTTAAAGGACGTACCAGACCATTCCACCGTTGTCGGTATACCTGGGCGAGTCGTCGTTCAAAATGGAAAGAAAATCAATCGTGATCTCAATCATCAAGATTTGCCAGATCCAATTTCCGATCGTTTCAAAGAATTGGAACGAGAAATGGAAAAGCTAAAAGGTGAGCTGGCTTCATTGAGCAGAAAGGAAGAACAATCATGACAATCAATATTTATAATACATTGACACGTAAGAAAGAAGAATTTGTCCCGCTTGAACCAGGAAAGGTCAAGATGTATGTGTGCGGACCAACCGTTTATAACTACATTCATATCGGGAATGCCAGACCTGCTATTGTTTATGACACTGTACGTAAGTATTTAGAATACAGCGGCTATGATGTGAACTTTGTATCAAACTTTACAGATGTGGATGATAAACTCATCAAAGCAGCCAATGAACTCGGAGAAGATGTTCCGACGATTGCTGACCGCTTTATCCAAGCCTACTTTGAAGACGTCAGTGCACTAGGCTGCAAAAAAGCTGACCTTCACCCGCGAGTGACGGAAAATATGGATGATATCATTGCATTTATTGCGACATTGATTGAAAAAGGCTACGCCTATGAAGCGGATGGCGACGTGTATTACAGCACACGCTCATTTGAAGGCTACGGAAAGCTTTCTCACCAGTCGATTGATGAACTGAAGACAGGTGCTCGTATTCGTGTAGGTGAGAAGAAACGAGATGCACTGGACTTTGCTTTATGGAAGGCTGCAAAGGATCAAGAAATCTCATGGGATAGCCCGTGGGGCGAAGGACGCCCAGGCTGGCACATCGAATGCTCGGCCATGGTTAAAAAATATTTAGGTGATACGATCGACATTCATGCTGGCGGACAGGATTTAACCTTCCCTCACCATGAAAATGAAATCGCTCAATCCGAGGCTTTGACAGGGAAACCTTTTGCGAAGTATTGGATGCATAACGGATATATTAATATTGAGAATGAAAAAATGTCAAAATCACTTGGCAACTTTGTGCTCGTGCATGACATTGTGAAAGAACAAGATCCTGATGTGCTACGCTTCTTTATGTTGTCGGTTCACTACCGTCATCCAATTAACTACTCAATGGATTTACTAGAGAGTACAAAGAGTGCGTTTAACCGACTCAAAACGTCGTATGCTAATTTACATCATCGCCTTGAGAGCAGCACGAATATCACAGAAGACAATGCTGAATGGCTGGCGAAGATTGAAGAGCAGCGTGCGACATTTATTTCTGAAATGAATGATGACTTTAATACGGCAAATGCAATTTCTGTTTTATTCGAACTTGCGAAACAGGCGAATTATTATATGGAAAATGATCATACTTCGGAGGAAGTGATCAAGGCATTTATCGGCTTATTCCAAGAAATCACGTCTGTTCTTGGCTTCTCATTAGAAGAAAAGCACACGCTTGACGAAGAAGTAGAAGCGTTAATTGAAAAACGCAATGAGGCTAGAAGAAATCGTGACTTTGCGCTATCTGATCAAATTCGTGACCAGTTAAAGAGCATGAATATTGTATTGGAGGACACTCCTCAAGGTACTCGCTGGAAAAGAGGAGAATAGGTCATGTTGAATTTTGAAAAGCTGAAAGACGGTAAACAGTTGAACGGACTTGCTCTTGCTTATATGGGTGATGCCATTTTTGAAGTCTATGTGAGGCATCACCTCCTCCAAACGGGGGCGACAAAACCAAATGAGCTGCACAAACGAGCAAGCAAGATTGTTTCAGCTAAATCTCAGGCAGCTATTTTATTTACGCTTCAGCAGCAAGGCTTTTTCACTGAAGCAGAAGAAGCGGTGCTGAAAAGAGGAAGAAATGCAAAATCAGGCACAGTGCCTAAAAACACAGACGTTCAAACGTATCGTTATAGTACGGCGCTTGAAGCGCTCATGGGTTATTTATTTATTGAAAAGCAGGACGAACGCTTAGAAGAGCTGATTAGTCAGGCGATTGAAATCGGAACGTCAGGGAGGAAGACAAATGAGTCAGCAACATGATTATGTGATTGGGAAAAATGCAGTGATTGAAACACTGAAGTCAGATCGGGAGTTATACAAGCTCTGGATGGCAGAAAACACTGTAAAAGGACAAGCCCAGCAGGTCATTGAACTCGCTAAAAAACAAAATATCACCATTCAGTATGTTCCGAGGAAAAAGCTTGATCAAATGGTAACAGGTCAGCACCAGGGAATCGTTGCACAAGTAGCAGCATATGAATATGCGGAATTGGACGACCTGTATCAAATCGCCGAAAAGCGGAATGAACAGCCGTTTTTTCTTATTTTAGATGAAATTGAAGATCCTCATAATTTAGGATCCATTATGCGTACAGCAGATGCTGTAGGTGCACACGGGATTGTCATTCCGAAAAGGAGAGCGGTCGGCTTAACGACAACCGTTGCCAAAGCATCTACTGGGGCAATTGAACATATTCCTGTTGCCAAGGTCACCAATCTTTCAAGAGCTCTTGATGAGATGAAAGAAAGAGGAATCTGGGTCGCGGGAACAGATGCGTCTGCCAAACAGGATTACAGACAATTTGATGGTACGATGCCGCTTGCTCTTGTGATTGGCAGTGAAGGAAAAGGGATTGGCCGATTGATCAAGGAAAAGTGTGATTTTCTGATTAAGTTGCCTATGGCCGGGAAGGTCACTTCGTTAAACGCATCAGTTGCCGCTAGTCTATTGATGTATGAAGTGTATCGAAAACGTTATCCGTTAGGAGAATAGAGATGGACATCCTCTTAGTCGATGGATACAACATGATAGGTGCATGGCCTCGGCTGCAGCACTTAAAGGAAAACAGCTTTGAAGAAGCCAGAGACGTGCTGATTCAAAATTTAGCAGAATATCAAGCATACACAGGGTATCGAGTCATTGTCGTATTCGATGCCCATATGGTCAAAGGAATCGAAAAAAAGCGGATCAACCACCGAGTAGAGGTCATCTTTACGAGAGAGAATGAAACAGCTGATGAGCGGATTGAAAAGCTGGCCCAGGATTTGAATAATGTTCGGACGCAAATTCATGTGGCGACCTCAGACTTCACAGAACAATGGGCAATTTTTGGACAAGGAGCTCTTCGGAAGTCGGCTCGAGAGCTTTTGAGAGAGATTGAAGTGATCGAACGAAAGATAGAGACGAGAGTCAAAAAGATTACTTCTGATAAACCAGTATCCAAGATTGAATTGTCAGAAGATGTATTGAAAACGTTTGAAAAATGGCGGCGTGGGAATCTGGAATAGCTTGACGATATTTCAACCATTAATGTATAATATTTCTATCTAGGTGCGGTCGGGGGGATCGAAGTGAATCTAAACAACAGCAAGGATAAATCCATCAGAGAGCAATTTTGCCAGTTGGAAGATGAACAAGTCATTGAAAGGGTTCATGTCGGAGATAGTGATGCGCTAGATTACTTAATAACGAAATACCGCAATTTTGTACGTGCAAAAGCAAGATCTTATTTCTTGATTGGAGCGGATCGAGAGGACATTGTCCAAGAGGGGATGATCGGACTTTATAAGTCTATCCGCGATTTCAGAGAGGACAAGCTTACTTCATTTAAGGCTTTTGCAGAATTATGTATTACCCGCCAAATTATCACCGCAATTAAAACAGCTACTCGCCAAAAACATATCCCGTTAAATTCCTATGTATCATTAGACAAGCCAATATATGATGAAGAATCAGACAGAACATTGTTGGACGTCATTTCCGGTGCTAAAGCGCTTAACCCAGAAGATTTAATCATTAGCAAAGAAGAATTTGATGATATTGAAATGAAAATGGGGGAACTACTAAGTGAGCTGGAAAGAAAGGTACTTGTGCTTTACCTTGATGGCAGATCCTATCAAGAGATTTCTGAAGATTTAAACCGTCATGTGAAATCAATTGATAACGCACTCCAAAGAGTAAAGAGAAAATTAGAGAAATATTTAGAGCTTCGCGAGATTAGTCTCTAATCAAACCTATATTGACAGCTTTTTCGACACTGTGATAAGGTACTAAGGAAATGATGTCGAGAAAATAGGTGTAAATATGAGGAAAAAGATTACTCTAGCCTGTAAAGACTGCGGAAGCCGCAATTATACGACAATGAAAAGTGATGCTTCAGCAGCTGAAAGATTAGAAGTTAAGAAATATTGCAAGACTTGTAATTCACATAAAACACATTTAGAAACGAAGTAAGATTTGCGTTCTTTAATCTGTGGAGGTCTTTTACATGCGTATTATCAGTTTCTTAAAAAGTGTCGGGAAAGAAATGAAAAAGGTCAGCTGGCCAAAGAAAAACGAAATGATTCGCTACACAATCACGGTTATTTTAACAGTCGTATTCTTTGCAATCTTTTTCTCTTTTCTTGATATAGGAATCTCACAATTAATCGAATTAATTCATTAATACTTGAATAATGGTCTGCTGAACGTGCTATAATAGATCATAATATGACTTGCCAAAAAACCCGTTTTACGGGTTTTTTCAATTGCTTGAAAATATTTACCGGTACTCGAGATTCGTCAAATAGACATTACGAAATGTGGGGAGGGAAGGACTGAATAGTCCTGAACGAAATGGAAAAGAATTGGTATGTTGTGCATACGTACTCTGGCTATGAAAACAAAGTAAAAGCAAACTTGGAAAAGCGTGTTGAATCAATGGGCATGCAGGATAAAATCTTCCGCGTTGTCGTACCAGAAGAAGAAGAAACAGATATTAAAAATGGTAAGAAAAAAGTCGTCAAAAAGAAAGTATTCCCTGGCTATGTCCTAGTGGAAATCGTGATGACTGACGACTCTTGGTATGTTGTTCGTAATACACCAGGTGTCACAGGATTCGTTGGATCAGCTGGATCAGGCTCAAAGCCGACAGCGCTGCTGCCAGGCGAAGCCGAAACCATTCTGAAGAGAATGGGTCTTGAAGAACGCAAAACAGAAATCGACTTTGAATTGAAAGAAACAGTCAAGGTAATCGACGGACCATTTGCTAACTTCACAGGCTCTATCGAAGAGATTGATTACGATAAAAGCAAAGTCAAAGTATTCGTTAATATGTTTGGTAGAGAAACACCCGTGGAACTTGAGTTCACGCAGATCGATAAATTGTAATTCAAAAGAGCTTGAAATGAGTGTATAGAAGTGGTAATATAGCAAAGGTACGTCTTGAGTTCGCTCAAGATCGCTAGCTAGTTATTTCGTCATTCATATAAAGAATGAAGTTGTTGAGTGGGAGGGGGATTCCCCTATTACCACATCACGGACTTTAAGGAGGTGTGTCTCGTGGCTAAAAAAGTAGTTAAAGTTGTTAAATTGCAAATTCCTGCTGGAAAAGCTAACCCAGCTCCACCAGTTGGACCTGCACTAGGTCAAGCCGGTGTTAATATCATGGGATTCTGTAAGGAGTTTAATGCTCGTACAGCTGACCAAGCTGGTCTTATCATTCCTGTTGAAATTTCGGTTTTTGAAGACCGTTCATTTACATTTATTACTAAAACTCCACCTGCTGCAGTTTTACTTAAAAAAGCAGCTGGTATTGAGTCTGGTTCTGGTGAACCTAACCGTAATAAAGTGGCAACTGTTAAGCGTGATAAAGTACGCGAAATCGCGGAAACAAAAATGCCTGACTTAAACGCTGCTAGCGTTGAATCAGCTATGCGCATGGTTGAAGGTACTGCACGCAGTATGGGTATTGTCATCGAAGATTAATTTATTGTCTTGTTGGGTTGCGAGTTTGGTTTTGACAAGTTCGCAACCCTTATTCGTGGGAGGTTATTCCGCTAAAACCACATAAGGAGGATTTTTATAATGGCTAAAAAAGGTAAAAAGTATGTAGAAGCTGCTAAGCTGATCGAACGTACTAAAGCGTATGATGTAGCTGAAGCTGTTTCTCTTACAAAAAAAGCAAATACAGCGAAATTTGATGCGACTGTAGAAGTTGCTTTTCGTTTGGGCGTAGACCCTCGTAAAAACGATCAACAAATCCGCGGTGCAGTTGTACTTCCTAACGGAACTGGTAAAACTCAACGCGTTCTTGTGTTCGCTAAAGGCGAAAAAGCAAAAGAAGCAGAAGCTGCTGGAGCAGACTACGTTGGAGATTCTGATTACATCACTAAAATCCAACAAGGCTGGTTCGAATTCGATGTAATCGTTGCAACACCTGACATGATGGGTGAAGTTGGTAAGATCGGTCGTGTACTTGGACCAAAAGGTCTTATGCCAAACCCTAAAACAGGAACTGTTACATTCGAAGTAGAAAAAGCAATCAATGAAATCAAAGCTGGTAAAGTAGAATACCGCGTTGATAAAGCTGGTAACATCCACGCGCCAATCGGAAAGGTTTCTTTCGAGGACGAAAAGCTTGTTGAGAACTTTGCAACAATCTATGATACAATCCTTAAAGCAAAACCTGCAGCGGCTAAAGGTGTATACGTGAAAAACGTTTCTGTTACAACTACTATGGGCCCTGGCGTGAAAGTGGATCCATCTTCTTTCTCTGCAAAATAAATCTTGACTTATCACAATCGTTTTGATAATATCAAAATGTTGTAAAATAGAATATGTCCATTTATACCGTAGACAGCAGGGGCCTTATGGCTTAATTAACCCGCCGAGGTGTATATGTCACAGTCTTACGTTAACGTATGCTTGTATATACAGCCTCCATGTCTTAATGGAGGCTTTTTATATGGAGAACCGTTCGTTAGGAACGTGATGGCCTGATCGGTATAAGTGTTACACAAAGAATGTACAGGAGGTGTAACCATGAGCAATGCAATCGATACTAAAAAAGTTGTCGTTGATGAAATTACTTCTAAATTTAAAGACAGTATGTCTACTGTAATTGTAGATTACCGTGGTCTTTCAGTTTCTGAAGTGACTGAACTTCGTAAACAGCTTCGTGATGCTGGCGTAGAATTCAAAGTTTACAAAAATACTTTGACTCGCCGTGCAGTTGAACAAGTTGAACTAACGGGTTTAAACGATTTCTTAACAGGTCCAAACGCTATCGCATTCAGTAACGAAGATGTTATCGCACCTGCGAAAATCATCAACGAATTTGCGAAAAGCCACGAAGCTTTAGAAATCAAAGCTGGTGTCATCGAAGGAAACGTAGCGACTGTAGAAGAAGTGAAGGCTCTTGCGGAACTTCCGTCTCGCGAAGGCTTACTTTCTATGTTGCTTAGCGTTCTTCAAGCTCCAGTTCGTAACCTTGCTCTTGCTACTAAAGCAGTTGCAGAACAAAAAGAAGAACAAGGCGCTTAATGCGTACTTAACGTAAAAAACTTAAAATGGAGGAATTACAAATGGCTTTAAATATCGAAGAAATCATTGCTTCAGTTAAAGAAGCAACTGTACTTGAGTTAAACGACTTAGTAAAAGCAATCGAAGAAGAATTTGGCGTAACTGCTGCTGCTCCTGTAGCTGTAGCTGCAGCTGGTGGTGCCGCTGCTGAAGAGAAAACTGATTTTGATCTAGTACTTGCTGGTGCTGGAGACCAAAAAATCAAAGTTATCAAAGTGGTTCGTGAAATCACTGGTCTTGGCTTGAAAGAAGCTAAAGAACTTGTTGACAACACTCCAAAACCACTTAAAGAAGGTATTGCTAAAGAAGAAGCTGAAGAACTTAAAGCTAAGCTTGAAGAAGTTGGCGCTTCTGTAGAAGTTAAGTAATCTTCGCCTAATCTTTTGGGAAAGCTCGCTTTTACTGGCGGGCTTTTTCTTTTCTATTCTCCTGAAACGATTGAATCCAGAGGAGGTCCATTCATCATGAGTGACCACTATTATACGGAAAAGCCATCAGTGAAAAGCAATAAACAGACATGGGACTTCACCTTGAGAAACCGTACCTTTACTTTTACAAGTGACAGTGGAGTGTTTTCTAAGAAAGAAGTCGACTTTGGTTCAAGGCTTTTAATTGAAGCTTTTGAAGAACCTGACGTGGATGGCGATGTCTTAGATGTCGGTTGCGGTTATGGACCGATTGGCTTATCGTTAGCATACGAAATGACGAGCCGCACCATTCATATGATTGATGTGAACGAAAGAGCAGTCGAACTTTCAAAGGAAAACGCTAAACATAATCGCATTGATAATGTCCGCATCTATCAAAGTGATTTGTTCTCGAATGTTCATTCATCAGC
The DNA here is from genome assembly GCF_002998605.1 of Bacillus sp. MZGC1. Classification (NCBI taxonomy): domain Bacteria; kingdom Bacillati; phylum Bacillota; class Bacilli; order Caryophanales; family Bacillaceae; genus Bacillus; species Bacillus sp. MZGC1. The sequence continues at coordinate 20,342 of NZ_PVRE01000008.1, forward strand.
TGCTTTTGCCTCTATACTGACCAATCCCCCAATACGGGCAGGGAAGAAAGTTGTACATGCGATCTTTGAAAAAAGTGCTGATCATTTATTGCCGGAAGGTGAGTTGTGGGTGGTTATTCAGAAAAAGCAGGGCGGACCATCTGCGATTGAAAAATTAGAACAGCTCTTTGGAGAAGTCGAGGTTGTATTGAAAAAAAAGGGCTACTATATTATCAAAGCTAAAAAAGTTTGACGCAGTTTCCTAGCTGTGTTAACATTATAAAATGCCAATGTGTATATTTTGCTTGATAGGCTTAAAAAACAACTATTTTGTATAAATTATGCATACTTGGGAAAACTAATAAAATCGGTATTTGTTTTTGGATGTGGTTTTCTTATTTTAGAAACCCTTTTTTCTTTTGTCTTGTAAAAGTATTTCTTTACTGACATTTGAAAGGCTGAAATACTTTTTACACATATAATACGCATGATTTGAGGGGTGAATCAGTTGACAGGTCAACTAGTTCAGTATGGACGACACCGCCAGCGCAGAAGCTACGCACGCATAAGCGAAGTGTTAGAATTACCAAATCTCATTGAAATTCAAACCTCTTCTTATCAGTGGTTTCTTGATGAGGGTCTTAGAGAGATGTTTCAAGATATATCCCCAATTGAGGATTTTACTGGTAACCTTTCTCTTGAATTCATTGATTACAGCCTAGGGGATCCTAAGTATCCTGTAGCAGAATCAAAAGAACGTGATGTAACTTACTCTGCTCCACTAAGAGTAAAAGTTCGTTTAATTAACAAAGAAACTGGAGAAGTAAAAGACCAAGATGTGTTCATGGGTGATTTCCCAATCATGACAGACACAGGTACTTTTATCATTAACGGTGCGGAACGTGTAATCGTTTCTCAGTTAGTGCGTTCTCCAAGTGTATATTTCAGTGGTAAAGTAGACAAAAACGGTAAAAAAGGTTTTACTGCGACTGTCATTCCAAACCGTGGCGCATGGTTAGAATACGAAACTGATGCGAAGGATGTAGTCTATGTACGCATCGATCGCACACGTAAGTTGCCGGTTACGGTTCTTTTGCGTGCTCTCGGCTTCAGCTCTGATCAAGAGATTCTTGACCTCATTGGCGAGAATGAATACTTACGCAACACGCTGGAAAAAGACAATACAGAGAATGCGGATAAAGCACTTCTCGAAATCTACGAGCGCCTCCGTCCTGGAGAGCCGCCAACTGTTGAAAATGCGAAAAGCCTGCTAGACTCTCGCTTCTTCGATCCGAAGAGATATGACCTAGCTAATGTTGGACGCTACAAGATTAATAAAAAGCTTCATATTAAAAATAGACTGTTCAATCAAAAATTGGCTGAAACGTTAGTTGACCCTGAAACAGGTGAAATTCTAGCAGAAAAAGGTCAAATTTTAGACAGAAGAGTTCTTGATAAAGTTCTTCCATACTTAGAAAACGGCATCGGATTTAGAAAGCTTTATCCAAATGGTGGCGTAGTAGAAGATGAAGTAGAACTTCAATCTATTAAGATTTATGCACCGTCTGATCAAGAAGGCGAGCAAGTGATCAACGTGATCGGGAATGCATACGTAGAGGAAGCTGTGAAAAACATCACGCCTTCTGACATCATTGCATCGATCAGTTACTTCTTCAACCTTCTTCATGGTGTAGGTGACACAGATGATATCGATCACCTTGGTAACCGTCGCCTGCGTTCTGTAGGTGAGCTTCTGCAAAACCAATTCCGTATTGGTTTAAGCAGAATGGAGCGTGTTGTTCGTGAAAGAATGTCGATCCAAGACACAAACACGATCACACCTCAGCAACTGATCAACATCCGTCCTGTGATCGCTTCTATCAAAGAGTTCTTTGGTAGCTCTCAGCTTTCTCAGTTCATGGATCAAACAAACCCGCTTGCTGAATTGACGCACAAACGTCGTCTGTCGGCGCTTGGACCGGGTGGTTTGACACGTGAGCGTGCAGGAATGGAAGTTCGTGACGTTCACTACTCTCACTATGGCCGTATGTGTCCGATTGAAACACCAGAGGGTCCAAACATCGGTTTGATCAACTCTCTATCTTCATTTGCAAAAGTGAATCGCTTCGGCTTTATTGAAACACCTTACCGCCGGGTTGACCCTGAAACAGGTAAAGTGACACCGAGAATCGATTACTTAACTGCTGATGAAGAGGATAACTACGTTGTAGCACAAGCGAATGCTATATTAGGTGAAGATGGTTCGTTTATCGATGATAATATCATTGCTCGTTTCAGAGGGGAAAACACAGTTGTTCCTCGAAACCGCGTTGACTACATGGACGTTTCGCCAAAGCAGGTTGTTTCTGCAGCGACAGCATGTATCCCATTCTTAGAAAACGATGACTCTAACCGTGCTCTAATGGGAGCGAACATGCAACGTCAGGCTGTGCCTTTGATGCAGCCGGAATCACCGATTGTTGGTACAGGTATGGAGTATGTATCAGGGAAAGACTCTGGTGCTGCTGTTATCTGCCGCTACCCTGGTGTTGTAGAACGTGTTGAAGCGAAAAATATTTGGGTTCGTCGCTATGAAGACGTTGACGGACAACAAGTCAAAGGAAATCTAGACAAATACAGCTTGCTGAAATTTGTCCGCTCTAACCAAGGGACTTGCTACAACCAGCGTCCAATCGTAAGTGTTGGAGATGAAGTCGTAAAAGGAGAAATCCTTGCAGACGGTCCTTCAATGGAAAAAGGTGAATTGGCTCTAGGACGTAACGTCATGGTCGGCTTCATGACTTGGGACGGTTATAACTACGAGGATGCGATCATCATGAGTGAGCGCCTTGTAAAAGATGACGTCTACACGTCTATTCATATTGAAGAATATGAATCAGAAGCTCGTGATACAAAGCTTGGACCGGAAGAAATCACTCGTGATATTCCAAACGTTGGGGAAGATGCTTTACGCAACCTTGACGAGCGCGGAATCATCCGTATTGGTGCAGAAGTAAAAGACGGAGACCTTCTTGTAGGGAAAGTAACGCCTAAAGGTGTAACAGAACTAACAGCTGAAGAACGTCTATTACATGCAATCTTCGGTGAAAAGGCTCGTGAAGTGCGTGATACGTCTCTACGTGTTCCACACGGCGGCGGCGGAATTATCCACGACGTCAAAGTCTTTAACCGTGAAGATGGAGATGAATTACCTCCAGGTGTCAACCAGTTAGTCCGCGTATACATCGTTCAGAAGCGTAAAATTTCTGAAGGTGACAAAATGGCCGGACGACATGGTAACAAAGGGGTTATCTCTAAAATCCTTCCAGAAGAAGATATGCCGTATCTTCCAGATGGAACACCGATTGATATCATGTTAAACCCTCTAGGGGTACCATCTCGTATGAACATCGGTCAGGTACTTGAGCTTCATATGGGTATGGCTGCACGTTACCTTGGCATCCACATTGCGTCACCAGTATTTGATGGTGCGCGCGAGGAAGATGTTTGGGAAACGCTTGAAGAAGCAGGTATGTCCCGTGATGCGAAAACAGTCCTTTATGACGGTCGAACTGGTGAACCATTCGATAACCGTGTATCAGTCGGAATCATGTACATGATCAAACTGGCTCACATGGTTGACGATAAACTTCACGCTCGTTCAACTGGACCATACTCACTTGTTACGCAGCAGCCACTTGGCGGTAAAGCACAGTTTGGTGGTCAGCGTTTCGGAGAGATGGAAGTATGGGCGCTTGAAGCTTACGGTGCAGCATACACACTTCAAGAGATCTTAACAGTTAAATCGGATGACGTTGTAGGTCGTGTGAAAACATACGAGGCCATCGTCAAAGGGGATAACGTCCCTGAACCAGGTGTCCCTGAATCATTCAAAGTGTTAATTAAAGAACTTCAAAGTTTAGGTATGGATGTCAAAATCCTATCTGGCGATGAAGAAGAGATAGAAATGAGAGATTTAGAAGACGATGAGGAAACGAAGAAAGCAGACGGATTAGCGTTATCTAATGACGAAGATGCTGCAGACCTCGCACCTGTCGATCTTGAACGTGACGCAGTCACAAAAGAATAGCAGAAACGATTAGAGCAAGTGACTAGGGTATAACCCGAAGATTAAAAGGGAGGTAGGCCCCTTGCTAGATGTGAACAATTTTGAGTATATGAACATCGGTCTCGCATCACCTGATAAAATCCGTTCTTGGTCTTTTGGTGAAGTGAAAAAGCCTGAAACGATTAACTATCGTACACTGAAACCTGAAAAAGATGGTCTCTTTTGTGAACGTATCTTCGGACCGCAAAAAGACTGGGAATGTCATTGTGGAAAGTATAAACGCGTTCGTTATAAGGGTGTTGTATGTGACCGTTGTGGTGTAGAAGTAACACGGGCAAAAGTCCGTCGTGAGAGAATGGGGCATATCGAACTGGCTGCCCCAGTTTCCCACATTTGGTATTTCAAAGGTATCCCAAGCCGTATGGGTCTTGTTCTTGATATGTCACCACGTGCGTTAGAAGAAGTGATTTACTTCGCTTCTTACGTTGTGACAGATCCGGGCAACACACCGCTTGAGAAGAAACAACTTCTTTCTGAGAAGGAATTCCGTGCGTATTTAGATAAATACGGTAATACGTTCCAAGCAGCTATGGGTGCAGAAGCAATCAATAAACTTCTTCAAGATATCGATCTTGTAAAAGAAGTAGATACACTGAAAGAAGAGCTGAAAACTGCTCAAGGACAGCGTCGTACACGTGCGATTAAACGCCTTGAAGTGCTAGAAGCATTCCGTAACTCAGGAAACAAACCATCATGGATGATTCTTGATGTACTTCCGGTTATTCCGCCAGAATTACGTCCAATGGTTCAGCTTGATGGTGGACGTTTTGCTACTTCTGACTTAAACGACCTTTATCGTCGTGTCATCAACCGTAACAATCGTCTGAAACGTTTATTAGATCTTGGCGCGCCAAGCATCATCGTTCAGAACGAGAAGCGTATGCTTCAAGAAGCTGTCGATGCGTTGATTGATAATGGACGTAGAGGCCGACCGGTAACAGGACCAGGAAATAGACCATTGAAATCTCTTTCTCATATGCTGAAAGGGAAACAAGGACGTTTCCGTCAAAACTTGCTTGGTAAACGTGTTGACTATTCTGGACGTTCCGTTATCGTCGTAGGACCACATTTGAAAATGTATCAGTGTGGACTTCCAAAAGAAATGGCTCTTGAATTATTCAAACCATTCGTGATGAAGGAGCTTGTTGAAAAAGGTTTAGCTCACAACATCAAGAGTGCGAAGCGTAAAATTGAGCGCGTGCAGCCGGAAGTATGGGATGTTTTAGAATCAGTTATTCGTGAGCACCCAGTCTTACTAAACCGTGCACCGACTCTTCACAGACTTGGTATTCAAGCGTTTGAACCTACACTTGTGGAAGGACGCGCAATTCGTCTGCATCCACTTGTATGTACAGCCTACAACGCTGACTTTGACGGTGACCAAATGGCGGTTCACGTACCATTATCTGCTGAGGCTCAAGCTGAAGCTCGTATCTTAATGCTTGCTGCTCAAAACATTTTGAACCCGAAAGATGGAAAACCTGTTGTTACGCCATCTCAGGATATGGTGCTTGGTAACTACTACCTTACACTTGAGCGTAAAGGTGCTATCGGAGAAGGTATGGTCTTCAAAGATACTGACGAAGCCCTTCTAGCTTATCAAAATGGGTATGTGCATCTTCATACACGTGTAGCTGTTGCAGCTAGCTCGTTGAAGAATGTGACATTCACTGATGAACAGCGTTCTAAATTGTTGATTACAACAGTTGGAAAACTGATCTTTAACGAAATCTTACCGGAATCATTCCCTTACATGAATGAGCCGACAAAGAGCAATATTGAAGAAAAAACGCCTGACCGCTTCTTCCTTGAAAAAGGTGAGGATGTCAAAGCTGCGATCGAGAAACAAGAAATCAATGCGCCGTTCAAAAAAGGTATTTTAGGTAAAATCATTGCGGAAATCTTTAAGAGATTCCATATCACTGAGACATCTAAAATGCTTGATCGCATGAAAAATCTTGGTTTCAAATACTCTACTAAAGCGGGTATTACGGTTGGTGTGTCTGACATCGTCGTATTAGATGATAAGCAGAAGATCCTCGAAGAAGCACAAGCAAAAGTAGATAACGTCTTGAAGCAATTCAGACGTGGTTTGATTACTGAAGAAGAGCGTTACGAGAGAGTCATTTCGATCTGGAGTTCTTCTAAAGATGTCATCCAAGGTAAACTGATGAAGTCCCTTGATGAAGTCAACCCAATCTACATGATGAGTGACTCTGGAGCGCGTGGTAACGCATCTAACTTCACTCAGCTGGCTGGTATGCGTGGTCTGATGGCCAACCCGGCTGGACGTATCATTGAACTTCCGATTAAATCTAGTTTCCGTGAAGGTTTAACCGTATTGGAATACTTTATTTCCACTCACGGAGCGCGTAAAGGTCTTGCCGATACAGCCCTTAAAACAGCTGACTCAGGTTACCTCACGCGTCGTCTCGTCGATGTTGCACAGGATGTTATCATCCGTGAAACAGATTGCGGTACAGACCGTGGTATCTTGGCGAAGTCCATTAGAGAAGGAAATGAAATTATTGAGAAGCTTGAAGAACGTCTGATCGGACGTTTTGCAAGAAAACCAATTGTTCATCCTGAAACGGGCGAAGTCATTGTGGACGAAAACGAACTAATTGATGAAGATAAAGCACTTGAAGTAGTTGAAGCAGGAATTGAGGAAGTATGGATCCGTTCTGCATTTACATGTAACACGCCTCATGGTGTATGTAAACGATGCTACGGCCGTAACCTTGCAACTGGTACTGACGTTGAAGTCGGTGAAGCAGTTGGAATCATTGCTGCTCAATCAATCGGTGAGCCAGGAACACAGCTTACAATGCGTACGTTCCACACCGGCGGGGTAGCAGGAGACGATATCACACAAGGTTTACCTCGTATCCAAGAGCTATTTGAAGCGCGTAATCCGAAAGGGCAAGCGACCATTTCTGAAATTGATGGTGTCGTTGCTGAAATTAACGATGTTCGTGACAAGCAGCAGGAAATTGTGGTTCAAGGCGACGTTGAAACTCGTTCTTACACAGCTCCTTACAATGCGCGTCTGAAAGTTGTTGAAGGTGACAAAGTCACTCGTGGTCAAGTACTGACAGAAGGTTCGATCGATCCGAAAGAACTTCTTAAAGTGACTGACATGACAGCTGTTCAAGAATATCTGCTTCATGAAGTACAAAAAGTATACCGTATGCAAGGGGTAGAAATCGGAGATAAGCACGTTGAGGTAATGGTTCGCCAAATGCTTCGTAAAGTGCGTGTCGCTGATGCAGGGGATACAGATGTATTACCAGGCACACTTCTTGATGTACATCAATTCACTGAAGCGAACAAAAAAGTACTATTCGAAGGCAAACGTCCTGCAACAGGCCGTCCAGTTCTTCTTGGTATTACAAAAGCATCGCTTGAAACAGACTCATTCTTGTCTGCGGCATCCTTCCAAGAAACGACTCGTGTCCTAACAGATGCGGCGATCAAAGGAAAACGTGATGAACTGCTTGGCTTGAAAGAGAATGTTATCATCGGTAAACTTGTTCCAGCTGGAACAGGAATGCCAAACTACCGTAAAGTTAAGCCGGTTTCACAAGTGCAGCCGTCTGACGATATGGTTCCTGTAGAGTAATCTTTCTCGTGAGATTCCTATAAAATCATCAAAAAATGGTGAAGGATGTCAAGATAATCTGTCATATGATATTGACATCCTTCTGCCATGATGATAATATAACCAAGGTGCTCAAAATAAAACCTGTTACTTTGGAGGATATTCGATGTCTTATGATAAAGTATCACAGGCTCAATCCATTATTATTGGTACGAAGCAAACAGTAAAAGCTCTGAAACGAGATTCAGTAAAGGAAATCGTCGTAGCGAAAGATGCTGATCCTGCTTTAACAGCTAGTGTAATAAAACTAGCGCAAGAGAAGGGTGTAGACATTTTAGTGGTAGATTCCATGAAAAAGCTCGGCAAAGCCTGCGGAATTGAAGTTGGGGCAGCAGCTGTTGCCATTATGTTATAGCGTACTTGTTTTGTTTTTGCATGTGTAAATGCAAAAGCATTGTTTTTTGCCTTTTGATGAACCACCTGGGTATGTGGGTTATAAAAAAAGCAACGAAGGGAGGAATAACAACATGCCTACAATTAATCAGCTAATACGCAAAGGACGCGTGAGTAAAGTTGAAAACTCAAAGTCTCCTGCACTTAACAAAGGATACAACAGTTTCAAAAAAGAGCACACTAACGTAACATCTCCACAGAAGCGCGGGGTTTGTACTCGTGTCGGTACAATGACACCGAAAAAACCAAACTCAGCACTACGTAAATATGCTCGTGTACGTTTGTCTAACCTGATTGAGGTAACAGCTTACATTCCTGGTATCGGACATAATCTACAAGAGCACAGTGTAGTACTTATCCGTGGCGGACGTGTAAAAGACTTACCGGGTGTACGTTACCACATCGTTCGTGGTGCGCTTGATACTGCCGGAGTTGACGGTCGTATGCAAGGACGTTCTAAATACGGAACAAAACGCCCTAAACAAAGCAAATAATACAAACAAACATAAGGGTTTTTAGAAGTTGATATCAGATCAGTGGAGTCAGGCAACTGACAACGATATTGAGATGAGAGACAGATAGAAATCCTTTTAAATGAGAAGGGAGGCTATCAGATGCCACGTAAAGGTCCTGTAGCAAAAAGAGACGTATTGCCAGATCCAATTTACAATTCTAAACTTGTATCTCGTTTGATCAACAAAATGATGATCGACGGTAAAAGAGGAAAGTCACAAACAATTCTCTACAAGTCATTTGATATCATCAAAGAACGTACTGGTAATGAAGCGATGGAGGTTTTCGAACAAGCCTTGAAAAACATCATGCCAGTTCTTGAAGTTAAAGCACGTCGTGTAGGTGGAGCCAACTACCAAGTTCCTGTAGAAGTTCGCCCAGACCGTCGTACTACTTTAGGTCTTCGCTGGTTAGTAAACTACGCTCGTCTTCGTGGAGAAAAAACGATGGAAGAGCGTCTTGCTAACGAAATCCTTGACGCAGCTAACAACACTGGTGCTGCTGTTAAGAAACGTGAAGATACACACAAAATGGCAGAAGCGAACAAAGCATTCGCTCACTACCGCTGGTAGGATTTATACCAAACTAAAAAAACTATTCCCTAATAAGGAAGGAGAAATTACCCAATGGCAAGAGAGTTCTCCTTAGACAAAACTCGTAATATTGGTATCATGGCTCACATCGATGCCGGTAAAACGACAACGACTGAGCGTATCTTATACTACACTGGTCGTATCCATAAAATTGGCGAAACTCACGAAGGAGCTTCCCAAATGGACTGGATGGAGCAGGAGCAAGAACGTGGTATTACAATCACTTCTGCTGCTACTACAGCACAATGGAAAGGTTACCGTGTAAACATCATCGATACACCAGGACACGTAGACTTCACAGTTGAAGTTGAACGTTCTTTACGTGTACTTGATGGTGCGGTTACTGTTCTAGATGCACAATCAGGTGTAGAGCCACAAACTGAAACAGTTTGGCGCCAAGCAACAACTTACGGAGTACCTCGTATCGTATTCATTAACAAAATGGATAAAACAGGTGCGGACTTCCTTTACTCTGTAGGCACATTAAGAGATCGTCTTCAAGCGAACGCTCATGCAATTCAATTGCCGATCGGCGCTGAAGATCAATTCGAAGGAATCATCGACCTTGTAGAAAACGTAGCATACTTCTACGAAGATGACCTTGGAACTCGCTCTGATGCACAAGAAATCCCTGCTGAGTATAAAGACAAAGCTGAAGAGCTTCGCAACAGCCTAATTGAAGCTGTCGCTGAGCTTGACGAAGAGCTTATGGAAAAATACCTTGAGGGTGAAGAAATTACAATTCCTGAATTGAAAGCTGCAATCCGTAAAGGAACGTTGAATGTTGAATTCTATCCAGTTCTTGTTGGATCTGCTTTCAAAAACAAAGGTGTTCAGCTTGTACTTGACGCTGTGCTTGATTACCTTCCTGCACCAACTGATGTTGCTGCAATCAAAGGTACCTTGCCAGATTCAAATGAAGAGGTTGTACGTGAGTCTACTGATGACGCACCATTCGCAGCCCTTGCTTTTAAAGTAATGACTGACCCTTATGTTGGGAAACTAACTTTCTTCCGTGTATACTCTGGAACACTTGATTCTGGTTCTTACGTGAAGAACTCTTCTAAGAACAAGCGTGAACGTGTTGGACGTATCCTTCAAATGCACGCAAACAGCCGTGAAGAAATCTCTACTGTATATGCAGGGGATATCGCAGCAGCTGTAGGTCTTAAAGATACATCAACTGGTGACACTCTTTGTGACGAGAAAAGTCTTGTTATCCTTGAGTCTATGGAATTCCCAGAGCCAGTTATCGATGTAGCAATCGAGCCTAAGTCTAAGGCTGACCAAGATAAAATGGGTATCGCTTTAGCTAAACTAGCTGAAGAGGATCCAACATTCCGTACACAAACAAACACTGAAACTGGTCAAACGATCATCTCTGGTATGGGTGAGCTTCACCTTGATATCATTGTTGACCGTATGAAGCGTGAGTTCAAGGTTGAAGCTAACGTAGGAGCTCCTCAAGTTGCGTACCGTGAAACATTCCGTTCTGGTGCAAAAGTTGAAGGTAAATTCGTACGTCAGTCTGGTGGACGTGGTCAGTTCGGACACGTTTGGATCGAATTCGAACCAAACGAAGAAGGCGCAGGCTTCGAATTCCAAAATGCAATCGTCGGTGGGGTTGTTCCTCGTGAATACATTCCAGCTATTCAAGCAGGTCTTGAAGATTCACTTGAAAATGGTGTATTAGCTGGATTCCCATTAATCGACATCAAAGCAAAATTATTTGATGGATCTTACCACGATGTTGACTCTAACGAAATGGCGTTTAAAATTGCTGCATCTATGGCATTGAAAAATGCTGTCAGCAAATGTAACCCAGTTCTACTTGAGCCAATGATGAAAGTGGAAGTCGTTATCCCTGAAGAATACATGGGAGACATCATGGGTGATATCACATCTCGTCGTGGACGTGTAGAAGGTATGGAAGCTCGCGGTAACGCTCAAGTTGTTCGCGCAATGGTTCCACTTTCTGAAATGTTCGGATATGCAACTGCACTCCGTTCTAATACACAAGGACGCGGTACTTTCACTATGCACATGGATCACTACGAAGAAGTGCCTAAGAGCATCAGTGAAGAAATCATCAAAAAAAATAAAGGTGAATAATTGATTTTGCCTTTAAACTAAAGTATAACTACTATTGAAGATCAGAAAGTGAGAGGTAACTCTTCACTTTCTATCACTCTATACCAAATACAATGAACCTTTAAGGAGGATTTTTAGAATGGCTAAAGAAAAATTCGACCGTTCCAAATCGCATGCTAACATTGGTACAATTGGACACGTTGACCATGGTAAAACAACTCTAACTGCTGCTATCTCAACAGTTCTTCATAAGAAATCTGGTAAAGGTACGGCTATGGCTTATGACCAAATCGATGGTGCTCCAGAAGAGCGCGAGCGTGGAATCACAATCTCAACAGCACACGTTGAGTATGAAACTGAAACTCGTCACTATGCACACGTAGACTGCCCAGGACACGCTGACTATGTTAAAAACATGATCACTGGTGCTGCTCAAATGGACGGCGCGATCTTAGTAGTATCTGCTGCTGATGGTCCAATGCCACAAACACGTGAGCACATCCTACTTTCTCGTAACGTAGGTGTACCATACATCGTAGTATTCCTTAACAAATGTGACATGGTTGACGATGAAGAGTTACTTGAACTTGTTGAAATGGAAGTTCGTGACCTTCTTTCTGACTATGACTTCCCTGGTGACGATGTACCTGTTATCAAAGGTTCTGCTCTTAAAGCTCTTGAAGGTGATGCTGATTACGAAGCAAAAATCTTTGAACTTATGGATGCGGTTGATGAGTACATCCCAACTCCAGAGCGTGACACTGAGAAGCCATTCATGATGCCAGTTGAGGACGTATTCTCAATCACTGGTCGTGGAACAGTTGCTACTGGTCGTGTTGAGCGTGGACAAGTTAAAGTCGGTGACGAAGTTGAAATCATCGGTCTTCAAGAAGAAAACGGTAAAACAACTGTTACAGGTGTTGAAATGTTCCGTAAGCTTCTTGACTATGCTGAAGCTGGTGACAACATCGGTGCACTACTTCGTGGTGTATCTCGTGAAGATATCCAACGTGGTCAAGTACTTGCTAAACCAGGTACAATCACTCCACATAGCCGTTTCAAAGCTGAAGTTTATGTACTTTCTAAAGAAGAGGGTGGACGTCATACTCCATTCTTCGCTAACTACCGTCCGCAGTTCTACTTCCGTACAACTGACGTAACTGGTATCGTACATCTTCCAGAAGGTACTGAAATGGTAATGCCTGGCGATAACACTGAGATGGAAGTTGAACTTATCTCTACTATCGCTATCGAAGAAGGAACTCGTTTCTCTATCCGTGAGGGTGGACGTACTGTAGGTTCTGGCGTCGTTTCAACTATCATTAAGTAATAAAACATATAAAAGGGACTCCTTGCAAAAGGGTCTCTTTTTTTGCTTTTCCAGATCAGAACGGCTACTATAAGCTATAGAATCTAATTGGAACCGAGAGGATCACTGGAATGGCGAAGATATATTTGAAGAAATGGTTAATCGGCGGGGTTGACCAATGGATTATGATCAAAGAAGATCACACAAATGAAGCGAAACCTGTTCTTTTATTTTTACACGGTGGGCCCGGCTCCGCTCAAATCAGCTATATCGACTCGTTTCATGAGGAACTTAATCAAGATTTTACAGTAGTTCATTGGGATCAGCGAGGCGCGGGACTTTCCTATCAAAAGAATCTCCCCGATACTTCCATGACCATTCAGCAATTTATTGAAGATACGATTGAACTGACAGAGAAAGTCCTTTCATATCTAGGTCAATCAAAATTGTACATCGCAGGATATTCATGGGGATCACTAATCGCCATACAAGCAGTACATAAGCGTCCAGATCTATATCATGCTTATTATGGAATTAGTCAGGTAGTAGATGTATTAAAAGAAGATATTGTGTCGTACGAGCTCCTTTTGGAGAAATACCATCGGAATCGGTTGTTTACTTGGTGCCTGCGATTACTGACGCCTCCTCCGTGGAAACGAATATCAGCTCATGCTCTGTTCTCTCTCTATAAAGAGCTCGGAAGCGTAGGTCTCACACATAGGTGGAGGCCGCTTATTCAAATGCTGCGCGGATTTCTTTTTAGTAAGGAATATCAGCTGAAAGATAAGTGGAAGTTCCTTAAAGGACAGAAGTTTAGTCAGGACCTGCTATGGGATGAATTGATGAATGAGAGCATTGAATACCGAGTTTCTACTATATTAATACCTTGCTACTTTATCATTGGCGCATATGACATGATTACACCAGCTGCTGTATCAAAACCATATGTTGACCAATTAACAGCACCAATCAAAGAATGGTTCACCTTTAAAGAATCTGCACATTCCCCGCATCTAGAAGAACCAGAAGAATTTATCCGTACCATAAAAAAGACTGCTGTACATCATCTTCAGGGAAAGCTTGATTTATAGGCTGAACCCCTGTATAATATGAAAAGTGTGCAAATCATAAATTTATCCGATTTATTATTGCAACACGCAGGCCAATTTGGTACAATAGTGCATGTTGGTCTTTGACTGCGATGAAGTGAGAGGTTGCTGACACACCCGGCCGCTTTGCCATGGCAAGGTGATCAGGTTTTTCTCACGGAGAACTGTCTAACGTAAGTAGGCGAAAAGGAGGGAAAATAATGGCAAAACAAAAAATTCGTATTCGTTTAAAAGCATATGATCATAGAATTCTTGATCAATCTGCTGAGAAGATTGTTGAAACGGCTAAGCGTTCTGGTGCTAGTGTATCTGGTCCAATCCCGCTTCCAACTGAAAAATCAGTTTACACAATCCTTCGTGCGGTGCATAAGTACAAAGATTCTCGTGAGCAATTTGAGATGCGTACTCACAAACGTCTAATCGACATCGTGAATCCAACTCCACAAACAGTTGATGCACTTATGCGTTTAGATTTACCATCTGGTGTAGATATCGAAATCAAACTTTAATTCAAATAGAAAACACATATTATAGGAGGTGTGACTAATGACCAAAGGAATCTTAGGTAGAAAAATTGGTATGACGCAAGTATTCGCAGAAAACGGTGATCTTATCCCTGTAACTGTTGTTGAGGCTGCTGCTAACGTTGTTCTTCAAAAGAAGACTACTGACACGGATGGCTATGAAGCAATCCAAATCGGTTTTGACGACAAACGTGAAAAGCTTTCTAACAAACCAGAGAAGGGCCACGTTGCTAAAGCGGAAACTGCTCCTAAGCGCTTCGTAAAAGAATTACGCGGTGCGGAGTTAGATGCGTATGAAGTTGGTCAGGAAGTCAAAGTTGATATTTTCGCAAATGGAGATATCGTAGATGTAACAGGAACATCAAAAGGTAAAGGATTCCAAGGGGCTATCAAGCGCCACGGACAATCACGCGGACCAATGACTCACGGTTCACGTTACCACCGTCGTCCTGGTTCAATGGGACCTGTTGATCCAAACCGAGTATTCAAAGGTAAACTTCTTCCAGGTCGTATGGGCGGAGAGCAAATCACTGTCCAAAACCTTGAGATCGTTAAAGTTGATGCAGAACGCAATCTACTATTGATCAAAGGAAATGTACCAGGAGCTAAAAAATCTCTAGTAACTGTAAAGAGTGCAGTTAAATCTAAATAACTCTCTTAGGAAAGGAGGAAACAAGTCATGCCAAAAGTAGCATTATTTAACCAAAACGGTTCTACTAACGGTGAAATCGAATTAAACGCTTCTGTGTTTGGAATCGAGCCAAACGAAAGCGTAGTATTCGATGCTATTCTTATGCAAAGAGCTTCCTTACGTCAAGGAACTCATAAAGTAAAAACTCGTTCTGAAGTACGTGGCGGAGGTCGTAAGCCTTGGAGACAGAAGGGTACAGGTCGTGCTCGTCAAGGTTCTATTCGTTCACCACAATGGCGCGGAGGCGGTATCGTATTCGGTCCAACACCACGCAGTTATTCATATAAATTACCTAAAAAAGTTCGCCGCTTGGCTATCAAGTCAGTATTGTCTTCTAAAGTAATCGACAACAACATCATCGTTCTTGAAGATTTGACTCTTGATGCAGTGAAAACGAAAGAATTCGCAGGCATCCTTAAAGGATTATCTGTTGAGAAGAAAGCGTTGATCGTCACTGCGGATGCAAACGAAACAGTTGCTTTATCTGCTCGTAACATCCCTGGAGTAACAGTTGTTGAAGCTAACGGTATCAACGTTCTTGACGTTGTCAACCACGACAAACTTCTGATCACTAAAGCAGCGGTTGAAAAAGTAGAGGAGGGACTTGCATAATGAAAGATCCTCGTGATGTTCTAAAGCGCCCTATCATTACTGAACGTTCTGCTGATCTAATGACAGAGAAGAAGTACACGTTCGAAGTTGATGTCAGAGCTAACAAAACAGAAGTGAAAGACGCTGTTGAAGAAATCTTTGGAGTGAAAGTTGAGAAAGTCAACGTTCAAAACTACAAAGGGAAATCTAAACGCGTTGGACGCTACACTGGTATGACTAGCCGTCGCAGAAAAGCGATCGTGAAATTAACTGCTGACAGCAAAGAAATCGAAATTTTTGAAGCGTAAATCTTAAAAAGAAGGAGGGAAATTCAAAATGGCGATTAAAAAGTATAAACCAACCAGTAATGGTCGTCGTGGCATGACTACTTCAGATTTTGCTGAAATCACGACTGACAAACCAGAAAAATCGTTGCTTGCACCGCTTCACAGAAAAGGCGGACGTAACAACCAAGGTAGATTGACTGTTCGTCATCAAGGTGGCGGTCATAAACGTCAATACCGTATCATCGACTTTAAGCGTGATAAAGACGGTATACCTGGACGCGTTGCTACAATCGAGTATGATCCAAACCGTTCAGCGAACATCGCTCTTGTAAACTATGCAGATGGTGAGAAACGTTACATTCTTGCTCCGAAAGGAATCCAAGTTGGTACTGAAGTTACTTCTGGACCAGAAGCTGACATCAAACCAGGTAATGCTCTTCCACTTATCAACATCCCAGTTGGTACAGTTGTGCATAACATTGAATTAAAACCAGGTAAAGGTGGACAATTAGTTCGTTCTGCTGGTACTTCTGCTCAAGTTCTTGGTAAAGAAGGTAAATACGTTCTTGTACGTTTGAACTCAGGAGAAGTTCGCATGATTCTTTCTGCTTGCCGTGCGACTATCGGTCAAGTTGGAAACGAGCAACACGAATTAATTAACATCGGTAAAGCTGGACGTTCTCGCTGGAAAGGCGTACGCCCAACAGTTCGTGGTTCTGTAATGAACCCTAACGATCACCCACACGGTGGTGGTGAAGGACGCGCTCCAATCGGACGTAAATCACCAATGTCTCCATGGGGTAAACCGACTCTTGGATTCAAGACTCGTAAGAAAACCAACAAGTCTGATAAATTCATTGTACGTCGTCGTAAAAACAAGTAACGGGGTTGTCTACGGTTCATTTAGGACCGTAGTTCAATCACGAAGGGAGGTTCCACAATGGCTCGCAGCTTAAAAAAAGGACCATTTGTTGATGATCATTTGATGGCTAAAGTCGAGAAATTGAATGAAACTGACAAAAAGCAAGTCGTAAAAACTTGGTCTCGTCGTTCTACAATTTTCCCACAATTCATCGGTCACACAATCGCTGTCTATGACGGACGCAAACATGTACCTGTTTTCATTTCTGAAGATATGGTAGGTCACAAATTGGGCGAATTCGCACCAAGCCGTACTTACAAAGGTCATGCTAGTGACGATAAAAAAACAAGACGCTAATGAGAGGAGGCTTTTAAATGCAAGCTAAAGCTGTCGCAAGAACAGTCCGTATTGCTCCTCGTAAAGCACGTCTAGTAATGGACCTGATCCGAGGTAAGCAAGTAGGAGAAGCAGTTTCTATCTTAAACCTTACACCTAAGGCTGCTTCACCAATTATTGAAAAAGTATTAAAATCTGCTATCGCAAACGCTGAGCACAACTACGAGTTGGACGCTAACAGCCTAGTGATTACTCAAGCATTCGTTGACGAAGGTCCAACACTTAAGAGATTCCGTCCACGTGCTATGGGTCGTGCGAGCGCAATTAACAAACGTACTAGCCACATTACAATCGTTGTATCAGAAAAGAAGGAGGGATAATCCGTGGGTCAAAAGGTAAATCCAGTAGGTCTTCGTATTGGCGTCATTCGTGATTGGGAATCTAAATGGTTCGCAGGAAAAGATTACGCTGACTTCTTACATGAAGACTTGAAAATCCGTGAATTCATCAGCAAGCGTTTGTCTGACGCGTCTGTTTCTAAAGTAGAAATCGAACGTGCTGCAAACCGCGTAAATATCACAATCCACACGGCTAAACCAGGTATGGTAATTGGTAAAGGCGGATCTGAAGTTGAAGCACTTCGTAAAGCTCTTAACAGCCTAACTGGCAAACGTGTACACATCAACATTCTTGAAATCAAGAGAGCAGATCTTGATGCTCAGCTAGTTGCTGAAAACATCGCTCGTCAACTTGAAAATCGTATTTCATTCCGTCGTGCACAAAAACAAACAATCCAACGCACAATGCGTGCTGGAGCACAAGGAATCAAAACAATGGTTTCTGGTCGTCTTGGCGGTGCAGATATTGCTCGTTCTGAATATTACAGTGAAGGTACTGTTCCGTTGCACACACTTCGTGCTGACATCGACTATGCTACTGCTGAAGCTGACACTACTTATGGTAAGCTTGGCGTAAAAGTATGGATCTATCGTGGAGAAGTCCTTCCAACTAAGAAGAATACTGCGGAAGGAGGAAAATAATATGTTATTGCCAAAACGCGTGAAGTATCGCAGAGAACATCGTGGGAAAATGCGTGGTCGTGCAAAAGGTGGCACTGAAGTACATTTCGGTGAGTACGGTATCCAAGCTCTTGAAGCTTCTTGGATCACGAACCGTCAAATCGAAGCTGCTCGTATTGCTATGACTCGTTACATGAAACGTGGCGGTAAAGTTTGGATTAAAATTTTCCCTTCTAAGCCATACACAGCTAAACCTCTAGAAGTCCGCATGGGTTCCGGTAAAGGTGCTCCAGAAGGATGGGTAGCTGTAGTAAAACCGGGCAAAGTTTTATTTGAAATTTCTGGTGTGTCTGAAGAAGTTGCTCGTGAAGCTCTTCGTCTTGCATCTCACAAATTGCCAATTAAAACGAAGTTCGTAAAACGTGAAGAAATTGGTGGTGAATCAAATGAAAGCTAATGAAATTCGTGACCTTACCACTGCTGAAATTGAACAAAAAGTAAAGTCTCTTAAAGAAGAACTTTTCAATCTTCGTTTCCAATTAGCGACTGGGCAGCTTGAAAACACTGCTCGCATTCGTGAAGTGCGTAAATCAATCGCACGCATGAAAACTGTGATTCGTCAAAGAGAAATCGCTGCTAATAAATAATAATTAGAGGGGAGGCCCCGCAAACATGAGCGAACGTAACCAACGTAAAGTGTATCAAGGTCGTGTTGTTTCTGACAAAATGGATAAAACCATCACTGTTGTAGTTGAAACATACAAAAAGCATTCACTTTATGGCAAACGTGTAAGATACTCTAAGAAGTTCAAAGCACATGATGAAAACAACCAAGCAAAAATCGGAGACATCGTAAAGGTCATGGAAACTCGTCCTTTATCTGCGACTAAACGCTTTCGTCTAGTTGAAGTTGTCGAAGAAGCCGTTATTATCTAATAAAGTTCGGATTTCTTTTTCCGAAAGGAGGTAACATTAATGATTCAACAGGAGACTCGTTTAAAAGTAGCTGACAACTCTGGCGCACGCGAAGTACTAACGATTAAAGTTCTTGGTGGCTCTGGACGTAAGACGGCTAACATCGGTGATGTCATTGTTTGTACGGTTAAACAAGCAACACCAGGAGGCGTTGTCAAAAAAGGTGAAGTTGTGAAAGCAGTTATCGTTCGTACAAAGAGCGGAGCTCGCAGAAACGATGGATCTTACATCAGTTTCGATGAAAATGCATGTGTCATTATCCGTGACGACAAGAGCCCGCGTGGAACTCGTATCTTCGGACCAGTAGCACGTGAACTTCGTGAAAACAACTATATGAAAATTGTTTCTCTAGCACCAGAAGTACTTTAATGAATACAATCCGCGACTCAAGGAGGTGCGATTAAATGCATGTTAAAAAGGGCGATAAAGTAGTGGTTATCTCTGGTAAAGATAAAGGTAAACAAGGAGTCATCCTTGCTGCTTTCCCTAAGAATGACCGTGTTTTAGTAGAAGGTATTAACCTTGTGAAAAAACACTCTAAACCAACCCAAGCTAACCCTCAGGGCGGAATTTCTGAACAAGAAGCGCCGATCCACGTATCAAACGTAATGCCGCTTGATCCTAAAACGGGTGAAGTGACACGTGTTGGGTATAAAGTTGAGGACGGAAAGAAAGTCCGTGTAGCGAAAAAATCTGGGCAAGTTCTAGATAAATAGTAAATAAGGAAGGGAGGTCTTTCTCATGAACCGCCTTAAAGAAAAGTATGTAAAAGAAATTACACCTGCATTAGTTTCTAAGTTTGAATACAAATCAGTAATGCAAGTGCCAAAAATCGAAAAAATCGTGATCAACATGGGTGTTGGTGACGCTGTTCAAAACGCTAAAGCAATCGATACTGCTGTTGAAGAATTAACGTTTATCGCTGGTCAAAAACCTGTCGTTACTCGTGCGAAGAAGTCTATTGCTGGATTCCGTCTACGTGAAGGAATGCCAATCGGTGCGAAAGTAACACTTCGCGGAGAGCGCATGTACGATTTCCTTGATAAACTTATTTCTGTATCTTTACCACGTGTACGTGACTTCCGCGGGATTTCTAAGAAATCTTTCGACGGTCGTGGAAACTACACGCTTGGTATTAAAGAACAGTTAATCTTCCCAGAAATTGATTACGATAAAGTAACAAAAGTCCGCGGTATGGATATCGTTATCGTTACGACTGCCAATACGGACGAAGAAGCACGTGAGTTATTAACTCAAGTAGGTATGCCGTTCCAGAAATAATCAATGAAAGGGAGGCGAAATCGTGGCTAAAAAGTCTATGATTGCGAAACAACAACGCAAACAAAAGTTTAAAGTTCAAGAGTATACGCGCTGCGAACGTTGTGGACGTCCACATTCAGTAATTCGCAAGTTTAAACTTTGCCGTATTTGTTTCCGCGAACTTGCATATAAAGGACAAATTCCTGGCGTTAAAAAAGCCAGCTGGTAATCCCCATAAATGGGAAGGAGGTTATTAAATAATGGTTATGACAGATCCGATTGCAGATTTGCTGACTCGTATTCGCAATGCGAACATGGTACGTCATGAGAAGCTAGAAGTACCGGCTTCAAAAATCAAAAGAGAAATTGCTGAAATCTTAAAGCGTGAAGGTTTTATCCGTGACGTTGAATATGTTGAAGACAGCAAACAAGGAATTATCCGTATGTTCCTTAAATATGGCCAAAACAACGAGCGTGTTATCACTGGTCTAAAAAGAATCAGTAAACCTGGTTTACGTGTATATGCGAAATCAAATGAAGTACCACGTGTACTTAACGGACTTGGAATCGCAATTATTTCTACATCACAAGGTGTTTTATCGGACAAAGAAGCCCGTGCTAAACAAGCTGGTGGAGAAGTACTTGCTTACGTATGGTAAAAAAAGTTTAAGATGAATGGAGGTGCTTGGTATGTCTCGTATAGGTAAAAAACTAATCGAGATCCCTTCAGGAGTTACTGTGACAAACAACGATAACACAGTGACAGTAAAGGGACCAAAAGGTGAACTAACTCGTACATTTCACCCTGATATGGAAATTAAAATTGAGGACAGCGTCTTAACTGTAAGCCGTCCGTCTGATCATAAAGAACACCGTGCTTTACATGGTACAACACGTAGCTTAATTGCAAACATGGTTGAAGGTGTATCTAAAGGTTTCGAAAGAGGTTTAGAACTTATCGGTGTCGGTTACCGTGCAGCTAAATCTGGAAACAAACTTGTTCTTAACGTTGGATACTCTCATCCAGTTGAAATCGTTCCTGAGGCTGGAGTTGAAGTCGAAGTTCCATCTCAAACGAAAGTAGTCATTAAAGGTATCGATAAAGAGCGTGTGGGAGCTCTAGCTTCTAACATCCGCGCTGTCCGTTCTCCAGAGCCTTACAAAGGTAAAGGAATTCGTTACGAAGGTGAATTCGTTCGCCGTAAAGAAGGAAAAACTGGTAAGTAAGATCGCTTAATGTGAAGAAAGGAGTGACTCGGATGATTACGAAAACTAGCAAAAACGCTACTCGTCTTAAAAGACACGCTCGTGTTCGTGCGAAACTTTCAGGTACTGCTGAAAGACCTCGCCTTAACGTTTTCCGTTCTAACAAGAACATCTACGCTCAAGTAATTGATGATGTTAACGGTGTAACACTTGTAAGTGCTTCTACTCTTGATAAAGAGTTAAAGATCGAGAATAGTTCTGACGCTGCAGCTGCTACTAAAGTTGGCGAACTTGTTGCAAAACGTTCTGTTGAAAAAGGAATCTCTAACGTGGTATTTGACCGCGGAGGATACTTATATCATGGACGTGTAAAAGCTCTAGCTGAAGCTGCTCGTGAGGCTGGACTTAAATTTTAATAAAAGAAGGAGGGACACATCCGAATGAGTCGTATTGACCAAAGCAAATTAGAGTTAGAAGAACGCTTAGTTACGGTTAACCGCGTAGCGAAAGTTGTTAAAGGTGGACGTCGTTTCCGTTTTGCAGCTTTAGTTGTTGTCGGTGACAAAAACGGTCATGTAGGTTTCGGTACTGGTAAAGCACAAGAAGTACCAGAAGCGATCCGCAAAGCTGTTGAAGATGCGAAAAAGAATTTAATTGAAGTACCAATGGTTGGAACTACAATTCCACATGAAATCATCGGTCGATTCGGTGCAGGAAACGTTCTATTGAAGCCTGCTTCAGAAGGTACAGGAGTTATCGCTGGAGGCCCAGTGCGTGCGGTTCTTGAGCTTGCTGGTCTAGCTGATATCCTTTCTAAATCTCTAGGTTCTAATACACCGATCAACATGATCCGCGCAACACTTCAGGGTTTAAGTGAACTTAAACGTGCTGAAGACGTTGCGAAGCTTCGTGGAAAATCTGTAGAAGACCTGTTAGGATAAGGAGGGAACATTAATGGCAAATAAATTAGAAATTACCCTCAAACGCAGTGTAATCGGTCGCCCAGAAGATCAGCGTGTCACTGTTCGTACTCTTGGTCTTAAGAAAACAAACCAAACAGTCGTACATGAAGACAATGCAGCGATCCGCGGCATGATTAACAAGGTGTCTCATTTAGTTTCTGTTAAAGAACAATAAAACATTTTTAATCGATAAGGAGGTGCCCAAATGAAACTTCATGAATTGAAGCCTTCAGAAGGTTCACGTAAAGTACGCAACCGTGTTGGTCGTGGTATTGGATCAGGTAACGGTAAAACTTCTGGTAAAGGTCATAAAGGTCAAAACGCTCGTTCTGGCGGCGGTGTACGCCCTGGTTTCGAAGGTGGTCAAATGCCTTTATTCCAACGTCTTCCAAAACGTGGTTTTACAAACATCAACCGTAAAGATTACGCGGTTATCAACTTAGACAGATTAAACAGTTTTGACGAAGGAACGGAAGTAACTCCTGAACTTCTTCTAGAGACTGGTGCAATAAGCAAGTTAAAAGCAGGAGTAAAAATTCTTGGCAACGGTAAATTAGAAAAAAAATTAACTGTAAAAGCCAATAAATTCTCTGCTTCTGCGAAAGAAGCTATTGAAGCTGCTGGCGGTACAGCCGAGGTGATCTAACTTGTTTAAGACAATCTCCAATTTTATGCGCGTGAAAGATATACGGAATAAGATTATATTCACTCTTTTAATGTTAATCGTCTTTCGTATAGGTGCTTTCATCCCTGTGCCTAATGTGAACGCCGAAGTTCTCCAGGCACAGGATCAAATGAGTGTTTTCGGGATCCTCAACACGTTTGGGGGCGGGGCACTTTTCCAATTCTCCATTCTTGCAATGGGGATTATGCCGTATATCACTGCTTCGATCATCATTCAGCTCTTGCAGATGGATGTTGTTCCGAAGTTCACTGAGTGGTCAAAGCAAGGAGAGGTTGGCCGCCGAAAATTAGCACAATTCACAAGGTATTTTACAATTGTTCTAGGTTTTATCCAGGCGTTAGGAATGTCATATGGATTCAACAATATGGCAGGAGGCATGCTGATTGAAAACCCAGGTGTTTCAACGTACCTCTTAATTGCGGTCGTACTCACTGCGGGAACAGCATTTTTAATGTGGCTGGGAGAGCAGATTACTGCTCACGGTGTTGGTAACGGTATTTCGATTATTATCTTTGCCGGTATCATCGCAGGTATCCCTCAAACATTAAAACAAGTGTACGCTCAGCAATTTGTGGGTGGAGATGGACAGCTGTTCATGCAAATCCTGAAAATTGCCCTTATTGTTATTGCTATCCTTGTCATTGTTATCGGTGTTATTTACATTCAAATGGCAGTGAGAAAGATTGCGATTCAATATTCAAAAGGAACTGGCCGTGCACAAATGTCTGCTAGTCAAGCAACGCACCTTCCATTGAAAGTGAATCCAGCAGGGGTGATTCCAGTCATCTTTGCCGTTTCTTTCATTATTACTCCGCAGACGGTTGCATCGTTCTTCGGAACCAATAATGTGACAACTTGGATAACCAACAACTTTGACTATACTAAGCCAATCGGTATGACGATTTATGTAGCACTGATTGTTGCTTTCACATATTTTTATGCCTTTGTCCAAGTGAATCCTGAACAAATGGCTGAAAATCTGCAAAAGCAGGGTGGCTATATCCCGGGAGTTCGTCCAGGGAAAATGACTCAAGATAGAATTACGAGCATTTTGTACCGACTCACGTTTGTGGGCGCCATTTTCTTAGCCGTGATTTCAATACTTCCTATCTTTTTCATTCAATTCGCTGGAT
Organism: Bacillus sp. MZGC1; assembly: GCF_002998605.1. Lineage (NCBI taxonomy): Bacteria > Bacillati > Bacillota > Bacilli > Caryophanales > Bacillaceae > Bacillus > Bacillus sp. MZGC1. The sequence goes on from NZ_PVRE01000008.1 coordinate 44,650, forward strand.
TACCTTCCGCTGCACAAATTGGCGGCACAAGTCTTCTCATTGTTGTAGGTGTTGCACTTGAAACAATGAAACAGCTTGAAAGCCAATTAGTGAAACGAAACTACCGTGGATTTATGAAATAAAACAGAGGGCTGGGCTTCTGCCCAACCTCTCTAAGTAAGGAAGGGGAAATCCGAAATGAACTTAGTCTTAATGGGGCTTCCGGGTGCCGGTAAAGGCACTCAGGCAGAACGAATTGTTGATGATTATGGGATCCCTCATATCTCAACAGGAGATATGTTCCGCGCTGCTATGAAAGAGGAGACACAACTTGGGCTCGAAGCAAAATCCTTTATCGATAAAGGAGAGCTTGTTCCTGATGAGGTCACAATCGGTATTGTTAGAGAAAGACTTGGCAAAAATGATTGTGAACAAGGTTTTCTTCTGGACGGATTTCCGCGAACAGTCGCTCAGGCTGAAGCTTTAGAAGAAATTCTAAAGGACCTTGGCAGAACGATTGATTATGTCATTAATATTAAAGTCGATAAAGATGCTTTGATGGAGCGTCTGACTGGCCGAAGAATTTGCAAAAATTGCGGAGCGACATATCATTTAGTATTCAATCCACCTGCGAAAGAAAATGTTTGCGATAAGTGTGGAGGCGAGCTTTATCAACGTGCAGATGATAATGCAGAAACCGTTTCGACTAGACTTGAAGTAAACTTAAAGCAGACTGAACCTTTACTGAACTTCTATTCAGAAAAAGGATATCTTGCAAACATTGATGGTGCGAAGCACATTAACGATGTATATGCAGATATCAAGAACCTGCTTGGGGGATTAAATAAATGATTATCTGTAAAACTCCTCGCGAGCTTGAGATTATGAGAGAAGCTGGACGCATTGTCGCACTGACTCATGAAGAGCTGAAGAAACACATAAAACCAGGTATTTCGACAAAAGAATTGGATCAAATTGCCGAACGTTTTATTACAAAGCAGGGTGCAATCCCATCTTTTAAAGGGTATAATGGTTTTCGCGGGAGCATTTGCGTTTCGGTGAATGAAGAACTCGTTCACGGTATTCCTGGTAAACGGGTTTTACGTGATGGCGACATCATTAGTATCGATATTGGCGCAAAGTTAAATGGCTATCATGGTGACTCTGCTTGGACTTATCCAGTTGGGGTAATCAGTGATGAAGACCGCAGACTACTGGAAGTCACAGAGGAATCTCTATATAAAGGCTTACAGGAAGCAAAGCCAGGCGAACGTCTGTCGAACATTTCCCATGCCATACAAACGTATGTAGAAAACGAGAATTTCTCAGTTGTTAGAGAATATGTTGGACATGGGGTCGGACAGGATCTTCATGAGGACCCTCAAATTCCTCATTATGGTCCGCCCAACAAAGGCCCGCGGCTAAAACCTGGAATGGTGTTGGCCATCGAACCGATGGTGAACGCAGGCAGCCGATATGTGAAAACATTGGCTGATAACTGGACGGTTGTAACGGTTGATGGGAAAAAGTGTGCTCACTTTGAGCATACGATTGCGATTACAGATACAGGTTTTGATATACTGACTAAGATTTAGGTCTTCACTGAAGCCTTTCAGGCCCAAATCGGGCAGGTTGTCTGTATAGTCCAAAGGAAAGAACAAGATCAGTATACAGGTGTCATCGGCATGTTCGGTGGCTGCCATGTACTAATCGCAGACGGAGAAAAGCGTAAATTTCATTCTCCTAAGAAAAAATATCAATCATATAACCTTTTATGGTTGCGTATCTCCGGAAGTTCAGAACAGTATATTCAAAACAGGTCGGGTGATAGATGGACAATTGAGATGATCTCATTTGGACATTTGTCAGAGAGCAAGTTACTGATTTGAAGAAGGGAGAACACTTGAATGGCGAAAGACGATGTAATTGAAGTGGAAGGTACTGTAGCAGAAACTTTGCCAAATGCAATGTTCAAAGTTGAACTAGAGAATGGTCATACAGTTTTGGCTCATGTATCAGGAAAAATCCGTATGCACTTCATTCGCATTTTACCTGGAGACAAAGTTACGGTAGAATTATCTCCATATGACTTAACTCGTGGTAGAATTACGTACCGTTACAAATAAAGCAACTCCGGAAGAAGGAGGTTGGAAACACATGAAAGTGAGACCATCTGTTAAACCTATCTGTGAAAAATGTAAAGTGATTCGCAGAAAAGGAAAAGTAATGGTGATCTGTGAAAACCCAAAACATAAACAAAAACAAGGCTAATAACAAGGAGGTGCCCAAATCATGGCTCGTATTGCTGGTGTAGATATTCCACGTGATAAACGTGTTGTCATTTCTTTAACATATGTTTTTGGAATTGGTCGTACGACTGCGCAACAAGTCCTTAAAGAAGCAGGTGTTTCTGAAGACACTCGCGTTCGCGATCTAACTGAAGACGAACTTGGTAAAATCCGTGATATCATTGACAAACTTAAAGTAGAAGGTGACCTTCGTCGTGAAGTTTCACTTAACATTAAGCGTCTAATTGAAATCGGAAGCTACCGCGGAATCCGTCATCGTAGAGGACTTCCTGTTCGTGGACAAAACACAAAAAACAACGCGCGTACTCGTAAAGGTCCGCGTCGTACTGTAGCTAACAAGAAAAAATAAGTAAAGGAGGTAGTTAAAGAATGGCTGCTGCTCGTAAACAAAATACGCGTAAACGTCGCGTGAAAAAGAATATTGAAGCTGGAATCGCTCATATCCGTTCCACTTTCAACAACACGATTGTAACGATTACTGATGTTCATGGAAACGCAATTTCTTGGTCAAGTGCTGGTGCATTAGGATTCAGAGGTTCTCGTAAATCTACTCCTTTCGCTGCACAAATGGCTGCTGAAACTGCGGCTAAAGGTTCTATCGAACATGGTCTTAAAACACTTGAAGTAACTGTTAAAGGTCCTGGTTCTGGTCGTGAAGCTGCAATTCGTGCGCTTCAAGCTGCAGGTCTTGAAGTTACTGCAATCAGAGACGTAACTCCAGTTCCTCATAACGGATGCCGTCCACCAAAACGTCGCCGCGTGTAATTTGTTTGTATAGATTTTGTGTCCCTGTCAATAATGGGTTATGATACAGTTATTTATGAGACGAATACACGACTCGTTGCCTGAGCACATACGGGACTAAACAATGAGGAATTTCGGATGGAATCTCATATGATTCTATTCGAGGTTTCGACGTTTTGAAGGAGGGTTTTATTAGATGATCGAAATTGAAAAACCAAAAATCGAAACGGTTGAAATCAGCGACGATGCCAAGTATGGCAAGTTTGTCGTAGAGCCACTTGAGCGTGGATATGGTACCACTTTAGGGAACTCCCTTCGTCGTATCCTTTTATCCTCACTTCCTGGTGCAGCTGTAACATCGATCCAGATAGATGGTGTCTTACACGAATTCTCAACGATCGAAGGCGTGGTTGAAGATGTTACAACGATTATCTTAAACATTAAAAAGCTTGCACTCAAAATCTACTCTGAAGAAGAGAAGACGCTTGAAATTGATGTACAAGATGAAGGTACTGTAACAGCTGCTGATATTACACACGACAGCGATATTGAAATCTTAAATCCAGATCTTCACATCGCAACTCTTGGCAAGAATGCGAGCTTCCGTGTTCGCTTAACTGCACAAAGAGGTCGCGGGTATAATCCTGCTGATGCAAACAAAAGAGACGATCAGCCAATCGGTGTGATTCCGATCGACTCAATCTATACACCTGTATCTCGTGTGACTTATCAAGTGGAGAACACCCGTGTCGGGCAAATCACAAACTATGATAAATTAACACTAGATGTATGGACTGATGGAAGCACAGGACCGAAAGAAGCGATCGCTCTAGGTTCTAAGATTTTAACTGAACACCTGAATATTTTCGTTGGGTTAACTGACGAAGCTCAGCATGCTGAAATCATGGTTGAGAAAGAAGAAGACCAAAAAGAAAAAGTGCTTGAAATGACAATTGAAGAGCTTGATCTTTCTGTTCGTTCTTACAACTGTTTGAAGCGTGCGGGTATTAACACTGTTCAAGAGCTTGCTAACAAGACAGAAGAGGATATGATGAAAGTTCGTAACCTTGGACGTAAATCTCTTGAAGAAGTGAAAGCGAAACTAGAAGAACTTGGACTGGGTCTTCGTAAAGACGATTGACTAGTTTCATTGTGAACTAGGATTTTCGTGTGTTTTTTATTCATACAGCATTCTCTAACTAAGGAGGGGACATCACATGGCATACAGAAAGCTAGGACGCACTAGTGCACAACGTAAAGCAATGCTTCGTGACCTAACGACTGATTTGATCATCAACGAACGCATCGAAACAACTGAAACACGTGCGAAAGAACTTCGCTCTGTAGTTGAAAAAATGATCACTCTTGGCAAACGCGGAGATCTTCATGCTCGCCGTCAAGCTGCAGCTTACATTCGTAATGAAGTAGCTAACGCTGAAACAAACCAAGATGCACTTCAAAAATTATTCGCTGACGTTGCAACTCGCTACGAAGATCGCCAAGGTGGATACACTCGTATCATGAAGCTTGGACCTCGTCGCGGCGATGGCGCACCAATGGCTGTCATTGAATTAGTTTAATCACATAGCGTGTATCTAAGAAAGGGCGGGACAGTTCATAACTGGATCTATGCCCTTTTTTAGATACTACGGCTTTTTAACAATAAGCAAAGAAGAGGTTGAGCTGAGAGGAGGTCCGGTAGAGATGGGGAAGACATTAGTTGACGTAAAGGACATTGTATTTCGTTATCACAAGGATGCGGACAAGCCCGCTTTAGATCAAGTGTCATTGCATGTGGATCAAAATGAATGGCTCGCCATTGTTGGTCATAACGGTTCAGGTAAATCCACACTTGCCCGTGTACTGAATGGGCTCATTTTACCGGATGCTGGAACGGTCAAGGTTGGAGAGATTGAGCTGAAAGAAGAGAGTGTCTGGGATATTCGCAAAAAGGTCGGAATGGTCTTTCAAAACCCAGATAACCAATTCGTTGGCTCAACGGTTCGTGATGATGTGGCTTTTGGTTTAGAAAATAACGGGATTGAGCGGGAATTGATGATAGAACGTGTAGATTGGGCTGTCAAACAGGTCAATATGCAGGAGTTTCTTGATCAAGAGCCGCACCATCTATCAGGCGGGCAAAAGCAGAGAGTCGCCATTGCAGGTGTACTTGCCGCAAGCCCTGACATCATGATCTTAGATGAAGCAACATCGATGCTTGATCCGATTGGCCGTGAAGAAGTGTTAGAGACTGTTAGACTACTGAAGGAACAAGGAACGGTCACAGTCATTTCCATCACACATGATTTAGACGAGGCCGCCAAGGCAGACCGGGTCATTGTCATGAATGGCGGGAAAAAATTTGCCGAGGGAACCCCAGAGGAAGTATTTGAACTAGACGAACAGCTGGTTCAGATTGGACTTGATCTGCCATTCTCCTATCGGTTGAGCAAACAATTGAAGCAGCAAGGTGTACCGCTTGCAAATGCCCATTTGACACAAGAAGGATTGGTGAAAGAGCTATGGACATTACGATCAAAGAATTAGAGCATCGTTATCAAATGAAAACGCCGTTTGAGCGTCTCGCTTTGTATGATGTCAATGCTTCCATCCAAGAGGGTAGCTATGTCGCTGTCATTGGTCATACGGGCTCTGGCAAGTCTACATTGCTGCAGCATTTAAATGGCTTGCTCAAACCAACGAAGGGGAGCATTGCGCTTGGAGATACCGTCTTACAAGCCAATAAAAAGCAGAAGGATTTAAAGTCCCTCCGGAAAAAAGTAGGCATCGTGTTTCAGTTTCCTGAGCATCAGCTCTTTGAAGAAACGATCCTTAAGGATATCTGCTTTGGTCCGATGAATTTCGGTGTTCCTCAGGAAAAGGCAGAAGCAAAGGCGAAGGAAATGCTGAAGCTAGTCGGTCTTCCTGAATCCCTATTATCTCGATCTCCCTTTGAACTAAGCGGCGGTCAAATGAGACGTGTGGCGATTGCAGGTGTTCTAGCGATGGAGCCAGAAGTGCTTGTGCTGGATGAGCCGACTGCAGGGTTAGATCCACGCGGACGGAAGGAAATCATGGACATGTTCTATGAGCTTCATCAAAAGGCAAACCTTACCACGATTCTGGTTACACACAGTATGGAGGACGCCGCTCATTATGCGGATCAAATGATTGTGATGCATAAAGGAACGGTAAAGGCGACAGGTACGCCGAGAGAATTGTTTGCCAATCGTACAGACATGTCTTCGTTTGGTCTCGACCTCCCAGAAACGATTAAATTCCAGCAGACTGTAGAAGAAAAGCTGGGTATTACGTTTCCAAGGCCGCTTCTGACCATGGATGAAATGGCAGAAGCCTTAACAGCTCTTTATCAGGAGGACACGACATCATGATGGATAGTATGATTATCGGCAAATATGTGCCAGGTTCATCCTTTGTCCATCGTCTTGATCCAAGGACAAAGCTGTTATCAATTTTCTTTTTTGTCTTTATTGTCTTTTTTGCTAATAATTACATCACTTACGGGCTTTTAGGTGTCTTTACCCTCCTTGTGGTGATGGTTTCTCAGGTGCCGCTATACTTTATTCTCAAGGGAATGAAGCCGATCCTATGGATTGTCCTGTTTACCTTCATTCTGCATATCTTCATGACAAAGGATGGCGCCTTGCTATTTCACTTTGGTTTTTTAAATATTTATGAAGAAGGTCTAAAGCAGGGGATTTTCATTTCACTCCGTTTTGTCTATCTCATCATGATGACGACACTTCTGACGTTAACCACAACGCCTATAGAAGTGACAGACGGCATGGAAAAGCTGCTTCACCCATTCCGTAAAATCAAACTGCCTGTTCACGAGCTTGCTCTCATGATGTCCATCTCTCTTCGGTTTATTCCAACTTTACTAGAAGAGACGGACAAAATCATGAAGGCGCAAATGGCAAGAGGCGTTGATTTTACAAGCGGCCCTCTTAAAGATCGCATGAAAGCCATCGTTCCTTTGCTTGTCCCGCTTTTCGTCAGTGCGTTTAAGCGTGCAGAAGAACTGGCGACAGCAATGGAAGCGAGAGGCTACCGCGGTGGAGAAGGGCGGACGAAATACCGTCAGCTTGTCTGGGGCATGAAAGACACGTTCACACTGCTCCTATTCATCCTGTTAACAGCACTCCTTGTGCTTCTAAGAAATTAGGTGATTCCTAGATGAAGGTCAAATGTACCGTATCCTACGATGGGACACATTTTAAAGGCTATCAGGTGCAGCCTGGGCAGCGAACTGTTCAGACGGAGATCGAGTCGGCTCTTGCAAGAATGCATAAACAGGATGAACTGATTCCGATTGTGGCTTCTGGCCGGACGGACAGCGGTGTGCATGCGAAAGGGCAGGTCATCCATTTTGATACCCCGCTCTCGATCCCGATGGAGAGATGGCCTTTTGCCCTCAACAGTCTCCTGCCGGATGATATCCGGGTTCTAAAGGCTGAGGAAGTGGATGAGTCGTTTCATGCACGTTTTAGTGTCGTTTCGAAGGAGTACCGTTATAAGGTCTCAACGGAAACGCACCAAAATGTGTTCACGAGACAGTATGCCTGCCACTTTCCTTACCGGCTGGATGCAGACAAAATGAGAGAAGCTACTGGACACCTCATTGGCACACACGACTTCACAAGCTTTTGTGCGGCCAATACAGAGGTTCAGGACAAGGTAAGGGAGATTTACACCCTCGAGTGGAAAAACGTCTCAGACGGGCTTGAAATGCGTGTGAGAGGAAATGGCTTTTTATACAACATGGTGCGAATTATCGCTGGAACGTTACTTGAAATCGGATCTGGTAAATTTCACCCTGATGAGATAAAAGCCATGCTTGCCGCCCGAAATCGCGAAGCGGCAGGCAAGACTGCGCCTAGTCACGGACTGTATTTATGGGAAGTTTTCTATGACAACTAAACCAGGTGTAACATGTTCTTGACACAGGAAGCAGAAAGTTATAAGATATCATATGGTATGTATTTCAACCCCACAAATAAGCCCCGGAAGACTTATCTTGTGTTTTGAAATAGAACGTAGCATTTGATTCAAGGAAAAATCATTGATTTATTTAGGAGGGAAACTCATGCGTACAACACCAATGGCGAACGCAAGCACAATTGAGCGCAAATGGCTAGTTGTTGATGCGGCAGGCAAGACTCTAGGTCGTCTTTCTACTGAAGTAGCATCACTTTTGCGCGGTAAGCACAAACCAACTTATACACCACACGTTGATACAGGTGATCACGTCATCATCATCAATGCTGAGAAAATCGAATTAACAGGTAAGAAATTGACGGACAAAATTTACTACCGTCACACAATGCACCCAGGTGGTTTGAAACAAAGAACTGCTCTTGAGATGCGTACAAACTACCCTGAAAAAATGTTGGAGCTTGCTATCAAAGGTATGCTTCCAAAGGGTCCATTAGGCCGTCAAATGTTCAAAAAATTAAATGTGTACCGTGGTTCTGAGCATCCACATCAAGCACAACAACCTGAAGTTTACGAACTTCGCGGTTAATTATAAGGGAGGTTAACAATTTGGCACAGGTTCAATATTACGGTACAGGTCGTCGTAAAAGTTCTGTAGCGCGCGTTCGCTTAGTTCCAGGTGAAGGCCGTATCGTCGTTAATAATCGTGAAATTACTGAATACATTCCATTCGCTGCTTTAATCGAAGACGTGAAACAGCCTTTGAACATCACAGAAACAGCTAACAGCTACGATGTTCTTGTAACTGTTCACGGTGGTGGATTCTCTGGTCAAGCTGGAGCAATTCGTCACGGTATCTCTCGTGCTCTTCTAGAAGTAGATCCTGAGTACCGTACATCACTTAAACGTGCTGGACTTCTTACTCGTGACCCTCGTATGAAAGAGCGTAAGAAATACGGTCTTAAAGGCGCACGTAGAGCTCCTCAGTTCTCAAAACGTTAATCAATTTTATATTGTATGGACGTTTTACAAAGGTTTGTTACAGACAAACCATATATTAAAAGCATCAGCATCCTGCTGGTGCTTTTTTTTGTGCTTTTTATTTAATAAATAATGACTGGTCACTTCCTTTTGGATACGTATAAAATATGAGTATAGAAAGTTTTCTGTTTAAAAGAAGATTATTTATGGAGGTTGTCCTATGAATCTAACGACAGAAAGGTGTCTCATTCGACCATTTACTGATGATGATTGGCAGGATGTTTATGCATATACATCTGATCCGGCAGTGATGAAGTATATTCCGGAAGATGTATTTTCTAAAGAAGATGCGAAGGAATTTATCAAAAATAATCGTCATGAAAATGCTAAGTATGTCGCTGTCCTATTAAAAGAAGATCATACATGCATTGGGCATATCGCGTTTCATCCGTACTTTGGTGAGCACACATATGAAATTGGGTGGGTCTTCAATCCTGCATATCAAAACAAAGGCTATGCATCAGAAGCGGCTTATGCTGTACTACATTATGGCTTTCACACAATGAATTTACATCGAATCATTGCCACTTGTCAGCCTGAAAATGTGCCATCGTGGAGAGTGATGGAGAAAATGGGGATGAGAAGAGAAGGGTATTTTAAAAAGTGTATACCTCAAGGAAATGAGTGGTGGGATGAATTTTACTATGCCATCTTACGAGAGGAATGGAAAACTTGATAAGTTTTCATGATATGAAGTGATTCGTCATTCCAAATATCTGTTGGCTTTCGCTATTGATATAATCAGATCAAATAAGCAGAAGAGGGGCGCGCGCATGAGGATCTTTGATGCACATTTTCATATCATTGATTTTAATTTTCCCATTCAAGAAAACCAAGGGTATACACCGCCTAGTTATGTGGTGAATGATTATAGGAGAGAGACGGCTGATTTTGGGATTTTAGGTGGAGCAATCGTGTCAGGGTCATTTCAAGGCTTTGACCAAGGCTATTTGTTGAAGGCGCTGGATGAAATGGGGCCGTCTTTTTGCGGTGTGACTCAATTACCTTTTACAGCAACTGATGATGAGATTGTTCATTTGGATCAACACGGGGTAAAAGCTTTACGTTTTAACGTGAAGCGGGGTGGTTCGGAGAATATTTCGAAGCTCGATTATTTTGCGAAAAGGGTGTATGAGCTGGCGGGATGGCATAGTGAGATTTACATAGACGCTAAGCATCTCCCTGACATCTCATCAACACTTGAAAAGCTGCCGGCCGTTTCAATTGATCATTTAGGCTTATCGGAAGAAGGTTTGCCGCATTTGCTCAAGCTGGTTGATAAAGGGGTTCGAGTGAAAGCAACAGGTTTTGGACGCGTTGATTTAAACGTGGAACATGCGTTGACGTCCATTTATCAAACGAATCCTGATGCATTGATGTTTGGTACAGACCTTCCATCGACAAGAGCAAAGCGTCCATTTGAATACGGTGATGTTGAGTTGATTCAACAGCTATTTGAGGAAAAAGCAGCTGACCACATCTTATATAAGAACGCGCATCAATGGTATTTTGGTCAATAAGTTCCACTTCATTTCATAGGAGGTGTGTTCAATGGGGTTCAGTCAACTGACGTTCAGAGAAGCCAAGCTGGATGATCTCGATAAAATCGTCTTCATGCTCGCGGATGATATGTTAGGTCAAAAAAGAGAGCGTTACACGCAACCATTGTTAGAAAGCTATATCAAAGCCTTTCACTCAATAGATGCTGATCCAAATATTGAACTCATGGTTGCGTGTGATCAGGAAGAAGCTGTAGGTGTTCTCCAATTGACCATGACGCCTTTTCTTACACATCAAGGAGGATGGAGAGCTTCAATAGAAGGAGTTCGTACAGCCTCGACTCATAAAGGAAAAGGAATTGGCACGATGTTGATAAAAAGGGCTATTCAACACGCAAGCGACCGCGGCTGTCATATGATTCAGCTAACAACAGACAAACAGAGACCAGATGCACACCGTTTTTACGAAAAATTAGGGTTTGAAGCTACGCATAATGGGATGAAACTGCATCTGCCCCATCAATAAGAACATCAAGAAGTGGAGGGATTCACGAACCTCTGCTTTTTTGCGCCTTTATTTGAAATATTTGTTATATTGAATATGTAAATCCTCTGTTATTTGGAAAGGAGAAACATGTTACTCAAAATCGGTCTCGTTGTTATTGGTGTGGTCATACTTTACGTAATGGTTCAAATCTTGCTGTATAAAAGAGATATGAAGAAAACGAAGGAAGATCTTTTGACATTTGTCGCAAAAAACAAAAAGGACGTATCAGTGACAATCATTGAAAATGATGACGTGGTGTTAGATTGGAATGGTGATCAAAAAACACCACTTGCAAGTACGGTGAAATTAATGGTTTTATTTCATTTTGTCAAATCTGTCTCCAGTGGCGGCATCAAGCTAGATGAAAAAGTGGCATTGTCTGATATAGAGCGGTTTTATATTGATAGAACAGACGGTGGTGCTCATACATACTGGCTGGAGGTCAACGATTTTTCTGAGCATGCAACTTTATTAGATGTTGCCAAAGGGATGATGCAATTCAGTTCGAATGCTTGTACTGATTATTTGATAGACTTGCTCGACTTAGATAAGATCAATGATCAGATGAAACAAGAAGGTCTTACAGAACATGATGAAGTCATGCCACTGACACCCAAGCTGTTGTGGCCAGCCTATATATCTGATCATGAGCGGGATGCATTCAAGCAAATGAGCGATGTGACTGATGAACAATACAAATCTCTGATGATTGAGATTTTCAATATCATGAAAAATGACCCAGAGCATAAAAAAGCGTTAGAAGAAAAATTGATGAAAAAAGACTTGTTAAGCTTGCGGATTCAATCATTACTGACGCAAAAAATGACAAAGTCTACAACTAATCAATATGCACATTTTATGAAACGTCTACAGGATGAGCTGTTAACAACAGAAGAAAAGCGTCTTTTTAGCCAAATTGTGCTGGGAGAAACATTCAAGACGGAAACAGATCAATACCTTTGGTATAAAGGCGGAGCAACATTGTTTGTTTTCACAGGTTCTTTATATCGAAAAACGGATACATCATCCATATCCATTTCTCTATTTATCAATGATACGAAAGCGAATCATTCTCACTGGGTTGGGGAAGTATTCAATGAATTTATGCTTACTGCAGCAGTGGATCAAAACTTTCGACAACGATTGGTGCAGGATTTGACTACATAATTATCAAAAAAAACAGAGGGTAACACCCCTCTGTTTTATTATTACTGCATGGGAAACGTTTTGTATACTTCTTGGCGTTTCTCTTTTGACTTCACAACTCCATCTACAATCTCCTTTTGCCAAAGAACTGCATCATCTTTGTGCTCTTTAAAAGAGTGAGGCAGCTTCTTTTCTAGCAGTTGTCTTTTAAACGTGACGGACGGCTCGTCTTTAGAGCTCATGTTAAGTGTCACTTGCTCTACGTTATCGACAAGGATAAAAAGTGCAATTGCGTTGTATAAATACGTTTTCTCGATCGTGTCCTTTTGATCAAACCAGAAGGCGTGAAATTGTTCTTCTGTGTATCCGGCATTTTCTTTTACTCCGTACGTGACGTCTAATGATTTCCCATCAACGATTTCAAATTCTCGAATCATGCCTCCAGGAAGCTCTGATAAGATGTCACGAATGGCTGAGTTGTCACCGAGATGCTTGGAAAGCTGTTTTAAGGATATGTCTTCTATTCCTTTCTTTCTATATAAGTGTTTATTTTATCACAATTTTCCATTCCGATAGATCATTGATTTCCATTTACTGAACTGCATGTTTTGTTCAAACCAACGAACAATACAAAGAAAAAAGGAGTTCAGTCCATGGCAGAAATTCTTTCATTTTATCAATTGAAAACAAAACGAGATGTCACGCTTGAAAAGAAGCTGTTGCGTACATTGTCTCTTCAACAGGTCACGGTTGCTTCCGAGAAATTCACGAAGAAGCTGTTCCCATTTGCAGATGATCCAGCTGGGATTATGAGTGATGGCTGTATCGATTTCGCCATTGAAGCTTTTTTAGCTGGCGGGAGATACGGTGAGTCGAGTAAATACGGCGAATCGTTCGACCATATCAAGAAGCGGTCCTCCCAGGAGGAAGATGAGCTGGTTGAGGAGCTAGCAGGATGTTTGCAATCGTGGGGGAATATGTTCCGAATGGAGAGGAAGATGTCGTGTCTGTATCCATTTGCGAAGGATTTTTTAAGCATGTGGTGGCAGGAAGGCTTTCGAGAATCAGAAAAAAGGCATAAGCTTCGGCTGCACTAAGCATATTTCCAGCCCTTGTCCCATATCTATAAAATAATGGTGTATGGGAGGGACAGGGATGAAAAGAAAGCTGAAATGGACAGGGTTTTTAATCGGGTTTATTGTCCTCTTATTCTTATTCAGGTTTCAGTTTCTAAATGATGATTCGTGGAAATCGTGGAACTTGCCTTTGAGCGGCAAAATCATCTATTTAGATCCGGGTCATGGCGGTCCAGATGGCGGGGCTGTAGGAGGAGAGTTGCTTGAAAAAGAGATTGCACTGGATGTATCCATGAAGATACGTGACTATTTACAGGAGCAGGGTGCCCTTGTTCTTATGACCCGCGAGGATGATTCTGATTTATCATCAAAGAATACAAAGGGATATGCCCGAAAGAAAGCGGAGGATCTAAGAAACCGTGTAAAAGCCATCAATGAGTCTGAAGCCGATCTCTATTTAAGTATTCATTTAAATGCGATCCCATCGAACAAATGGAGCGGCGCACAGACGTTTTTTTACGGGAAATATGAAGAGAATGAAAAGGCAGCGAAGTTCATACAAGATGAATTACGCAATAATCTTGAAAACACAGATCGAAAGGCGAAGCGGATCAATGGCATTTATTTAATGCAAAACGTGACGAAGCCAGGAGCTCTTGTGGAAATTGGATTTCTCTCCAATCCGAAAGAGGCCAGTCAGCTGGCAACACCTAAATATCAAGATCAAATTGCTGCCTCCATTTATAAAGGCATTTTAAGATATTTGACAGAGCAAAAAGAGCCGCCTGAATAAGGGGCTTTTTCCTTTTGTACGCAGGCAAACAGGACAGACATTGTAAGGATATGTATGATATACTTGGATTGTAAACGAATTCAATAAAGGGTGAGGTTCTGCTATGATCGGACAAGATGATGTGAGAAAACTAGTTGGGAAGATGGACGAACCTTTCCTTCATATACCGCTTGGTGAGCTGGATGCCATCAAGGAAATCAGCCTAAAGCCTGAGAAAGAACATGTGAGCTTAAAGGTGGCTATTGCCAAAACGGGCACTGCTGAGCAGATGAAGCTTCAGCAAGACATCGTACAAGCCTTGAAAGCAGAGGGTGCTAACACAGTAGGACTTCGTTTTGAAGAGCTCCCTCAGGAAACACTTGAAAGGTTTATGCCTTCGCAAGATGAGGAAGAAAACCTGCTCAACTCTAAAAATCCGCCTGAGTTCCTTGCGATTGCGAGTGGAAAGGGCGGCGTTGGTAAATCCACCGTGTCTGTTAACCTTGCTGTAGCACTGGCTCGTCTAGGGAAAAAAGTCGGACTGATTGATGCAGATATTTATGGCTTTAGTGTACCGGATATGATGGGAATCACCGTCAGACCAACTGTTAAAGGGGAAAAAATTATTCCTGTGGAACGCTTTGGTGTCAAAGTGATTTCAATGGGCTTTTTTGTTGAAGAAAATGCACCGGTCATTTGGAGAGGACCGATGCTTGGTAAAATGCTGAATAACTTCTTCCACGAAGTCCAGTGGGGAGAATTAGATTACTTACTATTAGACCTTCCGCCTGGAACGGGAGATGTGGCGCTTGATATTCATACAATGCTTCCAAGCTGTAAAGAAATCATTGTCACAACACCGCATCCTACAGCTGCCTTCGTTGCTGCTAGAGCAGGCGCAATGGCACTGCAAACAGATCACGAGGTGCTGGGTGTCGTTGAGAATATGAGCTATTATGAAAGCAAAAAAACAGGTGAGAAAGAATATGTCTTTGGAAAAGGAGGCGGGGATAAGCTGGCGGAAGAGCTGCGAGTATCGGTCCTTGGTCAAATTCCTCTAAGGCAGCCTGATTGGAATGAAGATGATTTTGCTCCATCTGTCTATGATGCGAGTCATCCGACGGGAGAAGTGTATCAACACATTGCGAATAAAGTTATTGAACAATTAGCAGTAAAAGCATAATGAAAGCCCGAGTGGATGAATGTCCCCTCGGGTGATGTTTAACTGCCGCTTTCTTCGCTGCCTTTTGATCCGGAATCACTGCTTTCAGATGCTGCTTTTTTAAGCTCATCTTCGAATTTCTTCTTATAAAGAGGACTGCTTAATGTTTCTGTAATAACTTTTTCTAAGTGCTTTCTGAACTCTTTGCTTTTCACCAGTTCACCGTATTTCTTTTCCATTTCGGGATCCTTGAGAATATCCATCATCAATTGCTGATAGTCAGGGTCCTTCATTAACTGTTTTAACATCTTTTCATGCTGTTGCTGCATGGATTTAGCGAAAGTCTCGGCAAATTTAGAATCCTCAAAGACCTTCTTCCAGAACTCTTTGCCTTTATCAGAAGTCAGTGTTTTCTCTATCGTTTTTTTCACAGTTTGTTCATCCATTACCAAAGCTTCATTCATTGCCTCGTCATTTAATAACTGTTGAATGGCCTTTTTACCGTCATCTGTCTTCAATATATCGACGACCATTTTCTTTGTTTCGTCATAGTCCATATTAGATGAGGATTGGGTTTTGGGAGCACAAGCTGTTAGAGATAAAAGGAGAAAACAGCTCATTATACGCAAGATGCCTTTTGACATACTGTGGCTCCTTTCGTTACATGTCTTACTTTTAATATGAATGTTTCACGTAAATTTATACATAACAAAAATAGGGGTTGGATCAATTCAATGAAAAGTCGGGATTTAGTTCGTTTTTTCTTCTCTGTGCTAGCTGTTGGAGCGGTCATTACAAGCGTGGTAGGCTTTGCGCTGGAGTGGGGGAAATATCAGAAGCTTTTTATATCGTTTGAAATACTAGAAATCGCATCTGTGTTGTTTTGGTTCATTGGTGTGGGGATGATTTTTAGTGTCATTAGTCAGATGGGGTTTGTTGTCTTTTTAACGGTGCACCGGTTTGCGTTAGAGATATTCCGATCACATTCTCTATGGAATACCATTCAGCTGTTTCTGGTGATCTTTGTGCTGTTTGATTTAGCTTACTTGCGATTTTTGTTTTTCGGGGAGAATGAATCATTTCTTCCATACCTATGGCTGCCTGTCTTTATCGGTGTGTTCGCATTGATCGTGGCTTACTTTAAACAGCAGCAGTCCTCTAAGAAAACTTTTGTTTCCGCAATGTTTCTCATGGTTGTCATCACGTCGCTAGAATGGTTCCCGGCGCTCAGAGTCAACGAAGAGGACTGGCTGTATTTAATGCTATTTCCGCTATTAGGCTGTAATGCGTTTCAGTTGTTAGCTATGCCGCGGTTTTCAAAGGCGAAAGCTACTTAACTTCCGATGACCTTGTTTTGGTATTGGAGATCAGTTCGCCAACCGTCACATTTTTTAAATTCTTTTCTTTGATTTGTTTCAAAATAGCTGGTAAGGCTTGAGCGGTTTGGGTTGCTGAATCTGAGGCATGTAGGAGAACAATATCTCCGCTTTTCATTCGATCATTTACATTCTGAACAATCTGATCGACGCCCGGATTCAGCCAATCTTGTGAGTTGACGCTGTAATGGACAACGGTATAACCGTACTGTGTGGCAATTTTCAATGCTTTTTCGTTAAATTGCCCAGTTGGCGGTCTTAATAGTTGAATGTCATCTAGTCCAAGCTTTTGAAATGAATTTTGTGCCCGGACAAGATCTTGCTTGATTTCACTATCTTCAAGCTGGCTATAATTTTTATAAGCATAGCCAAGGCTGCCGATTTGGTGACCGTCCTCTCTAATTTGTTTGACGATATCAGGATGACGCTCAGCCCAAGAAGCAGACAGAAAGAAAGTAGCGTTCTTTATATCGTACTCTCGAAGGACATTTAAAATAGGAACAGCCTTCTCATCTCCCCAGCCGATATTAAAAGTAAGGGAGATATGTTTTGAGGAAGTCTCGCCTTTATAAATGGCTCGGGGTCCGTGTTCTGTTTTAAATACCGACAGCGGCGGTGCCTTTTGTACATAAAAAAAGGTTGCAGCTGCAAGGGCTGCTACAAGAATAATGACGGCTTGCTTCAGCCGTTTAATAGGAAACACATATAATCGACTCAATTCAAACACTCCTGCCTTGTCCGAGATTGTTACTTGATTGTATGCAGGACAAGGATTTGAGATGCACAATAAAACTATTTCAAAAAAAGTTTTGAAAAGGCGTTGACCGATAGAATATTTTCGTGATATATTATTAATCGTCGCTGACACACAGTGACAAACACAAAACGCTTCGGGAAATAAACTTAAAAAAAGTTGTTGACATAAGATGAAGCGAAATGTTATATTATTAAAGCCGCTAAGAACGGCGAAGATGATCTTTGAAAACTAAACAAGACAAAACGTACCTGTTAATTCGAGTTTTTATAAAAAAATCCTATGAAACATCATAGGTAGTCAGTCAAACTGGCGAAAAACAAAACTTCGGTTTTGTACTTTTTCGGAGAGTTTGATCCTGGCTCAGGACGAACGCTGGCGGCGTGCCTAATACATGCAAGTCGAGCGGACAGAAGGGAGCTTGCTCCCGGATGTTAGCGGCGGACGGGTGAGTAACACGTGGGTAACCT
>NZ_PVRE01000009.1:0-55486 GCF_002998605.1 Bacillus sp. MZGC1
CATCAGGTTTGGTGGCGATAGCGAAGAGGTCACACCCGTTCCCATACCGAACACGGAAGTTAAGCTCTTCAGCGCCGATGGTAGTTGGGGGTCTCCCCCTGTGAGAGTAGGACGCCGCCAAGCTTTTCTAAGGATCAGTTCCATACGGAACTGGTCTTTTTTGTTTTTTAAGAAAAGGAACAAACACCCGATCTGACATGGATACATATACTAAACTACCATCTAAAACATTCTTAATTTTGTATACAATTGAAAGCGCTAGGGCATACTGAAGCTATAAGTGGAGGTGTCACAATGAGCAAAAAAGAGCGAGAAGCGATTTGTTTGATTTGTGAAGAGAAAAAGACAAAGGGAATTTATTTATATCATCAGTTTTTGTGCCGAGACTGTGAGCGAAAGTTAATTTCTACATCGACCTCGGATCCTAGCTATTCCGATTATGTGAGAAAGCTTAAAAATCTTCATACGCCGCCTTTGTATTCATAGACCACTAGATGGTCTTTTTTTATGAGCTATAAAGGATTGGTCTTGTTTTTTGGAACTTAGTTTGGACATCATCCGTAATTCATAATAAGATAAACAGAGAGCCTGATTATTCATAGGAGTCGATAAACATGAAATCAATCTTTTATACATTTATATGGGCCATCCTCTCTACTTTTTTTTCGCTTGTGATTTTAACCGTTAGTATTGGGGTTTTCCATCATCATGCTGGATTATCGATACTGTATGCGATGA
Organism: Bacillus sp. MZGC1; assembly: GCF_002998605.1. Lineage (NCBI taxonomy): Bacteria > Bacillati > Bacillota > Bacilli > Caryophanales > Bacillaceae > Bacillus > Bacillus sp. MZGC1. The sequence goes on from NZ_PVRE01000009.1 coordinate 739, forward strand.
TTGGATGGGGTGTGATGTTTGTAGGGAGCAGATGGACTGCTTTCCAATTGTTTTTAAAGAAACACGGACTGTCTCGTAGTGATTATGTATATATCAAACAGCATTTAAAAGAAGCAGGGCAAAAGCTCGTGCGTTTAAAAAAAGCTTTATTTGCTGTGAAAAACGTACAAACGATCAAACATAATTATGAAGTTCTTCGGCTTGCACGACGAATCTATACAATAACAAAAAAAGAGCCAAATCGATTTTATGATGCACAGCGTTTTTATTTCGAAAGCTTGGATTCTGTCGTTGAACTAACTGAGAAATATGCACTATTGTATAATCAGCCTAATCGTAGTCATGAGCTGGAAATGACATTGAGCCAAACCCGAGTGACATTGACAGAGCTGCAAAAGCAATTGACCAATGATTTGCAGCAAGTTTTAGGAAGAGACATAGAAGCTCTTCATATTGAGCTTGAAGTAGCAGATAAAATGATGAAGAAATAGATGAAAGGAGTCAAACTCGATGAAACCGGAAGATCACGCCACACCATCACCTGCCTCCACTACAGATCTTCAGTTTCGGGTGTTTGATACCTTATCTGATGAGGAGAAAAAAGAAGCCGTGCAGCGTGCTAAGCAGATCCCTGACAATCCGCAAAAACTGCTTTTCTATGGTACACGTGTGCAGGAACGACTATTGGAACAATCACAACAGATGATGAAATATGTTGAGAAAAAAGATATTGATCAAATAGGAGACGTGCTTGAGACCTTTTTGCAGCAGCTGCATGTAGTGGAGCCTGAGGATTTACTGCCAAAGAAACAAGGTTTTTTTTTAAAATGGTTTCAACGGGATAAACGATCTACTCAGGAGATCATATCGCGTTTTCAACATGCAAAATCACAGATCGAGAGATTGTCAGCAAGGCTTCGTTATGCAAGAGGCGTATTAATCTCGGACCATATGTTATTAGAGCGTTTATTTGAAGAAAATCAAACTTATTTTCAAGAGATGACGCTGCAGGTCGCAGCAGTTGAAGCGAAAATGACAACGTTAGAGCAGCGGCCTATTTCAGAAACGCAACTTTCTGTTGACCGGACAATAGAGGAGCAATTGATGAGTCAAGAAGTCAATGAGGAAGAGTATGTGGAGAGACTAAAGGAACGAAAGTATGATTTGCTGTTAAGCCGGCAAATTGCATTGCAATGTAATGCTCAAATTCGGATGATCCAGCATACGAATCATACTTTGGCCAATCATATTCAATCAACTGTTTCTGCGTCTATTCCACTATGGATCAACCAAATGTCGATTGCGTTAACGCATATTCAGCAGCGGGCCAACTCAGCTCTTGAGAACCGAATCCAAAAAACATATGAAAAGGTATCGAAGCAGCAGGGACAGCTTCTTGAAGAGGCATCTTTTGCTCCTATAGATACGTTGAAAAAGGTCCAACGTCAATTAGCTGAAACATTACAGGAAACGTTACAGGTGAAAGAGCATGGAAGCCAAGAGCGAGCTCAATTGAAAAGCAGTATGTATGAGGCAGAGCAGCAGCTGGCGAATCCAATAAAGGAATGAGAAACCATCTTTCGGTTCACTTGTTTGAACGTTATAATAGACTTAAGATATCGTTAAAGTGAAAAGGGTCGATTTGTTTGAGAACACCTTTATATACAACATTAGCACAGCATGCGGAAAAGAAGCCTTATTCTTTTCACGTTCCAGGACATCACAATGGAGATGTCTTTTTTGATGAGGCACGGTCCCACTATGCTTCAATCCTTCAGCTGGATGTGACGGAGCTTGAAGGTCTAGATGACCTCCATCACCCGACTGGTGTGATTCAAGAGGCAGAAAATTTATTGACTAAGCTATATGGTTCAGATCAAAGCTTTTTCCTTGTAAATGGCACAACAGTCGGAAATTTGGCGATGGTGATGGCGGCATGCCGCACGGGAGACGAGATTTTTGTCCAGCGTAATTGCCATAAGTCTGTCTTCCATGCGATCGAGCTTGCAGGGGCAACGCCTATTCTGGTAGACGCTGAGATAGACCCACACTTGCATGTTCCAACACATGTGACGGATGATACAGTCAGAAAAGCCATCGCAAGACATCCTAATTGCCGAGCAATCGTTTTGACTTATCCGAACTACTATGGACATGCAGCTGATTTATCAAAGCTGATTCACATGTGTCATGAAGCAGGTGTGGTTGTTTTGGTTGATGAGGCTCATGGCGCGCATTTTGTATTAGGCGGCGCATTTCCTCCATCTGCTCTTTCCTATGGAGCGGACGTGGTGGTACAATCAGCACATAAAACCCTTCCGGCAATGACGATGGGTTCCTATCTTCATCTTCAAGGGGACCGAATCGATGCGAAGCGTTTGAAAACATTGCTCACGATGCTTCAAAGCAGTTCGCCGTCTTATCCAATTATGGCCTCATTAGATGTGGCGAGGGCTTATGTCGAGGAGATCAAAGGAAAAGGGACATTGGATGTAATCATGAAAGAACTGACAGAGCTGAAAGATCAGTTCAACCGTCTGACTCATCTTGAAGTGGTTGAGCCTGACTCGCTGCTTTCCGATCCATTAAAATGCGTCATTCGATCAACAAAAGGACTGACTGGTTACGAACTAAAACGGGTGCTTGAATCAGTGGATGTTCATCCAGAGCTTGCGGACGAACATCAGGTTTTACTTATTCTTAGCTTAGAACAGAGGAAGGACGTTCCTTTCAAGCGGATCGAGCAGGCTCTTAAGCAAAGTGATTCATTGCTCAAAGGAAAAAAACATATCCAAAATGAGACGTTATCTATTGAGACTGATGAGCAAAATCAAGACATAGAGGCTGTCCCATTTGAACATGCAGCAGGCCGGATGAGTGCAGAATCAATTATTCCCTATCCGCCTGGTATTCCTTTGATGATTAAGGGAGAGCGTATTGAGATAGATCAAATTAAGGCGTTAAGCCGTTTGCTTGGACATCAGGTTCATGTTCAAGCAAGTCAGGTCATTCATCAGAGAAAATTATATGTTTATATAGAAGAGGAGACACTATGAGCGGTATGTTTATTACGTTTGAAGGGCCAGAGGGCGCCGGAAAAACGACAGTGATTCGAAAAGTGTACGAAGAAATGGAACGTCAAGGATATGCAGTCATGGCAACACGTGAGCCGGGAGGCATTGAGATTGCTGAGCAGATTCGTGAAGTCATTTTAAATGAAAAAAACACGAAAATGGATGCGAAAACAGAGGCATTGCTGTATGCAGCAGCGAGAAGGCAGCATTTGGCTGAAAAGGTAGAACCGGCATTGCAGCGCGGAGACACAGTCTTATGTGATCGTTTTGTTGATAGCTCTCTCGCTTATCAAGGCTATGCGAGAGGGCTTGGAATTGATCAAGTCAGATCAATTAACGACTTTGCTATTGATGGCACGATGCCGCAAATGACCATTTATTTTTCCATTACACCTGAAGAAGGGTTAAAACGAATTCACGCCAATCAAGGAAGAGAAAAAAACAGATTAGACATGGAGACGCTGAATTTCCACCAGTTGGTCAGAGAAGGCTATGAACTGCTTATTGCGCAATCGCCAGAACGATTCCGTGTAGTAGATGCGTCTCAGCCGATACAGGATGTCTATGAAGAAGTACTTCGGGTGATTCAGGACACATTAAAGAAAAATCAAATATGACCTCATTCCCAATCGTTGTTATAATATAGAGGAAGACATCGGCATGTCACCTGTGCCTAAAACAAAGGAGGCCAATCAAATGAAATTAATTGTTGCCGTTGTACAGGACCAAGATAGCAGCAAGTTGTTGAAAATATTGACTGAACATCATTTCGGCGTGACAAAATTAGCTTCAACTGGTGGGTTTTTAAAGTCTGGGAATACGACTTTTATCATTGGTTGTGATGATGTCCGAGTGGATAAAGCATTACAGCTTATAAAAGAAAATTGCCGCAAACGTGATCAAATGATTGCACCTGTATCTCCAATGGGTGGTAACGCAGATTCATATGTACCATACCCTGTTGAGGTTGAAGTTGGTGGAGCTACTGTCTTTATTCTGCCAGTTGAACAATTTCATCAATTCTAAGGATGGGTTGCTGTGAAAATTAATCAAGATATGCGGCTGCTTTTAGAAAAGCGTGAACTCCAAGGCATTAAAGGAAGCCAAACATCTGCCTCCTTTAAAGCATCGATGGAGACGCAAAGCGGCAAAATGCGCTTAGAGCAGCTGACGGTCATGCTGAGTGATATCGAAGTGTTCGGTAAAAAGCTGACAAAGTCACGAAACCTAAAGGACTTGGCTAGGTTTAAAGGGCTTGTGAAGCGCTTTGTGAAAGAGACAGTCGATAATGGATTAAATATAGAAACATCAAGAAGCTTTGACATTTATGGCAACACGCGTACACTCGCTTTAGTCAAAGCATTAGATGAAAAGCTGATTGAATTAACAGAGGATATGATGGACCAAGAGAAACCTTCTATTGATTTGCTTGAACGTATTGGAGAAATAAAAGGTTTATTGATTAACCTTTACACATAGAGAGTGATAACATGGCAATTAGCTGGGATGACATGAATGATTTGCAGCCGCGCGTCATGCGGCTGATTTTTAATAGTATTGATAAAGACCGACTTGCGCATGCCTACTTATTTGAAGGAAAAAAAGGGACGGGAAAGCTGGATGCTGCGATGCTTTTGGCTAAGAGCTTTTTTTGCTTGAAAGCAGGAGTGAAACCATGTGAATCCTGCCAAAACTGCAAAAGGATTGAGTCAGGAAACCATCCCGATTTACATCTCGTGCAGCCTGATGGTCAATCGATTAAGAAAGCGCAAGTGCAGGCATTGCAAGAGGAATTTACAAAAGCAGGTGTGGAATCTCACCGAAAAATGTATATCATTCTTCATGCGGACAAAATGACGGTCAATGCCGCGAACAGTTTATTGAAGTTCCTAGAGGAGCCTAACCGGGAAACGATGGCAATTTTAATCACTGAGCAATCGCATAAAATGCTGGATACGATTATTTCAAGATGTCAGATGCTTAGCTTTCAGCCGCTGCAGCCGCAATCCTTGGAGCAGCAGCTATTACAAGAAGGCGTATCTCAGCATCTTGCAAGGCTTTTGTCGAATTTAACCAATAATTTAGCAGAAGCACTCGAATTAAGTCGAAATGATCAGTTTGCAGAGTCTAGAGCGAAAGTGATAAAATTGTATGAAGTCTTACACCAGCGAAAAGAACATGCATTTTTTTATATACAAGATCAATGGATGCCTTTTTTCAAAGAGAAAGACCTTCAAGAAACAGGTCTGGATATGCTTTTATTTATATATCGTGATGTATTGTCGATTCAAATAGGAAATGAAGATAAAGTCATTTATCAAGACTTATTCCAGACAATGAAGCAGCACGCGCTGCATTCCACACAGCAGATGGTGACGAACCAGATCCTTGCTGTATTAGAAGCGAAAAAGAGACTTCAATCCAACGTGAATGCCCAAGGGCTGATGGAGCAATTGGTGTTGATGTTGCAGGAGGGATAAGTTTGTACAACGTAATTGGTGTTCGTTTTAAAAAAGCGGGCAAAATCTATTATTTCGATCCTAATGGATTTCATATAGAAAATGATAGTTGTGTCATTGTAGAGACGGTCAGAGGAGTTGAGTACGGACAAGTGGTCATCGCTAATAAAAAAGTAGATGAACACGATGTCGTTCTTCCTCTGCGTAAGGTGATTCGTGTAGCAGACGAACGAGACCGGCTCATCGTTGAGGAAAACAAAGAAGCAGCGATGACAGCCTTTGATACATGTCTTCAGAAGGTAAGTGAACACGGGCTAGAAATGAAGCTGGTCGATGTTGAATTTACATTTGACCGAAACAAGGTCATCTTCTACTTCACAGCGGATGGCAGAGTAGATTTCCGCGAGCTAGTGAAAGATCTTGCTTCAATTTTCAAGACGAGAATTGAACTTCGCCAGATTGGTGTAAGAGACGAGGCAAAAATGCTGGGCGGCATAGGTCCTTGCGGGCGAATGCTTTGCTGTTCGACATTCTTAGGAGACTTTGAACCAGTATCCATTAAGATGGCAAAAGACCAAAACCTGTCGCTAAATCCTACAAAAATTTCAGGGCTTTGCGGCCGTTTGATGTGCTGCTTGAAATATGAGAATGATGAGTATGAAACAGCGAAAGAACAATTGCCCGATATCGGTGAAACGATTCAGACATCTAGTGGCTCTGCAAAAGTAGTAGGGCTCAACATTTTAGAACGAATTTTGCAAGTTGAATTAACCGGGCAAGAAAAAGTGATAGAATATACTTGGGAAGAATTATTACAAGAAGGCGTTGTATCTGCACAAACAACTGAGTAACGAGGTGTGCCACCTTGGATAAAAAGGAACTATTTGATACGGTGATCAATTTAGAAGAACAAATCGGTTCTCTTTATCGCCAGTTAGGTGATTTGAAAAATCATATCGGTGAAGTGATTGAAGAAAATCATCAGCTGCAGATGGAGAATCAGCACTTGCGTGAACGTCTGGATCAGTCTGATCGGGACAAATCGTCTGAGACAGAGAATGATTCTGCTCAGAAGCCAGGTCATTCTGATATAGGAGAAGGTCATGATAACCTGGCTCGGTTATATCAGGAGGGCTTCCATATTTGTAATGTACATTATGGGAGCATTCGTAAAGAGGGAGACTGTTTGTTCTGTCTGTCATTTTTAAATAAAAAATGAGAAAAGGCTTCCGCTGAATCGGAAGCCTTTTTCACAGGAAAAGAAAGGATACATCATGGTTTCGTTAAGAGAAGATGAACGATTAGATTACTTGCTCGCCGAAGATATGAAGATTATTCAAAGTAAAACGGTTTTCGCCTTTTCATTGGACGCAGTATTATTAGCGAAATTTGCGTATGTGCCAATCCAAAAAGGAGAGATCATTGATCTTTGTACGGGAAATGGCATTGTGCCATTGCTGCTTTCGACTCGATCTAAGGCCTCCATTACTGGGGTCGAAATTCAAGAACGGCTGTTTGATATGGCAAAAAGAAGTGTGGCGTATAATCAACTTGAAAAGCAAATTAAATTGATTCATGGTGATTTGAATGATATGCCAGCACGCTACGGCAACCACAAAGTAGATGTCATCACATGTAATCCGCCATATTTTAAGACACCTTCTAAGGAAGAAATCAATGAAAATGAATACTTGGCAATTGCTCGGCATGAAATCCATTGTACATTAGAAGATGTCATTCGTGTTTCTTCCACGCTGCTGAAGCAAGGGGGTAAACTGGCGATGGTTCATCGGCCGGGTCGGCTGCTTGAGATTGTGGAATTGATGAAGAAATACCGAATTGAGCCAAAACGAATTCAATTTGTTTATCCCAAACAGGGGAAAGAAGCCAATACCATCTTAGTAGAGGGTATAAAAGATGGAAAACCAGATCTGAAAATCCTCCCGCCTCTTTTTGTTTATGGAGATGATCAAGAGTATACAGAGGAAATCAGGACGATACTGTATGGAGAAGCATAATCATTATTTCTATGTATTGAAATGTGCAGACGGCAGCCTATATGCAGGTTATACAAATGATTTACAAAAAAGACTGACGACCCACAATAGTGGAAAGGGAGCAAAGTATACAAGAGCAAGACGGCCGGTTGAGCTGTATTATCATGAATGTTTTGCAACCAAAAGAGAAGCCATGCAGCAAGAATATCGTTTTAAAACGTGGACGCGGAAAAAGAAAGACCTTTATATAGAAGAAAAGCGAATAGAAAAGGAGGCGGCACATGAAAACACAGAAAAGCTTTGATGGTCAATCAGATATGGGCATTCTATATCTCGTCCCAACCCCAATTGGCAATTTAGAAGATATGACGTTTCGAGCCATACAAACATTAAAAGATGTAGACTATATTGCCGCAGAAGATACAAGACAAACGAAAAAACTTTGTCATGTCTATGAAATTGATACGCCATTAACGAGTTATCATGAGCATAACAAAGACAGCAGCGGCCACAAGTTAATCGAATGGTTAAAAGAAGGAAAAAACATCGCACTCGTGAGCGATGCTGGTTTACCGACGATCTCAGATCCAGGTGCTGAAGTGGTTCGAGACTTTACTAATATCGGCGGCTATGTCGTTCCGTTACCTGGAGCAAATGCTGCACTTACAGCACTCATTGCATCAGGGATTACACCTCAGCCATTTTTCTTTTATGGTTTTCTTGACCGACAAAAAAAGGAAAAGAAAAAACAGCTCGAAGCTTTGAAGAAGCGTCAAGAAACAATCATTTTCTATGAAGCGCCCCATCGATTAAAAGAAACGCTGACATTGATGAAGGAAGTGTGGGGCAACCGGAATATCGCCATTACGAGAGAACTAACGAAAAAATTTGAAGAGTTTATTCGTGGAGATTTAGAGTCTGTGCTGACATGGTCCGCAGAGCATCAAATCCGGGGTGAATTCTGTCTTGTCGTACAAGGTAACGATCAAGATGAAGAAGAGCTAAATGAAGATGTCTGGTGGAAGTCCTTATCTGAAAAGGAACACGTGATCCATTACATAGAAGAAGGATTAACGTCGAAGGAAGCCATTAAACGTACAGCCGTCGAACGTGGTGTACCAAAGCGCATGATATACGATGCCTATCATATTGAACAATAAAGAAAGGTTCTTGCAAACGGTGCAAGAACCTTTTTTATATCAAACTTATTTTTGTGATTGAAGTTGGTTTTGGATTTCGTTAATGATTTGCTCTGCACCTTCACGGCTAAGAACTAATTTACCATTAGCAAGTTTAAGGTTATCGTCTGATACTTCACCTGTAACTTGGCAAGTCATGTTTGGTTTATATTTTTTTAGGATAATTTTTTCATCATCAACATAAATTTCCAAAGCGTCTTTTTCAGCGATTCCTAGAGTACGGCGAAGTTCGATTGGAATCACCACGCGTCCTAATTCGTCAACTTTACGTACAATACCTGTAGATTTCATCTTCATTCTCCTCCCAAAGAGTTCTTATTCTTAATATAATATTATCTTCGTCATTATTCGACAAATTCCTTACATTCATAGCATAACAAGGTTTCCATAAATCGTCAATCATTTTGTTTACTATTGTTTGTAAAATATGACTCTTAAAGTCAAAAGACCTTGAAACTATTGATTTATAAGGATTTCTCGGGTTTTTTCTATGAAAATATGAGAAATGACGAGTTCAGATTAACAAGACTTTTGCCCTAAATTAGACAATTGTAAATCTGGAAATAGATTTCATACGACAATATTCGACAAAATGTCGACAGGTTTGTCGTTTTTTTCGAAAAACTCATCTTTTTCGATCATTTCATCTTGTTCTATGTATATATGCTTGATCTTAAAGGCTAAGATGGTATCATAGAGAAAGCACAAGTGCAAAATTTAATGAATTGATCTAACACATTTTCATGTAATGATGATAACCGCTCTCGTCCATTGGGCGGGAGTTTTTGACATTTACACACACGCAGGAGGTTCCGACATGCCGGAAAAGAAAAAAACGTTTTATCTGACAACACCTATTTACTATCCGAGCGGAAAATTACATATTGGACATGCTTATACGACAGTAGCAGGGGATGCTATGGCTCGTTATAAACGTCTTCAAGGCTATGATGTGATGTATTTAACGGGTACAGATGAGCACGGACAAAAAATTCAGCAAAAAGCTGAAGAACAAAATATTACACCGATCGAGTATTTAGATCCGGTCGTAGCAGACATTCAATCATTATGGAAGAAACTCGACATTTCGAATGATGATTTCATCCGTACAACAGAAAAAAGACATACGAAAATCATTGAGCAAGTGTTTCAAAAGCTGCTTGATCAAGGTGATATTTATTTAGATCAATATGAAGGCTGGTACAGTATTCCTGATGAGACATTCTATACGGAAACACAGCTTGTGGATGTTGAGCGGAATGAAAAAGGAGAAGTCATTGGCGGGAAAAGCCCTGACAGCGGACATCCTGTCGAATTAATTAAAGAGGAATCATATTTCTTCCGTATGAGTAAGTACGCGGATCGTTTACTAGACTATTATGAGAAGAATCCAACGTTCATTCAGCCTGAATCAAGAAAAAATGAAATGATCAATAACTTCATTAAACCAGGTTTAGAGGATTTGGCTGTATCAAGAACAACCTTTGATTGGGGAATTAAAGTTCCTAACAATCCAAAACACGTCATCTATGTATGGATTGATGCGTTATTCAACTATTTAACTGCGATTGGCTACGGAACTGATCAGGATGAAAAATATAAAAAATATTGGCCTGCTAACGTGCATCTCGTAGGGAAAGAAATTGTACGCTTCCATACGATTTATTGGCCAATTATGCTGATGGCACTAGATCTGCCGCTGCCGAAACAAATTTTCGCACACGGCTGGCTGCTGATGAAAGATGGGAAGATGTCTAAATCAAAAGGGAACGTAGTAGATCCCGTCACATTAATTGATCGCTATGGCCTTGATGCCCTTCGTTATTACCTCCTTCGTGAAGTACCATTTGGTGCGGATGGTGTGTTTACACCAGAAGGATTCGTGGAACGTGTAAACTATGACCTTGCCAATGATTTAGGTAACTTGCTTAACCGTACAGTTGCGATGGTACAAAAATATTTTGACGGTACATTAAGCAGCTATAAGGGTCCAGTTAATGAGTTTGATGAGGAACTTAAAGCGGTAGCTGAGCAAACAGTCAAAGCCTATGAAGAAGCGATGGAAAACCTTGAATTCTCGGTGGCTCTTTCAAATGTTTGGACATTAATCAGCAGAACCAATAAATATATTGACCAGACAGCTCCATGGGTGCTGGCAAAGGATGAAACAAAACGAAAAGAGCTGCATTCTGTCATGTATCATTTAGCAGAATCACTGCGCATCACAGCGGTGCTCTTAACGCCATTCCTAACGAAAACACCTGAGAAAATCTTCTTCCAGCTTGGCATTGAAGAAGAGAAGCTTAAAAGCTGGGATAGCATTCTATCTTTTGGTGCCATTCAACAAGCGACGGTACAAAAAGGAGAGCCTTTGTTCCCTCGTTTAGAGGTTGAAGAAGAAGTAGCGTATATTAAAGAGAAAATGCAGGGAAGTGCACCAAAGGAAGAAGAGAAAGTTGAAATAGAAGAAACGGAATTACCTGAGCTTGGAGCAGAAATTGCATTTGATGATTTCTCAAAAGTTGATCTTCGAGTAGCACAGGTACTGGAAGCAGCCCCAGTGAAAAAAGCGGATCGTCTCTTAAAGCTTCAGCTTGATTTTGGATTTGAAAAAAGACAAATTGTTTCAGGGGTTGCCAAGCATTATCAACCTGAGGAATTAGTAGGGAAAAAGCTCGTTTGCGTAGCGAATCTCACACCAGTCAAACTCAGAGGGGAAATTTCCCAGGGAATGATTTTAACTGGAGAAACTGATGGGAAATTGCAGGTTCTTGAAGTAGACCGATCTCTAGCAAATGGAACAAAAATTTTATAAATCAACAAAAGGTGTTCCACGTGTAACATTTCGTCGAACACCTTTTGTTTTTTAGAAGAATTGTCGAAAGGAGCAATCAACGATGTTATTTGATACACATGCCCATTTAAATGCTGAACAATATAATGAAGACTTAGAGCAGGTGATCGAAAGAGCGAAAAGTGAAAAAGTCGAAAAAATCGTGGTGGTAGGGTTTGACCGCCCGACAATTACGAGAGCAATGGAATTAATTGAAGAGTATGATTTCATCTATGCAGCCATTGGCTGGCATCCAGTCGATGCCATTGATATGACAGATGAGGATTTGCTGTGGATCAAAGAATTATCTCAACATGAAAAAGTCGTTGCGATTGGAGAAATGGGTCTGGATTACTATTGGGACAAGTCGCCAAAAGATGTACAAAAGGAAGTCTTTAGACGTCAAATTGCTCTTGCGAAGGAAGTGAATCTTCCAATCATTATTCATAATCGTGACGCAACGGAAGATGTCGTGACGATCTTAAAGGAAGAGGGAGCGGCTGATGTTGGAGGGATTATGCATTGCTTTACTGGCAGCCTAGAAATCGCAAAAGCGTGTATGGATATGAACTTTTATATTTCATTCGGTGGACCCGTGACATTTAAAAATGCCAAAAAACCGAAGGAAGTTGTCAAGGACATACCAAGTGACCGGCTTTTAATTGAAACAGACTGCCCTTACTTAACGCCAGCGCCATTTAGAGGGAAACGTAACGAGCCAAGTTATGTGAAATATATCGCAGAACAGATCGCGGAGTTACGAGAAACAAGCTTTGAAGAGCTTGCTGAATTGACCACAAAAAATGCGAAAAAAGTTTTCGGTATAAACTGACAGTATATGATGTCAATCCTTGTTTAAGCTTGTCCAATTGTGAAACATAACGAAAATGTTCTACACGTTTGCGCCTCCTCATAGGATAAGTTGTCGATAAGTCTTTCTTCCCTTCCTTCCATCAATCTCCCATAATAGGGTTACAATCGAGCATTTTTGTACAGTGGGAGGAAGGGTTGACAGGTTTTGAGATACTCTATATAATCTCTCCGAGGAGAAGGAGGCGTTTTTCATCGTACAAAAAATGAAAAATCTGTTTTCTGTTAAGCTAGGAAAAGGCAAGGTTTTATTACTAGTTGTTTGCTTGCTTTTAGCTGGAACTGGGACGGCTTACGGTGCGCATGAGCTCACTAAGCAGTCTATTACCATTTCAATCAATGGTAAAGAGAAGACAATTCGTACACATGAAGAGACAGTAGCACAGCTGCTTTCAGACCTTGGAATAAAGACCAGGGCGGAGGATCATATCTCTCCAAGTCTAAATACAAAAATTGAAGACAACATGAACATTGTGTATGATGCGGCTATACCGGTTCATCTGACCCTAGATGGGAAAGAGAAAACGATATGGACAACAGATCAGACGGTTGGAGCATTATTGAAGAATGAGAAGATAGATATTGGGAAGCACGATCAAGTAACTCCAGGAAAGAATGACAAGATTAAAAAGGATATGAATCTTGTGGTTCAGCAGGCCTTCCAGGTCAGCGTAAATGATGGAGGAAAAGATAAAAAGGTGTGGACCACTTCGACTACGGTCGCTGACTTTTTAAAGCAACAAGAGCTGAGGCTCAAGAAGCACGATAAGATCAAGCCTGCGTTACATAGTAACCTTTCTAAAAAGAGCGCAGATATAAAGATCACTCGGGTGGAAAAAGTCACCGATGTAGTGGAAGAGAAAATTGCTTTTGATACCAAACATAAAAAGGATCGTTCTCTTGAAAAAGGAAAAGAGAAGGTGCTTAAAAAAGGTGAAGAAGGTAAATTGAAGAAGCACTATGCCATTGTGAAAGAAAACGGCAAAGTGGTGTCTAAAGAATTGATTAAAGAAGTGACTGAAAAAGATAGCAAGGATCGTTTAGTGGCTATTGGTACACAAGTGTCCAATAAAGAGCCTAAAGCGACACCTGCCGTTTCAAGAAGCAATGAATCGTCTGGAAAAGAATTTTATGTGGCGTCGACAGCCTATACAGCGAGCTGTGCTGGATGTACGGGCAGAACGTCAACAGGCTTTGATTTAAAAGCAAATCCGGGTGCAAAGGTTATAGCAGTAGATCCGAGTGTCATTCCGCTAGGCTCTAAAGTGTATGTGGAAGGCTATGGATATGCCGTTGCATCAGACACTGGATCTGCTATAAAAGGGAATAAAATCGATGTGTTCGTCCCAAATAAGTCGGCAGCTTATCAATGGGGAAATAAACGAGTGAAAATTAGAGTACTCAAATAAACACATCAAATCATTTATATGAACAGAGGGCTTTGCGCACCCTCTGTTTTTTTGGTTATAATAGAAGCACTGTTTTCTAATTAATTAGACGCAAAAACAGCATGAAAGGTTTCATTTTTTAACCAAAAATTGTTTATTGTTTTTGCAAGCGGAGGAATACATGAAAATCAAAGAAATCATTGTGGTGGAAGGTCGTGATGACACTGCCAGAGTGAAGATGGCAGTTGATGCAGATACGATCGAAACAAACGGATCAGCTATTGGTGATACAGTTATTCAACAAGTGCGTCTTGCTCAGGAGACGAGAGGGGTCATTATTTTAACTGATCCTGATTTCCCTGGTGAGAAGATCCGGAAAACCATCGCAGAAGCGGTTCCTGGCTGTAAGCACGCATTTTTGCCAAAACATCTTGCGAAGGCGAAGCGAGACAAAGGAATTGGTGTCGAGCATGCTTCCTTGGACAGTATTCGAGAATGCCTAGCCCATGTCCATGAGGAAATGGAAGAATCGGAAAGTGACATTACATTAGATGACTTATTTGACGCAGGCCTTATCGGAGGAGAAGCATCGAAACGCCGCCGCGAACGACTAGGTATGCTTTTAAATATAGGATATACCAATGCGAAGCAGCTGCAAAAGCGCCTTCACATGTTCCAAATAACCAAACATGATTTTATTGCGGCCTTAAAGACCGTCATGCAGGAGGAAGCCGATGAATAAAGATATTGCGACACCCATCAGAACGAAGGAAATACTGAAGAAATACGGTTTCTCTTTTAAAAAGAGCTTAGGGCAGAACTTTTTAATTGATACAAATATACTCGATCGTATTGTCGATCACGCAGAGGTGACGGATGAGACCGGCGTGATTGAGATTGGGCCTGGTATCGGTGCATTGACCGAGCAGCTCGCTAAGCGTGCAAAGAAAGTCACCGCTTTTGAAATCGATCAGCGTTTATTGCCCATTTTAAACGATACGCTTTCTCCATATGATAATGTCACGATCATTCATCAAGACGTATTAAAGGCGGATGTGAGGAAGGTCATCGAGGAAAATTTTGCTGACTGTAAAGAAGTGATGGTTGTCGCCAACCTTCCATATTACGTGACGACACCGATTATTATGAAGCTGCTTGAAGAAAACCTTCCATTGAAAGGGATTGTCGTCATGCTGCAAAAAGAAGTAGCAGATCGTATGGCAGCAGTCCCTTCATCAAAGGAATACAATTCGCTGTCTATCGCAGTTCAATACTATACGGAAGCGAAAACAGTAATGGTTGTGCCTAAAACGGTTTTTGTTCCACAGCCAAATGTCGATTCGGCTGTGATCAAGTTGACCGTTCGTGAAACGCCTGCTGTTTCAGTAGAAAATGATGAATTTTTCTTTCAATTGATTCGTGCGAGCTTTGGTCAGCGCCGGAAAACATTGATGAATAACCTCATGAACAACTTACCTGATGGAAAGCAACATAAAGAGATCATTGAAGAAGCACTTCAAACAGCAGACATTGATGGAAAGCGCCGCGGCGAGTCATTATCCATTGAGGAATTTGCCCGTTTGTCGAATGTTTTACAAAAAGCCCTGTTTTAAGGGCTTTTTTTGTTTTTCACCACTTCGCTTGTTCGGGCATAGGCTAGAAAGAACAGCACATATGAAAGACGAACATATTTAGTGCAAGACGATACCAACAGGATATGAGCCTGATTGTGGAGTGAAAAGCATGCAATTTCAAATAGGAGATATGGTGACAAGGGCATCCTATCAAATGGATATTTTGTTTCGAATCATTCGAATTGATGAGACCGATCAGCACGAAGCCACCGCCATATTGCATGGGAATGAAGTGAGGTTGATTGCTGATGCCAAGTTGTCAGATCTCGTCAAGGTTCAAAAAGAGGAACAGCTGACTAGAGAGAAAAATGACGAACGAAAAATCAATGAATCGCTCGACTTACTAAGACAGGATTATCAGCTGCTGCGGGAAAAACAAGAGTATCATACGTCAGGGCAATATCAGCATCAGGAGCAGTATTTTCACATGCCTGGAAAGGTCCTTCATTTAGATGGAGATGCTTCATACTTAAAGAAATGCTTAGATGTATATGAACGAATTGGTGTTCCTGTGTATGGGGTGCATTGCCATGAGAAGAAAATGCCAAGCATGATTGACTCATTAATTGATCAGTATCGACCAGATATATTGGTTATCACAGGACATGATGCGTATTCCAAGCAAAAGGGCGGTGTACATGATATCGGTGCATATCGCCATTCTCGGCATTTCGTTGAAACAGTTCAAAAAGCCAGACGAAAAATCCCTCATTTAGATCAGCTTGTGATTTTTGCCGGTGCCTGTCAATCTCATTTCGAATCATTGATCCAAGCAGGTGCCAATTTTGCGAGCTCGCCTTCCCGTGTGAATATCCATGCGCTCGACCCCGTTTATATCGTTGCGAAGATCAGCTTCACTCCATTTGTAGATCGAATCAACGTGTGGGATGTGCTCCGTAATACATTAACAAGAGAAAAAGGGCTCGGAGGCATCGAGACGAAGGGTGTTCTAAGGGTAGGTATGCCATATAAAAGAGACCATGAATCGACATAACCCGACTGATTTCAGTCTGGTTTTTTTATGTTCAAAAAGAAATTGCAAAAGGATACATAATTCACCGGAATTTGAGAAAAATAGGGAGAAGAAAAGGTAGAAGTTTGTCAAAATTATTTTGTTGACAATGGCTCGTGTTGGTTGATATAATTTAATTTTTATTTGACAAAAACGGGCCGTTGTTGTATAATTATCTCAGTGAGGTGGATGCAATGGCGAAGACTTTGTCCGACATCAAAAGATCGCTTGATGGTAACTTAGGTAAACGTTTGACGTTAAAGGCTAACGGGGGCCGCCGTAAAACAATTGAGCGTTCGGGCATTTTAGCTGAAACGTACCCTTCTGTATTTGTGATTCAATTAGATCAAGATGAGAATTCGTTTGAAAGAGTTTCTTATAGTTATGCAGATATACTGACTGAGACGGTCGAATTAACGTTCGATGATACCGCTAGCTCAGTCGCCTATTAATGGGCAGTGAACTTCTTGTTTACTGCTTTTTGTTTTGCCTTTTTTTCTGAATGGGAGTCTGTCCATTTTTTGAAAGGGGTAAAAGAAAGGATTCGATACAAAATAAGAAAGCCACACAAGCAGTGGCACTGATTCGAATTCTCGACTAAAGGGGCTGTTTCGTTTGGGTAGACGCCGAGGTATTATGTCAGATGAGTTCAAATACGAGCTGGCGAAGGATCTTGGATTTTATGATACCGTCAAAAATGGAGGCTGGGGAGAGATTCGTGCGCGTGACGCAGGTAATATGGTCAAACGTGCCATTGAATTAGCTCAACAGCACATGGCTCAGGATGAGAATCAACGATAGAAAAACGGTCAGGGATACCTCGGGTGTCTCTGGCTTTTTTTGATGAAAAAGTCAGTGTGCTCGGCGTAAAAGCCTATATTCATCAGATCCATCAAATGTGATACAATATTGATACTTATGTTTAGATGGAGAAGTAGGTGAAATGTTTGCGTATTTTAGAAAAAGCACCGGCAAAAATTAATCTCTCACTTGATGTTCATGGAAAAAGACCGGATGGATATCACGAAGTGGAGATGGTGATGACAACAATAGACCTTGCAGATCGACTAGAGCTGACGGAGCTGGACAAGGATGAAATCCGTGTATCATCTCATAATCGATTCGTGCCAGATGATCAGCGTAATTTGGCTTATCAGGCGGCTAAATTACTCAAAACAAGGTTCGGTATTCAAAAAGGTGTATCCATTGTCATCACAAAAGCAATTCCAGTCGCAGCAGGTTTAGCTGGGGGCAGCAGTGATGCGGCAGCAGCTCTTCGCGGCTTAAATCGTTTGTGGAAGTTGAACCTCACTTTAGATGAACTAGCTGAGCTTGGAGCGGAGATCGGCTCAGATGTGTCCTTTTGTGTACACGGAGGCACAGCACTAGCGACAGGACGTGGAGAAAAGCTGAAGCATATTGCGACACCGCCGCATTGCTGGGTGATTTTAGCGAAGCCGGTGATTGGGGTATCTACAGCTGAAGTCTATAGACAATATGACGCAAGCAAAGTAGAACACCCGAATGTAAAGCGTATGATTGAAGCGATTGAAGCGAAAGATTATAAAGAGATGTGCGGCTCACTCGGCAACGTTCTAGAGTCTGTGACATTAAAGATGTACCCAGAAGTAGATATGATCAAAAGACAGATGAAGCGTTTCGGTGCTGACGCTGTTTTAATGAGTGGAAGCGGCCCTACAGTATTTGGCTTGATTCAATATGAATCGAAGGTACAAAGAATATATAACGGACTGAGAGGATTTTGTGATCAAGTATACGCTGTCCGCATGATCGGCGAACAAAATGCCCTTGATTAAATCCGTATATTAAGTTATATTTATCATAAATTATTCGGGTTCTGGGGGTAAGTTCATGAAGTTTCGTCGAAGCGGCAGATTGGTGGACTTAACAAATTATTTGTTAGCCCACCCGCACGTACTAGTACCGTTAACTTTTTTTGCAGAAAGATATCAATCTGCGAAGTCCTCTATTAGTGAAGACTTAACGATTATCAAACAGACCTTCGAACAGCAGGGAATAGGCACATTGCTTACTGTACCTGGTGCTGCTGGCGGAGTGAAATATATTCCAAAGATTCACCTAAAAGAAGCAGACGACGTAGTAAACGATATCGGAGAGGCTCTATCGACTCCTGAACGTGTACTTCCTGGCGGTTATTTATATTTAACCGATGTTTTAGGTAATCCATCAATTCTTGCGAAAATCGGTAAGCTGTTTGCGACCATCTTTGCAGACCGTGCGATTGATGTCGTCATGACCGTTGCGACAAAGGGTATTCCAATTGCCTATTCTGTTGCGGGTTATTTAAATGTGCCTGTTGTGATCGTTAGAAAAGATAATAAGGTAACCGAAGGATCAACTGTAAGTATTAACTACGCGTCAGGTTCGTCTAACCGAATTCAAACCATGTCACTTGCAAAGCGGAGTTTAGATAAAGGATCCAATGTCCTAATCATTGATGACTTTATGAAAGCGGGCGGAACCATTAACGGCATGATGAATTTGCTTGAGGAATTTAATGCAAATGTTGCAGGGATCGGTGTTCTTTTAGAAGATGAAGGCGTAAATGAACGTCTCGTTGATGAATATGTATCGCTTTTAAAGCTTTCAACCATTGATATGAAGCAGAAGATCATTGAGATCAATGAAGGCAATTTCCACGAGTTTTTTCATTCGAAAGCTTAAGCTTTGATCAAACATGTAGTTGAATGGGAGAGATTGATATGACAAAAGTTGTTCAAACCAAACATGCACCAGCAGCCATTGGACCTTACTCTCAAGGGATTATTGTCAATAACATGTTTTACAGCTCAGGGCAGATTCCATTAACGCCAGCTGGAGACTTTGTAAATGGAGATATTAAAGAACAAACACATCAAGTGTTCCGTAATCTTAAGGCCGTACTTGAAGCAGCAGGTGCTTCCTTTGAGACAGTCGTGAAAGCAACAGTTTTTATCAAAGATATGGAACAATTCGCAGAAGTAAATGAAGTGTACGGTGAGTATTTCCATACACATAAGCCAGCTCGTTCATGTGTGGAAGTAGCAAGACTTCCTAAGGATGCACTCGTAGAAATTGAAGTAATTGCATTAGTAAAGTAAACAGGCAGTCTCAACGAAAGCCGTTTGGTTTCATCATATGCAGGAAAAGACATCATCATGATGTCTTTTTTTCACGCAAAGAATGTAAGCGTCGTCACCGAAATGACAAATAATGTATAAATATCCCGATATTTCAAAAAAAGTTTAAAAAAAGAGCAGGAGAATCACCACAATCGTTGAATACCTAAGTAATGCTTTTATATTGGGAAAAGGTGGTGAACTACTGTGGAAGTTACTGACGTAAGATTACGCCGCGTGAATACCGATGGTCGCATGAGGGCGATTGCATCCATCACGCTGGACCACGAATTTGTTGTTCATGATATTCGTGTGATTGATGGAAACAATGGGTTGTTTGTGGCAATGCCTAGCAAACGCACGCCTGATGGAGAGTTTCGCGATATTGCACACCCAATTAATTCAGGTACTCGGGGTAAAATCCAAGATGCTGTATTAAATGAATATCATCGCTTAGGCGAAGAGGAAGAAACAATTGAATATGAAGAAGCTGGAGCTTCTTAATCATATGTGAATCCAAAAAGACAGCTTTAAGAGAAAATGGAATGTTTTCTTTTAAATGCTGTCTTTTTTGCGTTTTTTCTCTTGTTTCTTATGTCTTTCATCCATTAGAAAATTATTGCACTTCCTCTTGTATCCTTGAAATCAGTCCTTATTTAGGATATATTTTTCTATGGATAATAGGGATATTGGAGGCCAATCAATGGATAAGCGGTTCGCAGTGATTTTAGCAGCGGGAAAAGGAACGAGAATGAAGTCAAAGCTATACAAAGTACTTCATCCAGTTTGCGGAAAGCCAATGGTCGAGCATGTGGCAGATGAAGCGTTAAAGCTTTCTTTAGCCAAGCTAGTGACGATCGTCGGTCATGGAGCAGAGAACGTCAAAGAGCAGCTTGGAGACAGAAGTGAGTATGCACTTCAAGAAGAACAGCTGGGAACAGCACATGCCGTCAAACAAGCAAAGTCGTTCCTTGCGCAGGAAAAGGGAACAACCATTGTCATTTGTGGTGATACGCCATTATTGACAGCGGAAACAATGGAAGCTATGTTGAGCGAGCATCAAAAACATCAAGCGAAAGTCACTATTTTAACTGCACATGCGGATGACCCGACGGGTTATGGTCGTATTATTCGTGACGAAACCGGTGCTGTCGTGAAAATTGTGGAGCATAAAGATGCGAATGATGCGGAACGTCAAGTGAATGAAATTAATACAGGGACCTATTGTTTTTCAAATGAAGATCTCTTCCGTGTGATTGAGCAAGTATCGAATGAAAATGCACAGGGTGAATACTATTTGCCAGACGTCATTGAAATTTTAAAGAATGAAGGGCAAACGGTTGCAGCATATCAAACACCGCATTTTGAAGAAACACTTGGAGTCAATGATCGTATCGCTCTATCACAAGCAGAGCAATTCATGAAGCGACGTATTAATCATCAGCATATGAAGAATGGTGTGACCTTGATTGATCCTGAGAACACGTATATTTCACCAGATGCTGTCATCGGTGAAGATACAATCATTTATCCTGGGACGGTCATCAAAGGGAATGTAAAAATCGGTGCAGACGCTACTATTGGGCCAAACACTGAAATTGTTGACAGCATCGTCGGAGATCGCACAGTGATTAAGCAATCTGTCGTCTGCGATAGTGAGGTTGGAGTCGATGTGACAATTGGGCCGTTTGCTCATATTCGCCCGTTGTCGAAAATTGGCGATGAAGTGAAGATCGGGAATTTTGTCGAAATCAAGAAAACGGTTTTCGGTGACCGCAGCAAAGCATCTCATCTAAGCTATATTGGAGATGCAGAGGTCGGAACTGATGTAAACCTTGGCTGTGGATCTATTACAGTCAACTATGATGGGAAGAACAAATTCTTAACGAAGATTGAAGATGGCGCTTTTATTGGCTGTAATTCAAATCTCGTAGCACCAGTCACTGTCGGAAAAGGGGCATATGTTGCAGCTGGTTCAACGGTTACAGAAGATGTACCGCAGGATGCATTGTCTATTGCTAGAGCAAGACAAGTCAATAAAGAAGATTATGTGAAAAATATTCATAAAAAATAATCCAAATACCCGGAGGTTTACCATGTCTAATCGTTATGCTGATGCGAATTTAAAGATATTCTCTTTGAATTCAAACCCTGAACTTGCTAAAGAAATTGCCGATCGTATCGGAGTTGATGTAGGAAAGAGCTCTGTTAAACGCTTTAGTGACGGTGAAGTCCAAATCAATATTGAAGAAAGTATTCGCGGCTGTGATTGTTATGTCATTCAATCAACGAGTGCGCCAGTCAATGAGCACATTATGGAACTGCTCATTATGGTGGATGCACTAAAACGCGCTTCTGCGAAAACGGTCAATATTGTGATCCCTTATTACGGATATGCACGTCAAGATCGTAAGGCAAAACCTCGTGAGCCAATCACTGCGAAGCTTTTTGCGAACTTACTTGAGACAGCAGGTGCTACTCGTGTCATTGCACTTGATCTTCATGCGCCGCAGATCCAAGGTTTCTTTGATATTCCAATCGATAACTTAATGGCTGTGCCAATCTTAACAAACTATTTCGAACAGAAAAACTTGAAGGATATCGTCGTTGTGTCTCCAGACCACGGTGGTGTGACACGTGCGCGTAAAATGGCAGACCGCCTGAAAGCGCCAATCGCTATTATCGACAAACGTCGTCCGAAGCCAAATGTTGCTGAAGTGATGAACATCATTGGTAACATTGAAGGCAAAACGGCGATTCTCATCGATGATATCATTGATACGGCTGGTACCATTACACTTGCTGCAAATGCACTTGTGGAAAATGGAGCGGCTGAAGTATATGCTTGCTGTACTCACCCAGTATTGTCTGGACCAGCAGTAGAACGTATCACAAATTCTAAAATAAAAGAATTGGTTGTGACAAACAGTATTCATTTAACAGATGACAAGAAAGTTGAAAAATTCATTCCGCTTTCAGTTGGGCCTTTGCTTGCAGAAGCCATCATCCGTGTACATGAAGAAGAATCTGTGAGCTACCTTTTTAGCTAATTTTCTGATTAAAAAAGGCCCTAGGCATCAGCTTGGGGTCTTTTTGCTGTCATCATTCAGAGCAAATAGGTTTAAAATGATTCGCTTATGGGTAATTATGAGAGTAGTGACAAAAATGAAATAGGATGGTGCTGAATATGGCAACTTTAAAAGCAAATAAAAGAACTGATTTCAAACGTTCCACACTGCAAAAAATCCGTCATTCAGGACACGTTCCTGGTGTCATATACGGAAAAAATACAGACAACCTGGCTGTTTCACTAGACAGCATCGATTTATTAAAGACCTTACGTGATGAAGGAAAGAATACAATCATCACATTAGACGTGAACGGTGAAACAAAATCCGTGATGGTCACAGAATTACAAACAGATCCGCTGAAAAATGAGCTTGTCCATGCAGATTTCCAAGTGGTCGACTTACAGCGTGAAATTGAAGCAGATGTACCTGTCCAGCTGATTGGCGAATCTAAAGGGGTAAAAGATGGCGGTGTGCTCCAGCAGCCACTATTTGAACTATCCATTACAGCGAAACCAAAAGATATCCCGCAGCATATTGAAGCAGATATTACAAACTTAGAAGTAAATGATGTCCTAACAGTCGCTGATTTGTCTGTTCAGTCATCATATCAAGTGAATAACGATCCAGAAGAAGTCGTTGCATCCATTTTGCCGCCTCAGCAATCAGAGGTTCCTGAGCCAGATAGCGAAGAGGAACCAAAAGAACCTGAGGCCATTAAAGAAAAGGATAACGATGGAGAATAACTGGTCATTTAGAGACGTAACCCTCCCGCGGTTGCGTCTTTTGTGCTAGAATGAAAAGAATTCATACGTTTTTACATGGGGCAATCCTATTGGCTCATTTTTTAGGCGTGTGCTTTGTGACAAAGGAGGTTATTGGTTTCATGATTGCATTCGTTGGATTAGGTAATCCAGGAAAAGAATATGAAAAAACAAGACATAATGTCGGGTTTATGACAATAGATGAATTATCGAAAAAATGGGACATCCCCTTAAATCAATCAAAATTCCATGGACAATTTGGAACAGGGTTTGTTTCAGGGCAAAAGGTTCTACTTGTAAAGCCGCTTACATATATGAACTTATCAGGAGAATGCGTGCGTCCGCTAATGGATTACTATGATATTCCACTTGAACATTTGAAAGTCATCTATGATGATCTTGATTTGCCAACTGGGCGGATTCGTTTGCGTACAAAAGGAAGTGCAGGCGGGCATAATGGAATCAAATCGTTGATTCAGCATTTAGGGTCACCTGAGTTTGACCGATTACGTATCGGCATTGGACGTCCTCAAAATGGCATGAAGGTCGTCGATTACGTGCTAGGACGCTTTTCTGAAGAGGAGCAGCCTGACATTGCATCAGCCATTCAGGCGTCTGTCGAAGCTTGCGAGGCGGCTTTAACAAAGCCATTTTTAGAAGTGATGAATGATTTTAACAAGAAGGTATAAGAATGATAAGCAAAGCACATACTGATTATAAAATCTCAGCATGGGAGGATCACGTATGGCTTTGCATTATTACTGCCGGCACTGTGGTGTAAAGGTTGGCAGTCTAGATGAATCCGCTGTTCAAAGTGAAGCACTTGGATTTCATCACTTAACAAATGAGGAAAGAAACGATATGATTTCTTATAGGGAAAATGGTGATTTACATGTACAAACCATTTGTGAGGATTGCCAAGAGGCGCTCGAAAGAAATCCTGATTACCATCAGTATCATACCTTTATTCAATAAAAAGCTTTGGTGTAGATAATAGACCAAAGCGTTTTTCTGTTTTAAACAAGCAGGGAGGAGGAGCCAAATGAAAAATATACAATCATTTATCAAACAAAGTGATGATTTTCAGTCCATTTTTAATGGGCTAAAGGAAGGGTTAAAAGAACAGCTGCTCGCCGGACTATCAGGCTCCGTCAGATCTTTATTTACAGCCGCTATATCAGACGAACTTAAGCGGCCGATGTTTATTGTGACTCACAACTTGTATCAAGCGCAGAAGGTAACAGATGATCTTGCCAGTGTGATTTCAGATCGCTCGGTCCTTCTTTATCCTGTTAATGAACTCATTGCTTCAGAAATTGCCGTTGCCAGCCCTGAGCTCAGAGCACAGCGTCTAGATGTTCTGAACCGGCTGGCGAATGGAGAAAACCCCATTATCGTCACACCGGCTGCAGCGGTGCGCAGAATGCTTCCGCCAGTTGAGCTCTGGAAGGAGAGTCAGATCCATTTAAAGCTCGGTGAAGAAATTGATTTGGAGGCGTTTTCAAAACAACTTGTACAAATCGGTTATGACCGGACGTCGATGGTTGCTGCGCCCGGAGATTTTAGTGTGCGCGGAGGAATCATTGATATTTATTCGTTAACGGAAGATCATCCGATCCGTATTGAGCTGTTTGATACAGAAGTAGACTCGATTCGAACGTTCCACTCAGATACACAGCGTTCATTAGAAACACTTCAAGAGATTAAAATCGGTCCCGCAAAAGAGCTGATTGTGAGAGGTTCTGAACGAGTGAGAGCCATTGAACAGCTTGATCAAGGACTTGCGAAGAGCTTAAAGAAATTTAACTCAGACCAGCAAAAAGAACTGCTTCATCAACATATTTCTGCTGATCGAGAGAAGCTGCTAGAAGGTATCGTGACACAGGAAATGACGAAGTACCTGTCCTATTTCTATGAAAAGCCTGCTAGTTTGCTAGATTACACATCACAGGATACGATTATTATTTTAGATGAAATTAGCAGAATTCAGGAGATGGAAGAACAGCTTGAACAGGAAGAAGCTGATTGGACAATTAGCCTGCTTGAAGAAGGTAATATCCTTCATGATTTATCCCTTTCTTTCCCGTTCCAACAACTGATCAATCAGCAATCGCGGTCTATTCTGTACTACTCCTTGTTCCTGAGACATGTCCAGCAGACAAATCCACAAAATATCGTCAATGTATCTAGTAAGCAAATGCAGAATTTCCACGGGCAGATGAATGTGCTTGCGAGTGAAATTGAACGCTACAAAAAACAACAATATACAGTTGTCTTCTTAGGTGCGGATGAAGAGCGGACAGATAAACTATCTTCTGTCTTACATGATTATGACATTGAAGCCGCTCTTGCCAAGCCGGACGCCGAGCTTGTAAGCGGACAGGTGTATATTTTACAAGGTGAGCTGCAAACAGGCTTTGAACTGCCGTTATCGAAAATTGCCGTGATCACAGAAGGCGAGCTCTTCAAGAAACGTGTGAAGAAGCAGGCACGTAAGCAAAAGCTGACCAATGCAGAGCGAATTAAGAGCTATTCAGAGCTTCAAGTCGGCGATTATGTGGTGCACATTAACCACGGGATCGGTAAGTATTTAGGAATTGAAACGCTTGAAATCGGCGGCATTCATAAAGATTATTTAAATATTCATTATCAAGGAAGCGACAAGCTTTATGTACCGGTTGAACAAATTGATCAGGTGCAGAAGTATGTCGGATCAGAAGGTAAAGAACCAAAGCTGTACAAACTAGGCGGCAGCGATTGGAAACGTGTGAAGAAAAAAGTGGAAACATCTGTACAGGACATCGCAGATGATCTCATTAAGCTGTATGCGGAACGTGAGGCAAGCAAAGGGTATGCCTTCTCGCCTGATCATGAGATGCAGCGCCAGTTTGAATCAGCGTTCCCTTACCAGGAAACAGATGATCAAATCCGTTCGATTCACGAAATCAAACAAGACATGGAGCGGGAGCGTCCAATGGACCGCCTACTTTGTGGAGATGTGGGATATGGAAAAACAGAAGTGGCGATTCGAGCGGCCTTCAAAGCCATTGCTGACGGAAAACAGGTTGCTCTGCTTGTACCGACAACCATCTTAGCGCAGCAGCATTTTGACACGATTATGGACCGATTCCAAGACTACCCTGTCAAAATCGCTCAGCTGAGTCGTTTCCGTACAAGAAAAGAAACAACCGAAACGTTAAAAGGGCTGAAAAACGGAACGATTGATATGGTCATCGGCACACACCGTTTGCTTTCTAAAGATATTGTCTATAAAGACTTAGGTTTGTTGATCATTGACGAAGAGCAGCGTTTTGGTGTGACGCATAAAGAGAAAATTAAACAGATGAAAGCCAATATCGATGTACTGACATTAACGGCTACGCCAATTCCGCGTACGCTGCATATGTCTATGCTTGGCGTACGGGATTTATCGGTTATTGAGACACCGCCTGAAAACCGTTTCCCTGTTCAAACCTATGTGGTCGAGTACAATGGCGCTTTAGTCAGAGAAGCGATTGAGCGAGAACTAGCACGCGGCGGTCAAGTGTACTTTCTTTACAACCGTGTTGAAGATATTGAACGCAAAGCAGATGAAATCTCTATGCTAGTCCCAGACGCGAAAGTCAGCTATGCACATGGGAAAATGAGTGAGAACGAGCTGGAATCAGTGATGATCAATTTCCTTGAAGGTGAATCAGATGTATTGGTCAGTACCACCATCATTGAAACGGGAGTCGACATTCCAAATGTGAACACGCTCATCGTCCACGATGCGGATAAAATGGGGCTTTCTCAGCTGTACCAGCTAAGAGGACGAGTAGGACGCTCGAATCGTGTCGCATATGCTTATTTCACGTATCGAAAAGATAAAGTTCTGTCTGAAGTAGCAGAGAAGAGACTTCAAGCTATTAAAGAATTCACAGAGCTCGGATCAGGATTTAAAATTGCGATGCGTGATTTAACGATTCGAGGAGCAGGAAATTTACTTGGTGCACAGCAGCATGGATTCATTGATTCTGTTGGATTCGACCTCTATTCTCAAATGCTGAAAGAAGCCATTGAGGAAAGAAGAGGCGATACAACGGCTCAAGATAAATTCGAACCGGAAATCGATCTGCAAATCGATGCCTACATCCCGGACACTTACATTTCGGATGGGAAGCAAAAGATCGAGATGTATAAACAGTTCAGAGCGATTGGATCAATCGAAGAGCGAAAAGAGCTTCAAGATGAAATGATCGACCGATTTGGTGAATATCCGCAAGAAGTGGCGGACTTGTTCACGATTGCGACGATGAAAGTATACGCAGTGCAGGAACGTGTCGAACTGATCAAGATGGAGAAAGGCATTGTCAGGCTTACTCTTGAAGAGCAAGCAAGCAGTGAAATCGACGGTCAAAAATTATTTGCGCTCAGCAGTAAATATGGTCGTGATATAGGCTTGGGAATGGAAGGCAGCAAGCTGATTATTTCTGTTCAAACGAAAGGCAAGAAGACTGAGGAATGGCTTGAGATCGTTCTGAATATGCTTCGAGGCCTTCAAGAAGTGAAAAAAGAAACCATTCCATCTTCATAAAATTTTGTTTGTCTCTCGTGTATATTACGTTTGATGTGACGGATACTAAACTCAGGGTCAAGTGGTGAATGTTGCATAAAGTGGACGCTTTTGTTCCATTCACCCAACACATCATCAAACGAAAGAGAGGCAGCAGTGAATGAAAGCAACTGGAATTGTACGCCGCATCGATGATCTAGGTAGAGTGGTTATTCCGAAGGAGATTCGCAGAACATTGCGCATCCGGGAAGGAGATCCGCTTGAGATTTTCGTCGACCGCGATGGAGAAGTGATTTTGAAGAAATATTCGCCGATTAGTGAGCTAGGAGACTTTGCGAAGGAATATGCTGATGCATTATTCGACAGTTTGGGTCATTCCATCCTGATCTGTGATCGAGATACGTATATTGCTGTATCCGGCAGTTCGAAAAAAGAGTACTTAAACAAATCCATCAGTGATTTACTTGAACGAACAATGGACCAGCGTAATTCTGTATTAGAAGAAAGCAAAAAAGAAATTCAACTTGTCGATGGTATTGATGATGACGTATCTGCTTATACCATTGCACCTATTGTTGCAAACGGAGATCCGATTGGCGCCGTCGTCTTATTTTCTAAAGAGCGTTCAATGGGAGAAGTGGAGCATAAAGCGGCAGAAACGGCAGCTGGCTTCTTAGCCCGTCAAATGGAACATTAGGTCTAATAATTCTATATCATATAGATAAAATGAAAGAATGCCGATGAAATCATTTGATTTTGTCGGCGTTTTTTATATGGGATGAAACAAAACGAGGAATGTGCCGTCTACTCCTTAGAAAGAAACGGCTTTTCATTCACGTATGATATAATGAGTGCGTTTAACTGTAGATCTATTTTTAAAGGAGTCATCCATGAAAAATGCTGTGAATCAGCCGCATTGGCTTTTCCAGGGTGCGGTGATTTTGACCATCGCAGGCTTGTTATCAAAGGTTCTAAGTGCCGTTTATCGTGTTCCGTTCCAGAACATCGTAGGAGACACAGGGTTTTATATTTATCAGCAAGTGTATCCCTTCCTTGGCATTGCCATCATGCTCGGCACCACAGGGTTTCCTGTCATGGTGTCCAAGCTTCTGAGTGAGCATGGGGAAGAGAATCGAAGGATCATTACAAGGGTATCCTTGGTCTATATCACTTTACTGAGCTTGGTCTTATTTTTTTGTCTTTACATAGGAGCAGGCAGAATTGCGAGCCTTATGGCGGACAGTCAATTAATCCTGCTCATCCAAATGAGTGCTTTCGTGTTTTTATTTCTTCCGCTTACCGTGATGCTGAGGGGAGTTTTTCAGAGTGACGGTATGATGCTTCCAACGGCTATTTCTCAATTGGTGGAGCAACTCATCAGGGTAGGCGTCCTGCTTGTTTTATCCTTCTATTTCGTGAGGCGCGGCTATTCGCTTTATGAAACAGGGGCGGGTGCGGTCTTCTCCTCCATAGCGGGGAGTGCGGCCTCGCTTATACTACTTCTTTTTCTTTGGCTGACATACCGAAAACAGCCTGCTGCAAGTATGACAAGCAAACAGGCGACACTTCGGAAAAAGGATGTTTTGAAGAGTTTGGTGCTGTATACATTCACGATTTGTGTCAGCGGATTGCTCATTTTATGGATGCAAATGGTTGATGCCTTTCATCTGTATGCGTTGCTGCGCAGTGAGGGTCTGAGTGAAGCCGCGGCAAAAGCGGCAAAAGGTGTGTATGACCGAGGACAGCCGTTCTTACAGCTAGGGACGGTGTTTGCCATTAGCATCGGAACCTCTCTTGTGCCATTTTTATCGGCGGCCATGAGGAATGGAGAGCATGAAGCGATAAGGCAAAAAGTGCGTACATCGTTTAAGACCACGTCGGTTTTAGGGATTGGTTCAGCAGTTGGGCTGATTTGTATTCTAGCGTCAGTCAATACCATGCTTTTTCGTAATGACTTAGGCACCGATGCGCTGCAAATATTCTGTATTTCCATCGCATTTACATCGATTGCGATTACGCAAGCAGCTTTACTTCAAGGGCTCGGGCATACTGTGTATCCGGCTGTTGTGGTGATTCTCAGTGTGCTGGTGAAATGGATACTAACGCTTGCACTTGTCCCGCTATTTGGCATCTACGGTGCCGCATGGTCAACCGTATGTGGTTTTCTCGCTGCGGCTCTGCTCAATGCCGTTTATTTGAGGCATAAAGGATGGATTTCGTTGAGAGAGCTGTTCCCAGTGAAAATTCTTTTATCGGCTGCTTTCATGGCCATTGTCTTAATAGGGTATCAGGCACTGTTTTCTTGGGTCATTCCCTTTGAAAAACGTCCTTTTTTCGTTTTAGAGAGCCTGACGTCAGTTTTTATTGGTGGTTTCGCCTTTTTATATAGTATTCTTAAGCTAGAAGTATTTACGGACGAGGAATGGAGACTCATTCCATTAGGAGAAAAGATTTTATATTTTAAACAGATGAGAGGGAATCGAAATGGCAGGTAAGATTACCGTCGTCGGTCTCGGGGCAGGCGACATGGATCAGCTGACGCTCGGTGTATACAAGCAGCTGAAGCAGGCGAAAGAGGTATTTATGAGAACGCAGGATCATCCGCTTACCGCAGAGTTGATGCAGGAGGTCTTATCGCTGACCTTTTTTGATGAAATTTATGAAAAACACGATCAGTTTGATTCGGTCTATCAGGAAATCACTGAAATTTTATTTACAGAGGCTGCGGAAAAGGATATTGTGTACGCAGTACCAGGACACCCATTTGTCGCAGAAAAGACCGTCCAGCTATTAGTTTCTCAGCAGCAAGAGCGCGGGATTGAGGTGTCTGTTGCTGGTGGACAAAGCTTTTTGGATGCGACGTTTAACTCCTTGCAGATTGACCCAATCGAGGGATTACAATTCGTTGATGCAGGAGATATGAGAGCGGACGATCTGAAATTGACCCAGCATGTCCTCATTTGTCAGGTATATGATCAGCTGACCGCTTCGAATGTGAAACTCACGCTGATGGAAAAGCTTCCTGACGATTATGAAGTCTATATTGTGACTGCGGCTGGAAGCAGTCAGGAAGAGATTACTGCCGTTCCTTTATTTGAACTTGATCGAGATGTGTCGATAAATAACTTAACGAGTGTTTATGTACCTCCGATTCAAGATGAAAAGCTGCTTTTTCAACAATTTGACACTTTCCGTGACGTCATACGTACATTAAGAGGTCCGGGCGGCTGTCCATGGGATCAAAAACAAACCAATGAGTCACTTAAACCATATTTAATTGAAGAATGCTATGAACTGCTTGAAGCAATCGATGAAGATGATCCAGACCATATGGTGGAAGAGCTCGGAGATGTGCTGCTGCAGGTGTTACTTCACGCCCAAATTGGTGAAGATGACGGCTTTTTCTCAATTGATGACGTCATCCAGCATGTCACAGAAAAAATGATTCGTAGACATCCCCATGTGTTTGGTGACACAAATGTTTCTGAAGCAGCAGATGTGGTCGCCAACTGGGAAAAAATCAAGCAGCAGGAGAAGCCGGAGCGGGCAGCCTCCATTTTGCAATCCATCCCGGCGACGCTTCCAGCACTAACAAAGGCATATAAGCTCCAAAAGAAAGCCGCCAAAGTAGGCTTTGATTGGACAGATGTGAAAGATATTTGGAACAAATACGAAGAAGAGAAGCAGGAATTTCTCGTTGAAGTGGCAGAGAAGCCGGACGAAAGTGCAACGAAGCAGATGAAAGATGAATTTGGAGATCTTTTGTTTGTTCTCGTCAACATTGGAAGGTTCTATCAGCTAGAGCCTGAAACGGCACTCGCTTCCGCCAACACAAAATTCATGCGTCGCTTTCAACATATCGAACAAAAAGCAAAGGACATGGGACGTTCATTAGATGACTTAACGCTAGAGGAAATGGACGATCTATGGAACGATGCCAAACGTATAGAAAGAGGTGAGCATACATGAGACTAGATAAATTTTTAAAAGTGTCCCGTTTAATTAAAAGAAGAACATTGGCAAAAGAAGTAGCTGATCAAGGCAGAATTTCTATTAACGGCACACAGGCGAAAGCCAGCTCTGACGTGAAAGAAGGAGACGAGCTTCAAATCCGTTTTGGTCAAAAACTTGTGACGGTTCAAGTCAACGAGTTAAAGGACACGACGAAAAAAGAAGAAGCCGCTGGCATGTATACTGTGCTAAAAGAAGAAAAAACAGCAGAATAGGGCTTGTTCTAAATGATCCTCCTGTCACATACAATGCAGTAACAATGCAAGTATGAGATATGGGGGATGTATAAATGAATCAATATTATAATCAACCTCAAGGCACGAAGCTGTCATCAGAAGCGGAGCACAATGTCACAATGCGAAACAGAAAGCATTTAGATATTACCGGTGTCAAACAGGTGGAAAGCTTTGATAATGAAGAATTTCTGCTTGAGACGGTCATGGGGATTCTCGCTATCCGTGGAGAAAATCTGCAAATGAAAAACCTAGACGTCGAAAAAGGCGTTGTATCGATCAAAGGGCGTGTCTTTGACTTAATTTATGTAGATGAGCAGCACGGGGAGAAAGCTAAAGGATTTTTTAGCAAGCTGTTTAAATGACGCTGACAGTCCAGTTTTATACGATGCTTTCGATGGTAGCGATGGGCATCTGGCTGGGCGCATCGCTTGATACGTACAAGCTGTTTGTGAATCGGGAAAAGACAGCAAAATGGCTTTTGGTTATACACGATCTCCTTTTTTGGCTGGTACAGGGCCTCTTATTCTTTTATGTCCTGCTGCTGACAAATGAAGGAGAATTCAGGCTTTATATCTTTCTAGCCGTTGCACTAGGTTTTTCGATGTATCAGGCATTGATGAAACAGCTGTATATGAACATTCTCAAGTTTATGATGATGTGTGTGTATCAGACCGCTCTCGTCCTTAAACGGCTGGTCATGTCCATCGTCTTCCAGCCAATCCGCTGGCTGCTGACATTGATTATAAGTGCTATTATGTTCTTGCTCCACTTGCTCTTACGTCTTGTTCATTTTACGTTTCGGCTCGTGTGGAAGGTGCTGTCCATTGTTTGTTATCCGCTCATCTGGTTACTTAATGTGACCATTATTCATCGGATTCCCGAAAAATGGCGAACATCAATGAGATTGTTTTTCTCTAAAGGAGCAGGAATTTTACAAGGGACCAAGAAATTATCTGGTACCATCAAAACGAAATGGAAACAATTCTGGACAAAGTAAGAGAGGAGGCCTTCAACCTTGAACAAGAGAAAAAGAAATATCGCACAAATTCAAAATGATTACCAAAAACAAATGGAACAGCAAGCACAGCGCTTAAAACGCAAACGCCGTGGACTCCTTAGAAGGCTTACCGTGTTTGGTGTGATTGTGCTCATGTTTGCTGTCTTGGTGACAAGTGCCCTCTGGTCGCAATCGTCCTCATTAAAGGAAAAAGAAGAGAAGAAGGTTGCGCTTGAAAAAGAATTGAAGCAATTACAAACAAAGCAGGAAGATATTTCTGATGAAATTAAAAAGCTGAAAAGCAAAGAATACGTACTCGAACTGGCACGACGAGACTATTATATGTCCAAAAAAGGCGAAAAAATCTTTGATGTGGGCAATAAGAGCGATTAGCCTTGTTGACACTTAAAATTCAGTTTATGTATAATTGAACAAATGAGATTTTTTTATAAGTCTAAGGAGGAGCACTTTTTTTATGTCGATTGAAGTTGGCAGCAAGTTACAAGGGAAAGTTACGGGCATTACAAATTTTGGAGCTTTTGTGGAGTTGCCAGGCGGTTCAACTGGTCTCGTTCATATCAGTGAGGTAGCCGATAACTATGTAAAAGATATTAATGAGCATTTAAAAGTCGGTGAACAAGTTGAAGTGAAAGTGATTAACGTTGAAAAAGACGGTAAAATCGGCTTGTCCATTAAAAAAGCAAAAGATCGTCCTCAACAACAACAATCAAGACCGAGCAGAAATGATTTCCGTCCGAAGGAATCGTTTGAGCAAAAAATGAACAAATTCTTAAAAGATAGTGAAGACCGCTTAACATCTTTAAAACGTAACACGGAATCAAAACGTGGGGGACGCGGAGCAAGAAGAGGTTAACTTGTTGCTGCTTTCTATATATCTTTCACAACAAAGCACCTGCTGTCCGCAGGTGCTTTTTTTCTTGATCCATACGACATTTTTTGAGATTTCTTCATTTAATTTAGAACTTCCTATTGACGGACAAGCGATTCCTTTGTATTATAGATCTTGTGCTTCTTAGCGCATTTTTATTATGGCGGTGTAGCTCAGCTGGCTAGAGCGTACGGTTCATACCCGTGAGGTCGGGGGTTCGATCCCCTCCGCCGCTATCCTTTTTAGTAGAACATAAAAGCAAGGCCCGTTGGTCAAGCGGTTAAGACACCGCCCTTTCACGGCGGTAACACGGGTTCGAATCCCGTACGGGTCATCTTCAAAACAGCTTTCTTTAGGAAGGCTGTTTTTTTGTGTCTTCGTAAAATTCTGATGAAAGACATCGACTTTCATGAAAGTATGCCTCTTTGACGAATAAAGCGTCGAACGTTTTATGGAAACGACAACTTCTTTTGACAAAATTTCTTTTTCACCTTCGCTATAATGACAAGCAACGAATATCAGGTGGGGGATGAAAAGATGGAAAAACTAGAAAGAAGAACTGATTTAACAGGAGCGGGGTTTGAAAGAATCAGTGCAGGGTTAAAAAAGATGAAAAACCTGTTTCTTCATCACACGCATTCTCTTTTTTTCTATAAAGGGTTTATTTATGTTGTACTTGGTTTTTTATTAGGACGAGCCTTTATTTTATCTGAAATCATGCCGTTTGCTCTGCCTTTCTTCGGCTCCATGCTGCTTATCAAAAGAGATAAGGCCATGCTTGCTTGTCTCGCTTTACTCGCTGGAGCCATGACGATATCACCTCAAAACGCATTGTTTGTGTTTGCGTCGTTGATCGTGTTTCTCCTTATGTCCAAGGTGGTTTCTTTCATCATCAAAGACCCAGTGAAAACATTGCCGGTTGTCATTGTGCTGTCAATGCTGATCACCCGAGGAGCATTTGTTTACCTAGAGCAAGGTGCTATGCAAAGCTACGATTACGTCATGGCGGGTGTTGAAGCAGGACTTGCCTTCATTTTGACACTGATTTTCCTTCAAAGCCTGCCGATTTTTACAGTCAGGAAAATCAAACACTCCTTAAAGGTTGAAGAAATTATTTGCTTTATGATTTTAATTGCCTCAGTTTTAACAGGTCTGGCTGGTATCACATTTCAAGGGATGCAGGCAGAGCATATTTTGTCACGTTATGTAGTGCTGAGCTTTGCCTTTATTGGAGGAGCCAGTATTGGTTGTACGGTGGGTGTCGTGACAGGATTAATTCTCGGTCTCGCTAACATCGGAAACCTTTATCAGATGAGTCTTCTTGCCTTTTCAGGCTTATTAGGGGGATTGCTGAAAGAGGGGAAGAAAGCAGGCGCAGCCATTGGCTTAATTGTGGGTTCCTTACTTATTTCCCTATACGGAGAAGGATCAGCAGGTCTTGTGACCACGCTGTATGAATCACTTATTGCAGTTGCGCTCTTCTTACTCACGCCACAATCAGTGACCTCTAAGGTAGCGAAATATATTCCTGGTACGGTAGAGCATGTACAAGAACAGCAGCAATACGCCCGGAAAGTACGGGATGTGACAGCAAAAAAGGTAGACCAATTTTCTAATGTATTTCATGCGCTGTCTGAGAGTTTTGCGACATTTTACGAATCCATTCCTGAAGAAAAGAAGCAGGAAGAGGATGTAGATCTTTTTTTAAGTACGATCACAGAACGATCCTGTCAAACGTGCTATAAGAAAAATAAATGCTGGGTGCAGAACTTTGATACAACCTATGAACTGATGAAACAAGTTATGCATGAATCTGATGAAAAAACCTACGAGCATAACCGGAAATTGAAGAAGAAATTTAGCCAGCACTGCTCAAAATCAAAACATGTCGAGGAATTGATTGAAGAGGAGATCGCTTACTATAAAGCCAACCAGACTCTGAAGAAAAAGGTCCAAGACAGCAGACGACTTGTAGCCGAACAGCTGATGGGGGTCTCACAAGTGATGGAGGATTTTTCCCGGGAAATAAAACGAGAAAGAGAACAGCATTTTATTCAAGAAGAGCAGATGATAGAAGCACTTCAGCACTTTGGGATTGAAATTCAGCAAGTAGAAATTTATAGCTTGGAGCAGGGGAATGTCGATATTGAAATGAGAATCCCATATTGCCAAGGACATGGTGAATGTGAAAAAATCATCGCTCCCATGCTCTCAGATATTTTAGAAGAACAGATTTTAGTCAAAGCAGAGCAGTGTGCAGAGCACCCAACAGGCTATTGCCACGTTGTATTTGGCTCTGCAAAATCATATCGAGTGGCTACAGG
This sequence comes from Bacillus sp. MZGC1, assembly GCF_002998605.1. Lineage (NCBI taxonomy): Bacteria > Bacillati > Bacillota > Bacilli > Caryophanales > Bacillaceae > Bacillus > Bacillus sp. MZGC1. The sequence goes on from NZ_PVRE01000009.1 coordinate 37,189, forward strand.
CGTAGCGCATGCAGCGAAAGGCGGAGGGTTAGTGTCTGGGGATAGCTACAGCATGATGGAGCTGGGTGCGGGCAAATATGCCGCAGCTATTAGTGATGGAATGGGCAATGGAGCAAGGGCTCATTTTGAAAGCAATGAAACGATTAAGCTGTTAGAAAAAATATTGGCGTCAGGTATCAATGAAAAAGTGGCAATCAAAACCATTAATAGTATTTTATCTTTACGAACGACGGATGAAATCTATTCTACATTAGATTTATCAATTATTGATTTACAGGATGCGAGCTGTAAGTTCCTCAAGATTGGTTCAACACCCAGCTTTATTAAACGGGGTGATCAGGTGATGAAGGTACAAGCGAGCAACTTACCAATTGGGATTATTGATGAATTTGAAGTGGAGGTAGTGAGTGAACAGATGAAGGCAGGAGATCTGCTGATTATGATGAGTGATGGCATTTTCGAAGGACCAAAGCATATTGAAAATCATGATCTGTGGGTGAAGCGCAAAATGAAAAGCTTTAAAACAGAAGATCCGCAAGAGATTGCTGATTTATTAATGGAAGAGGTCATTCGAACAAGAGCGGGTCAAATTGACGACGATATGACGGTTGTTGTCATCAGGCTTGATCACAACACACCAAAATGGGCATCCATTCCGACTGGTACATTCTATCTTGAGAAACAAGAGATTTCTTAAAATATCGTATAATATGAATTTCTTCTGGCGATGATGGGGATATAAAGCATTCAGTTACGATCCCAGGAGGAATGAAGATGCGAAAAGGTCACGTAAACCAAATCTTATTGATTACAGATGGCTGCTCAAATCACGGGGAAGATCCACTTGCGATTGCCTCATTGGCAAAGGAACAAGGGATTACAGTCAATGTCATTGGCATTATGGAGGAAAACAGACACGATCATGAAGCGATGAAAGAAGTCGAGGGGATTGCCCTCGCAGGCGGAGGCATTCATCAGGTTGTCTACGTCCAGCAGTTATCTCAAACGGTACAAATGGTCACAAAAAAAGCGATGACACAAACCTTACAAGGTGTTGTGAATCAAGAATTGCAGCAAATACTTGGCAAAGACACTGAAATTGAAGAGCTTCCGCCTGATAAGCGTGGGGAAGTGATGGAAGTAGTTGATGAGTTAGGAGAGACGGTTCATCTTCAAGTACTTGTGCTTGTTGATACAAGTGCAAGTATGAAACCGAAGCTGCCGACCGTTAAAGAAGCACTCATCGATCTCTCTATTAGTTTAAATTCAAGGATTGGTGAAAATCAGTTTGGGATGTGTATATTTCCCGGGAAAAACTCAGATGCTGAAATTGTGTTGAATTGGACGCCTCGATTCGATTCGTTATCATCTATTTTCCCGAAACTGACCACGGGAGGAATTACTCCAACTGGACCAGCGCTTCGAGAAGCACTCCAGCATTTCAAATCAGTTCGTTCGCGTAAAGGGCTGCTTGAAGCAAAGGAAGAGCATGATAATGAATTCGGCTTCTAACATTCCGTTAGGCACGGTGATTCAAGGGAAATGGCATCACCATCATTACCGCATTGTAAAAGAGCTGGGAAAAGGGGCGAACGGTATTGTCTATCTAGCCGAATCGCCAAATGGTCAAGTAGCCCTTAAAGTGAGTGATGACAGTATGCTCATTGCATCTGAAGTCAATGTATTAAAATCCTTTTCTAAGGCTCCTGTGAAAACCATGGGGCCTTCTTTTTATGATATGGATGATGCGATTTATCCCGGTATGCTTCAAAAGCGTTCCTTTTATGTGATGGAGTATGTCAGAGGCCCGTTACTGCTTGAATTTGTAAAACAAAAAGGTGATGAGTGGATCGTCGTTTTAATGGTTCAGCTTTTATCTAACCTGGGTCATTTACATCAGGAAGGCTGGATTTTTGGTGACTTGAAGCCAGATAATCTCATCGTGTCAGGTCCCCCAGCCGCGATCCGGTGCATTGATGTAGGGGGAACGACAAAAGCAGGCAGGGCAATCAAGGAGTATACAGAGTTTTTTGATCGAGGCTATTGGGGATTCGGCACAAGAAAGGCAGAGCCATCCTATGATCTGTTTGCCTTAAGTATGGTGATGGTGAATTGTGCGTATAAGAAAGAATTCAAAAAAGGAGCAGAACCGGAAAAGCAGCTTTACAGAGCGATTGAAGGACATCCTTTATTAAAGCGTTATGAAAGGGTGTTAAAGGCTGCTCTACAAGGTAAATATCAATCAGCGGCGGCTATGAAGAGTGCGATGCTGAAAGAAGGACAGCTGATCGCTTCAAGAAAAGCGAGTCAAAAGAAGCAGCAGCAAAAAAACGGGCAAAAGCCCGCTGTTCATCAAAATCAACAGGTGACTTCACGATCGAGAGTTGCAGCAGCAAAAAGAACACCAGTACGCAAAAAATCAGGCGGGCTTTTTGAAACTGTTCTGATCGTGTGCAGTGTACTTGCTCTTTACTGTGCATATGTAGTTTTGTTCCTGCTATAGACCTGTAAAAAAGCAGGCTTCATCTTTGCTTGGAGCTACTGAAAGTGATAGGATATGTATATCTTTAAATTACCTGCTCTTTGTGAGGAGGAAGTTGTGAATAGAATTGAATCATTTTTGAAAAAACATGATGTTTACCTTGAAAATACGACAGTCATTGTCGGGGTTTCTGGCGGACCAGATTCCATGCTCTTACTGCACGAACTAAACAAGCGTCGAAAAGGTTCCTATCAGCTGATTGCAGCCCATGTAGATCACATGTTCAGAGGAGAAGAATCCTTTGCTGATTTGGCATTTGTTGAGGCTTACTGCAAGGAGCAAGAGATTCCTTTTGAATCGGCCCGCATACAGGTCACCCAATATGCAAAAGAAAACCACTTAAACAAACAGGCAGCTGCAAGGGAGTGCAGATATGCTTTCTTTCGTCAATTGATGGAGCAATACAACGCTCAATTTATAGCGCTTGCACATCATGGAGACGACCAAGTAGAAACAATGATGATGAGGCTTGCGAGAGGGACTGTTGGAATAGGACTCGCCGGTATCCAAGCAAAACGTCCTTTTCAAGATGGATGGCTGATTCGGCCGCTCATTGGATATTCCAAGGACGACGTGCTGACCGCTTGTGAAAAAGAACATATTCCCTATGTCATTGATCAAAGCAATCACACTGATGACTACTTGAGAAACCGGATAAGAAGACACATTCTTCCCGTGTTAAAAGAAGAGGCACCTCATGTACATGAAAGCTTTCAGTTTGTAAGTGACATGCTGACTGAGGATGAGCAATACTTGCAGGCATTAACAAAGGAACAAATGAACCAAGTGATAACGAATCAATCGCCTAAGCAAATTAAGATCAAAACGAAGCCTTTGCTTGACCTGCCTTTGCCTTTACAAAGAAGAGGCATTCAACTAATATTAAACTATCTTTATGAAAACACTCAATCAGCGTTTTCAAACCAGCATATTCTAGGGACTTTGGACTGGTTATCTCATACCGAACAACCGTCTGGATCATTAGATTTGCCAAAAGGTTTACAAGCTGTCAAGTCTTATGATTACTGTATGTTTACCTTTGAACGATCGCTTGTACTAGACCAGTCTTATGCTCTTCACTTAAAGGGTGAGCTTGGAGAGGAGCTTTTCCTTCCGAATGGGCAGTCTATCGTGGTATCAAATCATGTTCCGAAGGATGCACGGAACGGAAACCATTTTTTCTTGCTTCAAAAAGATCATGTTCGTCTCCCTTTGATCATTCGCTCACGAAAAAATGGTGATCGAATCAAACTTAAAGGGATGAATGGATCAAAAAAGGTGAAGGATATATTTATTGATAAAAAAGTGCCTCTTGCAGAAAGAGACAGCTGGCCGATCGTCACTGACTCGGATCATCAAATCATCTGGATCCCAGGTCTGAAAAAATCCGTTTTTGAAGAAATTGATATGACAAACAGCGATCTCATTGTATTACAATATAGACAGCATGAAAATTTGTAGGGGGCAAGCAAAAGCATGAAACAAGATATTGAAAAGGTTTTGATCTCAGAAGAAGAGATCCAGCAAAAAGTGAAGGAACTGGGTGCAACATTAACCAGCGATTATGATGGTAAATTTCCCCTGGCTATTGGTGTTTTGAAAGGGGCTCTTCCATTCATGGCAGACCTGATCAAACACATTGATACATATTTAGAACTTGATTTTATGGATGTATCTAGCTACGGAAAATCTACCGTATCTTCAGGAGAAGTAAAGATCATTAAGGATCTTGATACTTCTGTTGAAGGAAGAGATATTTTAATTATGGAAGATATCATCGACAGTGGGTTAACTTTGAGCTATCTGGTAGAGCTTTTCCGATACCGTAAAGCAAATTCCATAAAAATTGTGACATTGCTTGATAAACCAAGCGGTCGTAAAGCAGACATCAAAGCAGATTATGTTGGATTTGAAGTGCCAGATGCATTTGTTGTCGGCTATGGATTGGATTTCGCTGAACGTTACCGAAACCTCCCGTATATTGGAGTGTTAAAACCATCTGTTTACGAAGGCTAATCAGCATACGTATACATGAGGTTATTGGTTGTATTGGAATGATTTTCTATGATACTATTGAACATAGTTGTGCTTACTGTGGGAGGAGGTAAGGAATGAATCGGGTTTTTCGTAATACGATTTTTTATATACTTATTTTATTACTTGTGATAGGGGTAGTCAGTTGGTTAGGATCCCCTAATCAAAAGCCTGAGAACATGTCTTACAGCAAATTTTCGCAAAATCTAAGTGCGGGAAAAGTGGAGAGTATCTCCATTCAGCCTGTAAGAGGGGTTTATGAAATTCGTGGTCAATTAGATGGCGCGAAGAAAGATCAATACTTCATTACCCATGTTCCAGATGGTCAAGGTGTTGACCAGATTTACAGTGCACTGAAGAATACAGATGTAAAAGTAGAACCAGCACCTGAAACAAATGGATGGTTGCAAGTTCTGACCACCATCATTCCGTTTATCATCATCTTTATCCTGTTCTTCTTCTTATTGAACCAAGCTCAGGGCGGTGGAAGCCGTGTTATGAACTTTGGTAAGAGTAAGGCGAAGCTTTACACAGAAGAGAAGAAACGTGTGAAATTTAAAGATGTTGCCGGTGCAGATGAAGAAAAGCAAGAGCTTGTAGAAGTGGTTGAATTCCTAAAGGACCCACGTAAATTTGCGGAGCTTGGCGCAAGAATACCTAAAGGGGTTTTACTAGTAGGACCTCCAGGTACAGGTAAAACATTGCTTGCGAGAGCATCTGCAGGAGAAGCAGGCGTTCCTTTCTTCAGCATCAGTGGTTCTGACTTCGTCGAGATGTTCGTCGGTGTCGGTGCATCACGTGTACGTGATTTATTCGAAAATGCGAAAAAGAATGCACCTTGCTTAATCTTTATTGATGAGATTGATGCAGTGGGTCGTCAGCGTGGAGCCGGTCTTGGCGGTGGTCATGACGAGCGTGAACAAACGCTTAACCAGCTTCTTGTTGAAATGGATGGTTTTAGTGCGAACGAAGGTATTATTATCATTGCTGCGACGAACCGTGCAGATATCCTAGATCCTGCATTGCTGCGTCCGGGACGTTTTGACCGTCAAATTACGGTTGACCGACCAGATGTCATTGGCCGTGAAGAAGTACTGAAGGTTCATGCGAAAAACAAACCGCTTGATGATACAGTGAACTTGAAAGCCATTGCAAGCAGAACACCTGGGTTCTCTGGAGCAGATCTTGAGAACTTACTAAACGAAGCAGCGCTTGTTGCTGCCCGTCATAACAAAAAGAAAATCGATATGCGTGATATCGACGAAGCGACTGACCGTGTCATCGCTGGACCGGCGAAGAAAAGCCGCGTCATTTCGAAGAAAGAACGTAATATCGTGGCTTACCATGAAGCAGGTCATACTGTGATTGGACTTATCCTAGACGAAGCGGACATGGTGCATAAAGTAACGATCGTTCCTCGTGGTCAGGCAGGCGGATATGCGGTCATGCTTCCAAGAGAAGACCGTTATTTCCAAACGAAGCCAGAGCTTCTTGATAAAATTGTCGGCTTGCTCGGCGGTCGTGTTGCAGAGGAAATTACGTTTGGTGAAGTAAGCACAGGCGCTCACAACGACTTCCAGCGTGCAACAGGCATTGCAAGAAAAATGGTTACTGAGTTCGGTATGTCTGATAAGCTTGGTCCACTTCAGTTCGGTCAAGCACAAGGTGGTCAAGTGTTCCTAGGCCGTGATTTTAACAACGAGCCGAATTATAGTGAAGCCATTGCTTACGAGATTGACCAAGAAATTCAGCGTTTCATCAAGGACAGCTACGAACGTGCGAAACAAATTCTCACTGAGAATAAAGATAAGCTAGAAATCATCGCACAGGCCCTTTTAGAAGTTGAAACATTAGATGCTGAGCAAATTAAATCTCTTTACGAAACTGGAAAGCTTCCAGAGCGTGTATACGCAGATGACGAAGAGAAAAACGATGATGTGAAAGTGAACATCAAGAAAAAAGAAGATGAGGAGATCTAATCTCCTTCTGTGAAAGCTGCCGGGATCACCGGCAGCTTTTTTTATTTCGATTCCTAAATGGATCGGTTTCGAATTGTTTACAAATGGAACTCAATTCGTGTATGGTATGATAGAAAGTCGAAAAATGCTCTTTTTGAGAAACTATTCAAAGTGGTGATGAAGTTGTTACTCGTGATAGATGTAGGAAACACAAATACCGTTTTAGGTGTTTATCATAACGGCGATCTAAACTACCATTGGCGAATTGAAACAAGCCGTCATAAAACAGAAGACGAATTTGGTATGGCCATCAGGTCTTTATTTGATTATGTGGGGCTGATGTTTGATCAAATAGAAGGAATTATCATCTCGTCTGTTGTCCCGCCAATGATGTTTGCACTAGAAAGAATGTGCGAGAAGTACTTTCACTTAACACCCCAAATTGTAGGGCCTGGAATGAAGACTGGATTAAACATTATGTGTGACAATCCAAAGGAAGTCGGGGCTGATCGAATTGTGAATGCAGTAGCGGCGATTCACCTATATGGGGCACCTCTCATTGTGGTAGACTTTGGCACAGCGACAACCTACTGCTATATCAATGAACAAAAACAATACATGGGTGGGGCAATTGCACCTGGTATTACCATCTCAACAGAGGCTTTATATACAAGAGCGGCGAAGCTGCCGAGAATTGAAATTGTCCGTCCAGATCACATTGTTGGAAAAAACACCATTAGTGCGATGCAATCCGGCATCCTTTATGGATATGTTGGGCAAGTCGAGGGAATAGTGAAACGGATGAAGCAGCAAGCGAAACAAACACCGAAAGTCATTGCAACAGGCGGTTTGTCAACATTGATTGGAAATGAATCAGACTGCATTGATATTGTCGATCCGTTCTTAACATTAAAAGGACTTCAACTTATTTATGAACGTAATCGTGTCGGTGTACTATAGGAGGTTTAAAATCGAATGGATCACTTAGTTAAAGCGTTAGCATATGACGGAAAAGTCCGAGCATATGCTGCAAACACAACAGATACAATCAACGAAGCACAAAGAAGGCACCATACATGGCCAACAGCATCAGCAGCGATTGGCAGAACAATGACAGCTACAGTCATGATGGGTGCTATGCTGAAAGGCGAAAATAAGCTAACGGTCAAAATTGAAGGCGGTGGACCAATCGGTGCCATCATTGCTGATGGAAACGCAAAAGGTCAGGTGCGCGGATATGTCTCAAACCCACAAGTCCACTTTGACTTAAATGAACATGGCAAGCTGGATGTCAGACGTGCAGTCGGGACATCTGGAACGTTGAGTGTTGTCAAAGATATCGGACTGAAAGATCACTTTACAGGACAAACGGAGATCGTCTCAGGTGAAATTGGAGATGACTTCACTTATTATCTTGTCTCTTCTGAGCAAGTGCCTTCCTCTGTAGGCGTAGGGGTTCTGGTCAATCCAGATAACTCGATCCTTGCAGCAGGCGGTTTCATCATTCAATTGCTGCCTGGAACAGAAGATGCTGTCATCGAAAGACTAGAAAAGCGGCTCTCAACCATTGAACCTATTTCTAAACTCATTGAAAAAGGGATGACACCAGAAGAAATTTTAGAAGAAGTACTAGGAGAAAAACCTCAAATTTTAGAAACTGTACCTGTCGAATTCTCTTGTAACTGCTCAAAAGAACGTTTTGCTAATGGCATTATCAGCCTAGGGAAAGCCGAAATTGACGACATGATTGAACAAGACGGACAAGCAGAAGCTCAATGCCATTTTTGTAACGAAACGTATGTATTTACAAAAGAAGAGCTAGAAGAGCTACGTGAAGAAATAACCCGCTAAGCTCTAAGCAGCGGGTTTTCTTTTTAGAATGGAAAGGAGACGAAAAATGAGACTAAAAGCAAGAGTGGTATGGACATTTATCCTCGTGTTGCTTATGATCAATGCCGTTGTCATTGCATATGTATTAACAAAGTCGCAAATGTCACAGGCTTCTTCAAATGGGAAGAGCGGTGAAGAAATTGCGTCGATTGGAAAAGAGAAGGTGACGCGTCAAGAATGGTTAAAGAAGATGGAAGACCGCTATGGCAAGGCAACACTTGAGCAAATGATTAATCAGAAGGTGGTCAATCAGCTTGCGAAAGAAAACAAGCTTGAGGTGTCTTCAAAAGAGATCAATCGTGAATTGCTCATGCTTAAAGCGGTATCTAATAATTTCTACGAAGATGGACATACGAGTGAAAAGGAATGGAAAGAACAGATTCGTTATCAAATTTTATTAGAGCAGCTTTTAACGAGAGATGCTGTCGTTTCTGAAAAAGAAGCGAAATCCTTTTATGAAAAAAACAAGGACTTATATCAATATGATGATTCATACCGTATTCGTCATATCGTCGTGAAGACAAAAGGCGAAGCTGAAAATGTATTGAAGGATCTGAAAGGCGGATCTAGCTTCGAAGCGGTGGCAGCTGAACGCTCCATTGACCGCTACACCTCTCCATATGGCGGAGATCTTGGGTTTGTGACAGAAGAACAAGAAAGTATACCAGCCCTATACATACAGGAAGCTCAAAAGCTTCAGCCAGACGAATGGACAAAAGAACCGATCGAGACCAAAAACGGGTATGCCATTATTCAACTAAAAGAAAAATTAGATGGCCGCTCCTTCTCTTATGAAGAAGTCAAAGATCAGATCAAAAGGCAGATTGCCATGGAAGACCTAGGTGAAAAGGCGAATGTCAAAACCCTGTGGAAAGAAGCAAAAGTCACATGGTTTTACGATGGCGAGCAGGACTAAAAGCATTGACAAAATTTTTTGAAATTGATAATTTAATATTAATGCAATAAAATTACTCGGAGATAGAGGTGTTAGTGATGGCTCGTATTGCAAATTCAGTTTTTGAACTAATAGGAAATACACCAGTCGTTAAAATAAACCGTTTAGTAGATGAAGACAGTGCGGATGTCTACTTGAAACTTGAATATATGAACCCGGGCAGCAGTGTAAAAGATCGTATTGCGTTAGCGATGATCGAAGATGCTGAAGCGAAAGGTACTTTAAAAGCCGGCGACACGCTCATTGAACCAACAAGCGGAAACACAGGGATCGGTCTTGCGATGGTAGCGGCAGCTAAAGGAATTAACGCAATTCTAGTGATGCCAGACACAATGAGTCAGGAGCGCCGCAACCTTTTACGCGCTTATGGTGCAGAGCTTGTATTAACACCAGGTGCAGAAGGAATGAAAGGTGCCATTAAAAAGGCAGAAGAATTGGCAGAAGAGCATGGTTACTTCATGCCTCAACAATTTAGCAACGAAGCCAATGCGGAGATTCACCGTCGTACTACAGGAAAAGAAATTCTTGAACAGTTTGACGGCGAGCTTGATGCATTTATTGCAGGTGTTGGTACGGGCGGCACGATTACGGGTGCTGGTGAAGTCCTAAAAGAAGCCATCCCATCGATTCAGCTTTATGCGGTAGAGCCGACAGATTCTCCTGTATTATCAGGCGGAAAGCCAGGCCCGCATAAAATCCAAGGGATAGGAGCAGGTTTTATCCCTTCAATCTTGAACACGGAAGTATATGACGGTATTATCCAAGTGAAAAACGAAGATGCATTTGAGCTTGCAAGAAAAGCAGCGAAAGAGGAAGGGATCCTTGGCGGTATTTCTTCAGGAGCAGCTATTTACGCAGCACTTCAAACAGCGAAGAAGCTTGGTAAAGGGAAAAAGGTTCTGGCAATCATCCCAAGTAATGGGGAGCGTTATCTCAGTACACCTCTTTATCAATTCGATTAAACCAATTACCCCAGCATTTGCTGGGGTTTTTTTATGAAATCTGTAGATGGAAAGCAAATACTATTTTCTAAATAAATTGGATTGCATTACAATAAGATTAATGAAAATGAAAAAGGATGATAACATGACACAACGCAGGCCGATGGGCATCAAAATTCCTTTTACGAAAGATGCTTTCCTAAAAAGATACGAACAATTAACTGCTGGCGAAACACACCATGTTCTTCTTGAAAGTGCTCGCGGCGGTTCATACAGCATTGCTGGCATTGACCCGGTTGCTAAAGCGAAGGGGAAAGACGGGATGACAACCATCCATTATCAAGATGAGGTGCTGTTCAAAGAAGGCGATCCATTCAGAGCGTTTACGGATTGGTTCCAAACCCTTCAAACCGAAATGAATGAGGAATATCCTGATTTTCAAGGCGGGGCGATTGGATTTTTAAGCTATGATTATGCAAGATATATCGAGCATTTTAAAATGCTGTCCATTGATGACCTGAAAACACCTGATCTTTATTTTCTCGTATTTAATGATGTTGCGGTCTTTGATCATGAAGAAAACGTGCTGTGGCTGATCACTCACACAGAAGGAACGGAACCTGTGAGTGACACTCATCAAAGACTCGAAGATTTGAAGCGAAAGTGGACAAGCTCTTCAGAAGAATCAGCGCAATCTCCTGTTCATGAATCTTCTGCAGAATTTGTACCAGCAGCACCGTTTACCGAAGAAACCTTTGGAGAAGCAGTAGAGAAAATTAAACAATATATCGCAAGCGGTGATGTGTTCCAAGTGAATTTATCCATCAGACAAGATGAACAGCTCCACACACATCCGTATGATTTATTCAAAACGTTACGTCAAGTCAATCCATCTCCGTATATGTCTTATCTGCACACGCCTGATTTCCAGATTGTTTGTGGATCTCCAGAGCTGCTTATTAAGAAAAAGGGGAATCAATTAGAAACAAGACCGATTGCGGGTACAAGATCAAGAGGCAAAGACGACGCTGAGGATCAAGCGCTGGCAAAAGAGCTCATTGAAAATGAAAAAGAACGCGCAGAGCATGTGATGCTCGTGGATCTTGAGCGGAATGACCTTGGACGCGTGTCTACTTATGGCTCAGTAAAAGTGAACGAATTTATGGCGATTGAGAAATATTCACACGTGATGCACATTGTATCCAACGTACAAGGGGAACTGCGTAATGATTGTGATGCAGTAGATGTCATGAGAGCTGTATTCCCAGGCGGAACAATTACAGGTGCTCCAAAGGTGAGAACAATGGAAATCATAGAAGAGCTTGAGCCGACAAGGCGTGGGCTTTATACTGGATCTATAGGCTGGTTTGGATTCAATCAAGATATGCACTTTAACATCGTCATTCGTACGGCGTACTGCACTGAAGGCAAAGCCTTTATGCAGTCGGGTGCTGGGATCGTCATCGATTCTGTACCAAAGCACGAATACAAAGAATCGATTAAAAAAGCCTATGCAGTGAAAAAAGCATTACAGTTGAGCAAAGAAGAGACTATTTTGAGTTAGAGGTGAGCAGAGCATGATATTAATGATTGATAATTATGATTCATTTACGTACAACTTGGTCCAGTATTTAGGTGAGCTTGGAGAAGAATTGATCGTGAAACGGAATGATCAAGTAACCATTCAAGAAATCGAAGAACTCAAGCCGGATTTTCTCATGATTTCCCCGGGGCCATGCAGTCCAGATGAAGCGGGAATTAGTATGGAGGCGATCAAGCACTTTGCGGGAAGTATTCCGATCTTCGGTGTGTGTCTAGGTCATCAATCCATCGCGCAAGTTTTTGGCGGGGATGTCATTCGTGCAGAACGCTTAATGCATGGTAAAACGTCAGAGATTGCTCATGACGGAAAAGGTGTCTTCACTGGACTCCAAAATCCGCTTGTCGCAACGAGATATCATTCATTAATTGTCAAAAACGAGACGCTGCCGGAGTGTTTTGACGCAACAGCCAGCACAAAGGAAGGCGAGCTCATGGCCATTCGCCATAAAGAGCTGCCGATTGAAAGTGTACAGTTTCATCCTGAATCGATTATGACGTCGTTCGGAAAAGAAATGCTTAAAAATTTCATTGAAACCTATCGTAAAAAGGGGCATGAAGTAAACGCATGATCATTTATCTGAACGGTCAGTATATAGAGGAGAAAGACGCGACTCTTTCTCCTTTTGATCATGGTTTTCTATATGGCATCGGTGTATTCGAAACATTTACCAGCCTGGCAGGACAAGTCTTTCTGTTAGATTGGCACCTTGAAAGGCTCAATCAATCATTGCGTGACCTTTGCATCGAATCCACAATAGAGAAACCATTTGTACTCGACATTATTCATACCTTACTAAATAAAAACGAAATAGCCGGTGGACACGCGAGAATTCGCTTCAATGTTTCTGCGGGCAGGGGCAATGGATTTTCTGCAGATCCTTATGAAGAGCCTGTCGTGTTTGTCATGATCTCTCCATTCCGGCCCGAATCTGTTTTAGATGAGAAACAGGGAGTCATTCTTCAAACGAGGAGAAATACCCCGGAAGGTCCGAGGCGCCTTAAGTCTCACCATTATATGAACAACCTGCTGGCTAAAAGAGAAGTGGGAAATGATCCGAAATTAGAAGGTATCTTTTTAACAAAAGAAAATGATGTGGCAGAAGGAATTACTTCCAATGTATTTTGGCGAAAAGGCGATGTGATTTATACACCGTCACTTGATACAGGCATTTTAAATGGAGTCACTCGTCGATATTGTATCGAAACACTCCAAGCGATGGAGGCTTCACTAAAAGTAGGGCGATATACAGTCTCCCATTTGCTATCAGCTGATGAGGCATGGATGACCAATTCTGTTCAAGGGATTGTGCCTTTCAGAAGTATAGGGGAAATCTCCTTTCCTCAAAACAGCCGGATCTTCTCAACAAAATTGAGAACACAATATACAAAAGAACGTCTAGATTATAAAGAGTAGGTGGACACAATGACACAACAAGTGATAAAACAGCCTAAAATCATACAAGCCAAGCACCACACCCTTAGTTATGAAGAAAAGACATTGGTCATGGGCATTTTAAATGTCACACCTGACTCTTTTTCAGATGGAGGAAAGTTTAATCAAGTGGATAAAGCGCTGGCTCATGCAGCCCAGCTGATAGAGGACGGGGCACATATCATTGATATAGGCGGAGAATCGACTCGCCCAGGAGCGGCATTTGTCTCAGAACAAGAGGAGCTTTCAAGAGTCATTCCCGTCATTGAAAAGATCACAAAACAATTGGATGTACCGATTTCCATTGATACGTATAAAGCCCATGTTGCAGATGAAGCGGTGAAAGCTGGAGCTTCCATCATTAATGATGTATGGGGAGCGAAGGCAGATCCTCAAATGGCGCATGTGGCAGCGAAGCACAATGTGCCGATTATTTTAATGCACAATCGGCCAGAGCGAAACTACACACATCTGATTTCAGATATGATCGCAGATTTGAAAGAAAGTGTTCAAATTGCAAAACAAGCGGGTGTCCGTGATGACATGATCATATTAGACCCAGGTGTAGGATTTGCGAAAAATAAAGAGGACAATCTCATGGTCATGAATGAGCTCGAACATTTTTGTCACCTTGGGTATCCACTGCTCTTAGCTACATCTCGAAAGCGATTCATCGGAGCTGTCTTAGACCTGCCGCCGGAAGAACGTACTGAAGGAACGGGAGCCACGGTCTGCCTTGGGATTCAAAAAGGCAGTGCGATGGTTCGTGTACATGATGTAAAAGAAATCGCAAGAATGGCAAAAATGATGGATGCCATGTTGAATAAGGGAGGCGCTTATCATCGATAAAGTATATGTAAATGGAATGGAATTTTACGGCTATCATGGCGTATTTGCAGAAGAAAATAAATTAGGACAGCGGTTCCGTGTGGATTTAACAGCTTCACTTGATTTAAGTAAAGCCGGACAAACTGATGACCTCAATGAGACCATTAATTATGCAGAGCTCTATCAAATCTGCAAAAGCATTGTAGAAGGTGAATCAGTCAACCTCGTTGAAACACTGACAGAAAGAATTGCGAACCAAGTGTTAAAGGACTTTCCGACAGTTCAGGAATGTACAGTAAAGGTAATCAAACCAGATCCGCCAATTCCAGGACACTATCAGTCCGTTGCAATTGAAATGACGAGATCACGCACATGAACAATACCGCATACATCGCTTTAGGTTCGAACATAGGTAAAAAGGAAACCTATTTAAAAGAAGCTGTCAAAAAACTGCACGAACATCCAGAGGTTCAAGTAGAATTGATCTCCTCTATATATGAAACAACACCTGTAGGTTACGAAAACCAAGATGACTTTTTAAATATGGCTGTGAAAATTTCCACTTCGCTTCGTCCAAATGAACTACTGGTGCTTACTCAGAAAATCGAGCAAGAGTTAGGCAGAACAAGAGAAGTGAGATGGGGACCGCGAACGGCTGACCTTGACATTTTACTTTATAATCGTGAAAATATTGAAACAGAACAGCTTGTAGTACCACATCCTAGAATGTACGAACGTTTATTCGTTCTTGTTCCGATGAGTGAGATTTGCCCAGGAATCGGCGAAGTACAAATAAATGCCGTAACAGACCAAGAAGGTGTAAGCATATGGAAAAAGACATGTGGGGTAGAAGAATTCGTGCATACCGAAAGCTAAAAGGGTATACTCAGGAAGGGTTCGCGAAAAGACTAGGCATCTCTGTCTCTGTCTTAGGAGAAATTGAGCGAGGCAATCGATTACCAACAAACCAATTGGTTGGTCAAATAGCAGATGCTTTAAATATAACGGTGGAAGAACTTTCGCCAATTCTTGAAGAAGGAAGGAGGGGAAATAATGTTTAAAATCGGAGATATCGACATTAATAACAAAGTGGTGCTCGCGCCTATGGCTGGTGTGTGCAACTCTGCCTTCAGACTGACAGTTAAAGAGTTTGGAGCGGGTTTAGTCTGCGCTGAAATGGTCAGTGACAAAGCGATCCTGATCAACAATGCAAGAACAATGGGTATGCTATACATTGATGAACGTGAAAAGCCTTTGAGCCTTCAGATATTTGGAGGTGAAAAAGACACACTCGTTGAAGCAGCAAAGTTTGTAGACCAGAACACAACAGCAGACATTATTGATATCAACATGGGCTGTCCTGTACCGAAGATTACGAAATGTGATGCAGGAGCGAAATGGCTGCTTGATCCAAACAAGATTTATGAAATGGTCTCTGCTGTTGTAGATGCTGTAGATAAACCTGTTACGGTGAAAATGAGAATGGGCTGGGACGAAGATCATATCTTCGCTATCGACAATGCCCGTGCTGTTGAACGAGCAGGTGGACAAGCGGTTGCGCTTCACGGACGTACACGTGTGCAGATGTACGAAGGAACAGCGAATTGGGATATTATAAAAGAGGTCAAACAATCTGTTTCCATCCCTGTCATCGGCAATGGAGATGTCAAAACCCCTCAAGATGCAAAACGTATGCTTGATGAAACAGGTGTAGATGCTGTCATGATCGGAAGAGCCGCACTAGGAAACCCGTGGATGATCTATCGAACGGTTCATTATTTAGAAACGGGTGAACTAAAAGAAGAGCCAAATGTACGTGAGAAGATGTCAGTGTGCAAACTTCACTTAGACAGACTCATTGACCTAAAAGGCGAACACGTGGCTGTCAGAGAAATGAGAAAGCACGCAGCATGGTACTTAAAAGGTGTCCGAGGCAATGCGGACGTAAGAAATCAAATCAATCAAAGTGAAACGAGAGCGGAGCTGGTACAAGTTCTTGATGACTTTACGATCGAAGCCGAGGCAAAAGAGCTTCAAAGTATAAAAGTAGGATAAGACTATCTTTCTTTTTGTAGCTCACTGCTAGTGCATGTACTGGCAGTTTTTCTGCTTTTCTCTGCAAAATACATTATTGGAGTGATATAAATGAGTAATGAAGGGCTTAATAACGAAGAATTAAATGACCAATTCCAGGTCAGACGTGACAAAATGAATAAAATGAGAGAAGAGGGTATCGATCCATTCGGCGAACGATATGACCGTTCTCATCAATCCGCACAAATTATCGCTGAATATGATGAGTTTTCTAAAGAAGACTTAGAAGAAAAGTCTGCCCAAGTGACAATCGCTGGACGTATGATGACAAAGCGAGGAAAAGGGAAAGCTGGCTTTGCGCATATACAAGACTTAGAAGGACAAATTCAAATATACGTTCGTAAAGATAGTGTAGGAGAAGAAGCTTACGAGTTATTCAAAAGCTCAGACCTAGGCGATATCATCGGTGTAACAGGAATGGTATTTAAAACGAACGTTGGAGAACTTTCAATTAAAGCGACTAGCTTTGAGGTTCTCACAAAAGCACTTCGCCCGCTTCCTGATAAATATCATGGACTCAAAGATGTTGAACAACGTTATCGTCAGCGCTACCTTGACCTGATTGTAAATCCAGAAAGTAAGCAGACGTTCATCATGCGAAGCAAGATTATTCAATCCATGAGAAGATACTTAGATTCTAAAGGGTACCTAGAAGTTGAAACACCAACAATGCACAGCATCCCTGGTGGTGCATCAGCACGTCCTTTCATTACTCATCACAATGCACTGGATATGCCGCTTTATATGCGTATTGCGATTGAACTGCACTTAAAACGCTTGATTGTCGGTGGCCTAGAGAAAGTATACGAGATTGGCCGTGTATTCCGTAACGAAGGTGTATCAACTCGTCATAACCCAGAATTCACTATGATCGAGCTGTACGAAGCTTACGCAGATTACAAAGACATCATGAACCTAACTGAAAACCTGATTGCTCATATTGCCGAAGAGGTACTAGGAACAACCACTATTCAATATGGAGAAGATGAAATTGATCTCAAGCCTGAATGGAAGAGACTCCATATGGTTGAAGCGGTCAAAGAAGCAACTGGTGTAGACTTCTGGCAGGAGATGTCTGTTGAAGAAGCGAAGCAGTATGCCGCTGATCACGGAATTGAAATCACGAAAAACATGACAGTAGGTCATATCATCAATGAGTTCTTCGAGCAAAAAGTAGAAGAAACATTGGTTCAGCCTACATTTATTTACGGACACCCAGTGGAGATTTCTCCATTAGCTAAGAAAAATCCTGAAGACCCTCGCTTCACTGATCGCTTTGAACTATTTATCGTACGCCGCGAGCATGCTAATGCATTCACAGAGCTAAACGATCCAATCGATCAAAGAGAACGATTCGAAGCTCAATTAAAAGAACGTGAAGAAGGGAATGACGAAGCGCATCTAATGGATGACGATTTTGTTGAAGCATTAGAATATGGTATGCCTCCAACAGGCGGACTAGGAATCGGTATCGACCGGTTAATCATGCTATTAACAAATTCTCCATCAATCAGAGATGTACTGCTTTTCCCACAAATGAGAAACCGTTAATACATCACTCAAAGCGCCATTTTAACTATGGTGCTTTTTATTTTTCATAAAATGAAATTTTTTTTTAAAAAACTATTGCAAGGAAAGAATCAAGATGGTATATTATTATTCGTTGCCGCAAAACAGCAACGAGGTTAAAAAAGAAATTGAAAAAAGTTCTTGACTTTAACCGATGCGAAATGTTAAGATATTAAAGTCGCTTACGAGCGATAACGAAAATGATCTTTGAAAACTAAACAAGACAAAACGTACCTGTTAATTCGAGTTTTTATAAAAAAATCCTATGAAACATCATAGGTAGTCAGTCAAACTGGCGAAAAACAAAACTTCGGTTTTGTACTTTTTCGGAGAGTTTGATCCTGGCTCAGGACGAACGCTGGCGGCGTGCCTAATACATGCAAGTCGAGCGGACAGAAGGGAGCTTGCTCCCGGATGTTAGCGGCGGACGGGTGAGTAACACGTGGGTAACCT